>NZ_JAGEQM010000001.1:0-1202019 GCF_017572025.1 Salmonella sp. 32020114201800008SM | reverse complement strand
TTCGCCATGGGCGGGTACGCCTTTTTTGTCTGGCTGGCGGTGGCGATGACCGTGGCGCCGCTGGCGCTGCTGGCGCTGCACACGGTGCTGCAGCGCCGGGCCATTCTGCGCGGCGTGGCGCAGCAGCGGGCGCGCGAGGCGCGGATGCGTGCCGCACAGGCGCAACAGGAGGCCGCGTGAACCTGCGACGTAAAAACCGGCTATGGGTGGTCTGCGCGGTGCTGGCGGGCCTGGCGCTGACCACCGCTCTGGTCCTGTACGCGCTGCGCGCGAATATCGACCTGTTCTATACCCCCGGCGAAATCCTCTACGGCAAGCGCGAGACGCAGCAGCTGCCGGCGGCGGGCCAGCGCCTGCGCGTCGGCGGGATGGTGATGCCCGGCAGCGTCAGGCGCGACCCGGACTCGCTGAAGGTGAACTTCAGCCTCTACGACGCCGAAGGGTCGGTGACGGTGAGCTATGAGGGGATACTGCCGGACCTGTTCCGCGAGGGGCAGGGGGTGGTGGTGCAGGGCACCCTGGAGAAGGGCAACCACGTCCTGGCGCACGAGGTGCTGGCCAAGCATGACGAGAACTACACCCCGCCGGAAGTGGAAAAGGCGATGCAGGAAAACCACCGCCGCCCGCAACGCGCTGATAAGGACACCTCATCATGATGCCTGAATACGGCCACGCGCTGCTGTGCCTGGCGCTCGGCGTGGCGCTGCTGCTGTCCGTTTACCCGCTGTGGGGCGTGGCGCGCGGTGACGCGCGGATGATGGCGTCGGCCGGGGTGTTCGCCTGGCTGCTGTTTATCTGCGTGGCGGGCGCGTTTTTCGTGCTGGTGCACGCCTTTGTGGTTAACGACTTCACCGTGGCCTATGTCGCCGGCAACTCGAACACGCAGCTGCCGGTGTGGTACCGGGTGGCCGCCACCTGGGGAGCGCACGAGGGCTCGCTGCTGCTGTGGGTGCTGCTGATGAGCGGCTGGACCCTGGCGGTGGCGGTGTTCAGCCGGCGGGTGCCGGCGGATATCGTCGCCCGGGTGCTGGCGGTGATGGGGATGGTCTGCGCCGGTTTTCTGGCGTTCATCCTGTTCACTTCCGGCCCGTTCGCCCGCACGCTGCCGGCCTTTCCGGTGGAGGGGCGCGACCTGAACCCGCTGCTACAGGACCCGGGGCTGATTTTCCACCCGCCGCTGCTGTACATGGGCTATGTCGGCTTCTCGGTGGCCTTCGCCTTCGCCATCGCCGCGCTGCTGAGCGGGCGTCTGGACAGCGCGTTCACCCGTTTTGCCCGCCCGTGGACGCTGGCGGCGTGGGTGTTCCTGACGCTGGGCATCGTGCTCGGCTCGGCGTGGGCCTACTACGAGCTGGGCTGGGGCGGCTGGTGGTTCTGGGACCCGGTGGAGAACGCCTCCTTTATGCCGTGGCTGGCGGGCACCGCCCTGCTGCACTCGCTGGCGGTCACGGAACAGCGCGCCGGCTTCAGGGCGTGGACGCTGCTGCTGTCCATCTGCGCCTTCTCGCTGTGCCTGCTGGGCACCTTCCTGGTGCGCTCCGGGGTGCTGGTGTCGGTGCACGCCTTCGCCTCCGACCCGGCGCGCGGAATGTTTATCCTCGCCTTTATGGTGCTGGTCACCGGCGGCTCGCTGCTGCTGTTCGCCGTGCGCGGGCACAGGGTGCGTTCGCGGGTGAACAACACGCTGTGGTCGCGCGAGTCGCTGCTGCTCGGCAATAACGTCCTGCTGATGGCCGCCATGCTGGTGGTACTGCTGGGCACCCTGCTGCCGCTGGTGCACAAACAGCTGGGGCTGGGCAGCATTTCGGTGGGGGAGCCGTTCTTTAACACCATGTTCACCTGGCTGATGGTCCCCTTTGCCCTGCTGCTGGGGGTGGGGCCGCTGGTGCGCTGGGGCCGGGACCGGCCGCGTAACATCAGGAAACTGCTGCTCACCGCCCTGGTCTCCACCCTGGTGCTGTCGGTACTTTTGCCATGGCTGCTGGAAGATAAAATCATCGCCATGACGGCGGTGGGGATGGCGATGGCCTGCTGGATTGCGGTGCTGGCGGTGGCCGAAGCCGTACAGCGCGTGTCCCGCGGCGCCAGGATTTCCCTCAGCTACCTGGGGATGGTGGCGGCGCACCTCGGGCTGGCGGTGACGATTACCGGCATCGCCTTCAGCCAGAATTACAGCGTGGAGCGTGACGTGCGGATGCGGGCGGGCGACAGCGTGACCATTCACGACTACCGCTTCACCTTCCGGGAGGTGCGGGACATCACCGGCCCCAACTACCGCGGCGGGGTGGCCCTCATCGGGGTGACGCGCCACGGCGAGCCGGAGGCGGTGCTGCACGCGGAGAAACGGCTCTACAACACCAGCCGGATGGTGATGACCGAGGCGGCGATTGACGGCGGGCTGACCCGCGACCTGTACGCCGCGCTCGGGGAGGAGCTGGACAACGGCGCGTGGGCCGTGCGCCTGTACTACAAACCGTTTGTCCGCTGGATATGGGCCGGGGGACTGCTGATGGCGCTGGGCGGGCTGCTGTGCCTGGCGGACCCGCGCTACCGCCGCCGTAAACCATTGCCGGAGGCCGGATGAAACGCAACGTACTGTTATTACCGCTGCTGATTTTTCTGCTGATTGCCGCGGCGCTGCTGTGGCAGCTGGCGCGCAACGCGCAGGGGGATGACCCGACGAATCTCGAATCGGCGCTGACCGGGAAGCCGGTGCCGGCGTTCCGCCTGGAATCGCTGGAGACGCCGGGTCAGTACTATGAGGCGGAGGTGCTGACGCAGGGGAAACCGGTGCTGCTTAACGTCTGGGCCACCTGGTGCCCGACCTGCCGCGCCGAGCATCAGTACCTGAACCAGCTTTCTGCGCAGGGTATCCGGGTGGTCGGGCTGAACTATAAGGACGACCGGACGAAGGCGGTGGCCTGGTTAAAGGAACTGGGCAACCCGTATGCGCTGAGTTTATCGGACAGCGACGGGATGCTGGGGCTGGACCTGGGCGTGTACGGCGCGCCGGAAACCTTCCTCATCGACGGCAACGGGATTATCCGCTACCGCCATGCGGGCGATTTGAATGCCCGGGTATGGGAAAGTGAACTGAAACCGCTGTGGGACAGATACAGCCGGGAGGCGGCGCAATGAGACTGTTACCGGGCATGGTGATGCTGATGCTGGTGCTGGTTATCTCCGGGTCAGCGCGGGCAACCACCGACGTGATGCCGTTTAAAGATGAAGCGCAGGAGCAGCAGTTCCGCCAGCTCACGGAGCAGCTGCGCTGCCCGAAATGCCAGAACAACAGCATTGCGGACTCGAACGCGATGATAGCCACCGACATGCGCCGCAGGGTGTATGACCTGATGCAGGAGGGGAAGAGCCGCCAGGAAATCATCGATTACATGGTGGCGCGCTACGGCAACTTTGTCACCTACGACCCGCCGCTGACCCCGCTGACGGTGCTGCTGTGGGTGCTGCCGCTGGCCGCCATCGTGGCGGGCGGGTGGATAATCGTCGCCCGCACGCGCCGGCGGGTGCGCCTGCGCCGGGAGCCGCTGCCGGCGGACACCCCGGTTTGCGGCGCGCGCGCCGGGTGGGGCGTTTATGTGCCGGGGGCCGTCATTGCGCTGGCGGTCGGCGCCGGCAGCTACGTCCTGACCGGCAGCTATCCGCAGGTGAGGGCCTGGCAGCAGGCAACGGCGCAGACGCCCGGGCTGCTGGCGCGGGCGCTGGACCCGCAGGCGCAGCCGCTGAATGAAGAGGAGATGGCGCGGCTGGCGCTGGGGCTGCGCACCCGCCTGCAGAATGATGCCGGCAATGTTGAGGGCTGGCTTATGCTGGGACGCACCGGTATGGTACTGGGTAATGCCGGTACCGCCACCGGGGCGTATGCGAACGCCTACCGGCTGGACCCGGAAAACCGCGATGCAGCGCTGGGCTACGCGGAGGCGCTGACGCGCTCGTCCGACCCGGAGGATAACCGCCGCGGCGGGGAGCTGCTGCGCCGGCTGGTGAGCCGCGACCACACGGATATCCGGGTGTTAAGCCTGTATGCGTTCAGCGCCTTTGAGCAGCAGCGCTTTGGCGAGGCGGTGGCGGCCTGGGAGATGATGCTGAAACTGTTGCCGGCAGACGATACCCGGCGGGCGGTGATAGAGCGCAGTATCCGGCTGGCGCAGGAGAAATAATGCCCTGACGGCCCGGTGGCGTGGCGCCACCGGGCCTGGCTTGTTACTGCATTCCGCGTGTTTGTAAAAATAGAATGGTCGCCGCGACGCGCGAGCGCACGTTTAGCTTGCGAAGTAGATTACGAATGTGCACCTTAACCGTCTGCTCAGAAATATTCAGTACTGACGCAATCTGTTTGTTAGAAAGCCCCTGCGCCAGCTCATGCAAGACATCTAACTCTCGTTCGGTCAGGATACTAAAGGGATCTTCCTGCGCGCCAAACCGTTCGCGCTCACGCAGATATTCATTGACCCGATCGCTAAAGACTTTACCGCCGTTAGCGCCTTTGCGAATGGCCTCCAGCAGCACTTCCGGATCGCTATCTTTGAGCAGATAACCGTCGGCGCCGGCGTCGATCAGCGCGTAGATGTCGCTGGCGGAATCCGAGACGGTAAGAATAATAATTTGCGCCGTTACACCATCCCGGCGTAGCGCGTTCAGGGTATCTAACCCGCTCAGACCTTTCATATTCAGATCCAGCAGGATCAGATCGGGCTCAATGCGATTCGCCAGATCGATCGCACTCGCCCCGTCACCCGCTTCGGCAACGACATAAAAAGCCGGGTCCAGTTCCAGTAATTGACGAATACCTCGCCGCATAAGTGGATGGTCGTCCACAATAAGCACCTGAAAAGGTGTTACTTCAGGCATGCTATATCTCCTGAGTTTTATTAGAATGATTATTGTTTTCAGCGCGGAAATCGTCCAGATTTGCCACATTGTCAAGCGCGTAAATTTTACCTTAATTAGTGCATGGGTAAGTAGTAAAACCTGTGACAGGCGAGTCATTAGCTGAACGATAGAAAGGATAAAACAACCTGTTGTGAGAGAAAACAGAATACTCCCTGAAGTTGAATACTGGTCTGGACGCTTTTTTCGGACAATGTGACATAACAGAAGTGTGGCATATGTAGCTGCGCCCTTGCGCCCGTAAGTCCAGACTATCTTTACTGGCAGGAAATTCCTTATTAAAAGTCATAGCGTCTAAAGATTTTCATTATTAACAAATTATTTTAATTGAATTTATTTATGGTTTTATTAATGCCAATGAAATACATCTGAGCAGAACGAATAAACCGCGACATCTGTTAAATTAAATATTAAGTCAATAGCAGAGGTATTTTTATGCGATAAAGAGATTCTGACGATATTCTTATCATAAATGAAAATGTGGTCAGGAATGAGAGTCATTCACTTATAACTTATCCTGGATGTGCCTGAACAACACTCGCGGCGTTTTGAGCACCCGTTGGGGCGACTCAAGGGGAAAGCGTAGTGAGTATGTTTTGATTTCTGCACACAGTCCATGTCCAGCCTGTTTGCATCAAAAATGCTGGTTGGAGTAATTATGACAATAATATTAATACTGGATGCTATATCAGCCGTTTCTGTGAGCGTAAGCGTGGCGTAGAAAATTTTAAATATGTTAGCCGGTTAAAAATAATTATTGACATTGAAATGGTGGTGGAGTGTATATGAAGAGAATATTTATATATATATTATTACTTTGTGCATTCGCATGTTCTGCTAATGATAATGTTTTTTTTGGCAAGGGCAACAAGCATCAGATCTCTTTTGCTGCGGGAGAAAGTATAAGAAGAGGAGGGGTTGAGCACTTATATACGGCATTTCTGACATACAGTGAACCCAGCGATTTTTTCTTTTTACAGGCAAGAAATAATCTGGAGTTAGGAGGATTTAAGGCTAAGGGTATCGATGATTGCAGTAAACATTCTGGCAGCGTTCCCTGCAATAAATATAACCAGGGCGTATTGGGTATCTCGAAGGATGTGGCGCTGGTTCATTTCGCTGGTATCTATACCGGTATTGGTCTGGGGGCTTATATAAAATCTAAGTCGCGAGATGATATGCGTGTCAATTCTGCATTTACCTTTGGAGAAAAAGCGTTTCTTGGCTGGAACTTTGGGGCTTTTTCTACAGAAGCTTATATTCGGCATTTCTCGAATGGATCACTCACGGATAAAAATTCAGGGCATAATTTTGTAGGTGCTTCAATTAGTTATAATTTCTGAAGTTGAATAACAATTAGCGAGTTGCTGGCTGAAGGAGTAATTAATCACCGTACGTTGTCTACAAAAACGTGTTGTGACTAGCCGATCATTATCGGCCCTATGGCGACAGGGAGGCTAATTGTTAGTGACAAAGAAGTGGTAAGCCGTTTACCTTACCAGAACGTTTTATTATTGCTGCAACAGATTGCTTACTCATTTACCTGCCACTGCAAACATTTCTTCCAGCATAGGGTGTAGATGCGCTTTTTCTGTTTTAGTACAAACATGGTTTACGTTAGTTGCCTGCATTGACTTTACGTTGACCACTGCACAGGAAAGATGTCCAATCAGTTCATGCAAAATCAGTTCATGCAAAATAACGTCTCTGGCATCAGCTAACTTTTTAATTGTAGGCATAAAAAAAACCAGCCCTGACAGGCTGGTTTTCAAGGGGAATTTTGGTCGGCAGCTTCATCCGCAGCATCTGCGGAGAGCAGCGCAGGTACGGCGACCACAAAAGCCGGGGAGGCATCAGCCAGCGCGGCGTCGGCTGACACAGCCAGAACGGCGGCAGCCGCCTCGTCATCAGCATCGGAGGCATCCACCCACGCCGCCGCATCTGATACCAGCGCATCACTGGCAGCGCAAAGCAGAGCTGCAGCCGGAGAATTGGCAACCAGAGCCGAAGAGGCCGCGAAACGGGCCGAGGATATCGCAGACGTGATTTCCCTGGAAGATGCAAGCCTGACGAAAAAAGGTATCGTTAAATTAAGCAGTGCCACGGACAGTGACAGCGAAGCGCTGGCGGCCACACCAAAGGCGGTAAAAACCGTTATGGGTGAGGTACGGACCAAAGCGCCGCTGGACAGCCCGGCATTCACTGGAACGCCGACCACACCGACGCCGCCAGGCGATGCTAAAGGGCTTCAGACAACAAACGCGGAGTTTGTCCGCAAACTGATTGCCGCGCTGGTTGGTTCCGTACTGGAGCCACTGGACACCCTGCAGGAACTGGCTGACGCGTTGGGAAATGATCCGAACTTTGCCACCACGGTACTGAATAAACTGGCGGGCAAGCAGCCGCTGGACGAAACCCTGACGGCGCTGTCAGGAAAAAGTGTTGACGGTCTTATCGAATACGTTGGTTTGCGAGAAACCATAAGTCGTGCCGCCGATGCATTACAAAAATCACAGAATGGCGGCGATATTCCGGACAAGGATTTGTTTGTGCGTCGTATCGGTGCCGCGCGAGCGTATTATCGGCTGTGATGATAATCCGTGGACGACGGCGGAGTTTATCGTCTGGCTGGAGTCTCAGGGCGCATTCAATCACCCTTACTGGATGTGTCGTGGCTCCTGGTCTTACGCTTATAACAAAATCATCACGGATACTGGCTGCGGTAATATCTGTCTCGCTGGCGCAGTGATTGAGGTAATGGGAGTGCGTGGCGCGATGACTATTCGGGTGACAACGTCCCATTCAGTATCTGGTTGGTGATACGTGGGTGACAGCCCCAAGTGTATAAGAAGGAATAATTATGACAGCGGAAAAAAAATAAAAAGAACAAACAGTTTTTAAATATTAAAAATTTCATTCCGTATGCACCGGAACCAGATGACACATTATTCGCCGATGCGGCGTATCTTAAATCAGAGGATGGTCAGGACTGGTATGGGTGCCAGCAATTATTTTCAGCAGACACGCTGAAAATTACCTACGACGATAACGATGTTATTACGTGTATTACGCGTGATGTTTCCGGGCTGTGGCCTGCTGGCCAGAGCGTTGCAGAGTTGCCTGATACGGATGAAAACCGTCGCGCTGATATTCATGCTGCTGGCAGTTTAAAGACGGTAAAGTCGTTCAAAGGGTTTATTCGCCGGAAGAGCTGCGCAGGCAGGCAGAATCGAAAATTGAACGCCCGGGCGTTGATACCGGATGATCTGGTCATCGTGGAAAGCGACCCTGAAAAAATCGACACTTTAGCTGTAAAATGACAGTCCCGCCATCCGGTCATCATAACGGATTTTTCTTCTGCACCTTCTGAAGCCCGCCATGTCAGGACGACCATGAATCCGCCGATAACCTTATTGTGAAATTAAGACCAGGAAGAGATGATGTCTGCCGGACAGATACTATATGTAAATTTATAAAGGTTTTTTGTTATGCCCTTTCATATTGGAAGCGGATGTCTTCCCGCCACCATCAGTAACCGTCGCATTTATCGTATTGCCTGGTCTGATACCCCCCCTGAAATGAGTTCCTGGGAAAAAATGAAGGAATTTTTTTGCTCAACGCACCAGACTGAAGCGCTGGAGTGCATCTGGGCGATTTGTCACCCGCCGGCCGGAACGACGCGGGAGGATGTGATCAACAGATTTGAACTGCTCAGGACGCTCGCGTATGCCGGATGGGAGGAAAGCATTCATTCCGGCCAGCACGGGGAAAATTACTTCTGTATTCTGGATGAAGACAGTCAGGAGATATTGTCAGTCACCCTTGATGATGCCGGGAACTATACCGTAAATTGCCAGGGGTACAGTGAAACACATCGCCTCACCCTGGACACAGCACAGGGTGAGGAGGGCACAGGACACGCGGAAGGGGCATCCGGGACATTCAGGACATCCTTCCTCCCTGCCACAACGGCTCCACAGACGCCAGCAGAGTATGATGCTGTCTGGTCAGCGTGGAGAAGGGCTGCACCCGCAGAAGAGTCACGCGGCCGTGCAGCAGTGGTACAGAAAATGCGTGCCTGCCTGAATAATGGCAATGCAGTGCTTAACGTGGGAGAATCAGGTCTTACCACCTTGCCAGACTGTTTACCCGCGCATATTACCACACTGGTTATTCCTGATAATAATCTGACCAGCCTGCCGGCGCTGCCGCCAGAACTGCGGACGCTGGAGGTCTCTGGTAACCAGCTGACTAGCCTGCCGGTGCTGCCGCCAGGACTACTGGAACTGTCGATCTTTAGTAACCCGCTGACCCACCTGCCGGCGCTGCCGTCAGGACTATGTAAGCTGTGGATCTTTGGTAATCAACTGACCAGCCTGCCGGTGTTGCCGCCAGGGCTACAGGAGCTGTCGGTATCTGATAACCAACTGGCCAGCCTGCCGGCGCTGCCGTCAGAATTATGTAAGCTGTGGGCCTATAATAACCAGCTGACCAGCCTGCCGACGTTGCCGTCAGGGCTACAGGAGCTGTCGGTATCTGATAACCAACTGGCCAGCCTGCCGACGCTGCCGTCAGAATTATATAAGCTGTGGGCCTATAATAATCGGCTGACCAGCCTGCCGGCGTTGCCGTCAGGACTGAAGGAGCTGATTGTATCTGGTAACCGGCTGACCAGTCTGCCGGTGCTGCCGTCAGAACTGAAGGAGCTGATGGTATCTGGTAACCGGCTGACCAGCCTGCCGATGCTGCCGTCAGGACTACTGTCGCTGTCGGTCTATCGTAACCAGCTGACCCGCCTGCCGGAAAGTCTCATTCATCTGTCTTCAGAGACAACCGTAAATCTGGAAGGGAACCCACTGTCTGAACGTACTTTGCAGGCGCTGCGGGAGATCACCAGCGCGCCTGGCTATTCAGGCCCCATAATACAATTCGATATGGCGGGAGCCTCCGCCCCCCGGGAAACTCGGGCACTGCACCTGGCGGCCGCTGACTGGCTGGTGCCTGCCCGGGAGGGGGAACCGGCTCCTGCAGACAGATGGCATATGTTCGGACAGGAAGATAACGCCGACGCCTTCAGCCTCTTCCTGGACAGACTGAGTGAGACGGAAAACTTCATAAAGGACGCGGGGTTTAAGGCACAGATATCGTCCTGGCTGGCACAACTGGCTGAAGATGAGGCGTTGAGAGCAAACACCTTTGCTATGGCAACAGAGGCAACCTCAAGCTGCGAGGACCGGGTCACATTTTTTTTGCACCAGATGAAGAACGTACAGCTGGTACATAATGCAGAAAAAGGGCAATACGATAACGATCTCGCGGCGCTGGTTGCCACGGGGCGTGAGATGTTCCGTCTGGGAAAACTGGAACAGATTGCCCGGGAAAAGGTCAGAACGCTGGCTCTCGTTGATGAAATTGAGGTCTGGCTGGCGTATCAGAATAAGCTGAAGAAATCACTCGGGCTGACCAGCGTGACGTCAGAAATGCGTTTCTTTGACGTATCCGGCGTGACGGTTACAGACCTTCAGGACGCGGAGCTTCAGGTGAAAGCCGCTGAAAAAAGCGAGTTCAGGGAGTGGATACTGCAGTGGGGGCCGTTACACAGAGTGCTGGAGCGCAAAGCGCCGGAACGCGTTAACGCGCTTCGTGAAAAGCAAATATCGGATTATGAGGAAACGTACCGGATGCTGTCTGACACAGAGCTGAGACCGTCTGGGCTGGTCGGTAATACCGATGCAGAGCGCACTATCGGAGCAAGAGCGATGGAGAGCGCGAAAAAGACATTTTTGGATGGCCTGCGACCTCTTGTGGAGGAGATGCTGGGGAGCTATCTGAACGTTCAGTGGCGTCGTAACTGATGCACCAGGTGAATGAGGTGCGGTGCGACAAAGATATTCCCGGACGAACAACATCAGACAGTACGGATGATGTACAGGTGAAATAGGGGAGACTTCTTCAGTCAGGGCGCGGCGCAACTTTTTCGATGATAACGCGCCGCGCGCCGGTAGCGAGAAGCCGATGGAAGTACTGGATCACCTGAATGCAAAGAAGGGCAGGGGAAAGCTGTACTTTGCCGGGGAGGGTATCCAGCAACAGTGGGCTATGAAGAGAAACATACTGTCATCCCGATATACCACCCGCTATGAAGACCTGCTTCAGGTTAAGTGACAGGTTTACCCTGATTTTCAAATTTTTGATGTGATGGTGTGCCGCAGCCACATTGTATGCAAGAACGGGCTGCGGCAAACTGGCGATCGTTCGATAGTGCGTGTATTGAATAGTTACCAGTCGTGGCGGATTCTACTGGTTAAGGATGACTAATCAATGTATTTAAGTCATCTGTTCAACTTTTCGCGTTGGAGGGAGCTTGAAGTCAATTTGCAGTGACCTTCGATAGCTATTTCACCATCATTTCACCATTTGCAAATTGGATATATAAAAAAACCAGCCCTGGCAGGCTGGTTTTTAAGGGGAATTTTGGTCGGCACGAGAGGATTTGAACCTCCGACCCCCGACACCCCATGACGGTGCGCTACCAGGCTGCGCTACGTGCCGACTTGTGGGTGCTAATACTACCTCTTTCCAACGCGAATGCAAGGGGAAACGGTGCTAACTGATTTATAATTAATCAGTTAGCGATAAAACGTTTCTCTTCTGTTAGCACTTGCAGCAGCAGACTGAGCTGCGGCTTCTGATCTTTGATCTTCTCGCCGTGTAAGTCATAGGTCTGATAATGACCGTTATTATTGAGCACCAGGGTCATTTGCGGCGTCGTGATTGCCAGCGTACTGCCGTCTGCCGCCGTTACCCAGTTATGACGACGTGGAACGGTAAAGATGTCCTGGCCCTGTGAATATTCGTTCGCTGGCGTGCTGACATGTAACAGGCGTTGCATCAACGTGGTCATCACATCGGTATGATCGGTAAGCACATTAATACGCTGCGCAGGCGTCCCCGGCCAGTGGATCACCAGCGGTACTTGCAGATGACCTTGCGACCAGTCGAAGCGATTTTCTTCCGGCGTCAACGGTATGCCGCGTCCTGCGGTAATGATCACGACAGTATTGTCGAATTTACCGGCCTCTCGCAGCGCGTTCAGAACCCGATTGATTTGCGCATCCACGTCGCTGGCGGCACTGGCGTAACGCTTAACAAAATTTTTCTGGTTACTGTCATCAATATTAGTACCGTTAAACGATATCCATGAGAACCAGCGGTTATCTTCCTGTGCGTAGCGCCCAAGCCAGTCTATCCACTGGCTGGCCGTTTGCGCATCAGACTGCGTTTGCGCTGCCGGCATCGAGAAATCGGACAGTAATGCCTGACGATAAAGCGGGCTGGCGAAGCCATCCGAAGAAAACAGTCCCAGTTGGTAGCCTTGCTGATTCAACGCGGTAATGAGCGCCGCAGGCGTTCTGGTGGATAACACGCCATCCATATAGCCTGGCGATATGCCATAGAACAGGCCGAAAATACCGTTATCAGTGGTATTCCCTGAACTCATATGACGGGTGAAGTCGATGTTTTGCTCGGCAAATGTAGCCAGCTCCGGCATCTGCTTCTCAAAGCGAGAATAGTTCAGGCCGTCTACGGTAATGAGCAGCACATTCTGACCGGTGCCCATATCGCGATAGTGCAAATTGCTGAGCGGGTACTGAACGGAGACCGCTTCCGGATTGCCTTGCTCTACCAGACGGCGCTGATATTCCTGCGCATCCAGCAGACCGTGTTTTTCAAGAAAACGTCGCGCCGTCATCGGATAAGAGAGCGGCAGGTTTGCCCGCTGCATGGTAATCGGCCGGTAAAAATTAGCATCTGCCCAGATGTAGATAAGATGCGATGCGATAAAGGAGACGAAAAAGAATGCCGCAAGCGGCCTTGCGAAATGGCGACGGCGCGTGAGACTGCGCAGCTTTTGCCAACTCCATGTCGCAAATAGCATCTCAATCAATAAGATAACCGGCACGCTAATAAACATAAGCTGCCAGTCGCGCGCCATTTCGTTCTGGTCAGGGTTGATGACCAGCTCCCAGACAATGGGATTAAGATGCAGGTGAAAACGGGTAAAGACTTCGCTGTCGATAAGCAACAACGTCATACCCGCGGTCGCCAGAATGGCTGATATAAACCGCATCAGCCGCTGGGACATCACGATAAACGTGAGCGGAAAAAGAATAAGCAAATAGCTGGCGAACACCAGAAAGCTAAAGTGCCCGACAATGCTCAGGTAGGAGTATATGCGACCCGCAAGCGTTGTCGGCCAGTCGGCGACAAACAGGTAACGGCTGCCGAGCAACGTAGCCAACAGTATATTGAACAGAGCGAACCAGTGCCCCCAGCTAACCATCTGGGAGACTTTTTCACGGTAGCGCTGACGATGAGTTACCATACCTGTCGCTTGTTTCTCCGGAGTCGGCTTTTTAGTGCGCGTTGTCTTCGCTAATCGAAGACTGCAAGGCGCGGGCAAAAGAGTTCGCAATCGCCTGGCGTTGAGCCGGCGCCACGCTGGTGTTGATAAGGTTGGTGACCATATTTCCCAGCACCATCAGGGAAAGATCGGTCGGCGCCTTATGTTTTTCCAGTACACTGAGCAGTTCGCTCAGCAGTTGTTCAACATGTTCATCACTATAGCGGGAGAGTTGTGGCATAAATCAAAATCTGTTTGTTCATGAAAGGGCAACATATTACCGTAGCAACAGTTTTTTTTCTGCATTTTTATCCCCTAAATCATTCGCGTTACGGATAACGCCTGAAATGACAGGGCGATTGCTTGCGTCTTCCGGCAGGCGGTGGTTGAATACCGCCCGGTCTTAAAGGAGAGTTTATCATGAGTCTGGATATCAACCAGATTGCCCTGCACCAGCTTATCAAGCGCGATGAGCAAAATCTTGAGCTGGTCTTGCGCGATTCATTGCTGGAGCCGACAACCACCGTTGTCGAGATGGTGGCTGAACTGCATCGGGTCTATAGCGCCAAGAATAAGGCGTATGGCCTGTTTAATGAAGAGAGTGAACTGGCGCAAGCGCTGCGGTTGCAACGTCAGGGGGAAGAAGATTTTCTTGCCTTTAGCCGGGCGGCGACCGGACGCCTGCGTGACGAACTGGCGAAATATCCCTTTGCGGACGGCGGCATTGTATTGTTCTGCCATTATCGCTACCTGGCGGTGGAGTATCTGCTGGTTACGGTACTGAACAACCTGAGCAGTATGCGGGTCAATGAAAATCTGGACATTAACCCGACGCATTATCTTGATATCAACCATGCGGATATCGTGGCGCGTATCGATCTTACCGAGTGGGAAACTAATCCGCAATCGACCCGCTATCTGACGTTCCTGAAAGGTCGGGTAGGGCGCAAGGTCGCTGACTTCTTTATGGATTTCCTCGGCGCCAGCGAAGGGTTGAACGCCAAAGCGCAGAATCGCGGCCTGTTGCAGGCAGTGGATGATTTCACCGCAGAAGCGCAGTTGGATAAAGCAGAACGTCAGAACGTGCGTCAGCAGGTGTACAGCTACTGCAACGAGCAGTTACAAGCCGGGGAAGAGATTGAGCTGGAATCGCTGTCTAAAGAGCTTTCCGGCGTCAGTGAAGTCAGCTTCAGCGAATTTACCGCCGAAAAAGGCTATGAGCTGGAAGAGAGCTTTCCGGCGGATCGCAGTACGCTGCGCCAGCTAACCAAATATGCCGGCAGCGGCGGCGGGTTAACGATTAACTTTGATGCGATGCTGCTGGGTGAGCGGATTTTCTGGGACCCGGCGACCGATACCCTGACTATCAAAGGGACGCCGCCGAATTTGCGCGATCAGTTGCAGCGACGCACGTCGGGCGGGAAATAAAGGCATACGACATAAAAGGACGCCGTAGTGAGTAAAGGAATACGACAGAAGCCGCCTGTTAATTTCAGTTTATTTCGGCAGGTTTTGTATGCGCACATTGTCGCATTTTTGATGATGTTGGTGCTCGGCATGGTGTTCACCGTTCTCTCGTTGGTACTGTTTTATACTTATGGTGCCAACTGGTTACTGAGCTTGTTCATATGCCCGCTGTTCTTGTTAAGTGGTTTATTCATTACTGGATTTGCTTTTAAATCAACCTGGTCCAGCATACGTTACTATTACGACAAGGGGCAGTTGAAACGGTATGGACTCAATCTTGATGCAACTTTGACGCATAAAGAGAAGGTGGAAATACGCATCGATAATGCAAAGCGTCAAGTGCGTGTAGATGAACTGGAGCTCCATGTCTTATTTGATTTTCAGTTTGATAGCAAGACATGGAGCTGCGGCGACTTACTGACCAATGAAAAGGTATTTGATGCGTTGAATGACGGACAAACGATACCAATACGAATTTTGCCATGGAAACCGGAAAGTGCCAGCGTTCGTCAACGGGCATTATTCAATCGGCTTAAAGGTATGAATACCGCGTCGGAAACTACAGATCCTCGATTAGGGGAGGCGCTAATTGAATGTGGCGAGGTGTAAGAAAGCAGAAAAGCAAAGTGGGTTCTCGTTGCTCTGCATGTCGTCAAATTCAATTAAACGCATAAAAAAACCCCGCCGGAGCGGGGTTTTTCTTCAACTTCCAGGCGATTACGCGCGAACGAAGTCGATGTGAGTCAGCTTCGGTTTGTAAGCGTGACGCTGTACAGCCTGAGCTTTAACTTTTACTTCTTTACCGTCAACAACGAGGGTCAGAACTTCGCTGTAGAATTCAGCTTTAGCTTGCATGTTCATCACCTGGTCGTGGTCCAGTTCGATAGCAATCGGGGCTTCAGAACCGCCGTAGATGATTGCCGGGAACTTGTTAGCGGCGCGCAGGCGGCGGCTCGCACCCTTACCCTGCTCTTTACGTACTTCTGCGTTGATAGTAAACATTTAAATCTCTCTTTAATAATTCCTGCTACAGGCGACCCAGCAACAGGTAAGTGATCTGCTTTGCGTATGCAAAGGCGGGCGGGATTCTATACTCAAATCGCCGTTACATCAATGAAAAGTACAATTAACCACGTAATTCGTGCGCCCGGCGGAAGCGGCCTTCATAGTCGAACACTTTTTCACGCACCTGCCAGTACTGGCCTTTCATCCGCGCGACCACAAAATCGGGATGCCGCAACAGCGCCTGCTGCGCGACAATATCCGCCGCCGTGATCCAGCGTAAAGGAACGCCGGGCGTGCGGGTATGCGGGCGAATAAATAGCTGTTCGAAAGCGGTACGCTGGGCGGGCGTGTGCAAGCGGAAGCGCTCACTGACATCCGCGCCGTCCTCGTCATAGTAAGTGATTTTCAGCCATTCGCCTTTCTCATCCTGCCCATGCTGCATCGTCATTCCGCTACAGCGCAGGACTAACGCATCCTTGAGCCTGAGCGCCGCTTTTAACATATCGTCCGGGTCGACCAGAATGGCGTCACATTCCCGGCAGCGTCGGGCGGCAATATCGTTTTCGGCATTACACTGCGGGCAGTTTTTGAAGCGAAAGCGAAAATCGCACTGCTCGCGATGGCCGTCGTCATCCTCAAACCAGCCCTGGCAGCGACGGCCAAAGTGTTCAATCAGCGTGCCGTCGGCAGTGGTTTTCCCCCAGAAGGTGTTGGCAAAGCCGCAGGCCGGGCAAAATACCTGGACAGGGACGTTATCGCTTTTTCCCTTCGGGCTACCGACCTCCGGGGCATACAGGTCGTGCGGGTTGCCTGCGTAATCAAGAATCAGGCAATCGGTCTTTCCCGGCGCAAGGCGCAGACCACGCCCGACAATTTGTTGGTAAAGACTAACTGACTCCGTGGGACGTAGAATCGCGATGAGATCAACGTGTGGGGCGTCAAAGCCGGTGGTCAGCACCGAGACGTTAACCAGATAGCGAAAACGCTGCGCCTTGAAATTATCAATCAGCGCGTCGCGCTCGGGCCCTGGCGTATCGCCGGTAATCAGCGCCGCGTCGTCCGCCGGAAGCAGACCGACAATCTCTTTCGCATGTTCGACCGTGGCGGCGAAAATCATCACGCCTTTGCGCGTTTGCGCAAATTCCATAATCTGGCTGATGATGTGCGGCGTAATCCGCTGCTGCTTTTTCAGCTCGCGGTTCAGGTCGGCTTCGCTGAACAGCCCATTGCTTTGGGCCTGCAGGCGACTGAAATCGTATTGGACCACTGGCATATCAAGCCGCTCAGGCGGCGTCAGATAGCCGTGTTTAATCATATAGCGCAGCGGCAGTTCATAAATACAGTCGCGAAACAGCGCGTTGTCGTTGCCGCGCACCATACCGTGGTAATGAAATTGATAAATCCAGCCTTTTCCGAGGCGGAAGGGCGTGGCGGTGAGCCCAAGCAGACGTAAGTGAGGATTAACTTTACTCAGGTGAGTGAGGATTTGCTGATACTGACTGTCTTCATCGTCACCGATGCGGTGGCATTCATCGACAATCAACAGCGAAAACTCCTCCTGGAAGGCGTCAAGATTACGCGCCACCGACTGTACGCTGCCGAACACGACTTTGCCCTGACTCTCTTTACGTTTGAGTCCGGCGGCGAAAATATCCGCTTCCAGCCCCAGCGCGCAATATTTGGCGTGGTTCTGCGCGACCAGCTCTTTCACATGCGCCAGCACCAGTACCCGTCCGCGGGCGACGCGCGCCAGTTCGGCGATCACCAGGCTTTTACCTGCGCCGGTCGGCAGAACAATCACGGCGGGCGTACGGTGGCGGCGAAAGTGGCTGAGCGTGGCGTCTACGGCTTCTTGCTGGTAGGGGCGGAGTGTAAAAATCATGGTCTCACTACGTTAAACGGTTCCGGGAATAGTATGCCATGAATCATTTCCCTTGAGGGATATAGTTAGCCCGCTATACTGAGCGGATAGCAATTCCCTTTTTTCGGGTAGAATGCCCGATTTCCGTATTATTACAGGCTAAATCACACACATGCGACTTGATAAATTTATCGCTCAGCAGCTTGGCGTCAGCCGCGCTATTGCCGGGCGTGAAATTCGTGGTAACCGCGTTACCGTCGATGGCGACATCATTAAAAATGCGGCCTTCAAACTGCTCCCGGAACATGCGGTTGCGTATGACGGCAATCCCTTAGCGCAGCAACACGGGCCACGCTATTTTATGCTTAACAAGCCGCAGGGATACGTTTGTTCAACCGATGATCCCGATCATCCAACGGTACTGTATTTCCTGGATGAGCCGGTGGCGTATAAGCTGCATGCCGCAGGACGTCTGGATATCGATACTACCGGTCTGGTGTTAATGACAGATGACGGTCAGTGGTCGCACCGCATTACGTCGCCGCGCCATCACTGTGAAAAAACCTATCTGGTGACCCTGGAGTCGCCGGTGGCCGACGATACGGCAGCGCAATTTGCGAAAGGCGTGCAGTTGCATAATGAAAAAGATCTCACTAAACCCGCTACGCTGGAGGTGATAACGCCTGTGCAGGTCCGTTTGACCATCAGCGAAGGCCGTTATCATCAGGTGAAGCGGATGTTTGCCGCAGTAGGCAATCGCGTTGTGGAACTGCACCGCGAACGGATTGGCGTCATTACGCTGGATGAGAATCTGGCTCCCGGCGAGTACCGCCCGTTGACTGAAGAAGAAATCGCCAGCGTCGGCTAACTATCTCGTTAATTTCAGGAGTTCGATGTGACCACCCGGCAGCACTCTTCCTTTGCCATTGTCTTTATCCTTGGCCTGTTGGCCATGTTAATGCCGCTGTCGATTGATATGTATCTTCCTGCGCTGCCGGTGATTTCTGCGCAATTCGGCGTGCCTGCCGGTAGCGCGCAGATGACGCTCAGCACCTATATTCTGGGGTTTGCGCTGGGTCAGCTTATCTATGGACCGATGGCGGATAGCCTCGGGCGTAAGCCGGTCATCCTGGGCGGGACGCTGGTATTTGCCGCTGCGGCGGTCGCCTGTGCGTTGGCGCAGACTATCGATCAACTGATCGTGATGCGTTTCTTTCACGGTTTGGCGGCCGCGGCGGCAAGCGTCGTCATCAATGCGCTGATGCGGGATATTTATCCAAAGGAAGAGTTTTCGCGCATGATGTCATTTGTCATGCTGGTCACTACGATAGCGCCGTTAATGGCGCCCATTGTCGGCGGCTGGGTGTTGGTATGGTTAAGCTGGCACTATATCTTCTGGATACTGGCCATTGCGGCGATTCTGGCGTCAGTCATGATCTTTGCTTTGATTAAAGAGACGCTGCCCGTTGAGCGGCGTCAGCCTTTTCATATTCGTACCACAATAGGTAACTTTGCCGCGTTGTTTCGCCACAAACGCGTACTGAGCTATATGCTGGCGAGCGGGTTTAGTTTTGCCGGTATGTTCTCTTTTTTGAGCGCGGGGCCGTTTGTTTATATCGAAATTAATCATGTTCCGCCGCAGGATTTCGGCTACTACTTCGCGTTGAACATCGTATTTCTGTTTGTGATGACGATTATCAACAGCCGTTTTGTCAGACGGGTAGGGGCGCTAAACATGTTTCGGGCCGGGCTATGGATTCAGTTTGCGATGGCGGTGTGGATGGTTTTCAGCGCGCTGATGGGCATTGGATTCTGGGCGCTGGTGGTCGGCGTTGCGGCGTTTGTCGGCTGTGTGTCGATGGTTTCGTCCAATGCGATGGCGGTCATTTTGGATGAGTTTCCGCATATGGCCGGAACGGCGTCTTCGTTGGCGGGCACTTTCCGCTTTGGTATTGGCGCTATCGTCGGCGCGTTGCTGTCGCTGGCTACCTTTACCAGTGCGTGGCCGATGATTTGGTCGATTGCGCTTTGCGCCGCCTGTTCCATTCTGTTTTATCTCTACGCCAGCCGTCCCAAAAAACGGTGACGGGCGCGCTGCCCCTCAATGGCGCCGAAGAATGCGCAGGCGGCGTTGGGGGACGCTATCCGCTACACGATGGCAAAGCCAAACGGCTTTCATAGTTGATGTATATCAATTACCAATTCATCATTTTCCTCCTTTATGTTTATTTTATGTAAAATCCATTTATGTAAAAAGTCACATCATTGTAGTTAAAAAGGTTGAGTTAGATCGCAGAAACGGGTACATATAGCCCGCCGCTATCTCCGCGTCGGTAAAACTATTTTAACTCCCGCTTGCTGTAGAGCCACTGACGGAGAGAAGGGCGTTAGCAATCTGTTTAAGGACGGGTTGTCAATGATGTGTTAATATAAATGTAATTAAATTGTGAAGTAATTGTGCTTCCGGGGAAAGAAAGTGAATACATTACAGCTCTCAATTGTTCACCGTCTGCCGCAAAACTATCGCTGGTCGGCGGGTTTTGCGGGGTCAAAGGTTGAACCGATTCCGCAAAACGGGCAGAGCACCGAGAATAGTCTGGTGGCGCTTAAACTGTTGAGTCCGGCAGGCGATAGCGCGTGGTCAGTGATGCATAAGCTCAGCCAGGCGCTAAGCGATATTGAAGTTCCTTGCTCCGTGCTGGAGTGCGAAGGGGAGCCGTGCCTGTTCGTTAATCGTCAGGATGAGTTTGCCGCCACCTGTCGGCTGAAAAATTTCGGCGTGGCGATAGCGGAACCTTTTTCTAACAATAATCCTTTTTAGGCGTCAGCTTAACGCGAGTAGCTGACGCGTATAGGCCTGTTGCGGTGCGGTAAACACGCGCTCGCATTGCCCCTGTTCAACCACCTCCCCCTGCCGCAGCACGATAACCTGATGGCACAGCGCGCGTACTACATGCAGATCGTGGCTAATGAAGATATAGGCCAGACGGTGCTTTTGCTGGAGCGATTTCAGGAGGGCAAGAATCTGCGCCTGAACGGTTTTATCCAGCGATGAGGTCGGTTCATCCAGAATAATAAGCGACGGTTTTAAAATCAGCGCCCTGGCGACGGCGATACGTTGACGCTGGCCGCCGGAAAACTCAGCGGGGTAACGATGCCGTGTTTCCGGGTCCAGGCCGACTTCCATCATGACCGCTTTCACCTGCTGTTCGCGCTGCGCGCCTGAAAGCGTAGGCTGGTGGACGCGCAGGCCTTCTTCGATAATTTGCAACACGTTTAAACGCGGGTTTAGCGATGAGTTTGGGTCCTGGAATACGACCTGGATACGGTGGCGAACAGGTAAAAGCTGGCGGCGGTTTAACGTATCCAGCGATTGACCGTCAAACACGATGCGGCCTTCGGAGCGGATAAGCCGTAACAGCGCCAGACCGGTGGTGCTTTTTCCCGATCCTGACTCGCCGACCAGACCCAGCGTTTCGCCTGGATGCAGGGTGAAACTGATATTGTTAACCACCACATTATGATCCACGACGCGCTTCAGAATGCCTTTGCGGATTGGGAAGGCGACGCGCAGCTTGTCCACTTCCAGCAACGGCGCCTGCCCGGCGGGGAGCGGAACCGGATCGCCAGTGGGTTCGCTGTTGAGTAGTTTTTGCGTGTACGGATGGGTCGGCGCGGAGAGCAGCGTGTCGGCGCGTTGGTTCTCTACGCACTTGCCGTGTTGCATTACCGCCACTGAATCCGCCAGTTTTTTTACAATGCTGAGGTTATGGGTGATAAACAGCAATCCCATATTGAGCTCACGCTGGAGTTCCCGCAGTAGAGATAAGATCTGCGCCTGTACGGAGACGTCGAGGGCGGTGGTCGGCTCATCGGCGATCAGTAATTCCGGCCGTGTTAACAGCGCCATGGCTATCATGACGCGCTGGCGTTCGCCGCCGGAAAGCTGATGCGGATAATCGCGCAGACGCTGGCTCGCCTGGCGGATACCGACCCGATCCAGACAACCGATCATCTCCGCCCTTGCCGCCTCCCGACGCATTCCCCGATGGAGCGACAGCACTTCATAGAGCTGTTTTTCCAGCGTATGCAGTGGGTTAAGTGAAACCATCGGTTCCTGAAAAATCATGGCGATTTTATTGCCGCGCACGCCGCGTAGCGTCTGCTCGCTGGCATGAAGCAATGATTCGCCGTGAAAGCGAATATCGCCGGAGAGGTAGACGGCGGGAGGGGTAGGCAAAAGACGCAGAATGGAAAGCGCCGTCACGCTTTTCCCTGACCCTGACTCGCCGACCAGCGCCAGCGTTTCCCCGGCGTTCACCTGTAACGAAATGGCGTTAACGACAGGGCGCACGTGCTGTTGCTGACGGAAACCTACCGATAAATTTTCAATCGCAAGCAATGGAGATGTCATCTTATACCGCCTTAGCAGGATCAAAGGCGTCGCGTACCGCTTCGCCGATAAAAATCAGCAGCGATAGCAGAATGGCGACAGACAGAAAGGCGGCGATCCCCAGCCAGGGAGCCTGTAAGTTGTTTTTCCCCTGTAAAAGAAGTTCGCCGAGAGAAGGGGAGCCAAGCGGCAGACCGAATCCCAGAAAATCCAGCGACGTCAGGGTGGTGATGGAGCTACATAAAATGAACGGTAAAAATGTCAGGGTAGCGACCATCGCATTAGGCAACATATGGCGCAGGATAATGTCACGATCGCTGACGCCAAGCGCCTGCGCGGCGCGGATATAGTCAAAATTGCGGGTCCGTAAAAACTCGGCGCGCACCACGCCCACCAGACTCATCCAGCCAAACAGTACGGTTATGGCCAGCAGCCACCAGAAGTTAGGCTGCACTACGCTGGAAAGTAAAATAATCAGAAACAGGGTCGGCATCCCCGACCAGACTTCGATGAGACGTTGTCCCCATAAATCGACTTTGCCGCCATAATAGCCCTGTAGCGCGCCCGCCAGTACGCCCATGACGCTGGAGCAAATCGTTAACATCAGGCCGAATAAAATAGAAATGCGAGTGCCGTACAGGATGCGGGCGAAAACGTCGCCGCCATTCGCATCGGTGCCCAGCCAGTTTTTCGCCGAAGGCGGGGAGGGGAAAGGCTGCGTGGTGGCAAAATTAATGGTATTGGCGCCAAAGCGTACGGGGGCCCACAACACCCAGCCCCGATTCTCAAGCTGCCGTTGTAGCCATGGGTCCTGATAGTCTGCCGTTGTCGCCAGCGGGCCGCCGAAATCGCGCTCGCTGTAATTTTTTACCAGCGGAAAATACCACTGGCCTTCATAGCGCACCAGCAATGGCTTATCGTTAGCAATCAGTTCCGCGCATAAGCTCAGGCTGAACACGACCAGGAAAATCCATAGTGACCAGTAGCCCCGGCGATTATGGCGGAAACGCGCCCAGCGGGCCTGATTGACCGGGCTTAATCGCGGCATTATCGTCCCTCAAAATCAATGCGTGGATCGACCAGCGTATAGCTGATATCGCTCAGGATATTCAGTAATAAGCCAATCAGGGTAAAGATATAAAGCGTGCCGAACATCACCGGATAGTCGCGCGAAACGGTTGCTTCATAACCCAGCAGCCCCAGGCCGTTGAGCGAGAACATGACTTCAATTAGCAACGAGCCGGTGAAAAACATACTGATAAAAGTGGCGGGAAACCCGGCGATCACCAGCAGCATGGCGTTACGAAAAACATGTTTCCAGAGAATGTTTTTTTCACTCACGCCTTTAGCGCGAGCGGTAACGACATACTGTTTACGCACCTCGTCGAGAAACGAATTTTTCGTCAGCATCGTCAGGGCGGCAAAACCGCCGATGACGGTCGCCAACACCGGTAGCGTAATATGCCACAAATAATCGGTGATTTTCTGGTACAACGGTAACGTGTCAAAGTTGGCGGAGACCAGGCCACGTAGCGGAAAGATATCGTAGTAGCTGCCGCCGGCAAAAAAGACGATTAATAAAATAGCGAACAGAAAGGCGGGGATCGCATAACCAATAATGATAAACGCGCTGCTCCACACATCAAAGCGACTGCCGTTATGGACGGCTTTGCGGATCCCCAGCGGGATAGACACCAGATAAATAATCAGCGTGCTCCATAATCCCAGGGTAATGGAGACGGGAAGGCTATCTTTGATCAGCGTCAGTACGGATGCGCTGCGAAACAGACTGTCGCCGAAGTCAAAAGAGAGATAGTCCCGTAGCATCTTGAAATAACGCTCATGCAGCGGTTTGTCGAAGCCGTAGCGATGGGTGATCTCCGCGATCACCTCCGGATCGAGTCCCCGGCCGCCGCGATAATGGCTGTCGCTGATATTGCCGACGCCGGTTTGCGCATGACTGGCGCGAACGCCTTCGCCGCTGGCGCCGGGCAACGCGCCGCCCTGGCCAAATTCAATCGCGGCAATCGCCTGATCGACAGGGCCGCCGGGAGCGATCTGCACGATAAAAAAGTTAATGGTAATAATGGCCCATAGCGTGGGGATCACCAGTAACAGACGGCGGATAAGATAGGCGCCCATTGATTCTTACTACCTCCTGGCTGCCGGTAGTTTGGCGGCTTTGTTGACATCATACCACCAGGTATCTAACCCGATGGTATATACCGGGCGAATCGCCGGATGGGAGAATTTATCCCACCAGGCGAGCCTGTCTTGCGCCATATACCACATCGGCAGCATGTAATAGTTCCAGGTCAGCACGCGATCCAGCGCCCGTCCCAGCGGCACCAGTTTCGCTTTATCACCCTGCGCTGCGATAATTTGCGCGATCAGTTTATCCACCACCGGGCTTTGTACGCCGGGAGCGTTATAACTGGAGTCAATGTATTCCGACGCCCATGAGATTTGTAGATCGGAGCTGGGCCAGGGCATCGCCCGCCATAGCCTCGGCATCATGTCATAGTCGCGGCTACGCATCCGGTTGGTGAGTTGAGAATTATCAACCTGACGGATAGTCATCGTAATGCCCAGACGCTGAAGATTATGCTGGAAGGGCAGAACCCACTGGCTATTACTGCTGGCAGGAAGGAGAAGTTCAAACGTCAGGGGCTTACCGGTGACGCTATTGACCCGTTGCTGTCCGTTGATCACCCATCCGGCCTGCGTCAACAAGGCGTCAGCTTTAAGAAGATTTTCGCGATCGTAGCCGTCGCCGTTAGAGACCGGCGGCTGATAGATCTGAGTGAAGACTTCAGGAGGAAGATCTTTTTTCATCGGCGCGAGTAATACCAGCTCATCGGCGTCAGGATAATTTCTGGCGGCGTACTCGGTATTCTGGAAGTAACTGTTGGTTCGGCTCCAGGCATTATAGAACAGCGCTTTATTCATCCACTCAAAATCGAAGGCCAGGGTGACAGCTTCACGTACCCGCCGGTCTTTAAATACCGGGCGCTGAATATTAAAGGCCAGCCAGCGTGTGTCCTGCGCCGACTCGTTTTTCTGCTCTTCTTTAATGATGTAATGATTATCGAAATTTTTACCGATGTAGCGCGTTGCCCAGTTCTTAGCGTCGTTTTCCAGCCGTAGATCAAATGCGCCCGCTTTAAACGCCTCGAAAGCGACATTATCATCAAGGTAGTAATCGTAGCGGATAGTGTCGAGGTTAAAACGTCCACGATTGACCGGCAGATTAGCCGCCCAGTAGTTTTTGACGCGTGAATAGACAATGTACTGGCCCATTTTCCACTGAGTAATCCGGTATGGCCCGCTGGCTAAGGGCGGCGTTGAAAGTGGATCGCTGAGTTTGTGATTTTTCCAGAATTTTTCGGGCATGATCGGTAGTGAAAACAGACTAAGCATGTCTTCTTTACCAGGCTTCGCCAGTTCAATTCGCACGGTTAAAGGCGCAATCGCCTTCACGGTAGTACCTTTATAGACCAGACGGAACTGCGGTACGCCTTCGGTCATAAACTTATGAAAGGTAAAGGCCACATCGCGGGCGGTAATGGGCGTGCCATCGTGAAAACGAGCGCGGGGATTAATCGAGATTTCCACCCAGGAATAGTCGGCGGCATAGCGGGCATGGTCGGCAATCAGCGGGTAATAGCTTCCGGGTTCATCATCCGAGGTGGTAAAAAGCGTATCGTAAAGGGCTTCGGTACGTACGCCGGGATTGCCGCGCAGCGAATAGCGATTGAAATTATCGAACGTACCAATGGCGGAAAGCGTCATCTGACCGCCTTTCGGCGCAGCAGGATTCACATAATCAAAGTGATCAAAGTTAAAAGCATACTTAGGTTCGCCGAGTACGGCGAAAGCGTAGCTTTCTTTGATTTCCTGGGCCTGGGCGCCAGCGCTAACCAGTGCGACAAGCAGAAGCATTACGCGCGCAATCATCTGAAGGCGGTTTCCTTATCGTATTGCCCGCTGCAAACCGGCAGGCGTTTCGCTGAATAATAAGTGACGTTGCGTCTGATGTGAATCCGTTAAAACCGTAAGGGGACTACCATTCAGGCACGGAAGGCGCCGACATCCACAGCACGAAATCTTTTAGGGGTAAAGGACGGCTAATCCAGTACCCCTGCAAGTAATTAACACCGTGATCGCGTAGCCAACGGGCCTGCTCCGGCGTTTCAACGCCCTCGGCCACCGTCAGCATATTCAGGCGTCTGGAGAGCGTCAGCACGGTATCCAAAACCGGAGACGTGACGGTTTCCGTGCCGATCGCCTGGATAAAGCCGCGATCAATTTTCAGATAATCTAAAGTAAATCGCTCCAGATAAATCAGGGCGCTATGGCCTGTACCGAAATCATCTATAGCGATTTCAAACCCGGCGGAATGCAGCCATTCGAACAGTTTGGCCGCTTCATACTGCTGAAGCATATCGCGTTCAGTGATTTCCAGCACGATATGAAAATGGTGCGCGGGCAGGGCGTCCCTGAGCCGGTGCATATCCTCTTTAAAACTGTCGCTGTGCAGATGTTCCGGCGCGATGTTAATGCCAAATTTGGCACCGACGGGCATCACCTTCTGTAGCGTAGGAGCGTCGCGGGCGATCAGCTCGAACAGATGCTGCGTTAACGGTACGATAAGTTGTTGCGCTTCGGCATAGTGGATAAAGGCATCCGGCGGAATCTCGCCTGCCGTAGGGTGACGCCAGCGCAGTAAGACTTCAAGCCCGGTGACGCTCAGCGTACGAGTATCGACGACGGGCTGATAAACCACATAAAACTGCTCGTGTTTGATCGCCGTTAAAATCTCTTTGCCCGGTCGCGTCCGGAGGGCATAGATAAAGTAACAGATAAACCCTGCTACGATGCCGCTAATGCAGCCCAGCATCAACGCATACCACAAGTCATTGTAGGTCCAGCTATCGGCATAAAGCTGTATTTTAAGCGGCAGGCCGTTGATAGTTGCCTGTCGTGATGGCGTGCCCGGCAGCTCCGCGACGGTCAGCAGACGCGAAGAAAAGGTCGACAGCGCGGTATTGCCGACAATCAGCGCGATGCCGTTAAAATCGTCCTGGCGCGTGGTATAGAGTAAGTAGGGCGTCAGGTTAATATTCAGCGATGTGAATACGCCGCTGTCATTTAATAATGGGTTCCGATACCAAATCACCATTGTCGGTTTGTTGGGCATCATTGGCGTGCCGGGCAGAATCGCCATAGCAACGTCTTTGCGGATATCTATATCCGGTACCAGTTGCTGAAGCGGCATATTCATGGCGCCAGTGGCGGAAGAGCAGAACACTTTTTTATCTTTAATCAATAAGAAGGCGCGGACATTAAGGCTAAAAGCGGCTCTTGAGGTGAGTTCTGCGCCAACCTGCTGACAGGTGTTGATCGTCAACGGCTGAAGAATATCGGTGGTGGCTTTCAGGTCGGCGAAATAGCTGGCCAGGTAATGTTGTACATCAGAAAGGAGCGTATTGTATTTAACATCCCGTTTATGCCACGACAGGAAAAATTGCAGGCTACCTATAAGTAATGCTGCCGCCATCCCCGTAATGATACAGGTAAGCAGGATTTTCCGACCGGAAGAGGAGTCGCGTGTAAGCATAATTCCTGGTGTGACCTGAAAAGGCGGATGCCGGTTAAACTGGTTGATTTATAAGACTATAGCCTGGATTACCCCGGATAGTCATGCTTTTCTGTGATGCGCAGGAAAGCGTACTGTCGCAGTAGGCGTTGGGGGAAACGACCTGAATGCCTGATGGCGCTATGTTTATCAGGCCTACGTTCGTGTGTTGTAGGCTGGATAAGAGGCGACACGTCGCCATTCGGCAAAACGGGTTCAGAAGGGATAATAAGCAAAAGCACTGCCGAAGCAGTGCTTTTTATGTCGTCTCATCAGGTAAGCCAAGGGAGGTGCTGCCTGATGAAGATTAACTGCGGCTCAGAACTCGACGCGCTTCATTGTAGCGTTTTTTCCAGTACGGTTCGTTCATACTGGAGATAATGACGCCGCTACTGGTAGACGCATGGACAAACTGGTTATTGCCGATATAAATACCGACATGGCGACCAGTGGAACCGGCGCGGAACAGAACCAGATCGCCCGTACGCAGGTTATTGCGTGAAACTGCTTTGCCCATTTCCTGCTGTTCATAGGTTGAACGCGGAAGCTCTAAACCAAACTGTTCACGGAAGGTGCGCTGTACAAAGCTGGAACAGTCGACGCCTTTCTTAGTGCTGCCGCCCAGGCGGTAACGCACGCCTTTCCAGTCAGCATACTGATCCATAATCCGCGACTTAACGTCAAGGTTACGCACCATATTTTCAAATTCATCCTGAGAGGCTTGCAGTGAAGAGCTATCGCTATTGCCCACAGCATGCGTCTCAGAATGCATATTCTTTGCGGTATTGGTGGTTGTGCTACAAGCAGAAAGCAGAACCGCAACTGCAATCGCAGGAATCCCGCGCAAAATATATCTCAAAATCGGTTGAGATTTGACCATGTTGTTTGTTTTCCCTTGAAGTCCTTAACGATAAATATCGTTATAAAAATGCCAAACGTGATGAGACTAATTACCTGCACAGCTTGAGACAATTCTTTGTGCACAAATCTGTGGCGGAACGCACAAATTTATTCGCAATGAGAATAATTATCTGGCGAGGCAAAACGAGTTTGAGATTACCCGATTGTTGCTGTCATTGCGAGCGATTTCGCGTGATTTTTTATAAGAATTTATGATACGAAAAGTGAACTTTCAGCACGGGTCAAATTAAGCGCAAATCGTTTAAAAATCGTGCAACCTGTTCATTTTGCAGAGGAATAATATGACCGAAAAATGATGGGCTGGGGGAATATCATCATAAATTACCTTCAACGATGTAAAACTATCGCTGAAGGTAATGTTAATTGTATGGGTTATTTGTTTAAAATTTGTTTATTTCTGCCCGGGAGATAATTCTCAAAAAGCGCTATCGCCCGGTCGCTGAGCGGGGTCATCAGCCACCAGGGGAGGCCAATCAAAATAACCGTGAGCGAACCGACCACAATATCGGTGAACCAGTGAGCGCCAATCATAACGCGCGGAAACGCGAAAACCACAAATATAATAAGGGCGATAATCCCCGCCGTTTTGCCGAAATAACGCAGCATAAAGGCGGAAAATATCAGCAGCATCATACCGTGATCGCCTGGGAAACTGTCTTTTGACGCGTCTTTTGTCGGGATGTGCAGCAACTCACTGACGCGATAAATATGCTCAAAAGAGAGCGTTGGGCTGGCGCGCTTGACGGGGATCAGCGCCTGACCGAGTTGGTTAAGCACCACCGCTGTTAGCAGCATGACCAATCCGATTATCACAATGCGCCGCCGGCCCGACGCGTTTTCTTTTAGCCAGAAACTGAGCATCAGTCCGCCCATCGCCAGCAGCGAACAGCCGTCAAACGCCCGATTATTGGTAATAGCGACCCACCAGAGGAACGCGTGGCTTTCCACCAGTTTCTGGTTAAAGAAGTGGAATATGCCGGAATCAATGGTGAACCAGAAGCCGTGATTGACGGGAAGATACCATGACAAAAACAGCGCCAGACCGGCGGCATTAAGCAGAATTATCAAGGAATAGCGGGTTTTCATCGTCATTTCGCCATAGTTTTTAAACGGTGGCAACCTTACGCGTGCGTCGCTAAACGAAGCTTCAACAAGGCCGTCTGTAACGTATTCCAGTCGGTTTCTGTGTTTGAGATAAGTTCAACCCGGCTATCCGGCGGCGCGACACTCTGTGTTTCGATGTGCAGGTCATCGCCCTGGCGATTGATGCGTACCAGCCCCTCTTGTATGCGCATAACGCCTTTCACCCGGCCCACCGGCGCCAGACGCGCCCATTCAAGGAGGCCAATGGTGTCAAACACGGTATCGGCATCGAAAATCCAGCCGCAGGCCTGATGACCCTGTCCGCTATTGAGGCTGCGTCGCCAGCGCTGCTGGGCGGGCAGATTTAGCGCGGCGAGTCCTTTTTTACTGGCATGAGTGTGAGAATGCGCGGCGCTGGCCGGCAGTTCCGCCAGATTTTGTCGTGGTAAATCCAGAAGCTTACCGTCTATCTGTCCATGTTCGGCATGAATCAGTTGACGATCGCCGCCGTACTGTCGCCACCACTGTTGCAAGGCGGCATCGCTCTGCGCCGTGGCGCGATCGGTCTTATTGGCGATGATAATATCGGCTGAGGCGAGCTGATCGCGGAAATTTTCATTGGCGACGCTCTGTTGGTCCAGTAGCAGGCGAGGGTCAAGGATGCAGAGCGTAGCGCGTAAATCAATCCACGGCTCATAAACCGGCGCAGTTAATAAATCCAGAATCTGTTTTGGGTGCCCCAGTCCGGTTGGTTCAATCAGCAACCGGTCAGGTTTGCCCTGGCGCAGCAGCGTGTTGAGCCCCACCTGCATAGGCAATCCATTGACGCAGCACATGCAGCCGCCGGGGATCTCTTTTAGCAGTGCGCCGCTGTCGGCAAGCAGCGCGCCGTCAATACCCACTTCACCAAATTCATTAACCAGGACGGCCCACTTTTCAGCCGGATCTTTATGAGCTAATAAATGAAGGATAGAGGTGGTTTTTCCGCTACCGAGAAATCCAGTAATAAGATTGGTTTTGGTCACGTCAGCTCCAGAATATTGATACAACATAACAACTTTAATAATCCTGGCGAATAAACGTGAAAAAGAGAAGGGCTGAGTTGACGAAGTCGTGCTTCTGCCATCTTAAGAGCAGAAAATGTTAAATTTTTAACGTTTCTCTTGCCTGGTGCAGAACAGTCAATAAATAAAAGGGGCAGACTGCGCCCTGGGGCGCAGCCGAAAAATGTGAAACTTAATCCGCGCGCCCCATATAACGGCGCTCTTCGATATGAATGCGGATTTTCTCACCTGCGCTCAGGTATTCGGGAACCTGAATCACCAGACCGGTGCTTAATGTCGCGGGTTTGTTACGTGCGCTGGCGGACGCTCCTTTAATACCCGGCGCGGTTTCGACGATTTCCAGATCCACGGTCTGCGGAAGCTCTAGCGCCAGCAGTTGGCCGTCCCAGGTCAGAACCTGCATATCCGGCATTCCGCCTTCAGGCATAAACAGCAACTCTTCTTCAATCTGATCTTTGGTGAAGGTATACGGCGTATAGTCTTCTTTATCCATGAACACATATTCGTTGCCATCGACATAAGAAAAGTCAACGCCGCGACGGCTCAGGGTGACGGTATCAACGATATCGTCGCCTTTGAAACGTTCTTCCACTTTCAGACCGGTGCGGACATCGGAAAAACGCATTTTATACAGTGTGGCGGCGCCACGGGCGGTAGGTGACTGAATGTCGATATCTTTCACAATCAGCAATTTGCCGTTGTAGTTCAGTACCATACCTTTTTTGATTTCGTTCGCTCTTGGCATCGAGGAGATCCTGTTGTAGAGATTATCTAAAATATCGCGTAAAACTACTCGCGGCGGGCCGTCCAGGCAAGTGGAATTGTCACTTTTGCTGGTGCAAAAAAGGTGATACTGTTCGCCCGCTTTCCGCTCCGCGTTCAACGAGAATAGGCGATGGCATGTCGCCCGGAGGGGGGAAGTGTGCTGTGTTGTCCCTTCTGTTTCCAGCCTTGTCTTCGGAATGTCTGAGGGCAGGCCTGATCATGATGACGTCCACATTTTAAATCTGGATTTTTCTTTGGACAAATTCTGTTATCTTTCATTTGGTTATAAATAGAGGGCTGAGCATGGACTGTCGTAGCGGTTGTGGCGCTTGCTGTATTGCGCCTTCAATTTCGTCGCCGATACCCGGAATGCCGAATGGCAAGCCGATGAATACCAGATGCGTGCAGCTTTCGGAAGATAACTTGTGCCTTATCTTTGGCTCGCCTTTACGCCCAAAAGTGTGCTCTGGTTTGCAACCGACAGGGGACATGTGTTTAACGACCCGGGAAGAGGCCATTATTTATTTGCTGGAACTCGAACAGAAAACCTTACCATGAGCTAAGCCGCTTTTGATAAATGTGCAGGGGCTTACGTTATATCCCGAAATAGTCTGCAAAAGCTGCGCATCAAATTACCTCCTTTTACCATTAAATAGCGTAATACATGCTTCCCTTATTTCGTGGCTTCTGAAGCGGTAGATGTCGCCGCTCAACCCCGTTGGTGCCTGAACGTGTACCGAATAAACCGTCACATAAAACAAAAACGATCAATTTTATTTATATGATAGTTTTTATCTATTAAAAAGAGGAATTTTGATCGATTTTAATTATTTATAACGATCGATATCATGAATTTGATAGTTTATATCTATCATTGATGTATTTACCGATCGATATAACCAGTGTGAATGTGTTGTTATTTTCCTTTAAAATACTCGAATTCTTATGTGTGGGTTTTATCTTATGAAGAAATATACGTTCGCAGCCAGGGCGTTTATTTTTACGCTGGTGTTGCTTTTTGTTATTTCAGTATTCGGGTTGACTATTAGCGTTTTAAAAGGGATGTGAAATGCGGGGAGAAAATAGTGAAATTGATTTAGTCGACGTTTCCTTATTCCTTATAAGAAAATGGCTAAGTATCGTGATCGTTACCTTTATTTTTGTCGCCATTGGCTATGTTTTTGTGAGCGTGCAGCATGATACAAAGGTTGTGAGTATTACAATCAAACCTAATCTGGATACGCCTGCTACCTATGCGTTATGTGGCTATACTAATGATATTCAATGTAAAACAACGGTTATCCTTAACCAGTTTAGCCGTTTCTTGCCTGCGGAATATAAAAATAAAATAAGTTTTGACGCGAAAAATCAGCTTGTTCTTTTTAAGGCGCAGGGGAGGGAAGAAAGCGTCAATAATATTATTTCCACCCTGAAAAATAGTGTCGATAAAATGGCGGCATGGTATATCGATGATGGTGACATTAAACGTTATAGCGTGCATAAAAATATGTTACAAACGGAAACATATGCAAAGCTATCCTTGTTGTCGGAGGCGGTTAAAAATAATGCTAACATTGAAGTGATAGATGTTGCTGTCACACCAAAATATAAGATGCGGCTGGTGTTGGTTCTTTGCGGACTGATGGGCGTAATTTTCTCAATAACCGGTCTTTTATGTAGGAGGGCGCTTACAGAATATCGTTTTGAGAAAAAGACAATGAATGACCGCGCATGAACATTGCGCAGAGATAAACTCTGCGCTGAATGTGTCGAAGAGTAAAAGTATCAGGCTTGCAAGTTAAACATCTTTAATACGCGCCAGGCAGAACATGGTGGCGACAATCATGACTAACGCAAACCAGAAGACCGCATGATAATTCCAGATTTCTGCGGCGATTCCCGCCAGCGAACCGGCAATGATCCAGCCGACGCGAATGGTATTGGTATACAGCGTGGTGGCTGAACCCGCCTGGCCTGGCATGAGATCCTGAAAATAGAGCATGCCAATCCCGCCAAGAATGCCGATGTAAATCGCGTTCAGCAACTGCAAGCCGAGTAACGTTGCCGGTGCGTGCGCCAGCAACATACCCACATAAAAGCACAGTCCGGCGACAACGGCGATGCACATTAACAGGCGTTTTCCCAACCGTTTGGCGAAGTAACCTGCAATCAGCATTGTGGGAATCTCCAGCCCGGCGGCGGTGCCCATCATCACGCCTGCAAGTTTTTCCGGAAGATGCAGCTCATTGATGATAAACAGCGGCATATTAATGATATACAGGCTGTTAGTCCCCCACATTAACGTACAGATGACAAACAGCAACAGAGTATCGCGGCGATTACGACGCGGTGCTTCCAGCGTGCCGGTTGCCAGCGGCGCATCTTTGCGCATTGACGGTAAAAAGAACCACACCATGACGCCGCAGACGATAAAAGCTACCGCCGCGCTCAAATACATCACCGTAAAGCTAAAACCCATCGCCAGCGCATAGGCCAGCGGCGGCCCAATGACCCAGGCCAACGAGACCTGGGCGCGGAGGATTGAGCTGAACATCACCGCTTCACGACCTGTACGATCGGCATGTTCTCGGGCCAGCGCAAACATCTGCGGGTTGGCGGTAGAGCCGAAGCTACTGAGAAAGACGCCGATGAACAGCAAAATAAAGTAGTTGCGGTTCCAGGCAAACAGCACGCAGGCCAACATGCCCAGCACGCAACAGAAAACGATCAGTTTTTTGCGATCGCCTTTTTTATCTGAGCGACCCGCCAGAAACTGGCTCACGATAATGCCGATAACCGCGCTGCCGGTAAAAAAGAATCCCACCATGCCGGGGCGGGCGTGAACCTCATCCGTCAGAAAAATACTGAGCGTCGGCGTCTGTAACGCACCGGCAATACCGGTGAGAAAAGCGACGATCAAAAAGGCGGTAGACGTCAGGTCAAACGATTTAGGCGCAGCGGCGGCGGGACTGTTGTGCATGTTTCTATATCAGTGGTGTGAAGAGAGGCGGAGTTTACGCTGCCCGTCAGAAAATAAACAGGCGTCTGAATCAAAATCGACACGAAAAATCAAAATAGCATTCCAGTTTGTTACCAGGGCGTGCTGACGCAAGCTGAAAGAAAAAGCTGAAGCCTTTTATGCGTCAGCTATTGAGGGACTGTTGGAGAAAAAATGTGCTTCACCTCAAAAAATTGCTACAAAACCGGTAACTTTTCTTGCGTGCTGAAGCAGAAAGATCCAGACTTCTTGAAACGTTTCAGCGCGATCTGGTTTTTTTGATAACTCAGATTGGCGCTTTTTTTCTCATAGTGGCTGAATCGTTTCAATTCAGCAGGAGAGGAGACACATGTTCCAGTTATCGGTTCAGGACATTCATCCGGGCGAGCAGGCCGGAAATAAAGAAGAGGCCATTCGGCAAATCGCCGCCGCGTTAGCGCAGGCCGGGAATGTGGCGGGCGGCTATGTTGACGGTATGCTGGCGCGCGAACAGCAAACCTCGACCTTTCTTGGCAATGGTATTGCGATTCCCCATGGCACAACAGACACGCGCGATCAGGTGCTGAAAACCGGCGTCCAGGTCTTTCAATTTCCGCAGGGCGTTACCTGGGGAGAAGGCCAGGTCGCCTACGTGGCGATTGGTATTGCCGCCAGTTCGGACGAACACCTTGGCCTGCTGCGTCAGCTGACGCATGTGCTGAGCGATGACTCCGTGGCTGAACAGCTGAAATCCGCGACAACGGCGGAAGAGCTGCGCGCATTGCTGATGGGCGAGAAGCAAAGTGAACAATTAAAACTTGATAACGAGACGATGACGCTGGATGTCATCGCCAGCTCGCTGGTCACATTACAGGCGCTAAATGCGGCGCGTCTGAAAGAGGCGGGAGCGGTTGATGCGGCGTTCGTCGCAAAAACGATTAACGATAGTCCGATGAATCTGGGACAAGGCATCTGGCTGAACGACAGCGCGGAAGGCAATTTGCGCAGCGCTGTTGCGGTAAGCCGTGCGACCCAGGCGTTTGACGTAGAGGGTGAAAAAGCAGCCTTATTAGTCACTGTCGCGATGAACGACGAGCAGCCGATTGCCGTGCTAAAACGCCTCGGCGACCTGTTGCTGAACAATAAAGCCGATCGTCTGCTGAGCGCTGACGCCGCGACGCTGCTGGCGTTGCTGACCAGTGATGATGCGCTGACGGATGACGTACTGAGCGCGGAATTTGTAGTGCGTAATGAGCATGGTCTCCATGCCCGTCCGGGCACCATGCTGGTGAATACGATTAAACAATTTAACAGTGAAATTACCGTGACAAACCTTGATGGAACCGGCAAACCGGCAAACGGACGTAGTCTGATGAAAGTGGTGGCATTAGGCGTGAAGAAAGGCCATCGTCTGCGCTTTACCGCGCAGGGTGAAGATGCTGAACAGGCGCTGAAAGCGATTGGCGATGCGATCGCCGCCGGTCTCGGGGAGGGCGCATAATGAGCAGGCGTGTCGCCACCATTACCCTTAATCCGGCTTACGATCTGGTTGGGTTTTGCCCTGAAATCGAACGCGGCGAAGTGAACCTGGTGAAAACCACGGGTCTGCACGCGGCGGGCAAAGGCATTAACGTTGCCAAAGTGCTGAAAGACTTAGGCATCGACGTCACCGTCGGCGGTTTTCTCGGTAAAGATAACCAGGACGGTTTTCAGCAATTATTCAGCGAACTGGGCATCGCTAACCGCTTTCAGGTGGTTCAGGGCCGGACCCGCATCAACGTGAAGCTGACGGAAAAAGATGGCGAAGTGACCGACTTCAACTTTTCCGGCTTTGACGTGACCCCCGCAGACTGGGAACGCTTTGTTAACGACTCCCTGAGCTGGCTGGGCCAGTTCGATATGGTCTGCGTCAGCGGTAGCTTACCGGCTGGCGTGAGTCCGGAAGCGTTCACCGACTGGATGACGCGTCTGCGCAGCCAGTGTCCATGCATTATCTTTGATAGTAGCCGTGAAGCGTTAGTCGCCGGTCTTAAAGCTGCGCCGTGGCTGGTGAAACCGAATCGCCGCGAACTGGAAATTTGGGCGGGTCGTAAGCTCCCGGAAATGAAAGATGTGATTGATGCGGCGCACGCGTTACGCGAACAGGGTATCGCCCATGTGGTGATTTCGCTGGGGGCGGAAGGCGCGCTGTGGGTTAACGCCTCAGGAGAATGGATCGCTAAACCACCGGCAGTTGACGTGGTAAGTACCGTCGGCGCAGGCGATTCCATGGTTGGCGGATTGATTTACGGCCTGCTGATGCGCGAGTCCAGCGAACATACGCTGCGTCTGGCGACGGCGGTTGCCGCGCTGGCGGTCAGCCAGAGCAATGTGGGTATTACCGATCGTCCTCAGTTGGCCGCAATGATGGCGCGTGTCGACTTACAACCGTTTAACTGACAGCAGGAGAGGCATAATGAAAACGCTGCTGATAATTGACGCTAATCTCGGCCAGGCTCGCGCTTACATGGCGAAAACCCTGCTTGGAGCGGCGGCGCATAAAGCAAATCTGGAAATTATCGACAATCCGAATGATGCTGAGCTGGCGATCGTGCTGGGCGAATCTCTGCCGAACGACAATGCTCTGAACGGCAAAAAGGTTTGGCTGGGGGATATTGGTCGCGCCGTCGCGCATCCGGAACTGTTTCTGAGTGAAGCCAAAAGCCATGCGACCCTTTACAGCGCCCCTGCTGCGGCTGCTCCTGCGGCGAGCGGCGGTCCGAAACGCGTGGTCGCGGTAACGGCCTGCCCGACCGGCGTCGCCCATACTTTTATGGCGGCTGAAGCCATTGAAACAGAAGCGAAAAAACGCGGCTGGTGGGTAAAAGTCGAAACGCGCGGCTCCGTGGGGGCCGGCAATGCCATCACCCCGGAAGAGGTGGCGGAAGCGGATTTAGTGATTGTGGCGGCGGATATCGAAGTGGATCTGGCGAAGTTTGCCGGTCTCCCGATGTACCGCACGTCGACCGGCCTGGCGCTGAAAAAGACGGCGCAGGAGCTGGATAAAGCCGTAGCGGAAGCGACGCCGTATCAACCGGCGGGTAAGGCATCGCAAGCGGCGACCGAAGGGAAGAAAGAGAGCGCTGGCGCATACCGGCATCTGTTGACGGGCGTTTCTTACATGCTGCCTATGGTGGTTGCCGGGGGACTGTGTATTGCGCTTTCCTTCGCCTTTGGTATTGAAGCCTTTAAGGTGCCGGACACGCTGGCGGCGGCGCTGATGCAGATTGGCGGCGGTTCGGCGTTTGCGCTGATGGTGCCGGTACTGGCGGGTTATATCGCTTTCTCCATCGCGGATCGCCCCGGCCTTACGCCAGGTCTGATTGGCGGTATGCTGGCGGTTAGCACCGGTTCCGGTTTTATCGGCGGGATCATTGCCGGCTTCCTTGCCGGGTATATGGCGAAGCTTATCAGTACCAAATTGAAACTTCCGCAAAGTATGGAAGCGCTGAAGCCAATCCTGATCATCCCGTTAATTTCCAGTCTGGTGGTGGGGCTGGCAATGATTTACCTGATCGGTAAACCGGTTGCCGGGATTCTGGAAGGGCTCACTCACTGGCTGCAAACCATGGGAACCGCAAACGCAGTGCTGTTGGGCGCGATTCTCGGCGGGATGATGTGTACCGACATGGGCGGCCCGGTGAACAAAGCGGCGTATGCGTTTGGCGTTGGTCTGCTGAGTACGCAAACTTACGCGCCGATGGCGGCGATCATGGCCGCAGGTATGGTACCGCCGTTAGCGCTGGGTCTGGCGACGATGGTGGCGCGTCGTAAGTTCGACAAAGCGCAGCAGGAAGGTGGTAAAGCGGCGTTGGTGCTGGGGCTGTGCTTTATCACTGAAGGCGCTATTCCGTTTGCGGCGCGCGACCCGATGCGTGTACTGCCGTGCTGTATCGTTGGCGGCGCGTTGACCGGGGCTATTTCTATGGCGGTAGGCGCAAAATTGATGGCGCCGCATGGCGGTCTGTTTGTTCTGCTTATCCCAGGCGCAATTACGCCGGTATTGGGATACCTGCTGGCAATTGTGGCCGGTACGCTGGTGGCAGGGCTGGCTTATGCCGTCCTGAAACGTCCGGAGACGGAAGTCGCGGCAAAAGCGGCGTAAGAGAAACACGCTAAAAAAGGCAGAGCGCGCTCTGCCTTTTTTATTGCCTGAAGAACATTGAGCGTCAGGCCACCGCTTCGGCAATTTGCTGGGCTTTTAACCACGCAATCTCTTCCGCCCAGATATCAGGATTGATGGTCTCCAGTATCAGCGGAATACCGTCAAAACGCGCATCCTGCATAATCCAACGAAACGCATCGTGGCCGATATTGCCTTCACCCAGGCTGTGATGGCGGTCAACGCGGCTACCGAAGGCGCTTTTGGCGTCGTTCAGGTGCATTCCGCGCAAATACTGAAATCCGACAATTTTCCCGAATTCGGCGAATGTTTTTTCGCACGCCTCTGGCGTACGCAGATCGTATCCGGCGGCAAAGGCATGGCAGGTATCGATACAGACGCCAACGCGCGACTTATCTTCCACGCCGTCGATGATGGCGGCTAACTGTTCAAACTCAAACCCCAGATTACTGCCCTGACCGGCTGTATTTTCGATAACCGCCGTAACGCCCTCGGTCTGCGCGAGGGCGATATTGATGGATTCCGCGATCCGCGCCAGGCAATCCTCCTGTGCAATCTGCATCAGATGGCTACCGGGATGAAAATTAAGCAAGGTTAAGCCGAGTTGTTCACAGCGCTGCATTTCATCGAGAAAGGCATCGCGTGATTTTTCCAGCGCTTCACTGACCGGATGGCCCAGATTAATCAGGTAACTATCGTGGGGAAGAATTTGCGCCGCCGAGAAATGATACTTTTCACAGGCGATTTTAAAGTCATCAATGACCTGGGGAGTAAGGGGGGCGGCACGCCACTGACGCTGGTTTTTTGTGAAAAGCGCAAAGGCCGTTGCGCCAATTTCAGCCGCGCGGGCAGGGGCGTTAGCCAGACCGCCAGCAGCGCTGACGTGCGCTCCGATGTATTTCATAAAAGACTCCTGTTAAACCCGCTAACGGTTCATTACGAACGCTATGATAACGGGTTAACAGGCGTGAAACGTAATAATTTATGCGATAAGGCTATGGATTAGGACGTTAATGGCGCCACCGCCAATAATCAGCCAGGCGAATAATGCCAGCGCCATCAGCAGCGGTTTCGCCCCCGCTTTTTTCAATGCGCTAACGTGAGTGGTCAGACCCAACGCCGCCATTGCCATCGCCAGCAGCACTGTGTCCAGCGTCACCAGCATATCCACCACGGCTTTCGGCAGCAGGTGGAAAGAGTTGAAGATCGCCACTACGATGAAGAAAATAGCAAACCACGGAATGGTAATTTTGCTTTTTTCCGCGCCGGTCGCCGGTGAAAGCTGTTTAACGCGCGCCGCCAGAATGATCAGGAACGGCGCCAGCATCATGACACGCAGCATCTTAGCGATAACTGCCGCATTTTCCGCATCCGGGCTAACGGCATGACCCGCTGCGACCACTTGCGCGACTTCATGCATGGTTGAGCCGATATAGATGCCGTAAGTTTCCGGGCTGAACCAGTGCGCCAGCAGCGGATACATTGCCGGGTAAAGGAAAATAGCGATGGTGCCGAAAATAACGACAGTCGCGACGGCTACAGTAACCTTACTGGCTTCCGCTTTTACCACCGGTTCTGTCGCCAGTACCGCCGCCGCGCCGCAGATACTGCTACCGGCGCCAATCAGCCAGCTGGTGTGCCTGTCCAGACCAAAGACTTTTTGGCCTAAGAAGCAGGCCAGCATGAACGTGCTGGAAAGCGTTAATACGTCAATCACAATGCCGCTAATGCCCACGTCGGCGATTTGTGAAAAGGTAAGGCGGAAGCCGTAAAGGATAATCCCTAAACGCAGCAGATGTTGTTTTGCAAACAGCACGCCGCCGTCGCATTGTTTCCATATTTGTGGATAGACGGTATTCCCGATAACCATACCCAGCAGGATAGCCAGGGTCAGGGCGCTGAACCCCGCGCCTGCAACGGCAGGGATAGCGCCGCCCCACAGGGCGACTCCTGTAATGACGGCGCTCAGAGCGAGCCCCGGTATAAAATGCCACATTGTACGACGATGATTCTGCAAGGTGAGTTCTGTCATAACCTTCTCCTGTATATGGACAATAAGGTTACGGTGATCTGGTTTAAAAATAAAATTGATTATATATTTATAATTAATCTTTATAAGTGGTAAGTGAAACGCTATCGGTGGGATACGACTATGCATATTACGCTACGACAACTTGAAGTGTTTGCTGAAGTACTGAAAAGCGGTTCAACAACCCAGGCGTCGGTCATGCTGTCATTATCGCAGTCCGCCGTTAGCGCCGCGCTCACCGATCTGGAAGGTCAGCTCGGCGTACAGTTGTTTGATCGGGTGGGGAAACGGCTGGTGGTCAACGAACATGGGCGCTTGTTATACCCGCGCGCGCTGGCGTTGCTGGAGCAAGCGGTAGAAATTGAGCAGCTATTTCGTGAAGATAACGGCGCGATACGGGTTTATGCCAGTAGCACCATCGGCAATTACATTTTACCCGCCATGATTGCCCGCTATCGCCAGCATTATCCGGCCTTACCGCTGGAACTCAGCGTGGGAAACAGCCAGGACGTGATTAACGCGGTGCTGGATTTTCGGGTTGATATCGGCCTGATTGAAGGACCATGTCACAGTACAGAGATTATTTCTGAGCCGTGGCTGGAAGATGAGCTGGTGGTCTTTGCCGCGCCGTCCTCGCCGCTGACGCAGGGGCCGGTGACGCTGGAACAGCTTGCGGCATCCCCATGGATTTTACGCGAGCGCGGTTCCGGTACGCGGGAAATTGTCGATTATTTGCTGTTGTCGCATTTGCCGCGCTTTCATATGGCGATGGAGTTGGGGAATTCAGAAGCGATCAAACATGCGGTGCGTCATGGACTGGGGATAAGCTGTTTATCGCGCCGGGTGATTGCTGAACAACTTCAGGCGGGAACCCTGGGCGAAGTCGCGGTGCCGTTACCGCGCCTGGTGCGCACGTTGTGGCGTGTTCATCATCGGCAGAAACATCTTTCTAACGCGTTGCAGCGTTTTTTGAGTTACTGTGAATAAAGGTGAAGAGGAGGGCTGCCCGGGCGGCATCGCCATTTTTAGTATCCGCTTACGTATACGTTATTCTCTGCTTTACTTATAATCCGTGGCCGGTCATGAAGGTCTCTTATAACCGCGCATTTGTGTCGGAAGGATAGTATTTCGTCTGTTACAATCGCGCCTCATTTTTTGGATGGATAGCATTTTCACATGGGTTCCAAAACTAAAACCACAGAAGCGCCCGCGCTACGTCGCGAATTAAAGGCGCGTCACCTGACGATGATTGCCATTGGCGGCTCCATCGGGACAGGTCTTTTCGTTGCATCTGGTGCGACAATTTCTCAGGCGGGGCCAGGCGGCGCGCTGTTTTCTTATATTCTGATTGGTTTGATGGTCTACTTCCTGATGACCAGTCTTGGCGAGCTGGCGGCCTATATGCCGGTATCTGGCTCGTTTGCGACATATGGTCAGAACTATGTGGAAGAAGGCTTTGGTTTCGCGCTGGGCTGGAACTACTGGTACAACTGGGCGGTGACTATCGCTGTTGACCTGGTTGCCGCGCAATTGGTGATGGGCTGGTGGTTCCCGGACACGCCGGGCTGGATCTGGAGCGCGCTATTCCTCTGCGTCATTTTCTTGCTGAACTACATTTCCGTGCGCGGTTTTGGCGAAGCGGAGTACTGGTTCTCGTTAATTAAAGTCGCGACCGTTATTATCTTCATCATCGTTGGCGTAGCGATGATTATCGGTATCTTTAAAGGTGTCGAGCCGGTCGGCTGGAGCAACTGGACGACGGGCGATGCGCCTTTCGCTGGCGGTTTTGCGGCAATGATTGGCGTCGCGATGATAGTGGGCTTCTCTTTCCAGGGAACTGAGCTGATTGGTATTGCCGCTGGGGAATCTGAAAACCCGGAGAAGAATATTCCGCGCGCGGTGCGTCAGGTGTTCTGGCGTATTCTGCTGTTTTATGTTTTCGCGATTTTGATTATCAGCCTGATCATTCCTTATACCGATCCAAACCTGCTGCGTAACGACGTCAAAGACATTAGCGTCAGTCCGTTTACCTTAGTGTTCCAGCATGCGGGCTTGTTGTCTGCGGCGGCGATAATGAATGCGGTTATCCTGACGGCGGTACTGTCTGCGGGTAACTCCGGGATGTATGCCTCGACCCGTATGCTCTACACCCTGGCCTGTGACGGTAAGGCCCCGCGTATTTTTGCGAAATTGTCCCGCGGCGGCGTACCGCGCAATGCGCTTTATGCCACCACCGTGATTGCCGGTCTTTGCTTTTTGACCTCAATGTTCGGCAACCAGACGGTCTATCTGTGGCTGTTGAACACCTCCGGTATGACGGGCTTCATCGCCTGGCTGGGGATTGCCATTAGCCATTATCGCTTCCGTCGCGGTTACGTGTTACAAGGGTATGATGTGAATGATTTGCCGTACCGTTCCGGGTTCTTCCCGCTGGGGCCGATTTTCGCCTTTGTACTGTGCCTGATTATTACGTTGGGGCAGAACTATGAAGCGTTCCTGAAAGATACCATCGACTGGGGCGGCGTCGCGGCGACCTATATCGGTATTCCGCTGTTCCTGCTTATCTGGTTCGGCTACAAGCTGATAAAAGGTACGCATTTCGTGCGCTATAGCGAAATGCACTTCCCGGAACGCGTTAAAAAGTAACGTAGTATTCTCGTCATAGGCCGGATAAGGCTTTATGCCGCCATCCGGTACGGACTGCCTGAACCTGACCCTTCTAACCCTCTCATTCGAGAGGGTTTTTTGTTTTTTCTTCATGATTGGTTCAAATGACATAATTATTAACAATTAAATTGATAATTATTATCGTTTGCTTTATCGTTACGCTCGAAATCAGAAAGGATGAAGATTCGGGCGCGACCGTCACTAATGAGCCCGACTCGCCTGCATAAAAAGAGTTCGCCGTGATAACCGTTATCGCAGGCGAAACGTAATGCGTTGTGAGCGATAACCGATTTTTTTGTCGTATTTACCTCATGGAGAAATGGAATGTTTAGGTTTAACCCTTTCGTTCGGGTAGGGCTTTGTATGTCCGCAGTTACGTTGGCCTGGCCGGTTGCCGCGGCAACGGATGATGGTGAAACCATGGTCGTTACCGCGTCCGCCATCGAACAAAATCTGAAAGATGCGCCAGCAAGTATCAGCGTCATTACCCAGCAAGATTTACAGCGCAGGCCCGTGCAAAACCTGAAAGATGTCCTGAAAGAGGTGCCGGGCGTACAGCTCACTAACGAAGGGGATAACCGTAAAGGCGTGAGTATTCGTGGTCTGGACAGCAGTTATACGCTGATCCTGATCGACGGTAAGCGCGTTAACTCCCGTAACGCGGTCTTCCGCCATAATGATTTTGATCTGAACTGGATACCGGTTGACGCTATCGAACGTATTGAAGTGGTGCGTGGCCCCATGTCCTCGCTGTATGGCTCCGATGCGCTGGGCGGCGTGGTCAACATTATCACCAAAAAAATTGGTCAGAAATGGCACGGCAGCGTCACGGTTGACTCCACTATTCAGGAACATCGCGACCGTGGCGATACCTATAACGGTCAGTTCTTTACCAGCGGTCCGCTGATCGACGGCGTGCTGGGAATGAAAGCCTACGGTAGCCTGGCGAAACGCGAAAAAGACGAGCAGCAGAGTTCCGCCACCACCGCTACGGGTGAAACGCCGCGCATTGAAGGATTTACCAGCCGGGATGGAAACGTCGAGTTTGCCTGGACACCAAACGAAAATCATGACGTTACCGCAGGCTACGGTTTTGATCGCCAGGACCGGGACTCCGACTCGCTGGATAAAAACCGACTGGAACGGCAAAACTACGCGTTGAGCCATAACGGACGTTGGGATCTCGGCAACAGCGAGCTCAAGTTCTACGGCGAAAAAGTGGAAAACAAAAACCCCGGCAACAGTAGCCCTATCACGTCAGAAAGCAATTCGATTGACGGGAAATACGTTCTGCCGTTAGCGGCTGTCAACCAGTTCCTTACCTTCGGCGGCGAATGGCGTCACGATAAACTGAGCGATGCGGTGAACCTGACCGGCGGTTCCAGTACTAAAACCTCCGCCAGCCAGTATGCTCTGTTCCTTGAAGATGAGTGGCGCATCTTCGAACCGCTGGCGCTGACCACCGGTATTCGTATGGATGACCATGAAACCTATGGCGATCACTGGAGCCCGCGTGCTTATCTGGTTTATAACGCAACGGATACCCTGACGGTGAAAGGTGGGTGGGCCACGGCCTTTAAAGCGCCGTCGCTATTGCAATTAAGTCCGGACTGGGCGACCAACTCCTGCCGTGGCGGATGCCGCATTATCGGTAGCCCGGATCTGAAACCTGAAACCAGTGAAAGCTGGGAGCTCGGCCTTTATTACCGTGGCGAAGAAGGCATACTGGAGGGCGTGGAAGCGAGCGTTACCACGTTCCGTAACGATGTGGACGATCGCATCAGCATTAGCCGTACCCCTGACGTTAACGCCGCGCCCGGCTATTCCAACTTTGTCGGTTTCGAAACCAACAGTCGGGGACAGCGCGTTCCGGTCTTCCGTTATTACAACGTGAATAAAGCGCGTATTCAGGGCGTGGAAACCGAGTTGAAAGTTCCGTTTAACGAGGCGTGGAAACTGTCGTTGAATTACACCTATAACGACGGGCGCGACGTCAGTAATGGCGGGAACAAGCCGCTTTCCGATCTGCCGTTCCACACCGCGAACGGTACGCTGGACTGGAAACCGGTGCAGCTCGAAGACTGGTCATTCTACGTATCAGGGAATTATACCGGGCGTAAGCGGGCCGACAGCGCAACAGCGAAAACGCCGGGCGGGTACGTGGTCTGGGATACCGGCGCGGCATGGCAGGCGACGAAAAACGTTAAACTGCGTGCGGGCGTTCTGAACGTGGGCGATAAAGATCTCAAACGCGACGACTACGGTTATACCGAAGACGGACGTCGTTACTTTATGGCGGTGGATTACCGTTTCTGACAGAGACTGGCGACAGCCGCGTTTTGCCGCTGTCGCCAGAATGTTATAACCGATGCAGCCTGGAGAGCAGCGCCAGCGACAGAGTCGTTAGCAGAATGGCGATCACCGCATAGATATAAACGCCCGACCACGCCCAGCTATTTTTCACCATAATTACCGGCACACCGGCCATTGCCGCGCCGACATAGCTGAACAATCCTCGAAAGCCGGTAATCGATCCCGCCGCATCCTTATGGGTCACATCCAGACAGCCGACGGCAAAAAGCATATGCGGTCCGTATAAGGCGAAGCCCATGATGGTGAACAGAATCGCGGTGAGGGTGTAAGAGGTATCCTGAACCAGCGGCACCAGCACGATGCATATGCACAGCGCTAACGCGAAGATTAATCCGGTCATCCAGCGGTTACTTTTGAACATAAAGTCAGACAAGTAGCCTGCCAGCAACCCACCTGCCAGTCCGCCCGCCTCAAACCAGGAAATAATCGAGTTCGCTTTTATCAGGCTCCAGCCGTGAACCTGCGAATAGTAAATCTGCGGCCAGTCGTTAAGGATGGTGCGCGCAATATAAACTGACATATCGCCGATAATAATGATCCATACCAGTGGATTGGTCAGGATATATTTTACAAAAATCTGCCAGAAGCTCAGGTTGACCGGGCTGGCCTTGACCTGGGCCAGTTCTGTCGGGTCGTTACGCCACTGCCCCACGTTGGGCAAACCTAACGTACCGGGACGATCTTTAATGGTAAATAGCGCCACTATCCCCATCAGCAGCGAAATGGCGCCGGGAACATAAAACCCCATTTTCCAGCTACCGCTAAAGGCGATAGCAAAGCTGGTCAGCAGCGGCGCGAGGCTGCCGCCGATATTGTGCGCCGCTTCAACGATAGCCCACCAGCGTCCCCGTTCGTTTTTCGAAAACCACGAGGCCATAATTTTCGCCATCGGCGGAAAGCTGGTGCCCTGTAAGATCGCGTTGAGGCTGTACAGTACGTAGAATGCCGCCACACTATCGGAAAAGCCGAACAGAATATTTACAATCCCCACGCCAATCAGCACCGGGCCGGTCATGGCTTTCGGGTTAATTTTATCGACCAGCATCCCGCCGACAAACTTCATCGCGCCATAAAGAATGTAAAAAATAGAAGACATAATGGCGAAGTCTTCTGCGGTCAGCGACGTTTCCGTCAGCATGGCCGGCATCGCGGCGGAGAAGTTTTTACGGGTAAGATAAAAGACGGCATAAGAGATAAAGACCGAGGCGATAATCTCAAAACGAAATTTTTTATAGGTCTGGTCTATCTCTTTTTTCTCTTTTACAATCGGCTTATCGGGCTGGCTGAAAATAAATGTTTTTATACTCATTTTAAAATTCCCTTCCGGCGAGGTGAGTCGCGTTATAATTCATCTTCAATAAGAAAAAAAAGCAATTCGAAACCGTGATAATTAATCTGATGGTGGATTTTTTCCCGTACAACCGGCTTCGCTTTCCAGGCAATACCGGTGCCAGCATGTTCTAACATCGGCAGATCGTTGGCGCCATCACCGCAGGCAATAATATTCTCCGTGGCAATATTTAACCGGGCAGCCAGGTCAACCAGAGTCTGTTTTTTGTTTGCGGCATTCATAATCGGCAAGGTAATGTTATCCGTCAGAACGTTATCGCGTATTTCAACCGTATTCGAAAAGGCATAATCCAGTTGATACCGCGCTTTTAGACGCTGGGTGAATATATCCAGTCCCCCGGAGATAATCGCGGTTTTAAATCCTTTGGCCTTGATGACTGGCAGAATAGTTAACAGGCCTGGCGAAAGGGTCATGCGATCGCATACGGCGTTCAGCACTGCTTTCGGTGTGCCTTTCAACATTCCGATACGTCGGGTAAAACTGGCGTTAAAATCAAGCTTGCCCTCCATCGCCTGTTGGGTAATGGCGGTGATTTGCGTCGACATGCCAAGCTCGCGGGCAATTTCATCCACGCCTTCTTCCGCAATAAATGTCGAGTCCATATCAAACGCGATAATACCGTTAGCAGGCAGTGGCTGCGGCTTAATAAAAAAATCAAACTGCCATTGCAATGAGAGTTCGCGTAAATAGCGATAAAATTCAGGCGTCAGACATTCCGCTGGCAGCGTAAGCTTTAAATAAGCGGTATTGATAAGCGCGGCATAACGTTTATCAAATAATAGCGGAAACGGCATGGTGACGGCATTAAATAACGTTTCCTGTAATTTTTTCTGAAACGTATCGATATCCTGTGTAGTAATAAAATAAATAATGCTCATATGATAACTCCCTTAATTTACGGGTATTATAATGGCTCTTTTGTGGCGTGGAATCTCGTGCTATCACAGATATCACAGCCAGAAAAGGGCTAAAAAAGCGTTGTTTTTGATACCAGGTAAAGTTCAGACACAAAAGGTATCACTTTTGATATGCCAACTGTGCGAGGATGTTATTTATTACTGAACGCGAATGACACTGAAAGGATTGATATAACGATGGAGAGTTGCCTTGATATATTCAAAATAGTAATAGGTCCATCCAGCTCACGTACCGTAGGGCCGATGCGCGCCGCCTGTCACTTTATTTCATTGCTCAGAGAACAAGAGACGTTGCCGCTAATTCGGGAAATTGAAATCGAGCTGTATGGCGCGTTATCGTTAAGCCGCAAGTGCCACAATGTGGATACCGCCCTTTATCTTGGGCTGCTGGGTTGCCAGCCGGAGAATGTCGATCTCCGTTCGCATATGGCGGTGATTAAGCGTGCGGAAAATGAAAACAAAATCGAACTCCCGCTCTCCGACGCGGGCGGAATCACGATAAAAGTCAAGATTATCGCCAATCACCAGGCGCATCCAGGCCATCCTTATGCCATGACGTTTCGCGCCAGAGATGATTATTTCACGGTGTATGAAGAGACCTGGTTTTCGACCGGCGCCGGACAGGTTCGCAAACATGGCGAGCCGCTGACGCCATCGCTTCCTTTGCGTACAGTGTCGCCCTTTGAATTTAGTCATGCCGCGCAGTTGCTGGCGCTGTGCCGACGTAATGGCCTGTCCGTGGCGGCGCTGATGATGAAAAATGAGCTGTGCCGCCACTCGCCACAGACGTTGCAGAATTATCTGGCGCAAATATGGGACGTGATGCAGCAGGCGGTTTATCGCGGCCTGCATACTGAGGGGGTATTACCCGGTCCCTATCAGGTACCGCGGCGCGCCTGTGCGTTACATAAGACGTTACAGGCTAACCGCTCCGCCAGCGATTTTTTAACCGCGCTGAACTGGGTCAATGCCTTCGCGATTGCGGTAAGCGAAGAAAATGCCAGCGGCGGACAGATTGTTACCGCGCCAACTAATGGCGCGTGCGGCATCATTCCGGCAGCGCTCTGCTGGTATGATAAATTTGTCACGCCGCTGGAGCCCGGTGCTCTGACCCGTTTCTTCCTGACCGCCGCCGCTATCGCGATATTGTTTAAACAAAACGCCTCTATTCTGGGATCTGAAGTTGGCTGTCAGGGGGAAATCGGCGTGGCGTGCTCAATGGCGGCGGCGGGCCTGGCTGAACTGATGGGCGCATCCGTGGAGCAAACGCTGAGCGCCGCTGAAATTGCCATGGAACATCATCTGGGATTGACCTGCGATCCGCTGGGCGGGCAGGTACAAATTCCCTGCATAGAGAGAAATGCCATCTCTGCCGTGAAAGCGATAAACGCGGCGACGATGGCGATGAGTCGCGTAAGCGAACCCTGTATTTCGCTCGATGAGATCATTGCTGCGATGTACGAGACCGGTAAAGACATGAGCGCTAAATACCGTGAAACGTATCATGGTTCGCTGGGGAAAATTCAGCCGCGCAAGAGAGGGTAACAGCGTGAAATACAATACGATGAATAACGACGAGATTATCCTGTCGTTGTGCGCCCGCTTAAAGGAGACGCGTCTGTCTCTTTCGATGACCCAGCAGCAGCTTGCCGATCGCGCGCACATTGGCATCGCTACCATCAAGCGTATCGAGAAGGGGGGAGGGCTCAATCTTGATACGTTAATTTCTCTCCTGCGGGCGCTGGATAAGTTGCATAATCTCGATGCGGTGCTGTTTGAATCCGAGCTGCGTAATTTTCACGAAAGTTATGAAGGCGGAGAGGGGAGCGGCCGCCTTCAGGTACGCCAGCAGGCCGCGGATTTAAATAATAAATCTTCCGCGCCGCAGTCGGAGGAGGTGAATTACAGCGCGGCGCTGGAAAATTCATTATGTTGGTGACGTCTCACGCTCGTCCCGTAAATACCGGGCATGAAAGCGCAGATGGTCCTCGATGAAGGACGCAATAAAATAATAGCTATGATCGTAGCCAGGCTGGATTCGTAGCGTCATCGGCCAGGCGGTTTGCCGCGCGGCTTCCGCCAGTACGGCGGGCTGAAGCTGATCGGCGAGGAATTGATCGCTGTCGCCCTGATCGATGAGCACAGGAATGGCGTCCTGCGGCTGGCTGGCCAGCATTAATTCGCAGCTATCCCACTCAGTCCAGGCTGATTCATCTTCGCCGAGATAAGCGGTAAGCGCTTTGATTCCCCACGGCACGCGGCTGGGGTTGACGATAGGCGCAAAAGCAGAGACGCTGGTGTATTTGCCCGGATTTTTCAGCGCCATGATTAATGCGCCGTGGCCGCCCATCGAGTGCCCGCTGATGGCGCAACGGTCGCTGACGTTAAACTGTGTCTGGATAAGCGCCGGAAGCTCATCGCGCAGGTAATCGTACATGCGATAATGGCTGGCCCAGGGCGGCTGTGTGGCATTGAGATAAAACCCGGCGCCGTGGCCTAAATCGTATCCGCTATCGTCGGCGACCTGTTCACCGCGTGGACTGGTATCCGGCATCACCAATACAATGCCCAGTTCTGCTGCGATACGCTGCGCGCCTGCTTTGGTGGTAAAGTTCTCATCATTGCAGGTCAACCCGGACAACCAGTACAGTACCGGAGGCGGTTCATTATCCTGAGTCGGCGGAAGAAAAATGCTGAATGTCATGGCGCAGTTTAGCGTGGCGGCATGATGACGCCAGCGCTGCTGCCAGCCGCCAAAACATCGGTGCTCTTCGAGCATTTCCATGCGGGGGCTCCTTTTATAGTGAACCTGATAAGGTATGCAGATTCTTCATAATACAGATTATTCACCGCGTTGTGAGTAACTTTCACTTCCGTAATACATAAACATGCTTCATCATTTAAATAACGTTGCGTTAACAAATATGCCCTTTGTCCTGCCATCATTCTCGCACCGGAAAAGATGTCATGAAAGGCAGCGACAATTTCAACAATTATGGGCGTGAATACTGGATTATGTGCGCTACCTCACGCACAATAATCACACTGTCACAATATTGACAAACTTTGCCCCATGCAGGGCAGAGGCGCCACACCTGCAGGAGAACACGATTAATGCCATCACTCAGTAAAGAAGCGGCCCTGGTTCATGACGCGCTGGTTGCCCGGGGGCTGGAAACGCCGCTGCGCCCGCCTATGGATGAACTGGATAATGAAACGCGAAAAAGCCTTATCGCAGGGCATATGACTGAGATTATGCAGTTGCTGAATCTCGATTTGAGCGATGACAGTCTGATGGAAACGCCGCATCGTATCGCTAAGATGTACGTTGACGAGATTTTCGCCGGCCTCGACTATGCCAATTTCCCGAAAATTACCCTCATTGAAAATAAAATGAAGGTGGATGAAATGGTCACCGTCCGCGATATCACGCTGACCAGCACCTGTGAACATCACTTCGTGACCATTGATGGCAAAGCGACCGTCGCGTATATCCCCAAAGATTCCGTGATCGGCCTGTCGAAAATTAACCGCATCGTGCAATTCTTCGCCCAGCGTCCGCAGGTTCAGGAACGTTTGACCCAACAAATTCTGACGGCGCTGCAAACTTTGCTCGGCACCAATAATGTAGCGGTATCGATTGATGCGGTGCATTACTGCGTGAAAGCGCGCGGTATTCGTGACGCAACCAGCGCCACGACGACGACGTCGCTGGGCGGATTGTTTAAGTCCAGCCAGAATACGCGCCAGGAGTTTCTGCGTGCCGTTCGCCATCATCCATGATTAAGGCGGAGACGATGGAGCGTAATGTCACGCTGGATTTTGTACGTGGCGTCGCTATCCTCGGTATCCTGCTTCTTAACATTAGCGCCTTTGGATTGCCGAAGGCGGCTTATCTCAATCCCGCCTGGTACGGCGCGATCGTTCCCGAAGACGCCTGGTCCTGGGCGATTCTCGATATTGTGGCGCAGGCTAAGTTTCTTACGCTGTTCGCGTTGTTGTTTGGCGCGGGGCTACAAATGCTGCTTCCGCGTGGTAAACAGTGGATTCAGTCGCGCTTAACGCTATTGGTACTGTTAGGTTTTATCCATGCGTTATTCTTTTGGGACGGCGACATTCTGCTGGCCTACGGTCTGGTCGGGTTAATTTGCTGGCGACTGGTACGCGACGCGCCTTCGGTAAAAAGCCTGTTCAATACCGGCATACTCCTTTATCTGGTCGGGATTGGCGTGCTACTGCTGCTGGGCGTGGTATCGAGTAGCGAAACCAGCCGCGCCTGGACGCCGGATGCGTCGGCAATATTGTATGAAAAATACTGGAAGCTGAACGGCGGCATGGAGGCTATCAGCAACCGGGCAGAGATGCTGTCAAATAGTTTACTGGCGCTCGGCGCGCAGTATGGCTGGCAACTGGCGGGTATGATGCTGCTGGGCGCCGCGCTAATGCGTAGCGGCTGGCTGAAAGGTCAGTACAGTCTGCGGCACTATCGCCGTACCGGGGCTCTGCTGGTGGCGTTAGGGCTACTGATCAACCTGCCTGCGGTCATTTTACAATGGCGGCTGGACTGGGCGTACCGCTGGTGCGCCTTCTTATTGCAGGCGCCGCGCGAACTGAGCGCGCCGTTGCAAACGCTGGGCTATGCCGCGCTGATGTTTGGCTTCTGGCCGCAGCTTAGCCGATGCAGACTGACGCTTGCCATTGCCTGCGTAGGGCGAATGGCGCTGACCAATTATCTGCTGCAGACGATCATCTGTACCACGCTGTTTTATCAGTTTGGCTTATTTATGAAATTCAATCGACTGGAACTCTTGTTCTTTGTCGTTCCGGTATGGGCAATAAACCTTCTCTTTTCCGTCATCTGGCTACGTTTCTGGCAACAGGGACCGGTCGAGTGGTTATGGCGTCAACTCACGTTGCGCGCGTCAGGATCGCTCAGATAACGATCTGGATCACATTCATTAACAAAATGGCTGTAACCGTTTCCATCCCTGTGATGTTTCTCACGCAGCCCTGGGCAGGGTGCTGACAAAATAGCCGCCTGCTAACGGGGCATTTGTGAGCATTTTTGAACTCAAACAGGGCAGTGAATATGATCACCATTCGTGATGTAGCGCGCCAGGCTGGCGTGTCTGTAGCGACCGTTTCCCGCGTACTGAATAACAGCGTGTTGGTCAGTCCCGACACCCGTGACGCCGTTATGCAGGCCGTCACCCTGCTGGGATATCGGCCAAATGCGAATGCGCAAGCGCTGGCCACTCAGGTGAGCGACACCATCGGCGTCGTGGTTATGGATGTTTCCGATGCCTTTTTCGGCGCTCTGGTGAAAGCCGTAGATCTGGTCGCGCAGCAGCACCAGAAATATGTTCTCATTGGCAACAGTTATCATGAGGCGGAAAAAGAGCGCCATGCGATTGAAGTCTTGATCCGTCAGCGTTGTAACGCATTGATTGTTCACTCAAAAGCCTTAACCGATCGCGAGCTGAGCGACTTTATGGATCAGATCCCCGGTATGGTGCTGATTAACCGTATCGTGCCGGGTTATGCGCATCGTTGTGTTTGTCTCGACAATGTGAGCGGCGCCAGAATAGCGACCCGAATGTTGCTGAATAATGGACATCAACGCATCGGCTACCTGGCCTCCAGCCACCGTATTGAAGATGACGCGATGCGCAGAGAAGGGTGGTTACACGCGCTGCAAGAGCAGGGGATTGCTGCGTCGGAGAGCTGGATAGGCACCGGCACGCCGGACATGCAGGGCGGCGAGTCGGCAATGGTTGAGTTGCTGGGACGCAATCTGCAACTGACGGCGGTATTTGCCTATAACGATAACATGGCGGCGGGCGCGCTGACGGCGTTAAAAGATAACGGCATCGCCATTCCCTTGCATCTGTCTGTCATCGGTTTCGATGATATCCCTATTGCTCGTTATACCGATCCTCAGTTGACTACCGTGCGCTATCCTATTGCTTCTATGGCGAAAATCGCGACCGAGCTGGCGTTACAGGGGGCCGCAGGCACGCTGGATATCACGGCGACGCACTGCTTTATGCCGACCCTGGTGCGGCGCCATTCGGTGGCATGGCGACAGAATGCGGTACTGATCACTAACTGATTACGCCCCGCATGTAACCGTTTTCAATCTGTGAGTAAATTCACAGTTTATTAACATTGTGATAGCTATGATGACAACGTTTGTCGCACTGTAACTAATGTGTAACAGTTAGTTGTCAGTTTTGCTGGGGTATTTCGCTTATAAAAACCGTTATCACAATATCCCGCGACTACCGGACAAAAATAAAGAGTTGAATAAGAGCTTATCCCATTAGGGCTATTTTACTTGCCATTTTGGACCTGGGCAGTGCTCGCCAAAACGCGTTAGCGTTTTGAACGCCGCTTGCGGCGGCCCGAAGGGTGAGCGTAGCGAGTCAAACCTCACGTACTACGTGTACGCTCCGGTTTTTGCGCGCTGTCCGTGTCCAAACTGGCTGCGCCAATAACGCCTGGTGGGATAGGCTCTAAATACGCTTCGGCGTTCAGTAACACGCGTTAACGTGCTGAACAGCCGGGCATTTTTTTACGCTATACCCTACATAATAAAACCGGAGCTACCATGAATAAGAAGGTACTGACCCTTTCTGCCGTGATGGCAAGTCTGTTATTCGGCGCGCACGCGCACGCGGCTGATACTCGTATTGGCGTGACGATTTATAAATATGACGATAACTTTATGTCCGTGGTGCGTAAGGCTATTGAAAAAGATGGCAAATCCGCGCCGGATGTTCAGCTACTGATGAATGACTCGCAAAACGATCAATCCAAACAGAATGATCAAATTGACGTTTTATTGGCGAAAGGGGTTAAAGCTCTGGCGATTAACCTGGTCGACCCGGCAGCTGCCGGTACGGTGATTGAGAAAGCGCGCGGGCAAAATGTGCCGGTGGTGTTCTTTAACAAAGAGCCTTCCCGCAAAGCGCTGGACAGCTATGACAAGGCGTATTATGTCGGGACTGACTCTAAAGAATCCGGTGTGATTCAGGGCGACTTGATTGCCAAACACTGGCAGGCGAATCAGGGTTGGGATCTGAATAAAGACGGTAAAATTCAGTATGTTCTGCTGAAAGGCGAGCCGGGGCACCCGGATGCTGAAGCCCGTACGACGTATGTGGTGAAAGAGTTAAATGATAAAGGTATTCAGACCGAGCAACTGGCGTTAGACACCGCCATGTGGGATACCGCGCAGGCAAAAGATAAGATGGATGCCTGGCTATCTGGCCCGAACGCTAACAAGATTGAAGTGGTTATCGCGAATAACGATGCGATGGCGATGGGCGCGGTAGAGGCGCTGAAAGCGCATAATAAATCGTCGATTCCGGTCTTTGGCGTCGATGCGTTACCGGAAGCTTTGGCGCTGGTGAAATCGGGCGCGATGGCCGGTACGGTACTGAATGACGCCAACAATCAGGCGAAAGCGACATTCGATCTGGCGAAAAACCTCGCCGAAGGCAAGGGCGCGGCTGACGGCACCAGCTGGAAGATTGAGAACAAAATCGTGCGCGTGCCTTATGTCGGCGTGGACAAAGACAATCTGAGCGAATTTACCCAAAAATAACTTTTCCGTCTGTGGGCGCAATTTTGTTGCGCCCTGAAACCGTGGAAGGGTGACGCGCCGCAGACCGGATAACGTATTTCTTTTGCCATCCGGCGCGGATAGTCATAATTAAAAAGGCCGACAGGGTATCATTATGGGCAGCACGATTTCTCCGCCGTCGGGTGAATATTTGTTGGAAATGCGTGGCATTAACAAATCATTTCCCGGCGTGAAAGCGCTTGATAATGTCAACTTAAACGTTCGTCCGCATTCTATTCATGCATTAATGGGTGAAAACGGCGCAGGCAAATCAACATTATTAAAATGTCTTTTCGGTATTTATCAAAAAGACTCCGGCAGCATTGTATTTCAGGGAAAAGAAGTGGACTTCCATTCGGCGAAAGAAGCGCTGGAGAATGGGATTTCGATGGTACACCAGGAGTTAAATCTGGTATTACAACGTTCGGTCATGGATAACATGTGGTTGGGACGTTATCCCACCAAAGGTATGTTTGTCGACCAGGATAAAATGTACCAGGATACCAAAGCGATATTTGATGAACTGGATATCGATATTGACCCGCGCGCGCGCGTAGGAACGTTATCCGTTTCGCAAATGCAGATGATCGAAATTGCGAAGGCGTTTTCCTATAACGCTAAGATCGTTATTATGGATGAACCGACCTCATCGTTAACTGAGAAAGAGGTTAATCATCTGTTCACCATTATTCGCAAGCTGAAAGAACGCGGCTGCGGTATTGTTTATATCTCGCATAAAATGGAAGAAATTTTTCAATTGTGCGATGAAATTACTATTTTGCGCGACGGTCAGTGGATTGCCACCCAGCCGCTGGAAGGGCTGGATATGGATAAGATCATTGCGATGATGGTCGGGCGTTCCCTGAACCAGCGCTTTCCGGATAAAGAAAATAAGCCGGGCGACGTGATTCTGGAGGTTCGTCACCTGACCTCGCTGCGCCAGCCTTCCATTCGCGATGTCTCCTTTGATTTGCACAAGGGCGAAATTCTGGGCATTGCCGGTCTGGTTGGGGCAAAGCGTACCGATATCGTCGAAACGCTGTTTGGCATTCGTGAGAAGTCGTCCGGGACAATCACTTTACATGGCAAGAAAATTAATAATCACACTGCGAACGAAGCGATTAACCACGGTTTTGCGCTGGTGACGGAAGAGCGTCGTTCCACCGGAATTTATGCCTATCTGGATATCGGATTTAACTCATTAATTTCGAATATCCGTAATTATAAAAATAAAGTGGGGTTACTGGATAATTCCCGGATGAAAAGCGACACCCAATGGGTCATTGATTCCATGCGGGTAAAAACGCCGGGGCATCGCACGCAAATTGGTTCGCTTTCCGGCGGCAATCAGCAAAAGGTGATCATTGGTCGCTGGCTATTAACGCAGCCGGAAATATTAATGCTGGACGAACCGACCCGCGGCATTGATGTCGGCGCAAAATTTGAAATTTATCAGCTTATTGCGGAACTGGCGAAAAAAGGCAAGGGGATCATCATTATCTCTTCTGAAATGCCGGAGCTGTTAGGGATTACCGATCGTATCCTGGTGATGAGTAACGGTCTCGTTTCCGGCATTGTCGATACTAAAACAACAACGCAAAACGAAATTTTGCGTCTTGCTTCTTTGCACCTTTAAGATCAGGGGCTCCTTATGAGTGCGTTAAACAAGAAAAGCTTTTTGACCTGGCTGAAAGAGGGCGGAATTTACGTCGTTCTTTTAGTGTTGCTGGCGATTATTATTTTCCAGGACCCGACTTTTTTAAGTTTGCTGAATTTAAGTAATATTCTGACGCAATCTTCGGTACGTATTATTATCGCGCTGGGCGTGGCGGGACTCATCGTCACCCAGGGGACAGACCTGTCGGCGGGGCGTCAGGTAGGGCTGGCGGCGGTCGTAGCGGCAACATTACTGCAATCAATGGAAAACGCCAATAAAGTGTTTCCGGAAATGGCGACCATGCCGATTGCGCTGGTCATCCTGATTGTCTGCGCGATTGGCGCGGTGATTGGCCTGGTGAACGGTATCATCATTGCTTACCTGAACGTGACGCCGTTTATTACCACGCTTGGCACGATGATTATCGTTTATGGGATCAACTCCCTTTACTATGACTTTGTCGGCGCTTCGCCCATTTCCGGCTTTGACAGCGGCTTTTCCACCTTTGCGCAGGGCTTTGTGGCGATGGGCAGTTTCCGGCTCTCATACATCACCTTTTACGCTCTGATTGCGGTAGCGTTTGTCTGGGTGCTGTGGAATAAGACCCGTTTTGGTAAAAACATTTTTGCTATTGGCGGCAACCCGGAAGCGGCGAAAGTTTCCGGAGTAAACGTGGCGTTGAACCTGCTGATGATTTATGCGCTCTCCGGCGTGTTTTATGCCTTCGGCGGCTTACTGGAAGCAGGGCGTATTGGTTCTGCCACCAACAACCTCGGCTTTATGTATGAACTGGATGCGATTGCCGCATGCGTTGTCGGGGGCGTATCGTTTAGCGGCGGAGTGGGGACGGTCTTCGGCGTGGTGACCGGCGTCATTATCTTTACCGTCATCAACTATGGCCTGACCTATATCGGGGTAAACCCGTACTGGCAGTACATTATCAAAGGCGGCATTATCATTTTCGCCGTGGCGCTGGACTCGCTGAAATACGCGCGTAAGAAGTAGTTATCCAGACCTATTACTTTGCTTATCAGATAACCCGGCGCAGCGAAACTGCGCGCCGGGCTTCATACCGCGAGCTACAGCGTTAACGCGTGCTCTTTTTCGCCTTTTTTAAATTTGACCTCGCCTAAATCAATACAGGCGACCGGGCAGACATGACCGCACAGCAGACAACCGACGCATTTTTCCGTATTGCAATGCGGCGTGCGGCTGTGTTCATCCCACTCCATCGCCTGATGGCCGCCGTCATAGCAGGAGATATAGCAACGTCCGCAGCCGACGCATTTCTCCTGATTAATCCGCGGATAGACGATATAGCTGCGATCCAGGTCTTCCGCCGGGATAATATTGCCATTCGCCAGCCCGATCATCTCCTGTAATGAGGCAAATCCCTGATCGGCCAGATAGTGGCTGAGGCCGCTCGCCATATCTTCTACAATGCGGTAACCGTATTGCATAATGCCTGTCGTCACCTGTAGGGTCGCCGCGCCCAGCAGCAGAAATTCGGCAGCGTCTTCCCAGGTTTCAATGCCGCCGATACCGCTAATCGGGAAATCGCGCAGTTCAGGGTGCATTCGCAACTGCTGGATAAAACGCAGCGCAATGGGTTTCACCGCTTTTCCTGAATAACCGGAGATACTGGATTTACCGTTAACCACCGGCATCCCGATTTTGCGGTTCAGGTCGATGTTAGTAATGGATTTCACGGTGTTGATGGTGGCGATACCGTCGGCTCCGCCGCGTTTGGCGGCCAGCGCGACTTCGCACATATCGCCAATATTCGGCGTCATTTTCGCCAGCATTGGCAAAGATGAACCGCGTTTTACGGCGCGGCAGTATTTTTCAACCAGCTCCGGGCTTTGCCCTACATCGCTTCCCATGGCGTGCGAGGTCATCTGCGGGCAAGAGAAGTTACACTCAATCATATCCGCGCCGGCTTCTTCAACCAGACGCGCCAGTTCCTGCCACTGCTGCTCATTTTCCCCCATGATGGAAGCAATCAGCACCTTATCCGGATAATCCTGTTTTAGCCGTCGAATGGCGGCCAGGTTCTCTTCCAGCGGATGCTCAGCAATTTGCTCCATGTTTTTGAAACCAATAAAACCGGTATCTTCTTTCGTCAGGTGGTCAAAACGTGGAGAGACTTCGTTGGCAATAAAAAAACCAATGGTTTTAAAAACGATCCCGCCCCAACCGGTATCATAGGCTTTGGCGCACATCTCATAACAATTGCCTACCGGAGAAGAAGAGAGACAAAACGGATTGGGAAACTTAACGCCGCAAAAGGTAACAGACAAATCTTTTGTTAACATGAGCAGGCCTCCTCTAAATAATGATGAATAGCCTGAGCGGCTTCTTTTCCGGTTTTTACCGCATAAACGACGGTCTTATCACCTTTAACAATATCGCCAGCGGCAAAGATCGCCGGGTCGTCGGTTTGATAATTGTGCGTGTCGATAATATTACGCTGCGCTTTTATCTCCGCAAAGGCATCCAGTCGCGCGTGCTGCCCCACGGCCAAAATAATATTTTCCGCTTCCAGCGTCAGTTCTCCTGAGTGGCGTACATGGTGGAAGGTCACTTTATTTCCGCTGACGGCGACAGGCGTAAAGCCATCAATAATCGATACGCCTAATGCCTGCGTGCTGGTAAATTCTTTTTCGCTGGCGGGGAATTCGGCTAATTCTTCCCGCGCCACGCAGGTGACGGAAGGACAGCCGAGAATTTTTAACGTACTGGCGATATCCATCGCTACGTCGCCGCCGCCAATAATTAATGCGCTACGCGGAACGCTAATATCGCCGTCGGCCTGACGGGCGCGCTGTAAAAAATCAACGGCAATCTCTACGTGACTGGCTTGCTCAAATAACGGTAAATCAGAGCCACAGGACATCCCGACGGTCATCAGCACGGCGCGATATTCGGCTTTGAGTTGCGCAAGCGATAGCGACCCGCCCACGTCACAATTACATTTAATATTGACGCCCATTTCTACAATGCGGGCAATTTCCTGATCGAGTACGCTTTGCGGCAGACGAAATGCCGGGATGCCGTGACGCAGCCATCCGCCGGGCTGCGGCTGTTTTTCGTAAATGGTGACGTCATAGCCTAAATGCGTGAGCGTCACGCTTGCCTGCAAACCTGCCGGACCCGCGCCAATAATCGCGACTTTCCCGTGTGTTTTACTCCCGGGCTGATAAATCTGCATGGCAGTCTGCTGTTCAAAATCGGTAATAAAACGTTGCAGGCGTGCAATATCAATAGGTTTATCTATTCCGGAACGTGTACATCCGCGCTGGCATAATTTTTCCGTCGGACAGACTCTGGCGCAGACGGCGCCAAGCGCATTATTTTCCCGGATAGTTTCCGCTGCGCCTTTAAAATTGCGAAAGTAAATAGAACCAATAAATTTCCCCGGATCGGTTTGCGCCGGGCAAGCCTGACTACAGGGCGCATCGTGACATAATAAACAACGTGAAGCCTCTTTTATTGCCAGTAATGGCGTAAAACCAGGCGTGAGTTCATCCAGATAATTTTGTTGCGGCATATAATCTTCCTTAATGCTTGAATAAATTAAGGCGAAACGCAAATAACGCGTTTTAATGATCCAAAATCTACCGCCAGCCTAAGCATTGAAAGAAGGGTATTCTGTGAAAGAATTCACAAAAAAATGAAACCAGAATGCAAAACAGCATTTGTTCCTTATATCATAATAATAACTATTCTCAATTTTAAAGGGATAATAAATAGATTAACGATAAAAAAGAAGATAAATAATCATTCCAGTAAATAAAAAACCGCAACCGGTATAAAGAAAAAGATAAGACCAATATTGTACGGGATCGGCATGGCGATAGACATAAACCGGTTTTCGCGCATTTTTGACAACTTTATCTACCGCGCCGGTTCGCCAGCCTTTCCAGGCCTCACGGAAGCAAAAAAGCGGGAGTAGCAGAAAGGCTAATATGACAAATATCGTCTGTACATCCATGATCATTTCCCTTTTTTCTTTTCCAGTTCAAGCAATTGTTCCGGCGTAACGGCCGGATACCCCTGGGCGTCATTCGGCACCTGATGCTGCGTGGGGATAGGTACCAGCGGGCCTAAAAAACGCGGTTCGCGTTTAAAAATATAGAGATCCGCCAGCGCGCTAAAGCGGGCGCCAAATTCGCGCAGGCGCACTGTCAGCATATTTTTGGGCGAAGGTACCGCGTAACACTGCGCCTGAATGCCCATATGCAACGCAATAAACAAGGCGCGTTCGCAGTGGAAGCGCTGAGTGATGATAATAAAGTCGTTGGTATCAAACACTTTGCGGGTACGCACAATGGAGTCAAGCGTACGGAAGCCAGCGTAATCAAGCACAATGTCCGCAGGATCGACGCCCGCCGCGATAAGGTCTTTGCGCATGGTCATCGGTTCGTTATAGCTTTGCAGGGCATTGTCGCCGCTGAGCAGCAGGTAATTGACTTTACCGCTATTGTAAGCGTTTAACGCGCCCTGAATACGGTAACGATAGTACTGATTAATGACACCCTTGCGATAGTATTTGGCTGTCCCTAACACGACGCCAACCTGGCGGTAGGGGAGATCCTGTAGCTCGTCATAGATATAGGGCGCTGTTTTCCAGCTCATCCACCGATCGAGGCCAAGCACCGTCAACAGCAGCAAGCCTACCAGGACCAACAGGCTGTAAAACACGCGCTTTAACATGCAGGAAACTCGATACCAGGATGAAAGTACGATCAGGCTACTGTACCCGAAGACGTAGCGCAAGAAACCGCCGTCTGATTGCGGAGATTTTCAGCATGATTTCCCTTGTATCGGGTCGCGGGAGAGGAGAGTCAGGCCGGATAAGACGCCAGTGCGTCGCTATCCGGCACATTTGCTTAGCCGAGAAGCACGCGGTCAATATTATGGCAACCTAACGCTTTCAGCGTTGCGGCGGTGGCATCCCATTGAATTAATGCTGCATCGCCTTTTTCCGCCAGAATCGCGCGCTGAATATCCGCATAGTCATAGCCATTGAGACTCAGCAGGTTTAGCGCGCCTTGCAGCGGGGGAAGCGTAGGGTTAAAGGCGGCGTTTTCCGCATAGCTGCCGGTGAAAATACGGCCATCTTTACATTCCAGCGCCACGCCGCTCGGTGAGTGGCTATAAGGCATATGGCTCTTATTGGCTGCCGTTATCGCCGCTTGCGTTAGCGTATCGCCCGTTAACGTAAAGCCATGATCCTGCTCGTCCATCAGCAGCGTTTTGATCTCCAGATCTTTTGGCCCGAAAGCGTCAGGCAGATAATCGCGTAACGTATGCGGCGCGCGGCCCGGCAGATGAATGCGCAGATCCAGACCGCTGTTCAGCTCGTTCATAAACTGGCGACAGTGGCCGCAAGGCGTGTAGTTAACGGTGACGGCGGCGAGCCCTTTTTCGCCGCGTAGCCAGGCGTGGCTAATCGCGCTTTGTTCAGCATGCACAGTTTGTTGCATGGTGGCGCCCAGGAACTCCATATTCGCGCCGAAATACCAGTTGCCGCTAACGCCGCGCGCAATCGCGCCGACGTTAAAATGGGACAAATCGGTACGGGCGCAGGCCGCCGCCAGAGGTAACAGTGCGAAAGCCAGCGCGTCTTCGTCCAGTCCCGCCGTATTTTTAAGCGTCGAGACCTGCTCTGCGGTCAGCATGGCGGGAAAATGGTGGTCCGCCAGGATAGGGGCCAGCGCTGATTGCAAATTATCCGCAAGCTGGGCAAAAGCAGTTTGAAAACGTGGATGCATGGCGTTGCCTCATAACAATGTAATGGAACCGTAGTTTACGGGCCTGCTATGTCTTAATATGTGATCTAAATCTCATTGCTTATGCAACTTGTGAAACTTAAATAAAAAATGCGCGACGTATCGCAAATTTTAACCCGGTCTTTTGTCCCGTCGTTAGTGCATTACCGCCAGAATGAGCGGAAACAAAAAGGGTGCTACCAGCGAGGTAATAATGCCGCAGATCACCAGCGCCAGGGAGCTAAACGCGCCTTCCTGGTAATCCAGCTCGGCACAGCGCGCAGTACCGAGCGCATGTGAGGCGGTCCCCATTGCCAGCCCGCGTGCGGCCTTAGTACGGATGTGCATCGCGTTTAACAGCGTGTGGCCAAACACCGCGCCCAGAATACCGACAAAAATTACGCATACCGCGCTGATCGCGGGGATGCCGCCGATGCTGCCGCCCACCGCCATCGCGATAGGCGTAGTCACGGATTTAGGCAGTACCGATGCCGCGATTTCAGGCGTTGCGCCCATCAGCAAGGCAACGGATGTCCCGGTAATCATCGCTACCAGACTGCCGACAAAACAGATGCTAATAATGGATTTCCAACGCGCGCGAATCTGGTGCAATTGTTCATAAAGGGGATAGGCCAGTGCCACTACCGCCGGTTGCAGCAGATCGTTAAGTACTTCGCTGCCTTTGAAGTAGTGCTCGTAGGGAATACCGGTCAGCAACAGAAAAGGAATAATGACTACCATTGCCACCAGCAGCGGATTCAGCAACGGCATTTTAAAATGCGCCGCCAGTCGGCGGGCGGCGAAAAATACCGCCAGCGTCAGCGGTAACGACCACCAGATATATGTCATCATTTTTTCGTTCCCTTCTGCCCAACCACTTTACGCTCACCGTGTATCAGATGTGAACTCCAGCTTACGACCACAAAAACGACCAGCGTACTGATAGCGCAAGAGACCACCACCGGGCCGAATTGCGCGCGCAGTAAGTCAAAATATTGCATGACCCCAACGCCAATTGGCACAAACAGCAACGCCATATAACGAATCAGCACATAACAGCCGGGGTTAACCCACTTTGCCGGCAGAATTTGCAGCGCCAGCAATACAAACAGAATTAACATCCCGATAATGCTGCCGGGAATAGTGATAGGAAGCAGTGATGCAAGAAAAATGCCTGCGTACAAACAGGCATAAATCAATACAAAAGCGCGTATATATTGCCAGATAATATTCAGTGACTTACTCATGTTTAAAGCCCTTGATGAGATGGATTCATCATACAATTAAACGTTAAAACGTGCTACCGATCACATCATGAATTCTTAGCATAGTGGGTATAGACAGCAGGAACATCGGGCAATGCCCCTGGTCGGCGGCGCTAAACCTGGGCTAAAAAATACAAAAAGCGACTCAGGGCCAAAGACGGCGTCTCATTCTTACGCCAGAACATCCCTACGCTGCCTTTTTGCTCAATTTTTGGCAAGTTTAAAATCGCCAGTTGCCCCTGGCTGGCATAGCGTTGCGCCAGCCGTAAAGAAAGAATAGAGATCATATCGCTGCTTTGCAGCAAATTGGTGCTGACGTTCATTGACGCCGATTCAATGGTGTTTTCCGGGAGCATGACGCCATTATCGACGAGGGCGTTATCAATACTGATGCGAATAGGGGTGCCGGTTGGCCAGACTATCCACCGCCAGTGCGCCAGATCGCTCCAGGCGATCTGCGCTCGCGCGGCCAGCGGATGGTGCGGACGCGCCACAAAGCAGACCGGCTCGGTATAAAGTACCTGATAATTAAGCGGCAGTTGCAGGGCACGGCCGCCGACACGCCCTACCACCACATCCACCTGACCGGCAAGCAAATCGTGCAGCAGCGGCGTCATTACCTTCTCTTCAATATTCAGATGCAGCGTCGGCATTTCGTTAAGCAGGCTCAGAATCGCCTGTGATACGCAGTCAGTCGCCACGGGCGAACAGCCGATCTTCAGGCTGCCAACCAGGCCGCCCTGCTTGAAACGGGCGATTTCATACTGTGAACGCTCCAGATCGTTAATTAGGCGCTGGGCGTGCTGGAGCAGTAATTTACCGCCTTCCGAGGGGCGTAGTCCTTTACTGTGGCGCTCAAAAAGCGTGATGCCTATCTCATCTTCGAGTTGAGATAGCCACTTCGATAGCGCCGGCTGGGAGATATTCATCATCCGGGCGACGTGCGTCAGGTTGCCCTGTTCGCCCAGCGCAACCAGCGTTTGCAGGTGATGTAATTTCAATTTCTGCGCCCAGTTCGCCATTCGCTATAACCTCCAGGTTATGTCTCTGCCTGAAAAGCCATTGTACATTTTATCGCTCACTCTACAAACTCGTAACATAGCAAACATAAAAACAACATCTATCTCCCTGCACTGAGGCATTAGCTATGACTCAACGACGTGATCTACAAGCCCTTATTGATGCCGCGCCCGTCGGCAAAATGCAGTGGCGCGTTATCATCTGCTGTTTTCTGGTGGTTATGCTCGACGGTTTTGACACCGCCGCGATTGGCTTCATCGCCCCGGATATTCGTACTCACTGGCAGCTAAGCGCCAGCGAACTTGCGCCGCTGTTTGGCGCAGGGCTGCTGGGGCTTACGGCCGGCGCGCTGCTATGCGGGCCGCTGGCGGATCGCTTTGGCCGCAAGCGGGTCATTGAGCTTTGCGTGGCGCTATTCGGCGCATTGAGCCTGCTTTCCGCTTTCTCGCCGGATATAGAAACCCTGGTGTTGCTGCGCTTCTTAACCGGTCTGGGACTGGGCGGAGCGATGCCGAATACCATCACCATGACGTCGGAATACCTTCCCGCTCGTCGACGCGGAGCGCTGGTCACGCTGATGTTCTGCGGTTTTACCCTGGGGTCGGCGATGGGCGGGATTGTGAGCGCGCAACTGGTGCCGCTGATTGGCTGGCACGGAATTCTGGCGCTAGGCGGCATCTTGCCTTTGATGCTGTTTTTCGGCCTGCTGTTCGCGCTGCCGGAATCTCCCCGCTGGCAGGTACGTCGCCAACTACCGCAAGCCGTTGTCGCCCGGACGGTCAGCGCCATTACCGGCGAGCGCTATCACGATACGCAATTCTTTCTGCATGAGACGGCAGCCGTCGCCAAAGGCAGTATTCGCCAGCTTTTTGCCGGGCGACAGCTTGTCATTACCCTGATGTTATGGGTGGTGTTCTTTATGAGCCTGCTCATTATCTATCTGCTTTCCAGCTGGATGCCGACGTTACTTAACCATCGCGGTATTGATCTGCAACAGGCGTCGTGGGTGACTGCCGCATTCCAGGTTGGCGGCACGCTTGGCGCGCTGTTACTCGGCGTGTTGATGGATCGGCTTAACCCGTTCCGGGTACTGGCGGTGAGCTATGCGCTGGGCGCGGTTTGCATTGTCATGATAGGCCTGAGCGAAAACGGCCTTTGGCTGATGGCGCTGGCGATTTTTGGTACTGGCATCGGTATTAGCGGTTCCCAGGTAGGGCTTAATGCTCTGACGGCGACGCTGTACCCCACCCAAAGCCGGGCGACGGGCGTGAGCTGGTCGAACGCCATTGGACGCTGCGGGGCGATTGTCGGTTCGCTCTCCGGCGGCATGATGATGGCCCTCAATTTCTCTTTCGATACGTTGTTTTTTGTCATTGCTATTCCGGCGGCTATCAGCGCGGTAATGCTTACCCTGCTGACGGTGGTTGTCCGCCTTTCGATTTCTGTACCTGACGACCTGCCGCGTGCCAGCGTCGTAAACGAATAAGGAGAATCTCCATGTCTGAAATAAATCAGAACGTAAAAGATAGCCGTCAGCAGTATTACCAGCATATTTCCGGGCAGAATCTGACGCCGCTGTGGGAATCGTTACATCACCTGGTACCGCAGACGCCAAACGCCAACTGCGCGCCGGCCTACTGGAATTATCAGGAAATTCGTCCGCTACTGATGGAAAGCGGCAATGTCATTGGCGCGAAAGAGGCGATCCGCCGGGTGCTGGTGCTGGAAAATCCGGCATTGCGCGGTCAGTCGTCGATCACGGCGACCTTATATGCTGGTTTACAGCTGATCCTGCCCGGCGAAGTCGCGCCGAGTCATCGCCATAACCAGTCGGCGCTGCGTTTTATCGTCGAAGGTAAAGGCGCATTTACCGCGGTGGACGGCGAGCGCACGCCAATGCATACCGGCGATTTTATCCTGACGCCGCAGTGGCGCTGGCACGATCATGGTAATCCGGGATCAGAGCCGGTGGTATGGCTGGATGGTCTGGATCTGCCGTTAGTCAACCTCCTGGGCTGTGGGTTTGCGGAAGACTATCCCGAAGATCAGCAGCCGGTGACGCGAAAAGAGGGCGATTATCTGCCGCGCTATGCAGCGAATATGCTGCCGCTGCGCCACCAGCGCGGGAACTCGTCGCCGATTTTCAACTACCGTTACGACCGCAGTCGCGAGGCGCTGCACGATCTGACCCGTATGGGCGATCCGGATGAGTGGGAAGGCTACAAGCTGCGTTACGTTAATCCCGTCACCGGCGGTTATCCGATGCCGTCGATGGGCGCGTTCCTGCAACTGCTGCCAAAAGGCTTTGCCTCGCGTGTGGCGCGGAGCACCGACAGCACTATCTACCACGTCGTTGAAGGGGCAGGGCAGGTCACTATCGGCAACGAAACTTTTCATTTTTCCGCAAAAGACATTTTTGTGGCGCCGACCTGGCATGAGGTGTCGTTTCGCAGCAGCGAAGACACGGTGTTATTCAGCTTTTCGGACAAGCCGGTTCAGGAAGCCCTGGGGCTGTTCCGCGAAGCACGTTATTAATTAGGGAGAGAGAACATGACCAAATATGTATTCCAGCCGCAGGCCCCGGTGACAGTACCCGTGGCGGGCAGTGATGAGCAGTTTCCGGTACGTCGCGTTTACTGCGTGGGTCGCAACTATGCCGCCCATGCCCGTGAAATGGGCTTTGATCCCGATCGCGAACCGCCGTTCTTCTTTTGTAAACCAGCGGACGCTGTCGTCCCGGTAGCGGCGGGGGATACCCTGGAACTGCCGTATCCGGCGCAGACCGATAACTACCATTATGAAATTGAGCTGGTGGTGGCGATTGGTAAAAAAGGGAGCGATATTCCGCTGGAAAAAGCCCATGAATATGTCTGGGGATACGCCACCGGTCTGGACATGACGCGTCGCGATCGTCAGATGGAAATGCGTCAGATGGGACGCCCGTGGGAAATCGGCAAAGCGTTCGATCTCTCCGCGCCCATTGCGCCATTACACAAAGCCGCTGAAACGCATAATGTGGATAACGCCCCTATTTGGCTACAGGTTAACGGCGAAGACCATCAGCGCAGCGATATTCGTCACCTGATTTGGTCGGTGAATGAAACCATCAGCTATTTGTCCGGCTTTTTTGAATTGCAGCCAGGCGATTTGATTTTCACCGGTACGCCAGAGGGGGTGGGCGCCGTGGTGAAAGGGGATGTCATCACCGGGAACGTAGAAGGTCTGACGCCGATTGCTGTGAAAATTGTCTGAGGTGAACGATGAAGCTGTACAGTTTCTTTAATAGTTCGGCGTCTTATCGTGTACGTATTGCGCTGGCGTTAAAGGGGATTGATTACCAGACGGTGGGCGTCAATATTCGTATCGGCCAGCAGAATGCGCTGGCCTACCGACGGATGAATCCGGTAGGCCTGGTGCCGACGCTGGTCACTGATGACGGCGAATCGTTGGGGCAATCGCTGGCCATCGTCGACTGGCTGGACCGACATTTTCCGCAAACGCCGCTGCTGCCGACGAGCGACCCGGCGCGCAGCCAGGCGCTGGAAATTGTCTACGCTATCGCCTGCGATATACACCCAATCAATAACATGCGCGTGTTGCGCTACCTGACCGATGAGCTGAAGGTTAGAGAAGAGGATAAAAAACGCTGGTACGCCCACTGGATACAACAAGGGTTAAGCGCGGTAGAGCAGCTATTGCGTAAAAGTCAGTCCGGACGATTCTGCGTGGGCGACGCGCCAGGCCTTGCGGACTGCTGCCTGATTCCTCAGTGGGCGAATGCGCTCAGGATGGGCTGCGATTTATCAGGCTATCCGCGCTGTAAAGCCGTTTATGACGCCTGCGTACAGCTACCGGCGTTTATTGCCGCCGCGCCGGAAAATCAACAAGATAAAATCCCGGCCTGAAAAGGAGAATGACCATGACTCACGTGACAAGCGCAATTATTGTAGGTGGCGGAATCGGCGGCGCGGCGACCGCGCTGTCGCTGGCGCGCCAGGGAATAAAAGTCATGCTGTTGGAAAAAGCGCACGAAATTGGCGAGATTGGCGCGGGTATTCAGCTTGGGCCGAACGCTTTTTCGGCGCTGGATAGTCTCGGTGTGGGCGATGTTGCCCGCCAGCGTGCGGTGTTTACCGATCACATTACCATGATGGATGCCGTGAATGCCGAAGAAGTGGTATGCATTGAAACCGGACAGGCGTTCCGCGACCATTTTGGCGGGCCGTATGCGGTAATTCACCGGGTAGATATTCATGCAACGGTATGGGAAGCGGTGCTGACGCACCCTGGCGTGGAGTATCGTACCTCGACCCATATTGTCGATATCCGCCAGACGCCGGATGACGTTACGGTGTTTGATGAGCAGGGAAATAGCTGGACGGCGGATATTCTCGTGGGCTGCGACGGCGTTAAATCGGTCGTGCGGCAAAGTTTACTCGGCGATGCGCCGCGCGTAACGGGGCATGTAGTTTATCGGGCGGTGATTGATTGCGACGATATGCCGGACGATTTACGTATTAACGCACCGGTGCTATGGGCAGGCCCGCATTGTCACCTGGTCCATTATCCGCTCCGTGGAGGTCAACAGTACAATCTGGTGGTGACATTCCACAGCCGCCAGCAAGAAGAGTGGGGCGTGAAAGACGGCAGTAAAGAAGAGGTGCTCTCTTATTTTGCCGGCATTCATCCCCGCCCGCGTCAGATGCTGGATAAGCCGACCTCCTGGCGTCGCTGGTCGACCGCCGATCGTGAGCCGGTCGCGAAATGGGGAACCGAGCGTATCACTCTGGTGGGCGACGCCGCGCATCCGGTGGCGCAATATATGGCCCAGGGCGCCTGTATGGCGCTGGAAGACGCCGTCACGCTAGGCAAAGCGCTGGAACGCTGCGACGGCGACGCGCAGCAGGCATTTGCGCTGTATGAGTCGGTGCGTATTCCCCGCACGGCGCGTATCGTCTGGTCTACCCGCGAGATGGGGCGTCTCTATCACGCCGCCGGGGTGGAGCGTCAGGTGCGTAATCTGTTGTGGAAAGGGAAATCGCAGGAGGCGTTTTATCGCGGTATCGAATGGCTGTACGGCTGGAAAGAAGATAACTGTCTTGAGCCGCGTTGAGCACTTTACGTGACGTAGCGTGGCGTTTGCGCCGCCACCCGGCAAAAAGTTTTGCTCATCGCAGAGAGGCGTTATGATAGCGCCTCTTTTTTTGCTGTGGATACCGATATGCGTGTTTTACTGGCGCCGATGGAAGGCGTGCTCGACGCGTTAGTGCGCGAGCTGCTGACCGAAGTGAATGATTACGATCTCTGCATCACCGAATTTGTGCGCGTGGTGGATCAGCTGCTGCCGGTAAAAGTGTTTCATCGCATCTGCCCGGAGTTGCATCACGCCAGCCGCACGCCGTCCGGCACGCCGGTGCGTATTCAGCTTCTGGGTCAGCATCCGCAGTGGCTGGCGGAAAACGCCGCGCGGGCGACGGCGTTGGGATCGTATGGCGTGGACCTGAACTGCGGCTGTCCGTCAAAAGTGGTGAACGGCAGCGGCGGCGGCGCGACATTGCTCAAAGATCCCGAACTCATCTATCAGGGCGCGAAAGCGATGCGGGCCGCGGTACCGTCGCATCTGCCGGTGACGGTAAAAGTGCGTCTCGGCTGGGATAGCGGCGATAGAAAATTTGAAATCGCCGATGCGGTGCAGCAGGCCGGCGCCAGTGAACTGGTGGTGCATGGTCGTACCAAAGCGCAGGGCTACCGCGCCGAGCATATCGACTGGCAGGCGATCGGCGAAATACGCCAGCGTTTGACTATTCCGGTTATCGCGAATGGCGAAATCTGGGACTGGCAGAGCGCGCAGGCATGTATGGCGACCAGCGGCTGCGATGCGGTGATGATTGGCCGTGGGGCGTTAAATATTCCTAACCTGAGTCGGGTGGTGAAGTATAACGAACCGCGTATGCCGTGGCCGGAAGTGGTGACGTTATTACAAAAATATACCCGACTGGAAAAGCAGGGCGATACCGGTTTATACCATGTCGCGCGTATTAAACAGTGGTTGGGATATTTACGTAAGGAATATATTGAGGCGATAGAACTTTTTCAGTCGATTCGGGCGTTAAACCGTTCGTCCGAGATTGCGCGGGTGATTCAGGCTATTAAAATCTAATCTCTACAGCGTCCAGAACGTGTGCCGGGCAGATACTATCGCTGCCCGGCGCAGGAATCAGAAAATCATCTTAAACACGCCCGTTACCACCAACAGCCCAATCAGAAAAATAATTAAGATTGCCCATAGAAGAATTTTCATTGTTTGTCCCTTTATTGGTAAATACAAACAAAGTATAGGAAAGTATTAAGCCATCTGCTGCTTTGTTGGGCGCGGCGACGTTTAACTCATGAAGGCTGCTGGCGCGTATTGCAGCAAAATCGTTCATTTATGAACGGGTTAGTGGGACTTTTCATTGAAGTATTACATCAAAAAATGTATCAGATGAAATTATTTGCTAATCATATAAATTTCAAAATATGTCTTTTGTTGTCTGATGATGTATTGCCACGCGTAACTAAAAAATAGTTCGCCGTAAGACGTACTCTCTGCGCACCTTTTTTTATCAGAACACCTCCATGAATCGTAATTCTTTCCTTGCCGCGACAGCGAGCTTACCGCTTTTTATTTTGCTGGCGGGCTGCGCCCCTATGCACGATACCCGCCAGTCGCTGACCCAGCAGACGCCCTCTTCTCATGTTGATTCCAGCCTGCCGGCGGCATTGAAAAACGGTTGGCCGGATAGCCAGTGGTGGAAGGCGTATCACGATGCGCAGCTTGACGCGCTGATTGATAATGCCATACAGCATTCGCCGGATATGCAGGTGGCTGAACAGCGTATTCAACTGGCGGAAGCGCAGGCGAAAGCGGTTGAGGCGCAGGACGGCCCGCAGCTCGACTTTTCTGCCGACATTGAGCGCCAGCGAATGTCCGCGGAAGGGCTTATGGGGCCATTCGCGATTACCGACCCCGCGGCGGGAACGACCGGGCCGTGGTATACCAACGGTACATTCGGCCTGACGGCGGGCTGGGATCTGGATTTATGGGGGAAAAACCGCGCTGAAGTTACCGCGCGGATCGGGGCGGTCAAAGCGCGCGAAGCGGAGCAGGAGCAGACCCGACAACTGCTGGCAAGCGGCGTGGCGCGACTCTACTGGGAGTGGCAGACGCAGGCGGCGCTGAAAAATGTGCTGATGCAAATCGAGCATGAGCAGCAAAACGTGGTGACGGTAAACCGGGAGCTGTATCAACACGGCATTACTTCTTCTGTTGAAGGGGTCGAGACCGATATCGACGCCAGCAAAACCCAGCAGCAGTTGAATGACGTTAACGGTAAAATGAAGGTTATTGAAGCGCGGCTCAGCGCGTTAACCAATACGCAATCGGCGGCGCTCAAGCTGCGTCAGGTGAGTCTCCCCGCCGTTGAAAGCCGGTTACCATCGCAACTGGGGTATTCGCTGCTGGCGCGCCGGGCGGATCTACAGGCCGCGCACTGGTACATTGAATCCTCGTTGAGCAGCATTGACGCCGCGAAGGCCGCGTTTTATCCCGATATCAATCTGATGGCTTTTTTACAGCAGGATGCGTTACATCTGAGCGATCTGTTCCGCCATTCCGCACAGCAATATGGCATTACCGGCGGGCTGACGCTGCCGATTTTCGACAGCGGCAGGCTGAATGCCAACCTCGATATCGCCAAAGCGCAAAGCAACCTTTCTATCGCCAACTACAACAAAGCGGTGGTAGATGCGGTTAATGATGTGGCGCGCGCCGCCAGTCAGGTAGAGACGCTGGCGCAGAAAAATCAGCATCAGCAGCAGATTGAGCATGACGCGCAGCGTGTGGTCGGTCTGGCGCAAGCGCGCTTTAATGCCGGTATTATTGCGGGTTCCCGCGTGAGCGAGGCCAAAATCCCGGCACTGCGCGAGCAGTGTAACGGCTTGCTGTTGCAGGGCCAGTGGCTGGATGCCTCTATTCAGCTTACCAGCGCGCTGGGCGGCGGTTATCATTCCTGATTTTTCCGGATGATTCAGACAGGGTTCCTATACTTAGGCTGTGTATGATTCATCCGGAGAGGAATATGACCAAAGTCGCAATTGTAACGGCATCAGATTCGGGAATTGGCAAAGCGTGTGCGTTGTTATTAGCACAAAACGGTTTTGATATTGGTATCACCTGGCATTCCGATGAACGCGGCGCGCAGGAGACGGCAAAAAAAGCGGCGCAGTTTGGTGTGCGGGCAGAGACCATTCATCTTGACCTGAGCCAGTTACCCGAGGGCGCGCAGGCCATTGAACATCTTATCCAGCGCCTGGGGCGCGTTGACGTGCTGGTCAATAATGCCGGGGCGATGACCAAATCCGCGTTTATTGATATGCCGTTTACGCAGTGGCGGCAAATTTTTACCGTGGATGTCGACGGCGCGTTTCTCTGCGCGCAGATCGCCGCCCGGCATATGATTAAACAAGGAGAGGGAGGGCGCATTATCAACATCACCTCCGTCCATGAGCATACGCCGCTTCCGCAAGCCAGCGCCTATACCGCGGCGAAACATGCGCTGGGCGGATTGACTAAATCCATGGCGCTGGAACTGATTGAGCATCATATTTTGGTCAACGCCGTCGCGCCAGGCGCTATCGCCACGCCGATGAATGATATGGATGACAGCGACATTGAGCCGGGATCGGAACCCTCAATCCCTATCGCCCGACCAGGTTCTACGCATGAAATAGCCAGCCTCGTCGCCTGGCTGTGTTCGGAAGGAGCAAGCTACACCACCGGTCAGTCGCTGATTGTCGACGGCGGGTTTATGCTGGCGAATCCGCAATTCAACGCAAAATAAACGCCGGGTGCCGGATGGCGGCGTTATGCCATCCGGATACCATCGGGTTTAACGGGCCTCCGCTTTGCCGCGTCTTTTCAGCCACCAGCGCACGCCCACCACCAGGACGATGGCCAGAATCAGCCAGACCCCGTGCCTGAGATGCTGATCGAGGTCGTGCAGCCATGGCGCGATCACCTCGCCGCCAAGATATCCCAGCGTGGTAAACAGCAGCGCCCAGATCAGCGCGCCTACAATATTCAGCGGCAGAAAAATTTTAGGCGGCAGGCGGCTGGCGCCAATCAGCAGCGGGCCAACCACCCGGAAGCCATACATAAAACGCGTGCCGATCACAAACAGATACGGATGGCGTTGGATCATTTTCTGCGCGCGACGAATCTTCGTATGATAACGGGGGAAACGACGCAGGATCTTCCCGCCATAGCATCGTCCTAACAGGTAAAGTAGCTGATCGCCCATCATCCCTCCCAGCGCGACGGCCGCCGCCACCAGCGGAAACTTGAGCAATCCCTGATGCGCCGCGACGCCCCCCAACAGGGTAACGGTTTCACCTTCGGCCATACTGCCGATAACCAGCGCCGCATAGCCATAATGCGTAATAAGCGTGTTGATATCCATGCGTAAACCACCTCCGGCATTAAGCATACACCCTGGCAAGAGGCGTGCGCGGCAAAGCCGACGTTTTGCCGGAGACTATTTTGCCATTGTTCATAAAATAACCAGAAACTGAATTATACTTGAACATACTGGCATCTGAGGCAGCAGAAGGGGGCAGTATGAACCATGTATGGGGGCTTTTTTCCCATCCCGATCGGGAAATGCAGGTGATCAAAAGCGAAAACGAAACCGTTTCGCATCACTATACGCACCATGTTTTGCTGATGGCGGCGATTCCCGTCGTCTGCGCCTTTATCGGCACGACGCAAATCGGCTGGAATTTTGGCGACGGCAACGTGTTACAACTCTCGCTGTTTACCGCTTTTGCGCTGGCGGTCTTGTTCTACGGCGTGATGCTGGCGGGCGTCGCGGTGATGGGACGCGTCATCTGGTGGATGGCGCGAAACTATCCGCAACGGCCATCGCTTGCGCGCTGTATGGTTTTTGCCGGCTATGTCGCGACGCCGCTGTTTTTAAGTGGTCTGGTGGCGCTCTATCCCCTGGTATGGCTATGCGCACTGGTCGGCGCTGTCGCGCTTTTTTACACCGGCTATTTGCTGTATTTGGGTATTCCGACTTTCCTTAACATTAATAGAGAGGAAGGATTAAGCTTCTCCAGTTCGACGCTCGCTATCGGCGTGCTGGTCCTGGAGGTGCTACTGGCGATCACCGTGATCCTGTGGGGATACGGCTACCGCCTGTTCTGATGAGAAAAAGGGCTGGCGCAAAAGCCAGCAATGCAGCATTTGCTGACGATTCTTCTGTAGCGGCAACGCTGGCGTGCCGCTATGATGCCACTGCTAGCTTGAGTATAATCTTAGCTCAGGCGGTGTGCGTTACGACGCGCGTGAATCATTATCAGAAATCTCATCATGCTGAAATTCCGAGCTTCATTCCTGAGCCTTGCTCTGATGTTGGCCGTACCTTTTGCCCCGCAGGCCGTGGCGAAAACGGCAGCGACAACCGCGGCGTCTCAACCTGAGATTGCCTCCGGTAGCGCAATGATTGTTGATCTCAACACCAATAAAGTGATCTATTCGAACCACCCGGATCTGGTGCGTCCGATTGCCTCGATAACCAAATTAATGACGGCGATGGTCGTGCTCGACGCGCGATTGCCGCTGGATGAAATACTGAAGGTCGATATCAGCCAGACGCCGGAAATGAAAGGGGTTTACTCCCGCGTGCGCCTGAACAGCGAAATTAGCCGCAAAAATATGTTGCTGCTGGCGTTGATGTCATCCGAAAACCGTGCGGCGGCAAGCCTGGCGCACTATTATCCTGGCGGTTATAACGCATTTATTAAAGCGATGAATGCGAAGGCGAAAGCGCTGGGCATGACGCATACCCGCTTCGTTGAGCCGACGGGGCTGTCGATTCATAACGTCTCGACCGCGCGGGATTTAACAAAATTGCTGATTGCCACGAAGCAATACCCGCTGATTGGCCAGCTAAGCACCACGCGCGAAGACATGGCGACATTCTCGCATCCGGCGTATACGCTGCCGTTTCGCAATACCAACCATTTGGTCTACCGTGATAACTGGAATATCCAGTTAACGAAAACCGGATTTACCAATGCGGCGGGGCATTGCCTGGTGATGCGTACCGTGATCAATAACAAACCGGTCGCGCTGGTGGTCATGGACGCGTTCGGCAAATATACCCACTTTGCGGACGCCAGCCGCCTGCGTACATGGATTGAAACCGGTAAAGTCATGCCCGTTCCGGCTGCCGCGCTGAGCTATAAAAAGCAAAAAGCCGCGCAAATGGCGGCAGCCAGCGCCAGTGCCGGAGCGCAAACCGCACAGAACGATTAAGTCGCCGCAGGCCCGGCAGGCATCGCGCCGCCGGGCTTCACGGTAAACCGCACGGTGTTAATGCGTTTCGTCGGGCGTATTTTCCTGCCAGAATTTCCGCTTACTCGTTTTGCCGATACCGGGGTTCATACTGTTGGTCGGGTCATTTTGCCGATAAAAACGCGTCAGCGTTTCCGGCGCTTTATACAGATGTCCAACGTTGTGCTCCGCCGGGTATTGTGCCCCGCGCGCCTGCAACAGCTCCAGCATTTGCGCTTTCAGCGCATGGACGTCGACGCCTTTCTTCACGATATAGTCCTGATGAAAAACGTGGCACATAAAGTGACCGTAATAGAGTTTATGTACCAGTTGGCTGTCGATTTCCGGCGGCAGATGCTCGAACCAGTCGGTATCGTTGCGGCGCAGGGCGATATCCAGCGCCAGGATATCTTCCACTTCATCAGCGTGTACGGCCTGATAACGAATCGCTGCGCCAGCAGCGGCGAAGCGGTGCAGGAAGGCTTTGCTGCCTTCTTCCGGCGTACAGGTGAAGAAACCGCCCTCAGCGGATTTAAAAAATTCATTCAGCCAGCGTTGCGCTTCTGCGACGCCGTCTCCCGCCATTTTTAACAGCAGATGATGCTCATATTTATCGCGCCAGTTTTTCATTCGCGGCGGCAGATGGCTGGGAAACAGGTGGCCGAATTTCTGCATCGCGCGGTCGGTGAAATGCGGACGGAAAAATTTTACTTTTTCCAGCATCGCATCGGTTCGGCCTTTTAGCGTGAAAAAGAACGGCATCTTGTCGGTGCCGAGTTTATCGATCATCAGAAAGGTATCTTTACCGTACTGCTCCGCAATATCGTAGATATCGCGATGCATATATTCTCCCGCCACTGGCAGATTGACGAAGTTCGCCAGAATATGCCGACGGATTTCAGTCAGTACCGCGGGCTGATTGGTGCCGATATAAAAAACCTGCTGATTTTTTTCCGCTGCAAAGGTATCAAGGCGAACGGCAAAAACCGCCAGTTTTCCGGCGCAGCCGGAAGATTCAAACAAACGGTCCGGGTCGGCGTTATAGCGGGCGGGCGTATCGGCGTTGATATCTCGTACCCGCGTCACGTAGTCGTGATCGTGCGCATGACGACCATCGTGACGCACATCCTCATCTTTAATCCGTTCATCATCCAGCTTGCTCAGGATCTGCTCCGGCGTATGCCCAAGATCGATACCCAGATGATTGACCAGTTGCAGTTTGCCTTGGTCGTCAATACGGGCAAAGAGCGACATCTCGGTATAGGCCGGGCCGCGCTGCACCAGCGAGCCGCCGGAGTTATTACAGATACCGCCGATGACCGACGCGCCGATGCACGACGAACCAATCACCGAGTGCGGTTCACGGCCCAGCGGTTTAAGCGCTTTTTCCAGCGCATAGAGCGTCGTACCGGGCCAGGCCAGAACCTGTTGGCCGTTATCCAGTAAGTGCAGCTTATCCAGCCGCTGGGTGCTGATAATCACAATATCGCGATCGTAGTCGTTGCCGTTCGGCGTGGAGCCTTCCGTCAGACCGGTGTTGGCGGCCTGCATCAGAATAATTTTGTCAGCGTTAACGCAGGCGTTGAGCACACGCCACAGTTCGAGTAATGAACCCGGGAAAACAACGGCCAGCGCGTCGCCCTGACCGGAACGGAAACCCTTGCGATAGCGGGCGGTTTTGGCGGGGTCTGTCAGCAGGTGAGAATGGCCTACCAGGCGGGCCAGCTCATTCAGGAACGTTTTATTATCAGTCATTGTTATGGAAGACATTCTCCACTCCTTGTGGTGGGACAAAATATCAGCGTTAAGCATAGCGCTTTGTATGACAATACGCTTTCTCATTCAAATTGTTTCTGTGTTGGTGGTATTCATTTGCCGCCTTGATACCATTTGCTGGCGGTTGTGTATTCGACTGTGCGGAAAATTAGGAGAATAACCTTCGCTTTCTTCTCCTCTCGCGTTTAGGCTTATGGCAAACTGCGGTTTTTATTCTGTTTTTACCGCCTCGTCGGGATAAAGATAAAGAGAGACTCAACATGAAATGGTTATGTTCAGTAGGTGTTGCTGTGAGTCTGGCGATGCAGCCAGCATTGGCGGAAAACCTGTTTGGCAATCACCCGCTGACGCCCGAAGCGCGCGACGCGTTCGTCACGGATTTACTCAAGAAAATGACTGTCGATGAAAAAATTGGTCAGTTACGTCTGATTAGCGTCGGCCCTGATAACCCGAAAGAAGCGATTCGCGAGATGATCAAAGACGGGCAGGTAGGGGCGATTTTCAATACCGTCACCCGCCAGGATATCCGTCAAATGCAGGATCAGGTGATGGCGTTGAGCCGCCTGAAAATTCCTCTCTTTTTTGCCTATGACGTGGTACACGGCCAGCGAACCGTCTTCCCGATAAGCCTCGGTCTGGCTTCTTCTTTTAATCTGGATGCGGTAAGAACCGTAGGACGCGTATCGGCGTATGAAGCGGCGGACGACGGCCTGAATATGACCTGGGCGCCGATGGTGGATGTCTCCCGCGATCCGCGTTGGGGACGCGCCTCCGAAGGCTTTGGCGAAGATACATATTTAACCTCTATCATGGGCGAAACCATGGTGAAAGCGATGCAGGGCAAAAGCCCGGCGGACCGCTATTCGGTGATGACCAGCGTGAAACATTTTGCCGCCTATGGCGCCGTTGAAGGCGGTAAAGAATACAACACCGTGGATATGAGTTCCCAGCGTCTGTTTAATGACTACATGCCGCCGTACAAAGCGGGGCTGGATGCGGGGAGCGGCGCGGTGATGGTGGCGCTGAACTCGCTGAACGGCACGCCTGCGACGTCAGATTCCTGGCTATTGAAAGATGTCCTGCGCGATGAGTGGGGCTTTAAGGGAATTACCGTTTCCGACCACGGCGCTATTAAAGAACTGATTAAACACGGTACCGCGGCCGACCCGGAAGATGCGGTGCGCGTGGCGCTAAAGGCAGGGGTGGATATGAGCATGGCGGATGAGTATTACAGCAAATATCTGCCGGGTCTGATTAAGTCGGGCAAAGTGACGATGGCGGAACTGGACGACGCGACGCGCCATGTGCTCAACGTAAAATATGACATGGGATTGTTTAACGACCCCTATAGCCATCTGGGGCCGAAAGAGAGCGACCCGGCGGACACCAATGCCGAAAGCCGCCTGCATCGTAAAGAGGCGCGGGAAGTGGCGCGGGAAAGTGTGGTACTGCTGAAAAACCGGCTGGAAACGCTGCCGCTGAAAAAATCGGGCACCATTGCCGTTGTTGGGCCGCTGGCCGACAGTCAACGTGATGTCATGGGGAGCTGGTCTGCTGCTGGGGTCGCGAATCAGTCGGTGACGGTGCTGGCGGGTATTCAAAATGCCGTCGGCGACGGGGCGAAGATCCTCTATGCCAAAGGGGCGAATATCACTAACGATAAAGACATCGTCGATTTCTTAAACCTGTATGAAGAGGCAGTTAAAATCGATCCGCGCTCACCGCAGGCGATGATTGATGAGGCCGTACAGGCGGCGAAACAGGCCGATGTGGTGGTCGCAGTGGTAGGCGAGTCGCAGGGGATGGCGCATGAAGCCTCCAGCCGTACCAATATCACCATTCCGCAGAGTCAGCGCGACTTAATCACCGCTCTGAAAGCCACCGGTAAGCCGCTGGTACTGGTATTAATGAACGGCAGACCGCTGGCGCTGGTAAAAGAAGATCAACAGGCCGATGCGATTCTGGAGACCTGGTTTGCCGGGACGGAAGGCGGCAACGCCATTGCCGATGTGCTGTTTGGCGATTACAACCCGTCAGGCAAACTGCCGATCTCCTTCCCGCGTTCGGTGGGACAAATTCCGGTCTATTACAGCCATCTCAATACGGGACGCCCGTATAATCCTGAAAAGCCAAACAAATACACCTCACGTTATTTTGACGAAGCGAATGGCCCGCTCTATCCGTTTGGTTACGGTCTGAGCTACACCACATTTACGGTGTCTGACGTCACGCTCTCCTCACCGACAATGCAACGCGACGGCAAAGTCACGGCCAGCGTAGAGGTCACGAACACCGGTAAACGCGAAGGGGCCACGGTCATCCAGATGTACTTACAGGATGTCACGGCATCAATGAGCCGCCCGGTGAAGCAATTAAAAGGCTTTGAAAAAATCACCCTCAAGCCCGGCGAACGTAAAACCGTGAGTTTCCCGATTGATATCGAGGCGTTGAAGTTCTGGAATCAGCAGATGAAATATGACGCGGAACCCGGCAAGTTCAACGTCTTTATCGGCGTGGATTCCGCTCGCGTTAAACAAGGATCGTTCGAACTACTGTAAGCCTGCCGTCAACAGGGCGCGATAGCAGCGCCCTGTCTGGCAATGACTTTTCCTGTCCCCCCTTTTATTGCCTGCCACGTCACTTAAACTGCCGGAAAATCCCAGGTTAAACGCAGACTTTTCAACTATGCTTTTTTCTCAAGTCTCTGAAAAAGGCCGTAAAAGGATGAGGAAAGCATCATGACGATCTCAAAGCTATGGGTAAGTTCGCTGGCGTTGCTGGCGACGGTGAGTTTACCTCTACAGGCGGCATCGCCCGTGACGGTCGGGTCAAAGATTGATACCGAAGGCGCACTGCTCGGCAACATGATTTTGCAGGTACTGGAAAGCCACGGCGTTAAAACGGTCAATAAAATTCAGCTCGGGACGACGCCAGTCGTTCGTGGCGCGATTACCGCCGGAGAGCTGGATATCTATCCGGAATACACCGGTAACGGGGCGTTCTTTTTTAAAGATGAAAACGATCCGGCATGGAAAAATGCAAAGCAAGGCTTTGAGAAAGTCAAAAAACTGGATGCGGAGCAGAATAAGCTGGTCTGGTTGACGCCTGCGCCGGCCAACAACACCTGGACCATCGCGATACGTCAGGACATCGCGGAAAAAAATAAACTCTCCTCGCTTGCCGATCTCAGCCGTTATCTGAAAGAGGGCGGCACTTTTAAACTGGCGGCGTCTGCGGAATTTATCGAACGGGCGGATGCGCTGCCGGCATTTGAAAAAGCCTATGATTTTACCTTGAATCAGAACCAGCTCTTGTCGCTGGCGGGCGGCGATACGGCGGTCACGATCAAAGCCGCCGCGCAACAAACATCCGGCGTTAACGCCGCGATGGCGTATGGCACCGACGGCCCGGTCGCCGCGCTGGGTCTGCAAACCCTGAGCGACCCGAAAGGCGTCCAGCCTATCTATGCCCCCGCGCCGGTAGTGCGTGAATCGGTGTTACAGGCCTATCCGCAGATAGCCGACTGGCTGCAGCCCGTTTTCGCCAGCCTTGATGAGAAAACGCTGCAACAGTTGAACGCCAGAATCGCCGTAGAAGGGCTGGATGCGAAAAAAGTCGCCGCAGATTACCTCCGACAAAAAGGGTGGGTGAAGTAATCTGTGAGTGATGCTGCCAAAAAAATTACGGTTAATCGTGTGCTGTTGCTGTTGGTTGTTCTGACCCTGCTTGCTGTCGCGCTACCTTTCATTAATTACGCCCCGAATCGTCTGGTGAGCGGCGAGGGGCGCCAGTTATGGGAGATCTGGCCGGCGACCATCTGGATGCTGACTGGCGCGGGATGCGCGCTGTTTACGTTGTGCTTTGTACCCGGTAAACGCGGTAGCGTACTGACGCTGATGATGGCGCAGACGCTTTTTATTGTCATGCTGTGGGGAGTCGGCAGGGCGGCGACCCAGTTGGCGCAGGAGGGCAGCCCGCTGGCGCGTACCAGTCTGGGAAGTGGATTGTGGCTGGGCCTCGGTCTGATGCTGCTGGCCTGTAGCGATGCGATCCGCCGTATTACCGTTGGGCCGCTGTGGCGCTGGTTGCTGCACGCGCAAATTGTCATTGTCCCGCTGGCGCTGCTGTTTTCAGGCACGTTCGACAACCTCTCGCTTCTGAAAGAGTATACCAACCGCCAGGATGTTTTCGATGCCGCGCTGGTGCAACATTTAATGTTACTGGCGGGCACGGTGCTGCCGGCGCTGGCGATCGGACTACCGTTGGGCGTCTGGTGTTATTTTTCCGCCTCACGCCAGGGGCCGGTGTTTACCGTACTGAATGTGATCCAGACTATTCCTTCCGTCGCGCTGTTTGGCCTGCTGATCGCGCCGTTGGCCGGGCTGGTGAAACAGTTTCCGTGGCTTGCCGAATTCGGCGTCGCGGGAACCGGCATGACGCCTGCGCTGATAGCGCTGGTGCTCTATGCGTTATTGCCGCTGGTGCGCGGCGTGGTCGCCGGGCTCAATCAGGTGCCGCGCGATGTGCTGGAGAGCGCAAGAGCCATGGGAATGAGTAGCGGCCAGCGCTTCAGGCATGTGCAACTGCCGCTGGCGCTGCCGGTCTTTTTACGTAGCCTGAGGGTAGTCATGGTCCAGACAGTGGGAATGGCCGTCGTCGCCGCGCTGATTGGCGCGGGAGGTTTCGGCGCGCTGGTGTTTCAGGGGCTATTGAGCAGCGCCATTGATTTAGTCCTGTTGGGCGTCATTCCGGTGATTGCGCTGGCGGTAGTGATCGACGCGCTGTTTGATTTATGGATCGCGTTTTTGAAGGGAGCAACCGATGATTGAATTTAACCATGTTAGTAAAACCTTCGGCGATCAACAGGCTGTTAGCGACCTCAATTTGCACTTTAGCGAAGGCAGCTTTTCGGTGTTAATTGGCACCTCCGGTTCGGGAAAATCGACCACTCTGAAGATGATTAACCGGCTGGTAGAGCATGATAGCGGAACGATCCGTTTTGCCGGGGAAGAGATCCGCAGCCTGCCGGTGCTTGAACTGCGTCGTCGCATGGGCTATGCCATTCAGTCTATCGGCCTTTTTCCCCACTGGACGGTGGCGCAAAATATCGCCACCGTACCGCAACTACAAAAGTGGTCGCGTGCACGGATTAACGATCGTATTGACGAACTGATGGCATTATTGGGTCTGGAAAGCGCGCTGCGCGATCGCTATCCGCATCAGCTTTCCGGCGGGCAACAGCAGCGGGTCGGCGTTGCGCGGGCGCTGGCTGCCGATCCGCAGGTATTGCTGATGGACGAGCCTTTCGGCGCGCTTGATCCGGTAACGCGCGGCGCATTGCAGCAGGAGATGACCCGCATTCATCAGCTGCTGGGGCGCACCATCGTACTGGTGACGCACGACATCGACGAGGCGCTACGCCTCGCCGACCATCTGGTGCTGATGGACGGGGGCCACGTTATCCAACAGGGATCGCCGCTTTCTATGCTGACCTCGCCGGAAAATGATTTCGTGCAGGCATTTTTTGGCCGCAGCGAGCTGGGCGTAAGGCTGCTTTCGTTACGTAACGTAGGCGATTATGTACGTCGGCATGAACAGCTCAGCGGCGACGCGCTGGTGGAAGAGATGACGCTACGCGATGCGCTATCGATGTTTGTCGCCCGTCGGTGCGACGTCCTGCCGGTGGCGAATCAGCAGGGCGAGCCCTGCGGTACGCTCCATTTCCGCGATCTGCTTTCGGAGACGTCCCCCCGTGAAACGACTGTGTGATCCGCTTCTCTGGCTTATTGTTCTGTTCTTGCTTCTGCTGTTTGGATTGCCTTATAGCCAGCCGTTCTTCGCCGCGCTGTTTCCCGATTTACCGCGCCCGGTCTACCAACAGGAGAGTTTTGCCGCCCTCGCGCTCGCCCATTTCTGGTTGGTGGGCATCTCAAGTCTGTTTGCCGTCGTGGTGGGCGTCGGCGCAGGGATGGCGGTCACGCGAGAAAGTGGGAAAGAGTTTCGTCCCCTGGTGGAGACTATCGCCGCCGTCGGGCAGACCTTTCCGCCGGTCGCGGTACTGGCGATCGCGGTACCCGTCATGGGTTTTGGTCAGCAACCGGCCATTATCGCCTTGATCCTGTATGGGGTGTTGCCCATCCTGCAGGCGACCCTGGCCGGGCTGGGCGCGGTGCCTGCCAGCGTGATGAGCGTTGCCAGCGGTATGGGAATGAGCCGTCGCCAACAGTTGTATCAGGTTGAGCTGCCGCTGGCCGCGCCGGTGATTCTGGCGGGCATCCGAACCTCGGTGATTATCAATATTGGTACGGCGACCATCGCTTCAACGGTGGGGGCCAGTACGTTAGGCACGCCGATCATTATCGGGCTTAGCGGCTTTAATACGGCCTATGTTATCCAGGGGGCGCTGCTGGTGGCGCTGGCGGCGATCATTATCGATCGCCTGTTTGAAAGGCTGACGCGCGCGCTTACCCGGCACGCAAAATAAAACTGTAACCTGCCAGCATCACGCCGCCGATACCGCCAATAGCCATCAGCAGGAAAAGGGCGATCACCCCGATTTTCGCTACGCGCATTATGTACTCCTTATGTTAATAAAAGGAGTATACATTAAAGCGAATTTGTTAGCTGCTGTTTAAACGCCAAGGGGATGAATGTCGTGTCCCTGGGCGCGCCATGCCAGGAGTTGCTGCTGCTGCGCCAGCGTCTGGTTTTCTCCGCACCATACCAGTAACGTCTTGCCGTCAAAAAGTTCCGGGCGGAACTGGCTAAGCGAATGCGCCAACACGTCGATTCGCCATCCCTGTTGGCTGGCGACCCAACCTTCCAGCCACAGGCGGGTGGTATCATGGATATTCCAGCCGATCACCAACGCATCTTTTCCCTGTTTCTTACGCGCAGACGCCAGGCAGAGCGCAATATAGTTGATCAGGATACCGTCAAGAATGCCGAGCAGCGCCTGAAGGGCGGGTTGTTGGCACTGTAATCGTCGCCGCAGTGGGACGAACAGGTTAGTGGTCAATGTTTGGGCAGGATAATCCTGACCGCGTTCTTTGACCCATAACCGTAAACTGTGCAGATTACTGCTTTGCAGGTAGTGCAGCAGGATCTCCTGCTGTTCGCGCCAGCCGTTAGGTTGTTCGCTACTGTCGCTACTGAGCAGCACTTTGACTTTGCTGACCTGGACGCCGTTATCTATCCAGCGCTTGATTTCGCGGATTCTGTCGATATCGGCATCGTTAAACAGACGATGACCGCCATCCGTTCGCTGTGGTTTTAAAAGTCCATAACGTCTCTGCCACGCGCGCAACGTGACAGGATTGATATCACAAAGCAAAGCCACTTCACCAATTGTGTAAAGCGCCATCGTTTCACCCTTGCTCGCGAGGTCCCGGTTTAACTTTAGACGCTCTTTTAGGAACCAGGAAGTTTTGCCTGTTTTTTATGCATTAAAACGCGAAGTAGCGGGTTGCGGCGCGGCGTTTAAGTGATCGTATTCACGAATTCATATTTTTATGCAACAGTTCAAAGAAAGTTACTCGTACTCAATGTATGTTACGCGCTTTTAATTGAAGTGTGGTTTGCGGGTATGTACGAGTTTAATCTGGTGTTGCTGCTGCTTCAGCAGATGTGCGTGTTTCTGGTCATTGCGTGGCTAATGAGTAAAACGCGCCTGTTCATCCCGCTTATGCAGGTCACGGTTCGTCTGCCGCACAAGCTTCTGTGTTACGTCACGTTTTCTATCTTCTGCATTATGGGCACTTATTTTGGGCTACATATCGAAGATTCGATTGCCAATACCCGCGCGATTGGCGCGGTGATGGGCGGCCTACTCGGCGGGCCGGTCGTCGGCGGGCTGGTCGGCCTGACCGGTGGGTTACATCGGTATTCTATGGGCGGCATGACGGCGCTGAGCTGTATGATTTCCACCATCGTCGAAGGGCTGCTGGGCGGGTTGGTACACAGCGTTCTCATACGTCGCGGACGCCCGGACAAAGTGTTTAGCCCGCTGACGGCGGGAGCAATTACGTGTGTTGCCGAACTGGTGCAGATGCTGATCATTTTACTGATAGCCAGGCCGTTTGACGATGCCCTGCATCTGGTCAGTAATATTGCCGCGCCGATGATGGTGACGAATACCGTTGGCGCCGCGCTGTTTATGCGTATTTTGCTCGATAAGCGCGCCATGTTCGAAAAATATACTTCGGCATTTTCTGCTACCGCGCTGAAGGTCGCCGCGTCAACGGAGGGGATTCTGCGTCAGGGATTTAACGAAGTGAACAGTATGAAGGTGGCGCAGGTGTTATATCAGGAGCTGGATATTGGCGCCGTCGCCATCACCGATCGCGAAAAACTGCTGGCTTTTACTGGTATTGGCGACGATCACCATCTACCGGGCAAACCCATTTCATCAGGTTATACGCTGAAAGCAATTGAAACCGGAGAGGTGGTTTATGCCGATGGCAACGAAGTGCCGTATCGCTGTTCGCTACACCCGCAGTGTAAACTCGGTTCGACGCTGGTGATCCCGCTGCGTGGCGAAAATCAGCGAGTCATGGGCACCATTAAATTGTACGAAGCGAAAAACCGACTGTTCAGCTCAATTAACCGTACCCTGGGAGAGGGTATTGCGCAGCTTTTATCCGCGCAGATCCTGGCCGGGCAGTATGAACGGCAGAAGGCGTTGCTGACGCAGTCAGAGATCAAGCTGTTGCACGCGCAGGTGAACCCGCATTTTCTGTTTAACGCGCTCAATACCATTAAAGCGGTGATTCGCCGCGACAGCGAACAGGCCAGCCAACTGGTGCAGTACTTGTCGACCTTTTTTCGCAAAAATTTAAAACGCCCGTCGGAAATCGTCACGCTGGCGGATGAAATTGAACACGTAAACGCTTATCTGCAAATTGAAAAAGCGCGTTTTCAGTCGCGTCTGCAGGTACAGCTTGATGTTCCATCGACGCTTTCACGTCAGAAATTGCCTGCGTTTACATTACAGCCGATTGTTGAGAACGCCATTAAACATGGCACGTCGCAACTGCTTGATACCGGCAACGTCGCTATTCGCGCCCGGCGCGAAGGGCAGCATTTGATGTTAGATATTGAGGATAATGCGGGACTGTATCAGCCTTCCGCCGGCAGTAGCGGGCTGGGGATGAGTCTGGTGGATAAACGTCTGCGCGAACACTTTGGCGATGATTATGGTATTAGCGTGGCCTGCGAGCCGGACTGTTTTACCCGAATTACATTACGACTTCCACTGGAGGAGGACGCATGATTAAAGTGCTGATTGTGGATGATGAGCCGTTAGCGCGGGAAAATCTGCGGATTTTGCTCCAGGGGCAGGATGACATTGAGATTGTGGGAGAGTGCGCGAACGCGGTAGAAGCGATTGGCGCGGTACATAAGTTGCGACCTGATGTGCTGTTTCTGGATATTCAGATGCCGCGTATCAGTGGACTGGAGATGGTAGGAATGCTTGATCCGGAACACCGCCCGTATATCGTTTTTTTAACCGCGTTTGACGAATACGCCATCAAAGCCTTTGAAGAACACGCTTTTGATTATCTGCTCAAGCCGATAGAGGAGAAACGGCTGGAAAAAACGTTACATCGTCTGCGTCAGGAGCGCAGTAAACAGGATGTTTCGTTGTTGCCGGAAAACCAGCAGGCGCTTAAATTCATTCCCTGTACCGGACACAGCCGGATCTATTTGTTGCAAATGGATGATGTCGCCTTTGTCAGTAGCCGTATGAGCGGCGTTTATGTGACCAGCAGTGAAGGGAAAGAGGGGTTTACCGAGCTGACGCTGCGCACGCTGGAAAGCCGGACGCCGCTACTGCGTTGTCATCGTCAGTTTCTGGTGAATATGGCCCATTTGCAGGAAATTCGGCTGGAGGATAATGGGCAGGCAGAGCTGATTTTACGCAACGGCCTGACGGTGCCGGTAAGCCGTCGCTATCTGAAAAGTTTAAAAGAGGCGATTGGCCTGTAAAAGACTGTTAGAATATCGTTTTGCCATAGAAACGACCGAAGGCCTCATGCTGAGTAACGATATTCTGCGTAGCGTGCGCTACATTTTAAAAGCTAATAATACCGATCTGGCGCGTATCCTGGCGCTGGGTAACGTTGATGCTACGCCGGAGCAGATTGCAATCTGGTTGCGCAAAGAAGAGGAAGAGGGGTTTCAGCGTTGCCCGGATATCGTGTTGTCCTCATTTCTCAATGGCCTCATTTATGAAAAACGCGGCAAAGATGAGGCGGCGCCTGCATTGACGGCGGAACGTCGTATCAACAACAATATTGTGCTGAAAAAGCTGCGTATTGCCTTTTCGCTAAAAACAGATGATATCCTGGCGATACTTACCGGTCAGTTGTTTCGTGTCTCAATGCCAGAGATCACCGCGATGATGCGCGCGCCGGACCATAAGAACTTCCGCGAATGCGGCGATCAGTTTATGCGTTATTTTCTGCGCGGTCTGGCGGCCCGTGAACACGCGGCGAAGTAATTCTGCGGTATTGTTCCCGGCAGCGTCCTGTCTGACCGGGAAAACGCATTATTATACTAATTGATTCTATGATACCCGCTCTCTTCCAACAGTTTCTGCGAGCGAATCATTGACAGATAGTACGCGGAACAGTTGTCAATTGATGATCCTGGCAATTTACAGAGGTCGCTTATTTTTGCCTGGGTAAAATCAATATCCACATATTCCGTAGCATAGCTATCATAATAGTCGATTCGTTCAGTCAAACCCGGCATACCCTGATAAGCTTCGCCGACTTGACTCAGCATTTTTTGTGCTTCTTCTTTATTATTGGCTTTCAGGGTCTTATAAAGTAGTTTATGTTCAGATATTTGACGTAAAACGATATCCCCTTTGTAGTAATAGGTTAACTTGATTTCAATACCGTTGAGATTACCTACATAGCGTTGTGTTTCCTCTGACTCTTTGCTAGCGGCTATCTTCTTGATAAACGCTGTCATGTTATTTTGCTTTCCCTGGAGAGTATCGTTTTTCTGATCGCAGCCAGTTATGCTAACCGATAGAGAGAGCGCGAATAGTGGCAGTGCCATAAGACGTAGAACCTGCATAACAATTCCTTGTCGTTAAGTATTGGTGTGGCCAGGAATTCAGGGATTATAGGCTTTGGCGAGGGGACTTACAGCGAGGCTGTCTTTTTTCGGAATTCATAAAGAAAAGACGCTGCCGAAGCAGCGCCCTGAGCGACTTTACCAGTCGATGCAATACATTATGCCTGCCAGTTATTTCGCTTCTTTAAAACCAGCAGCTTCCAGCAGCGTCTGGGTTTGTTTCATGCTGATACCTTTGCTGGTATCGCCGGACACCATCGTCCCTGAGATTTGCTGTAACGCTTTAAAGTCCACTTTTTCCATATCCACAGAGACGTTTTCCTGGGCATAGGTATCTTCATAGGTTAATTTTTCTTCCACTCCGGCGATATTTTTATATTTCGCGCTCAGCGGATCGAGAATTTTGGCGGCATCTTCTTTCGTTTTAGCGCCTACAGTGGCATAGCTGATTTTACTTTCAGACGTCTGCTTAATGATTTTGTCACCTTTATAGGTGTAGGTAATTGAAATTTCTGTCCCCGCCAGGTTTGCGTTAAAGGTCTTTGATTCTTCTTTATCGCCACAGCCAGCAAGAGAGAACACCAGTACGGAAGCCAAAGCCGCGGACAATAACTTGCCAGAAATTTTCATCTAAAACTCCATTTTATATAATGATTGGGTTTTTAAAATAATTTCAATGAATTAATTTAACCCAGTAATAGCAATGTATCAGGGAGAGATAGAATATGACTTTTAGCCGTTATTTAGCAGTCCGGATATGGAGTCTTAACGCTATTGCTTATTAAGGAAAAAGTTAAAACACGCGGATGGGGTGATATGCCAGTCAGGATTAAGCGGTTAAAAAAGCCGGAGCATGCTCCGGCTTGTTGCTTATTTCACCTGTTGGCCAGGCTTCGCGCCGTCATCAGGGCTTAACAGGAAGATATCTTTCCCGCCAGGTCCTGCGGCCATCACCATTCCCTCGGAGACGCCAAAGCGCATTTTGCGCGGCGCGAGGTTGGCGACCATTACCGTCTGGCGGCCAATCAGCGCCTGCGGGTCCGGGTAGGCGGAACGAATGCCGGAGAAGACGTTACGCTTCTCGCCGCCCAGATCCAGCGTCAGACGCAGCAATTTGTCGGAGCCTTCCACGAACTCAGCGTTTTCAATCAATGCTACGCGCAGGTCAATTTTGGCGAAATCGTCAAAGGTGATGGTTTCCTGAATCGGGAAGTCGGCTAACGGGCCGGTAACCGGCGCGGCTGCGGCTTTCACCTCTTCTTTAGACGCTTCAACCAGCGCTTCAACTTGCTTCATGTCGATGCGATTGTAGAGCGCCTTAAAGGTGTTGACCTTGTGACTGAGCAGCGGCTGTTCGATGGCATCCCAGTTCAACTCACTGTTCAGGAAGGCTTCAACGCGTTCAGAAAGCGTCGGCAGTACCGGTTTCAGATACGTCATCAGCACGCGGAACAGGTTGATGCCCATTGAGCAAATGGCCTGCAGGTCCGCGTCGCGGCCTTCTTGTTTAGCCACCACCCACGGCGCTTGCTCGTCAACATAACGGTTAGCGATGTCGGCCAGCGCCATAATCTCACGGATAGCTTTACCGAATTCACGGCTTTCCCATGCTTCGCCAATCACCGCAGCGGCGTCAGTAAAGGTTTTATACAATTGCGGATCGGCCAGTTCAGCCGCCAGCACGCCGTCGAAACGCTTATTGATAAAACCGGCGTTACGCGAGGCCAGGTTGACTACTTTATTGACGATATCGGCATTGACGCGCTGGACAAAGTCTTCCAGGTTCAGGTCGATGTCATCAATGCGTGAAGAAAGCTTCGCGGTGTAGTAGTAGCGCAGGCTGTCGGCGTCAAAGTGTTTCAGCCAGGTGCTGGCCTTAATAAAGGTGCCGCGAGACTTAGACATCTTCGCGCCGTTCACCGTCACGTAACCGTGAACGAACAGGTTGGTCGGCTTACGGAAGTGGCTGCCTTCCAGCATGGCAGGCCAGAACAGGCTGTGGAAATAGACGATGTCTTTGCCGATAAAGTGGTACAGCTCGGCGTCGGAGTCTTTTTTCCAGTACTCATCAAAACTGGTCGTGTCACCGCGCTTATCGCACAGATTTTTGAAGGAGCCCATATAGCCAATCGGCGCGTCCAGCCAGACGTAGAAATATTTGCCCGGCGCGTTCGGGATTTCGAAACCAAAATACGGCGCGTCGCGGGAAATGTCCCACTGTTGCAGGCCGGATTCAAACCACTCCTGCATTTTGTTCGCCACCTGCTCCTGCAGCGCGCCGCTGCGGGTCCACGCCTGCAGCATTTCGCTGAATGACGGCAGATCAAAGAAAAAGTGCTCGGAGTCACGCATTACCGGCGTCGCGCCGGACACCACGGATTTCGGTTCGATAAGTTCGGTCGGGCTGTAGGTCGCGCCGCACACTTCACAGTTATCGCCGTACTGGTCTGCGGATTTACATTTCGGGCAGGTGCCTTTCACAAATCGGTCCGGCAGGAACATGCCTTTTTCCGGATCGTAGAGTTGAGAGATGGTGCGGTTCTTAATAAAACCGTTCTCTTTCAGGCGCGTATAAATCAGCTCGGACAGCTCGCGATTCTCGTCGCTGTGCGTTGAGTGGTAGTTGTCGTAGCTAATATTAAAACCGGCGAAATCGGTCTGGTGCTCCTGGCTCATTTCACCGATCATTTGCTCCGGCGTAATACCAAGCTGCTGCGCTTTCAGCATGATCGGCGTGCCATGAGCGTCATCGGCACAGATGAAGTTAACCTCATGGCCGCGCATTCGCTGGTAACGGACCCAGACATCAGCCTGGATGTGCTCCAGCATATGGCCGAGGTGGATAGAGCCGTTGGCGTACGGCAGCGCGCACGTTACCAGAATTTTCTTCGCGACTTGAGTCATAGTGGGTATTACTTCTTCTGTTGTAAAAAAGGGCTTTGATAGTACCAAAATGGTAATTACTGCGCCAATCGATAAGGGCATTTATCCGTAAATGAATAATTGTTACCGCTGGAGTAAACTACAAAGTTACAATCGTACTTTTCAGAACTACAAAAGGAGTCGGGATGAACGAACAATCCCAGGCCAAATCACCAGATACCCTGCGAGCGATGGTCGCCGGGACGCTGGCGAATTTTCAGCACCCAACCCTGAAGCATAACCTCACCACGCTTAAGGCGTTGCACCACGTCGCCTGGATGGATGATACGCTGCACGTTGAGCTGGTCATGCCGTTCGTCTGGAACAGCGCGTTTGAGGTATTAAAAGAGCAATGCAGCGCCGATCTGTTACGTATTACGGGCGCAAAAGCGATCGACTGGAAACTGTCGTACAACATTGCGACGCTGAAACGCGTCAAAAATCAGCCTGGCATTAATGGCGTGAAAAACATCATTGCCGTGAGCTCCGGTAAAGGCGGGGTGGGGAAATCGTCCACGGCGGTAAACCTGGCGCTGGCGTTAGCGGCTGAAGGCGCAAAGGTCGGGGTTCTCGATGCCGATATTTACGGTCCGTCGATCCCAACCATGCTTGGCGCAGAAGATCAGCGCCCAACATCGCCAGACGGTACGCATATGGCGCCGATTATGTCTCACGGCCTGGCGACCAACTCGATCGGCTATCTGGTGACTGACGATAACGCGATGGTATGGCGCGGCCCAATGGCCAGTAAGGCGCTGATGCAGATGTTGCAGGAGACGCTGTGGCCGGATCTGGATTATCTGGTACTGGATATGCCGCCGGGAACCGGGGATATTCAGCTAACGCTGGCGCAGAACATTCCTGTTACCGGCGCGGTGGTGGTGACTACGCCGCAGGATATCGCGCTGATCGACGCCAAAAAAGGTATCGTGATGTTCGAGAAGGTGGAAGTGCCGGTGCTCGGCATTGTGGAAAATATGAGTATGCATATTTGTAGCAACTGCGGCCATCACGAACCGATCTTCGGCACGGGCGGCGCGCAGAAGCTGGCGGAAAAATACCATACTCAGCTTCTGGGTCAGATGCCGCTGCATATTAGTCTGCGTGAAGATCTCGATCGCGGTACGCCGACGGTGGTTAGCCGTCCGGAGAGCGAGTTTACCGCGATCTATCGCGAACTGGCCGATCGCGTTGCGGCACAGCTTTACTGGCAGGGTGAAGTGATTCCGGGAGAAATCGCCTTCCGCGCGGTGTAATCCTCCTGACGTATTCCAAAGAGAATATGACATTCACTGCATTAATATATATTGATGCAGTGAATGTATTAATAAAATAATAGCCCCCGCATTGTTAATTCCTGCTTAAACAGACAGGTGTTTATCTGAAATAATCGGCAAAAACATTATTTGAATTGATCATACCTATCCTACTGATTTATTTTTTCAATTGGTTTTAAGGTATCGATACGTTCATACTGCTCATCAGGACGGCCTGCATACTGTTTGACGTTCACCAGAGGAACAATTGCTCACTATGAAAAAATATTTGCTGATGGGAATTATAGTTTCGGCTTATGGGATAAGCGTACCCGTTTTTGCCTCCGACACCGCAACATTAACCATCAGTGGAAAAGTGACCGCGCCAACGTGCAGTACAGAAGTGGTAAACGCACAGTTGCAGCAGCGTTGCGGCAACACTATCCACGTTTCAACGCTGCAAACACCCGCCGCTACGCCGATGAGAGGTGTGACAACGCAGCTATACACGGTGCCTGGTGATAGCACCCGACAGATTGTTGTTAATCATTACGACTAATTCTTATTAATTCCGCAGGCCCATATCATTGATATCAATGATATGGGCTTTTTTATTTGTTGTGTTTATGTTTAAGGGCAGTAAATTTCGGAAATTAATAAGTTTACAAAATAATGATAAGCAATGATTATTTGTTGCAATTATATTGCAATCTGTAAATTGTTTTAAATCAACAAAACATCGTGTTTACATTGCGATAACTTCCTGTCTATGAGAATTTTCGTTGCAAGGGTTAATAACTCTTAACAAATAGAAATTACTTCATTAAGGAAGAGATTATGAAACGTTCACTTATTGCTGCTTCTGTATTGTCTGCTGTATTTATGAGCGCTGGGGTTTTTGCTGCTGATGAGTATGATTCAGGCGTTCTGAATATTAACGGAAAGGTGGTTGGTACTACCTGTCAATTTTTGGGTACGAACACCGCTGAAATTAGACTGAATGAAATTGGTGCGGATAAAATAATTAATTTAACCCCGGGTCAGATTTATGACGCAGTAACTAATCAAACTCAGATGCCGTTGAAAATAAAATGTCAACAGGGTGTAGCGCCGCGTATTACCTTCTCTTCAACGCAATTTGATAGCCACGATATCACATTTAATAACGGGTCTGCCAAAGGTGTCGGTTTTGCGGTTTACTACGGAAGTACGGATAATCAGATTGATCCAGAGACGGGGGTGACACTAGCTCCAAATAGCAGCGGTGAATACGACCTGACTTTTTTAGCACGCTATGCGCGTTTAGACGGTGATGTTGCTTCTGGTGATGTTAGCTCAACACTGACTTTAACGGTTGTTACTGACTAATTTATTCAACCGGCGGCGTTCGTCGCCGGTTTTTTATAAGCAAGGCCGTGTAAATATGAAAATATTATCTGCAGTATTATTATCTGCCATAATTTTGCCTGCGCATGCTGGTATTGTTATTTATGGTACGCGTGTGATTTACCCGGCAGAGAAGAAAGAAGTCGTTGTACAATTGGTGAATCAGGGCGAGCAAGCTTCGCTGGTACAGTCCTGGATTGATGACGGTAACACTTCATTACCGCCAGAAAAAATTCAGGTGCCATTTATGCTGACGCCGCCAGTGGTGCGCGTTGCCGCTGAGTCTGGTCAGCAGATCAAAATCAAGAAAATGCCTAATAGCTTACCGGACAACAAAGAAAGTCTGTTTTATCTGAATGTGCTTGATATTCCACCAAACAGCCAGGAAAACGCCGGTAAAAATGTGCTTAAATTCGCAATGCAGAATCGAATAAAATTAATATGGCGCCCCAGTCGAATTGCCGCCGTAACCAAAGACAGTTTTCAGCGGATTGGTTTATTTCGCAGTAATAAAACTGTCATCATGAAAAATGATACTGCAAACTGGATTACCGTGACGGATGTAAAAGCAGGAAATACTAAGATTAATGATCAAACTATCATGCTGCCACCGCTATCGACGCAAAATATTAACATGAAATATGCGTCAACAAGCCAGTATGAAGTAACAATTATTGATGATAATGGTAACTATATTAGTAGCAAAATCAATGTAAAATAAACAGGAGTTCATCATGCTAAGGATGACGCCCATCGCTTCGCTTGTTTTATTGACTCTGTTTACCTGGCAAACGCAGGCTATCGCGACGGAAACGTTTGATACCCATTTTATGGTGGGGGGAATGAGAGATCAAAAAATAACAAATTTCCATCTGGATGAGAATAAGCCAATTCCGGGACAGTACGAACTGGATATTTATGTCAACAATCAATGGCGAGGTAAATACGATATCATTGTTGCCGATGAACCCGGTAGCACGTGTATTTCAACTGAGTTGTTGAAAAATATTGGAGTGATAAGCGATGGTCTGCAACCGCAGGGAGCAACGGATTGTATTGCGTTAAAAGATGTCGTGAGAAGCGGTGGCTATACTTTTAATATTGGAGTTTTTCGGCTGGATTTGAGCGTTCCCCAGGCCTATGTAAATGAGGTCGAGGCGGGTTATGTATTGCCTGAAAACTGGGATCGCGGCATCAATGCATTTTATACTTCTTACTATGCCAGCCAGTATTACAGTGACTATAAGAATTCTGGCAGTAGTGAAAGTACTTACGTTCGGTTCAATAGCGGTTTCAATCTGTTGGGCTGGCAAGCGCATGCGGATACCACATTTAATAAAACCGATGGCAGCAGCGGTGAGTGGAAAAGCAACACATTGTATCTGGAGCGCGGTATCGCTGAGCTCCTCGGCACATTACGCGCCGGGGATCAGTATACCTCGTCAGAGATTTTTGATTCTGTGAGATTTACCGGCGTTCGCCTGTTTCGCGATATGCAAATGTTGCCAAACTCGAAACAGAATTTTACGCCGTTGGTGCAGGGGATTGCACAGACTAACGCTTTGGTAACCATCGAACAGAACGGATTCGTTGTTTATCAGAAAGAGGTTCCTCCTGGCCCCTTTTCCATTGCGGATCTGCAACTCGCGGGCGGTGGCGCGGATCTTGATGTCACCGTGCGTGAGGCGGATGGTTCGATAAATACCTGGCTGGTGCCTTACGCTTCCGTACCGAACATGTTGCAGCCTGGCGTCTCTAAGTATGATTTTTCCGCCGGCCGTAGTCATATTGAAGGCGCCGATAATCAGGCCGATTTTACACAAATCAGTTATCAGTATGGCCTTAATAACCTGTTGACGCTTTATGGCGGTACGATGCTATCGAACCATTATAATGCGTTTACCCTCGGCACGGGGTGGAATACCCGGATTGGCGCCATTTCGCTTGACGCTACGCGAGCGCACAGTAAACAGGATAATGGCGATGTATTTGATGGTCAGAGTTATCAGATTGCTTATAATAAATACCTGACCCAAACATTAACTCGGTTTGGTCTGGCTGCGTATCGGTATTCATCACAGGATTACCGCACATTTAACGATCATGTCTGGGCCAATAATAAAAATAACTATCGTCGCGATAAGAATGATGTATACGATATTGCTGATTATTATCAAAACGATTTTGGGCGTAAAAATACGTTTTCAGCTAATGTGAGCCAATCCTTGCCAGAAGGATGGGGCGCAGTATCACTGAGTGCATTATGGCGTGATTACTGGGGACGTAGCGGCACCAGTAAAGATTATCAAATAAGCTATTCCAATACGTTCCAGAAAATTAATTATACGTTATCCGCCAGTCAGACTTACGACGAGGATCATAATGAAGATAAACGTTTTAACCTGTTTATTTCAATTCCCTTTGACTGGGGGGACGGTATTACTACCCCGCGGCGTCATCTGAATGTGTCGAACTCGACGACCTTTGATGATGATGGATTTACCTCAAACAATATTGGTTTAACCGGTACGGCAGGCAGTCGCGATCAATTTAATTACGGCGTGAATGTTAGTCATCAGCGACACGATAGTGAGACCACTGCGGGGACGAATTTAACCTGGAATACGCCCGTTGCAACGCTTAATGGTAGTTACAGCCAGTCGTCCAATTATACTCAGACCGGCGGAAGTATTTCCGGTGGGGTTGTAGCCTGGAGTGGCGGGTTGAATTTATCCAGCCGGCTTTCAGATACCTTTGCGATTATGCAGGCTCCGGGACTTGAAGGAGCCTACGTTAACGGCCAAAAATATCGGACCACCAATAAAAAAGGAACGGTGGTTTATGACAACCTTACGCCATATCGCGAAAACCATCTTATGCTTGATGTGTCGCAAAGTAGCAGTGAAACGGAATTACGCGGTAACCGTAAAGTTGCCGCCCCGTACCGAGGGGCCGTCGTGCTAGTGAATTTTGATACCGACCAGCGTAAACCATGGTTTATTAAAGCGCAGCGTCCTGATGGCTCGCCTCTTATTTTTGGTTATGATGTAGTAGATCATCATGGTCATAATGTGGGCATTGTTGGACAAGGTAGTCAGCTATTTATTCGAACGAATGATATTCCGCCCGAAGTCAGTGTACCAGTAGATAAAGAGCAGGGGCTTTCATGTTCAATCACCTTTGGTAAAACGGTTGATGAAAGTAAAGTTTATATTTGTCGGTAGTGGTGAGGTGGTGAAATGAAACTCTTTCTTTTTATCGTGATGTTATTGATTTTACCTGAAACATACGCAGCCTGTACGGGAGAAATTACTTATCAGGATAATTTAATTATTCGTGAGGATTTTACGATTAACCCTAATCAGTCCGCAACTTATAGCCATAATTTTAACGATACAACTTGTTCAGGGACTTATAAGATAACGCGTATGGATCCTTCCGATATCATCGTGGGATTATACAATGATACAGTAAAACTGAAGTTAAAAATCGCCTGGGCAGATAATAATACTCTCACAATGCCGTTTACAACGGGCTATACGGTAACGGTTGAACCCGCTTCCTCTGGGGCGAATGTAAATATTTCTGCCGGTAGTGGGAACAGTGTCCTAATCAACGGGGTGGTATCAATAACAAGCGCTTCTTCTGCAACTCAGTTTACGGCCGGTTTGCGGTTTTTAGGGTGCCTGCTAGCAGGAAGAGGCTGGAATGCCTGTGCCGCAGATTATAATAGTTATCTTAGAGGTGCAGGGTTATATTCATTTGATCTGTTTGTGTCCTACGATCGCAAGCAGACAACCTGCAAACCTGAAGATCTGACGATCACGCTACCGAATATTGCGCTTTCTGAATTATATAACACAGGCAAGGTCAGCAACAAAAATGCCGCGGATAATATTCGACTCCAGTGTGATAATCTTTTTGGTAATGCTAAACAAACATCGCGTAAAATGACGGTTTATCTCTCCAGCAGTGATTTAATACCAGATAGCTATTCTGTGTTGCGTGGTGCTGTGAATAATGGCGTCGGATTTATACTGGAGAGCGGTGGAAAAACGGTGAATATTTCAAATACAGCAGAGCAGGGTAATGCTTCAACGTTATGGAAAGTGGATCAAGTAGGCACGCCGCTCAACAGTGATATGATAACAATCCCTATTATCGCCAGTTATTATGTTTATGACCGAGACAATATAAAACCAGGCGATCTAAAAGCGACTGCGCTGATCTATGTGAAATACGATTAATATATATGAAAAACATTTAAGATATATGGCGCGATAGGTGAATGAACTTCCGGTCACTTACAATAATAAGTGACCGGGATGACAATCTTTCTGCAATAAATTTTAATGTGGTATGCGGTAGTTTCAAAAGGGCGAGATCCAGAGCGAATCGGGTAGTGAAGGCAGTCAACAAAAAGGCAGTTTGAAGGGGATAGAGTGATTAAGGGCTAATAAAAAAGTAACATGGGGCTGTATTTCCCCCTCTGGATGAGGGGGCTTTTTTTATCGATGATAAAAAATCTCGCCATCATAGGCTTTGATAATTTTTCCATCGGTATCGTTAATCAGTACATACGCGCCGCCCATATAGGTCCAGTGAGTACCGGCATCTGGCGCGGGCAGATTACGTAATTTCCACTGTTTAATATTATACTCATCGGTGCGGTACATTTGCGGAACGGTATCGCCGGGCTTGAAGTGGGTGAAGTCGGCGATAAAGCTTTTTAACTCATATTGATCAATGCCCGTTGTCGCGGGGGCGGCCCATGCAAAACTGGTTGCAAGCAACAGCGCGCAAGGCAGCAACTTACTTTTCATATTTTTACCCTCCACATATGCGGGTCAGTTAACATCGTGTGTATCATTTCTGCTGGTGGCGTATCTGACAAGCGCTATTTTGTTATCTCACGCCCCTTTTCGTAAAAAGTGTAAACGAAAGCGTCGTGCAGCAACATATCCGCCAGCAAGTTTGCCAGAACCGAATAGGTTTTGAGAACTATCTGATAACGCTGAAATTATCGTCCGCGGCTGGCTGTAAATTTACATTGTCTGGCGCAGACAGTATGCTTAATAGCGAAACCCCGCTTAACACGGTGGGGCTTGACGACTCGGGGTGCCCTTCTTTGTGAAGGCTGAGAAATACCCGTACCACCTGATCTGGATAATGCCAGCGTAGGGAAGTCTGACACTGCTCGTGTCTCTTCTTCACGCGGGCAGGAGCTGAACCATGCAGCCTGACCTGCACTGCCGCACGCTTGCGGCGCATACGTTAAAACACTTTCGCGCGCTCTCCCCGCTTACGCACTGTATGACGAATGACGTCGTACAAACGTTTACCGCCAATACGTTGCTGGCGCTGGGCGCTTCACCCGCCATGGTGATTGATCCTGTCGAGGCCAGACCGTTTGCCGCCATCGCCAACGCCTTGCTGGTTAATGTCGGAACATTAACCGCCTCACGCGCTGACGCGATGCGTGCGGCGGTAGAAAGCGCTTATGATGCCAAAACGCCGTGGACCCTTGATCCTGTCGCGGTGGGCGCGCTGGAATTTCGTCGGCGATTTTGCCTGGATCTCTTGTCCCTGCGCCCGGCGGCAATACGCGGCAACGCCTCGGAAATCCTGGCGTTATCCGGCATGGCGCTGGGCGGACGTGGCGTAGATACCACCGAGGCGGCGTTGGCCGCACTGCCTGCGGCGCAGGCGCTGGCGCGTCAGATAGACTGCATCGTTGTGGTTACCGGAGAGATAGATTACGTCACTAATGGTCAGCGCACGCTGAGCATTCCCGGCGGCGATCCGTTAATGACTCGCATTGTAGGCACCGGCTGCGCGTTGTCGGCGGTCGTCGCCGCCAGTTGCGCGTTACCGGGCGCCGCGCTGGACAATGTCGCGTCGGCCTGCTGCTGGATGAAACTGGCTGGACAGGCCGCGGCAGAGCGTAGCGAAGGACCGGGTAGCTTCATCCCGGCTTTTCTTGATGCGCTCTATCATCTGGATGTGGAGGCGGCCAATGCAACGAATTAACGCGCTGACGATTGCTGGTACCGATCCCAGCGGCGGGGCCGGTATCCAGGCGGATCTCAAGACCTTTTCCGCGCTGGGCGCGTATGGCTGTTCGGTCATCACCGCGCTGGTGGCGCAAAATACCTGTGGCGTACAGTCGGTGTACCGGATAGAGCCGGGCTTTGTCGCCGCTCAACTTGATTCCGTGTTCAGCGATGTGCGCATTGATACCACGAAAATCGGGATGCTGGCGGAAACCGATATTGTCGAGACCGTGGCGGAACGGTTACAGCGTCATCATGTACGTAATGTGGTGCTGGATACGGTGATGCTGGCGAAAAGCGGCGATCCGCTGCTCTCGCCCTCTGCGATAGAAACATTACGCGTCCGGCTGTTGCCGCAGGTATCGCTGATTACGCCTAATTTGCCGGAAGCCGCAGCGTTGCTGGATGCGCCCCATGCGCGTACGGAACAGGAGATGCTGGCGCAGGGGCGGGCGTTACTGGCGATGGGGTGTGAAGCGGTATTGATGAAAGGCGGGCATTTAGAGGATGCGCAAAGCCCGGACTGGCTCTTTACCCGTGAGGGCGAGCAACGTTTTAGCGCGCCGCGTGTGAACACCAAAAATACGCATGGGACGGGCTGTACGCTGTCGGCGGCGCTGGCGGCGTTACGGCCCCGGCATCGCTGTTGGGGAGAGACGGTAAACGAGGCGAAGGCATGGCTTTCGGCGGCGTTGGCGCAGGCGGACACGCTGGAAGTGGGGAAGGGCATTGGTCCGGTACATCATTTCCACGCGTGGTGGTAGTATACTGCCTACAGACCCGTCGTCAGGAAAGATAAATGGAACAAGCGCATACCCGGCTCATCGCGCAACTGAATGAACGAATTTCAGCGGCGGATAATACGCCGCTATACATGAAATTTGCCCAGACGGTAAAGGATGCCGTGCGCAGCGGTATTCTTGAGCACGGTAATATTTTGCCTGGCGAACGCGATCTCAGCCAGCTTACCGGCGTCTCGCGTATCACGGTACGGAAAGCGATGCAGGCGCTGGAAGAAGAGGGTGTCGTCACGCGCGCCCGCGGCTACGGTACGCAAGTCAATAATATCTTTGAATATTCCCTGAAAGAGGCGCGGGGATTTTCTCAGCAGGTTGTCTTGCGCGGCAAAAAACCGGATACGCTATGGGTTAACAAACGCGTGGTAAGTTGTCCGGATGAGGTCGCGCAGCATCTGGCGATCCCCGCAGGCAGCGACGTCTTTTTACTCAAACGCATTCGTTATGTTGATGAGGATGCGGTATCGATTGAAGAGTCCTGGGTGCCCGCGCATCTGATTCATGATGTCGACGCGATTGGCATTTCGTTGTATGACTATTTTCGTCGCCAGCACATTTACCCTCAGCGTACCCGATCCCGCGTCAGCGCCCGGATGCCGGATGATGAGTTTCAGTCGCATATTCAAATGGATGGTAAAGTGCCGGTGCTGGTGATTAAGCAGGTGGCGCTCGATCAGCAGCAGCGGCCTATTGAATACAGCATCAGTTATTGTCGTAGCGACCTATACGTTTTTGTGTGCGAGGAGTAGCGCCTCGCGCGTGGGCGCGCAGTCGCCGCCGCGATGCCCGACCACCCAGCTTGCCACCGCATTTCCCAGCAGTACGGCATCCGCGAGCGGCCAGCCTGACGCCAGTCCTGCCAGCACGCCGCCAGCATGGCTGTCGCCTGCGCCGATGGTATCCACCACGGTTGCCGGAAACTCTGGCACAACGCCGGAAGATTGCGCGCTAAAATACCACGCTCCGTCTTTATCGTGGCGCACCACCAGCGGCGCGGAAAAGCGGTTTACCCATGCTTCGCCGAAAGTGCGCGTATCGGTCGCAAGCCCGGCGCGTTCCGCAGCGATGATGGCTTCCTGGCGATTGAGGGAGACGATGGGTCGGCAGGCCATAATGCGCGCCATTACATCGTCTGTAATATCACCGATTCGTGGGCCAAAATCGATAAAAGGCGTGACATCGTCGACGGTTTCCAGCCACTGGATCAGTGGCTCGCCACAGGACGAGGCCAGTTGATAGCCGGACAGGTAGACAAGACTGCCCCGCGGTGTCCTGAGCTGCGACAGCCAGTCCGCATTCCACTGGTTTTCCACGCCGCTAAAAGACATAAACGTGCGTTCGCCATCCGGTTCGACTAACGCCAGACACCAGCCGTTATCTCCTTCAACCGCGTCAATCACGCTGGATAATCCCTCTTTTGCCAGACGGCGGCGAATCCTCTCCGCCCACACGCCCTGGCCCAGCGGCAGCGCATTGCTGGCGTCAATCCCCAGCCGTTTCAACGCCACGGCAATATTCAGCGCACAGCCGCCGACATTGACGCTTTGTTGTTGCAGTTCAAGATCGCCTCCGCGACGCGGCAACGTCCAGGCGTCGGCAATGATATCGATTACTGCCGCGCCGATAACGGTGAGCGGACGCCGGGTATGCAGGGTCGGTAATAATGTCAGCAACCGTGCGCCGTTCATAGTGCCTCCCGCCGTTGACGATAACTCGCCAGCGCAACGGCATAGCGCGCAAAATCCAGCTGATTAACCTCGTCCAGCGTTTGCTTTAACTGGGGGTTAATGGCGCTTACCCCGTGCAACGCGCCGCAAATGGTGGTAGCCATCGCGCCGATAGTGTCGGTATCGCCGCCGAGGTTAGCGCACAGCACGGCACAGCGGTTAGGATCGGTATTCGCCAGCTCCACCATGGCGATAGCGCAGGGAACCGATTCAATGGTGCTGGTTCCCGCGCCGATGATCTGATAGAGCTGTTCGCTGGCAGATTCGACGCCGTCGGCGTGGCGGACAATGTTTAGCGCCAGTTCCAGACGTGCCGATAGCGAGGCGCTAAACGTGGTAATACGCGCTGTCTGCGCCTGATGGGCGACGGCGGGGAGCGAGTCGGCAATACTTTGCCACGTGTCGCCGTTAACCGCTCGCGAGACGGCCCAGGCGACAACCACGGCGCCAGCCACCGCCAGATCGGATTTATGCGTCGGGCTGGAGGCTAACGCTACTTCTGCTATAAAGGCTGTCAGGTTAGTTGGCGGCAACAGGCAGCCCAACGGCGAAACGCGCATGGCCGCGCCGTTAGTCACGCCGTTGTTTTCCAGCGCCGCGATGGGTTTGCCGTCGCGAATCGCGTTCAGCGCAATTTTTGACGTCGGGCCGAGTACATTTTTATTGAACGCATCAAAGCGTTCCGCCCAGGCGAGGATGTTACGCCCAATAATCTCGGGATCAATGTTGCCTTCGCATTCGAGTAGCGCGTCGGCCAGGCAGAGCGCCATTGCGGTATCATCCGTAAACTCCGCGCGGTTAAAATAGCAGGCGGCATTATTCTCTTTTGGCCCGGGCAGAAAGCGGTCAATCCAGCCGAAATGCGCTTTGACGCGCGTTCTCGGCCACAGCTCAGAGGGCATTCCCATCGCATCCCCTAACGCTTGCCCGTAAAGAGCACCGAGAATACGTTCTGCTTTCATTTTACTTCCCCTTGTGTCAACGCAATATCGCGATCGTCAATAGCAGTGATCTCTTTGTCCGATTCGCGAAAGAAAATCATAAACAGTAGCGCGATGACGGCAATCATCACTGCGCCAAACGTCCACATGCCCGCCCAGTTGAATGTCAGACCGTTAACCGGTTGCGGATAAGCAAACATTTTTTCCATCATCACGCCGCCGAGACGATAGCCCAGCAGGCTGCCGAATCCCTGACAGCAGAGGGTGATAAGCCCTTGCGCAGCGGTACGCATATGAACCGGCGCTTTTTTATCGACATAAATGTAGGCGGTGACGTAGTAGAAATCGTAACTTACGCCGTGCAGCAAAATACCGAGGAACAGCAGGGCGTAAGTGAAGTACGTCTCCGCGCCGCCATAGACAAAAAAGCCGTAGCGGATCGCGGCGGTAATAAGACCAAGTAATAATACCTTTTTAATACCAAAGCGCTTAGTGAAAAAGGGTAGCGCCAGCATAAAGAAGATTTCAGAGAACTGGCCGAGCGTCATCCAGCCGGTGGCGTTTTTCATTCCCACTTCTGTCAGATAGCCGTTAGCGAAGATGTAGTAGAAGGCCAGCGGCATCGCAAACAGGAAGGAACAGAAGAAGAAAACGAGAAAGTTTTTATCGCGCAGCAGAACCAGCGCATCCAGCCCCAGCATCACTTTAATATCCATCTTGCCGGTGCTTTTTGGCGGCGTGTCTGGCAGACAGAACGCAAATACGCCCAGCAACGCTGAACTTGCGGCGGTTATGAGCAGTGGAATGTTGGTGGGGGAAATATCGTTATAGCCTAACATTTGCGGCAAGAATCCACAGGCGAGGCCGGAGGCAATCCACCCAATGGTTCCCATAACGCGAATGCGTGGAAAATCGCGTTCAACGTCCGGTACGTTAGCGAAGGCAATGCTGTTTGTCAGCGCGATGGTCGGCATATAGGTCAATGAATAGGCCAGGAGCAGCGGAAAGAATCCGGCAAAGGTGGTTTGCTGCGCCGCGAAATACATCAGCACGGCGCCTGCAAACATCAGTACCGCCAGGACTTTTTGCGCTGAGAAAAAACGGTCGGTAACGGAGCCGACCAGAATCGGCGACAGGATCGCCGCAATGGCGGTACAGGCATAAGACCAGCCTATTTCACCGGCGGAAAACCCGCTTTTATTTAGCCATAGCCACAGGGGGACGAACCAGGCGCCCCAGATAAACCACTCCACGAACATCATGAACGACAGTTTAAAGGTCGTTTTCATTTTTGAATCCTTCATGACAGGTAAGGTACGCCACGACAATACCACTTAATAATACCTTTTAAATACCATTGAGCATTAATTTTGACCGATCTAACACTTTTTCGGACGTGAATCGAGTCAGCAGATAGCGCCGAAAAAATGCGCTAAAGTTGGCAAAAATGGTCGGTCAGTACCAGGCTTATTGCGACCCGCAATCTGCGGGGCAGGACTATTCACCTTCCGATACCCTATCGGAACTTACGGGAGCATAGCTATGACTGATATTGCGCAGTTGCTTGGCAAAGACGCCGACAGCCTTTTACAGCATCGTTGTATGACCATTCCTTCCGATCAGCTTTATCTACCCGGCAAGGATTACGTTGACCGGGTGATGATTGACAATAATCGTCCACCAGCCGTTCTGCGTAATATGCAGACGCTCTATAATACTGGACGCCTGGCGGGAACAGGATACCTTTCGATACTGCCCGTCGATCAGGGAGTGGAGCACTCCGCCGGCGCTTCTTTTGCGGCCAACCCGCGCTACTTTGACCCAAAAAATATTGTTGAATTGGCGATTGAGGCCGGCTGTAACTGCGTGGCCTCTACCTACGGCGTACTGGCCTCGGTTTCACGGCGCTATGCGCACCGTATTCCGTTTTTGGTCAAACTGAATCACAACGAAACATTGAGCTATCCGACAGAGTACGATCAGACCCTGTACGCCAGCGTTGAGCAGGCGTTCAATATGGGCGCCGTGGCGGTAGGCGCGACGATCTATTTCGGTTCGGAACAGTCCCGTCGCCAGATTGAAGAGATCTCCGCCGCTTTTGAGCGTGCGCATGAGCTGGGTATGGTGACCGTATTGTGGGCTTACCTGCGTAATTCTTCCTTTAAAAAAGACGGCGTCGATTACCATGTATCCGCTGACCTGACGGGGCAAGCCAACCATCTGGCCGCTACGATTGGCGCGGATATCGTGAAACAGAAAATGGCCGAGAATAATGGCGGTTATAAAGCGGTCAACTTCGGCTATACCGACGACCGCGTGTACAGCAAACTGACCAGCGATAACCCGATTGATTTGGTACGTTACCAGTTGGCGAACTGCTATATGGGACGCGCCGGGCTTATCAACTCCGGCGGCGCGGACGGCGGCGACACTGACCTCGGCGACGCGGTTCGTACCGCGGTGATCAACAAACGAGCCGGTGGAATGGGGCTAATTCTGGGACGTAAAGCCTTTAAGAAATCGATGGCTGACGGCGTGAAGTTGATTAACGCCGTACAGGATGTCTATCTGGATAGCAAAGTCACCATCGCCTGAGTTTAACGAAGAAAAGCCGGATGTGAGCGCATCCGGCCAGCGACTGGTGTTATTAACGTAGCAACGGGCAGTCTGGCGGCAGCCGACAGCGTAATGCGCCAGGCAGCACCTCAATATGAAATTCTTGCCCGCTGAGTGGTTCGCCATCCAGATTGAACGTGATTTCATGCGGCGCATGAATATCAAACCACGCTGAGGCGCCGTCAATAATATTCGGATTGTCATCTGACTGCGTGAGTGTGGAAAACAGCGCCGGCAGCAGTTCTTCGCCGGTAAAAATCCGTAGCTGTAACAGTCCGTCGTTAATCAGCGCGGTGGGACATAATTGCTGCCCGCCGCCGGCCTGACGACCGTTGCCGATGCCGATCACCAGCGCATCTCCCTGCCAGTGAAAGTTTTCGCCACGTATTTCGCAGCGGTCAGGGGTCAGCGTATCCATTCTCATCAGACCGTGAATAAGATAGGAGACGCCGCCCAACGCGGCTTTAAGTTTTTCCGGCGTTTCGGTGGTAATGCGGGTGCCAAAACCGCCCGTCGCCATATTGATAAAACAGGTTTTATCATTGACCCTGGCCATATCAATTTCCATCGCGTTTCCGGCAATCGCCAGTTTCAGCGCTTTGTCCAGCGCTTCAGGAATACCGGCGCTGGTGGCAAAATCGTTGGCAGTGCCGAGCGGCAAAAGGCCCAGTGCAGGGGCTACGCCGTCGCGGATCTGGATGAGCGCGGTCGACACTTCATTAATGGTACCGTCTCCGCCGCCGGCAATCACCGTTTCAACGCCCAGTCTACGGGCTTCATCAACGTAACGCTGCGCGTCGCCTTTTTCCCAGGTTACCCGAACGTGAATCTGTATGCCTTCGTCGCGAAGTAGAGTAATGGCCTCACGTAGCGGCTGGTTATCAGCGCTTTTGCCATTGAGGATCAGTAAGCTGGCGGGAAAGTTAGCCATCCGTTATGCCTTAATAGGTTGAACAACAATCTCCAGAAAGTGTATAGCAGAAATGAAAAAGCGAGGTCAGAACAGGATGAAAATTGAAATGTTGCGCACTTATTGCTTTACCGTTTTTCTTCCTACTGTACGCAGCGGTAAGCGAAGCATGGTTTAAGGCAAATGGCGACAAGAGAGATGCCGGTATGCGCATTGAGTATCGCTTGTAAGAGTGCAAGGAAACCTCAAGGGGTAGTCAGACGCTTTCCGATATAGCGCCTTTAATAACGAAACGGAGAATTAACAAGACGAACATACGTCAGTTATCAGTATTAATTTCAAACTTCATAATATCAGATAAAAACCTGATATTTATTACCAAACATACTTTTTAATAGCATAAAATCGAAATGTTCTTTAGACTCTTTAGCAGAAACACGGCGCACTATTAGAAGCACGCTACTATATATCAAATAAAACCTATTTAGATGATGGCTTAGCGCGGTGTCCTATAGTCGTACCGTTGCCTGATGTATCGCTTTTCTCATAAACATAAACAGGCATGTGCATGAAGAGGTTTATATGAATGTCACTTCAGGCGTGAATGCGCAAACGCCATTGCTCGCTCCTTCTGAACGGGGTAATGACGAAAAACCGGTAGCTGAAATCGTTGATTTTAACGCTTACGGCAATAAACCCAGATGTTTAATGTGCCTGGGAACCACGGCATTGTTTACAGGTGTTTTCAGTGGGGTATGCTCAGGGGCTGTCGCCAGTGTCAGTAGTGGTACTGCATATACTACCGCCCTGACGGTTTTAGGCGCATCGTTTGGCATGGGGGGAATTGGTATGATGGGAATATGCGCCGGACTATACCTTAGCGCAAATGGCATCAGAACCCGGCCAGCCTGGCCATAAATGAGCAAACACAGCAAGTCATAGGGAAAAGACGAATTCCGACGATGACACGGGGTGTTAAGCGTCCAGACCAGAGGCTTATGACTTATATAGGAACGCTTTAGATAGAGTATGGGGTGTTATGTATTCAAGAGCCGATCGCTTATTAAGACAGTTTTCACTAAAATTAAATACCGATTCAATTGTCTTTGACGAAAACAGATTATGCTCATTTATTATAGATAACCGTTACCGTATCTTACTAACAAGCACTAACAGTGAGTATATAATGATATACGGTTTTTGCGGAAGACCTCCGGATAATAATAATCTTGCTTTTGAATTTCTCAATGCTAATTTATGGTTTGCAGAGAATAATGGACCACATTTGTGTTATGATAATAACTCACAATCATTATTATTGGCTCTCAACTTCTCACTAAATGAAAGTTCTGTAGAGAAACTTGAATGTGAAATTGAGGTTGTTATTAGATCAATGGAGAATCTGTATCACATTTTACAGGATAAAGGAATAACTCTGGATACCGATTATACGTGACGGTGGGAAGGGGATTTGGTGATCTAGTGGTAATAGAGGATAATCAACCCCAGCAAAACTTACATGGCCTGATGAAGGTGGACTGAGCGTAGGTGCGATGGTTTGAGTATTACTTTGACATGAAATCAAACCTCTAATCCGGGAAAACATTATTTTAATCCTTGTAAAAGCGGCATTAAAACGTGCCATATTTTTACACGCTTAAATTATCAGTTTTTAACCTTAATTTAATAACCTGGAAACTTTTTGTGTAAGTGCTCACAAAGTAGTTATTGATTTAATTCACTGATTTTAAACGTTAACGTCACAATGCTAAGTCCTGAGTCCGACCGGATGCGGGGAGGATTGTGACTTGCTGGCTGGCAATGGATAGGGGAGGTCTCTAAACCTAAGCGCCCATTTGCGCTTTGGTTAGTGTGGTCAATTTTGGATATGGCGGGAAGTACCACTTTTTTATGGATTATACGCAAAAAATAAGCCTGCGTAAGGGAGATTACGCAGGCCAAGGAGGTGGTTCCTGGTACAGCTAGCATTTATGGGTTATGTTTTTCAGCGCGTTAAATAATACCCGCATTGAGCGAAGCGGTATGTGATCAATTTCTAAGAATCTTCCCGCCATGAAAAAATAACCGCAATTAACTACTTAGCATGGGGGTTACGCGTTGATTCGCCTGAGAAATTACGCATCAATAGTGCGTAATCCAGCGTAACGTCCTGCGGGACGGGCATCCAGACGGTATAGCCATCGCCAGGTGCCACCGGCATAGCGTCGCCTTTGGCGTTCTCCATCTGTTCCAGGGTGAAATTGATATTTCCCTGCGGTGTCATCAGCTCCAGACTATCGCCAACGGAGAATTTATTTTTCACCGCCACGGCCGCCAGTTGGCCTTTACGCTCGCCGGTGAACTCGCCGACAAATTGCTGGCGTTCGGAAACGGAGTACCCGTACTCGTAATTCTGGTAATCGTCGTGCGTATGGCGACGCAGGAAACCTTCGGTATAGCCGCGATGAGCCAGACCTTCCAACGTTTCCAGCAGCGTAGGGTCGAAGGGTTTACCCGCGGCGGCGTCGTCGATGGCCTTACGGTAGACCTGCGCGGTACGGGCGCAGTAATAAAAGGATTTGGTGCGGCCTTCGATTTTCAGCGAGTGGACGCCCATTTTCGTCAGGCGCTCCACGTGGGCGATAGCGCGCAAATCTTTTGAGTTCATGATATAGGTGCCATGCTCGTCTTCGAACGCGGTCATGTATTCGCCCGGTCTTTGGGCCTCTTCTATCATAAACACTTTATCCGTCGGCGCGCCGATACCGAGCGTCGGCTCAACGTTCTGTACCGGAATCGGTTCGTGCTTATGCACGATGTTGCCGACAACGTCTTCTTTTCCTTCCTGCACGTTATATTCCCAACGGCAGGCATTGGTGCAGGTGCCCTGGTTCGGATCGCGTTTATTGATGTAGCCGGAAAGCAGGCAGCGGCCGGAATAGGCCATGCATAGCGCGCCGTGGACGAAAATTTCTATTTCCATATCCGGCACCTGCTGGCGAATTTCCTCAATCTCTTCCAGTGACAGCTCGCGGGAGAGAATCACACGGGTCAGCCCCATCTGCTGCCAGAATTTTACCGTCGCCCAGTTTACGGCATTAGCCTGTACCGACAGGTGAATCGGCATTGCCGGGAAGTGCTCGCGTACCAGCATAATCAACCCTGGATCGGACATGATCAGCGCATCCGGGCCCATCTCGACGACGGGTTTCAGGTCACGGATAAAGGTTTTGAGCTTGGCGTTATGCGGGGCGATGTTCACCACCACGTAGAATTTTTTTCCGAGCGCGTGGGCTTCGTTGATGCCAAGCTGCAAATTTTCGTGATTGAATTCGTTATTACGCACGCGTAAAGAGTAGCGTGGTTGGCCCGCATAGACGGCATCGGCACCGTAAGCGAAAGCGTAACGCATATTTTTCAGCGTTCCCGCCGGCGAAAGAAGTTCTGGTTTAAACATCATTTTCTCGTTCTGATGACAGGTCAGATCCGCCTCACCTGATGAGGCGGCTTGAGGAGAGTCCTCACTTTAAGGGCGGGCATTGTAGCGCCGTGGGAGAGGGGAGTAAACCACCTTACACCATTGAGTTGACCTGTCCCGGCAGCTCTGAATTCGGGATGCGGACGGTATACCACGCGAAACGGAAGCGTTTCCAGAAAGAATCGAAATGCAGGTGGTCCAGGCAGTCCATAACGATTTCATTATCCGGGTAAAGCGTGAAGGCAAAATGCGCCCAGCGTGCGCTTAGCCTCATATTAAACAGCGTTCGATCGTGTTTATTACCATGCAGGCGCGATAGGGTCACCATAGCGTGTAGCGTGCCTTTGTTGGCTTCTTGTTGCACCAGTTCCAGATGCTTATGCGCCAGCGTAATATCCTTCACTTCAAAAATATTCAGCAGGAACAAGCCCCAGGCCTCTTTATGCCCGTACTGATGCGCCAGCCAGAGATTATCGAGCAGTTCTTTTTCATAAGCGGAACGTTTTTCGGTATCAGGTTCTTGTTTACTCAGACGCTGGTTGCAGATGCCAATGCTGAAATGAATATTTTGCAGGTCATTTTCATAGTCGGTATAGCCTCCGTTATCTATTAATTTGTACGGGGTGCTCTCGCGCAGCGCTAACTGCCGGTGCAAAATCTCCGCCGCGCGCTGAAAATACCCTAACGCGATGGCAGGATCGTAAGGTAGTAGGCCGTTGTTCTCTTTATTATTGTGTTCAAGGCCCAGCAGGTTTAGCGCGGCGGGTATATTTCTTTGTGCGCCCAGCTCTGCCAGCGGCACGAAATGTTCCGGGAGCCCGAACCAGTTGAAATTTTTAATCGCCGCCCGCCAGCTATGGTTATATTGAATGTCGGCGACGCTATCGAGCCAGGCGAGGCCTTGCGCCTCATCCTTTTCGAAACCCAATAGCCCGGCGTACTGAAAGTAGCCACGACGGATTTTCGGCACTGCGAATTCCGTTTGCTGCGCATTCTGACAGAGAAAATTATACATCCACCAGGTGTCAGGAAAATCGCGCAGGGCGAACTTTATCGTGTCATCAGAGAAGTAATTGTTGAGTTTAACTTTTTCCACGATCGAACGCTGAAGGGTTCGCCAGAGCGCGTCATTATCGTCCAGATCGCTATAGCAGACCCGCAGCCACTCCAGCGCGTTGTGGCGAGATTCCTGGATATGCGCTCGCAGGCTAATCTCTTCGGCTTTGGCGATAATGCGTTTCTGTTCTGCCGGGGAGTCAACCTCTTTAATGCGCAGATCGCGGTGATCGTCCCACCAGATTAATAGCTCCAGATGTTCACGTTCTGCGGCAGAAAGGTGATCGCATACGCTTGATTCCAGAAATTCGCGGATTTCCTCGTGAGACCCTCTCCAGCGTGGCATACGAAACGGGATATATTCATCCAGCACGTAAAATGCCGTCGGGAAAATAGCCAGGCAGACGGCGAGCCAGTATTTTTGCCCGGCATCGTCATTGCACTCCGGCAGCACGGACGGGCGCGGCAAATTTGGGCAAACCGCGTCGGCAAACGACAGCCCGGAATGGGCCATCAGCGCATCCACCTCCTGCGGTGAATGGCGATGATATTCAGCCAGATCTTCCATTAATGGCTGCCCGGCAACATCCGCGCCCTCGAGGAACTCAACCAGCCAGTCGGGCTGGCCGAAGACTTTGGAGTTGGTGCTGGTCAGGGCCGCCGCCATCCACTGGCGCGGTTCACAGTCGATAGCATTGAGCACGGCGATGACCATCCGTTCGTTGCAGGCGGCGGCGCAGATCCACATCGCTCGGGTGGTTTCTCTCGCCCAGCCATAGCTGCGATACAGCCACGCACGGTGATTCCAGTATTGCGCCTCGGCAAGCCAGGCGTGAGTGGAGCGGGGACGAGCGCGCTGCCAGTTTTTGATCAGCGCTAATCCTTGCGGCCCAGCCTCAACCAGCGTGTCCATATCGTAAAAAGGGTTGTCCATTTGATTCCAGGCGAAGAAATAGCGCTTTTCCGCTTCGCGGCTGGTAAAGCTCTCCGTCAGCGCCTGGTTGTAGCGTTCGTCCAGTTCGTCATAGCGTTCTTCGCGCAGCAGGCCGGAAATATCGGCGATATGCCACTCTCGTTGCCCGTCATTGAGGGGATTTTTGTGGTTGCACATCTCAAACATAGCGTTGAGCAGACGATCATCCTGTTCCATAAAGCGTCCTTTAAATCGGCTCGAAAATTTTGAATTCATTCCACGGCAGTTGTCGCCAGCGGCTGACCGGGTCTTGCAAATAATTGGTGGCTTCCTGTAAATCCCGTCCGGCAAGCGCTGTTGGCGTGTCACGTAGCGTGAGCCATACCCGGCGGGCGCGAACGTAGGCGGTGGCGTAATCCTCCCAGGAATCAAAACAGTCCTGAGCGCGCTGGGCGTTAAGTAATAACACCAGCCAGGCCTGATGTACGTCGCACCAGCCGAGCCCGGCGATACAGCGGGTCAGAAAGGCGGTGCGCATGCAGTCGAAAGCCAGCGCGTCGCGGACCTGGCCCTGGGCCGCCAGATGATGATAAAACGTGCGCGGCGAGCTGCCGATGCCCGCAGGCCAGCGGCGTAAGATATCCTCAACCTTGTGGCGTAACGCCGCGCCGTCGAGGTTTTCGCTCAAGCCCAGCTCTTTTTTTACCTGCTGCGCCAGATAGCGGCGTTTGTCATCGTCAAGTTTAAATACCAGCTCAACGCCTTTGATCGGTAGCCCGTTGCGCCGGGCGAGGATATCAGCTAGCGCCAGCGCCCATTGCCGCCGTCGGGTATCGCGACGCAGGTCTTTCAGGCGATCTTTTTCTTTCTCCTCGGCGATACGGGCCGCAATCAGCGGTTTGTTTTTTTTGTAGTTGCGCCAGCTAAAAAATAGGGCGGCTATAATAAGAACAATCCAGAACATTATTGCACCTCCTTGATGACAGGGAGGTAGCGCGTGGTTTGTAGCGTCAGGCTTTCAATTTCGAAAGGTTCGCTACTGGTGTTTTTTCCGGCAAGCGTAGGGTGCCATTCATGTCGTGGAAACAGCATTTCCGCAGCCGTCGCCACGTTAGGATCAACAACCTGAAGGTAGCGCAGTGCCTCCGGGGCGCTGTGCAGCAGCAGCCACTGTAAAGCTACCGGGGGAGTGGGGAAGTGTTCCATTAAATGAAAATTGTCATGCAGCACATTGAGCAGAAAATTGAGGTCATGAATATGCGTAATAAATTTCCAACCTGAATATTCCGGCGTCGATTCATAAACTATTCCCATCCCTTCGCAATCAGCGTGGCGCTCAGGAGGTGGTTGCAGATGGCGTAACAGAGATAAAACATCGTTAGCATATTTCTTAATAGGATGGCGATTTTGCTTACCTTTAATCTGATCAATGCTCAGGCCGTTATTACCAACCACCAGGCTTATTGTAACGTGGGGAATATTATTGCCGTCGCGCAGGCTGAACAGGCGAAGTTTCTGTTGTTCAATTTGCCGGGCGTAGTAATCGCCGTAGCCGCCGGAAAGCGCGCCTTTATTATCAAAATCTCCGACGCAGTGTTGCATATGCCAGGATTCATACGCCATCTCACTGCGCAGGCCGGGGTTTGTTGCATCAAGCTCAACCAGTACGCCGTTATTCACCGTCATCACCGGTTTTAGCGCCTCGCTGTTGGAGGGATACCAACCTTGTTCACGCAGGCGCTGCATTTTTTGATGCTCCGCTTCGCGCATTGCCAGCACGGTAAAGCAGTTGATACGCTGTAGTTTAGTTTCCAGCCGCGTTCCTTCCTGACGCGAAAGAAATTCCACTAAATCTCTTTCCATCGCCACAAGTTGCGGGTGCTGAACGTTAAGGTAGTAAAAGCGCTCATCGCCACCCAGCTTTGGCGCCAGCCAGGCGGGGATTTCTGCATCAGCGCTAAAATAAACGGCATAATCGGCGACGGAGCGCACAGGATAAACATGAGGAAAGTCACCAATGATCCAACGATAAAAATGGTTGCTTAACCAGCGCTGGGTAATTTCGCTGTCGCCGCGTTGTTGGCTCCGGGAAAAAATAGACGATTTTACATTTGGCGCATTTATTATATTGCGTGGTTTATAGCGGTGAGATGACGTTTCTGTCATAAAAATCCATGTATAATTAAGCTGGTATTATGTTTATGTATTTTTAGATTCACTTAATGAATTAATGCGCAATAAGTTTAAAAAACTACTCACAGTATATCGGTAAACTAAAAAGAGCGGCCAAATAATTTATTGTCCCCGATCGCGTTCGTCGTGGTTTTCGGGATACCGCTCGGCCAAATGAAAGAGGGCAGTGTGTTAATTCCGCCAGAATAGCGTTGGCGGAAAATATCGTCTTACGACCTTGTTATTGTTATGCCAATAATCATTATACCAGGCGACACGCATCCGCTTCCCAGCGATATCCCACCCCGTAGACCGCGCGTATAAATGACTGTTCGGCATCCAGCGATTCCAGTTTACGGCGCAGGTTTTTAATGTGGCTGTCGATAGTACGATCGGTCACCACACGGTAGTCGTCGTAGAGGTGGTTTAACAACTGCTCGCGGGAAAAAACTTTACCCGGTTCAAGCGATAAGGTTTTTAGCAGACGGAATTCAGCGGGGGTTAAATCCAGCGCTTTACCACACCAGGAGGCCTGAAAGCGGCTTTCATCAATCATTAACGGGCTTTCGGCATCCTGCTGCTGGAGTTCGCGCTGCGGTTTACAGCGGCGCAAAATGGTTTTCACGCGGGCCACGACTTCGCGCGGGCTGTAAGGCTTACAGATATAATCATCGGCGCCGATTTCCAGCCCAAGCAGCCGGTCGATCTCTTCGATTTTGGCCGTGACCATCACAATGGGGATGTCGGAAAAACGGCGAATCTCCCGGCATAGCGTCAGACCATCGGTACCCGGCAGCATCAGATCCAGCAGGATTAGATCCGGCGGCGTTTGACGCACATACGGCAGTACCTTGTCGCCATGATTGATGAGCGTGGGGGCGTAACTCGCCGCGCGTAAGTAGTCAATAAGCAGCTGACCCAGCTTGGGTTCATCTTCAACAATCAAAATGCGTGGCGTGTTTTCATCAATGGGTAATTCAGTCATACTTCTCTCTGTAAATCGCGATCCAGCGGTAACTCTACTGTAATGCTAACCCCGCCAAAAGGCGAATGAGCGGCGTGAAGATGACCGTTATGCGCGTGTACAATATTGACGCATATCGCCAGCCCCAGTCCAGAACCGCCGCTGGCGCGGTTACGGGACACTTCCGTGCGGTAAAAACGGTCAAAAAGCTTTTGTAACTGCTCATCGCTGACGCCCGGTGCAGAATCGGCAAAGGTCAGGAATAATGATTTGTCGCGTTGTTCGGCGGAAATATGCAGGCCGCCGCCGCTGTCGGTGTAGCGCAGACTGTTTTCCAGTAGATTATTAAACAGTTGCATCAGGCGATCCGGGTCGCCGAAGACGGTCATGCTATCCGGCAACGCGTAATGTAGCGTTAGCCCCCGGCTGGTAAAGCGCTCTCTGAACGCGCCGCCAGCGACTTCCAACAGGGGAACAAGATCGACGGTCGTTTTTTGATAAGCCAGCGCGCCCTCGTCAGACAACGACAGCTGATGCAGGTCGTCAACCAGTTTGGTAAGCGTACCGACTTCCGCCTGTAGCGAGGTAACCGATTCTGGCGTGAACTGGCGAACGCCATCCTGAATGGCTTCCAGTTCGCCGCGCAATACCGCCAGCGGCGTGCGCAGTTCGTGGGAAATATCCGCCATAAAGTCGCGGCGCATCTGCTGGTTTTTTTCCAGCGTGCTGGCAAGCTGGTTAAAATCCTGCGCCAGTTTTCCCAGCTCATCGGCGCTGGTTGGGGTCACGCGCGTGGTAAAATCCCCCGCCGCCAGTCTGTGCGTACCCTCGACCAACCGTTTGACCGGGGCGAGCAGGCCACGCGCCAGCAAAAATGTCGCCAGCGCGGCCAGCAACGTTGATAACGCCACGATCATCCAGCTGGCGCGCCGCTGCTGCATATCAAAATTAATATCCGTATTGCGCGTCAGCCGCTCGACAGGAGAGGCGATAACCGCGCCGACTTCGGCGCCATTGACCAGAATGGGCCGACGAGTACCGTCATGCGGCACCGGACCGCGTGGGCCGACCAGCACCCGGCCATTTTGATCGACGACCCAGAATTGGGTGCGCCAACCGTGCGGCGGCATACCGGGGCCGGGTTTATCGCGGTCGTTGTCATGCTCAAATGAACGCAAAATCTGGAAAACGAAGCGATCGTTGTTGCGTAAAAAACGCCAGTTGCCGTGTTGCTGGTACTGGTCGCCCAGCGCATCGCCCAGCATTTGTAGCCGCTGCTCGTTGCCGTGTTTGATATAGTCAATAAATCCGCGTTCAAAACTGACGCGCACGGCCCAATGCATACTGATCAGCAGCACGATGCAGGTGGCGAAGATCGCCAGAAACAGCTTGCCGGTGATTCCGGGCCGCCAGACTTTCATTACAGGCTCCTTTTACGCCGTGAAATGACCATGTTTTGCTGTGTATCGTTCGGCACGCGGGCAAAAATTATCGCCGGTAGCGCGATAATAACCGCCATACATAACCAGGTGTACATAAAGACGTGATGTGTGGCGCTACTGTCTATCCCGATATGCTGTTGGCCAAACATACCCAGCAGCATTCCGGCAATAGTGACGCCGATACTCATCGAGAGCTGCATAATCATCGATAATAAGCTATTGCCGCTGCTGGCCAGCGTATCGGGAAGGTCTTTTAGCGTTAAGGTGTTCATGGAAGAAAAGCGCGCCGAGTTCACCATTCCCTGCAAAAGCAGTACCAGCGGCAGGAGATAATACCAGCCGAGCAGCGCGACCGACATAAACAACAGGCTAACCAATGCCAGTCCGAGCGTAGTCGCCACCAGAACCCGACGATAGCCAAAACGGTTAACTATCTGCACTACAATCCGCTTCATTCCCATGCTGCCCAGCACCATGGGGATCATCATCAAACCGGCATGAAACGGTGAAAAACCAAGACCAATTTGCAAAAAGACCGGCGTCATAAACGGCAGCATACCGCTGCCGATACGCCCGGCAAAACTGCCCAGCAACCCCAGTGAAAACGTGGGCGTGCGGAACAATCGCAGGCTGAATAACGCGCCTGAGTTTTTTTTGGCATGGAAGAGATAGAGCAGAATGGCTGCCGTGCCACCCGCAGCAAGTCCGGCTAATGTCCAGGGCGAAATCCCCATGCTTTTACTACCGTCCAGCGCCAGCGTGAGTACCGCCATGCCGATAGCTAACAGCAGGAACCCCGGCAGATCAAAGCGCCGGGTCTCTATGGTGTAGTTTGGCATCAGCATAAAGGTCGCCATAGCGCCGACAATTCCCACCGGGATATTGATCAGAAAGATCCAGTGCCATGAAGCATATTCCACCAGCACCCCGCCCAGCGCGGGGCCGAGTAACGGCCCGATCTGTCCCGGTAGGGTGACGAAGGTCATTGCCGCCATATATTGCGCGCGCGGCACGATTTTCATGACCGTCAGGCGTCCAACCGGCACCATCATCGCGCCGCCTACGCCTTGTAAAACCCGCGCTAATACCAGTTGATTAAGCGTACCGGAGAGGGCGCAAAACAGCGAACCCAGCGTGAACAGCACGATGGCGGCAAAGAAAATATTACGCACGCCGATTTTGTCTGCCAGCCAGCCGCTGGCGGGGAGCATCACGGCGACGGTAAGAACATATGACACCACTACCATGTGCATATGCAGCGGGCTTTCCCCCAGGCTTTTCGCCATGGAGGGTAGCGCAGTGTTGACGATGGTGGTATCCAGCGACTGCATAAAAAAGCCGAATGCCACAATCCAGAGTTGCCAGCGGGTGTTGTCAGGAAGTTCTGTCATATCTCTACTACCGGTTTGCTATTTTTACGCGAAAAACGCAGCCGCAGACGGTCGAAAAAGAGGTACACCACCGGCGTGGTATAGAGCGTCAGGAGCTGGCTCATGACCAAACCGCCGACAATGGTTATCCCCAGCGGCTGCCGTAATTCCGAACCGTCTCCGCCAGATAACACCAATGGCAGTGCGCCGAACAGCGCCGCCAGCGTGGTCATCATTATTGGACGGAAGCGTAACAAGCAGGCCTGGAAAATGGCTTGTTCCGGCGTCAGGCCGCCGCTTCGTTGCGCTTCAAGCGCAAAATCGACCATCATAATGGCGTTTTTCTTCACAATGCCAATTAATAGCATGATCCCTATCAGGGCGATTAGGCTGAAAGGGGCATTGAAGAGTTCCAGCGCCAGAAGCGCCCCAACGCCCGCCGATGGTAGAGTAGAGAGAATGGTCAGCGGATGGACGTAGCTTTCGTACAGTATCCCCAGCACAATGTAGACGGTAGCGATCGCCGCCACTATCAAAATAAGCTGTGAATTCATGGTCTGCTGGAAGACTTGCGCCGTTCCGGAAAAACTGCCGCGTACCGTCGAGGGGACGCCAAGCTGCGTCATGGTGCGATTAATGGCCTCTGTCGCCTGCGATAACGATGTGCCGGTCGGCAGGTTAAAGGCAATCGTGGACGCCGCGGAAAGTCCCTGATGGTTCACCGACAGCGGCGCATTGGCGGGCCGCCATTGGGCGAAATAAGAGAGGGGAATCGCTTTTCCGTCACGGTTGATAACGAACATTTTCTCCAGCGCGCTGATATCCTGGCTATAGCGCGGATCGACTTCCATCACCACTTTATACTGGTTCATCGGCTGATAAATGGTGGAAATTTGCCGCTGGCCGAAAGCATTATTTAACAGACTGTTTGCGGCCTGAACATCAATACCCAGCCGTGACATGGTGTCGCGGTCGTAGATAAGGTTCATCTCCGCGCCGTTATCCTGCTGGTCGGAGTTTACGTCCGCCAGTTGCGGCAGGGCCGAGAGCGCTTTGCGTATTTTCGGCTCCCATTCGCGCAGCGCCGCCAGAGAGTCAGACAGCAACGTATATTGGTAACTGGCGTTAGCCTGCCGCCCGCCGACGCGAATATCCTGTACCGCCATCAGAAACAGCCTGGCGCCAGGTTCTTTTGCCAGTTTGACCCGCAGTCGATCAATGATTTGCTGCGCCGTCTCTTTGCGTTCGCCGCGCGGCTTCAGCGTAATAAACATCATGCCGCTATTCACCCTCGATCCGCCGGTAAAACCAGTGACATTATTCACCGCCGGATCGTCGCGAATAATTTTCATAAAATCCTGCAGCTTGCCGCGCATGGCCTGGAAATAGATGCTTTGGTCAGCCTGAATACCGCCCATCAACACGCCGGTGTCCTGCTCCGGAAAGAATGTTTTAGGGATGGCGATATAAAGCCAGATGTTCAGCGCAACGGTGCCAAGAAAAACCACCCCGACAAGACGCGTATGGTTAAGCACCCATTTTAACGACGTGCCGTAACCCTGTTGCAAGGCGACCAGCAAACGGCCAACGCCCCGTTTACGCGGTTGGGTGCGCGGTTTGCTTGATTTAAGCATCCAGCCGCACATCATCGGCGTCAGTGTGAGCGAGACCACCAGCGAAATGCCAATCGCCACCGAGAGGGTAACGGCGAATTCCCGTAATAATCGTCCTGGCAGGCCGCCCATTAACAGCAGCGGCAGAAATACCGCCACCAGCGACAGACTCATGGAGATGACCGTAAACCCAACTTCTCGCGTACCCTGTAATGCCGCCTGCAAAGGTTTCATTCCCGCCTCCAGATGGCGGGCGATATTTTCCAGCACCACAATGGCATCATCAACGACAAATCCGGTCGCGATAGTCAGCGCCATCAGCGACAGATTGTTGAGGCTGAAGCCGCACAGATACATGGCGGCGAAGGTGCCGATGAGCGAAACGGGAACGGCGACGGCGGGAATTAGCGTGGCGCGCCCGGAGCGCAGGAATAAAAACACCACCAGGATCACCAGCGCAACAGAGATAGCCAGTGTCTCTTCTACCTCTTGCAGCGACGCGCGAATCGTCGGCGAACGATCCTGGGCGATTTGTAAATCGATAGCGGCGGGGATCATTGCCCGCAGTTCCGGCAGTTTTGCCCGGATGCCGTCGACCGTCTGAATAATATTGGCCTCCGGCAGCTTGCGGATCATCAACAAAATAGCGGGTTTAGCGTTCGTCATCCCGGCGTTACGGACATCCTGCACCGAGTCGGTGACGCTGGCGACGTCGCCCAGGCGTACCGCCGCGCCGTTGTTATAGTGAATAATCAGCGGCTGATATTCGGCGGCGGTTTTCAGTTCGTCGTTGGTCTGGATTTGCCAGCGGTGGACGCTATCTTCAATTGCGCCTTGCGGTCGGCGTACGTTGGCGCTGTCGATCGCTTCGCGGACCTCATCCAGCGAGACGCCCTGGTTAAAGAGCGCCTGCGGGTTTAAGCCTACACGTACTGCGGGCAGGGAGCTGCCGCCGACGTCAACATCGCCGACGCCGTCAATTTGCGCGATGGTTTGCGCCAGTTGGGTAGAGGCGAAATCATACAGTTTGCCCTGTGACCAGCTCTCCGAGGTGAGCGTTAAAATCATAATCGGCGCGTCGGACGGGTTGGCCTTGCGATAAGTCGGGCGGCTGGGCATTCCGCCTGGCAACAAGCTTTGCGCGGCATTAATGGCGGCCTGCACGTCGCGCGCCGCGCCGTTAATATCACGATCGAAATTAAATTCGAGAATAATGCGCGTACTACCGAGCGAGCTGCTGGAGGTCATTTCATTGACGCCTGCAATGCGTCCCAAAGAACGTTCCAACGGCGTCGCCACCGACGAAGCCATGGTTTCCGGCGAGGCGCCCGGCAGCGAGGCGCTAACCATAATCACCGGGAAATCGACCTGCGGCAGCGGGGCGACCGGCAGCAGACGAAAGCCCAGAATGCCGCACAGCGTAATGGCGGCGGCAATCAAAATGGTGGCGACCGGGCGGTAGATGAAAAGGGCGAAAAAGCGCATCTACGCCTCCTCTTTATGGCGCGGAAAGCGGCTTTTCACGTACAGCGACAGGCGGTCAAACAGGAGATAAATCACCGGTGTGGTAAACAGAGTTAATACCTGACTGACCAGTAAGCCGCCCACCATTGCGATCCCCAACGGGCGACGTAATTCCGCGCCAACGCCGGTACTCAACATTAATGGCAATGCCCCGAGCAACGCAGCCAGCGTGGTCATCAGAATCGGTCGAAAACGCAGCAGACAGGCCTGGAAGATAGCGTCGCGCGGACTCATCCCCTGTTCGCGTTCGGCGGCGAGGGCGAAGTCAATCATCATGATGGCGTTTTTCTTCACGATGCCGATCAGTAAAATAATGCCGATAATGGCGATAATATCGAGCTCGCTACCGGCGATGAGCAGCGCCAGTAGCGCGCCGACGCCCGCCGTAGGCAGCGTTGAGAGAATCGTGATCGGATGGATAAAACTCTCATACAGCACGCCAAGCACGATATACATCGCCACCACGGCGGCGACAATAAGCCAGACGGTGCTGCCCAGCGCCGCCTGGAAGGCGAGCGTACTGCCCTGAAACTGCGTTGTAATATCCGCTGGCAGGGCGAGCGTTTTTTCCGTATCGAGAATCGCCTGCACCGCATCGCCGAGCGAATAGCCCTCCGGCACGTTAAACGAAAATGTCGTAACCGGGAACTGATCTAAATGATTGATGGAGAGCGGGGCGAAGCGCTGCTCAATGCGGGCAATCGCGCTGAGCGGTACGGTGCCGCCGTCGCGGCTCGTCAGGCGAATCGTCTCCAGCGCCGCCAGGCCCGGCGTGCTGGCGGTATTATGTTCCAGCACGACGCGGTACTGGTTCGCCTGGGTATAAATCGTTGAAATCAGGCGTTGTCCGAACGCGTTGTAGAGCGCGTTATCCACATCCGCCATGCTGATACCCAGACGGCTGGCGCTGTCGCGGTCGACATTCACCCAGGCCGCTAATCCCCGATCTTGCCAGTCGCTGCTTACCTCAGAGAGCTGTGGCAACGACTGTAGCGCGTTCTGCAGTTTTGGCACCCAGTGGCTGAGCGCATCGAGCGTCGTGGCCTGCAGGGTAAACTGATACTGCGTGCGGCTGACCTGCGTGTCGATGGTTAAATCCTGCGTCGGCTGGAGATACAGCGCCACGCCGGGAATCGTCGCCACGGCGGTTTGCAGCCGGGAGATCACCTGCTGCACGCGGTCATCACGCGCATCCAGCGGCTTGAGGTTAATTTGCAGGCGCGCGCTATTCAGCGTGGGATTAGCGCCGTCTACGCCAACAAAAGTCGTCAGGCTTTGCACCGCCGGGTCCTGTAATATCCGCTCCGCCACCTGGCGCTGACGTTGCGCCATACTGGCATACGATGATGATTGCGGCGCCTGCAGCGTCCCCTGGATAATGCCGTTATCCTGTACCGGAAAGAACCCTTTCGGGATGACTATCCACAGCATAACGCTGAGCAGGAGCGTGGCGAATGCCACGCTCAATGTAAGCCACGGATGGTTGAGCACTTTCGCTAATCCGCGTCCGTAGCTGGCGATCACGCGGTCAAACATCCGCTCGCAGGCGCGGGAAAAGCGGTTTTGTTTACGCAGAGACTGCTGGCTGAGCATACGCGCGCACATCATGGGCGTGAGCGTCAAAGAGACGACGGCGGAGATTAAAATCGCTACCGCCAACGTCACCGCAAATTCGCGGAACAGTCGACCAACAATATCGCCCATAAAGAGCAACGGGATCAGCACCGCAATCAGTGAAAAGGTGAGGGAAATAATGGTAAAGCCGATTTCGCCCGCGCCTTTGAGCGCCGCCGCCAGCGGTTTTTCTCCTTTTTCGATGTAGCGCGAGATGTTCTCGATCACCACAATCGCATCGTCCACCACGAAACCCGTGGCGATAGTGAGCGCCATCAGCGTCAGGTTATTAATGGAAAAATCCAAAAATACCATCACCGCAAAGGTGCCGATAAGCGACAGCGGTACGGCGACGCCGGGAATAATTGTGGCGGGAATATTACGTAAAAACAGATAGATAATCATGACGACCAGCGCGATCGCCAGCATCAGTTCAAACTGGGTATCGCGCACGGAAGCGCGAATATTGGTGGTGCGATCGGACAGGACCGTGACCTTCACCGATTTCGGCAGGCTTTCGGTAAGCTGGGGCAGCATCTGGCGAATGCTGTCCGCTGTCGCAATGATATTGGCGCCGGGCTGGCGTTGAACGTTCATCACGATAGCCGGCGCTTGATTCGCCCATGCGCCGAGCCAGCTATTTTCCGCCCCCTGTTCGACGGTGGCGACATCGCCCAACCGTACCGGCGCGCCGTTTTGATATGCGATGATAAGCCTGCGGTATTCGTCGGCAGACTGCATCTGATCGTTAGCAGAAAGCGTCACCGCCCGTTCGGGGCCATCCAGACTGCCTTTCGCCGAGTTGACGTTGGCGCCGGTAATTGCGGTACGGACCGTTTCGCTGGTCAGACCGAGCGCGGCGACAGCCTGAGCATTCAGTTTTACGCGTACCGCAGGGCGCTGCCCGCCGGCAAGCGTCACCAGCCCGACGCCGGAGACCTGCGAGATCTTCTGCGCCACGCGGGTTTCTACCATGTCCTCTACCTGGGTCATCGGCATCGCGTTTGAGGTGACGGCAAGCGTCATAATCGGCGGGTCCGCCGGATTGACTTTGCTATAAATCGGCGGATTTGGCAGGTCGGAAGGCAATAAATTGGTGGCCGCGTTAATCGCCGCCTGTACTTCCTGCTCGGCAACGTCCAGCGGCAGCGTCAACTGAAACTGTAGCGTTACCACCGATGCGCCGCCGGAGCTTTGCGACGACATCTGCTTAAGTCCTGACATCTGGCCGAACTGGCGCTCAAGCGGCGCGGTGACGGCGGAGGTCATGACATCCGGGCTGGCGCCAGGGTAGAGCGTAACAACCTGAATAGTGGGGTAGTCGACCTCCGGCAAAGCGGCGACGGGCAGGAAGCGATAGCCGATAATCCCGGCGAGTAAAATCGCCGCCATCAGCAGAGTGGTGGCCACGGGGCGCAGAATAAACAGACGCGAGGGGCCGCCCGTGCTGCCCGGAGGTAATACCTGCATCAGGCGCGCGCTCCTTTTTGACCTTCATGGCGGGAAGGGGATTTTTCATCCGCCACGGTGGTTTGCGGCTCAACGACCTCGACTTTTGCGCCTTCCGTCAGCCGATCAATACCATCGGTAACGACGCGATCGCCTGCCGACAAGCCAGCGCTGATCACCACGTTTCGGTTATCCTGAATACCGATTTTTACCCGCTTCTTGCTGACGTTATTTTCGTCGTTCAGCACCCACACAAAGTGGCCCTCATTGCCCATTTGCACCGCCGCGGCAGGCACCACAACGGCATTTTGTTCGGTATCGACCAGCATCCGGGCGTTCACAAATTGATTGGGGAACAGCGTATCGTCCTGATTGGTAAAGCGCGCTTTAATTTTGATCGTTCCCGTTGTGGGATCAATCTGGTTGTCCAGACTGAGCAACACACCTTCGCTCAATTTGTGCGAGTTAGTCCGATCCCAGGCTTCTACGACCAGCGTTTTCCCCGCTTTCTGCGCCTGAACCACGGTCGCGATATCGCTTTCCGGCAGAGTAAAAATGAGATCAATCGGGTGCGTTTGCGTAATGACGACAATACCTGCGGTATCGCTGCTGGAAATCTGGTTGCCGACATCCACCTGTTTCAGACCCACGCGTCCCGAGACCGGGGCCGTGATACGACTCCAGTCGAGCTGTAACTGCGCGCTGGCGACATTGGCTTCATCCGCTTTAATGGTTCCCTGGGTTTCGTTGACCAGCGCCTGTTGCGCATCCAGTTCCTGACGAGAAACCAGATTGGTTTTTGCCAGTTGCTGATAGCGCGCCAGATCACGACGCGCATTCGCCAGCGTAGCGTTATCTTTCGCCAACTGTCCCTGAGCCTGCGCCAGGGCGACCTTAAACTGGCTGGGATCGATTTGCGCCAGCAGATCGCCTGCGTTGACCTGCTGACCTTCCTGAAAGTGCAGGGCGATGAGTTGACCATCCACGCGGCTACGCACCGTAACGGTATTCGCTGCGGTCACGGTACCCAGCCCGCTCAGATAGCGCGGTACGGCCTGCGTGGTCGCGGTCGCGGCCTGTACCGGCGCCAGAGGGCCGTCGCGCATACCGCGGCGACCTGCGGCGGCGGTATGCGGCGCTTGCGCGGCGACGCCCGGCGCGGCGGTCGGGCTTTCGCTACGGCTATGCCAGAACCAGAATGCGGCGGCGGCCACTACAACCCCAATCGCGATTGCCCAGCGGAAAGTATTACTGCCTTTCATCGGTATAAGTTTCTCATCCTGAAACGTTTTGCGGAATGTTGCTCCCTCTATTGTAGTCAGCAGGGAAGGGAGAAAAATGGAGGAATTATGGAACACGGTCGGGATTATTCTGAATGGCGACCCGCTTTGCGAGGCGCTACGCAACTCTCATCGGTGAAAATCGTTAACGCGCCGGAGTGCGGTAAAGTGGCGGCACGGCAATGAAGGTAAGCCACCGATTTCAGCAGGACGCTGAAACGGGAAAGCCCCTCCCGAGGAAGGGGCCAAAATAAGGAAAGGGTTATGATGAAGTTAGTCATCATACTGGTGATACTCTTAGTGATTAGCTTCCAGGCTTACTAAGACACCAGGGGGAGGAGGAATCCTCCCTTACCCTCACTCCTGACGTTAAGCCACATCAAAAATAATGTCAATCCATCAGCGCTGGGCTTGCGAGGCGCTTAGCGGAAAACGACCTCCGCCCAGCGCGCCAGTCCTGCGGTGACGGAGCCGAAATCATCGCCGCCAGCGACGGGTATGCCCGGTAGCTGTTCGGAAAGCGCTTTTTTAATCAATGGCGAACGGGCGCTGCCGCCGGTCAGATAGATGACATCCGGTTTTTCCTGCGCGCTGTCCAGCGCCAGTTGCACCTGTTCCAGAATGCGCGTCAGCGGTTGATCCAGCGCCGCTTCCAGTCCTTGCTGGCTGATAGCGACCGCCAGGTCGTCGCTGATAAATGGCAGCCTCGCCGTAACATCCGCCTGGCCGGAAAGGGCGATTTTGCTCTCTTCCGCGCAGCGTACCAGGCGGTAGCTAAGCCGCTGACGCCAGACCTTGAGCAGCAACGCGACCTTGTCTGCTTCACGCGCGTTGCGAACCAAATCGTTCAACAGACGACCATTCGCGCTACTGTAAAAATCGCTTTGCGCCGGGACGTCGTTAATCGCGACGGCGTTCCACCACGGCAGCACCGGTAGGGCGATACCTTTTTCGGTTTCGCCGCCCATGCCCAGCAAAGGCATCAGATTTTTAAAGGCCAGCGCGATATCCAGATCGTTTCCGCCCACGCGGCAACCGCTGTGCCCCAACAGGCTGTTTTCACGATCGGCGCGCTGACGCCACTGCGGCCCCATCAGCAGCATGGAACAGTCGGTGGTGCCGCCGCCAATATCCACGACCAGCACACGCTTTTCTTCCCGCAGCGTAGCCTCGTAGTCCAGGCCCGCAGCGACCGGTTCGTACTGGAATACCACCTCCTGAAAACCGGCGCGTTTTGCCGCCCGCTCCAGAATACCCTGCGCCTGGCGGTTCGCGTCATCGCCGCCCAGTCCCTGAAAGTTGATCGGGCGACCGATCACTGCCTGGGTAATGGCCTCCGGCAATTGGCTGTGCGCCGTATGACGAATATGTACCATCATGGCGCAGACCAAATCTTCAAACAACGCGACCTGCTGCGGTTTCAGGCCGCTGGCGCCTAAAAAGGATTTCGGCGATTTGACAAACCAGACCTCCTGGGGATCGTCAATATAGTGCGCCAGCGACGCCAGACCAAACTGTACGCTTTGCGCGCCAACCTCAATATCTTCCTCGCGGTTGTAGCGTATCGCGCGGCGTAGCAGCGCCTGGGTTTCTTCGTCCGTTGCCGGCACATCATGATGGCGATACAGCCACTCGCTCACCGCTTCGCGCGTCGGCGCGCACAGCATAGACGGCAGTAATGCGCTGTTATTCTCCATTGTCAGCAACTGTGGATGCCCGTCGCGCATAATGGCGACCGAGCAGTTTGCCGTACCGTAATCAAATCCGATAAACACCTTAAAATCCCCATGCCAGTGAAGAAGGGGCGTGACTTTAGCGAAATGTCGTCGCGGCGACAACTGGAATATGAAAGCAAGGCGTTACGTGCGATTAGCGTTTATGCTGAAAGGTCAAATAAAGGAGAAAAGTATGTTTACCCTGAGCTGGCAGCCGCCTTACGACTGGTCGTGGATGTTGGGCTTTCTTGCCGCGCGTGCGGTGGACGGCGTGGAAACGGTAGGCGAGGGCTTTTATGCGCGCAGCCTGGTGGTGGGCGAGCATCGCGGACTGATCATCGTGAGCCCCCATCTGCCCACCCACACTGTGCAGGTCAGCGTGAGCGCCGGATTACTTCCCGTCGCGCCGGCGTGTCTGGCGAAGGTTTCGCGTCTGTTTGATCTTGACTGCCAGCCCGCGCAGGTTGCCGCCGTGCTGGGGCCACTGGGCGAGGACAGACCGGGGCTGCGTTTACCGGGATCGGTTGATACGTTTGAACAAGGCGTGCGGGCGATACTGGGGCAACTGGTGAGTGTTGCGATGGCGGCCAGGTTGACGGCGAAAGTGGCGCGCCGCTATGGCGAGGCGTTGCCGGATGCGCCCGATTATGTCTGTTTTCCCGGTCCGGAAACGCTGGCGTTGGCCGATCCGCTGGCGCTTAAAGCTCTGGGGATGCCGCTGCGGCGCGCCGAAGCGCTGATTCATCTGGCGCAGGCGACGCTGGCGGGAAAACTGGCGCTCGCCGCGCCGCCGGATATTGAGCAGAGCGTTAAAAATTTACAAACGTTTCCGGGAATTGGCCGCTGGACGGCGAACTATTTCGCCCTGCGCGGTTGGCAGGCAAAAGATATCTTTTTACCCGATGATTACTTAATTAAGCAGCGCTTCGCCGGGATGACGGCCGCGCAGATCCGTCGCTACGCGGAGCGCTGGAAACCGTGGCGTTCCTACGCGCTACTGCATATCTGGTATACCCACGGCTGGCAACCGTCAATGGATAGCGAAATAGCTGGTATTCAGTAATAAATCCAGCGGTTGCGCTTCGGCGATAGTGTCGCCATAAATCAGATCCACGCCAATACGGGAGAGCGTATCCAGCACCTGTGGGTTTTGTACCGGCCCGGCGAGCGTTTTGATGTCCAGATGCTGGGCGTGTCCCTGGATGATCGAGGTCAGCATTTCATCCATTAAACTCTCATGAACGTTGGCGATAAGGTCGCTATCCAGCAGTAAATAATCGACGATATGCGGGGGCAGTAAATTAAACAGCTGTAAATCGCGCCCGACATGGCTGAGAATAACCTGGCAGCCGCGTTGCCGCAGTTTTCGCAGAGTCGCAGCGGCGGTCTGCGCCTGCTTAACGATAACGTCAGCCGGGATAATCAGGTGTAATAACCGTGGCGGTAGTGGGCTATGCTCCAGTTGTTCCAGCAGCTCATCAATAAGGGTCGCGCTGTATAATCCTGCGGCGGACAGCGGCAGCGCAACGCTTAATCCCTTGCTGGCGACGGCGGTCGCCGCATGGTGGAAAAACTCATGGAATACCCGTCGGTCAAGCGCGTGATGCAGCGCGGGGTCGGCTAACCCTGCCCGGAACGCGCGCTCTTCCAACACTTCCCCTTCGCTGGTCCACAGCCTGAGTGAGACCAGCCAAAAGCTGGTGGCCTCCGGCGTACGCGGCGGCGCGACGTTTCTGGCAAGCATCAGCAGGTGGTTATTTTTAATCATATGCCACTGTTCTTCCAGCGGCATCATTCCCTTTGAGGAGGTTAATGCGTGCTGCGGTTCGTACACGGTCAGACGGCCTCGACCGCTATTTTTCGCGGCGTAGCAGGCAATATCGGCCTGAGACACGACCTCTGTGAGCTGGCAGTTATGTTCATTTATCATTGTGATCCCGGCGCTGGCGCCGATCCGATGCAGGCGTCCTTCCCACATAAAGTGATATTCATTAATGGCGTTGATAAGCCGCGTCGCGATAAAGCGCGCGCTGTCACTATTACAATCCGGCAGCAACAGGCCAAACTCATCGCCACCCAGACGGGCCAGGAGATCGCCGGATCGAAGCATACTGAGCATCAGTGACGCGAGCTCGCGCAATAAGGCATCGCCAGCGGCATGTCCCGCGCTGTCGTTAACCGCTTTAAAACGGTCCAGATCGATAAACACCAGCGCATGATGTTGAGGCGATTCCTGTATTGTTTGCAGGCGCTGTTGAAGCTGCTTTTCAAAACTGGCGCGGTTGGCAAGATGGGTGAGGGCGTCATGCGTTGCGCTGTAGCTGAGCTGGCGTAACATTTTTCGTGATTCGGTAACGTCCTGGATAACCAGAACCGAACCAATCTTATCGCCGTCAAGCGTACTGAGCGGCGTGATACTGTAATGAATATCGTAGCTACCGCCGTTATGACAATGGAGCACTATCTCCTGTTCCATGTCCGATCGCGACCTGTCGGCGCGATAAATATCCTCCAGCAGCGGCCCCTTATTACCTGACGTAATGCGCAGAACCGTTAATAATGGCGCGCCTAAAGCATCCTCTTGCCGCCAGCCGCTCATCTTCTCGGCGATCGGGTTCATAAAGGTGATATTCATCGCGACATCAATACACACCACCGCTTCTCCGATAGAGTCAAGCGTGATGTGCAACCGTTCTTTTTCCTGAAACAGCGCCTCGTTCGCCTGTGTAATACGCTCCATCAACCGCTGGTTTTCCTGCTCGCTTTGCTTGAGATCGTTAATGTCTTCAATCTGAGCAATAAAATAGAGAGGTTTATTGTCTTTATGACGAACCAGTGAGACGGCCAGCAGCGCCCAGACGACATCGCCGTTGCGGGTGTAGTAGCGTTTTTCCATGGAATAGCTGTTGATGTCGCCGCGCACCAGCATGTTTAGCTGTTCAAGGTCGTTATTCAGGTCTTCCGGCCAGGTCAATTGCTGAAATGTCATCGTGCGTAATTCATCCTGGCTATAGCCAAGAAAATGGCTCAGAGATTTATTGACCTGTAGCCACTGACCCTCCGTACCGACCAGCGCCATACCAATGGCGGAATACTCCATCGCGTTGCGAAAGCGGGATTCGCTCTCGGTGATATGTTTACGCTCCGTGCGAAACGCGTACATCACCATCGTCATCATATTGGCAGGCAGCAGGATCATTAAAAAAGGCAGCCACGGCATATTGACCATCACGTCGGTTTTCGGCGTGGCGAGCAGCGTGGGGTCATTGGCCAGCATGAGCGAGACCACGATAACGGTAGCTAAAAAAATTAAAAACGCCTCCATTCGCGGCAGGCGCACCGCACTCCACATCAACAGGACGATAACGCACGTAAACGGCCACGGAATATAGCGCATAGCGAGCCAGCTTAGCGCCAGCGTAATGACCAGCGTCAATAGCGTTTCCAGCAACAGATGCGGGTCGCGATGACGCAACAGATAGTGTGGTTTAAACAGTAAACCTAACGGCACCAGCGTCAGCGCGCCGATGGCTTCCGATAATACCCAAATCAGAAACGCTTTCGAGGCGACCGCTTCCGGCGCTATTAGCCAAAATAACAGGCCGCCGAGTAGCGGCGGAATCACGGCGCTGCCGATAGCCAGACGAAACCAGTCATTCAAATTTTGTAAGGGGTTGTAGCTGGGGAGCAGTTTTCGCAGCAGTATCGCGCCAGTGGCCGCCTCGATAATATTTATTGCCGTCCAGCTAAAGTTAAGCGAGGCGGCAGGAAATAAAGTCAGTGAGGCGCCGATGCTGCCGAGCGAGCAGGCGACCGCGATCCCTGGCCACAGACGGCCCGCATGGCGGTAAAACGCGACCATCATAATGGAGGTGGGGAACCACAGCGGCGCGAGTTGGGTGCCGACACGCGATAATACGAGCGAAAAGAGCGTAAAGACAAACGCGACCAGGCCTAAACTGACCAGACGCAATAGCGGGTGGGGGACGGTAACGAAAACATGTTGGGATGGTTTACTCATTACCACTCTATCCGAATCGCCGGTAACGTCGCGGAATACCGGACGCGTCAGTTTACTCTGTGATTATGCTAGTATAAACGCGTAATGATTTATACGCTGGCTGAATATAAATTGTGGCTCCCGGCGTATTCCTCCTCCAGACGGGTCGATAAAACCGCTGCCCGCGTTAAAACTGAACGCTTTTACGTCGCGACGTCGAATGCGCCGCCAACAAATTCACCGTGGCATAGCGCCGGACTGGTATCGCGCTGCTGAAATCCCTATAATTGCCGCGTTTGGCGTTTCGGCGCCCCCCTTCCTTACATCCAGGTTAATCAGGTCGCTAAATTTATGACTGATCAGTCTCATCAGTGCGTCATTATCGGTATCGCTGGCGCATCGGCTTCCGGCAAGAGTCTTATTGCCAGTACCCTTTACCGCGAATTGCGTGAACAAGTGGGTGACGAACATATTGGCGTTATTCCCGAAGACAGTTATTACAAAGATCAAAGCCATCTGTCGATGGAAGAACGCGTAAAAACTAACTATGACCATCCGAATGCGATGGATCACAGCCTGCTATTTCAGCATCTTCAGGCGCTCAAGCGCGGTTCGGCGATTGAATTACCGGTATACAGTTATGTTGAGCATACCCGTATGCAGGAAACGGTTCGCGTAGAACCGAAGAAAGTGATTATTCTTGAAGGTATTCTGTTACTGACCGACGCGCGTTTGCGTGAAGAGATGAACTTCTCTATTTTTGTCGATACGCCGCTGGATATCTGTTTGATGCGCCGTATCAAACGCGATGTGAACGAGCGTGGTCGCTCAATGGATTCGGTGATGGCGCAATATCAGAAAACGGTGCGTCCGATGTTCCTGCAATTTATTGAGCCTTCCAAACAATATGCGGATATTATCGTGCCGCGCGGCGGTAAAAACCGCATCGCTATTGATATTCTGAAAGCGAAAATCAGCCAGTTCTTTGAATAAATCTGGCGAATTGTGTACCGTTCAGTGATAACCTGGTTAGCCCTTGATGTGCTTGATTTAAGGGCTTGATGCGCGAAAGGAGAAAGTGCCATGCGTTTATGCGACCGAGATATTGAAGCCTGGCTGGATGAAGGCCGTTTGTCTATCACCCCGCGACCTCCCGTAGAGCGCATTAACGGCGCGACGGTCGATGTACGTCTTGGCAATAAATTTCGAACCTTCCGTGGCCATACGGCGGCGTTTATCGATCTGAGCGGGCCGAAAGACGAGGTCAGCGCGGCGCTGGATCGCGTGATGAGCGATGAAATCGTTTTGCCGGACGGCGAGGCATTTTATCTGCATCCGGGCGAGTTGGCGCTGGCCGTCACCTTTGAATCCGTTACCCTGCCGCCGGATTTAGTGGGCTGGCTGGATGGTCGCTCCTCGCTGGCGCGTCTGGGATTGATGGTGCATGTGACGGCGCACCGTATCGATCCCGGCTGGTCGGGCTGCATTGTGCTTGAGTTTTACAACTCCGGGAAGCTGCCGCTGGCGTTGCGTCCGGGTATGCTCATCGGCGCGCTGAGCTTTGAGCCGCTGTCCGGCCCGGCGGCGCGGCCTTATAACCGCCGTCAGGATGCCAAATATCGCGATCAGCAGGGCGCTGTTGCCAGCCGGATTGATAAAGACTGAGCCATTCGGCGCAATACTGCCGGTCCATTGAGGGTAGCATGAGACGATTTCTGACGACGCTGATGATTCTCCTGGTCGTGCTGGTGGCCGGATTCTCTGCGTTGGTATTGTTGGTCAATCCGAATGATTTCCGCGCCTATATGGTGCAGCAGGTTGCCGCGCGTAGTGAATATCAGTTGCAACTGGACGGGCCGCTGCGTTGGCACGTATGGCCGCAACTCAGCATCCTTTCCGGGCGAATGACGCTAACGGCGCGAGGCGCCAGCGAACCGCTGGTGCGGGCTGACAATATGCGCCTGGATGTCGCTTTATGGCCGCTGTTGAGTCATCAGCTTCATGTTAAGCAGGTGATGCTGAAAGGCGGGGTGATTCAATTGACGCCGCAAACGGAAGCGGTACGCAGTGATGATGCGCCGGTCGCGCCGAAAGATAATACCTTGCCGGACGTAGCGGAAGATCGCGGCTGGTCGTTTGATATTCGTAGCCTGCGCGTTGCCGACAGCGTGCTGGTTTTCCAGCATGAAAATGATGATCAGGTCACGGTGCGCGATATTCGTCTGAATATGGAACAAGATGCCGAGCATCGCGGCACGTTTGATTTTTCGGGACGCGTGAACCGCGATCAGCGGGATCTTGCTTTATCGTTCAGCGGAACGGTGGATGCTTCCGATTATCCGCATAATTTAACCGCGGGTATTGAGCAACTGCGCTGGCAATTGCAGGGCGCGGATCTACCGGCGCAGGGGATTGAGGGGCAGGGACAATTGCAGGCGCAGTGGCAGGAGGCGCAAAAACGTCTTTCATTTAACCACTTAAATTTAACGGCGAATGACAGTTCGCTGACCGGGCATGTTCAGGTAACGCTGGCGGAGCAGCCGGAATGGCAAATTGACCTCCGGTCCAGCAAGCTTAATCTGGACAACCTGTTGCCGCATCATAGCGCCGTGGCACAGACGGGCGGCGCGGTGTCGCAGGGGCAAAATACGCTCCCCCTGACCAGGCCAGTTATCGCGTCGCGTGTTGGTGCGCCGCCTTATCAGGGGCTGCAAAGCTTTACGGCGGAGATTGTTTTACAGGCGGATTCAGTTCGCTGGCGGGGAATGGACTTTACCCAGGTTTCGACGAAGATGTCTAATCAGGCCGGATTGCTGGATATCACCGAGTTGCAGGGGAAACTGGCCGACGGAGAGATGTCGCTGCCCGGCACGCTGGACGCCCGCACCGCCAGTCCGCGCATCGAATTCCACCCTCGCCTCAACCATGTTGAGATTGGGACTATCCTGAAAGCCTTCAATTATCCGATTAGCCTGACCGGTAAGATGTCGCTGGTTGGCGATTTCTCCGGGGCGGATATTGACGCGGAGGCATTTCGCCACAGCTGGAAAGGAAAAGCGCATGTTGACATGAGCAATACGCGCCTCGAAGGAATGAATTTCCAGCAACTGGTGCAGCAGGCCGTAGAGCGAAGCGGCGGCGACGCGCAGCAGTCGCAGGAAAATATGGACAACGCGACCCGACTGGATCGCTTCACGACCGATCTGACGCTAAATAAGGGCACGCTGACACTCGACGACATGGTCGGGCAATCTTCTATGCTGGCGTTAACCGGCAGCGGAACGCTGGATCTGGTTAAGCAGAGCTGTGATACACAATTTAATCTGCGTGTGCTGGGCGGCTGGAACGGCGATAGCAACCTGATCACCTTCCTGAAAGAGACGCCGGTGCCGTTGCGCGTCTATGGCAAGTGGCAGGAGCTGAACTATACCCTGCAAGTGGATCAGTTATTGCGTAAGCATTTACAGGATGAGGCGAAGCGTCGGCTCAATGACTGGGCGGATCGCAATAAAGATACCCGCAACGGTAAAGATGTGAAGAAGCTGCTGAATAAGCTGTAGTTTTTGGCCAAAGGGCAGAGCCGGATGGCGAGGCTAACGCGCCTCCGGCCTGCCTGGTAAGCAGGCCGGGGCAGGCGAACAGACGTTACATCTCCTGGTCTGGCTCGCCGTTATGCAGCGGAATTAACTGCACTTTCTGCACTCGATGGCTTTCTACCTGCAATGTTTTCAGCAAATAATCGCCCACCTGAACCTCTTCACCGGTTTGCGGTATGCGTTGCAAATATTCCATCAATAATCCGGCAATCGTATGGTATTCCCGTTTTTCATCCAGCGGTAGCGGCACGTACTGCACCAAATCCTCCAGCGGCATATGGCCGTTTGCTGTCCAGGAACCGTCCGGGTTCTTCTGAATATCGTGGCGGGCGTCAATTTCCTCGACTTCATTCGGCAGATTACCGGCGATAGTCTCCATGACATCGCTTAATGTCACAATGCCTTCAACCGAGCCAAACTCATCTACGACAAAGGCAAAATGGGTTCTGGCGTTACGGAACTGCTCCAGCGCAGGCAGCAGCGGCAATGTTTCCGGGAAAACCAGCGGTTGGCGAATCAGCGCCCGCAGGTTGAGCGGTTCGCCGCGCAGCGATTGTTGCAACAGATCGATGACGTGGACGACGCCGAGTAAATCTTCCTGTTCATTTTCACCCGTCACGACCAGACGCGTATGCTGGTTCTTTTCCAGCAGAGCGCGGATTTCCGCTTCCGGCGCGTTGAGATCGATATGCTCGATATCGTGACGCGACGTCATGATGCTACTTACGGTGCGCTGGTTGAGATTCAGCACCCGCTCAATCATCCTGCGCTCCTGCGGATTAAAAATCTGGCTGTCGTCATGGTCTGCCAGCATCGCGGCGGTTTCCGCATCCAGTTCGGCATCCTCTTTTTTACCGCTAATCAGCCGCATCACGGCCTCCGTTGTGCGCTGGCGCAGCGTATGGTTAGCGGAAAGAAAACGGCGGCGGTTAAAAATAGCCAGTTGGTTGAGCGCCTCGATCATCACCGAGAAGCCGATAGCCGCATACAGATACCCTTTCGGAATGTGGAAACCAAACCCTTCCGCCACCAGGCTAAAGCCGATCATTAGCAGGAAGCTAAGGCACAAAATGACAATGGTGGGATGGTTGTTCACAAATCGGGTCAGTGACTTGCTGGCGAGCAGCATCAGGCTAATGGCGATTATCACGGCCGCCATCATGACCGCCAGGTGATCGACCATCCCCACGGCGGTAATCACGGAGTCGAGAGAAAAGATAGCGTCCAGCACCACGATTTGCGCGACCACCGCCCAGAATTTCGCCCCCTTACGCTGGGTAGGGTTGGCGCTATCTTTCCCTTCCAGCCGTTCGTTGAGCTCCATGGTGGCTTTAAAGAGCAGGAAGAAGCCGCCGAACAGCATAATCAGATCGCGGGCGCTGAAGCTTAACGCCTGTACGCTAAAGAGCGGCTTAGTCAAGGTGACCAGCCACGAGATTGACGCCAGCAGCAGCAGGCGCATGATCATCGCCAGTATCAGGCCGGTAATGCGCGCGCGGTCGCGCTGCCCCGGCGGTAGTTTTTCAGCGAGGATGGCAATAAAGACCAGGTTATCAATGCCGAGAACAAGTTCGATAACGATTAACGTTACCAGTCCGGCCCAGATTGACGGATCGGCAATCCATTCCATAGTAAGAGCAATACCTTCTGTAATATGACAATTGTCACAATTCGATCATGGATAATACGGCGGAAAAATGCAATGCCGCAGAGCAATTTATCTTTGTTACGCGGCTATAAAATAACTTTAAAATAGCCGTAATGTTTCTGTCGGAAACTAAATAATGTCAAGAATATATTTAGGAAATATCGCAGGCGGAGTGAAGTAAATAAATATTGTCAACATCAATAAAATCCTAAAATCATCTGTTAATTCATTTAATATTAATCTTAAAAATATAGAATGGCGGGTTTGTTACCTTGCCTGTCATTAGGTTAGCTGCAACAATTCTTGCAGGATTAAGATAGCGCTCTTAAATATCCTGTCACGACATCGAGAAAACTATTAATACGTAACCTTTATTTCGCTGAAGATTTTTATCTGAACGAGGATGAAATCGGAGGGGAATGCGAAAATTTAGAATAATCAGTGTATTGGTAGCTAAGAAGCCAGGGGCGGTAGCGTGCCTGAAAGCCTGAATATAAGCCTTTATTATTCTGTCAATAGCCTGCGGATGAATTGATTTTTTTTCAGAATGATGCCAGTTAATTTTCTCTGCCATTAACTGCAAGGTAAATGTGCACGGACGAAGCCGCTATTTAAATTGCACAGGATAATGACTCTGCCAAAGTGATAAATAATCAATGATGAAATCCAAAATGAAATTGATGCCATTATTGGCGTCGCTCAGCTTGATAAGTGGTTGCACAGTACTTCCGGGCAGCAATATGTCTACGATGGGGAAAGATGTGATCAAACAGCAAGACGCTGACTTTGATCTCGACCGGATGGTCAATGTGTATCCGCTGACGCCACGGCTGGTTGAGCAATTACGCCCGCGGCCCAATGTCGCGCAACCGAATATGTCGCTGGACCAGGAGATCGCCAGCTATCAGTATCGCGTCGGGCCTGGCGATGTGCTGAATGTCACCGTCTGGGATCACCCGGAATTGACCACGCCAGCGGGCCAGTACCGTAGCTCAAGCGATACCGGCAACTGGGTACAGCCGGACGGCACCATGTTTTATCCCTACATTGGCAAGGTTAGCGTCGTCGGTAAAACTTTGTCAGAGATTCGCAGCGATATTACCGGGCGTTTAGCGAAGTACATCGCGGACCCGCAGGTGGATGTCAATATCGCCGCTTTCCGCTCGCAAAAAGCGTACATCTCCGGCCAGGTGAATAAATCCGGTCAGCAGGCCATTACTAACGTACCGCTAACCGTCCTGGATGCGATTAACGCTGCGGGCGGCCTGACCGATATGGCGGACTGGCGCAACGTCGTGTTGACGCACAACGGCAAAGAACAGCGCATTTCGCTACAGGCGCTGATGCAAAATGGCGATCTTAGCCAGAACCGCTTGCTCTACCCTGGCGACATTCTGTATGTGCCGCGCAATGACGATCTGAAAGTCTTTGTCATGGGCGAAGTGAAAAAACAGAGCACCCTCAAAATGGATTTCAGCGGCATGACGCTCACCGAAGCATTAGGCAATGCGGAAGGCATCGATCTGACCACCTCCAACGCCAGCGGCATTTTTGTGATTCGTCCGTTGAAAGGCGAGGGGGGACGCGGCGGCAAGATCGCCAATATCTACCAGCTTGATATGTCTGACGCCACGTCATTGGTGATGGCGACGGAATTCCGACTTCAGCCTTACGATGTGGTGTACGTCACGACCGCGCCGGTTGCTCGCTGGAACCGTCTGATCAATCAGTTGCTGCCGACCATTAGCGGTGTCCGTTATATGACGGATACGGCCAGCGACATTCATTCCTGGTAATCGTTATGTTTAACAAAATCTTAGTGGTCTGTGTGGGGAATGTTTGCCGTTCCCCGACGGCAGAACGTTTGCTAAAGCGCTTTCATCCTTCGCTGACGGTAGCGTCCGCCGGGTTAGGCGCGCTGGTCGGCAAAGGCGCCGATCCTGCGGCGGCGAGCGTGGCGAGCGCCCACGATCTGTCTTTGGAAAATCACTGCGCAAGGCAAATTTCCGCGCGTCTGTGCCGGGAATATGACCTGATTCTGACGATGGAGAAACGTCACATCGCCGCCCTGTGCGACATTGCGCCGGAAATGCGCGGCAAGGTAATGCTGTTTGGTCATTGGGACAGCGAGCGTGAAATACCGGACCCGTATCGCAAAAGCCGCGATGCGTTTGAGGCGGTGTACACATTACTGGAAAGGTCTGCCCGCCAGTGGGCGCAGGCACTGAATGCAGAGCAGGGAAAACCATGACAGAAAAAGTAAAACAATCTGCGGCGGTTACGGGTAGCGATGAAATCGATATCGGGCGCCTGGTCGGAACGGTGATTGAAGCGCGTTGGTGGGTGTTGGGGACGACGGCCATATTTGCGCTGTGCGCGGTAATTTATACGTTCTTCGCCACGCCCATCTATAGCGCCGATGCGCTGGTGCAGATTGAACAAAACGCCGGTAATTCGCTGGTACAGGATATCAACAGCGCATTAGCGAATAAGCCGCCGGCTTCCGATGCGGAAATTCAGCTCATTCGATCGCGCCTGGTGCTGGGGAAGACCGTTGACGATCTGGATCTGGATATTGCCGTCACCAAAAACACCTTTCCGCTGTTTGGCGCCGGGTGGGAACGGCTGATGGGACGTCAGAATGAAATGGTGAAAGTCACGACATTCACCCGACCAGAGACGATGAGCGGACAGATCTTCACCCTCAAAGTGCTGGGCGACAAACGTTATCAGTTGGTTAGCGACGGCGGATTTAGCGCGCAGGGCGTTGTGGGCCAGCCACTCAATAAAGACGGCGTGACGATGCGGGTAGAGGCGATTGACGCCCGTCCTGATACGGAATTTACGGTGAGTAAATTCTCAACGCTTGGCATGATTAATAACCTGCAAAATAACCTCACCGTAACGGAAACCGGCAAAGATACCGGCGTTCTGAGCCTGACGTTCACGGGAGAGGATCGCGACCAGATCCGCGAAATTCTCAACAGTATTACCCGTAACTATCTGCAACAGGATATTGCGCGGAAATCTGAAGAGGCGGGGAAGAGCCTGGCGTTTCTGGCAAAACAACTGCCGGAAGTCCGCAGCCGTCTGGATGTGGCGGAAAACAAGCTAAACGCTTTCCGCCAGGATAAAGACTCGGTGGATTTACCGCTGGAGGCGAAGGCGGTGCTCGATTCGATGGTTAATATCGACGCCCAGTTGAATGAGTTGACGTTTAAAGAGGCGGAAATTTCCAAGCTCTTTACCAAAGCGCATCCGGCTTACCGCACCCTGCTGGAAAAACGTAAAGCGCTGGAAGATGAAAAAGCCAAACTGAACGGGCGGGTGACGGCAATGCCGAAAACCCAGCAGGAGATTGTGCGTTTGACCCGCGATGTGGAGTCCGGCCAGCAGGTTTATATGCAACTGCTTAATAAACAGCAGGAGCTGAAAATCACCGAAGCCAGCACCGTTGGCGACGTGCGCATCGTTGACCCGGCGATTACCCAGCCGGGCGTGCTGAAGCCGAAAAAGGCGTTGATTATTCTCGGCAGCATTATTCTGGGATTAATGTTATCGATTGTCGGCGTGCTGCTGCGCTCGCTGTTTAATCGCGGTATTGAAAGCCCGCAGGCGCTGGAGGAGCACGGAATCAGCGTCTATGCCAGTATTCCGCTGTCGGAATGGCAAAAAGCGCGCGATAGCGTCAAAACCATTAAAGGGATTAAGCGTTATAAGCAGAGCCAACTGTTGGCGGTGGGCAATCCGACCGATCTGGCGATTGAGGCGATTCGCAGCCTGCGCACCAGCCTGCATTTCGCCATGATGCAGGCGCAAAATAATGTACTCATGCTCACAGGCGTCAGCCCCTCTATCGGTAAAACCTTTGTTTGCGCCAACCTGGCGGCCGTCATCAGCCAGACGCATAAACGGGTATTACTGATCGACTGCGATATGCGCAAGGGCTACACCCATGAACTGCTCGGCACCAATAACGTGGACGGCTTATCTGACATTCTGGCGGGCAAAGGTGAGATAGCCTCCTGCGCGAAACCCACGGCGATTGCTAATTTTGATCTTATTCCGCGCGGTCAGGTGCCGCCTAATCCATCGGAACTGCTGATGAGCGAGCGCTTCGGCGAGCTGATCGCCTGGGCAAGCAGCCGCTACGACCTGGTATTAATCGACACGCCGCCGATTCTGGCCGTGACGGACGCCGCGATTGTGGGTCGCCACGCCGGGACGACGCTGATGGTGGCGCGTTATGCCGTCAACACCTTAAAAGAGGTGGAAACCAGTCTGAGCCGTTTTGACCAGAATGGCATTCAGGTCAAAGGCGTCATTCTCAACTCCATTTTCCGCCGGGCGACGGGCTACCAGGATTATGGCTATTACGAGTATGAATACCAGTCAGATTCCAAATAAAAAATAAGGCGTGCCGGATGGCGCGGCCTGAGACTGTAGGCCGGACAAGCGTAGCGCCATGCGGCAAAACTATCTGGGGAATAAGCATGACAACAGACAATCCGCTGATCTCAATTTATATGCCAACCTGGAACAGGCAGCAGTTGGCTATCCGGGCGATTAAATCAGTACTACGTCAGGACTACCGTCACTGGGAGATGATCATCGTGGATGATTGCTCCTCGTCTTATCAGCAGCTACAACAATTTGTTGAGGAGCTGAACGACCCGCGCGTTCGTTATACTCATAACGCCAGGAATACCGGCGCCTGCGCGGTTCGCAACCAGGCCATTATGCAGGCGCAAGGGCACTACATTACCGGTATTGATGATGACGATGAATGGACGCCAAACCGTCTGAGCGTGTTTCTGGCCCATAAACACCAGTTGACTACGCACGCCTTTTTGTATGCCAACGACTATGTGTGCGAGGGCGAGGTCTACTCTCAGCCTGCCAGCCTGCCGCTGTATCCGAAATCCCCTTATTCGCGCCGCTTATTCTACAAGCGCAATATTATTGGCAATCAGGTTTTTACCTGGGCCTGGCGTTTTAAAGCGTGTTTGTTCGATACCGAACTCAAGGCGGCGCAGGACTACGACATTTTTCTGCGCATGGTGGTGGAGTATGGCGAACCGTGGAAAGTCGAAGAGGCGACGCAAATTTTACATATCAACCACGGCGAGATGCAGATTACCTCTTCGCCGAAAAAGTTCTCCGGCTATTTCCATTTTTATCGTAAGCACAAAGATAAATTCGATCGCGCCAGCAAAAAATACCAGCTTTTTACCCTGTACCAAATTCGCAATAAGCGAATGACCTGGCGCACGTTGCTGACGTTGCTCTCCGTGCGTAACAGCAAACGCCTGGCGGCCGGGCTGCGGGGGCGATAACGATGTTGGAAGACTTACGCGCGAATAGCTGGAGCTTACGCCCCTGTTGCATGGTGCTGGCCTACCGTATCGCTCATTTTTGTTCCGTCTGGCGCAAAAAGAATGTGCTGAATAATCTGTGGGCCGCGCCGGTGCTGGTGCTGTATCGCGTGATCACGGAATGCCTGTTCGGGTATGAAATCCAGGCCGCCGCGACCATTGGTCGGCGGTTCACTATCCATCATGGTTACGCGGTAGTGATTAACAAACATGTCGTCGCCGGCGACGATTTTACCATTCGCCACGGCGTCACTATTGGCAATCGCGGCGCGGACAGCCTGGCTTGTCCGGTGATTGGTCACGGCGTTGAGCTGGGGGCGAATGTCATCCTGCTTGGCGATATTACTATTGGTAATCACGTCACGATTGGCGCGGGTAGCGTGGTGCTTGACAGTATTCCGGACCATGCGCTGGTGGTGGGAGAAAAAGCACGGGTGAAGGTCAGCACATGAATATTCTGCAATTTAATGTACGGCTGGCGGAAGGCGGCGCGGCGGGAGTGGCGTTGGATCTCCATCTGCGGGCGCTGCAAAAAGGGCTGACGTCGCATTTTGTTTATGGTTATGGCAAAGGCGGAAAAAAAAGCGTCAGTCACCACCGCTATCCGCAGGTGATAAAACAGACGCCGCGCGGCACGGCAATCGCCAATATCGCGCTATTTCGTTTCCTGAATCGCGATCTGTTTGGCAATCTCGACAATCTTTACCGCACGGTTATCCAGACATCCGGCCCGCTGGTGCTGCATTTTCATGTTCTCCACAGTTACTGGCTAAACCTGGCGGACATCGTGACGTTTTGCGAAAAAGTCAAAGCGCAAAAACCGGACGTCACGTTGGTCTGGACGCTGCACGATCACTGGAGCGTTACCGGGCGTTGCGCCTTCACCGACGGTTGCGAGGGCTGGAAAAGCGGCTGCCAAAAATGTCCGACCCTAAGCAATTATCCGCCGGTCAGGGTGGATCGGGCGCACCAGCTTATTGACGGCAAACGTCAGCGCTTTCGGGACATGCTGCGGCTGGGCTGCCGGTTTATTTCGCCGAGCCAGCACGTGGCCGAGGCCTTTAACAGCGTTTATGGCGCGGGGCGCTGCCAGATTATTAACAACGGTATCGATCTGGCGACCGAGGCGATTCTCGCGCAGCTATCACCTGTGCCGCTGAATCCGGGCAAACCGCGAATTGCCATTGTGGCGCATGACTTGCGTTACGACGGCAAAACTGACCAGCGTCTGGTACACGACATGATGGCGCTGGGCGAAAAAATTGAACTGCATACCTTTGGTAAATTTTCGCCTTTTACCGGCCAAAACGTTGTTAATCACGGTTTTGAAACCGATAAGCGCAAATTAATGAGCGCGCTCAATGAGATGGATGCGCTGGTCTTTAGCTCGCGGGTCGATAACTATCCGCTGATCTTGTGTGAAGCGCTCTCGATCGGTGTACCGGTGCTCGCCACCCACAGCGAGGCGGCGCAGGAGGTGCTGGCGAAATCCGGCGGCCAGACCTTTGCCGCTACAGATGTACTGCGCCTGTCGCAGCGGCGTAAGCCAGAGATTGCTCAGGCGGTATTTGGCGCCACGCTGGACGCCTTTCGTATGCGTAGCCGCGTCGCGTACAGCGGTCAACAGATGCTGGAGGAGTATGTCTCGTTCTATCAGAATCTGTAGCTATCTGCTGCTGCCGCTGATCTACCTACTGGTCAATGTCAAGATTGGCCAACTGGGGGAAAGCTTTCCCATTACCATCGTCACTTTTTTACCGCTGTTGCTGCTGTTATTTGTGGAACGCATTAGCGTAAAAAAATTAATGATCGCCTTAGGCATCGGCGCGGGGCTTACGGCATTTAACTTCCTGTTCGGCCAGTCGCTGAATGCCGGTAAATATGTCACATCCACGATGCTGTTTGTCTATATTGTGGTCATTATCGGGATGGTCTGGAGTATCCGATTCAAAACCATTTCCGCGCATAACCACCGAAAGATTTTGCGTTTTTTTTATCTGGTGGTGGGTATAGTGGTCGCGCTCGCCGCGGTTGAGATGGCGCAAATTATCCTTACCGGCGGCAGCAGTATTATGGAAGGAATTTCGAAATATCTCATTTACAGTAATAGCTACGTACTGAACTTCATAAAATTTGGCGGTAAGCGTACCACTGCGCTTTATTTTGAACCGGCATTTTTCGCTTTGGCACTAATCTCAATTTGGCTGAGCATCAAACAGTTTGGTATCAAAACACCGAAAAGCGATGCTATGATTCTGGCAGGGATAATATTATCAGGATCATTTTCAGGGGTAATGACCTTTATCCTGTTTTACCTTCTGGAGTGGGCGTTCCAATATTTGAATAAGGATGCGATAAAGAAAAAACTTCCACTGGCGCTGGTCTCATTAACCCTGTTTTTGGTTGGGGTAATTATTGCATTTCCTTATATCGCGACACGACTTGGCGATTTAGGGACGGAAGGCTCATCTTCTTATTATCGTATTGTGGGCCCGTTAGTCATGGTCGGATATTCCTTGACCCATATTGATGGTGTAGTCAGATTTGGCTCACTTTATGAATATGTTGCATCATTCGGAATCTTTAACGGTGCGGATGTCGGGAAAACCATAGACAATGGATTGTATCTGCTGATTATTTATTTTTCCTGGTTCGCAGTGCTAATGACGCTGTGGTATATGGGGAAAGTTTTAAAAATGGCGCTAAATGCGTTTGGCGATAATCGTAATTTTCGGGTGCAGCTCTATCTTTTTACGCCGGTGTCGCTGTTTTTTACCGGTTCAATATTTAGCCCGGAATATGCTTTTTTAATCGTCTGTCCGTTCATTTTGCGCAAGGCGTTAAAAATTTCATAACGGGGTGGTGGCATGTTTTTAAGCGTCGTTACCGTCGCCTTTCGCAATTACGAAGGGGTGGTAAAAACCTGGCGCTCGCTGCGCAATCTGGCGCGCGATCCGGGTCTGTCATTTGAATGGATCGTAGTGGATGGCGGTTCGGAGGACGGCACGCGCGAATTTCTGCAAAAACGTCACGGTGAGTTTAACCTGCGTTTTATCAGTGAAAAGGATCGCGGTATTTATGATGCCATGAACAAAGGCATTGCGCTGGCGCAGGGGCGCTATACCCTGTTTCTTAATTCCGGTGATGCGTTCCATGATGATGCCGCGCTGTTTGTCCGCCAACTGGCGCGGCAAAAGGGCGAGGCGATGTATATTGGCGACGCGCTGCTGGATTTCGGCGGCGGGCATAAAATACGCCGGAAGGCTAAACCCGGGTATTATATCTACCATAGTTTGCCAGCCAGCCATCAGGCGATATTTTTCCCGACGGCAGCGTTAAAAAAGTATCCTTATGATCTGCAATATCATGTCTCTTCAGATTATGCGCTGGCGGCCCGTCTTTATAAAGCAGGCTATCCTTTTCGGCGAATTAACGGACTGGTATCTGAATTTTCGATGGGCGGCGTGTCAACCTCGAATAATCTGGAATTATGTCAGGATGCAAAAAATGTACAGCGAAAAATATTACGTGTGCCAGGTTTTTGGGCGCAATTATCCTATTTATTACGTCTGAAAACGACGGGTAAAACAAAAGCGCGGTATAACAAAGTCTAATCACCGGGAGTTATTATGCAGGATCTTAGCGGCTTTACGGTGCCGAAGGGGTTCCGCGGCGCTAATGCGCTAAAAGTACAATTATGGTGGGCGGTACAGGCGACATTATTCGCCGGGTCGCCGCAAATATTGTATCGCTGGCGAGCCTTTTTGCTGCGTCTGTTTGGCGCCAAAATTGGAAAGAATGTGGTTATTCGACCGTCAGTAAAAATTACCTATCCGTGGAAATTAACCGTCGGCGATTATGCCTGGGTAGGCGACGACGCGGTGTTATATACGTTGGGTGAAATTAATATTGGCGCACATGCGGTCATTTCACAAAAAGGGTATTTGTGTACCGGTAGCCATGATTATACCAGCGCCCATTTCGATATTAACGCCGCGCCGATTGTTATTGGCGAAAAATGTTGGCTGGCAACCGATGTTTTTGTCGCGCCCGGCGTGATGATAGGTCATGGCACCGTCGTCGGCGCGCGCAGCAGCGTATTTAAATCATTACCGGCAAATGCGATTTGTCGGGGCAATCCCGCAGTGGTAACGCGCCAGCGCGTTCAGAAAGTTACTCCCTAACGGGACTATTTGAGGAAATGAAAATGTCAAAAGTCGCTCTCATTACTGGCGTAACCGGACAGGATGGGTCTTACCTGGCAGAATTTCTGCTGGAAAAAGGGTATGAGGTGCATGGTATCAAGCGCCGCGCGTCATCGTTTAATACCGAGCGCGTGGACCATATTTATCAGGACCCGCACAGCTGCAACCCGAAATTTCATCTGCATTATGGCGACCTGACCGACGCCTCCAACCTGACCCGCATTTTACAGGAAGTGCAGCCGGATGAGGTCTACAACCTGGGCGCAATGAGCCACGTGGCGGTGTCGTTTGAGTCGCCGGAATATACCGCCGATGTGGATGCGATGGGCACGCTGCGCCTGCTGGAGGCTATTCGCTTCCTCGGTCTTGAAAAGAAAACGCGGTTCTACCAGGCCTCCACCTCTGAACTGTACGGTCTGGTGCAGGAGATCCCGCAGAAAGAGACCACGCCGTTCTACCCGCGTTCCCCCTATGCGGTGGCGAAACTGTACGCCTACTGGATCACCGTCAACTACCGTGAATCCTACGGTATTTACGCCTGTAACGGCATTCTGTTTAACCATGAGTCCCCGCGTCGCGGCGAAACCTTCGTCACCCGTAAGATCACCCGCGCCATCGCCAATATCGCCCAGGGACTGGAGTCCTGCCTGTATCTCGGCAACATGGACTCGCTGCGCGACTGGGGTCATGCGAAAGATTACGTGCGGATGCAGTGGATGATGTTACAGCAGGAGCAGCCGGAAGATTTCGTGATTGCCACCGGCGTGCAGTATTCCGTGCGCCAGTTTGTGGAGCTGGCGGCGGCGCAACTGGGGATAAAACTGCGCTTTGAAGGCGAAGGCATTAATGAGAAAGGGATCGTGGTATCCGTTACCGGACACGATGCGCCGGGCGTGAAACCGGGGGATGTGATTGTGGCCGTTGATCCGCGTTATTTCCGTCCGGCGGAAGTGGAAACCCTGCTGGGCGACCCGTCCAAAGCGCATGAGAAACTGGGCTGGAAACCGGAAATCACCCTGTCGGAGATGGTCTCCGAGATGGTGGCGAACGATCTGGAGGCCGCGAAAAAACACTCACTGCTGAAATCTCACGGTTACGAGGTGGCCATCGCGCTGGAGTCCTGAGAATGAATAAGCAACGAATTTTTGTGGCGGGCCATCGCGGGATGGTGGGCTCCGCCATTGTACGGCAGCTTGCGCAGCGCGGCGACGTGGAGCTGGTGCTGCGCACCCGCGATGAGCTGGATCTGCTCGACGGGCGTGCGGTACAGGCGTTCTTTGCCGGGGCGGGTATCGACCAGGTTTATCTGGCGGCGGCGAAAGTGGGCGGCATTGTCGCCAACAACACGTATCCGGCGGATTTTATTTATGAAAACATGATGATAGAGAGCAACATTATTCACGCCGCGCACCTGCACAACGTGAACAAACTGTTGTTTCTCGGTTCGTCCTGTATCTATCCGAAACTGGCAAGGCAGCCGATGGCGGAAAGCGAGCTGCTGCAGGGAACGCTGGAGCCGACCAACGAGCCGTACGCCATCGCCAAGATCGCCGGGATTAAACTGTGCGAGTCCTACAACCGGCAGTACGGTCGCGACTACCGTTCGGTGATGCCGACCAACCTGTACGGCCCGCATGACAATTTCCATCCGGACAATTCACATGTGATCCCGGCGCTGCTGCGCCGCTTTCATGAGGCTGCGCAGAGCCACGCGCCGGAGGTGGTGGTGTGGGGCAGCGGCACGCCGATGCGTGAATTTCTGCACGTTGACGATATGGCGGCGGCCAGTATTCACGTGATGGAGCTGGCGCGCGAAGTGTGGCAGGAGAACACCGCCCCGATGCTGTCGCACATTAACGTCGGCACTGGCGTGGACTGCACCATCAGCGAGCTGGCGCAGACCATCGCAAAGGTGGTGGGTTACCAGGGCCGGGTGGTGTTCGACGCCGCGAAGCCGGACGGCACGCCGCGTAAATTGCTCGACGTCACGCGCCTGCATCAGCTTGGCTGGTATCACGAAATTTCACTGGAGGCAGGGCTTGCCGGTACTTACCAGTGGTTCCTTGAGAATCAGCAACGGTTCCGGGGGTGACAATGTTTTTACGTCAGGAAGATTTCGCCGCCGTGGTGCGGGCCACGCCCCTCATCTCCCTCGATTTCATTGTGGAAAACGGCCAGGGGGAAATTTTACTGGGCCAGCGTCTCAACCGTCCGGCGCAGGGCTACTGGTTTGTGCCGGGGGGACGGGTGCGCAAAGACGAAACGCTGGAGGCCGCCTTTGCACGCCTGACGCAGGCGGAACTGGGCGTGCGTCTGCCGCTGGCGGCAGGGACGTTTTATGGCGTCTGGCAGCACTTCTATGACGACAACTTTTCCGGTGAGGATTTTTCAACTCACTACATCGTGCTCGGCTTTCGTCTGCGCGTGGCGGAGAGCGATTTACTCCTGCCTGACGCGCAGCATGGCAGTTACCGCTGGCTGACGCCGGAACAGCTTCTGGCAAGCGACAATGTTCATGAGAACAGTCGGGCCTACTTCTCTCCTGACGCGCCGGCGGTGGGCCTATGAAGATCCTGGTCTATGGCATTAACTATTCGCCGGAACTGACCGGTATCGGCAAATATACCGGCGAAATGGTGGCGTGGATGGCGCAGGAAGGCCATGAGGTGCGGGTCATTACTGCGCCGCCGTACTACCCGCAGTGGAAGGTCGGTGAGCGCTATTCCGCCTGGCGCTATCGCCGGGAAGAGGGCGAGGTTACCGTCTGGCGCTGCCCGCTGTATGTGCCGAAACAGCCCTCCACCTTAAAACGACTGCTTCATCTGGGGAGCTTTGCATTGAGCAGTTTTTTCCCACTGATGGCGCAGCGTCGCTGGAAGCCGGATCGGATTATCGGCGTTGTACCGACGCTCTTTTGTACGCCGGGAATGCGTCTGCTGGCGACACTCTCCGGCGCGCGTACCGTACTGCATATTCAGGATTACGAAGTGGACGCCATGCTCGGCTTAGGAATGGCGGGAAAAGGCAAGCGCGGCAGCGTAGCGCGGTTAGCGACGGCCTTTGAACGCAGCGCGCTGCGTAACGTTGATAATGTTTCGACCATCTCTCGCTCCATGATGAATAAAGCGCGGGAAAAGGGCGTCGCGGCGGAAAAAATCCTCTTTTTTCCGAACTGGTCGGAAGTGGCGCGCTTTCAGGACGTTAATGACGCTGACGTGACGGCTTTGCGTCAGCAGCTTGGCTTGCCAGAGGGCAAAAAAATTGTGCTTTATTCCGGCAATATCGGCGAAAAACAAGGGCTGGAAAAGGTAATTGACGCCGCGGAACGATTACGCGATCGACCGTTGATTTTCGCGATTGTCGGCCAGGGGGGCGGCAAGGCGCGGATGGAGAACATGGCCCGCGAACGCGGCCTGGCAAATATTAAATTCCTCCCGCTGCAGCCTTACGACGCCTTACCCGCGCTGCTGAAAATGGGCGACTGCCATCTGGTGGTGCAAAAGCGCGGCGCAGCGGATGCGGTACTGCCCTCCAAGCTGACTAACATTCTGGCGGTCGGCGGTAATGCGGTGATTACCGCTGAGCCGCACACCGAATTAGGACAACTTTGCGCGCGCTATCCGGGCATCGCCGTTTGCGTGGAACCGGAATCGACCGACGCGCTGGTCGACGGGATTAGCCAGGCGCTCGCCATGCCGAAAAACAACATGACGGCACGTGAATACGCCGAACGCACGCTCAATAAAGAGAACGTGCTACGCCAATTTATTGCAGATATTCGGGGATGATAATGCGTCAGACAAAACTTTACCCGGTTGTGATGGCCGGTGGCTCCGGTAGCCGATTGTGGCCGCTTTCTCGCGTGCTTTATCCAAAACAGTTTCTGTGCCTGAAAGGCGATCTCACCATGCTGCAAACCACCATTTGCCGTCTGAACGGCGTGGAGTGCGAAAGCCCGGTGGTGATCTGTAACGAACAGCACCGTTTTATCGTTGCCGAACAGCTCCGCCAGCTCAATAAGCTGACGGAGAACATTATTCTTGAGCCCGCCGGGCGCAATACCGCGCCGGCGATTGCGCTGGCGGCGCTGGCGGCGACGCGTCAGCATACGGACTGCGATCCGCTGATGCTGGTACTGGCGGCGGATCATGCGATCGCCAATGAAGAGGCCTTCCGCGACGCGGTGCGCGGCGCCATGCCCTATGCCGACGCGGGCAAACTGGTGACCTTCGGTATCGTGCCGGATCTGCCGGAAACCGGCTATGGCTATATCCGGCGTGGTGATGTCGTGCCGGGCGCGACGGATGCGGTGGCTTTTGAGGTGGCGCAGTTCGTTGAGAAGCCGGGGCTGGAAACCGCTCAGGCCTACGTCGCCAGCGGCGATTACTACTGGAACAGCGGCATGTTTCTGTTCCGTGCCGGACGCTATCTGGAAGAGCTGAAAAAGTTCCGCCCCGATATTCTGGCCGCCTGTGAACAGGCGATGCGCGGCGTCGATCCGGATCTTGACTTCATTCGTGTGGATGAAGAGGCCTTCCTCGCCTGTCCGGAAGAGTCCATTGACTACGCGGTGATGGAGCGGACGGCGGACGCGGTGGTGATGCCAATGGACGCGGGCTGGAGCGATGTCGGCTCGTGGTCCTCGCTGTGGGAAATCAGCGCCCACACCCCGGAGGGAAATGTCCACCACGGCGACGTCATCAGCCATAAAACGGAAAACAGCTACGTTTACGCCGAATCCGGCCTGGTGACCACCGTCGGTGTGAAGGATCTGGTGGTGGTGCAGACCAAAGACGCCGTGCTGATTGCCGATCGCCACGCGGTGCAGGACGTGAAAAAGGTGGTGGAGAAGATCAAGGCCGACGGACGCCATGAGCACCACATGCACCGCGAGGTTTACCGTCCGTGGGGCAAATACGACTCCATCGACGCGGGCGAGCGCTATCAGGTGAAGCGCATTACCGTCAAGCCGGGGGAAGGACTGTCGGTGCAGATGCACCATCACCGCGCCGAGCACTGGGTGGTGGTGGCGGGGACCGCCAGAGTCACCATCAACGGCGAGGTTAAGCTGCTCGGTGAAAACGAGTCCATCTATATTCCGCTGGGGGCGACCCACTGCCTGGAAAATCCGGGAAAAATACCGCTCGATTTAATTGAAGTGCGTTCCGGCTCGTATCTCGAAGAGGACGACGTGGTGCGGTTCGAGGATCGTTACGGGCGGATCTGACGCCTGCAATTATGCCCGGTAAGCGCAACGCGCCATCCGGCAATGAATAACAATAACGATGTTGGCCATTTACGGTCAGGGCTAACTGTTGCCTGAAGAAGGGTAAGAACATGACAAAATTAACCTGTTTCAAGGCCTACGACATTCGCGGCAGGCTGGGCGAAGAGCTCAATGAAGATATCGCGTGGCGGATTGGCCGCGCTTACGGCGAATATTTAAAACCGAAAACCATCGTGCTGGGCGGCGACGTGCGCCTGACCAGCGAGGCGCTGAAGCTGGCGCTGGCGAAAGGGTTACAGGACGCGGGCGTCGACGTGCTGGATATCGGTATGTCCGGCACCGAAGAGATTTACTTCGCCACCTTCCACCTTGGCGTGGACGGCGGTATTGAGGTGACCGCCAGCCATAACCCGATGGACTACAACGGTATGAAGCTGGTACGCGAGGGCGCCCGCCCGATAAGCGGCGACACCGGTCTGCGCGACGTTCAGCGTCTGGCGGAAGCGGGCGATTTCCCGCCGGTGAACGAGGCCGCGCGCGGCAGCTACAGACAAATCAGCCTGCGCGACGCCTACATCGACCACCTGCTGGGGTATATCAGCGTCAGCAATCTCACCCCGCTGAAGCTGGTAGTGAATTCCGGCAACGGCGCGGCGGGGCCGGTCATTGACGCCATCGAAGCGCGCCTGAAGGCGCTGGGCGCGTCGGTGGAGTTCATCAAAATCCACAACACCCCGGACGGCACCTTCCCGAACGGCATTCCCAACCCGTTGCTGCCGGAGTGTCGCGACGACACCCGCAAGGCCGTTATTGAACACGGGGCGGACATGGGCATCGCCTTTGACGGCGACTTCGACCGCTGCTTCCTGTTCGATGAGAAAGGGCAGTTTATCGAGGGGTACTACATCGTCGGGCTGCTGGCGGAAGCGTTTCTGGAAAAACACCCGGGGGCGAAGATTATCCACGACCCGCGCCTGACCTGGAACACGGAGGCAGTGGTGACGGCGGCGGGCGGGACGCCGGTGATGTCAAAAACCGGGCACGCCTTTATCAAGGAGCGGATGCGTACGGAGGATGCCATTTATGGCGGGGAAATGAGCGCGCATCACTATTTCCGTGATTTTGCCTACTGCGACAGCGGGATGATCCCGTGGCTGCTGGTGGCGGAGCTGGTATGCCTGAAGGGGCAGTCGCTGGGTGAACTGGTCCGCGACCGGATGGCGGCGTTCCCGGCGAGCGGGGAAATCAACAGCAGGCTGGCGGAGCCGGCGGCAGCCATTGCGCGGGTGGAAGCGCACTTTGCGGAAGAGGCGCAGGCGGTGGATCGCACGGACGGTCTCAGCATGTCATTCCCGGACTGGCGTTTCAACCTGCGCTCGTCGAACACCGAACCGGTGGTGCGCCTGAATGTGGAATCACGCGGCGATATACCGCTGATGGAAGCGCGAACACGCACTCTGCTGGCGCTGCTGAATCAGTAACGTCAGATCTCCCCTTACCGCCTGCGGGTAAGGGGCCAATCACAGGAACAACGATGACAAATCTAAAAAAGCGCGAACGAGCCAAAACCAATGCATCGTTAATCTCTATGGTGCAACGCTTTTCAGATATCACCATCATGTTTGGCGGGCTGTGGTTCATCTGTGAAGTCAGTGGACTGCCATTCCTGTACATGCACCTGTTGGTGGCGCTGATTACGCTGGTTGTTTTTCAAATGCTGGGCGGGATGACCGATTTTTATCGCTCCTGGCGCGGCGTCAAAATGTCGACAGAGTTAACGCTGTTACTGCAAAACTGGACGCTGAGCCTGATCTTCAGCGCCGGTCTGGTGGCGTTTAATGATGACTTTGACAACCGCCTCGCCACCTGGCTGGCCTGGTATGCGTTGTCCAGCCTGGGCTTAGTGTTATGCCGTTCATTTATTCGTTTCGGCGCGGGCTGGCTACGCAATCGTGGTTATAACACTCGCCGGGTCGCTGTCGCCGGAGATTTGCCTGCGGGCCAGGCGTTGCTGGATAGCTTCCGTAATGAGCCGTGGCTGGGTTTTGAGGTGGTGGGCGTCTATCACGATCCTAAACCGGGCGGCGTCTCTGCTGACTGGGCCGGGAACTTCGAGCAGTTAATTGACGATGCGAAAGCCTCGCGAATTCACAATGTTTATATCGCCATGTCAATGAGCGACGGCGCCATGGTGAAAAAACTGGTGCGCGAGCTGGCCGACACCACCTGCTCGGTGATCCTTATTCCCGATGTGTTCACCTTTAATATTCTCCACTCGCGCGTGGAGGAGATGAGCGGCGTTCCGGTCGTTCCGCTGTATGACACGCCGCTATCAGGGATTAACCGTCTGCTTAAACGGGCAGAAGATATCGTGCTGGCGTCGCTGATTCTGCTGCTCATCTCACCGGTACTGTGCTGCATTGCGCTGGCGGTCAAATTGAGCTCGCCCGGGCCGGTGATTTTCCGTCAGACGCGCTACGGGATGGACGGCAAGCCGATCAAAGTCTGGAAGTTCCGCTCAATGAAGGTGATGGAGAACGATAAGGTCGTTACCCAGGCGACGCAAAACGATCCGCGCGTCACCCGGGTAGGTAACTTTTTGCGTCGTACCTCGCTGGATGAATTGCCGCAGTTTATCAACGTATTAACCGGCGGGATGTCCATCGTCGGTCCTCGCCCGCACGCGGTGGCGCATAACGAACAGTATCGTCAGTTGATTGAAGGTTACATGCTACGCCACAAGATGAAGCCGGGCATCACCGGCTGGGCGCAAATTAATGGCTGGCGCGGTGAGACCGATACGCTGGAGAAAATGGAAAAACGCGTGGAATTCGACCTGGAATACATCCGCGAATGGAGTATTTGGTTCGATATCAAAATCGTTTTTCTGACGATTTTTAAAGGGTTTGTTAATAAAGCGGCGTATTAAGAACCTGACCCACAAGGCTATTTTACTTGCCATATTGCACCAGGGCAGTGCTCAATCTGGCTGCGCCAATGACGCCTTGTGAACAGGTTCTGGAGAAAAGAATGAGTTTACGACAAAAAACGATCAGCGGCGCTAAATGGTCGGCTATCGCCACGATAGTGATTATCGGTCTGGGGTTAATTCAGATGACGGTGCTGGCGCGGATCATCGACAACCACCAGTTTGGCCTGTTGACCGTCTCGCTGGTGATTATCGCGCTGGCCGACACGATCTCGGACTTTGGCATCGCGAACTCGATTATCCAGCGTAAAACGATTGGGCATCTGGAGCTGACCACGCTTTACTGGCTAAACGTTGGGCTTGGGATTGTGGTATTTGCGGTGGTCTTTTGGCTGAGCGATGCGATTGCCCATGTTTTGCATAACCCGGATCTCGCGCCGTTAATCAAAACGTTGTCGCTGGCGTTCATCGTGATCCCTCACGGGCAGCAGTTCCGCGCGCTGATGCAAAAAGAGCTGGAGTTCAATAAGATCGGCATGATCGAAACGACCTCCGTGCTGGCGGGGTTCACCTTTACGGTGATTAGCGCCCATTACTGGCCGCTGGCGTTAACCGCGATTCTCGGCTATCTGGTGAACAGCGCGGTGCGAACGCTGCTGTTTGGTTACTTTGGCCGCAAGATTTACCGTCCGGGGCTGCATTTTTCGCTGGCATCGGTGTCCACGAACCTGCGTTTTGGCGCGTGGCTGACGGCGGACAGTATCGTCAATTACATCAACACGAATTTATCGACGCTGGTACTGGCGAGAATTCTCGGCGCAAGCGTCGCCGGGGGATATAACCTCGCGTACAACGTGGCGGTTGTGCCGCCGGCGAAGCTTAATCCCATCATTACTCGCGTGCTATTTCCGGCATTCGCCAAAATCCAGGACGATACCGAGAAGCTGCGCGTCAACTTCTATAAGTTGCTTTCCGTGGTGGGAATTATCAATTTTCCCGCGCTGTTGGGCCTGATGGTAGTGGCGAACAATTTTGTGCCGTTAGTGTTTGGCGAGAAGTGGAACAGCATTATCCCGATCCTGCAATTGCTGTGCGTGGTGGGGCTGTTGCGCTCGGTCGGCAACCCGATTGGTTCGCTGCTGATGGCAAAAGCGCGCGTGGATATCAGCTTTAAGTTCAACATCTTTAAAACGTTTCTGTTTATCCCGGCAATTCTCATTGGCGGCCATCTGGCGGGGGCGATTGGCGTGACGCTGGGGTTCCTGGTGGTGCAAATCATCAACACCATTCTGAGCTATTTCGTGATGATTAAGCCGGTACTCGGCTCCAGCTATCGTCAGTATATTCTCAGCCTGTGGCTACCGTTTTATCTCTCATTGCCAACATTTATTACCAGCTACGGCGCAGGAAAGCTGGTCGACGGTTATCTACCGTTGTCGGGGGTATTCGCACTACAGGTTATGGTCGGTATTTTGAGTTTTATTTTAATGATTATTTTTTCACGCAATGCGCTGGTGATGGAAATAAAAAATCAGCTTGTTGGCAGTGCAAAACTGAAAAAGTTATTACGTGTCGGATGACGGGGATATAAGAGGCTATTTATGAAATTATTAATTTTAGGCAACCACACATGCGGCAACCGTGGTGATAGTGCCATTATGCGCGGTTTGCTTGATGCCATCCGTCAACAGGCGCCAGAGGCGGAAATGGATGTAATGAGTCGTTTCCCGGTGAGTTCCGCCTGGTTGCAGGGGCGCCCGATTATTGCCGACCCGCTGTATCAGTTAAGCCAGAAACAGCAGGCGGCGGCAGGGCTTAACGGTCGGGTAAAAAAAGTATTACGCCGTCGTTTTCAGCATAAAATTTTATTGTCTAAAGTCGCCCAGGAAGGATCGCTGCGTAATTTTGCTATCGCGCCGGAATTTGCCGAATTCGCACAATTTATTGCGCAGTATGACGCCGTCATTCAGGTGGGCGGTTCAAACTATGTCGACTTATACGGTTTGACTCACTTTGAATATCCGCTGTGCGCGTTTATGGCGAACAAACCAATTTATATGGTGGGACATAGCGTCGGCCCTTTCCAGAACCCTGACTTTAACCAGCTCGCCAATTATGTTTTTGGGCGCACCAGTGCGCTGATCCTGCGTGAAACCGTCAGCCGCGATCTGATGACCGCCGCGCAGATCGATACCCGGAAAGTGGAGCAGGGGGTGGATACCGCCTGGTTAGTCGAACGCCGTCACGACGAGTTTGTCGCCAGTTATGCTGTGCAGCACTGGCTGGACGTCACCGCGCGCCGCAAAACCGTCGCGATTACGTTGCGCGATCTGGAGCCGTTTGATAAACGCCTGGGCACCACTCAGCAGGCCTATGAGCAGGCATTTGCCCAGGTCGTGAATCGCCTGATTGCGGACGGTTATCAGGTACTGGCGCTGTCAACCTGCACCAGTATCGATCGCTATAACCGCGATGACCGGATGGTTGCGTTACGGATGGCGAAGTATGTAAACGACTCAGAGCATTTCCATATCGCGATGGACGAACTCAATGACGTGGAAATCGGAAAGATCCTCGCCTCCTGCGTACTGACCATCGGGACGCGCCTGCATTCCGCCATTATCTCCATGAATTTTGGCACGCCCGCTATCGCCATTAATTATGAACATAAATCCGCCGGGATTATGCAGCAGCTAGGCCTGGCGGAATTGGCCATCGATATCCGTCACTTGCTGAACGGTTCATTACAAAGCGTGGTGGCCGATACGCTCAATCAATTGCCTGCGCTAAAGGCAAAAGTGGCTAACGCCGTCACCGAGGAGCGGGCGAAAGGGTTCACGATGATCAAATCCGTTCTCGACAGAATTCGGGAGGAACAATGAAAGTCAGCTTTTTTCTGCTGAAATTTCCACTCTCATCGGAAACCTTTGTGCTGAATCAGATTACTGCGTTTATTGATATGGGCCATGAGGTCGAGATTGTCGCGTTACAAAAAGGCGATACCCAACATACTCACGCCGCCTGGGAGAAGTATGGCCTGGCGGCGAAAACCCGCTGGTTACAGGATGAGCCCCAGGGACGGCTGGCGAAGCTGCGCTACCGGGCATGTAAAACGCTGCCGGGGCTGCATCGGGCGGCGACCTGGAAAGCGCTCAATTTTACCCGCTACGGCGATGAATCACGCAATTTGATCCTTTCCGCGATTTGCGCGCAGGCGGGCCAACCTTTTGTGGCGGATGTGTTCATCGCGCACTTTGGTCCGGCGGGCGTGACGGCGGCCAAACTGCGCGAACTGGGCGTGCTTCGCGGCAAAATCGCGACTATTTTCCACGGGATTGATATTTCCAGCCGCGAGGTGCTCAGTCATTACACGCCGGAGTATCAGCAGTTGTTTCGTCGTGGCGATCTGATGCTGCCCATCAGCGACCTGTGGGCTGGTCGCCTGAAAAGTATGGGCTGTCCGCCAGAGAAGATTGCCGTTTCGCGCATGGGCGTCGACATGACGCGTTTTACCCATCGTCCGGTGAAAGCGCCAGGGATGCCGCTGGAGATGATTTCCGTCGCGCGCCTGACTGAGAAAAAAGGCCTGCATGTGGCGATTGAAGCCTGTCGGCAACTGAAAGCGCAGGGCGTGGCGTTTCGCTACCGCATTCTGGGCATTGGCCCGTGGGAACGTCGGCTGCGCACGCTCATCGAGCAGTATCAGCTAGAGGATGTCATTGAGATGCCGGGGTTTAAACCGAGCCATGAAGTGAAGGCGATGCTGGATGACGCCGATGTTTTTTTGCTGCCGTCGATTACCGGTACGGATGGCGATATGGAAGGTATTCCGGTAGCGCTGATGGAGGCGATGGCGGTAGGGATTCCCGTGGTATCTACCGTGCATAGCGGTATTCCGGAACTGGTGGAGGCCGGCAAATCCGGCTGGCTGGTGCCGGAAAACGATGCGCAGGCGCTGGCGGCCCGACTCGCTGAGTTCAGCTGGATTGACCATGACACGCTGGAGTCGGTGATCACGCGCGCCCGTGAAAAAGTGGCGCAAGATTTTAATCAGCAGGCGATTAATCGCCAGTTAGCCAGCCTGCTACAAACGATATAAACGAGGTGGTATGCCCGCGACTAAATTCTCCCGACGTACCCTCCTGACGGCAGGTTCTGCGCTTGCTGTTCTTCCTTTTCTGCGCGCCTTGCCGGTACAGGCGCGTGAACCTCGCGAGACCGTCGATATTAAGGATTATCCGGCGGATGACGGTATCGCCTCGTTCAAACAGGCCTTCGCCGACGGACAGACCGTGGTCGTACCGCCAGGATGGGTGTGTGAAAATATCAATGCGGCGATAACGATTCCGGCGGGAAAAACGCTGCGGGTACAGGGCGCGGTGCGTGGGAATGGCCGGGGACGGTTTATTTTGCAGGACGGGTGTCAGGTGGTGGGGGAGCAGGGCGGCAGTCTGCACAATGTGACGCTGGATGTTCGCGGGTCGGACTGTGTGATTAAAGGCGTGGCGATGAGCGGCTTTGGCCCCGTCGCGCAAATTTTCATCGGTGGTAAGGAACCGCAGGTGATGCGTAATCTCATTATCGATGACATCACCGTTACCCACGCCAACTACGCCATTCTCCGCCAGGGATTTCATAACCAAATGGACGGCGCGCGGATTACGCATAGCCGCTTTAGCGATTTGCAGGGGGACGCCATTGAGTGGAATGTCGCGATTCACGACCGCGACATCCTGATTTCCGATCATGTCATCGAACGCATTGATTGTACCAATGGCAAAATCAACTGGGGGATCGGCATCGGGCTGGCGGGTAGCACCTATGACAACAGTTATCCTGAAGACCAGGCAGTAAAAAACTTTGTGGTGGCCAATATTACCGGATCTGATTGCCGACAGCTTGTGCACGTAGAAAATGGCAAACATTTCGTCATTCGCAATGTCAAAGCCAAAAACATCACGCCCGATTTCAGTAAAAATGCGGGTATTGATAACGCAACGATCGCAATTTATGGCTGTGATAATTTCGTCATTGATAATATTGATATGACGAATAGTGCCGGGATGCTCATCGGCTATGGCGTCGTTAAAGGAAAATACCTGTCAATTCCGCAAAACTTTAAATTAAACGCTATTCGGTTGGATAATCGCCAGGTTGCTTATAAATTACGCGGCATTCAAATTTCCTCCGGCAACGCCCCCTCTTTTGTCGCCATCACCAATGTACGGATGACGCGTGCTACGCTGGAACTGCATAATCAACCGCAGCACCTCTTTCTGCGTAATATCAACGTGATGCAAACTTCAGCGATTGGCCCGGCGTTAAAAATGCATTTCGATTTGCGTAAAGATGTCCGTGGTCAATTTATGGCCCGCCAGGACACGCTGCTTTCCCTCGCTAATGTTCATGCCATCAATGAAAACGGGCAGAGTTCCGTGGATATCGACAGGATTAATCACCAAACCGTGAATGTCGAAGCAGTGAATTTTTCGCTGCCGAAGCGGGGAGGGTAAGTACCGCTATTTTTACGAAAATTCCTGGGAAAAAGTTGTTCATACTTAATGTCATGGTGCCGACTAAGACGTAATGTAGAGCGTGCCATCATTATCCCTGGCAGCAGAGTAATTCATGCTGGCGAAAACAAGCTAAAGAGCTATAATTCAGCAACCATTTTACAGGTGGAAGAAACAATGATGAATTTGAAAGCAGTTATACCGGTAGCGGGGTTGGGTATGCATATGTTGCCTGCCACCAAGGCAATCCCAAAAGAGATGCTACCGATCGTCGACAAGCCAATGATTCAGTACATTGTCGATGAGATTGTGGCTGCAGGGATCAAAGAAATCGTGCTGGTGACTCACGCGTCTAAAAACGCCGTTGAGAACCACTTCGACACCTCTTATGAACTTGAATCACTTCTTGAGCAGCGCGTTAAGCGCCAGCTTTTGGCGGAAGTGCAATCTATCTGCCCACCGGGCGTGACGATTATGAACGTTCGCCAGGCGCAGCCGTTAGGGCTGGGGCACTCTATTCTGTGCGCGCGTCCGGTCGTGGGCGATAACCCTTTCATTGTGGTACTCCCGGATATTATTATCGATGATGCTACCGCCGATCCGCTGCGCTATAACCTTGCGGCGATGGTGGCGCGTTTCAATGAAACGGGTCGCAGCCAGGTGCTGGCGAAGCGCATGAAAGGTGATTTATCGGAGTATTCCGTTATCCAGACGAAAGAACCTCTGGATAATGAAGGCAAAGTCAGCCGGATTGTGGAGTTTATCGAAAAACCGGATCAGCCGCAGACGCTGGATTCCGATTTGATGGCGGTAGGCCGTTATGTGCTTTCAGCCGACATCTGGGCGGAACTGGAAAGAACCGAACCGGGCGCCTGGGGCCGCATCCAGCTCACCGATGCCATTGCTGAACTGGCGAAAAAACAGTCGGTTGACGCGATGCTAATGACGGGTGACAGCTATGACTGCGGTAAAAAAATGGGCTACATGCAGGCATTTGTGAAGTACGGGCTGCGCAACCTGAAAGAAGGAGCGAAGTTCCGTAAGAGCATAGAGCAGCTTCTGCATGAATAAGTATTAACAACCGTGATAAATGGTTGGTGATAAACATAATAACGGCAGTGAACATTCGAAGCGGCAAGTTGGCTGAAACGAGTGTTGACTGCCGTTTTAGTTTTGTATAAAGGGCTTAAGTAACAAGGGGTTATCTGGAGCATTTTAATGCTGATTTTATAAGATTAATCCTTGTTTCCGGATGCAATTAATAAGACAATTAGCGTTTAAGTTTTAGTGAGCTTTGCCCTGCTGGGCAAGGTTTGTAACAAGTCGATATGTATGCAGTGCACTGGTAGCTGATGAGCCAGGGGCGGTAGCGTGTGTAACGACTTGAGCAATTAATTTTTATTGGCAAATTAAATACCACATTAAATACGCCTTATGGAATAGAAAAGTGAAGATACTTATTACTGGCGGGGCAGGTTTTATTGGATCAGCTGTTGTCCGCCATATTATTAAGAATACACAGGACACTGTAGTTAATATTGATAAATTAACCTACGCCGGTAATCTTGAATCCCTTTCTGATATTTCTGAAAGTAATCGCTACAATTTTGAACACGCGGATATTTGTGATTCCGCTGAAATAACGCGTATTTTTGAGCAGTACCAGCCGGACGCGGTGATGCATTTGGCTGCGGAAAGTCATGTGGACCGTTCGATTACCGGGCCGGCAGCATTTATTGAAACCAATATCGTCGGCACCTATGTACTTCTTGAAGTTGCGCGTAAATACTGGTCTGCGCTTGGCGAAGATAAAAAAAATAATTTCCGTTTTCATCATATTTCCACTGATGAAGTTTACGGCGATTTACCGCATCCTGATGAAGTTGAAAACAGCGTTACGCTGCCGTTATTTACTGAAACGACGGCATATGCGCCAAGTAGCCCCTATTCTGCGTCAAAAGCATCCAGCGATCATTTAGTCCGTGCCTGGCGGCGTACCTATGGTCTACCAACGATCGTTACCAATTGTTCTAATAACTATGGCCCTTATCACTTCCCTGAAAAACTGATTCCGTTGGTCATTTTGAACGCACTGGAAGGAAAGCCTTTGCCAATTTATGGCAAAGGGGATCAGATTCGCGATTGGCTATATGTAGAAGATCACGCTCGCGCGCTTCATATGGTAGTGACTGAAGGCAAGGCAGGGGAGACTTATAACATTGGTGGACACAATGAGAAGAAAAATCTCGATGTGGTATTTACCATCTGTGATCTGCTGGATGAAATTGTACCCAAAGCGACTTCTTATCGTGAACAAATCACTTATGTCGCGGATCGTCCGGGCCATGATCGTCGTTATGCCATTGATGCAGGTAAAATTAGCCGCGAATTAGGCTGGAAACCGCTGGAGACCTTTGAAAGCGGTATTCGTAAAACAGTGGAATGGTACCTTGCAAATACTCAATGGGTAAACAATGTTAAAAGTGGGGCGTATCAGAGTTGGATAGAACAGAACTATGAAGGACGCCAGTAATGAATATCTTACTTTTTGGTAAGACAGGGCAAGTAGGCTGGGAGTTGCAACGTTCTCTGGCACCAGTAGGGAATCTGATTGCCCTGGATGTCCATTCAAAAGAGTTTTGCGGTGATTTTAGTAATCCGAAAGGCGTTGCCGAAACCGTTCGTAAGCTTCGTCCCGATGTGATTGTTAACGCAGCCGCACATACTGCAGTAGATAAAGCAGAGTCTGAACCAGAACTGGCGCAGTTACTTAACGCCACCAGTGTGGAAGCCATCGCTAAAGCGGCCAACGAAACTGGCGCATGGGTAGTGCATTATTCAACCGACTATGTATTTCCTGGTACCGGCGATATCCCATGGCAGGAAACGGACGCTACGTCGCCGCTGAATGTCTATGGCAAAACCAAACTGGCGGGAGAAAAGGCCCTGCAGGATAACTGCCCTAAGCACCTTATCTTCCGCACCAGTTGGGTTTATGCAGGTAAGGGCAATAATTTCGCAAAGACAATGCTTCGTCTGGCGAAAGAGCGTCAGACACTTTCAGTCATTAACGATCAGTACGGTGCGCCAACCGGTGCGGAATTACTGGCTGACTGCACGGCCCATGCGATCCGTGTGGTGTTAAATAAACCAGAAGTTGCAGGTCTTTACCATCTGGTTGCCGGGGGAACCACAACCTGGCATGACTACGCGGCCTTAGTCTTTGACGAGGCGCGCAAAGCAGGGATAACGCTTGCGCTGACTGAGCTTAATGCTGTGCCGACCAGCGCCTACCCGACGCCGGCGAGCAGACCTGGCAATTCGCGTCTCAATACTGAAAAGTTTCAGCGTAATTTTGGCCTTATTCTGCCGCAATGGGAATTAGGAGTTAAGCGCATGCTGACTGAAATGTTTACGACGACAACCATCTGATAAATTTAAATGCCCATCAGGGCATTTTCTATGAATGAGAAATGGAAATGAAAACGCGTAAGGGCATTATTTTAGCGGGGGGCTCCGGCACCCGTCTTTATCCGGTGACCATGGCGGTAAGTAAGCAATTGCTACCAATTTATGATAAACCGATGATTTACTATCCCCTTTCCACGCTTATGCTGGCAGGCATTCGGGATATCCTGATCATCAGTACGCCACAGGACACGCCGCGTTTTCAACAACTACTGGGAGACGGCAGCCAGTGGGGGCTGAATCTTCAATATAAAGTACAGCCAAGCCCGGATGGCTTAGCACAGGCGTTTATTATTGGTGAAGAGTTCATTGGTAATGATGATTGTGCATTAGTACTAGGTGACAATATCTTCTATGGTCATGATTTACCAAAGTTAATGGAAGCTGCCGTTAATAAAGAAAGTGGTGCTACCGTCTTTGCTTATCATGTAAACGATCCGGAGCGCTACGGTGTGGTTGAGTTTGACCAAAGTGGCACAGCCGTTAGTCTGGAGGAAAAACCGTTACAACCGAAGAGTAATTACGCGGTAACGGGGCTGTATTTTTATGATAATAGCGTGGTGGAGATGGCGAAAAATCTTAAGCCTTCCGCTCGCGGTGAGTTAGAAATCACGGATATTAACCGTATCTATATGGATCAGGGAAGATTGTCTGTCGCTATGATGGGGCGCGGTTATGCCTGGCTGGATACAGGGACGCATCAGAGTTTGATAGAGGCCAGTAATTTTATTGCAACCATCGAAGAACGCCAGGGACTAAAAGTGTCCTGCCCGGAAGAAATCGCTTATAGAAAAGGGTTTATTGATGCGGAGCAGATTAAAAATCTGGCTAAACCGTTGTCGAAGAATGCTTATGGGCAGTATCTCCTGAACATGATTAAAGGTTATTAATAAAATGAACGTTATTAAAACAGAAATTCCTGATGTATTAATTTTTGAACCTAAAGTGTTTAGTGATGAACGTGGGTTCTTTATGGAAAGTTTTAATCAGAAAGTATTTGAGGAAGCGGTTGGTCGAAAGATTGAATTTGTTCAGGATAATCATTCAAAATCAACTAAAGGTGTGTTACGTGGTTTACATTATCAAGTTGAACCTTATGCTCAAGGGAAGCTTGTACGCTGTATAGCAGGAGAAGTTTTTGATGTTGCCGTAGATATACGCAAAGATTCCGAAACATTTGGTAAATGGGTTGGTGTCAATATTTCTTCTGAAAACAAAAGGCAGTTGTGGATACCTGAAGGTTTTGCTCATGGTTTTCTTGTTTTAAGCGATAGTGCAGATTTTCTTTATAAAACTTCGAATTATTACTCTCCTATCCATGAAAGAGGTATCGTTTGGAACGATCCAACGATAAACATTAATTGGCCGATTAATATTGATAAAATACTATCGGAAAAAGACACTATTTTACCAAAATTTATCAATGTTGCGTAATAAGTAGAATGATAATAATTTATCATTAAATTATTACAAATGTTTTATTAAAGTATTTTAGGGAGATTATAGACGCAATCTATTTTGAAATTGCTCAATTGAGTTTCTTGTTTTAATATACAACGCTATATTTTATTAGGTATATGATTGTAATATTTTCAACTCAGCAATCATTTTTTATGAGTCATTATGACCATGCCTATCAATAATAATAAGTTATTCTATATGATGTTGGAGCAAGGTTGATTCATCTTTATTTTAAAGAGATAGTATATTTATGTATAAAACACTTGTGATTACTACAGCTCCAGTTTTTCCAACAAATAATGGATATAAAAGTTCGGTTTTAGGTCGGTTGGATGAAATGGTAGCGCTTGGAAATAAAATTATATTAGTAGAGCTAAACTTTGAAAATAGCATCAACAAAAATGATGAGGTAATTTCCGAACGCTTTCAGAGAATTAAACGATACAAAATTCGATGTAATAAAAGGACGGTTGTGCATGAAATAAAATCATTACTTAATATTAAAACTCGACATGAACAATTATTTTCAGATAAAAACATCCGCAATAGAATAGAAGATATTCTTGAAATTGAAAAGCCATCAATAGTTGTTGTAGAATCATTATGGGCATTACATGCTTTACCTCGTGATGTTAAGGGGGAAGTTCGTTGTGTTATACATGATGTAGCTATTGATTTTTTTAGAGAAATGTTTAAATCCCAAAGGGGAATGTTAAGGAGATTGTGTTATCTTAATGACTATATTAAATTGCAATTTACAGAAGTTAATATTTTAAATCGTGTAAAAATTGATGAGTTTGTTTTTTTAACTGAAGAAGACAAAGAGTGGTACCAAGATAAATATAATATCAAGCAACTTTGTTCTCTCGCCTCTAATCATCTATATGTTGAAAAAATTGAAAGAAAAATAAATCATAAGACTCCATTTCTATTAATTCCAGGAAGTATAGAGTTTGCTCAAAATTATCATGGACTAAACTGGTTTGTTAAAAATATATATCCTCACCTTAATAAAAAAATAAAAGTAATAGTAACAGGTAAAGCATCTCAAGAAAAAATAAAGATGTTAAAGGTTAGAGGTGAGATATATTTTTCTGGAGAGTTGGATGTTATTGAATTTAACGAGCTTTGTTCTGCATGTTTAGGTGTTATTGCTCCTATAACAACGGGTACAGGGATTAAAATTAAGATTCTTGAGGCCGTGCAAAAAGGAATCCCTGTAGTAACAACCAAGTTTGCATCAAAGGGAATAGACTCTTTATTATGTTTTTATGGGGACGATAATAAGGATTCAACATTTATAAGAGAAATTAATAACTTTTTAGAGCGTACTCTAAGTGATTCAGTATGAATATATTATTTTTTTTGCTTCTAAGTGTTGGGCTATTATTTTCCCTCGCATATACTAAAAAAAATAAAAATATAAATGATAGTATCATGTTTATGCTTGTCGTCCTGATGATATTAATGTCAGGCCTTAGAGTTAATGATAGTGATTATCTTGAGTATAATAAAATGTATAATGAAGTTCCTTCATTATACAATTTTACGTTATCTGCGATAAAAGATATTCATGGAGAGATTGGCTATCTTTTCCTTTCATCTTTTTTTAAAACATTTGATCTACCGTTTCAGTTTTTTTTATTCTTTATAGCATCGTTATCTTTGATGTTTACTTATTTTTCTTTTAAAAAAGCAAGTATTATACCAATATTATCTCTAGTCTTTTATTTAAGTCATGCTTTTATTGTTAGGGATATGATACAAATAAGAGCTGGATTAGCTGTGAGTATGTCTCTATACACAATTGTGACATATAAGAAGAATCGAAATGTGATCACAGGGATACTGCTTGCATCGCTGATTCATTCTGGAGCAATTATAATTGCTATTTGCTACCCATTTGTAAGAAAAAGATATTTATCGTTAAAAAAAATATTTTCTCTTTTTCTGGTTGCCTTAATATTTTCTTATTTACATGGGCTCGACTTTATATTAAATACCCTTATTCATTATAATCTTCTGCCAGATGCTGTTGCAAATTATATTGGGTGGGAAGAATATGATTATAGAATTAATATTTTCACTAATCCAGTGTTTATTAAAGGGGTAATGATAGTTTTTTTAATGAAAAAATATATTAAAATAAATATAAATAATGAAAAGGATAAGGTGGTTATATTATATAATTTATATGTTTTAGGTGTTTTAGCAATGGTTGGGTTAAGTGAGATGGCTATACTTTCAGGACGTCTCTCATCATTTTTAACACTAGGTGAAAGCATATTAATCGTATATTGTATTTTTTATAAAAGAAATATCTCGGTAGGTTTTGTTTTCTTTTTATTATTAACTTTCATACAAATGGGATATGATTTGTTAATTTCAAACGTACATCCGAAACTCTCTCTTTTTATATTTGGATAAAGTGAAGTGTCAAAAATTAAAGTAGGAATCCTAATTTCGAGACTCCAGAATCTTGGACCTGTAAATGTAGTTCGTAGTATAGTTAAAAATAGTTCTCGTTTTAATTACACTATTTTTTGTTTAACAGATGATATAAATGAAGAAATTTCACAAGAATTATTAGAGCGTGGCGTTAAGATTATAATGGTTCCGGGTGGCAACCAAGTTAGTAAAATTTATTTTTTAAAAAAATATATAGAAAAAAATCCACATGATGTTTTTCATTCACATGGTATTACAGCGGATGTTTTTATGTTTTTTTTAAACGGCATAAAAATATCAACTATCCATAATAGATTGAATGAGGATTACGTACCGCTTTTTGGTCTCCTCAAAGGCAATTTGTTATATTACGCACATTTGTTGTTATTGAAGAGTTTTACTCATTTAGTTGCATGCTCAGAATCGGTTGCTACAAAACTATACCAATCAAAAATAACAAAAAATGTTTCTGTAATCCAAAATGGAATTGATATTAATAAATTCCATCCCGTTTCGACTGATAAAAAAATCTTACTAAGAAAAAAATATGGTTTCTATGATGTAGAAAATATATACGTATATTGTGGTTCCTTATCTCAAAGAAAGAATGTATCCTACCTTTTAGAACATTTATCTTTAGGTAAGAATGATAGATTTATTATTATTGGTGATGGTCCATTATTTGATTTTTGTAAAAAGAGCCATTTTATAGACAATAGATACATTTTTACAGGAAAAATTGAGTCTCCTTTAGAATACTATCAGTTATCTGATTTTTTTGTTTCAGCTTCTTTATCTGAAGGTCTTCCCTTGGCATTGTTGGAGGCAGTCTCTGCTGGTTGCTTTTTATATGTAAGTGATATTCCCCCTCATAGGGAAGTTGCAAGCTTATTAAAGAATAACTCAATTGAATTTTTTAGTTTGGCCGGAGGGAATAATAAATTGAAACTGCCGTTATATATATCAAAGATATGTGATATAAGTGATGAAATTTATTTCAATATTTCTGATGAAAAAATGGCTGCATTATATGGCGACTTGTACTCTTCCTTATTAATAAGAGATTTAAAATGATATATATATCGATAGTCTCGCATGGGCATTATGAGATTATAAAGAAATTAGGGACATTATCAAATTTAACTAAAAATAGTCTTGTTAAAATTATTATAAAAGATAACTTAGGTGAAAAAGGTTTGGAAGAGTTTTGCTATGTTAATAACATAACTTATTTAAAAAATAGTGTTAAAAAAGGATTTGGTAAAAATAATAATGAAGTATTTAATACCATAGCGCACAATATAAAGACGGATGATTTTTTCGTAGTAATGAATCCTGATGTTTTTATAGATGCTAATGTATTGTTGGAGGCTGTTTATGAATGCGATAAGTCTAATGCATACGTGGCCACAGTTAATTTATATAGAGATTTTGATAAAAAGGAATATGACAATTCCATTAGGAAATTCCCTTGTGTAATGGATTTTATCCATTCCTTTTTATTTGGAAAAAATAAATGTTCAATTGATAAAGCCGGGATAAATGAACCTTTATATGTTGATTGGGCAGCAGGTTCTTTTCTTATATTTAAAGCTGAGTTTTTCTCTAAGCTAAATGGATTTAATGAAAAATACTTTATGTATTGTGAGGATATAGATATATGTTGGCGAGCAAATAAAATTTACAATACTTCGGTTTTGTATTTACCCCAGTATGTTGGTGTTCATTTGGCTCAATTTAATAATCGTAAAATATTATCTCGTCATTTTTTATGGCATATAAAAAGCATTATATTATTTTTAATGTATAAAAACGGCTTCTTAACGATAAATAAAAAATGATAAGATGCTTTAAAGAATATAGGTGTGTATATGATCCCAGTAATTTTAGCTGGTGGGACTGGTAGTCGACTCTGGCCTCTTTCAAGAGAGCTTTTTCCAAAACAATTTTTAAAATTGTCTGGCGAACTAACAATGCTACAAGCTACTTTTGCTCGCCTCAATGACTTAAATTATAAAAACTCTATCGTAATATGCAATGAAGCACATAGATTTATTGTAGCAGAGCAATTAAGAGAAATTGGAAAGCTTTCTAATAATATTATCCTTGAGCCTCATGGGCGTAACACAGCTCCTGCTATTACTCTTGCAGCATTGGCGGTTAAACAACGTTTTCCTGATAAGGACCCTTTGATTTTAATTCTAGCCGCTGACCATATTATTAAGGATGACAGGATTTTCTGTAATCTTATAAAAAAAGCTGCTCCTTTAGCTAATAAGGGCAAATTTGTTACTTTTGGGATAGTTCCCTTTAAACCGGAAACCGGCTATGGCTATATCCGGCGTGGTGATGTCGTGCCGGGCGCGACGGATGCGGTGGCTTTTGAGGTGGCGCAGTTCGTTGAGAAGCCGGGGCTGGAAACCGCTCAGGCCTACGTCGCCAGCGGCGATTACTACTGGAACAGCGGCATGTTTCTGTTCCGCGCCGGCCGCTATCTGGAGGAGCTGAAAAAGTTCCGCCCCGATATTCTGGCCGCCTGTGAACAGGCGATGCGCGGCGTCGATCCGGATCTTGACTTCATTCGTGTGGATGAAGAGGCCTTCCTCGCCTGTCCGGAAGAGTCCATTGACTACGCGGTGATGGAGCGGACGGCGGACGCGGTGGTGATGCCGATGGACGCGGGCTGGAGCGATGTCGGCTCGTGGTCCTCGCTGTGGGAAATCAGCGCCCACACCCCGGAGGGAAACGTCCACCACGGCGACGTCATCAGCCATAAAACGGAAAACAGCTACGTTTACGCCGAATCCGGCCTGGTGACCACCGTCGGCGTGAAGGATCTGGTGGTGGTGCAGACCAAAGACGCCGTGCTGATTGCCGATCGCCACGCGGTGCAGGACGTGAAAAAGGTGGTGGAGAAGATCAAGGCCGACGGACGCCATGAGCACCACATGCACCGTGAGGTTTACCGTCCGTGGGGCAAATACGACTCCATCGACGCGGGCGAGCGCTATCAGGTGAAGCGTATTACCGTCAAGCCGGGGGAAGGACTGTCGGTGCAGATGCACCATCACCGCGCCGAGCACTGGGTGGTGGTGGCGGGGACCGCCAGAGTCACCATCAACGGCGAGGTTAAGCTGCTCGGTGAAAACGAGTCCATCTATATTCCGCTGGGGGCGACTCACTGCCTGGAAAATCCGGGAAAAATACCGCTCGATTTAATTGAAGTGCGTTCCGGCTCGTATCTCGAAGAGGACGACGTGGTGCGGTTCGAGGACCGTTACGGGCGGGTCTGACGCCTGCAATTATGCCCGGTAAGCGCAACGCGCCATCCGGCAATGAATAACAATAACGATGCTGGCCATTTACGGTCAGGGCTAACTGTTGCCTGAAGAAGGGTAAGAACATGACAAAATTAACCTGTTTCAAGGCCTACGACATTCGCGGCAGGCTGGGCGAAGAGCTCAATGAAGATATCGCGTGGCGGATTGGCCGCGCTTACGGCGAATATTTAAAACCGAAAACCATCGTGCTGGGCGGCGACGTGCGCCTGACCAGCGAGGCGCTGAAGCTGGCGCTGGCGAAAGGGTTACAGGACGCGGGCGTCGACGTGCTGGATATCGGTATGTCCGGCACCGAAGAGATTTACTTCGCCACCTTCCACCTCGGCGTGGACGGCGGTATTGAAGTGACCGCCAGCCATAATCCGATGGACTACAACGGTATGAAGCTGGTGCGCGAGGGCGCCCGCCCGATAAGCGGCGACACCGGTCTGCGCGACGTTCAGCGTCTGGCGGAAGCGGGCGACTTCCCGCCGGTGAACGAGGCCGCGCGCGGCAGCTACAGACAAATCAGCCTGCGCGACGCCTACATCGGCCACCTGCTCGGCTATATCAGCGTTAAAAATCTCACCCCGCTGAAGCTGGTGTTTAACGCCGGCAATGGGGCGGCGGGGCCGGTCATTGACGCCATCGAAGTACGCCTGAAGGCGCTGGGCGCGCCGGTGGAGTTCATCAAAATCCACAACACCCCGGACGGCACCTTCCCGAACGGCATTCCCAACCCGTTGCTGCCGGAGTGTCGCGACGACACCCGTAAGGCCGTTATTGAACACGGGGCGGACATGGGCATCGCCTTTGACGGCGACTTCGACCGCTGCTTCCTGTTCGATGAGAAAGGGCAGTTTATCGAGGGGTACTACATCGTCGGGCTGCTGGCGGAAGCGTTTCTGGAAAAACACCCGGGGGCGAAGATTATCCACGACCCGCGCCTGACCTGGAACACGGAGGCAGTGGTGACGGCGGCGGGCGGGACGCCGGTGATGTCAAAAACCGGACATGCCTTTATCAAGGAGCGGATGCGTACGGAGGATGCCATTTATGGCGGGGAAATGAGCGCGCATCACTATTTTCGTGATTTTGCCTACTGCGACAGCGGGATGATCCCGTGGCTGCTGGTGGCGGAGCTGGTGTGCCTGAAGGGGCAGTCGCTGGGTGAGCTGGTCCGCGACCGGATGGCGGCGTTCCCGGCGAGCGGGGAAATCAACAGCAGGCTGGCGGAGCCGGCGGCGGCCATGGCGCGGGTGGAAGCGCACTTTGCGGAAGAGGCGCAGGCGGTGGACCGCACGGACGGCCTCAGCATGTCGTTCCCGGACTGGCGTTTCAACCTGCGCTCGTCAAACACCGAACCGGTGGTGCGCCTGAATGTGGAATCACGCGGCCATATTCCGCTGATGGAAGCGCGAACGAAAGAAATTCTTCAGCTACTCAATTCATAAAAAGCAGCCCTTCTTTATGGAGGGCTAACTTTTCGGATATTCTCTAACCAATTCGTAGTATAAAGCCAATAAATATTAAGTGTGTTTGATTGTTGTTGGTTTCCATTTCTAATAAATATAAGGTTTTCACTATGTTCTTTTCGGACAGTATAAATAATTATTGATATGATTATTTATTTTACCTTCCTGGTAATATTAATTATTATGGGGCTAATAATAATTGATGTAATCCTGTAACTTCCCACGAATATTTATTTACTTTAAGTTTACATCCGGAAAGTAAAAATGCGAACTATAAAAGCGATTAACAACTTTAAAGTTGATTTATTTATTACTTTTTTTCTTATTGCGCTAGGGTTTTATCTTCGAACTATATTTGTCTCTAAGATGGGCGCTGACTTAACAGGTGTGATGTTGTTATTTACACAACTGACTGCTTATTTAAATCTCGCCGAGCTTGGCATAGGGGTGGCTGCAGCAAGCCTTTTATACAAGCCGCTGAGTGAGGGGGATTATGCAAAAATAAAATACTTAACTTTATTGCTGTCTGCAATCTATAGATATATCTCGCTTTTAGTTTTATTGATAGGTATAGTAATTGGCTTTGGTATTTACTTTTTCATCGATTCTGTTAATGCAGTAAGTCACGTTTTTATTTATTGGGCATTTTTTGTAATAAATACATCTTTAACTTATTCTTATGCAAAGCATTCAACTCTATTAACTGCAAATCAGCAATATTCAGTCGTCCGTAAAATACAGGGTGGCGGGAAAATATTAATTATTGCGCTGCAAATATTGCTATTAGTCACCACACATAATTTCTTACTTTATTTGCTCGTTGAAACTATTGGTGTGATAGTACAGTATTTTATATTTAAAAATATTATTAATAACGACATCTATTTTAAGGTAGTTCCACAATCTATTAGCGATGATGAAAAAACAATATTAAAAAATGAATTAAAAATAAAAATAAAAAACATGTTTTTTCATAAGATTGGTGGTGTATTAGTTTTAAATACTGATTATTTGCTAGTTTCAAAATTTCTTAATTTAAGCTACGTCACGATTTATGGAAGTTATATGATGGTCTTCCAGGTTGTGACTGTGCTTATGTCCAGTTTTGTTAATGCTATTACAGCTAGTGTGGGTAATTTTTTAATCAATCAAAATGATGATGAAGTTACCAGTATTGCAAAACAATTTAACACAGTATTTATAGCATTGGCTACCTTCATTTCTTTGAATATGTATTTTTTGGTTAATGACTTTATTACCAACTGGATAGGCGAAAAATTCATACTAGGTAATGGTATTGTTATATTAATGCTTGTTAATGTATTTATAAGTGTCATTAGGATTCCTTGTGATATTTTTAAAAACGCAACTGGCTTTTTTGGGGACGTATATTATCCTTTGCTTGAGGGGGGGAGTAATTTATTTTTTTCCGCGCTCTTAGCTTTTTATATTGGTCTTCCTGGTATTATTATAGGCACGATTATATCCAATGTATTAATTACATTAATTGCAAAGCCATTATATCTATATGGTAAAATGTTTGGTAGATTTAATGCATTAAAAAAGTACTTGTCCTTTGTACTGAAACCTTTAATATTCTCATTTGTTATTTTTGCTGTTTTTTATTTTGCAAGGGAACAAATAATTTTCTTTAAAGCTTCCAACTGGTTTGACTTTATGAGTAAGCTTACTATTGTATCACTGGTAAGTATGATTATAGTTTTTGCGGTTTTTTATGCAGATGCTAACTTTAGGTCTTTTGTTAAAAGAATTTTACGCGTGGTATTTTAAGTTAACTAGGCGGGAAAATATCCGCCGAACCATAATGTGCTATTAATGGACAAGTATTTAATATGCTTTACGCTGTAAAATTTGTAGCACATAATGGTGAAATATATATAACTTCCACACCTGACAGGAGTATGTAATGTCCAAGCAACAGATCGGCGTCGTCGGTATGGCAGTGATGGGGCGCAACCTCGCGCTCAACATCGAAAGCCGTGGTTATACCGTCTCCGTTTTCAACCGCTCCCGTGAAAAGACCGAAGAAGTGATTGCCGAGAATCCCGGCAAAAAGCTGGTGCCTTATTACACGGTGAAAGAGTTTGTTGAATCCCTCGAAACGCCTCGTCGTATCCTGTTAATGGTGAAAGCGGGCGCAGGTACCGATGCAGCTATCGATTCGCTGAAACCGTATCTGGAAAAAGGCGATATCATTATTGATGGCGGTAACACCTTCTTCCAGGACACAATCCGTCGCAATCGCGAGCTGTCTGCGGAAGGTTTTAACTTTATCGGTACCGGTGTTTCCGGTGGTGAAGAGGGCGCGCTGAAAGGGCCATCTATCATGCCTGGCGGTCAGAAAGATGCCTATGAACTGGTGGCGCCGATCCTGACGAAGATTGCTGCTGTGGCAGAAGATGGCGAACCGTGCGTGACCTATATCGGCGCCGATGGTGCGGGTCACTACGTCAAGATGGTCCACAATGGTATTGAATATGGCGATATGCAGCTTATCGCTGAAGCTTACTCCCTGCTGAAAGGCGGCCTGAACCTCAGCAATGAAGAGTTGGCGAACACTTTTACTGAGTGGAATAACGGCGAGCTGAGCAGTTATCTGATCGACATCACTAAAGACATCTTCACTAAAAAAGATGAAGACGGAAACTACCTGGTGGATGTCATTCTTGATGAAGCCGCCAACAAAGGGACTGGTAAATGGACCAGCCAGAGCGCGCTGGATCTGGGCGAACCGCTGTCGCTGATTACCGAATCTGTCTTTGCGCGTTACATCTCTTCGTTGAAAGCACAACGTGTTGCCGCATCTAAAGTGCTCTCCGGGCCGAAAGCGCAACCGGCAGGCGACAAAGCGGAATTTATCGAGAAAGTGCGTCGCGCGCTGTATCTTGGCAAGATCGTCTCCTATGCGCAGGGCTTCTCGCAGCTACGCGCCGCGTCTGATGAATATCACTGGGATCTTAACTACGGCGAGATTGCTAAGATCTTCCGTGCGGGCTGTATCATTCGCGCTCAGTTCCTGCAGAAAATCACCGATGCTTACGCAGAAAACGCTGGTATTGCCAATTTGCTGTTAGCGCCTTACTTCAAGAAAATTGCTGATGAGTACCAGCAGGCGCTGCGTGATGTTGTGGCTTACGCGGTGCAGAACGGCATTCCGGTGCCGACATTCTCTGCGGCAGTGGCCTACTATGACAGCTATCGCGCCGCAGTACTGCCAGCTAACTTAATTCAGGCGCAGCGTGACTACTTTGGTGCGCACACCTATAAACGTACTGATAAAGAAGGCATTTTCCATACCGAATGGTTGGAATAATTTCTGCAAAAATGTTTAAGCCCGGTTTAATACCGGGCTTTTTTTTATCTCTATTCTTATTGATTTATCGCTTTTGCTTAATATTAACTTAATAATCTGTGTTTATCGTAATGAAGATAATCTGAATTGTTTTCGTCTGCGTTGCACTTTATATACTCAGGCGTTAAAACTTTAATATCTTATCAGGATGCGAAATACATCATGATTCATAATTAAGTTAATTCTGAGAGCGAATAATGAAAATCACGATATCCGGGACGGGTTATGTTGGCTTGTCTAATGGTTTGCTTATTGCACAACATCATGATGTGGTGGCGTTAGACATTGTTCCTTCCCGTGTTGAACTGTTAAATGATCGGATATCTCCGATTGTTGATAAAGAAATTCAGCAATTTTTAAAGGAAGATAACATCAGATTCAGGGCAACGCTGGATAAGTTTGATGCGTACCAGAATGCAGATTACGTCATCATTGCTACGCCTACGGATTACGATCCCAAAACCAACTATTTTAATACGTCCAGTGTGGAATCGGTCATTCAGGATGTGATCAGCATCAACCCCGCAGCCGTGATGATTATTAAGTCTACGGTGCCGGTTGGCTTCACGGCGGCAATGCGTCAGAAGTTTGCGACAGAAAATATCATTTTCTCTCCGGAGTTTTTACGTGAAGGTAAAGCCCTTTACGATAACCTTTATCCCTCCCGTATCGTGATTGGGGAACAGTCTGAGCGCGCCAGAGAATTTGCCGCATTACTCCAGGAAGGCGCTATTAAACAGGAGATTCCAACGCTGTTTACGGACTCCACTGAGGCGGAAGCTATTAAACTTTTCGCCAATACTTATCTCGCTATGCGAGTCGCTTATTTTAATGAATTAGACAGCTATGCTGAAACGTTAGGATTAAATACCCGACAAATTATTGAAGGGGTGTGCCTCGACCCGCGTATTGGCAATCATTATAATAATCCCTCTTTTGGTTATGGCGGATATTGTTTGCCAAAAGATACCAAACAGTTGCTGGCCAATTATCAGTCGGTGCCTAATAATATTATCTCCGCTATCGTTGAAGCAAACCGTACGCGTAAAGATTTTATTGCCGACGCTATCCTCGCCAGAAAGCCTAAAGTGGTGGGCATTTATCGCCTGATTATGAAGAGTGGCTCCGATAACTTCCGCGCCTCATCGATTCAGGGGATTATGAAGCGCATTAAAGCGAAAGGCGTAGAGGTCATCATCTATGAGCCGGTAATGGAAGAAGATACTTTCTTTAACTCACGTCTTGAACGTGATTTGCACTGCTTTAAACAGCAGGCGGATGTCATTATTTCCAACAGGATGGCGGCAGAGCTTTTGGATGTCGCTGAAAAAGTGTATACCCGCGATCTTTTCGGTAGTGATTAATAAGGCAATCGGGGCTGATGAGTCCCGATGATTTATTGACCAAATGGAAATAATGTCTGATTTTTATCATTAATCCTATGGCATATATTTGCTTTATGGCTACACTGTCTCCAGCTTCATCCTTTTTTTAGTTAGGGTATCTATGACAGTGGATAGTAATACGTCTTCCGGGCGTGGGAACGATCCGGAACAGATTGATTTGATTGAGTTATTGCTACAGTTATGGCGTGGGAAGATGACCATTATTGTAGCCGTTATTATCGCCATTTTGCTGGCTGTAGGCTACCTGATGATAGCCAAAGAAAAATGGACATCCACGGCGATTATTACCCAACCTGATGCCGCGCAGGTTGCCACCTATACCAACGCGCTCAACGTCTTGTATGGTGGGAATGCCCCCAAAATCTCTGAAGTGCAGGCGAATTTTATAAGCCGCTTTAGCTCTGCGTTTTCCGCATTATCGGAAGTGCTGGATAATCAGAAAGAGCGGGAAAAGCTTACCATTGAACAGTCGGTAAAAGGGCAGGCGCTGCCACTCTCGGTTTCTTATGTGAGTACTACCGCTGAAGGGGCGCAGCGTCGGCTGGCGGAATATATCCAACAGGTGGATGAAGAGGTCGCTAAGGAACTGGAAGTTGACCTGAAAGATAACATCACGCTGCAAACCAAAACGTTGCAGGAGTCCCTTGAGACGCAGGAAGTTGTGGCGCAGGAGCAAAAAGATCTGCGTATTAAGCAAATCGAAGAAGCGTTGCGCTATGCGGATGAGGCCAAAATCACGCAGCCGCAGATTCAGCAAACCCAGGATGTTACCCAGGACACGATGTTCCTGCTGGGGAGCGATGCGCTAAAATCGATGATACAGAACGAAGCGACGCGTCCACTGGTCTTTTCTCCGGCCTATTTCCAGACGAAGCAGACACTGCTGGACATTAAAAATCTGAAAGTGACTGCCGATACGGTGCACGTCTATCGTTATGTGATGAAGCCGACGCTGCCGGTCCGTCGCGATAGCCCGAAAAAAGCCATTACCCTTGTGCTGGCTGTATTGCTGGGTGGGATGATCGGTGCCGGGATTGTGCTGGGACGCAATGCGCTACGTAGCTATAAGCCAAAAGCCTTGTAAGCTTCTTTGCCGGATGGTAGTCGGCTACGACAGGTAAAATTTCTCATTAAAAAACCGGGCATTGCCCGGTTTATTACGCTTATTGATGACGCTTACGAAGATTGTCGATCACGGTGGTGAGGTTGAGATCCTGATCCTGCAACAGCACCAGCAGGTGGTACATCAAATCAGACGCTTCATTGGTTAATTCAAAACGATCATTGACGGTGGCCGCCAGCGCGGTTTCTACACCTTCTTCGCCAACTTTTTGCGCAATACGTTTAGTACCGCTGGCGTACAGTTTCGCCGTGTAAGAGCTGGCCGGATCGGCGGTTTTGCGCTCTGCCAGTAGCTGCTCCAGTTGATACAGGAATAACCACTGATGGCTGGCGTCGCCAAAGCAGCTACTGGTACCTTTGTGGCAGGTCGGCCCGACAGGGTTTGCCAGCACCAGCAGTGTATCGTTGTCGCAATCCGGCGCAATGCTGACGACATTCAGCACATGGCCTGAGGTTTCGCCTTTGGTCCATAAACGCTGTTTCGTGCGTGAGAAGAACGTGACATGGCCGGATTCAATGGTTTTGTCCAGCGCTTGTGGGTTCATATAGCCCAGCATCAATACTTCGCCGGATACCGCATGTTGCACGATGGCTGGCATCAGGCCATCGGTTTTTTCCCAGTCCAGCTCGCGGCGTTGTTGCTCTGTTAACATATCCTGATCTCCACGCCCTGGCCTGCCAGGTACGCTTTTAATTCGCCAATATTGATGATTTGCTTGTGAAAAACGGAGGCGGCAAGCGCGCCGTCGACATCGGCATCACGGAATGCCTCAAGAAAGTGTTCCATCGTGCCCGCGCCGCCGGAGGCGATCAGCGGCACGCGGCAAACGTCACGGACTTTTTTCAACTGCGTCAGATCATAACCGTTACGCACGCCGTCCTGGTTCATCATATTCAGGACGATTTCCCCCGCGCCGCGCTGTTGTACCTCTTGCACCCAATCCAGCGTCTCCCACTGCGTCACGCGGGTACGGTTTTCATCGCCGGTATACTGGTTAACATGATATTTCCCCGTGGCGTCGTCAAACCAGGTATCAATCCCGACGACAATGCACTGTACGCCAAAACGGTCAGCCAGACGGGTAATCAGCGTTGGGTCAGCCAGTGCAGGGGAGTTGATAGAGATCTTATCCGCCCCGAAAGAGAGAATTTTGGCGGCGTCGTCAATTGACCGGATACCGCCCGCTACACAAAACGGAATGTCGATCACCTCGGCAACGCGCGCCACCCAGCTTTTATCGACTACGCGACCATCGCTGGAGGCGGTAATGTCATAGAACACCAGTTCGTCCGCGCCTTCGTCGGCATAGCGTTTGGCCAGCGGAACGATATCGCCAATGATCTCATGGTTGCGAAACTGTACGCCTTTCACCACCTGACCATCACGAACATCCAGACACGGAATTATACGTTTTGCCAGCATTGGATGGCCTCCTTAACGGTAAATTTCCCTTCTAACAGAGCGCGTCCGACAATCACGCCGCGCACGCCGGTGCCGCGCAGGGCGGCAATATCATCGATATCGCCAATACCGCCGGAGGACTGAAAGGCGATCTGCGGATATCTGGCGCATACTTCTTCATACAGTGACACGTTAGAGCCCGCCAGCGTGCCGTCGCGAGAAATATCGGTACACAGTACATGTTTCAGGCCGACGGGGAGATAGGTTTCCACCAGTTGTTCCAGCGAGACGCCGGAATTTTCCTGCCAGCCGCTAACCGCCACCTGCTTGTTGCCGTGTTCGTCTATACGAACGTCCAGCGCCAGCACCAGCGCCTGCGCGCCAAAACGTTCAAACCAGCCTTTCACCACGTCAGGGGATTTCACCGCCGTTGAACCGATGACCACACGGGCAACGCCAGCTTTCAGTAATGCCGCAACGTCTTCTTCGGTACGCACGCCGCCGCCGACCTGAACAGGCACGTTCACGCCCGCGACCAGGGTTTTAATCAGCGGTATCTGTCGCTTAGCCGGATCTTTAGCGCCGGTCAGATCTACCAGATGCAGCACCCCGGCGCCCTGGGCGACGTAATCCTGCAAACGGGGCAGGGGATCGTTACCGTAATCCCGCTGCCGGGCGTAGTCGCCCTGGTGTAGACGCACCACGGTGCCGTCAATTAAATCTAATGCCGGAATAATCATTACATCTCCAGGAAGTTTTTCAGCAACTGTGCGCCCGCCGCGCCCGAACGTTCCGGGTGGAACTGTACGCCGAAGAAATTATCTTTCTGTATCGCCGCGGTAAACGGCTCGCCGTAATTGCACTGGGCGATAGTCCACGGGTTGACCGGCATCGCGTAGCTGTGAACAAAGTAAAAATAGGCGCCATCTTCAATGCCCTGAAACAGCCGGTTGCCCGCCTGCGGATACACGCGATTCCAGCCCATGTGCGGCAGCGGCAGACCAAAGTCGGTCATTTTCGGCACGTCTTGTTCGATAATGTTCAGCAGATCCACGCCGCGCGTCTCTTCGCTGCGACGACCCAGCAGTTGCATCCCTAAGCAGATACCCAGTACCGGCTGAGTACACGCTTTAATTAAGTCGATCAGTTCACGTTCGCGCAGTTGATCCATAGCGGCCTGCGCCGTGCCGACGCCGGGCAGAAAGAGTTTGTCAGCGCGTAATACGATTTCCGCTTCGCGGCTGACCACCGGGGTGTAACCGTGGCGCGCCACGGCGGATTTTACCGAGCTTAAATTGGCGCAGCCGGTGTCAAGGATGACGACGTTCATCACAGCACTCCTTTCGAGGACGGTAATGTATCGCCCTCCACGCGAATAGCCTGGCGTAGCGTCCGACCAAAGGCTTTAAACAAACTTTCGACACGGTGGTGATCGTTCTTACCTTTAGTCTTGAGATGCAGAGTGACGCCCATCGTGTAAGAGAGTGAGCGGAAAAAGTGTTCAATCATCTCTGTGCTCAAATCGCCCACACGCTGGTAGGTAAATTCAGCTTTATATTCCAGATGCGGACGACCGGAAATATCCAGCGCGCAGCGCGCCAGACATTCATCCATCGGTAGTACAAAGCCAAAACGGCAGATACCGCGCTTGTCGCCGAGTGCCAGTTTTAATGCCTCACCGAGCGCCAGTCCGGTATCTTCTACCGTGTGGTGATCGTCGATATAGAGATCGCCCTTAACGGTAATCTCCATGCGAAAGCCGCCGTGGGTGGCGATTTGATCGAGCATATGGTCAAAGAAGCCGACGCCGGTATTAATCTTGCTGTTGCCTTCGCGATCCAGCCAGACGCTGACATCAATCTGTGTTTCTTTGGTGTTGCGGACCACATGCGCATAACGATCGCGTTTCGTTAGCTGTTCGCCAATCATCGTCCAGTTCAGCGTTTCACGGTGATAGCGTAAACCAGTAATGCCCATGTTATCAGCGAGCTGGATATCGGTCGCACGATCGCCAATCACATAGCTGTTGGCGCTATCCATCGCTTGTTCCGCAAGATAACGCTCCACCAGCTTCACTTTGGGCTTGCGGCAGTCGCAGTCGTCTGCGGGCAGGTGAGGGCAGATCAGCACCTCATCAAAGCATACGCCCTGAGAGGTGAAAATCTGCATCATCAGGTTGTGCGGTCCGTCGAAGTCCGCCTGCGGGAAGCTTTGCGTGCCAAGTCCATCCTGGTTAGTGATCATCACCAGCTTAAAACCGGCTTTTTGCAGCTTCAGCAATACGGGAATCACCTCTGGCTCAAAGGCCAGTTTATCAAAGCGGTCTACCTGAAAATCGCTCGGCGGTTCGGAAATTAAGGTTCCGTCCCGGTCGATGAAAAGATACTTCTGACTCATACTGGCTCCGCACGTAAGGCGTCAATGACGCGCTGGTTTTCCTGGCGGGTGCCGACCGTAATCCGCAGGCAGCCGCTTAAAGAAGGTTGTTTATTCTGATCGCGTAAGATAATGCCCTGATCCCATAAGGATTTAAACACGCTGCTGGAGGCGGTAAACCGCGCCAGAATATAGTTGGTTTCAGAGTCAAAGACGTGTTCTACGCAGGCGGTCTGTTGCAGGGCATTCACCAGATACTGACGTTCCTGCACTGTCTGCGCCACGCGATCGCGCATTGCGTTTATTCCCTGCGGGCTCAGCGCCTGGGCGGCGATATCCGCCACTGGCGTAGAAAGCGGATAAGGGGCGATCACTTTTAACAGCAGGTTGATCACCTCTTCATTAGCCAGTGTAAAGCCGCAGCGCAGACCCGCCAGCGCAAAAGCTTTCGACAATGTGCGCAGGATAACCAGATGAGGATATTCAACCAGCCAGCCTGTCAGCGTGGCCTGCGGGCAAAACTCAATATAAGCTTCGTCGGCGACGACTATCGCTTTACCGCGTGTCAACTCCAGCAGCGTGCGCAGATCCTGCGGGTTGATAAGTTGTCCGGTAGGATTATTGGGGCTACAAACGAACACCACTTTTGTGCCGTCAAGGTTGTCGGAAATCCCCTGTAGATCCAGCTGCCAGTTTTCAAGCGCGGGAACCGTCCGGCGCTCTACGCCAATGGTTTCGGCGCTGACGCTGTACATACCGTAAGTGGGCGGACAGTAGAGAATGGCGTCTTTCCCCGGTTCACAGAAGGCGCGGATCACCAGCTCGATCCCTTCATCCGCGCCGCGGCTGACCAGCACCTGCTCCGGCTTTACGCCAGCATATTGCGCGTAGTTTTCAATCACGGCCTTTGGCTGGCATTCCGGGTAGCGGTTAAGCGTTTGTTGGGTGAGCTGAAACTCCACCGCTGTCGGGAATTCATTCGCGTTCAGCCAGACATCGCCGTTACCGCCCAGACGGCGGGCGGACTGATACGGTACCAGGTTGCGGACATTTTCACGGGCTAAGTCAGCGACGCTGAGAGTGTTTTCAGTGCTCATGCTTGCTCCTTGAGGGCGTTTACGCGCAGGGTCACGGCATTTTTATGGGCGGTCAGACGTTCTGCCGCCGCCAATGTTTCAATGGTTGATGCCAGAGCGGAAAAGCCCGCTTTCGACAGTTCCTGAACGGTCATCCGTTTCTGGAAATCCGCTAACCCAAGGCTGGAACAGGTAGCAGTATAGCCATAGGTCGGTAAGACATGGTTGGTTCCGGAAGCGTAATCACCGGCGGATTCCGGCGACCAGTCGCCGAGAAATACCGAGCCTGCGCTGGTAATCGCATCTACCAAATCGCGCGCATTGCGCGTCTGGATGATTAAGTGTTCCGGACCATACTGATTAGAGATGGCGACGCACTGCACTAAATCTTTGGTCACAATCAGACGACTGGCGCTCAGGGCCTGCCGGGCGGTGTCCGCGCGCGGCAGTTCCGCCAGTTGACGTTCTACCGCCTCCGCCACCTTGCGGGCAATGTCAGCATCAGGCGTCAGCAGGATCACCTGCGAATCCGGACCGTGCTCAGCCTGGGAGAGCAGGTCAGACGCGACGAAATCCGGTGTTGCGCCGCTGTCGGCGATCACCAGTACTTCAGACGGCCCGGCTGGCATATCGATAGCCGCGCCGTCGAGGCGCTGGCTGACCTGACGCTTGGCTTCGGTTACAAAGGCGTTGCCGGGACCAAAAATTTTATCCACTTTCGGTACGGACTCGCTGCCGAAGGCCAGAGCGGCAATCGCCTGCGCGCCGCCGACGTTAAAGATTTCCTGCACGCCACACAGTTGCGCCGCATAGAGGATTTCATCAGCGATGGGCGGCGGCGAGCACAGAACCACGTTCTGACATCCCGCAATGCGTGCTGGTGTTGCCAGCATCAGCACCGTTGAGAAGAGCGGAGCCGAGCCGCCGGGAATATACAGACCGACAGACGCGACGGGACGCGTAACCTGCTGGCAACGCACGCCTGGCTGGGTTTCCACATCTACAGGCGGTAGCGTCTGCGCGGAATGGAACGTTTCAATATTTTTGACGGCAGCGGCCATCGCCTGTTTTAATTCGTCGGTCAGACGCGCGCCGGCGGCGGCGATCTCTTCAGGGGTGACGCGTAGCGCTGTCACTTCTGTTTTATCAAATTTAGCGCTGTATTCACGCAGGGCATCGTCACCGCGCGTTTTTACATTATCCAGAATATCGCTGACCGTCCGGGTAATACTGTCAGAGGCGGAAATCGCCGGACGCGTCAGCAGCGCACGCTGCTGTTCAGGGCTACAGCTGTTCCAGTCAATCAGGGTATTGAAACTCATGGTCTTTACTCCATCACAGGGTTCCGCCTTATCTGGCCTACAGAACCCAAAATATCAACGCATTACGTAGGCCTGATAAGCGCAGCGCCATCAGGCGTCAGATCACTCCATCATCTTCTCGATCGGCAGTACCAGAATCGAGCTGGCGCCAAGCGCTTTCAGTTTCTCCATGGTTTCCCAGAACAGCGTTTCGCTGCTGACCATGTGCATCGCCACGCGCTGTTGCTCGCCCGCCAGCGGCAGAATTGTCGGCCTTTCAGCGCCTGGCAGCAGGGCGATAACCTCTTCCAGGCGTTCACTTGGCGCGTGCATCATGATGTATTTCGATTCGCGCGCCTGAATCACGCCCTGAATACGGGTCAGCAATTTATCGATCAGCTGCTGCTTGCTCTGTGCCATCTCACCGTCGCGCTGAATCAGACAGGCTTTAGAGCGGTAGATAACTTCGACTTCACGCAGGCCGTTAGCTTCAAGCGTCGCGCCGGTAGAGACCAAATCGCAGATAGCGTCGGCCAGCCCTGCGCGCGGCGCGACTTCGACAGAACCATTTAACAGACACGATTTAAAAGAGACGCCTTTCTGGTCGAGGTAGCGTTTGAGGAGGTGCGGATAAGAGGTAGCGATACGTTTACCGTCCAGCGCCGCCGGGCCGTCCCAGGCTTCGTCAACCGGCGTTGCCAGTGATAAACGGCAGCCGCCGAAGTCAAGACGGCGCAGGGTTAAATAGCGTGGATCTTCGCCCTGCGCGCGGCGGTTGAGTAGCTCTTCTTCCAGCACGTTTTCGCCGATAATGCCGAGATCGACCACGCCATCCATCACCAGACCCGGAATGTCATCATCACGCACGCGCAGGATATCAATCGGCATGTTTTCCGCCATCGCAATCAGGCGCTGAGTGTGTAAATTAATTTTTATGCCGCAGCGGGCCAGCAATTCTCGTGAATCATCGCTTAAACGGCCTGATTTCTGAATAGCTATGCGTAAGCGGGTGTTGTCTAACATTCTGCGTTCCTCTTTATCCTGTCTGAACCGGTCTGTATCGCGCGCCAAAAAAAAGCCCCCGGAAGATGATCTTCCGGGGGCTTTCTCATGCGTTCATGCACCACTGGAAGATCTGAATGTCTTCCAGCACACATCGCCTGAAAGACTAGTCAGGATGATGGTGATGATGGTGGTGTTTAAATTGAACGCGTGTCATAAAAATTCCGATGAATGCTTATTCATTTGATACCTTTTAACCTAAACCACTTTTACGCCTTAAAGCAAGCGCTTTTTTCATTTCGCATTTATAGTATGAATTGTCAGTCACGGCGGGCTGGCGTAGCCTTATGTATAAGGCGTTAAAGTCAGGAGAAAATGGATGAAAAAGGTCGCAATTGTCGGTTTAGGTTGGTTAGGCATGCCGCTGGCAATGTCGCTGGCAGCGAGAGGCTGGCAGGTTACCGGCAGCAAAACCACCCTTGACGGGGTGGAAGCGGCCCGTATGAGTGGAATTGAAAGCTATCCGCTGCGTCTGGAGCCGGAGCTGGTCTGTGAGGCGGACGATCTTGACGCTCTGCTGGATGTCGATGCGCTGGTGATAACACTGCCCGCGCGCCGTAGCGGTCCAGGAGAGGATTTTTATCTGCAGGCGATGCAGGAGCTGGTCGACAGCGCGCTGGCTTATCGTATCCCGCGTATTATTTTTACCAGTTCGACGTCTGTTTACGGCGATGCGCAAGGCGTGGTGAAAGAGAATACGCCGCGTAATCCGGTCACGGCCAGCGGGCGTACCCTGAAGGAACTGGAAGATTGGCTGCATAATCTGCCGGGCACGTCAGTAGATATTCTGCGGCTGGCGGGGTTGGTCGGGCCTGGACGCCATCCCGGTCGTTTCTTTGCCGGAAAAACCGCGCCGGATGGTCAACACGGGGTCAATCTGGTGCATCTTGAAGACGTGGTTGGCGCAATTACCCTCTTGCTACAGGCGCCAAAAGGGGGGCACATCTATAATATATGTGCGCCGGCGCATCCAGCCCGCAACGTGTTTTATCCGCAAATGACGCGCTTGCTGGGAATGGCGCCGCCGCATTTTCGTAACGCACCGGACAACGGCAAAGGGAAGATTATCGACGGTAGCCGGATTTGTAATGAGCTGGGATTTGAATATCAATATCCCGATCCGCTGGTGATGCCGATGGAGTGAGTCGCTGTCCAGCAGGTGGTCGCCATATAGCGCAAGGGGACGAGTATGAAACCACTGCTGGACGTTCTGATTATTCTTGATGCGTTAGAAAAAGAAGGCAGCTTCGCGGCGGCGTCGGCAAAATTATTTAAAACGCCGTCCGCCCTCAGTTATACCGTTCATAAGCTGGAAAACGATCTTAATATCCAATTGCTCGACCGTAGCGGGCATCGCGCGCGATTTACGCGAACCGGTAAGATGCTACTGGAAAAAGGCCGTGAAGTGCTGCACACCGTTCGCGAGCTGGAAAAGCAGGCGATTAAACTGCATGAAGGCTGGGAGAACGAACTGGTCATCGGTGTGGATGATACCTTTCCCTTTTCTCTTTTGGCCCCGCTTATCGACGCTTTTTATCAACGCCACAGCGTGACGCGCCTTAAATTTGTCAATGGCGTTCTCGGCGGTTCATGGGAGACGCTGACGCAGGGAAGGGCGGATATCATCGTTGGCGCCATGCGCGCGCCGCCGCCTGACACCGGCTTTGGCTTTGCAAGACTGGGCGATCTTGAACTGGTGTTTGCTGTCGCTCCGCATCATCCGCTGGTTCATGAAGAGGAACCGCTTAGCCGCCAGACGATCAAACGTTTTCGCGCGATTGTGGTTGGCGATAGCGTCCATTCCTCGCGATCAATAGGGTCTGAACTGCTCGACGCTCAGGAAGCGATTACCGTGTTTGATTTTAAAACCAAGCTGGAGCTGCAAATTAGTGGCCTGGGATGCGGCTATTTACCGCGTTATCTGGCGCAGCGATTTTTGGAAAGCGGCGCGCTTATAGAGAAGAAAGTTGTGGCGCAAATCGTCTATGAACCGGTGTGGGTTGGCTGGAATGAACAGACCGCCGGGCTGGCCAGCGGCTGGTGGCGGGATGAAATTTTAGCAAATAATGCTATTGCTGGGGTGTATGCAAAATCGCCGGTTTAAAAATCAATCGCTTATGAAAAATAATTTTTTGAACGCGCTCGCATTCTCTTGTCATTTCACTTCAATTTAGGGCAGAATACGCCGCTTGCAAAAAATGACACTAACCGACGTTTTAATACGCGTCGGTTATTTTTTTGCTTCAAACACATCATTCAATACCAAGAGGCCGGGCTTCGTACCGGATAGATACTTACTTAAAAATCGACAGTTGTTGTCGCTGAGGAATCCAGAAAATGGGGCAATTTTTTGCTTACGCGACGGCATTCGCCGTAAAGGAGAATGACCATGTCGCATAACGTTACTCCAAACACCTCTCGCGTGGAATTACGTAAAACGCTTACGTTAGTTCCGGTTGTAATGATGGGTCTTGCCTATATGCAGCCGATGACGCTGTTCGATACATTTGGTATCGTTTCAGGCCTCACTGACGGTCACGTACCGACGGCGTATGCATTCGCGTTAATCGCGATTCTGTTTACGGCGTTAAGCTACGGGAAACTGGTGCGTCGCTACCCTTCCGCGGGTTCGGCGTACACCTATGCCCAGAAATCCATCAGCCCGACCGTTGGCTTTATGGTGGGTTGGTCTTCTCTGCTCGATTATCTGTTCGCGCCGATGATCAACATTCTGTTGGCGAAAATTTATTTTGAAGCGCTGGTGCCCTCCATTCCGTCATGGGTGTTTGTCGTGGCGCTGGTGGCCTTTATGACAGCCTTTAACCTGCGCAGCCTCAAATCGGTCGCTAACTTCAACACCGTGATTGTAGTGCTACAGGTGGTGCTGATTGCGGTCATTCTGGGCATGGTGGTTTATGGCGTATTTGAAGGCGAAGGCGCCGGTACGCTGGCGAGCACCCGTCCGTTCTGGTCCGGCGATGCGCACGTTATCCCGATGATTACGGGAGCGACGATCCTGTGCTTCTCCTTTACCGGCTTTGACGGCATCAGTAACCTGTCGGAAGAGACCAAAGATGCTGAGCGCGTGATCCCGCGTGCGATTTTCCTGACCGCGCTGATTGGCGGCCTGATCTTCATCTTTGCAACCTATTTCCTGCAATTGTACTTCCCGGATATCTCTCGCTTTAAAGATCCGGATGCGTCTCAGCCGGAAATCATGCTGTACGTGGCGGGTAAAACCTTCCAGGTGGGCGCGCTGATCTTCTCTACTATCACCGTGCTGGCTTCCGGTATGGCTGCGCATGCAGGCGTAGCGCGCCTGATGTACGTAATGGGGCGCGACGGCGTATTCCCGAAAAGCTTCTTCGGTTACGTTCATCCGAAATGGCGTACGCCAGCGATGAACATCATCCTGGTCGGGGCGATCGCGCTGCTGGCGATTAATTTTGACCTGGTGATGGCGACGGCGCTGATTAACTTTGGTGCGCTGGTCGCGTTTACCTTTGTTAACCTGTCGGTGATTTCGCAGTTCTGGATCCGTGAGAAGCGTAATAAAACGTTGAAAGATCACTTCCAGTATCTGTTCCTGCCGATGTGCGGCGCGCTCACGGTTGGTGCGTTGTGGGTTAACCTGGAAGAGAGCTCAATGGTACTGGGCCTGATCTGGGCGGGTATCGGGCTGATTTATCTGGCGTGCGTAACTAAAAGCTTCCGCAACCCGGTTCCACAGTACGAAGACGTCGCGTAATCGCGCGTATTATCGGCAATAGTAAAACCGGAGGCAGTGCCTCCGGTTTTTTGTCTGTCATCCAGCACGTTTGCCGGATGGCGATGTCACTATTTATCCGCTCTGGATTAACAATGCCCGTCAGGCATTGGTCAATTACACAATCTCGGTTGCGTACTGCCACAGTGATTTCAGCAACCCCAGCTTCGTTTTATCTTCCGCATACTGCTGAGAAAGCATCTGCAATTCATTGGCATACTGTTGTAAAAAATCCGGCGTCAGCACCTGACGGCGATGCTCCAGCCAGCGCTGCTGCTCTGCGTCATCCAGCGTACCGGGAAAATTGCGTGCGCGGTAATTAAACAGCAGCTTCTCAATGCGCTTATCGACAAAGGTAATATCCAGCGCGGGCAGGTTACGCGGCTCGGTTTCGAGTACGATTTTCATGGCTGCGCGATCGGCATCGCTGAAAAAACCATCATAGAGCTGGGCATCAACGTTATCCGAGGCGGCAAAAGGTTCGGCTTCGGCAAAAATCGCCACCACTTTGTCGCGGACCTGCGGGTTTTCACGCAACACTTTCAGGTTATCCAGGCAGTGCTGGCGGTTAATTCCCAGCCGGTCGGCATCCTCCGGGCGCAAGGTATTCGCCTGCGCCAGTACCGGACATTTATTGATATGCACCAGCTTTACCGGCACTGCGACGTGATCGCCAAGATCGGCTTTGGCCGTATAAAGCCGCTCGCGAAGGGTGTCGCTGTCCAGCTCAAGAAGAGGAGAAATATCGCCTGCTAAATCGACCATGATCACCGCGTTACGGTTTTCAGGATGCCACGCCAGCGGCGCGACCCAGCTTGTATTACCGCGCCACGCGCCAAACATGCCGGAGACATGCACCAGCGGCTTCATCTGCGGAACGTCAATCAGCGCCGCCAGTTTATGTTTACTGCGGTGGCTATAAAGATAATCAAACAGTCGCGGCTGGCGTGTTTTCACCAGTTGCGCCATCGCAATAGTGGCGTAGACATCCGCCATCGCATCATGCGCGTTGCTGTGTTCGATCCCGTTCGCCTGGGTTAAATGTTCCAGACGAAAGCTGGGCAGGCCGTCGTCGTTTTCCGGCCAGTTAATTCCCTCCGGGCGCAGCGCATAACAGGCGCGCATGACATCCAATAGATCCCAACGTGAATTATCATGCTGCCAGCTCCAGGCATAGGGATCGTAAAAGTTGCGATAAAAAATATTGCGCGTGACTTCATCATCAAAGCGCACATTGTTGTAGCCCACAACGCAGGTTTTAGGAACGGTAAACAGCGCATGAATGCGTCTGGCGAAAGCGGCTTCGTTTTCTCCTTTCTCACGCGCTTCCTGCGGCGTGATGCCGGTAATCAGCACCGCGCCGGGCTGCGGTAGATAATCATCGGCGGGTTTGCAATAAAACACCTCCGGCTCGCCAATAACGTTGAAGTCGTTATCCGTACGGAGCGCGGCGAATTGCGCAGGTCTGTCGAGGGCCGGATGCGTACCGAAGGTTTCGTAATCGTGGAAGAGGAATGTGCTCTGTATGCTGTCGTTTTTAACTGTCACTTGATGTACACGCCTGATGTTATCTGTATATGAAATATTTTATTCTTTTATTTTGTCGTTGATTGATTGTATTTGTACACCAATTGATATTGTTGCTAATGTTCGTACATGCGATGGTGAGTACATAAACATTAAAATCATTGAGTACAAAATACTAAAATGACCATCAGCGACACTAAACTACGCTCCCTCTATGGTAAACCATATTCCGGTCCATCTGAAATTACTGATTCTGATTTAGTACTGTATGGAATTTAGGCCAGGGGCAATCTGGCCGGGATCTCAAAAAATGCATGGACTAAAACGGGTCTATGTACAGAGGGACACAACGCTGTGTCCCTTAATTTCATGCGGGTTGAGGCTGGACTAGGCCCAGGCCAGTGGCAGGATGGATGACAGAACACTCGGGAAATATTTTCTGGCATGACGTTGCATACTATCCGCCACAACGCTGGTACAGGTAAAGGCGCCATGGAGGCCGTGAAAACGGTCGGACCAGTCGGTAAACTGTTCGCTGGACGGGAAGATCGCCGGAGACAGCTCCCAGGCTTTCTGCATCAGCGCCTCCGCATAGCCTCTCAGGGCCGGCGGAGAGTCATGCTCAGTGCCGAAAATGGCGCTGGAGGAATAGCGTGCGAATGCGGTACTGAGACAGAACAGGGTTTCCGCCTGCTTCTGTGGGGTGGCGTCAGTCAGGTGATAAGCACTGAGGATGTGCTGGTAGTGTGCCGGGCTGAGTTTGCCTTCAGGAAGCAAGGGGTCAAAAATGCTGGTCAGACGCGACACTGAGGCATCATCAATCAACTTTACGGTGGAATGTTTCTGGTTCGTGGCGGCAATAAACTGCTGGTTCAGTTCCCCGTGCTCTTCAGTGCTGAGGATGATATCAATCAGTTCCCCAAAGCGTCGCTGCACGGCCTGCTGATTAAATGCGGCGAGAAACACCGGAAAGTCATGACGGAATAACTCTACCGGAGAGATTTGCGCAGTGGAAACGTTCTCTCCGGCTCGCAGCAGGTAAAAGTTGTCCCATGTGGTGTCAGGAGTAGGGTTTAGCATTGTTAACAGCGTGTCAGTGGAGAGCATCATCGCCGTGTCTGAATTTTGGGAGGAAAGCAGCAGGAAATTATCTGCAGCGCGGGTTGTCCAGTCCGGGCTGCCGTCATAATTGCCGAAGAGCCCATTATGGATGTGGGGAGACACCGCCGGGTGAGCAAGATACTGTTCATAAAGCGCTGCAGCTTTCTGGCGGGTGCCATCAGTGCAGTCCACGCCTGTCATACAGTGTAAAATCACCTGATTAAAGAGTCCGCTGTGAGTGGTCATGGCGGCGCTGTTCCTGTCAAACGAATCCAGCAACACAGGCAGTATGCGCTGCTGATAATATGTGTCAGGAGCCGGCAGGGGAACGTCATTATAGGTCTGGCACTGGTGGGCAAAAAAACGTTCCTGAACAGGCCCGAGCCACTCGCTGATAAGCGCACTTTGCGTATAGGGGGGGTGGGCCAGTACGCTTACCAGCGAACTTTCAACTGGCCGGATACATGCCTCTGTTAAGCGGCCACCCCGCAATGACTTAACCAGGTTTTCCATTGCCTGGACTTTTTCCTGACTGTATTTATCGGGCAGGCTGTCAATGGTCATCAGAATACTTTTACCATTATTGTGCTCATGATTTAAAAATCCATCCACAGCGTTCTCAGTCCAAAGGAGTGGCATTTGCAGCCAGATATCACCTAGACGAATAAAATTTCCGCCCCCTGACACTGACGGAGGTGATGAATTATCCGGTTCATTTAAAATAACGCCAGAGAGGTTGGCTTTGTGACGTATAAGCGTATTTTTTAATGTTGTATCAATAAAAGAGGGCTGTTGTTGTGTAGTAATTGAATACTGTAAAACCACTTCATTCATGTCTGAATTACTAAATTTCGTATTACTGCAGACTACATCACTCAGTGTCGAGTAAGTGAATCGGCATTCGTCAAAATGTAAATGAGATATATCAGAATAAGTAAATTTTGAATTTGAAAAGTTGAACCCCTTAATAATATCGCCGTCTCGCTCCATGAAGCTGGGGGGCAATATTTTGCTGAATGTAATATTACGGAAATCTGCGTTTGAAAAATCGCGATCTGCGGCCGTAAGGGTTTCTCCGGCTTTCTGTCGTAAAACTGCATCCGTGAGTTTCTTAGCCCAGTCGGCAGGTGATGACGGGGAAGACGTAGCCTGAAGTGAGAGGGAGGGGGATACTGGTGGTGTTCTACCTTCAGAAACCGTGGGCCTGTTATTGGCTGATACAGAGACTCCACCGGGGAGCGGGGCCGCACCTGTCATTCTGTAATTATAATCACATGTTTGATTTGCAATATGCTTACGCATGAATGCTGCATTCATTTTTGAGACATCTTCTGCTGAAATATTTTTCTTGCCTGCATTATTTGTATCTTTAATATTTTTAACAGTAATCAATGTTTTGTTTAAGGTGTTTTTATCTTTCGGCTGAAAGAAGTCTTTTATTTTTTGTGGTAACGCGAACTCAATCGGTGAGTCCTTTCCTGTTTTAAATTTTTCATTTAAAGATGTATGCGTGTTTTTAACACTGGTTATTTTTGAGGCGAGCCCGTTTTTCGTATGTTCACGAATAGAGGTAATTAATTTTTTAACCTGGTTAGGAATAGTAGAAAAATTAATTGCGCCTGATGATATCTTCATTAGAATTCCTTATCAACATCATTATGGAAAAACGGTCTGGATTTTTAACGCCTTAAAAGTAAGCTTCATATGTCGGTATGGCGATGGAGATCACAATTCACCATGCTATCTGGCAGGTTTCTTTCAGAAAGTGTCCATCCTGTCATCATGTCACCGTATTGTGGGACGCTGGCGTATCTGCGGAAAAATCCAGGCATAAGAGAGCGGGTCGGGTAACGGAGCCCGTATGCACGCAAAAGTAAACCCGCTTCGATGCTCAACCAGCGTTTTTCGCCGGCATTTGGGATATCGTCGGCGGACGTTCCGGCGCGTATGAAAAAGAACTGCGTAAAGCGCGTGAAATCGCTTTTCAGGAAATAATCGTTTTCTTTTAAATATTATTACGTGTTATTGGAATTGTATCATTTTTATAATTAACAGCGGGTTGTTTGGTAATTCTGCTGATTATTCGATGACAGTCCATGTGCGTGTTCAGGAAATGTAAAATATTTATAAAATAAAAGGTTTTATCGTGTTGGCATGCTCATTTTAACAACTATTTCAAATTGTGATTGAAGCCGACATTTCATAATACAAATTAAATATAATCTTCAGCTATATCTAATAACAGGAGGTTATATGAGCATTAGTCGTCGTTCTTTTTTGCAGGGGGTAGGCATAGGCTGCTCTGCCTGCGCGCTGGGCGCTTTTCCGCCCGGGGCGCTGGCGCGCAACCCGATTGCCGGCATTAACGGTAAAACCACGCTAACGCCAAGTTTGTGCGAAATGTGTTCCTTTCGTTGCCCTATTCAGGCGCAGGTAGTCAATAACAAGACCGTTTTTATCCAGGGCAATCCTTCTGCGCCGCAGCAGGGGACGCGCATATGCGCCAGGGGCGGGAGCGGCGTCAGCCTGGTCAATGACCCGCAACGGATTGTAAAACCTATGAAACGCACCGGGCCACGCGGCGACGGTGAATGGCAGGTGATTAGCTGGCAACAGGCTTACCAGGAAATCGCGGCGAAAATGAATGCCATCAAAGCGCAGCATGGCCCCGAGAGCGTGGCTTTCTCTTCCAAATCGGGCTCGCTCTCCAGCCATCTTTTCCATCTGGCTACGGCCTTTGGTTCGCCTAATACCTTTACTCACGCCTCAACATGCCCTGCCGGGAAAGCCATTGCGGCAAAAGTGATGATGGGCGGCGATCTGGCGATGGATATCGCTAACACGCGCTATCTGGTTTCGTTTGGCCACAATTTGTATGAAGGGATTGAAGTTGCCGATACCCATGAGTTAATGACCGCGCAGGAGAAGGGGGCCAAAATGGTGAGCTTCGATCCGCGTTTGTCGATATTTTCCAGCAAGGCGGATGAGTGGCACGCTATTCGTCCCGGGGGGGATTTAGCGGTTCTGCTGGCGATGTGCCATGTCATGATTGATGAACAGCTCTACGATGCGTCTTTTGTTGAGCGTTATACCAGCGGATTTGAACAGTTAGCACAGGCGGTAAAAGAGACGACGCCGGAATGGGCCGCCGCGCAGGCCGATGTCCCAGCCGACGTTATTGTCCGGGTGACACGCGAACTGGCTGCCTGCGCGCCTCACGCTATTGTCAGTCCTGGTCATCGCGCGACGTTCTCGCAGGAAGAGATCGATATGCGGCGTATGATTTTTACGCTTAATGTGCTGCTCGGTAATATTGAGCGCGAAGGCGGGCTATATCAGAAAAAAAACGCGTCTGTTTACAATAAACTGGCCGGAGAAAAGGTCGCGCCAACGCTGGCGAAACTCAACATTAAAAATATGCCGAAACCGACGGCGCAACGCATCGATTTGGTCGCACCGCAGTTTAAATATATCGCCGCTGGCGGCGGCGTGGTGCAAAGCATTATTGACGCGGCGTTAACCCAGAAGCCTTACCCGATAAAGGCGTGGATTATGTCGCGGCATAATCCTTTCCAGACCGTCACCTGTCGTTCGGACCTGGTAAAAACCGTTGAGCAACTGGATCTGGTGGTCAGCTGCGATGTCTATTTGAGCGAGAGCGCGGCATATGCCGACTATCTGCTGCCGGAATGCACCTATCTCGAACGGGACGAAGAGGTATCCGATATGTCGGGACTGCACCCGGCTTACGCTCTGCGCCAACAGGTCGTAGAGCCGATTGGCGAGGCGCGTCCGAGTTGGCAAATCTGGAAAGAACTTGGCGAGCAGTTGGGATTAGGGCAGTACTATCCGTGGCAGGATATGCAGACGCGCCAACTCTATCAGTTGAACGGCGACCATGCCTTAGCGAAGGAACTGCGACAGAAAGGGTATCTCGAATGGGGCGTTTCGCTGCTATTACGCGAACCAGAATCCGTTCGTCAGTTTACGGCGCGTTACCCCAGCGCTATCGCGACGGACAGTGACAACACCTATGGCGAACAGCTTCGCTTCAAATCGCCCTCCGGCAAAATCGAACTTTATTCCGCAACCCTGGAGGAATTGCTCCCTGGCTACGGCGTTCCGCGCGTTCGTGACTTTGCGCTGAAAAAAGAGAATGAGCTTTACTTCATTCAGGGCAAGGTGGCCGTGCATACCAATGGCGCGACGCAGTACGTACCTTTACTCAGCGAGCTAATGTGGGATAACGCGGTCTGGGTTCATCCGCAAACGGCGCAAGAAAAAGGCATTAAGACCGGCGATGAGATCTGGCTGGAAAATGCCACGGGTAAAGAGAAAGGTAAGGCGCTGGTGACGCCCGGTATCCGCCCGGACACGCTTTTTGTCTATATGGGATTTGGCGCTAAAGCTGGGGCCAAAACGGCGGCGACGACACACGGTATCCACTGCGGAAATTTACTGCCGCACGTGACGAGTCCGGTATCCGGTACGGTAGTGCATACCGCAGGCGTGACGCTGAGCCGGGCATGAGGGAGGAGGGAACCATGAATCATTTAACGAATCAGTACGTCATGCTGCATGATGAAAAACGTTGTATCGGCTGCCAGGCGTGTACCGTTGCCTGCAAAGTGCTTAATGACGTACCGGAGGGATTTAGCCGCGTACAGGTACAAATTCGCGCCCCTGAACAGGCATCCAACGCACTAACCCATTTTCAATTTGTCCGCGTCTCCTGTCAGCACTGTGAAAATGCGCCATGTGTCAGCGTTTGTCCTACCGGAGCGTCATATCGTGATGAAAACGGGATCGTGCAGGTGGATAAATCGCGCTGTATTGGCTGCGATTATTGTGTTGCCGCGTGTCCTTTCCATGTGCGCTATTTGAATCCGCAAACCGGTGTCGCCGACAAGTGTAACTTCTGCGCCGACACGCGGTTGGCGGCTGGCCAGTCTCCGGCGTGCGTATCCGTTTGCCCAACGGACGCGCTGAAATTCGGCAGACTGGATGAGAGCGAGATCCAGCGCTGGGTCGGTCAGAAAGAGGTCTATCGCCAGCAGGAGGCGCGTAGCGGCGCGGTCAGTCTGTACCGTCGTAAAGAAGTCCATCAGGAGGGTAAAGCATGAATACTATCTGGGGAGCGGAACTACATTATGCGCCAGATTATTGGCCGCTGTGGTTAATTTACGCAGGCGTCGTGGTGCTGCTCATGCTTGTTGGGTTGGTTATCCATGCGTTATTGCGCCGGATGCTGGCGCCAAAAACGGCAGGCGGCGAAGAGCATCGTGACTATCTCTACTCGCTGGCGATTCGCCGTTGGCATTGGGGAAATGCGTTACTGTTTGTTTTATTACTGTTAAGCGGTTTATTTGGTCATTTTTCTCTCGGCCCTGTAGCGCTAATGGTACAAGTGCATACCTGGTGTGGTTTTGCCTTACTGGCTTTCTGGGTCGGGTTTGTGCTGATCAACCTCACCACAGGTAACGGGCGTCACTATCGGGTAAATTTTTCCGGACTGGTAACGCGCTGCATACGCCAGACGCGTTTTTACCTTTTTGGCATTATGAAAGGGGAAGCGCATCCGTTCGCGGCAACAGAGCAGAATAAGTTCAATCCACTGCAACAACTGGCATATCTGGCGATTATGTACGCGCTGGTACCGCTGTTAATCATCACCGGTTTGCTGTGTCTCTATCCGCAGGTTGCGGGTCTGGGCCCTGTGATGCTGGTGCTGCATATGGCGCTTGCTATCATCGGCTTACTGTTTATTTGCGCGCATCTCTATCTGTGTACTCTTGGCGACACGCCGGGACAAATTTTCCGTAGCATGGTTGACGGCTATCATCGTCATCGTACCGCGCCGCGCGGGGATAAGTCCGCCGTCTGAGCGTATCCATAAAATAATGTCAGCAAGAAAATGTGCCTTGTGTCACATTTTCTTGCAATTTATCCATGTTTGTTTAACTGAACTTCCGTAAAAAGAACGGCAAATTGAGACCATCCTGAGGACATGCTGTTGAAACGCCGTTTGTTTATTGCCGCTTCTTTATTCGCGATGCACCTTTCTCCTGCGCTTGCGGCCGATGCCGTAAGTTTTGCTCCCCAACCGCCAGCCATTGATGCAGGCGCCTGGGTGTTGATGGATTACACTACGGGACAGGTTCTTACCGCCGGTAATGAACACCAGCAACGTAATCCCGCCAGCCTTACCAAGCTAATGACGGGCTACGTCGTCGATCGCGCCATCGATAGTCATCGTATCAGCCCTGACGATATCGTCACCGTTGGGCGCGACGCCTGGGCGAAGGATAATCCGGTGTTTGTCGGCTCCTCGTTGATGTTTTTAAAAGAAGGAGATCGCGTGTCGGTGCGTGATTTAAGCCGTGGCTTAATCGTGGATTCCGGTAACGATGCCTGTGTGGCGCTGGCGGATTATATCGCGGGCGGGCAGCCGCAGTTTGTGGCGATGATGAACAGCTATGTGAAAAAACTCAATTTACAGGATACCCATTTTGAAACCGTCCACGGTCTGGATGCGCCGGGACAACATAGCTCCGCGTATGACCTGGCCGTACTCTCCCGGGCGATTATTCACGGTGAACCTGAATTTTATCACATGTACAGCGAGAAGAGCCTGACCTGGAACGGCATCACACAGCAGAACCGCAACGGCTTGTTGTGGGATAAGACCATGCATATTGATGGGCTTAAAACCGGACACACATCGGGGGCGGGGTTTAATCTTATCGCATCGGCGGTGGACGGGCAGCGTCGACTTATCGCCGTCGTGATGGGGGCGAAAAGTTCGAAAGGCCGTGAGGAACAGGCGCGAAAACTGTTGCAGTGGGGCCAGCAAAACTTTGCGACGGTGCAGATTTTGCACAGCGGTAAAAAAGTGGGCAGCGAGCGAATCTGGTATGGAGATAAAGAAAAGATTGCGCTGGGTACGGAACAGGACTTCTGGATGGCGCTGCCTAAAGCGGAAATTCCGCATATCAAAGCAAAATATGTGCTGGATAGAAAAGATCTGGAGGCGCCAATCGCCGCTCATCAGCGGGTAGGTGAAATAGAGCTCTACGATCGAGATAAACTGATCGCTCAGTGGCCGCTGGTCACTCTGGAATCGGTGGGTAAAGGCGGTATGTTCTCTCGTCTGAGCGACTATTTTCAGCATAAAGCGTAAGCCGTTGTCACATACCGTTCACCGTCACCTGAAGTGTCAAAAGGGCGGGAGCGCGAGGTTGCTCACAAAATGATCACTCTGTCCTTGTGACCGTAAAATGCCGCAATTATACTGTATATACATACAGCATGATAAAGTAACGGAGGCAGCATGGATTACGAAATCAGGCAGGAACAAAAACGCAAGATAGCCGGCTTCCACATGGTCGGTCCATGGGAACACACCGTGAAGCAGGGTTTTGAACAACTGATGACGTGGGTGGATCGACAGCGGATCGTGCCAGTTGAATGGATTGCCGTCTATTACGACAATCCAGATGTCGTACCTGCGGAAAAACTCCGCTGCGATACCGTGGTGTCCGTGGCAGAGAATTTCATCCTGCCGGACAATAGCGAAGGCGTAATCGTGACCGCCATTGAAGGCGGCGAATATGCCACTGCTGTCGCGCGTGTGGAAGACCGTGACTTTGCGAAGCCGTGGGAACGGTTTTTTGATGTCCTCGAGCAGGATAGCGCTTATCAGATAGCCTCTGCGCCCTGTTTTGAAACCTATCTGAATAACGGCATGGAAGATGGATACTGGGATATTGAAATGTATATTCCGGTACAGCGGAAGTGATCGACTGGTTTCCTGGCTGAAAAGAGCGGACGGATAATGTGTTCCGTCCGCCAGTGCGCTATTTTTGCTATAAAGCAGGTACAATGCATTTTTTGCCATTCCCGTAAGGAGCGCAAGCGTGCGTGCCGATAAGTCATTAAGCCCTTTTGAAATACGGTTGTACCGTCATTATCGCATCGTGCATGGCATACGTATCGCCCTGGCGTTCATTCTTACCTTTCTGCTGGTTCGTCTGTTTTCTATTCCCGAGGGCACATGGCCGCTAATCACGTTAGTAGTGATTATGGGGCCCATCTCATTCTGGGGAAATGTAGTGCCTCGTGCTTTTGAGCGCATAGGCGGTACGATCCTGGGCGCGGCGTTAGGGCTGGTGGCGTTACGCCTGGAGCTCTTTTCCTTACCGCTGATGCTGGTGTGGTGTGCGATAGCGATGTTTTTGTGCGGCTGGCTGGCCTTAGGGAAAAAACCGTATCAGGCGCTACTGATAGGCATAACGCTTGCCGTTGTTGTCGGTGCTCCCGCTGGTGATATGGATACGGCATTATGGCGTGGCGGGGATGTGATTTTGGGGTCGCTACTGGCGATGTTGTTTACCGGCATCTGGCCACAGCGCGCCTTTTTGCACTGGCGCATCCAACTGGCGCATTGCGTCACGGCGTATAATCGGGTGTATCAGGCAGCGCTGTCGCCGAATTTGCTGGAGCGCCCCCGGTTGGATAAACATTTGCAACGGTTGCTGAACGATGTCGTCAAAATGCGCGGGCTGATAACGCCTGCCAGTAAAGAAACCCGGATACAAAAATCTATTTTCGAGGCCATTCAGACCATCAACCGCAACTTGGTTTGTATGCTTGAATTACAAATCAATGCCCACTGGGCGACGCGCGCCAGCCATTTTGTGATGCTTAACGCGCACACATTGCGTGAAACCCAGCAGATGACGCAGCAAACCTTGCTAACGATCGCCCACGCGTTGTTTGAAGGCAACCCGCAGCCGGTACTGGCAAACACCGGTAAACTGAATGATATTGCTGCCGAGTTGCGGCAGCTAATGAACGAGCAGCAGGGCGACGCGGTGGCTGAAACCCCCATCCACGGCTATGTTTGGCTAAGTATGGAAACGGCCCGACAGTTGGAACTGCTTTCACACTTGATCTGCCGGGCTTTGCGCAAATAAAAAGCAGATGGGGCGAATGAATTTGTTGCTGCTTCGATTCAGCAAAGATTAAGAGTATGATACTAATATAAGGATAAAATGAGTGCTACTGGCAACGATTTTATCCCCGAACCTTCAGGTTTCCCCAGACGGCGACGTAACGGTGTTTCCTCTGGCGGCTTGAAGTATGACGGGGATAAACGTAATGTTTATCCACTAGCAGTTGCTTAACGAATCCGAATCTCACATTATCAGGGGTGTAAAAATGGAAACAACCAAGCCTTCTTTCCAGGACGTGCTGGAGTTTGTTCGTCTGTTCCGTCGTAAAAATAAACTGCAGCGTGAAATTCAGGACATTGAGAAGAAGATCCGTGACAACCAGAAGCGTGTGCTGCTGCTGGACAACCTGAGCGACTACATCAAGCCAGGTATGAGCGTTGAGGCGATTCAGGGTATCATCGCCAGTATGAAAAGCGACTATGAAGATCGCGTTGATGACTACATCATTAAAAATGCCGAAATCTCCAAAGAGCGTCGCGACATTTCCAAAAAGCTGAAAGCGATGGGCGAAATGAAACACGCCGATGTAAAAGCCGAATAATGCGCTACGGCAGTGGGAGCGTATATCAGGCTCTCACTGCAGTTTGACTCCGCCTGTGACCATCTTGAGTAAATGTTGTTTTGGCCAGTGTCGGGTAAGTTTTTTCTCTGCCAGCTTACCTTTCAGGCGCGCAATGTCATGACGTTTCCGGTCCAGCATCAGACCCACCACGCTACCGCTATGTGCCACGTTCAATCCGTATAAATCACACTCTTCGACCAGCGACAGCAGGGCGGTAAATCCTGGCTTAGGTAACAGCGTCTGGCTGGCGATAGCGCTAAGCGTAGCCGCCTCACCCAGTTGGAGCGGATTTTGCGTTATACAGGCTTCCTGCACCAGATTCCAGGCCTGCTGCAAGGTTGGTGAACTTGCTATTAATTTCTGCTGGCGAGGGAGACGGTGGTAATCTTGCGTGCGCAGTGTGACCGGACTTTCCAGTACCAGCAAATCGATTGGCGGCGGTGGCTCGCAGGCGATTTGCGTGGCCGCATTATTATGATCAAACAGCGTTAACTGATGAAAAACGGTGCTATCAGTGGGTTCGATTGAGACGCAAAGCTGTGCAAGGGTAGTTTCATCCAGCGAATGGCCAAGATGATGCGCCGTTGCCACTGCCGTAGCGGCAATATCTGCGGTGCTGCTGGCCATGCCTTTGGCAACGGGAATTGACGAACGCACATCGACGCGAATCTCATTACTCCAGTGCGCAGGATACTGCCAGTGCGCCAGAACGCGCTCCACCATCGCCCGCGACAATGGGCGTTCGTTTACCAACGGCGGCGCAGCCGTGACTGCTACGGTGCTGTACCAGTCAACGGGGCAGGAGACCAGTTTCTCACTGCCCAGAATCCATCCCTGGATAAGTTCCCCGCATGAGGCGGGGCATTGCGCAACAGCCACGTTATCACCTTTCAGGTACGAATAGTGTGCGCGCATAGTGTCATGGTAAAAGCATTATTACCATGACTTGCCGCAATGCGTCGTTTAACCCTCTCAGGCTGGTACACAAAGCCCTTCCGTGGCCGGTAGCGCAATGCGCATAACGTCTTGTGCGATCATTAACTCTTCGTTGGTGTTGATGACGGCGACTTTCACCAGGGCGTTCTCCGTCTGGATAAATGTCGCATTACGCTGATTTTTCTCTTCATCAACGGCTAAGCCTAAAAATTGCAAATTATGGCACACCGCCGATCTGGCGCGCGCTGAGTTCTCGCCAATGCCCCCAGTGAATACCAGCGCATCCAGTCCTCCCATTTGCATAATATAGCTGCCAATGGTGGCGCGAATGCGTTCGGCAAACAGAGTGAGAGCGAGTTTAGCCTGCCGGTTACCGGTATTGGCTGCCTGTTCGACATCGCGGTAATCAGACGACACGCCAGAAACGCCCAGCAAGCCTGACTCATTATTTAATAACTGATTCAACTGTTGCGGCGTTTTGCTTTCGCGCTGGGCTATCCACGGCAGAATAGAGGGATCAATATCTCCGCTACGGGTGCCCATCATCACGCCTGACTGCGGCGTAAAGCCCATCGACGTATTGACCGAACGCCCGTTCTTGATGGCGCAGATGCTGCTACCGTTTCCAAGATGACAACAAATCACCCGTAATGCGCTGAGTGGTACGCCCAGCTTTTCCGCCAGAACGCCGCTGACATACTTATGGCTGGTGCCATGAAAGCCATAACGGCGAATCCCCAGTTCCGCGTAATAATGCCAGGGAAGCGGGTAAATATAGGCGGGTTCATCCAGCGTCTGGTGAAATGCCGTATCAAACACGGCTACGGAAGGGGCATCAGGCAACAGTTGACGAAAAACGTGAATACCCAACGCGTTTACCGGGTTGTGAAGCGGGGCCAGTTCAGCAAGACGTTCGATTTGCGCTAACGTTTCATCCGTGACCAGCGTCGAGTCTTTAAAAAACTCACCGCCGTGCGCCACACGATGGCCCACCCCGTCAATGTCCCGCAGACTGTTAATGATTTGATAACCCAGCAGCTTTTCCAGAAGCAGCGTTACCGCATCGCGATGATCGGCAACGGGGACGGTTTCCTGCCATTTTTGGCTGTGCGTCTTAATTGTCACCTGCGCATCCCCCATACCGATACGTTCAATCAGTCCCTGGCAGAGCATGTCGCCCTGCGGCATCTCCAGCAGCTGAAATTTTAACGATGAGCTACCGGCGTTAATGGCCATTATTTTGTAAGACATAAAGGTTCCTTCGAATTCAGAAAATCCAGCACGGCGTCGAGACCCGAGTTATTCAGCGCGCTGGTAATAAAAATCTGCTGTGCGCCAGCCTGCGTAAGCCACTCCGCAACCAGCGAAATACGCTGCGGCTCGGCGAGATCGGCCTTGGTGACCAGGCCAATCGTCGGGCGGTTCATCGGGGCGGTAAAACCCGGAGAAAAGGGCGACCACTGGGCGTCGGCATTCAGCACCAGGGCGATGACGTCGGCCTCGCAGGCGCTGGTCAGCAGGGCGCTGTACAGGCAGCGGTTCTCCAGGTATTCGCCCGGCGTGTCGATAGCCATCGGCGACCATTCAATGGCCTGGGTTTTCTTATAATGGAGCGCTTCGCCGCGCAGGCTTTGGGTCAGCGAGGTTTTGCCGCACTGGCTGGGACCGATAAACATCAGACGCTTCATGACGTTACGTCCGGGTGATCGAGCAAGTGGTGAACTGCATCATCTCGCCCAGTGTGCGCGTCACCTGCTTAAGGGCATATTCCACGGCGGAAACATCGCCAGTCAGCACCACCGCGCCGGTAAAGCGGTCAAGAAAACCAATCTCCACCGCGCCGGATTTGGTAGCGATATCGCAGGCGATAATCGAGGCTTCGCTCGGCGTGATGGTAAGGATGCCAATGGCGGACACCGCATCCGGCAGGCCCAGCTTCTTAAAGAGAGCTTTGCCGGGATTGGCAATCAGGTGCGCGAGGGTGACCTGTTTTCCCGGCACGTATTCCTGAATCATGCGATCCGTTGTCGGTTGTCTTTCCATTATCCCTCCACCATCTGTCGCCACATGGCTTCATGCGGGCGTGGGATCACCGAACGGTAAACCAACAACCCTTTCTCGCCCGCGCTTTCGCTGGCAACCGTCACGGCGTTATTGACGTCAGAAACGTCGCCCGCCACCACCATGTAGCATTTACCGCCGATACCGAAGGCCATATGCACCCGCACCAGGGTGACGTTTGAGCCTTTCACCGCCCGGTCTGCGGCGCTAATGCAGGCCGCCACGCTCCAGGTTTCGACGATGCCGACCGCCTGACGCTTATCGACGCTGTTCAGGCCGCTGATGGCCGGAAGTACGCTGGGATGAATATTTGCCAGCACCAGGCTGTCGACGAGCATCTCGCCGGCCTGCGACGTACCGGTTTCAATGGCCTGCTGGACAGCGCCGATATCCCCGCCGAGCATCAGTAAAAACTTCCCCGGGCAGATGGTCTTGCTGACCAGTAGATCGACGTTGGCGCTTTTCAGCATCGCATCGCCGAGTTCCATCCCTTTGGCAATGCTGGTGAGTTCTAAAATTCCTATAGCCTGAGACATGGTTAACCTCTTACAACCGTGATGGCCTGTTCGCTGATGGCCGATACAACGCCGTCGATGCTGGCGTGAATGGATGCGCCGAGCGCGCCAGGCGGGACATCGGCAACGCATTGCCCGCGCGTCACGCGCTCGCCGACGGCAACAGTCGGTACTGCGCTGGCACCAATATGCTGGCGCAGCTGCAAAGTGACTTTTTCTACTGACGGCTCTTCTTCAACCAGCGGCGCTTCCTGGTACCAGGGGCTTAGTCCCAGTTTGGCGATCAGCCGCTTCACTGGCACGAGGCGATATTTCGCCATCTCGTCGGCTGGATACAGCGGCCCTTCGTAGCGCTGGTTTTGCGCCCGCAGCTCGCGTTTTAACATGCGGTTGATGCGCATCGGCGAGATCCCGACCGGGCAGGCCACGCTTTCGCAAATGTTGCATTCCGAGCAGGTAAGGGCGCTCAGCAGCAGTTGCGGCGTGGCAGCCTGATGAAAGTTCACCGCCCGCACCAGCAGGTGCGGAGAGAGTTCGTGGCCGATCAGATGTCGTGGGCAGAGATCGGTACAGAGTCGGCACTGTTCGCAGACGGTGCGCGCGACGGAAAGCACTGTGCGCTCGTCCTGCATCCTGCGCTGGATAAGCGGATGGCTTTTTGGGAGCACCAGCAGGCCGCCGGTAGTTTTCGTCACCGGGTTATCAAGAGAGGTAATCAGACCACCCATCATCGGGCCGCCGTTAATAAAACCAGGGTCGTCGACCGTTGCGCCGCCCGCCAGCGCCAGCACTTCATGCAGTGACATGCCGATAGGAACGGTAACGGTCAACGGTCTGGCGACCGCGCCGTTCACGGTCAACGTGCGACGAGTGACCGGAAACTGCTGCTCGATCGCCCGGGCAATATTCAGCACCGTTTGCACGTTATTGACGACCACGCCGACGCTGGCCGGTAGCGCAGCCGGGGCGACCCGGCGGCCGGTTGCCATCCAGATAGTTAGCACCTCATCGCCCGCAGGATAAACATCCGGCAGGATATGCAGGCGGATACCGTCTGGCAGCAGTGGGGTGAGGGCGTCGATGGCCCGGCGGTATTTTTCTTTCAGGGCTATCACCCCTTCGCGCGCGCCGGTTGCCGTCATGGCGTACTGTACGCCGCGCACAAGGCGCGCAGCTTGCTGCCACATCAGTTGCTGGTCAACTTTGAGCATCGGTTCACACTCGGCGGCGTTCACCAGAAAAATCTCTACCTGCGCCTGTAGTTTGACGTGAGCGGGAAAACCTGCGCCGCCCGCGCCGACAACGCCCGCTGCGCGGACGCGCTCGCGAATTTCATCGGCGCTATGGGACATTTCAACGCTATTGATGGCGGCGCTCATAGCAGTTCCTCCAGCAGCTCGCGAATTTCCTCGGCGCTGGCCGGGCGCGGGTTGGTGCGCAGCGTGATATCCGCCAGCGCGGCCTGCACCATCGCCGGAATACGTGCGGAAAAGTCGGATCTTCCTTCTTTAAGCGCAACGGCCAGTGAGGGAAGGGCGCAGCGTTGCTTAAGCAGTTCGATTTGCTGAATCAGCGCATTGATTGCCGCAACGTCATTGGCTTCTGCCGGGCAAAAACCGCAGGCTTTGGCCAGCCGCGCATAGCGTTTGGCGGCGCGCGGGTCACCCGCGTTAAAGCGGATCACCGTCGTGAGCAGCAGCGCATTGGCCAGCCCGTGCGGCAGATGAAACTGTCCGCCAAGCTGGTGGGCTATCGCGTGGTTAAGCCCCAGCCCCGCCTGGCTGAAGGCCATCCCGGCGAGCGTTGAAGCGTTGTGCATTTTCCCGCGCGTCGCCACGCAGTCGCCTTTTTCCACCGCCGTGGGCAGATACTGGAACACCAGTTTGGCGGCCTTTTCCGCTAGCGCGTCGGTAAAGTCGCTGGCGCGCGGTGACACCCAGGCCTCCAGGGCGTGGGTCAGCACGTCCATGCCGGTGTTGGCGGTAATCTGCGGCGGTACGCTGACCACCAGCTCCGGGTCGAGGATCGCCATATCCGGATACAGCGCATTGTTGAACAGCGGATACTTGATGCCTTTATCCGGGTCGCTAATTACGCAGGCGCTGGTCACTTCCGAGCCGGTGCCGCTGGTGGTCGGGATCGCCACGCAGGTTTCGATGTTGATCCCGCTCTGCTGGCTAAACCAGACAATCGCTTTCGCCGCGTCCATTGCCGAGCCGCCGCCAAAACCAATCACCACCTGCGGTTGCAGAGCCTGCATTTGCGCAATGCCCTGAACCACTGTGTGGATGGTGGGGTCCGGCGTTATCTCGCTAAAGACGCTGATGCGGTTATCTGCGGGCAGCGCGTTACGCAGGGTATCCAGCAGCGGAGAGCGCGCCAGAAAGCCATCGCAGATTATCCAGATGTGCTTATTGGTAAAGCGCTTGAGCACCGCCAGGCTGCCCTGACCGCTGTACAACCGCGTTTGTAGTGAGAAGGTATTCATCGCGACCTCAGTTAGCGAATAGAAAAGCCGTTGGTCAGTACGCAGCGCCGGGAACGGGCAAAAGTACGCGCTGACGTGGTCCCTTCACCGGTTGGCGTGGCGATAGTGAAGGTGGTAAAGCCTTCGCCGCCGACGCCGATCCCGGCATAAGATGGGCCGTTTTTGACGAATATCGAGGTTTGCAGGGTGCGGGCCGCGAGGTTCAGGCGCGACACGTTCTGCGAGTGCATAATGGCGGTATGATGCAGTCCCTCTTCAACCTTCAGGGCCAGCGCCAGCGCGCTATCGAAATCGCTGACTTTTACCACCGGCAGCATCGGCATCAACTGTTCGCTGGTGACCCACGGATCGTCAGCGTTAACCAGCGCAATCAGCAGACGCGGCGCTTTTGCAGGGACAGCGATCCCGGCGGCTTCCAGCATGGCCGATGGGCTCTTGCCGACCAGTTTTTTATTCGCCTGGCCTTCAGGCAGGCAGACGGCGCGGAGTTTGTCGGTATCGGCAGGGCTTAACAGCAGCGCGCCGAAGGTTTGCATTTGCTGCACCAGACGTTCGGCGACACTCTCCACTACGATCAGGCTCTTCTCGGCAATGCAGGGCAGGTTGTAATCGAATGACGCGCCGTTGATGATATCTTCCGCCGCTTTCACCAGGTCCGCCGTTTCATCAACGATGCAGGGCGGGTTACCCGCGCCAGCGCCAATCACCTTCTTACCGCTCTTCATGCCCATTGCCACAATGCCCGGGCCGCCGGTAATGGCCAGTACTGCGATTCGCGGGTGGGCCATCATCTGCTGGGTCGCTTCGAAGGTGGGTTCCGCCACGGTCACCACCAGATTGCGGATGCCGCAGCAGCGGAAGGCAATCTCTTCAATCAGGCTAATCAGCTTCAGAGAGACCTTTTTCGCTCCCGGATGCGGGCTAAAGTAGATACTGTTGCCCGCCGCCAGCATGCTGATACTGTTGTTGATGATGGTTTCCGTCGGGTTGGTGCTTGGGGCGACCGAACCGATAACGCCAAACGGTGAGTATTCAAACAGCACCATGCCGCCGTCGCCGGTCAGCGCGGTGGTGGTGAGATCTTCTACGCCCGGCGTGTTGTCCAGCGCAGCCTTGTTTTTGAGAAATTTATCTTCTTTGTTGCCCATCCCCGTTTCATTGGCGCTCTCTTCCGCCAGGGGCGCCAGCAGCGGCGTCAGCTCCTGACGCATCGCGCTGATAATGGCGCTGCGGGTTTTTAGCGGGCACTGCTGATAACGTAAGAACGCCTGGTGCGCGGCGTCGATGGCCTCGCTCACGGACTGGAAAATCCCTTTGCCCTGAGGCTGGACCGGCGTTTGCGCCGGCGTGGTTAATTGCTCGCTAAGAATGGTGCGAATCAGGGTTTCGAGTTCAGAAGTATTCATTGATGAGTTCCCACGTTAATAGCCGCGATGGCGGTCTGTGCTATGTCCATGTCCTGCTCAACGCTGCCGCCGCTGATGCCAAGACCCCCAATTAATATGCCGCCGCGCCACAGGGCGTAACCGCCGCCAAAGGTGACCACTTTTCCCTGTAAATGACTTTCCAGACCGTAAAGCGCGGCGCCCGGCTGAACGACATCGCTCAGCTCATGGGTCGCCGTTTTCATCGCCACTGCGGTCCAGGCCTTTTTCGGCGCCAGCTCGCTGCTGACCAGCAGGGCGTCCGGCATCCGCCAGGTCACAGTTTCCGTGCCGTGCGCGTCAACGATGCTGACGACTACCGGAACCTGCAGTTGCTGCGCGCGTTCAACGGCGGCGCGGGTGAGCTGGTGCAGATCGTGGAATGAGAGGGCCACGGGCGTTGTCTCCTTGCTGCGGGTCGGCTGGCTGGCAGCCAGATAGCGCTTGCTAACTTCGCGGATGATGTTGGCCTGGTGCGCATCGCTATCTTCCGCGCGGGCCAGGGCGTACAGGCAGTCCGATAAGCGGTTGATGTAGCGCATCAGCACCTGGCGTACGTTGACTTCAGTTGCCAGTTCAACCAGACGGCGTTCGGCGCGGCGCGCCAGCGTGCGGGCAAAATGTAATCGGCTCGCGGCTTCGCAGCGTCCGGGTAAAATAAAGCTGTGCAGCGGTTCGACGCGGGCCATTGCCCGATCGATAGCGGCTTCCAGGGCCGAAATCTCTTCGCTGCTGATGTAGCGCTGTTTGGGCGACGGCTGCTCGCTGTCGCTGGCCAGCTCTGCGCTAAACCAAAAAAGTTGCTGCTGGATGGCCTCGAGTAAGGTGCGGTGATTTTCATCCGCAGCGGCGCAGGCGCACAGGCTCAGCGCGGCGTTCAGCTCATCCAGCGTGCCGTAGGCTTCAACCCGCGGGTGGGTTTTGCTCACCCGCTGGCCGGTAAACAGTGATGTGGTGCCAGCGTCACCTGTTCGGGTATAAATCGCCATAACCGCCCCTTAACGCGAAAGCGTATCTACAATGCCGACAACGGCGAGGTCGATGGCCTCATTTGGCCCGGAAAAAACGTGCCTGGCGCTGGAGCCGCCGCTGAGCAAAACCAGTTCGCCGACGCCCGCGCCGACGGAGTCCACGGCCACTTCATCGCCGGAGGTGGGCGAGGCGGGGAGTTCGCCATCGGCGCTGACCCGACGCACCAGCAGCAGCTTTTTCCCAATCAAAGAAGGTGATTTTTGCGTGGAGACAACCGCGCCCGTGACTCGTGCCAGATGCATGATTTACTCCTGCTTAATTAATTGAATATTCCGCGCATTAGCTGCTTCGCGCGCCAGGGCGGTCACGATGCATTTGCGGTGGATAACCAGACGCCCCCGGTTTAGCAGCGCGACATCGCGATAGCTCAGCACCGAACCCGCATGCAGAACCAGCGGCAGTCCGCGCTCATCGGTGAATACCACCGGCAGACGAGCCAGTTTTTTTACCGGGATAACCGGCAGCAGCTGGCTGTGCAGGCTGAGCTGTACGCGGATGCCAAACGCCAGCGCGTCGTGAATTTTCCGGGCGGCGGCATCGTCGGTTTCTGCATCCGCAAGCTGACCCAGCAGCGGCAGGTCGACGAGCAGGATGCGCAGCGACGCGTGCTGACAGAACAGCGCTGGGCAGTCGGCATCGCGAAGCTGCGCAACGCTCAGCGTTACCGTGCTCTGGGCACGGCGCTGCAGTCGGGAGACAATCTCCTCGACAATGCGCTGCAGAGTTTCGCCGTTCATCGCGGGCCTACCAGCCGGGCAAAGGCCTGCGGGTTATCGGCACCAGCGGCGTTGGCTTCATCGGTATCAATGTGCATTTCGAGGCGCATGTCCGGTGAAACGCGAATCGCCACATTGTTGAAAATCAGCCCGCGCTCGTCGCCTTCAATCGCTACCGAAACCCTATCGCCGTGGGAGACCTTCAGGATCAGCGCATCAAGCGGCGACATATGAATATGCCGCTGCGCGACGATAACCCCGGAAGGTAGCTCCAGTTCGCCAAAGGGGCTGACCAGGCGGATGCCAGGTGTGCCCTTCAGGTTGCCGGACATTCTCAGCGACGCGGCAATCCCCAGTGTTCTGGCATCGGTACGCGATATTTCTACCTGGCTTACCGAGCGCAGCGGGCCGAGCAGGCGCACATTTTTGAGCTGTCCTTTCGGCCCTACCAGGGTGACGGTTTGCTCCGCAGCATATTGTCCCGGCTGCAGTAGCGCTTTTTTTTCGCTGATGGGATGGCCGGGAAACAGCCGCTCATAATCCTGCGCGGACAGGTGGATATGACGGTTTGAGACGCCCAGCGGAATAGGCCGCTGGCGCATCTCGTCGAGAACTTTACGGACCGTTGATTGCAGAAGCTCTTTATCCATTACGCTTCACCTCGCTTGCCGGAATGAATGCAAAGCGTACGAGGTTCGCCCTTCTGGCGCGGACATTTTGGATCCAGACACAGATTGCAGCTGACCAGTTCTGATTCCTGCGGGGCCTCTTCGGCTGGCGCTTCAGAAACGACATCAGCTATCTCTGACGCTTCAGGCTCAGGTTCAATGACGGAGGGGGAGGGTGTCTCTGCGAGCAGGATCCCTTCTCCGGGCCTGGCAATAACCTTGTGGGCCACCAGACCATTCCGCTGTTCGGCAAATTGCGCACCGGTGGTGATGGCCGCCTGCACGGAGGCCACATCACCGGTAATTTTAATCACCATCCAGCCTGAACCATTGGTCTTTTCGAGGGCGAGCAGCGTGATAGAAGCGGATTTCGCCATGATATCGGCGCAGCTGATAGCCAGTGCCAGACCACAAACTTCAAGTAATCCCAGTGATTGCTTCACGCGGTGCTCCTTATTCGCCATCGATTAGGCTGATTTCGGTAAAATGGCCTCAACATCACTGTGCGGACGCGGGATAACGTGGCAGGATTTCACTTCACCCACGACGCTTGCCGCTGCGCTGCCGGCATCTACGGCTGCTTTAACCGCGCCGACATCGCCGCGAACCATGACGGTAACCAGGCCAGAACCAATTTTTTCGTAGCCCACCAGCTGTACGTTGGCGGATTTCACCATTGCGTCGGCGGCTTCAATGGCGCCGACCAGCCCTTTTGTTTCAACCAGTCCCAGTGCGTTATTCATACTGCCGTTCTCCTGTGATTAAGCATGGAGATCCCGAAAAGGGATCCCTTTGACCAGCCGTGCCGCGTTATTACCGGTGTTGCGTTGGGCCTGACTGTCCTGATGATGCATCAGCGTAAAAAGCGGTGCCGATGCGGGTAAATTCTTGTAATGTACGACCAGCGTATGGCGATCGCAGGCGATGCCGACCAGCAGCGGCGAGCTGCGCGCCGCCTGCCAGGCGCTGTCAACGACATCTCCAGCCGGGTGATGCTGAAGCAGGAAAGGGATGCCTTCCTCTTCGATACCCAGCAGCACTTCGTGCCAGAGGCTGGCGCAGTCGTTGATAACGGTAATGACGATGGCCGGGGCGCTGTGATTACTGTCCATATGCAAATTCCTTGTGCCAGGAGAGAATCAGGCCGGTGGCCACCGCGTTTCTTGGGCCTTCGCTGCCGCGAATATTTCCTCGCCCGGCGACCAGGCGGTAGTGCGCCAGCGCATCGGTGACCAGCTGCGGAACTTCGAAATCCAGCGACGAGCCGCCGACCAGCACCACGAACGGAATATCGCGAATGTTGCCGGTTGGACTGACCTGACGCAGCGCGCGCAGGGCGTTGGTGACAAAGACGCGTTCTTTAGCGCTGCGGCGAATGGCGCGCACTTTTTCCAGCGCTAAGTCGCCGGGAAGCGGCACCAGTTCGTCCGGTTTCACCACGCAGACGCGGGCGAACACCGCAGGAGGCAGCGGCGTCGGGAAGAACTGGACGCTGCCATCCTCGTGGCGTAAGTGGAACAGGCTTTCGACCTTAGCCAGCGGGTATTTTTTGATCTCTTCCGCCAGATAGCGGTCTTCCAGCCCCAGTTCGCGGGCAATAATCATCGTGACCATGTCGCCTGCTCCGGCGAGATGGGTGGCGATGATTTCGCCTTTAGGGTTGATGATGGAGGCATCGGTGGAGCCCGCGCCGAGGTCGAGGATCGCCAGCGGTCGGGTGGTACCCGGCGTGGTCAGCGCGCCCAGAATGGCGGCTTCAGCCTCAGCGCCGCCGATCTGCACGTCGATATTAAGCTTCTGCTCAATTTCACGGGCAATCATCGCCATCTGCAGACGGTCTGATTTCACCATTGAGGCGATGCCGACGGCCTGCTCCAGCGAGAACTCCCCGGCCAGACCGCCGGTGACGCTCACCGGAACCGAGGTGTCAACGGCCAGAAGATCCTGAATGAAAATCTCGCTGCTGGGCTTATTGGTTAGCTCGGCCATGGTCTGGCGTACGTGCTCCAGCATGCCGCCGATATTGGTCCCGGCCTCGCCGGTGACGTTGTCGAGCTTGCCGCAGCCGTCCACCGCTTTCATGATAGCTTCGGCACCGGCGGCAACATCCACGCGCACGGTACGACCCTGAGCCTGCAGCTCCAGGTTACCGGCGGGTATTGCGCGCGCTTTGACGTCGCCGGATGGCGTTTTAACCACCACGGCGGAACGGTTGCCAATCAGCGCGCGCGCCATCGGGACGATGTTTTTCGTCTCATCGGCGTTGAGATTAAATACGGTGGCGATGCCGTAAGGGTTGGAGAGGGTTTCGATAACCTTTCCCGGCACGGCGACTTCAATCGCCGCCAGCATCCCCAGCGGAATGCGGTCGATGTACAGAACTTCATCGACAATCGGTAGCGATTTTTCCAGCCGGTTGCTGACCAGTACGCCATCGTCGCGCTGCAAAATGACGCCGGTAATCTGGTATCCGGCGCGCATTGAGGCGTTGATAACATTGGCGATATCAGCAAAATCAAAGGCTGACGATACCACCAGAATATAGGACGAGTCCGCCGGGCGGGTTAACAGCTCCTCCGGCGTAATCGTGATACCCACACCAAGGCCTGCTCCGCCCGGCGTTTTTGGGTTATGGCCGATCATTGTCGATTCGGTGATGATGGTTTCGGTAATGGTTTCCATCGCCACATCGCCAATCACCGGCGTGGCTTCGTTAATGCGGATGAGCGAAATATCGCTGACATTGATCCCCGCGCGCTTTGCGACGAGGGCGAGCGCTTCCTGAATGCCGAACACGTTACGCAACGTGCCTTTGATCCCGGTGGTTTCCGCCAGCGCGCTGTGTGTAATCGTTAGTGCGCCAGTCTCATCTTGCCGCGCCAGTGCGACTTCCGTTGATGAGTTACCGATGTCAATGCCAGCTATATATCGCATACGAAATCCTTAATCGTCGCCTTTGAGTTTTTTACGCTCAACGTACAGCCCTGCCGCTTCACGAACGAAAGCTGCGCAAATCTTCGCCTGATAACGGTTTTCGAGATCGTCGGCGATAGCGAGCAGCTCTTCTTTCGTCGAGCGATAGGGGCGAAGGGCGTTGTAGATTTCAAGAATGCGATCGTCCGGTACCGCGGTCAGTTCGGCGGCGCGTTCAAAGTTCATCGCCAGCCGGTCGCGGCCCGCATCTTTGGCGATAGACGCCTGTAAGCGCAGGGTTTCCGGGGTAATACGCATATCCTGAGCGGTGACTTTATTGCTCAGCACGTTTTCCAGCGTAAAGTCGTCCAGCGTTTTATTGGTGGCGGTTTTCACCCATTCCGGGTGTTTGTTCGCCAGCGGGTAGTCGCTGACCTTTGCGCTGCGGGACATGCCGCCTGCCGCCGAAGCCGCGGCTGGCGCATCGCCCTGCAGGCTGTTCATGCGGCTCAATACGTCCCGAACCATCGATTCAATTGCGTCGGTATTCATGGAGTTATCCTTTATCAAAGCGCCACGCGTAGTTCCTGCGGGTTTTTGCCCGTCACGACGTACTTGGTCTCTTTAATGTGCAAAATGGCCGACTTTGCCTGGTACTTCGGGCGTGCCATCTGGTCATTCAGCGTAGGGACCGGCTGCGGTGATTCGCGTTTCGCATAACGGGCGGCGTTTTTACCAATCTGACGGTAGGTTTCCAGCGTCAGCAGCGGTGCTTGCGGGAACAGCTCCAGGTTGGAGAGCGGCGGTAGTCCCTGCTGGTGGATAACCGTAGTGCCTTTCGACTGGATGCCGATGGAAATGCCGGAGCCGCTCAGGCGGTTACCTTCAACGGCGACGAACGCCACGTCGGAAGATTTAAAGCAACGAATCACGCGCGCCCTGATACCTTCTTCTTCAATACCGGCAATGACTTCGCGCAGGATGCTCTTATGCGGTAAGCCGACGATATTAACAGTCTGTGCCAGGCCAAATGCCGGGCCGACGGCGATAATGACTTCGTCCTGCTGAGTACCCTGGCGCGCTTCGCCCACTTCGGTCAGAAAGCCGTCGCCCGCAGGCGCAGCGGTCTGTGGTGCTGTGGATGCCGCAGGCGCATTAAACGAGACGGGTTTATCGCTGCCCTTCATATCGCGGAGCACGTCTTCAATTATCTGGCGCAGCAATTTTTCATTAATTTCCATTTCTCACCCCTTAATCAATCTCGTTGGGATCAAGAGCGCCAGGGATGTTTTTAATCTCTTCCCAGCGTTCTCCCTGCAGGCGATAACCTGTTGCCGGACCGGCATAGTCATTGACGTCATTAACCGCAGAGAGCACTTGTCCGTCGCCGACGATAATGGCGGAGGTGTGCAAATAGTCGCCGGTTAGCTTGGCTTTCTGGATGTTGAGCATGTCCTGGGCCACGTCGGTAAACCCGCCCTGCGCCAGCGCTTTAACGACTTCCAGACCGTTGCGGTTTTTATTGATGATTTCCTGGGCGAACTTGATGTCTTCGACGATGTTACGCTCCGGCATATCTTTCGAACCGTGGGCATAGGTCGCGGCTTCAACTTCTTCATCGGTAATCGGCGGTAGTCCCATTCCGGCAAACACGGCCTGCAGCGCGCGGGCGGCTTTGTTACGGATGGCGATAACGTCCTCTTCACGAACCGGGCGCAGACCGCCGTCCACTTTCAGGTCACGCTGGATAACGTTGTAGTCGTCAAAGTCTTCCGCATCTTCGTTGGAACCGGCGAACATGTTGTCGTAGTTCGGCACCGCGGAATAACCGGAGGAGATAAAGTCGGTACCCGGCAGGAACTGCATCAGCAGGCGCGCGGTACGACGCATATCGGAGTGGGTGAAGGTCTGGTCGTTACTGGAGGCGCATTCCAGATCCAGTGACGAGCAGATCAGGTTTTCCGCCAGCACGGCACGAATACCTGACGGCACGGCAGACGGTACGCCGATACAGCTTACGGAGCCGTTTTGCAGCCCCTGAACGCCCGCGGCTTTGGTGATATAGATGCAGCGCGCTTCCAGATACAGCATGGATTTGCCTTCGGCGTAGCCCATCTGCACTTCGGAGCCGGAGCCGGAGGTGAAGCGCATTTTCAGGCCGCGAGAGGCGTAGGAAGAGGCTAAGAAGCCCTTCGACCATGGGGTATCGTCACCGTCGGTGAAGACCGGCTCGGTGCCGTAAACGGAGATGGTTTCGGCGTAGCAGGTGTGGCCCAGCATGCCGAGCTTCAGCTCGGTGGCTTCTTCCAGCGAGCATTGAGTCAGTACCCCCGGACGACCTACCTGAGAACCAACCAGCAGCGCGATGGCGTTGAACGGCGCATAGCGCGCTACCGCAACCGTCGTCTCTTGTTCGTCAAACCCGCGCCATGCGCCTTCGGCGGCATCGGCGGCAATTTGCACCGGGTTGTCTTTAACGTTGGTGACGTGCGCCTGTTGAGATGGAGTACGGCGGGCGCGCATTTTCTGCATCGCCATCATCATCTCAACCACGTTCATATGCGAAACCACTTCAACAATTTTCGCTGGGGTCATCGCGGTGGTTAGCGGGACGATTTCGCTGCGCTTGACGTTCGGATCGCAGAGCATGTTAGCCAGCTTGACCGAATCCATCGCCATCACTTCTTCGGCGCGGTTCAGGTTGATGCCGTAGCGGGCGATAAAGTGGTCGATCAGGTCGAATTCGCTAACCGGTTTTCCGTCCAGCTCGGTCACCGCGCCGTTAACGATTTTAATCGACGGTTTCGGATCGTTCGGGCTTTCCATTGCGATAAAGCCTTCTTCGATCCACTCCTTAACAAAGCCGTCCTGATTCACAGGGCGTTTCGCCAGTGCTTCAAATCTTTTCGATCTCATGAATCAGCCTCGTGGGTATCAGATGTAGGACGGGCGATCGTTTTTCGGTTCAGAACCGAGGGTCGCAAGGACGGTTTTGCCGATTTCGCGGGCGGAGGTCACCGCCTGACGGACCGCGCCGGAGTCGCCGGAAATCACCAGAATGGCTTCGTTACTAAAGCTGGTGCCGTGCGCCGGAGAGCTGTACGCCACGACTTCAACGTTGGCTGACTTCAGGGCGGTATCGGCCATCAGTACGCCGACGGAAGCCGGAGCGCCGACGATGACGCCGCAGGCACGGCCAATCGGTGCGCCGAACGCTTTTTCCAGCGCGTAGCTGGCGCGAGCGGTGTACTGCAGCTCGATATGCCCGGCTTCGTTGCCGTAAACATCACCGAAGGTGCGGTCCAGCTCTTTCAGCGCGACTTCGATACCGCGCTTGACGTCGGATACATCGTTACCGCCTAAAATAATCAGCGAACCGTGGCCCGCGCCGCCTTTGGTATCGCGCGGCAGCTCAATGCTGACCACTTCGGTGTTGGTGGCTTTCACCGCTTCGTCCGCCGCCATAATGTGCGGGCCTGCGCCGGTGCGGGCGCCGAGAATGCCGATGGAACGATAGCGCTTCTCAAGCTTCATCGCGTCCAGCAGGGCGGTATCGACGTTGGCGATAACCAGGCCCAGGGTATCGCCAATGGCGGTCCCGACAAATTCCGTTAAACTGCAGCTTTTTTCTGCCATAGCCGTCTCTCGTATAGGTTGGGGTTGACCAGGGATGGCCTGTTGTTCCGGCGTTGCCACACGGGCAATCACCTGCGCCATGATCTGTTCCACCAGCTCATTGCTGCTCATTGGCTAATTCCCTTCGGTAAGATTTTTTCTACATCGGTGTGAGGGCGTGGGATGACGTGTACGGCTTTCACTTCACCCACGTTGCGTGCGGCTGCGGCACCTGCATCGGTGGCCGCTTTGACCGCGCCAACATCGCCGCGCACGATGACGGTTACCAGCCCGGAGCCAATCTTTTCATAGCCCACTAACATCACATTGGCTGACTTAACCATTGCATCAGCGGCCTCTATGGCTGCGGTTAAGCCTTTGGTTTCTACCATTCCTAGTGCTTCTTGTTGCATAAAGACCTCGCATGGAGTGTTCCGATAGTTGGGACTATAAGAAGATGCGAGGAAAAAGAATGGCTGACTTGCTGTTGAGCATCAGAAAATAATGGGAAAGCAATATGACTAAATTGTCTTTTGCTTTTATAACTTATTGATAAATTACATTTAATTTATTATTGTCTATATGATTATTTTGTTTTTATTATTTCATTTTTACATTTTTGTTAGTGACTAGAGTATTTTTATTTGATATGGCGAAAGACGCAAAATGTGATGCTTATTCGAAATTGATAAGTTGGCTTGTGCAATATTTTATTATTTTCACAGGCGTATTTTATAGCTCGAATCTCCCGTATGATGGGCTGCTAAAAATATCGGAAAAGCAAAATTTTGCTATCGCAACACGATTTTTCCGGGAGACAGGTTCGCAGGTTGCCAACAATTTACAGGCGGCACTTTTTATAGTGAGGTTAGCTGTACTCTACCGCCAGCCGAAACTTGCGCTGGCCAGGACACGAACTTTGCTCAGAAGGTGTCACATGAATGATTCTCTAAAGGCGCAATGTGGTGCGGAATTTTTAGGCACCGGACTCTTTTTGTTTTTTGGTATCGGTTGTTTGAGCGCGCTCAAAGTCGCAGGCGCCAGCCTCGGATTATGGGAGATTTGCATTATTTGGGGGCTTGGAATTTCACTGGCCGTTTACCTTACTGCCGGAATCTCCGGCGGACATCTTAACCCTGCGGTGACGATTGCGCTGTGGCTGTTTGCCTGCTTCCCCAAACAGAAAGTATTGCCTTATATTATTGCCCAGTTTGCCGGCGCTTTTGGCGGCGCTCTGCTGGCGTATGTGCTTTATAGTAGCCTTTTTACTGAATTTGAGACTGCGCATCATATGGTGCGCGGTAGCGTCGAAAGTTTGCAATTAGCCAGCATTTTCAGTACCTATCCGGCCGCAGCGCTAAATGTATGGCAGGCTGCGTTGGTGGAAGTGGTCATTACGTCGATTCTGATGGGCATGATCATGGCATTGACGGATGATGGCAATGGCATTCCTAAAGGGCCGCTTGCGCCTTTGCTTATTGGGATACTGGTTGCCGTTATCGGCGCGTCTACTGGACCCCTTACCGGTTTTGCAATGAACCCGGCGCGTGATTTCGGTCCCAAACTGTTCACATGGTTAGCGGGGTGGGGGAACATGGCGATGAGCGGTGGGCGAGAGATCCCTTATTTTATCGTGCCGATTGTCGCGCCTGTTATCGGCGCCTGTGCCGGAGCAGCCATATATCGCTATTTTATTGGTAAGAATTTACCTTGTAACCGCTGTGAACTGTAAGAAAATGCGAACCAGATTCACAGCAATGATGTATCGTAAAAACAGGTGAGATAATTTCGTGATCTGCTTTCACGAACTGATCAAAACGTCTCCCAGCAATGGGAGACTTTTGATATTGTCATTGTACTTTTTATCAGGGCCAGGATAATGCTAATAAAAAGTGAATGTAAATAATGTGTTTTGTTTATAACAATAAATTAACTGAGGGGTTTTATCATGATTTCTGCGAGCGCTCTGAACTCAGAACTCATTAATAAAATCGCACAGGATTTTGCACAAGCCACCGGTCTGGCGGTTGTGGTTGTCAATATTCATGGTGATGAAATATCTGAGCTATTCAATTTCACGCCGTTTTGTCAGTTGATGCGGCAGCATCCCCAGCATAGTACACGTTGTCGTATGAGCGATCGCTGCGGGGGACTGGAGGCATCGAAGTCCGATCAACCCTGTATTTATCGTTGTCATGCCGGTCTAACGGATTTTTCTATTCCGCTGGTAATCGCAGGGCATTTAGTTGGCTTTGTTTTATGCGGGCAGGTTCGTTTAAGTAATGACGTGGAGCTGGTAAACATTCTTAATGTTGACGATCGCTGGCAGGCTGACCCTGAGCTCTTGAATGAATTTCGGAATGTGCCAGAGATGGACTATTCACGCGTTATCGCTTCCGCCGATCTTCTTAAACTGATTGTTGAGAATTGCCTGAAAAAACAGCTCAATTTCGTGGTTATCAAAGACAATCCGCAGCAATCGGAGGCAAATAAAACCACTCGTGGTCCCACTCCGCATGACAGTAAAATGAAAAAAGCGCTTCGCTATATTGATGCGCATTTGTCCGACGATCTTCGTCTTGAGGATGTCGCCTCACATGTCTATCTCAGCCCCTATTACTTCAGTAAGCTATTCAAGAAATATCAGGGAATCGGATTTAATGCGTGGGTAAACCGCCAGAGAATGGTTAGCGCCAGAGAATTGCTTTGCCATAGTGACTGGAGTATTGCCAGTATTGCGCGTAATTTAGGCTTTTCGCAAACCAGCTATTTTTGCAAAGTCTTCCGCCAGACCTATCAGGTTACGCCGCAGGCTTATCGCCAGCAGATAAATGAGAATTCTCATCCTCCATCGTTATGAATAGCAATATTTTGCTATTGCCGATTTTTGATAGTCTTTTGTATCTTAATCATTTCAGAAAGAAAATTTATCTGGTGTAACAATAAATTGTCATAGCGCAACAAAATAATAAAATTTAGGGCATAAACTGCACCAGTTTTTATTTTTGTGATGAAGTACAGTGTCAGGAAAGATAAGTTTTATTACGCTTTGTCGATACGTTTTATAGTCAATATACCGATAAGGATGAGTAGATTAACGTCAGATGAGCAACCGCTCAGGCTATTGCTCACAGAAATGTAAAACGTAGCACATTATTAATTGCCGTTATGGGTGTGCCGTACAGCCATAACGTAAACCAACAGGTTTGCCACATTTGTGGTAGGGAAGGGGGTGAAAATCCCCCGCAGCCCCCGCTGCTGTGATGCTGACGACCCCGTAAAGACCACTGATCGCAAGATTGGGAAGGACGGGCGAGGAGGACGCTAAGCCAGAAGACCTGCCTGTCGGTGATAACCAACAACTTCGGTGGGAAGTGGGTTGCGAAGACGCGTACAGTCGAAAGACTGAACATGCGCGTACCTGTATACCCCTACCACCCTGAACAGGATCAGGGTAATGGCGGCAAGGCATCACGCATTTATTCTTGCAGGCACAGGAAGCGGTTGCGGCAAAACCACGGTGACGCTTGGTTTGTTGAGGCTGCTGCAAAAACGCGCGCTGCGCGTACAGCCGTTTAAAGTTGGGCCAGATTACCTTGATACCGGCTGGCATACCGCTATCTGTGGCGTGGCGTCCCGTAATCTTGACAGTTTCATTCTTCCTCCTCCTGTTCTCAACGCCTTATTTTGCGAACAAATGCGGCAGGCGGATATCGCTGTCATTGAAGGCGTCATGGGGCTGTATGACGGCTATGGCGTCGACCCCAATTACTGCAGCACAGCCGCGATGGCCAAACAGCTTGGTTGCCCGGTCATCCTACTGGTGGACGGCAAGGCTGTTTCAACGTCGCTTGCGGCTACCGTTATGGGATTTCAGCACTTCGACCCGACCCTCAACCTCGCGGGCGTGATTGTGAATCGCGTCACTAGCGACGCCCACTATCAGCTCCTCAAAAATGCCATTGAACATTATTGCTCACTGCCGGTACTGGGGTATGTCCCTCCTTGCGACGGCGTCGCATTACCTGAACGCCACCTGGGGTTGATTACCGCCAGAGAATCCCTCGTCAATCAGCAATCATGGCATGATTTTGCCGCCTCGCTGGAACAAACAGTGGATGTGGATGCGCTACTCTCGCTGAGCGTGTTATCAGCGCTTCCGGCGGGAATGTGGCCTGAACGCCCCGATAACACAGCGGGGGCAGGGCTGACGCTTGCTCTGGCGGATGATGAGGCCTTTAACTTTTATTACCCCGATAACATCGATTTGCTGGAGCGTGCCGGCGTTAACATTGTGCGTTTTAGCCCACTGCATGACCGCGCATTGCCTGATTGTCAGATGATCTGGCTGGGCGGTGGATATCCTGAATTATACGCCGCGGATCTGGCGGCAAATACGGTGATGTTAAAACATTTGCGGGCGGCGCATCAGCGCGGCGTGGCGATTTACGCGGAGTGTGGTGGTCTGATGTATCTGGGGAGCACTCTGGAGGATAGCGGCGGGGAAATTCATCAGATGGCGAATATTATCCCCGGTCACAGCAAAATGGGTAAGCGACTTACCCGCTTTGGCTACTGTGAGGCGCAGGCTATGCAGCCAACGCTATTGGCGGCGCCTGGCGAGATAGTGCGCGGCCATGAATTTCACTACTCAGATTTTATCCCCGAAACACCCGCCGTTATGGCCTGTCGTAAGGTTCGCGATGGCCGCGTGTTACAGGAATGGACTGGCGGCTGGCAGACAGGCAACACGTTTGCCAGCTATCTGCACGTCCATTTCGCCCAGCGTCCGGAAATGTTGCAGCACTGGCTGGCGGCGGCGAGGCGCGTATTATGACGATTCTTGCCTGGTGTATCGCCTGGGTGCTGGATTTTATCATCGGCGACCCTCAACACTGGCCCCATCCGGTACGCTGGATAGGTCGTTTAATCACGTTTGTGCAGCGTATTGTGCGTCGCTATTGTCCCGGCGATAAAGCGCTGCGGATTGGCGGCGGCGTAATGTGGGTTGTGGTTGTCGGGGCGACCTGGGGCGTGGCATGGGGCGTACTGGCGCTGGCGCAGCGGATTCACCCCTGGTTTGGCTGGAGCGTCGAAGTCTGGATGATCTTTACCACGCTGGCCGGACGCTCTCTGGCCCACGCCGCGCAGGAGGTTGAACGACCGTTACGGAAGAACGACCTTGCGGAAAGCCGAATAAAACTCTCCTGGATCGTCGGGCGCGATACGTCGCAACTTCAGCCAGCGCAGATCAATCGCGCCGTGGTGGAAACGGTTGCAGAAAACACCGTTGACGGCATTATCGCGCCGCTCTTTTTCCTCTTTCTCGGCGGCGCGCCGCTGGCGATGGCCTACAAAGCCGTCAATACCCTGGATTCAATGGTGGGCTACAAACATGAAAAATACCGGGCGATTGGTATGGTCAGCGCCCGTATGGACGACGTAGCGAACTATCTTCCCGCCCGACTGAGCTGGCTGTTGCTGGGCATTGCGGCAGGACTGTGTCGCCTGAGTGGTTGGCGTGCGCTGCGTATTGGCTGGCGTGACCGTTATAACCACAGTAGCCCAAATTGCGCCTGGTCGGAAGCGTGTGTGGCCGGCGCCTTAGGTATCCAGCTCGGCGGCCCAAATAACTACTTTGGCGAGCGTGTGGACAAGCCCTGGATAGGCGACGCGCAGCGCGATATTTCCGTGGACGATATTTCCCGAACGATTCGATTGATGTGGGTCGCTTCAACCCTGGCGCTGGCGCTGTTTATTGCGGCGCGGTGCGGGTTATCTGGCGTGGCCTGAGGACGACAGTATGCATTATATCCAGCAGCCCCAAACCATTGAGGCCAACAGTTTCACCATTATTAGCGACATTATTCGCGAAACGCGTCCTGATTACCGTTTCGCCAGTCCGCTCCATGAGGCCATTATCAAGCGGGTTATTCATACCACCGCCGATTTCGACTGGCTGGACATTTTGTGGTTCTCTGCCGATGCGCTGGAACAGCTTTGTGATGCGTTACGCCATCCGTGCATTATTTATACCGATACCACGATGGCGCTGTCCGGCATTAATAAAAGATTACTGGCGACGTTTGGCGGCGAGTGTCGCTGTTATATCAGCGATCCGCGCGTGGTGCGCGCCGCACAAACGCAGGGGATTACCCGTTCAATGGCCGCCGTCGATATCGCTATCGCCGAGGAGGAGAAAAACAAGCTCTTTGTTTTCGGTAATGCGCCGACGGCCCTGTTCCGTTTGCTTGAACATAACGTGACGGTGAGCGGCGTGGTGGGCGTACCGGTAGGCTTTGTCGGCGCGGCGGAGTCCAAAGAGGCGCTCACCCATAGCCATTTCCCCGCGGTTGCCGCGTTAGGGCGTAAAGGCGGCAGTAACGTGGCTGCCGCTATCGTCAATGCGCTGCTCTATCATCTCCGGGAGGCCTGATGAGCGAGCTTTCTTTTGACGCGCCGGTCTGGCACCACGGTAAAGCGTTACGTAAAGGATATACCACCGGTTCCTGCGCGACGGCGGCGGCAAAAGTCGCCGCGCTGATGGTATTGCGTCAACATCTGATTCATCAGGTCTCCATCGTCACGCCGTCGGGCGTCACGCTATGCCTGAACGTGGAGTCGCCGCACATTGAAGGCCAGCAGGCGATAGCCGCAATTCGTAAAGATGGCGGCGATGATGTGGATGCCACGCACGGAATGCTGATTTTTGCCCGCGTTACGCTCAACGACAGCGGTGAGATTACGCTCACTGGCGGCGAAGGTATTGGTACGGTAACGCGTAAAGGGGTTGGACTACCGCTCGGGAGCGCTGCCATCAATCGTACGCCGCGTCATACCATTGAATCTGCGGTGCGCGAAGCGATAGGCCCAGCGCGTGGGGCCGATGTGGAGATTTTTGCCCCGGAAGGCGAAGCGCGGGCGCAAAAAACGTATAACTCGCGGCTTGGCATTCTTGGCGGCATTTCCATTATTGGCACTACCGGCATTGTGACACCGATGTCGGAAGAAAGCTGGAAACGCTCGCTATCGCTGGAACTGGAGATCAAACGGGCGTCAGGATTAACGCGGGTGATACTCGTGCCGGGCAACCACGGCGAACGGTTTGTTCGCGAACAAATGGGCGTCGACACACAGGCGGTCGTCACCATGAGCAATTTTGTCGGCTACATGATTGAAGAGGCGGTACGGCTGGGATTTTGCCAGATAGTGCTGGTGGGGCATCCTGGAAAATTGATCAAAATCGCCGCCGGGATCTTTCATACCCATAGCCATATTGCCGATGCGCGCATGGAAACGCTGGTCGCGCATTTAGCTTTACTGGGCGCGCCGCTGGAGTTACTCACCCTGGTCGGCGATTGCGATACCACTGAAGCGGCAATGGAGCACATTGAAGCATATGGCTTCGGGCATATCTATAACCATCTTGCCAGGCGTATTTGTTTGCGAGTCATGCAGATGCTGCGTTTTACCAAAACGCCGCCTGTCTGCGACGCCATCCTGTTTTCTTTTGATAACCATATTCTCGGCAGTAATCGTCCCGTCGACGAGATTGCTAAGGAGCTGCAATGCTAACGGTCGTGGGAATGGGGCCCGCTGGACGGCATTTGATGACGCCTGCGGCGCTGGAAGCGATAGACCACGCCGATGCGCTGGCAGGCGGTAAACGGCATTTGGCGCAGTTTCCGGCGTTTGGCGGCGAACGATTTACGCTGGGCGCGGATATTGGCGCGTTGTTGTCCTGGATTGCCGCCCGCTGGGATAAAGGGATCGTGGTGCTGGCCTCCGGCGATCCGCTGTTTTATGGCATCGGTACACGCCTGGTGGCGCATTTTGGTATCGAACAGGTTCGCATTATCCCTGGCATCAGCGCCGTACAGTATCTGTGCGCACAGGCTGGAATTGATATGAATGACATGTGGTTGACCAGTAGCCACGGTCGTTGCGTCAGCTTCGATCAGTTGGCGAGCCATCGCAAAGTGGCGATGGTCACGGATGCCCGCTGCGGGCCGCGGGAAATCGCCCGGGAACTGGTCGCGCGCGGTAAAGGGCATCGCTTAATGGTGATTGGTGAAAATCTGGCGATGGAAAATGAGCGGATCCACTGGCTACCCGTCAGTGCGGTCAACGCCGACTATGAAATGAATGCAGTGGTGATCCTTGATGAAAGATGAGCTTTTTCTGCGCGGCGAGAACGTGCCAATGACCAAAGAGGCGGTACGGGCGCTGGCACTGTCGAAACTTGAGCTCCACCGCGCCAGTCACCTGATTGACGTCGGGGCGGGAACGGGAAGCGTCTCAATTGAAGCGGCGCTGCAATTTCCTTCGTTGCAGGTGACGGCTATCGAGCGTAATCCTGCCGCGCTACGGCTGCTTGATGAGAATCGTCAGCGCTTTGCCTGCGGCAATATCGATATTCTCCCCGGCGAAGCGCCAATGACCATAACCGGGAAAGCCGATGCGGTGTTTATGGGCGGCAGCGGCGGGCATCTGACGGCGCTGATTGACTGGGCGATGGGTCATCTGCATCCCGGTGGCCGTCTGGTGATGACCTTTATCTTGCAGGAAAACCTCCATAGCGCGCTGGCGCATATTGCCCACATCGGCGCATGTCGAATGGACTGTGTACAGCTTCAGCTTTCATCGTTAACGCCGCTGGGGGCGGGACACTATTTCAAACCGAACAATCCTGTTTTTGTTATCGCCTGTCAGAAGGAAGAAAACCATGTCAGAGACATTTGATCCACGCTGTGTATGGTTCGTCGGCGCCGGGCCGGGCGATCGCGAGCTGATCACGCTTAAAGGCTACCGCCTGCTGCAACAGGCGCAGGTAGTTATCTATGCCGGTTCGCTGATCAATACCGAACTGCTGGATTACTGCCCCGCGCAGGCAGAACGCTACGACAGCGCCGAACTGCATCTTGAGCAGATTATCGAGCTGATGGCCGCGGGCGTGAAAGCGGGAAAAACGGTGGTGCGTTTGCAAACGGGCGATGTTTCGCTGTACGGCTCCGTGCGTGAGCAAGGCGAAGAGTTAACTCGCCGTGGTATCGACTGGCAGGTAGTGCCTGGCGTCAGCGCGTTTCTCGGCGCTGCGGCAGAGCTGGGTGTGGAATATACCGTACCGGAGGTATCGCAGAGTCTCATTATTACCCGTCTGGAAGGGCGTACGCCAGTACCGGCGCGCGAACAACTGGAGGCTTTCGCCAGTCACCAGACGTCAATGGCGATTTATCTCTCCGTTCAGCGTATTCATCGGGTGGCGGAACGTCTCATTGCCGGCGGTTATCCGGCAACTACGCCTGTCGCAGTCATCTATAAGGCTACCTGGCCGGAAAGTCAGACCGTTCGCGGCACGTTAGCGGATATTAGCGACAAAGTACGTGATGCTGGCATCCGTAAGACGGCGCTAATCCTGGTCGGGAATTTTCTGGGTAAGGAGTATCACTACTCAAGACTTTATGCAGCGGACTTTAGCCATGAATACCGTAAAGCCTGAATCCATTGCGTTGTTTTGCCTGACGCCCGGCGGCGTGGCGCTGGCAAAGAGACTCTCCGCGATGCTGCCGTTAACCTGCTTTACCAGTGAAAAACTGCGGGAAGAGGGATTTATTCCCTTCGATGGCGGATTCGCTAATACCGCCCGGCAGGCTTTTACCACTTATACCGCGCTTATTTTTATCGGCGCGACCGGCATTGCCGTTCGTGTCCTGGCGCCGTTAGTGAACGACAAGTTCAGCGATCCGGCGGTGGTCGTCATTGATGAACGTGGTCAGCATGTCATTAGCCTGCTTTCCGGTCATGCGGGCGGGGCCAATGCCTTGACGCGCTACCTGGCAGGAATGTTAGGCGCCGATCCGGTGATTACCACGGCAACGGATGTCAATGAGATGTCCGCGTTGGACACCTTAGCTTTCCAGCTTAACGCCCGCATGTCCGATCTTCGCACGGCGGTAAAAACCGTTAACCAGATGTTGGTCAGTCATCAACGGGTGGGGTTATGGTGGGATGCCGAACTAACGGAAGAGATCGGCCAGTGCGATATTCGTGGTTTTATCCCTGTTGATGATTTGCAGCGATTGCCTGAACTGGATGCGCTTATCTGCGTCTCTTTGCGTAATGACCTCCCTGAGCTTCCCGTACTGCACTGGAAACTGGTGCCCCAGCGCGTGGTGGCGGGAATTGGCTGCCGCCGCGATACGCCATTTCCCCTGTTAGCGACATTACTGGCGCGCCAGCTTGAAGCGCAGAAACTCGATCCGCTGGCGTTAAAAGCGATTGGCAGCGTCACGCTCAAAAAAGGGGAGCCGGGGCTTATTCAGCTCGCCTCCTGCTGCCGCGTGCCTTTTAAAACCTTTACCGCCGAAGCGTTACGCGAATTCGAACACCATTTTCCCGGTTCTGGCTTCGTCAGAAAAACGGTGGGCGTTGGCAGCGTATCCGGCCCGGCAGCGTGGTTATTAAGCCAGGGACAATTGTTAGGCGAGACCCTGCGAGAACAGGGCGTCACTATTACTTTAGGAGTTGCACACTGATGTTGAGCGTAATTGGTATTGGCCCCGGTTCGCAGGCAATGATGACGATGGAGGCGATTGAGGCGCTTCAGGCGGCGGAAATCGTCGTCGGTTATAAAACCTACACCCACCTGGTGAAAGCCTTTACCGGCGATAAGCAGGTGATCAAAACCGGGATGTGCAAAGAGATTGAACGCTGCCAGGCGGCGATTGAGCTGGCGCAGGCCGGGCATAACGTGGCGCTGATTAGCAGCGGCGACGCCGGTATTTACGGCATGGCGGGACTGGTGCTGGAGCTGGTGAGCAAGCAGAAGCTGGATGTAGAGGTTCGCCTTATTCCGGGGATGACCGCCAGTATCGCAGCCGCCTCGCTGCTGGGTGCGCCGCTGATGCACGACTTCTGTCATATCAGCCTCAGCGACCTGCTGACCCCGTGGCCGGTAATTGAAAAACGTATTGTTGCCGCCGGAGAGGCAGACTTTGTTATCTGTTTTTACAACCCGCGCAGCCGCGGCCGCGAAGGGCATCTGGCGCGCGCGTTTGACCTGCTTGCCGCCAGTAAAAGCGCGCAAACGCCGGTTGGCGTGGTGAAATCCGCCGGACGTAAGAAAGAGGAAAAATGGCTGACTACGCTCGGCGATATGGATTTTGAACCGGTAGATATGACCAGTCTGGTCATCGTCGGTAATAAAACGACCTATGTTCAGGATGGGCTGATGATAACGCCGCGAGGTTACACGCTGTGAATGAGGGGGATGTGCTGGTGGTGGGCGGCACCAGCGATGCGCGCGCGTTATGCCGACAACTGGATGCGGCGAACGTCGCGTACACCTTATCCGTGGCGACGCCAGCCGGAAAAGCGCTGGCGGGCGACATTAAAGGGCAGGTGCGCTGTGGTCGTCTGGAGTACGGGCAGATGGTCGCCTGGCTAAAAGAAAACCGTACTCGCTGGGTAATAGATGCATCGCATCCTTATGCAGAAATGGTCAGCCATAACCTCCTTCGCGCCTGTGAAACGGCAGGCGTGTTGTTAAGTCGTTATCAGCGTCCGGAGCAGCTTAGCAATCTGACGCATCCGCTTCTCTATACGGCGCGCAGTATTGCCGATGCCTGCGAGATAGCGAGGCGTTTTGGTCCGCGCGTGTTACTGACGACCGGCAGTAAAGATCTGGCCGTCTGGCGTGCCGGGCTGGCGGAAAAAACGTTGCTGGCGCGCGTACTGCCCGTGGCGGAGGTGATTCAACGCTGCAGCGAACTGGGGTTCGGCGTTGGAGAAATTTTCGCTCTGTGTGGGCCGTTCAGCGCTGATTTTAACGCCGCGTTTTACCACCAGTGCCGGGCCGACGTGGTCATTACCAAAGCGTCCGGCGCGGAGGGGGGATATCAGGAAAAAGTTCAGCCCTGTCTGGATGCGGGCATTCCTTGCATCGTTATTGCGCGCCCGACGCCGCTTGTGACGGGTGATGAGTTACTGGAAAGCCAGGCCGCCTTTGCGCAGCGTTTATCGCGCTGGCTGGCCGCAGCTAAGGAGTAAAAATGAAAAAAGCGCTTCTGGTGGTCAGTTTTGGCACCAGCTATCACGACACCTGTGAAAAAAACATTGTGGCGTGCGAACGTGATCTGTCGGCGTCCTGTCCCGATCGCGACCTGTTTCGCGCCTTCACTTCCGGAATGATCATTCGCAAGCTTCGCCAGCGTGACGGTATCGACATCGATACGCCATTACAGGCTTTGCAAAAGCTTGCCGCACAGGGATATCAGGACGTGGCGATTCAGTCGTTGCACATTATTAACGGCGTCGAATATGAAAAAATTGTCCGTGAGGTACAACTCTTGCGTCCGTTATTCACTCGCCTGACGCTGGGCGTGCCGCTGCTGAGCAGCCATAACGATTATGTGCAGCTAATGCAGGCGTTGCGACAACAGATGCCATCGCTCAGACAAACGGAGAAAGTCGTTTTTATGGGCCACGGCGCCAGCCATCACGCATTCGCAGCTTATGCCTGTCTCGATCATATGATGACCGCGCAGCGCTTCCCGGCGCGCGTCGGCGCCGTAGAAAGCTACCCGGAGGTCGACATCCTGATCGACAGCCTGCGTGACGAAGGCGTCACCGGCGTACATTTGATGCCATTAATGCTGGTGGCGGGCGATCACGCCATTAATGATATGGCTTCAGACGACGGCGACTCATGGAAAATGCGCTTTAACGCGGCGGGCATTCCGGCGACGCCGTGGCTGAGCGGGCTGGGAGAAAACCCGGCTATCCGGGCGATGTTTGTCGCGCATTTGCACCAGGCGCTGAACATGGCGGTAGAGGAGGCGGCATGAACGGTAAATTATACGCATTAAGTACCGGGCCAGGCGCGCCCGACCTGATAACCGTCCGCGCAGCGCGGATTCTTGGCTCGCTGGACATTCTGTATGCGCCCGCCGGTCGTAAGGGGGGCGATAGTCTGGCGCTGTCGATTGTGCGCGACTATCTCGGCGAGCAGACGGAAGTACGTTGTTGCCATTTCCCTATGAGCGCTGACGGCGCCGAGAAAGAAGCGGTCTGGAACGAGGTTGCCGCCGCGCTTACCGCAGAGGTGAAAGCGGGTAAACAGGTCGGTTTTATTACCCTGGGCGATGCGATGCTATTCAGTACCTGGATTTTTTTACTCCAGCGTATCGGCTGCCCGGAGTGGCTGGAGATTGTCCCCGGCGTCACGTCCTTCGCCGCGATAGCCGCCCGCGCGAAAATGCCGCTCGCCATAGAACAGCAATCGCTGGCGGTTATTTCTTGTACCGCGCCGGAAGCGGAAATAGCCCAGGCGCTACAACAGCATGATAGCCTGGTGCTGATGAAAGTGTATGGCCGGTTCGCTCGTATTAAAGCGTTGCTGGCGCAGGCTGGCCTGCTGGAATGCGCCTTAATGATGTCCGAGGCCACGCTGCCCGGCGAGCAGTGCTGGCGCCATCTCCACGAGGTCAACGATGATCGACCGTTGCCCTATTTTTCGACCATTCTGGTCAATAAACAGTGGGAGTATGCAGAATGAAACTTGAACAGCAGCTTCGACAGTTGTCTTTCAGTGGACTGGCTGCAGCGCTATTGCTGATGGTTGTCCCGCAACAGGCGTTTGCGATGCATATCATGGAGGGCTTTTTACCGCCAGTGTGGGCGCTGGCCTGGTGGTTACTGTTTTTACCCTGCTTGTGGTATGGGCTGGTGCGCTTACGGCGTATTGTGCAGGAGGATAATCATCAGAAGGTACTGCTGGCGCTGTGCGGCGCGTTTATTTTTGTCCTGTCCGCGCTCAAAATTCCGTCGGTAACGGGGAGTTGTTCACATCCGACCGGCGTTGGTCTGGCGGTTATCTTGTTCGGGCCCGGGGTGGTGGCGATTCTCGGCGCGGTTGTGCTGTTGTTTCAGGCGCTATTGCTGGCGCACGGTGGCCTGACGACGCTTGGCGCAAATGGAATGTCGATGGCGGTGATTGGCCCGGTTGTCGGTTATCTGGTGTGGAAAATGGCCTGCCGTGCCGGACTGCGCCGTGATGTCGCCGTTTTTCTGTGCGCGATGCTGGCGGATTTGGCGACCTATTTTGTGACTTCAGTCCAGCTTGGCGTTGCGTTTCCCGATCCCCATGCCGGAGCGACAGGGTCTGTTGTGAAGTTTATGGGGATTTTCTGCCTCACACAGATTCCTGTCGCCATTGCCGAAGGTTTATTAACCGTCATGATTTATGACCAGTTAACCAAACGGCAAGTGATTACCGTACAAGGACATTAAAATGAAAAAAACGTTGATGTTGTTAGCGATGGTGGTGGCGCTGGTGATTCTGCCGTTTTTTATTAACCACGGCGGTGAATATGGCGGTTCAGACGGCGAAGCGGAAAGCCAGATTCAGGCTATTGCGCCGCAGTATAAACCCTGGTTTCAGCCGTTATATGAACCTGCCAGCGGTGAAATTGAAAGCCTGCTGTTTACCCTTCAGGGCTCTCTTGGCGCGGCGGTGATTTTTTATATCCTGGGGTATTGCAAAGGTAAACAACGCCGTGATGACCGGGCTTGATCGACTCAGCTATCAAAGCCGCTGGGCACACGTTGCGCCGCAGCGCAAGTTTTTGCTGTGGCTGGCGATGATGATACTGGCGTTTGCTCTGCCGCCTGTAGGGCAGGGCATTGAGCTGCTGATCATTGCCGGATTGAGCTGTTGGCTATTGCGCATATCCCTCTGGCGCTGGTGTCGATGGATGGCGATACCTTTTGGATTTTTGTTGGTCGGCGTGATAACGATTATCTTCAGCATCAGCCGCGAGCCGCAAATGCTGCTGGCTGGCATATCTGTCGGGCCGTACTGGATCGGGATTACCCGTGCGGGCGTGGTTACGGCGAATGAAACGTTCTGGCGTAGCCTGACGGCGCTGTCCGCGACGTTGTGGCTGGTGATGAACCTACCGTTTCCGCAGTTAATTAGCTTGCTTAAGCGCGCGCATATTCCACGCCTGCTTACCGAGCAAATCCTGTTAACGTGGCGCTTTCTCTTTATTCTTCTGGATGAGGCGGCGGCAATTCGTCGCTCGCAAACGCTGCGTTTTGGTTATTGCAGCCTGCCGAACGGCTATCGATCTCTGGCAATGCTAACTGGACTCCTGTTTACGCGGGTGTTAATGCGTTATCAGCAAATGACTACCACGCTGGATATCAAACTGTATCAGGGTGATTTTCACCTGTAAGGACTATTATGCTTGCCACTTCAGACCTGTGGTTTCGTTATCAGGATGAGCCGGTACTTAAAGGGTTAAATCTGGATTTTTCGCTTTCGCCTGTTACCGGTTTGGTGGGCGCGAACGGCTGTGGGAAGTCTACGCTTTTTATGAACCTGAGCGGCCTGTTGCGTCCGCAAAAAGGGGCCGTGTTGTGGCAGGGAAAACCGCTGGATTACAGCAAGCGCGGACTACTGGCGCTGCGCCAGCAAGTTGCGACGGTTTTTCAGGACCCTGAACAGCAGATTTTTTATACTGATATCGATAGCGACATTGCGTTTAGTTTACGTAATTTGGGGGTGCCGGAGGCGGAAATCACGCGCCGCGTCGACGAGGCGCTAACGCTGGTTGACGCCCAACATTTTCGCCATCAGCCCATTCAGTGTTTGAGTCATGGGCAAAAAAAACGTGTGGCTATCGCCGGAGCGCTGGTGCTACAGGCGCGCTATCTATTGCTGGATGAACCCACTGCTGGTCTCGATCCCGCTGGGCGCACTCAGATGCTTGCTATCATCAGGCGGATTGTGGCGCAGGGAAATCATGTCATTATCTCCAGCCATGATATCGATCTTATTTATGAAATTAGCGATGCCGTATACGTATTACGCCAGGGCCAGATCCTGATGCATGGCGCGCCTGGCGAGGTTTTCGCGTGTACGGAAGCGATGGAACACGCGGGGCTAACCCAGCCCTGGCTGGTCAAACTTCATACTCAACTGGGACTGCCGCTGTGTAAAACAGAAACGGAGTTTTTTCATCGAATGCAAAAGTGCGCATTCAGGGAGGCGTCATGACGCAGGCAGTTATGTTGCAGGGGACGGCATCCGACGTCGGCAAAAGTGTGCTGGCGGCGGGTTTATGCCGCATTTTTTATCAGGATGGTCTGCGTACCGCGCCGTTTAAATCGCAAAATATGGCGCTTAATTCTGGTATTACGCCGGATGGTAAAGAGATGGGGCGGGCGCAAATTTTTCAGGCGGAAGCCGCGGGGATCACGCCAGATGTGCGTATGAACCCGGTGCTGCTCAAACCGACCAGCGATCGCCAGGCGCAGGTCGTGCTGATGGGGAAAGTGGCGACCAATATGGATGCGGTTAGTTACCATGACTATAAACCGCGTTTGCGTGAGCAAATCCTTGCGGTCTATAACAGCCTGGCGCAGGAATATGACGTTATTGTGCTGGAAGGCGCCGGAAGCCCGGCGGAAATCAATCTGCGCGATCGCGATATCGTCAATATGGGAATGGCGGAAATGGCCCAGTGTCCGGTTATTCTGGTGGCGGATATCGACCGGGGCGGCGTATTCGCCGCTATTTATGGCACGCTGGCGCTGCTGCATAAACAGGAGCGTGACAGAGTAAAGGGCGTCATTATCAACAAATTCCGCGGCGACGTGGCGCTACTCTATTCCGGTATCGAACAAATCGAATCGCTTACCGGCGTCCCGGTCCTGGGAGTGATGCCGTGGCTGGATGTGGATCTGGAAGATGAAGATGGCGTCGCGCTGCAAAACGATAAATATCGCGGTAACGCCCCCCGTGATATCACTATTGCCATTGTGCAACTGCCACATATTTCTAACTTTACGGATTTTAACGCTCTGGCGGCGCAGCCGGATGTGCGCATACGCTATATTCGCCGCCCGGAAGCGTTGACTGACGCTGATCTGGTGATCCTGCCGGGCAGTAAGAATACGCTGAGCGACCTCGCCTGGCTGCGTGAAAGCGGGATGGCGGATGCGGTATTGCAGACACATCGGCAGGGCGTGCCGGTGATGGGGATTTGCGGCGGCTACCAGATGCTGGGCGACACCATTGTGGATGAGGTGGAGTCGGGGCTGGGTACGCAGCCGGGCCTGGGGCTGCTTAATACGATCACTCGCTTTGCACAGGATAAAACCACGACGCAGGTTAACGCGACAATGTCAGGCGAGCTGCCCGGCTGGCTGGCTGCCGCGGCGGGGCTACCGGTACGCGGTTATGAAATTCACATGGGGGAAACGGTGCTGCAGGAAGGATGCTGTACGGCCATGACGTTACAGAAAAATGGATGCTCTGTGGCGGATGGCGCGGTCACCGCCGACGGACTGGCGTTTGGCACTTACCTTCACGGCCTGTTTGACAGCGATGCGTTTACCCGTGCGGTGGTCAATGGGTTACGGGCGCGAAAAGGACTTGCGCCGTGGGAAACGACTTTTTGTTATGCGGAGCATAAAGCGCGGCAATTTGATCTGCTGGCGGAAGCGATGCGGCAACATATTGATATTGATAAAATTTATACCATCATGCAACAGCATCAGGAGCCGGTATGATGATTCTGGTGACGGGCGGGGCGCGTAGTGGTAAAAGCCGTCATGCTGAAGCCTTAATTGGCGATGCGCCGCAGGTACTGTATATCGCCACCTCGCAGATTCTTGATGACGAGATGGCGGCGAGAATTCAGCATCATAAAGATGGCAGGCCGGCACACTGGCGGACCGCAGAATGCTGGCGGCATCTTGATACGTTGATTACCGCGGATCTTGCCCCTGACGACGCGATTTTGCTGGAATGTATTACCACCATGGTGACGAATCTGCTGTTTGCGCTGGGAGGCGAAAACGATCCCGAACAGTGGGATTACGCGGCGATGGAGCGCGCCATTGACGATGAAATTCAGATTTTAATTGCAGCCTGCCAGCGCTGCCCGGCGAAAGTGGTACTGGTGACAAATGAAGTGGGAATGGGGATCGTCCCGGAAAACCGCCTGGCGCGCCATTTTCGTGATATTGCCGGTCGGGTCAACCAACGACTGGCGGCAGCGGCGGATGAGGTCTGGCTGGTGGTCTCAGGTATTGGAGTCAAAATTAAATGAGTAAGCTGTTTTGGGCCATGCTCGCTTTTATTAGCCGCTTGCCCGTGCCGTCACGCTGGTCGCAGGGACTGGATTTCGAGCAGTATTCGCGTGGGATCGTGATGTTTCCCTTTATCGGGTTGATTCTGGGGGGCGTAAGCGGCCTGATTTTCATCCTCCTGCAACCCTGGTGCGGTATTCCGCTAGCGGCGTTGTTCTGTATTCTGGCGCTGGCGCTGCTGACCGGTGGTTTTCACCTGGATGGGCTGGCCGATACCTGCGATGGCATTTTTTCCGCGCGCCGCCGTGAGCGAATGCTGGAGATTATGCGCGATAGTCGTCTGGGAACCCATGGCGGGCTGGCGCTTATTTTTGTGCTCCTGACAAAAATTCTGGTGGTCAGCGAACTGGCGTTACGTGGAACGCCAATGTTGGCGGCGCTGGCAGCGGCCTGTGCGGCCGGACGCGGCAGCGCCGTTTTATTGATGTACCGTCATCGCTACGCCCGTGAAGAGGGGCTTGGCAATGTATTTATCGGTAAAGTCAGCGGACGGCAAACCTGCATTACTCTGGGATTGGCGATAATCATCGCCACGGTATTACTGCCTGGTATGCAAGGACTGGCCGCAATGGTGGTCACATGCGCGGCGATTTTCATCCTTGGCCAGTTGCTTAAACGTACGCTTGGCGGTCAAACCGGCGATACGCTGGGCGCGGCGATCGAACTTGGCGAATTGATCTTTCTGCTGGCTCTGTTATGAGCCGATTATTACGGACGAGACATCTTATGCAGACACTACACGCTTTACTCCGTGACATTCCTGCGCCGGACGCCGAGGCGATGGCGCGTGCGCAGCAACATATTGACGGCCTGCTCAAACCGCCGGGCAGCCTGGGCAGACTGGAAACCTTAGCCGTTCAGCTCGCGGGTATGCCGGGTCTTAACGGTACGCCGCAGGTAGGTGAAAAGGCGGTGCTGGTGATGTGCGCCGACCATGGCGTCTGGGATGAAGGCGTAGCGGTTTCGCCCAAAATCGTGACGGCGATTCAGGCGGCGAATATGACGCGGGGAACAACCGGCGTATGCGTGCTTGCCGCTCAGGCCGGTGCGAAGGTGCATGTCATTGATGTCGGTATTGATGCCGAACCTATTCCTGGCGTAGTTAATATGCGCGTCGCGCGCGGCTGCGGAAATATTGCCGTTGGCCCGGCGATGAGTCGCTTGCAGGCTGAGGCGCTTTTGCTGGAGGTTTCCCGCTACACCTGCGACCTGGCGCAACGCGGCGTGACCTTATTTGGCGTAGGGGAGCTGGGAATGGCGAACACTACGCCAGCCGCCGCGATGGTCAGCGTTTTTACAGGAAGTGATGCAAAAGAGGTGGTGGGGATTGGCGCGAATCTTCCGCCTTCCCGCATCGATAATAAAGTGGACGTCGTGCGGCGGGCGATTGCGATTAATCAGCCCAATCCGCGCGACGGCATTGATGTGTTGTCGAAGGTGGGTGGTTTTGATCTGGTCGGGATGACCGGCGTGATGCTTGGCGCGGCAAGGTGTGGCTTACCCGTATTGCTGGATGGCTTTCTTTCCTACTCGGCAGCGCTGGCGGCCTGTCAGATTGCGCCTGCGGTGAGACCTTATCTGATCCCGTCGCACTTTTCGGCGGAAAAGGGCGCCCGCATCGCGCTCGCGCATTTGTCTATGGAACCCTATTTGCATATGGCGATGCGGTTAGGTGAAGGAAGCGGCGCGGCGCTGGCGATGCCGATCGTGGAAGCCGCGTGCGCCATGTTCCACAACATGGGGGAGTTGGCGGCCAGTAATATTGTCCTGCCGGAGGGGAACGCAAACGCAACATAACCCGGGCGCACAACACCAGCCATGTGAGAAAAAAGCTATACTTAACGCACACCTGCCGCGACAAAGGAAGGGATATAATGCGTCGTATCACACCTTTTTTTCCGTTTTTCGTCTTGTTGGTAAGCCATTTCTCGCTGGCTATAAGCTATCCGTTGCCGCCCGAAGGCAGTCGTCTGGTAGGACAGCCTGTCACAATCGCCGTACCACAGAACAATACTCAGCCCTTAGAGTCATTTGCCGCCCGCTACGGTCAGGGGCTGAGTAATATGCTTGAAGCGAATCCCGGCGTGGATGTGTTTTTACCTCAGTCTGGTTCCACACTGGTAGTGCCGCAGCAGTTGATTCTGCCTGACACCGTTCGTGAAGGTATTGTGGTAAACGTCGCCGAGATGCGCCTTTATTATTATCCCGCAGGCACGAATACGGTTGAGGTGCTACCCATTGGTATTGGTCAGGCTGGCCGTGAAACGCCGCGCAACTGGGTAACTGCGGTTGAACGCAAACAAGATGGCCCGGTTTGGGTGCCAACGGCTAATACGCGCCGGGAATATGCTAAAGAGGGAAAAACGCTGCCCGCGATGGTGCCTGCGGGGCCGGATAACCCTATGGGGCTATACGCAATATATATCGGCAGGTTATATGCCATCCATGGCACTAATGCTAACTTTGGCATCGGCCTTCGCGTCAGTCAGGGCTGTATCCGTTTACGCAATGACGATATTAAATATTTATTCGACCATGTTCCTGTAGGAACCCGCGTTCAGATTATCGACAGGCCCGTTAAATTTTCGGTAGAGCCGGATGGCAGTCGTTGGCTGGAGGTACACGAACCGCTTTCTCGTAACCGTGCTGAATTTGAGTCAGACAAAAAAGTTCCATTGCCCGTTACGCCAGTGCTGCGCACGTTTATCAAAGGGGATGACGTTGATACTTCGCGGGTTAATGAGGTGCTGGAGCGCCGTTCCGGAATGCCGGTCAACATTAGCGCAGGCAGGTCTGGCCTTTAAATATCCTGCCACATTGCTGGTTTTCATGGGCTGGAGTATCTGTATTAGTAGTGAGTGTCATGGCAGGGGCTCCATTTTCTCAACGAACCGTGAGGCCCCCGATTAAGTCCCAAAAAACTATGGGTATCAAAAAAACCGGTAAACCTTATCAGGTCAACCGGGTAAAGATAAGTTCTTGTTTTTTGAACGTCTCCGGACTCACCAGGATGTCCCGAAACTAAAATCTGGCTCCTCTGACTGGACTCGAACCAGTGACATACGGATTAACAGTCCGCCGTTCTACCGACTGAACTACAGAGGAATCGTGTGGGGTCGTATATTAGCGGCGGAAAAATTTTTGTCAAACCCCATTTAACCTCTTACAGATTCGATTGCGGGTTATCTCATCACTTTGTTGCATTTGCAGACATTTTTTCTGCAAAAAGCTTTGCAGCCTTACGATTTCTCGCTCATTATTGAAATGTGGTTTCAACTCTCTTCTTTAAGGTCCATTTTGAACGTCTCCACTGCCTTACGCCAGGCTGTCGTCCGTACGCCCTGGTATGCCAAACGCAAGAGCTACAAAGTGTTGTTCTGGCGTGAAATCACCCCACTTGCTATCCCTATTTTTCTGGAAAATACCTGTGTTTTGCTAATGGGCGTGCTCAGTACTTTTCTCGTCAGTTGGCTGGGCAAGGAAGCAATGGCGGGCGTGGGGCTTGCCGACAGTTTTAATATGGTAATTATGGCTTTTTTTGCGGCTATCGATCTTGGTACTACGGTGGTGGTCGCCTTTAGCCTCGGCAAGCGCGACAGGCGACGCGCAAGGGCGGCGGCGCGCCAGTCGCTGGTGATTATGACGCTATTTGCCGTTGTGCTGGCAGTGGTCATTCATTATTTCGGCAGTGAAATTATTAATATTGTCGCAGGCGAGGCGACGCCAGAAGTAAAGGGGCTGGCGTTAACGTACCTTGAACTGACGGTGCTGAGTTATCCGGCTGCGGCAATTGCGCTAATCGGTAGCGGCGCGCTGCGTGGGGCAGGGAATACGAAAATCCCGTTGATGATTAACGGCGGGATGAACATTCTCAATATTATTATCAGCAGCATCCTGATTTACGGGGCTTTCTCCTGGCAAGGGCTGGGTTTTGCCGGCGCGGGGCTGGGATTAACCATTTCGCGCTACATCGGCGCGGTAGCGATTATTTGGGTGCTGATGATTGGTTTTAATCCGGCGCTGCGCATTCCGCTGAAAAGCTATCTGAAGCCGCTGAATTTCGGCATTATCTGGGAAGTGATGGGTATCGGTATTCCGGCGAGCATTGAATCAGTGCTGTTCAACGGTGGCAAGCTACTGACGCAAATGTTTGTCGCCGGAATGGGCACTAACGTTATTGCGGGTAACTTTATTGCCTTTTCCGTGGCGGCGCTTATCAACCTGCCGGGTAACGCCCTTGGTTCGGCGTCGACTATTATCACCGGTAAGCGTCTTGGTACCGGGCAAATTGGTCAGGCAGAGCGTCAACTGCGCCATGTATTCTGGATGTCGACTATCGTACTTACGGCAATTGCCTGGGGGACGGCGCCGTTTGCGGGTCTGTTTGCCTCATTTTATACCCAGGAGCAGGACGTAAAAGAGGTAGTGAAAGTTCTGCTCTGGCTTAATGCTGCCTTTATGCCAATTTGGGCGGCCGCGTGGGTGTTGCCGTCGGGTTTTAAAGGCGCGCGCGATGTGCGATTTGCGATGTGGGTATCGATGCTGGGGATGTGGGGCTGTCGCGTTGTGGCAGGGTATACGCTTGGTATTGTGCTGGGTATGGGGGTTGTAGGGGTTTGGCTGGGGATGTTTCTTGACTGGGCCGTGCGTGGCGCACTGTTTTACTGGCGTCTGATAAGCGGGCGCTGGCTGTGGAGATACCCGCGCGTAAAGAGGGAGTAAGCGCTTTTTGCTGTGAAAATCATCAGGAAACGGTGAATTTTAACCGAAGTGTGGAATAAAGCAGCAAACGAACTTTTTTTGTGAAAACAGGCTTTGACAAGCCAGGGGCACCTCGTTAATATTTGCCCCGTTCACACGATTCCTCTGTAGTTCAGTCGGTAGAACGGCGGACTGTTAATCCGTATGTCACTGGTTCGAGTCCAGTCAGAGGAGCCAGATTTTAGTTTCGGGATATCCTGGTGAGTCCGGAGGCGTTTAAAAAACAAGAACTTATCTTTACCCGGTTGACCTGAGAAGGTTTACCGGGTTTTTTGACATCCATAGTTTTTAGGGGCTTAATCGGGGCCTCGCGGTTCGCTGAGAAAATGGAGCCCCCACGTATGGCATTAACCGATACCGCTATCCGCAAGATCAAACCCGTATCAGTATGCTGACATATAGATGTGTTCGGTTCAAACGGAGCGATTACACAAGCTTGCCAGGTGATGCCCCTGGTGGGAATCGCGACTGTCTCTTTCATCTGATTTCAGATATTTCCAGTGATCTTGATCCGTTCTTTCCCAAAAGATTGATTTCTTTCATTCGAAACAAGGACGTACAATAAGTAAACCAAAATAGTAACTATAGAGTTTCTAATGGATACAGTAGAAGAACTAAATGGAACATACTTCTATGCAGGAAAATCCAATCTGACTGCTGCCGAACTTCTGTTATGATTTTTTGTGAGAATACCGCAAGCCAGTTTGGGATTGGTGTTGCAGATTTCGGGGCTGTTGTTGCTTTGGCATCAGGTCGTAATAATCTTTGGACAAGGGCGAAACCCGCTGGAGCGACTAAAGGCACATCATACGCGTCCAGGACTGCACGTGCAGTGTTTAAAAAGTCAAAATTTCCCTTTGGAATATTCCTTCCGACATGGTTAGGCGGTTACACCCCGTGGACAGCCAGACGTGTTATGGTTCGTAACATTGCGCCGTTTGTTGGACGTTTCATTCCTTTGATCGGGGAAATTATCCTTGCCGCAGATGTGTCACAAATAACATATCTCACTATACGCGACTACAATACCATTGCTCGGGGCAATGATAAGTTATGGTAGACAATATTGAACAGCAAGTTTACGAGCTTGTACGGCCTTATGCTGGCACATATCTGTTCAACATTAAGCAAGTGGAATTAACACCAGAGATTGACCTTGATACTGATCTGAGCATTGATGAACTTGAAGCCGAAGATCTCATGAATAAATTCTTCGAGAAACTCAATGTCGAGCGAGGTAACTTCAGAATAGAAACCTATTTTCCTAATCACCCTTTTTCATGGCATCCGTTCAAGAAAACGGAACCTGTACCCGTCCCAGATTTCACTATCAGCATGCTGATCGAGTCAGCAAAAGCCGGGAAATGGTTATATGACTAATTGTAATGAACTTAACAAATGGCTGTACCAGTACCCTTCTTTTTGAGCGATGATGGTGGCGCTAAGATAGTTCTCTTTTCTTTTTAAAGGGTTCATGTTTACTGTCGCCACCCCTACGCTAACCCCTTTAGTTTCCTCCTTTGCTGTCATACTATCGAATGACGTGCCTCACCTGTGAACGCTAAGGAGAATAATATGGAAAATAAAGGCACAAACCTAACGCCCGAGCAGGCGCTGGATCGCCTGGAGGAGCTATACGAGCAGTCGGTTAACGCGCTCCGTGAAGCCATCGCTGACTATGTTGATAACGGTACGCTGCCCGATCCCCACGCCAGGCTTAACGGACTGTTTGTTTATCCTTCGCTGTCTGTAAGCTGGGATGGCGCGACACCGAACCCGCCTAAAACACGCGCTTTTGGACGCTTTACTCATCCTGGCTGTTATACCACTACCGTTACGCGGCCTGCGCTATTTCGCGCTTATCTTCTGGAACAGCTTAACCTCGTTTACCATGATTATGGCGCGCATATTGCGGTAGAGGCCTCGCACCATGAGATCCCGTATCCTTATGTGATCGATGGCTCGGCTCTGACGCTGGATCGTTCTATGAGCGCCGGGCTAACGCGCCATTTTCCTACCACAGAACTGGCGCAGATTGGCGATGAGACGGCAGACGGTCTGTTCCACCCCGGCGAATTCTATCCGCTATCGCACTTCGACGCGCGTCGTGTTGACTTCTCGTTGGCCCGGTTACGGCACTATACCGGTACGCCGGTTGAACATTTTCAGCCCTTCGTTTTGTTTACCAACTACACCCGCTATGTCGATGAGTTTGTGCGCTGGGGGTGCAGCCAAATTCTTGATCCTGACAGTCCCTATATCGCGCTTTCCTGTGCCGGCGGAATTTGGATCACGGCAGAAACGGAAGCGCCGGAAGAGGCTATTTCCGATCTGGCCTGGAAGAAGCATCAGATGCCCGCCTGGCACCTGGTAACGGCAGATGGGCAGGGGATTACGCTGGTAAATATCGGTGTCGGCCCTTCAAATGCTAAAACGATTTGCGACCATTTGGCCGTGTTGCGGCCTGACGTCTGGCTTATGATTGGGCACTGTGGAGGGTTACGAGAAAGTCAGGCGATTGGTGATTATGTGCTGGCCCATGCCTACTTACGCGATGATCATGTGCTGGATGCTGTTCTGCCGCCTGATATTCCTATTCCAAGCATTGCGGAAGTACAGCGTGCGCTGTACGACGCTACCAAAGCGGTTAGCGGAATGCCCGGCGAAGAGGTGAAACAGCGACTGCGCACGGGAACAGTCGTCACCACGGATGATCGTAACTGGGAGCTTCGTTATTCCGCATCGGCGCTGCGATTCAACCTTAGCCGCGCGGTCGCGATTGATATGGAGAGCGCGACGATTGCAGCCCAGGGCTATCGCTTCCGCGTGCCTTACGGCACGCTGCTTTGTGTTTCTGACAAACCTTTACACGGTGAAATTAAACTGCCCGGGCAGGCAAACCGGTTTTATGAGGGGGCTATTTCAGAACATTTGCAAATTGGTATTCGTGCTATTGATTTACTACGCGCAGAAGGTGATCGTTTGCACTCACGTAAATTACGCACGTTTAATGAGCCACCGTTTCGCTAACGAAATGAGCTGTCGCCTGCTGCTGGACAGGAGTGGAAGAGGCGTATTTATGTGATATGGAAAGCGGCTGAATGAAGCCTTAGCGGGAGGCGATTCTGCATCCCGCTAAGGCCTTATTGTGCCGCGAGCTTCATCACCATCGCCGGATACCTGTCGCCGATAACCGCGTCTATGCCAGGAAACGCGCCGGAAGGCGAAAACATTGCGCCACACTTCACGCTCCTTGAGCGCCTGACCCACAAGCCCGGATTAACAAGCAGATACCGACCGTGAGAATCGATCAGCTTAAAGGGGTTATCAGAAGGCTTGATACTGAGGATTTTCGCGTCGGACAGGGATATAGGGTGGTCACGCCATTATCGAACTCATAGCGCCACGAGTGGCGCGGAAAGCCTTCATCATCATAGTGGCGCACGTCGGTAAAGCGCACCAGCCGGTGCTCGCCGTTCCATTCAAATCGGTGCTCCCGGCACTGCGCCTTGCCCCAGCGGTCAGCGATGGGATTGCCGAACTCGTCGTACTCATAGTGGTGGTCTGCCCTGTAGCAGCAGGCGGTCGCCTTTGACTTTCGCCTGATGCTCGCCACCTTCGGGCGGCATGTTCATGCCCAGCAGGTTGTCGTCGTCGTCAAAGCTGAACTCCTCGTGCAGGGCGTTCCAGCGCGGGTCTTCCGGCAGGCGGTGTTGGGTCAACATTAATATCTTGCGGTAATCTCTGTGGGTTTGGATTCGAATTTACGTTAGTGCGTGTGACCGGTAAATCCCGCGACGATCTGCAGGCAGCGATGGTGCTGATGCGCGGCGGCAATCTGGGCCAGCCGTTCCAGTTCAAAAACTTCCGCGATTGATTTTTCCCGCCCGCCGCCTTCCCGCATGTGAGAAAGGTGGCCGGGCGGGTAAATCGATTAAGGCGTGGCTTTTTTAGTCTCTGCGGCCTTGTTATACAACGCCTGAATCAGCGCCTGCTGTTCCGCTCCCGGTATGATACCCAATCTGTGAAAAATATTCCCAATCTGATAAAGCTGCTGATTACCGGTGTCGTCCTGGCGGGTAATCGACGCCTGCGTGGTTAATTTTTTCAGCGTAAAGGTAATATGTTCCTGACACTCGGGCGTGTTTTCAGAACAAATCTGGCGTAACAGCATCAGGTTTTTATTATCGACCCTATCTGCGTTAATCATCAATTCCCTTGCCTGACTCCACTGTTTTGCATTCATGTAGTGGTCGATCATCGCCTCCTCTTCGAGAGAGGGAACGTGCTGGTGTAACACCCGTTTGGCATTCACCGTGTCGTTGCCATAGCCGTAAAGCTCCGCAAGTCTTTGAAAGGAACGCGACATATCTTCATCAGGCCAGGCTTTTGCCTGGCTGAGGTAAATCGCCTCGGCGCTGACGGCTAATTTTTGCGCTGCCTCAGGATGACCAATTTCTTTGAGTACTTCACCCATTTCATTTGTTGCATCTTCCCATTCGGCGAACGTCAGGGTTTGCGCCTCGGCGGAGAGGGTTGCGATATGCTTTTCCGCCACAGCATTCTGCTTATGCTGAAAGAGATTCTTCAGCGCTTTGATTTTGTACTCGTAGCAATACCTGTCGTCGTAGCAGGTATATTCCGGCGCGCTCATCAGCAAATCGATACGCTTATTCATCAGCGCAACATCATCAAGCTTGCTTAATAAATCAATCAGCTCCATTTCAATGCGCGGCGAAGGGGCAAAATTGAATATTTTATCGACCTGCGTCACATAGGTTGAAAGCGTCTCCTGATAATTCTGTGTCAGCTCGTTTTTCTTATAAAAAGAGAGCAATCCCGGTAATGAATACTGGAAATAGCTTCCTTTATTGCCGGTTGCTTTGCGCAATCTCGCAGACAACGCCATCGCCTTCTCTTTATTACCCGTGGCGTAATAGATCTCCATCAGGTCGAGATACTCTTGATAACGGTAGGCTTCAGCACTCGGTTGTTGAGCAATAGCCGTATCAAACATTTTCAGCGCGCTATCTGCGTAAACCAACGCCTTTGCGGTGTCGCCCTTGGCATGGTACTGCTTCGCAATAATAAGCAGCATTTTTAGCTGAGTATAAGGAACAACAATTTTATCAGCGTAATTTTCATTATAAATAGTGGCGGTTTTATCAGGCTCTGAGTGCCAGGATTCTAAAACCGTGGCTAAATAAAAATTCCTCGCGTCGGCATTTTTGCTAAGAAGGGCTAAGGCTTTTTCAGGCTGTTTGCGATTAACCCAGCCATCAACGTAGCTCTCGTAGGCGGTAATGCTCGACGGTTTATCGAGACCAATTTTGGACAGGAAAACCATCGCGGCATCCGGGCTATTATTTTCAGCGATCCACGAGGCCTCATGGTTTAGCGAAAACTTCGCATCATTCGATTGTGTGTCCAGCTTTTTCAGTAATGCATCCGCACGGCTCATCGGGCCGTACATAAACAGTTCCCTGTGTAATTCAAACCAGGCTGCCTGCGATTTAAAAGTAGTGTTTTCATTTAAAGGGACGGCATTTTGCAGTTTCTGTTCGACAACTGACCAGACATCAGGCGATTGCTGACTTTGTGCAACGCTCTGATAAGAGTAAAAAACCGTGGCGGCTGTGAGTAATGTGGCGAATTTAAATTTCATAGCAACGTGTATCCTTTCAGTTCCGTTTGAATAGCCTCTTTACAGCAAAGTCATATTTACTTAGTTTGAGGCGTTAATTCCTTTAAGGCTGCCAGTGCAGGTTTGACGCCGCCTTTTACCGCCGCTGTAAGATGAAGTTTGGCTTTGTTGAGGTCTTTCTCAACGCCATCACCATTCCTGTACATGAGTCCAAGGTTATAGTGCGCCTGAGCATTTCCCTGGTCAGCGGATTTTTTAATCCACTTATAGGCTTCCGGCAGGTTTTTCGGCATTCCTTCGCCGATAAGATTTAAATATCCCACTTCTAACTGCGCATCACTTTCGCCAAGCTCTGCCGCTTTGAATAAATAGGAGAGATATTTTTTGCTGTCTTGCGCTACGCCATCACCGTCGTTGTACGCATAGGCCAAAAAGAGAAGCGCGCCGGGATGATTTTGCTCTGCGGACTGAGTTAACCATTTCATCGCCGCATCGTAGTTTGTGCATTCAAACTCATACTTACCTAAATGATATTGCGCAGTGCTGTCACCCTGCTTTGCCTTATTGGTGAGGTCAGTCGGCGCATATAGCTCTGAAAGCTCTTCATCGTTGTGGTAACAACGGATGTATTTTATGCCGTCTTCATCATAGGCTTCTTCTGTACCTTCCTTGTCGCCATCGACATAGGGCAGCGCACTTAAGACCTTACCCGTACGATCGTTAAACTCTCTTTTCAGGCCGTTTCTTTCATCATTAGCAAACATAACCTCTTCAACAAGTTTACCGGTACGTTCGCTCCAGCGGCGATCGGCTCCCTGCTTTTTATCGTCTTTATATTCGGTGGTATAGGTGAGTTTGCCCTGTTCATTCCAGTGCTTAGCGTCCCCATTTAGCATACCGTTTTTATAGGGATAGACTGATTCGCGGTGACCATTTTCGTACCACTTTTCGGAATCCCCGTCTAACACATCATGTTTATACATTTTGGATGAGGCAGGCTTTCCGTTGCTGAACCATTCTTTGACCGCACCATGTTTACGGCCTTCACTATCAAAAGAGGATTCTTCTTTGGGATGCCCATTTCCATACCAGCTCTGAGCAGAAAGCTGTTTGCCATTTTTATAGGTCGCTTTAGAAAGGAGTTTGCCCTCTTCACTGTATTGTTCGAACGTTCCGTCGTTTTCACCTTGGTTATTTCTGTGGTAAACACCACGAATTTTACCGGTAGAATAATATTCCGTACTGGTGCCGACAATGGTGCCTTTACTGTATGAATATTTCTCCTTTATTTTCCCATCAGGGAAATATTCAAATGCCGGGCCTTCCAGTTTCTGATTTAAATAGCTGTGTTTTTGTTTTAAAACGCCGTTATCATAAAAATGTGGGCATTCGCCATCTTTAATTTTACCTTGGGCAAAGTAACGTTTACTTTCAACGGCTCCGTTTTCATGGTATACGATGTATTCCCCTTCGGGTTGACCATCTTTAAACGTCAGCGTTTCCGCTATTTTGTCTTTTTCATCAAAGTAAGTTTCAGCTTTTCCGTCACGCTTATTTTGCGCATTATAATGATAAATACTTTTGAGATTGCCGCTTTCATAGAAAGACTTAAATACAGAAACACGTTGTCGGTTAGCGAAGTTTTCTTCGTTGGTATAGCCTTCAAAGGCTATCTGTTTACTCTGCATCACCTCCCCTGTTTCTTCTGAGGATTCCAGATACCAGCCGGTGACTTTCCATAATTTTTTCTCTTTGTCATAGGGGAGAGGCATATGGACTACTGTTGTTGCCTGACGTTTAACCGTCGGTTGCAGTTCATCATCCAGCCACAAGTCAGACGATCTTTTCATGTATTCGGCACCGCACAGCGCTTCGGTACATAGCTCGATTCCAGTCAGCATGGGCGTGCCGCCAGCATCGCACTGATCGACCGTCAGGTAAAAATAACGGTCATCGAGAATAGCCGGTCTTAAACTGCGTATTTTATTAATATATTCTTCTGTCGTCAGTCCCATTGATTCTGCGCGCGCAGAAAGGGTATTAGTATTACAGGGTGTTTTATCTTTAAAATAATAACGGTCGGCGAGTAAAAGTTTCAGGTCACTGCTAATGGCGGTTTTATTAAAATCGATATTTTCAATTTGGGCGATGAAATTAACGGGTTTGGATTCTGTACTGGGGGATTGTTTTGCACATATATTCGCGCAATATAATGAAACTATAATTGTTATGAATATTTTCTTCAAGATGTTCTCCTTGTATGAATAATAACTCCCTGAAACTTATTTCATGCTATAGAAACAAAGAGTTAATGTAAAGGATGCGAGGAGCATATTCTGGCAGGAGAGAGTTTTCTTCAGTTACCAGTAAGAATAATTTAAGTATTACGAGCGCGTTGTTTTTAATTTGATAATAACGCGCTGATGATTATTAACGATTATATACCCAATAAACCTCAAGATGCGGGAGTGAGCACCTGAAAGTGATCTTTAATTCGGGATGTCAGTGAGTCCGCTATATCCGGCAGCGTCTGGTTAAAAAAGACAGATATTGCGTCCCTGAACTCTCGCGTACTGCTGAAGTAGCGATTATTCCGGGCATGTTCGTTCATTAATTTCCACATTCGTTCTATCGGATTCAGGTTTGGACTGTAAGGGGGAAGGTAATGCAGCCTGATATTTACCACCTCCGCCCAGTCTTCTGTTTGCTTCTGCCATGACTCCGCTTGCTGTTGTTGCACTCCCGCCAGCACTTTCGGATAGACGTCCACCAGCTTCTGCGCCTGCTCCTGCGTCAGGTTCAGTTCACGCGCCACTGGTTCGAACTGCGCCAGCGCGCTGGTATCGAGTTCCTGACCTTCAGGGGCGGTGAACGCGTATTTCTCCGGCGCGCCGGGCGGCGTTTCTTCTTTCGGTGGAGTGGGCTTATTGGGAGCGGCGGGTGGATTTTCTGACGGTTTTCCTGTACCCGGATCGGTCTGCGTGCCGCCAGCGGTATCGGTTAATGCCATAGGAGGGGGCTCCATTTACTCAACGAACCGTGAGGCCCGATTAAGCCCCAAAAACTATGGATGTCAAAAAACCCGGCAAACCTTATCAGATCAACCGGGTAAAGATAATTTCTTGTTTTTTAAACGTCTCCGGACTCGCCAGGATGTCCCGAAACTAAAATCTGGCTCCTCTGACTGGACTCGAACCAGTGACATACGGATTAACAGTCCGCCGTTCTACCGACTGAACTACAGAGGAATCGTGTGAACGGGGCGCATAGTAACGATGTGCGATCGGCTTGTCAAAGGGGGAAATAAGGTTGCGCGTTTGTTTGCTGACAAAAACAACAAAGCGTTGAAGTTTTGATCTAATTCCTACTTTGCTCCGGCATGGCGCAACTTTGTCTGTAATTGCACAAGTCAAATGCTGTGACCTTACCGCAATGGCTATGTACCAGCGTCTGATGAAACGTGAAAAACTGGCAGGCACTTGGCAAATAATTCTGAGACATAACGCCGTAGAGATTAAGGGCAGGGAGTAGAATGAACTTTAGACGTGAAATATTTTGTGAAAATGGTTGATACAGGCAGTCTGACGCCGGTAGCGGAAATGGCAGATAAATTTCTGGTGCAGGCGAAAAGATTTCCGTCAATATCATAGGCAGAATTATGGTGCATCAGCTTTTGGCGACGACACGGAACGAGCGGGTTTTATCGCGCTTTTCCTGAAGGATTTTTTCATCAGCCTGTTTTTTGCGTTCGGGTCAATCCCCTGATCCAGCAGCCTTTTGACCTCGTCACGGCGTTGTCTGGCATCAGCAAGAGAAACCGCAGGGTAAACCCCAATAGAAAACACCTTCTGTTTGCCATTAAAGCGATAGCCTGACTGCCAGTATTTTGAATCGATAGAGGCCAAACCCGTCAGCGATCTTGACGGCCTTTTCCGCTGGTCTGGCATTTTTTACTTTAGTATCAGTCAGTGACATGACGGTTCCCTCCGCGTGCTGGTAAAACGCAAATCGAACCAGCTTTACCAGCAAAAGGGTATAGCTTCGAGTGGTTTTTAGTAAATGAGAGTGAACCTGAAGAAGGGGTTAATCAGTTGATATAAATGCAGAAAGCAGACGTCAGTGAACGTCTGCTTCCCTAAATTTGGCTCCTCTGACTGGACTCGAACCAGTGACATACGGATTAACAGTCCGCCGTTCTACCGACTGAACTACAGAGGAATTGTTTCAACGAGGCGCATAATACTGGGCCGGCTATAACGTGTCAACAGTAAAATTAACGCGCCAATTCAATTGGTTAATTAACCCACAAAGTGAGGAATTAATGTTCGGATTCCTCGCCGTAGTCGCCTTCGGCAGCGCTTACCCGTAAGCGCTGAGAAGGATCCTGGCGATAGAACTGGCAAAAACGCTGCCATAGTGCCGGGAAACGTGGAGCAAACAGTTCTGGCGCGCTGAAAAAATACTCTGACAACACGGCAAAACATTCAGCAGGGTCGGTGGCGGCATAGGCATCTATACTGGCAGCGCTTTCGCCAACAAGATCGATTTCATCCTGAATATTATTCATTGCCGCGTGGAGATCGTGTTCCCAGCCAGCCACATCGCGCAACGGGATGAAAGGGATGCCGCTGGCGCGATCGCCATTACGCATATCCAGTTTGTGCGCGACTTCATGAATAATGAGATTGAAACCCGAAGCATCGAACGAGTCCTGGATATCCAGCCAGTTCAGAATAATGGGCCCTTGTTGCCAGCTTTGCCCCGACTGTACGACACGCTGGCTGTGCACCAGACCTATGTCATCTTCCCATTCATCATCTACCACAAAGGGCGCGGGATAAATGAGCACTTCATGAAAACCATCAAGCCACTCAATACCGAGCTCCAGGATCGGTAAGCAAAAAATTAACGCAATACGTGCACTTTTTAACGAGTCGAGCTCAAATCCCTGTAGCGCTACCAGTCTTTTCTGCTGCAAAAAACGTTCGGCTAGCGCAATAAGCCGAGCCTGTTCTTGCGCGGTGAGGTTTACCAGAAGAGGTATAGCCAGCGCATCATCCCACGGCCAGTCTTCGTTCTGGGTTATTTCTTGTGCTTTCCAGGGCCACTTAATCATCGTTTTGCTCGTAAACTCGTCACTTGAACAAAATTACCCGAATAGGGTCTGTTAAAATGCCAAATTACCTGGCATCATTGCAATATACGGAGAGATGCCGGAGCGGCTGAACGGACCGGTCTCGAAAACCGGAGTAGGGGCAACTCTACCGGGGGTTCAAATCCCCCTCTCTCCGCCAATCATTCAACAAAATCAATCACTGACAAAGCGTTTTTGATTTCGTCATACATAAATCCCTGCATTAAAATTTCTTTCACTCGCTCGATTTTTCTTACTACTGATGCTGTTTTTTACCATTTTGCTGCGCGTCGGGCATCCACTTTTATCTTCTTTAGCTCACAAGCTCACACTCTTTTGCAACGCCCATCTCACATCTCTGGTGACAAAACAGTTTAACTGCCGTTGCTTCACACGGATCTTGTAAGGGTATCTTAAAGGAAATGGATTGCTGGAGGATGGAGGAAAAGAGGCGAAATCTTTTTCAGTGGTGATACCGCCTCCCCTGGACATGAGCTTGCCAGAACCTACGCGGTAAATCCTACGACACGAAGCCACGCGCAATTTTATGCGAAAACGCTGGCAATAGCCTTGCTGACTGATGCAAGCTATCTAAAATCGCTTGAAGATGACATCATGCAAAACAATCGCTTAAAAGACTCACCTGTTGATAAGCATGTTGAGGACGAAAAGAAGAAGAAAAATGCAGCCAGGTAAAAAGGGTTACGTTCGCCGTAAGCGAACGTGATCGCATCCAGCCTTAACGAACCTTTTTCCGTTCATCTCCCTTCATGTTTTTCAAAAAACTCTTTTATGAATGCCCCTAAAACGTCATACGCGAATTCGCTATTATTGTTCCCGTCGCGACAACATAGAGATTACGTAAAAAAACAGAGGGCAGACATTGAAAAATATTGGAAATAACGTAAAACGATTTGTCCGTGTTTTTTATTTGTCATTTAAACTTACAGAAATGGCTGTACTGCTATCAGTATAAAGATAATTTCAGTTGTCCAGATGAATCATTTTTAAAACTATTTGTATTAACAGGGTTTATTCATTTATTGAATGGATGCGTGCTCGTTTGGTCTTGTCATCTTGACGCTTTGAGATCACATATTCTATTCTATCATAGACAGCAGGGGAAATTAGCTGCTGGGATCGATTTTTGATTAATAAAATACTGGATGGAACCACGATGCAATTACCAGAACAGGATGAGTTTTTTGATTTTTTTGCTGCCAATGATGATGAACAAGCCTCTTTAAGGCGTAAATTTTTTTTGGAGAAACATAAAGAGCCGTGGCTGTCTGAGTCTGCATTAGAGGACTACCAGGCGCTGTTTATGAGTATCTACGGAATTAATATTGACTGGAAAGAGGGAACTTTTAGCCTGCTTGAGGCACTTTCAGATAATCAGGGAGAGAAGCCTGTCACGGTCAAATTCGATTATGATAGTGAGATTGAAACAGCAACGATAAATTTGGTTGATGCGCAGTATGTGTTTCATCACTACCCAATGGGAAGTGATGGTTTTGATGCAGAGCTGGTGCGCATTGAGCATATATTGGCTAATAATGGATATACTTTGCGGGTATATCAGAACAGCACTTTTAGTGATACATTATCGTTCTTACTCATTCCGTCAGATGAGTGGAAACGTGTTGAACAGCGTTATAGCCCAGAGCATATTTCTGCATACTTCGTTCCGTATGGAAAACAACTTGTTATTCCTGAGGTTGCTGCTCCAGTCGTAAATTATGTGCCATCCGTTAAACAAGAAACATCAAATGTCCCTGCGTTGTTTAATGCTCGGGGTATCCGTATTTATTTTTTAAGTATAATGCTAATCGCATTTGCAATTTATATTTTGTGGAATATCCTGACGAAAATAGAACCTTTATCATCAGGCCAACCTGCTGGCTGTGAAAATGTACAAAATTTATACTCAAAATTACGTCCAGAAGTAGCCGAGCCATTAAAAGAAAAAATGCGTAAGAGTTTGGGCTGTAAATGATAAATTTTCAGTTTAAGAAAATTACACTAATGGATAGGTAATAGAGATATATTTAATTTGATATTGTGTTATCGAAATAGTAATAACAGATAATATACATATTCTTGCGGTGGTGGATGAAGCGATTTTTATCTTATTTGTACAGGAAAAGAAAAAGAGTTTTTTAGCTGCCATGACTCTTATTAATTTTGTTGCCGTAAATCAAAAATACTACGCTTTTAATTTGTTGTCAGTGTTTATCATGGTGTTCTGGTCAGTTATTCTTATTTCCAATATGCAAACTGATATTAATCATAATGAAAAATAAAACTATTTTTTGTGTCTGTTATATTTTTAGTAAATTCATGAAGCTCGCTGTACCCCATCGGGATTCACAGTGATGTCACTCGCGGCGACTTAACGCCGTCGTCCTCGGTCATCGTCGCACCCGGCCTGTTGCCCGACATGTTCCCCTGTAGACATGGGCGCAGGGCGAAAGATTAATTGCTGTCAGGGAAACGCGCTGGCGCGTGGCGATAACTTACGCTGCGGGGCTGTCGACGCTGTACAGAAAATGTGGCCTCCAGACTGGCTAAAATATGCACACATGACAATACAACCGGAAAATTTACAAAACGCATAATTTGAACTGAGAGAGAAACTTACAAACGAAGCGACGAAGATTTCAACAGCCGCAGCGACTCCAGTATCTTGCGCGCATGTTTAAATAATACTACTGTATATAAAAACAGTATTCGAGGTATGGATTATGGAATTTTTCAGACCTACAGAGTTGCGCGAAATTATTCCTCTCCCATTTTTCAGTTACTTAGTGCCGTGTGGATTCCCCAGCCCCGCAGCGGACTACATTGAGCAGCGTATCGATCTTAATGAGTTGCTCGTTTCTCATCCCAGCTCAACATATTTTGTCAAAGCCACGGGTGATTCAATGATTGAAGCAGGCATCAGCGACGGCGACCTGCTGGTGGTGGATAGCTCACGGAACGCTGACCACGGTGACATTGTAATTGCGGCAATTGAAGGAGAGTTCACCGTAAAACGGTTGCAGTTGCGCCCGACAGTGCAGTTAATCCCCATGAACGGCGCCTATCGACCTATACCTGTCGGCAGTGAAGACACGCTCGACATATTCGGGGTGGTGACCTTTATCATTAAAGCGGTCAGTTGATTATGTTCGCGCTCTGCGATGTTAATAGCTTTTACGCCTCCTGCGAAACGGTCTTTCGTCCTGATTTATGTGGCCGACCAGTGGTGGTGTTATCAAACAATGATGGCTGCGTTATCGCGTGTAGCGTCGAGGCGAAACAGCTCGGTATCGCACCAGGTGAGCCATACTTCAAACAGAAAGAACGCTTCCGGCGATCCGGTGTTGTTTGCTTCAGCAGTAATTACGAGCTTTACGCTGATATGTCGAACCGGGTAATGACCACACTCGAGGAGATGGTGCCGCGGGTAGAAATTTACAGCATTGATGAGGCCTTTTGTGATCTGACGGGGGTACGAAACTGCCGGGATCTGACAGATTTCGGGCGTGAGATAAGAGCGACGGTCCTGAAGCGCACGCACCTGACTGTCGGTGTAGGCATTGCCCAGACGAAAACCCTTGCCAAGCTGGCTAACCATGCTGCGAAAAAGTGGCAGCGCCAGACCGACGGGGTGGTTGACTTGTCGAACATCGATCGCCAGCGTCGGCTGCTGGCCCTGATACCCGTGGAGGATGTCTGGGGTGTCGGCAGGCGCATCAGTAAGAAGCTCAATGCCCTGGGCATCAAGACTGCTCTCGATCTCTCTGAACAAAGTACCTGGATCATCAGGAAACACTTCAATGTCGTGCTGGAGCGTACCGTGAGAGAGCTTCGCGGAGAGCCATGTCTGGAGCTCGAAGAGTTTGCGCCGGCAAAGCAGGAAATCGTTTGTAGTCGCTCTTTCGGCGAGCGGGTCACAGACTATGAGGAAATGCGCCAGGCTGTTTACAGCTACGCTGCGCGCGCGGCAGAAAAACTCCGCGGCGAGCACCAGTACTGCCGTTTCATTTCAACATTCGTCAAAACATCACCCTTTGCCCTGAACGAGCCCTACTACGGTAACAGCGCCGCGGTGACGCTTCTCACCCCCACGCAGGATTCACGCGACATTATCAATGCGGCTGTGAAATGCCTGGATAAAATCTGGCGCGACGGCCATCGCTACCAGAAAGCGGGGGTGATGCTGGGTGACTTCTTCAGTCAGGGCGTAGCGCAACTCAACCTTTTCGACGATAACGCGCCGCGCGCCGGTAGTGCGAAGTTGATGGAAGTACTGGACCATCTTAACGCAAAAGACGGGAAGGGGACGCTGTACTTCGCTGGGCAGGGGATGTCGCAACAGTGGGCTATGAAGCGAGAAATGCTTTCGCCTCGGTACACCACAAGATACTCTGATCTACTGCGTGTTAAGTAACTTGTGCGATCAATGCATGAGATAGTTGCCAAATCATCCCCGTTCTCTAACCGGTTTTGGTCGCACAAGATCACAGGAACCTCTCACGATGAGGCGCATGTATCCTGGTTTACGACATCAGGAAATGTGGCGCGTTTATTGCCAGGTAGGCGTTGTGAGACGTCACTTATTTACGCCAGGTTTCAGCCGTAGCGCCGGGCATGGATAAAAAGAGTATGGCAATCAGCGTGATAATGCTAAAAAAACAATTAATATTTTTTTAACAAAACTAAAGCTTGCTATGTTCTGTTAACCGTGCGTTAATGGTTGTGCGGTTTGATACAAACTTATCTGAAGTAGTGATTGTAATATTTCTCATCATTTGTTCCTCTTGAGATCTCCTTTAGGTTTTTTTCTCTCTGATAATTTTCTTCAGGCCATTTTGCCCAAGGGCTCATTCGAAAGGTAACAATATTATGACGACGAAAATCACTGGTTTAGTAAAATGGTTTAACCCTGAAAAGGGCTTTGGTTTCATTACGCCTAAAGATGGCAGCAAAGATGTGTTTGTGCATTTTTCAGCCATTCAAAGTAATGAATTCCGCACTCTGAATGAAAATCAGGAAGTGGAGTTTTCAGTAGAGCAGGGACCAAAAGGTCCATCAGCGGTTAACGTTGTGGCGCTTTAAGGCAACTGATATTACTAATAAAATTCACTTCCGGTGTCCATGTTGCCATGGTTCACAATACAGAACATCGACATTCGATGTTACTGAGCAAAACCCGTTTGGCGCGAAATGTATTTTTTGTAAGTCAACCATGATCACTTTTGATAATGTTGGATTATACATTCGCTCAGGGCAGGTTCCGCTAGATTTTAGAAAATAATTCATATTAGCTCCGTACAGGAGCTTTTTTATGCCCGGATGATTATCATCTATAGACGCTGACATCCATCATCTATAGTGGCATTTACCTTTCCCCAAAGGTGTTATTTCTCTTGCAGACAGCGCCTGAAAAAAGCGACGTTGTCCTCATCTATCCAATGAAACCAGGTCACCTGTCTTTGCGCCGTTATCCGTTATTTAATTCTTGCCCTATAATAACAAGCCCGCGCTAAGCACGGGCTTGACTAACATAAGGCGTCTTAGAACTGGTAGACCAGACCAACACCTACGATATCATCGGTTGCAATACCGTTGTTTGCGTAGAAGTCATCATCTTCGTCCAGCAGGTTGATTTTATAATCAACGTAGGTGGACATATTTTTGTTGAAGTAGTAAGTCATACCAACGTCAACATATTTAACCAGATCTTTGTCGGTGTAACGATAGTTACCATGGCTATCCATATCCTGGCCGCCTAAATCTTTGCCCTTAGACTGCAAGTAGGCGATGGACGGACGCAGACCGAAATCGAACTGATACTGCGCAACCACTTCAAAGTTCTGGGTTTTGTTAGCGATACCGCCGCCACCCAACTTACCGTCTGCAGAGTGATAGTCGCTGTCTCCATAAGAGGTCATATTGCGGGTTTCAGAGTACATCGCCGCCAGGTATACGTTATAGGCGTCATATTTGACACCTACGGTCCAGGCTTCGGCAGTTTCACCGCCGGCATCATTGTTGCCATAGTAACGATGACCATCACCATATCCATTACCTACTTGGGCATCGGTACGGTCAGAACTTGAATAAGCAGCTCCCAGGCTTAACCCGAAGTCAAAGTCATAAGAGGTAGAGAGGCCGAAACCGTCACCGTTTTCTTTATTTGTACCGCGGTTAGTTCCATTACCGGAGCCTTCCTGGCCAAATCCGTTATTGCCACTTTCGTTATTACCCTGGTATTGCAGCGCGAAGTTCCAGCCTTCCACCAGGCCGAAGAAGTCGGTGTTACGATAGGTGGCCAGGCCGTTAGCACGCTGAAGCATATATACATCGGTCTGGGTATAAGTATCACCGCCGAATTCCGGCAGCACATCGGTCCAGGCTTCAACGTCGTAGATAACACCATAGTTACGGCCATAATCGAAAGAGCCGTACTCGCCGAATTTCAGACCGGCAAAGCCCAGACGAGTCCAGGACGTATCCCTGTTACCTTCAGTGCCACTCGCCTGCATGTTGTATTCCCACTGACCATAGCCGGTCAGCATATCGTTGATCTGCGTTTCGCCTTTAAAGCCAATACGGGCGTAGGACTGGTCGCCGTCGCTGCCTGCATCGTCAGAGAAGTAACGCAGACCATCAACTTTGCCGTACAGGTCGAGTTTGTTGCCATTTTTATTATAAACTTCAGCCGCATTTGCTGCGCCTGCCACTAATAACGCCGGGACAAGCAGTGCCAGAACTTTTCTGTTCATTATGTATTCCCTTATGATAATAATTTATATGAATATGTAGCCACTTCAACAAAACTACAAATTGATACTATTCTATGGAGTTCATGGAATTTAAAAAATAACATGTAACAAAGGTATTTAAAATATTTCAATTTGTTTCTGTTTGGTTTTTTATAATACAGAGTATATAAGTAATTAAGAATATATATTCTATAATTATCATTTTTTATCAATGGGTTATGTGTTTTGGTTTGATGGCTGTTGGCGTGAATATAATTTGTTTTTTATATGCATTTGATGCTTTGATTATGAAAAAGCATAAAAAAAACCGGCATAAATGCCGGTAATGTGGGTAATGATAAAATAAATGATAAAAGGCTAATAACCGAATCATTCTGACATTTAATGCTAATAAAATAAAACGCTATCGCGGTGCGTAAAAATAAGTTGTTCTGGTTATAGGTTATTCTGCATCAGAGTGCGATTCAATCACCATTCCCTTATTTAACAGCAGGTTCAGCGCCAGACGTAACATTAACTGAGAATAAACTATTTGTGGAATGAATAGCCAGAACAGGTGGATGAGGTATTCCATGGTCGAAATGTGATTAATATCACATTATAATGTAATTAATGTCATATGACTTACATCACAAAAGCGGAGTAAAGTTTGAGTACCAGGGAGGACAACGCCACCCGTAGCATGGGCGGTAAATTAGCGTTATGGGTTTTTTATACCTTTTGCGGCTACTTCATCTGGGCGATGGCGCGTTGCGTGTGGCTGATGTCCGCCATACAAACCGAGCCGGTTCTCGGCCCAATCAGCACTCCTGGCAGCGCAACGGAAAAATGGCTTAACGCGCTTTCGCTGGGCGTCGTCTGGCTTATTCTGGGGAGTATTGCCTGGTACACCCGGCCTCGCAAAAACAGGGGGTATCCCGCCGACACTCAGCCAGAAACGCGCAAGCACGCAAGGATGTAAAGTGGTGGCGGATATGTCAGGATAGCGAACCCTGTGCTCAGGCATGTAATAAAAATGGTCTGCTATAAAGAGAGGGCGTATGGACTCAGGATACTGGCAATCGCAGTTTGAAGACTGGCTACGTCACCACCACCAGGAACAGGATGCCGCCCATGACATCTTCCATTTTCGTCGTGTTTGGGCAACCGCGCAAACGCTCGGGGAAAACAGTCCTGTCGACTGGCTGGTGGTGCTATCGGCATGTTATTTCCATGACATCGTCAGCCTGGCGAAAAATCATCCGCAGCGGCATCGTTCTTCCATTCTGGCGGCGGCAGAAACCCGGCGTATTTTTCTGCGGGATTTTCCTGACTTTCCGGCAGAAAAACTGGCGGGCATTTGTCATGCTATCGAAGCGCATAGTTTCAGCGCAAAAATTGCGCCCACCACGCCAGAGGCAAAAATCGTGCAGGATGCAGACAGGCTGGAGGCGTTGGGCGCCATTGGTCTGGCGCGGGTCTTCGCGGTCTCCGGCGCGCTGGGCGTCGCGCTGTTTGATGCCGACGATCCCTTTGCCGACAGACGGCCTCTTAACGATAAGCAATTCGCGCTCGACCATTTTCAAACCAAGCTGCTGAAACTGCCGCTGACGATGCAGACTGAACGGGGCAAGTGCCTGGCGCAGCGTAATGCGGATTTTCTGGTGTCGTACATGGCGAAACTGAGCGCTGAGCTGAAAGGCGACTATGAAACACGGGATGAGGCGGTCATCCAGATGTTTGCTACGCATCAGTAACCCCTGCCGCTGAAACGTAAACCGCGTCATTTTATGTTAGTCTGTCGGCAATTATTTTTGGCCGGTTAAATGTATGCAGGAAAATATTTCAGTAACACACGCCCGGAACCTCATCGCCGACGACGCCGGAAGCGAGATCCAGGCGATGCTGAGTCAATTGCTGGAAATCTATGATGTTAAAACGCTGGTGGCGCACCTTAACGGCCTGGGCGAGCAGCACTGGAGCCCGGCCATCTTAAAGCGCGTAATAATGAACGCGGCATGGCATCGTTTGAGCGACAATGAACTCACCTGTCTTAAAACAGAGTTGCCGACGCCGCCATCGCATCATCCACATTACGCCTTTCGTTTTATCGATCTCTTCGCGGGCATCGGCGGCATTCGCCGCGGATTTGAAGCGATAGGCGGACAGTGCGTGTTTACCAGCGAATGGAATAAGCACGCGGTACGGACATATAAAGCGAACTATTTTTGCGATCCGCTGCAACATCGCTTTAATGAAGATATCCGCGATATCACGTTGAGCCACCGGGAAGGGGTCAGCGATGATGAGGCGGCGGAACACATTCGCCAGCATATTCCGCAACATGATGTCCTGCTGGCGGGCTTTCCCTGTCAGCCATTTTCTCTGGCGGGCGTTTCCAAGAAAAATGCGCTGGGCCGCGCCCACGGCTTTGCCTGCGAGACTCAGGGGACGTTATTTTTTGATGTCGTAAGAATTATCGACGCTCGCCGCCCCGCGCTGTTTGTGCTGGAAAACGTGAAAAACCTTAAAAGTCACGACCAGGGCAACACCTTCCGCATTATTATGCAAACGCTCGATGAACTGGGATATGACGTGGCGGATGCCGCTGACAATGGCCCGGACGATCCGAAAATTATCGACGGGCAGCACTTTCTTCCTCAGCATCGGGAACGTATTGTGTTGGTGGGCTTCCGTCGCGATTTAAACCTGAAAACCGATTTTACGTTACGCAATATCGCCCGTTGTTATCCACCGCGCCGTCCGACGCTGGCAGAACTGCTGGAGCCCGTCGTCGAAGCCAAATATATCCTGACGCCGGTGCTGTGGAAATATTTATATCGCTACGCGAAAAAGCACCAGGCGCGGGGAAACGGTTTTGGCTATGGCATGGTTTATCCTGACAATCCGGAAAGTGTGGCGCGCACGTTATCTGCTCGCTACTACAAAGATGGCGCCGAAATTCTGATCGATCGTGGTTGGGATATGGCGAAAGGCGAAGTGAATTTCGACGATGCTGGCAACCAACAACATCGTCCCCGCCGACTCACGCCGAGAGAGTGCGCGCGTTTAATGGGATTTGAGGCGCCTCAAACGTACCAGTTCAGGATACCTGTCTCGGATACGCAGGCCTATCGCCAGTTTGGCAACTCCGTGGTGGTGCCGGTATTTGCCGCGGTAGCAAAGCTGCTGGAACCCAAAATTCACCAGGCGGTGACGCTGCGTCAGAGAGAGACGGTAGATGGCGGACGTTCACGATAAAGCCACGCGCAGTAAAAATATGCGCGCGATAGCGACCCGCGATACGGCTATTGAAAAACGTCTTGCCGGCCTGCTAAGCGCGCAGGGGATTACGTTTCATACTCAGGACGCGACATTACCGGGCAAGCCGGACTTTGTGGTGAATGACTATGATTGTGTGATTTTTACTCACGGCTGCTTTTGGCATCATCACCACTGTTATCTGTTCAAAGTACCGGCCACGCGAACGGCTTTCTGGCTGGAAAAAATCGGTAAGAACGTTGAGCGCGATGAGCGCGATATTCAGCGTTTACAGGCGCTTGGCTGGCGGGTGCTGATCGTCTGGGAGTGCGCCTTGCGCGGGCGAGCGAAATTGAGCGACGCGGCGTTGGCGGAGCGCCTGGAAGAGTGGATCTGCGGCGGCGGCGCCAGCGCGCAGATCGACACCCAGGGGATTCATCTACTGGCGTGAATCTTCCGTTTTACACGGCGTGACCACCGCCCTGGCGGGAAACAGGTACTTACCCAGAGTCACCAGCACTACGGCAAACACAATCACACCCAGCGCGGCCCATTCAACGGGCGATAACCTCTCGCCGCCCAGGCCAGTGCCAAGCAACACGGCGACAACCGGATTCACATAGGCGTAGCTGGTCGCCAGCGCCGGACTGACGTTGCGAATCAGGTACATATAGGCATTAATGGCGATAATAGAACCGAACAACGCCAGGTAGCCGACGGCCATAAACCCCGATAAGCCAGGCAGCGTGGCGAGCTTTTCGCCGGAAAGAAATGCCGCGCAAAGCAATACCACGCCCGCCGCCAGCATTTCAATCGCGCCCGCCATCATGCCCACAGGGAGGGCGATGCGCGAGCCGTAAACGGAACCAAATGCCCAGCTCATCGAACCTATCAGGATCAAAATCGCGCCCCACGGATTGCCGCTTAAGTTGCCGCCGCTGTTCAGCAGAATAATCCCGGCAAGTCCAATGGCAATCCCCACCCATTCTAATTTGCGCGTTTTAATACCAAAAAAGTAGCTAAAGCACAGCGTAAATAGCGGGACAGTGGCGACCACGACGGCAGCAATGCCCGATGGCACGTTTTGATGCTCCGCCACCGTCACCAGGCCGTTACCCACCGCCAGCAGCAGTAGACCAATCAGCGCGGCGTTGATGGTCTGGCGCAGCGGCGGAAGTTTTTCGCCGCGCAGCAGCAAAAACGCCATGAGCAACATCCCCGCCGAGAGAAAACGTACGCCTGCCATCATCAGCGGCGGCCAGCTTTCAACGCCTATGCGGATAACAAAATAGGTAGACCCCCAAATGATGTACAAGGCAAAAAGCGCGCCAAAAAGAGGTAATAACTGCCGGAAACGCATAATCACTCACGGTGAAATAAAAAGGGTGGATATAGTAAACGTCAAAATTATTATGCTGGCGAGCATTATAATTGTCCTTTTGGAATAAAAAGGCGTTGACCCGCGCCGCCGGTTTCGGCATTACGCATTTTGCTACATACTTAACGTCTTAGAAGAAAAGACCGAGGAAATCATTTTGGCAGGAAGTAGCTTACTGACATTACTCGACGATATCGCCACGCTGCTGGACGATATTTCGGTAATGGGCAAATTGGCCGCGAAAAAAACCGCGGGCGTACTGGGGGATGACCTGTCGCTCAATGCGCAGCAGGTGACCGGCGTTCGCGCTAATCGCGAGCTGCCGGTGGTATGGAGCGTGGCGAAAGGATCATTAATCAACAAGGTTATTCTGGTGCCGTTGGCGCTGCTGATAAGCGCATTTATCCCGTGGGCCATCACGCCTTTATTAATGTTAGGCGGCGCGTTTCTCTGCTTTGAAGGGGTAGAAAAAGTCCTGCATACCTTTGAGGCGCGAAAACACAAAGAAGACCCGGCGGAGCGGCAAAAACGTCTTGAGGCGCTGGCTGCACAAGATCCTTTGGCCTTTGAAAAAGATAAAGTAAAAGGGGCGGTCCGTACCGATTTCATTCTGTCCGCTGAAATTGTGGCCATTACCCTGGGGATTGTCGCGCAGGCGCCGCTGCTTAATCAGGTGTTGGTGCTGGCGGGGATTGCGTTGGTTGTGACCATTGGCGTGTATGGCCTGGTGGGTATTATTGTCAAACTGGATGATATGGGGTACTGGCTGGCGGAAAAGCGTAGCGTGCTGGCGCAGGGCGTCGGTAAAGGATTGCTGATTATCGCGCCCTGGTTAATGAAAGCATTATCCATTGTCGGTACGCTGGCGATGTTTCTGGTCGGCGGCGGGATTGTCGTACACGGTATTGTGCCGCTACACCATGCCATTGAACATTTTGCGCAGCAGCAGGGGGCTTTCATGGCGCATACGATCCCTGCGGGGCTGAATCTGGTGCTCGGCTTTATTATCGGCGCCATTGTGGTGGCGCTGGTGAAAGGTGTGGCGAAAATTCGCGGTGTTTCGCACTGATTTTCTACAATGAATTATGCAAAATTGCCCATCCTCGTCTAAGGTGAAAACGTTTCATCTGATACAGGAGGCAGGTATGGTCTTTTCTGTCAGTGAGGAAGTTACCGTGAAAGAGGGTGGGCCCCGGATGATCGTCACCGGTTATTCCAGCGGAATGGTAGAGTGTCGCTGGTATGATGGTTTTGGCGTAAAGCGGGAGGCATTCCATGAGAATGAGCTCGTGCCAGGCAAGGAAAGGCGCGGGCGGGACGAAGCCCGATGACAAAACGCCCGGTTAATGCCGGGCGTTTTGCTGTGGAGAAAAAGAGTCGTCGCGCTGCGACATGCTGCTACCTGGTTATGCCAGGATTGAGTGGTATCCCTTGATGAGGTCTGGCTACCGTAAGCCATCAGGGGGAGTTGTATCAATAACCAGGAGTTACCAGGGTGCCGCACGAAACACTGTTAGACAATCAAGGCTGGTTTAAAAAGCTGGCGCGGCGTTTTGGTCCCGGTCATGTCGTCAACACCTGTTTTCTGATCGTGATGCTGTTCTCGACGCTACTTACCTGGCGGGAAGTGATGATACTGAAAGACGCGTATGTCGCCAGTCAGCGCAATCATCTGGGGAGCGTCGCGAATGTCCTTGACCGCCAACTGCAATTCAACATGGACAGGTTGATCTTTTTACGCAACGGTATGCATGAAGCGCTGGTGGCGCCGCTGGCTTTTTCCGCATTGCAAAGCGCGGTGACGCAGTTTGAGCAACGACGCGTCAGACATTTCTGGCAACTGGAGCTGGATAAGCGGCGGACATTGCCGTTATATGGCGTTTCCGATCAATTTGTCGCCCGGACGACGCTTCTTTCGCGGGAGAGTCGTGACCTGGCAAATGAATTAACCGCCACGCTGGAGTTAGGGTATCTGGCGCGTCTGGCGCGCTCATCCGCCATGCTGACGCTGGAGACGATGTATGTTTCTCGCTCAGGGTTTTACCTCTCAACTCTCCCTACGGCGTACGGTAGCGATATTGTCTCCCGTTACTATCAGTACGTGACCCAGCCCTGGTTTATCGAGCAAAGCCAACGGCGTAACCCACAGCGCGGCGTGCGGTGGTTTACCTCCGCACAGTCCTATGTTGCTGACGAGCAGAAAAAAGTGACAGCCAGTCTACCGCTGGATCACGATAATTACTGGTATGGCGTACTGGCAATGGATATTCCCGTCGCGTCATTACAGCGGTTCCTGCGCGATGCGGCCGAAAAGGATATTGAAGGGGAATATCAGCTATACGATAACCATCTCCGTTTGTTGACGGACTCCGCGCCGGAACAACAAACCGCGAATACGTTAAATGACCGTGAGCGCGCCTTACTGGCGCGTGAAATAGAAAAAGATACCCTGGGCGGGCTGCGTTTAGGAACGCATTATGTAAGCTGGGAGCGGCTGGATCATTTTGATGGTGTCCTGCTGCGCGTGCATACATTACGTGAAGGCATACAAGGGAATTTTGGCAGTATTAGTATCGCGCTGACGCTGTTATGGGTGCTTTTTACGGCGATGCTGTTGATCTCCTGGGGCGTTATTCGACATATGGTCAAAAATATGTTTGTTCTGCAAAATTCGCTGCAATGGCAGGCATGGCACGATCCGCTGACCCGACTATATAACCGTGGCGCGCTGTTTGAAAAAGCGTCCAGGCTGGCAAAGCGCTATCGGGAAGCCCGCCAGCCATTTTCTGTGATACAGCTGGATTTAGATTATTTTAAAAGCGTTAACGATCGCTTTGGTCATCAGGCAGGCGATCGCGTGTTGTCCCATGCCGCTGGGCTCATTGGCAGCACCATTCGAGCGCACGACATCGCCGGACGGGTAGGGGGCGAAGAGTTTTGTATCGTGCTGCCCGGCGCGACGAAAGCGCAGGCGCTGCAGATTGCCGAACGCATACGCCAGCGCATTAATGACAAAGAGATTCTGGTGACGAAAAGCACGACGCTTCGTATCAGCGCGTCAATGGGGATCAGTAGCGCGGAGGAATACGGCGACTATGATTTTGAGCAGTTGCAGTCGCTGGCCGACAAACGGCTTTATTACGCCAAACAGTCCGGACGTAACCGTATTTGCGCCAGCGACGCGACTCAGGAGCGGGAAAAGAAATAGTCCATTCCTTCGCGCCAGCCATCCGGCCCTTCGTTCTGGCTACGGTAGACGCGCTGAGGATCGTCGTTACGCAAATGTACGCCCTCCCGGTTTAGCCCTTTGACGACAACCGCATAATCCATCACATCCAGTAAAGGCGCATCATTGGGGCCGTCTCCTAGTCCCAACGTCAGAGGACGCGCGCGCCACTGCCGACGATATGCTTCAATCAGCCAGTTGGCAGCCTGATCTTTACCAGCGGAGGCGTCCAGCACATGCCAGAAACGGGCGCCATGGACAAATTGCAGTCCCAGGTCATTTAAACGGGCGACAAACTGCGCCATGCGTTCATCGCTATCGCGCCAGATCAGCGACACCGACGCTTCATGCAGACGGGTTAGGGCAGACTGTGCCCGGTTTAGGCCCGTCCATTCGCTTATCACCTGATCGTCAACGTCATCAAACGTGGTGAACTTAAACTGTTCCTTTTCACGCAACTTATGCAGGACGAGGCGGATTTCGTTGTGAGAAATACCGGCTATCAGGCGGGGATAGTTGGGATGGTCTTCCCAGTGAACGTCCAGTTGGATCACCGCGCCGTTTTCCGCAATCAGCGGCAGTCCCTGTAGATTTAACGTCGTCTGGAGCTGGAGCATTTCAGCCGCGGTTTTACTGCTACAGAGGATCACGGGCACGCCGCTTTCATGCAGGCGTGTAAGCCAGGGAGCCGCGGGCTGCCACTCAAACGTGTGGCTGTTCAGCAATGTGCCGTCCAGATCGGTAAAAATCAGCAAGGGGTCATGGATTGAGAGCATTTTTTCCTCATTTTCCGTTGCAACGGCGGGCTTATTTCCAGGAAAAGTCCTAAAGCACACCCGAAAGAAGTCGAACGCTAACTGGAACCGATCCCGTCGCTTCCAGGCAGCACATGCGTTGTCACACTTTTGCTACCGAACTATTAGCGCGCTTAATCATTCATGTAAAAAATATTTACTTGTCATGCAAAAAAATTGCAGATAAGGTAAATCTCACATCAGATTTCCTGGTGTAACGAATTTTCAAGTGCTTCTTGCATAAGCAAGTTTGATCCCGACCCGTAGGGCCGGGATTTTTTTCGGCCATTCTTAACGGTTTACTTCTGTTACACTAAAATCATGAATATCCAGCTCGAATGCTTCAGCTAATTCATGCCATGTATGATATTCCCGTCCGTCTACGCTCACCCGCTCAGGATCTTCCTGGCTACGGTGAACCTCGCTTTCGCTGATTTCATTGATGGCCGCCAGTAGCGCATCTACATCGACGCTCACTTCGCGCTTGGCCGTATCACTGTACTCTTTTGCCGTTTTCATCTTCACTACCTCACGGGTTCCTGACAGCCTAAGTATAGACCGTTGAGAAAACCAGCAAACACGCCGGCAAGGCGCTGTCAGACGCAGAAAATTGTTCTACACTGGCACAAAGCGACAGGAGGAAAATGATGAAGGTGAATGATCGGGTAACCGTTAAAACGGACGGCGGTCCCCGCCGACCGGGCGTGGTACTGGCAGTGGAAGAATTTAGTGAAGGCACAATGTACCTGGTTTCGCTGGAGGATTACCCGCTCGGCATCTGGTTCTTCAATGAGTCAGGTCACCAGGATGGTATTTTTGTCGAGAAGGCGGAGCAGGACTAATTGAGCCGGACTGGAGGTACATTGCCAGTCCGGATGTCTCAGCGCATGTTAACAAAAATGCCGTTAGTGACGTTATCTGTCAGCCGTACTACGTGATAGATCACTTGTTTATTATGCGTTTTTATCTTTCTTTTTATATTCCCCTTATGGGAGGATACTGTTTTTGCTTTAATATTCATTCTGTCAGAAATCTGAATGGTTCCCTGACCTTCCATCCACATTCGCAACATGCTGGATTCAGTTCGACTTAACGATAATGTTGGTAAATTTATGGTTCCTGAAATACCCGACTCTTTTTTCAGAATATCGCCAAGAAGGGTATCCAGCGAGTCAGGTTTAATCGATTTCGAGCTAATCAATAAGTTTTTTCTTACTAATAAATATTCATCAAAATGCACATTAGCAATTGCCATAAAAACAATAAATAACGTGTCAGGATGTTGATTAATGATTTGCTTTATTTGTTGACTGTCTGAAGGCGTATGAATGAAACAGTCCTCATTAATAAACACCACCGAAGGCTGATGCGCGCCACAAGCGATAGCGAGTTCGTCAACGGTTTCGATGTCGTTGATTTCCCTTTTTTTCACCCCTCTGCTGACCAGATACCCGCTTAACCCTAGCCGGGTGTAACTGCACAAATCCATAATAATCGTTGACATGGCATACCCTCACTCAATGCGTAACGATAATTCCCCTTACCTGAATAACTCACCATAATCAGACGGAACACGAATAGTCACCTTAGACAACGCTTACGCGGTTTTTCAGGCGAACTTACTATCCCGTAAAGTTACATATAATTTGCCAGGAATCATCTTAAAGTAAAGTGAATGTTGCGTTATGTGAGTGAAGTAAAAACAAATAAGGGGCAGTGGATATATCCTGGTGAATGTTTTTTAAAATTTATTTTCGGATAAACCTTAGTAAAACAGGATAAAAATTATGGGTTATTATTTATCGGCATCTCGCTAACAATATCAGCAAGCAAATTGAAAATTTCGCTGAATAAATATTCGCAAAACGGCGCAATTAATGGCATTAGCGCGGCCATCAGCATAATGCCGACGGTGAGGGTAAGCGGGAAACCGATAACAAATATCGAGAGCTGCGGCGCCATGCGGTTTAATAGCCCCAGCGCCAGGTTGAGCGTAAGCAGGAGGGTAATGACCGGCAATGCCAGCATCAGTCCGTTTAAGAAAATGAGCCCTCCGGCCCTGGCGAGCGCCATAAATGCATTACTGTTCACCGGGTTACTACCGATGGGCAGAGTGTGGAAGGTATCGACCAGCAGCGAAATAAGCCACAAATGGCCATTAAAGGTGAGAAACAGTAGCATGGCGAGCATATCCATAATACGCGCCAGAACCGGCATATTCAGGTGGCTGCCCGGGTCGACGAAGGTGGCAAAGGAAAGCCCCATTTGCAGACCGATAAACTCACCTGCGGTACGCACCGCCGCAAAGGCAAATTGCATGGTAAATCCCAGCGCAATACCGATCAGAATTTGTTGCATCGCCAGCCATAAGGCGGCAATAGAAAAAAGCGGCGTATCGTTTGCCGGTAGCGACGGCGCGATAACGAGGGTAATCATTATTCCCAACCCCAGTTTTACCCGCTTGGGAATAGCGCGCTCGCTGAGAATGGGTGCCGTTGAAATCAGCGCCAGTACGCGCAGCAAAGGCCAGAAATAGAGATGCAGCCAGTATAGCCATTGCTCGCTTGTAACCTGTATCATCGTTCTGTTTATCCGATGATATAAGGTAAATTGCTGAACAGAGTGCGTACGTAGTCCAGCAGCAGGTTGAGCATCCACGGGCCGGCAACGATAATTGCGATGAATACCGCGACGATTTTAGGGATAAACGACAGCGTCATTTCATTAATCTGAGTCGCGGCCTGCAAGATGCTGATAATGAGGCCGGTAATCAGCGCGACGAGTAACAGCGGCGCAGCCAGGGCGAGAGCGACTTTCATCGCCTCGGTCCCCATCATCATGACGGATTCAGGAGTCATTTTGCGCCTCTAACTGTAAAAGCTTTGGGCCAGCGACCCCACAAGCAATTGCCAACCATCGACCAGCACAAACAGCATCAGCTTAAACGGCAGGGCGATTGTCGCTGGCGGCACCATCATCATCCCTAACGCCATCAGTACGCTGGCGATCACCAGGTCGATAATCAAAAAAGGGATGAAAATCGTAAAACCGATCTGAAACGCCGTCTTTAATTCGCTGGTGACATAAGCGGGCAGGAGGATACGCATCGGTACTGCTTCCGGTCCCTGTAACGGACCGCTATTGGCCAGACGGGCAAACAGCGCCAGATCGGCTTCGCGGGTTTGGCGCAGCATGAACGCGCGTAACGGTTGCGCGCCTTTATCCAGCGCTTCCTGCATAGAAATTTTCTGCTCGCTAAACGGCTGGTAAGCATCCACGTAAATCTTGTCAATGACGGGCGACATAATAAAAAAGGTCAAAAACAACGCCAGTCCGAGTAACACCTGATTTGGCGGTGCCGAGGGCGTGCCCAGCGCGTTACGCAACAGGCCAAAAACAATGATGATACGCGTGAAGCTCGTCATCATCAGTAAAATCGCCGGCAGAAACGTCAGCGAGGTGATGAAAACCAGCGTCTGGACGGATAATGACCAGCTTTGGCCTCCGCCCGCTAATGGTTGGCTGATAAGCCCCGGCAGTTGCGCAGCGGCGGCGGGACTAAAAAGCCACAGACCCGCCAGAGAAAGGAATAACAAACGGCGCATCAGGATCTCCCGGAACGCTTGAGTAAGCTCTTCATCATGTTCTGGAAATCCGCCGGTGGGGCAACGGGTGCTTCCGTGTCATTCTCCGCGGGCGGCAGGGTGTGCAGCAGGTTGATCTGCGAGGCGGTCACGCCCAGTACCAGGCGCGCATTTTCGACCTCGACAATCACCACGCGTTCGCGTGGGCCAAGCGAGGCGCTGGCTGACACCTTGAGTCCCCGGACGCTATTTCCTTTTGGTGCGAATCCCATACGCTTAATCACCCAGGCCGCCGCCAGAATGAGCGCAATAATGCCAATTAATGCGCCGCTCACCTGCATGAGCGGCGATCCGGCTGGCGCGGTGGGCTGAGAAACCGTGGCCTCTGTCTTCATCATTAACGACTCAAACGACGCATACGCTCGGATGGCGTAATAATATCGGTGATACGTACGCCGTATTTATCCGCCACAACGACCACTTCACCCTGGGCAATCAGGTAGCCATTAATCAGAATATCCAGCGGCTCGCCCGCCAGCCCGTCCAGCGCGACGACCGACCCCTGCGTCAGACGCAGCAGTTCTTTAATGGTCATTCGCGTGCGGCCCAGCTCTACGGTCAGTTTAACCGGGATATCCATAATCAGATCGATATCCTGCATAGCACCGCTGACATCGCCGCCGCCAAGCTGTTGGAAAACCGCGTCGGCGGCGCTTTTATTGGTGGTCGCTTTTTGCTCGTTTAACGCGTCAGCCCACAGATCATCCAATGCGCCAGTATTCTCATCGGACGGATTATTCATGTCACTCATTTGGGCTGTTCCTCATTCAGCGAATTCAAAATTGGGTTGATCAAATGTTCTACGCGTAGCGCATACTGTCCGTTTACGGTGCCATATTGGCTGGTGAGTACCGGAACGCCGTCCACATGAGCAATAATGCGGTCGGGTTTTTCAATCGGCAGTACATCGCCGGGTTTCAGCTTCAAAATCTGGGAAAGACGTAACGGAATATCGGCAAAATTGGCTACCAGCTCCAGTTCAGAGTGCTGAACCTGGCGGACCAGGTTATCACGCCAGTTCTGATCTTCATGGCGCGAGTTTTCCAGCGGCGGATTCACCAGCAGCTCACGCAGCGGCTCGATCATGCTAAATGGCAGACAGATGTTAAATTCACCGGTCAGATTGCCGATCTCCACATGAAACGGCGTATTAACGACGATATCGTTCGGCGAGGTGGTGATATTGGTAAATTTCACCTGCATTTCGGAACGCACATACTCCACTTCCAGCGGATTAATGGCTTTCCATGCGTCGCTATAGCCTTCCAGCGCCAGTTTCAGCATACGGTTGATGACACGCTGTTCCGTATGGGTAAACTCGCGGCCCTCGACTTTGGTCGGAAAGCGGCCGTCGCCGCCGAACAGGTTATCGACGGCAATAAACACCAGACTCGGCGAGAACACCACCAGCCCGGTGCCGCGTAGCGGCTTCAGGTGGATCAGGTTCAGGTTGGTCGGTACCGGCAGGTTACGCGCAAATTCGTGATACGGCTGAATACGTATGGCGCCCACGGTAATATCCGGGCTGCGGCGCAGCAGGTTAAATAATCCCATCCGGAACTGGCGTGCGAAACGCTCGTTAATAATCTCCAGCGCCTGCAAGCGTTCACGCACGACGCGACGCTGGGTATTGGGATCGTAAGGGCGAATATCGCTATCGCTTGCGATACCGGGAGTGGGTTCGTCTTTGGTGTCGCTGTCGCCGTTCAACAGCGCATCGATTTCAGCCTGAGAAAGAATACTATCGCCCATATCGTTACCGCAGAATAAAAGCTGTATAAAGCACGTCAGTGACGACCTGTTTTGGTTGTCCGGCAACGAGCGGCGCGGCCAGCGTCTCTTTAATGGCGGCAATCAGTTTTTGTTTGCCAGCTTCTGTTGAGAGCTCGGCGGCATTCTGACGGGAAAACAACAACAGCAGACGGCTGCGCACTTCCGGCAGATATTCATTTAATCGCGCGCGCGTCGCTTCGTCTTTCAGACGCAGGGTCACGCCGATATACAACACGCGATCCGCATCGCCCAGATTGACGGTAAACGTATCCAGCGCAAAAAATACCGGCGCGGGCGGCGGAGCCGGTTCCGCTTTAGCGTTCGTGGTCGGTTGCTGCTGCATACGCCAGTAGCTATAACCGGCGGTCGCGCAGGCGGCGAGGGTAATCAACACCAGCAAAGGTATCCAAATCGAGCGTTTGCTCTTTTTGTTAATCGCGGAGTCAGTCATCTGATACGGGCTTCCTGTTTCGGTACTGCTTATTGGCTGATTATCCCGTGTCCTGTCCACGACAAAGCGTGGAAAAGACGCGGATAATCATGCTACCTCTGGCGTTAGGCGAAGATATCCACTGCGCCATTGCCGCGCGCGGCGGCCTGAAGCGAGGCCGGCGCCGCTAACGCTATGTCATCTTCAGCGCCAAACGCGTCCGTGTGTTGGGCGCGGGAAGACTGTTGTTGCGACGAAGACTGCTGCTGTCCGGCAAAGCTTTCGCTACTGATACTGCTTTGTCCCAACTGAATGCCGCTTTCCGCCAACTGGGTGCGCAACATGGGCAGGGCGGCTTCCAGCGCGGCGCGGACATGGCTGTGCGGCGATACCATCTGGAGCTGCGCCTGATTGTCATCCAGCTTGAGCGAAATATGCACCTGACCTAACTCTTCCGGATGCAATCGAAGCTGCGCGCTTTGCTGTCCCTGACGCGTAAATAACATGACCTGCTGACTGAACGTTTGCTGCCATTCATGGCTGCCTAACGGCGCGCTGAGTACCGGGGCTGAGGCGACAGGTAGCGGTTGCGCCGTGGCGCTGCTGAGCGTCGGCATTGCCGCGCCATGCGTTACTGGCGCGGGCGGGCTATCCACCTCCACTTTCGCGCTGGTCGCGGCGGCAGCGACCACCAGCGGCGTCAGTGATGGCCCCGTGGCGCGATCGTCGCTGGCGCGCGCAAGCGACGCCTCGGTTTTCCCTTTTTCATGCTCGCTAAAAGAGAGCGTATGTGTCTCTTCCTGCGGCGCCGATGGCATGTCGCCGCGCAACAGTGACGGCAAGGCGATGTGATTTTCAGCCGGCGTCTCTCCGGCGACAGGCGTCGCGACAGGTTGTCCGGGCAGCATGGCGAATAAGGCGCTCAGACTGGCAAGATCCTCATCGCTCAGCGCGGGCGTTTTCTCATCATGCTGCGCCGTTTTACTCAATGCGGCCAGAGCGCTGGTTTTCAACGATGGCGTTAGCGTAGACAGTAGATGCTGCGCTTGTGTCAGATCGGTAAGCGTTTCATCCGTCGCATTCGCTTTTTGCGCCAGCAGGTCGGCAAGCTTCACCGCCTGGCCCGGCTCGCCATGTTGGGTCAGTAACCCTTTCGATAATTTGCCGCCTGCCGCCTGTAAATCGGCCAGCGTGATGCGGGCGTCTTTGCCCTGTGCGCCGTCTGCGCCTAACGCGCCCGCCAGGAGCGCCAGAAAGTCCTCGGCTGAACCGGTGGTTTTTCCTGACGTCAGACCCGCGGTCATGTCGGTATCGGTGGTGATCAGTTGGGGCAGGGTGATCATTCGGGTTTCCTCATTGCTGCATGCTGAGCAAATTCATCCATTTTTTTCTGATCCATGCGGTTTTCAGCTAACAGCGCTGCCGCGGTTTGTCGGTCCTGTAAGGTTTGCCAGGCCTGAAGTCGCTGCTTTTTCTCACGCCAGCTCTTCAGCGCCAGGTCGACTTTTTGCGTCCACTGCGTAAGCTGGAGGCGATGCTGCTCTATCGCCTTTTCCAGTGTCTGAATAAACTGCTGATAGTTGATCCAGCGATTACTGGCGATGCCGTTGCCCATATCGGTGTTCAAATTACTGCGATACTCATTCTGATAATCGATCAGCATTTTGAGCTGTTCTTCCGCCTGTTGGCAGCCGCGACGCATTTCGCCCAGTAAACGCGCCGCATCATCTACCTCTTTTTCGGCCAGATCTTTGAGTGTTTCCAGAGCGCCATGTTGTGCCATGATCGTCGCCCTCCTGCTTTATCACACCGTCGGGAAAATTAAATCGAGCGCCTGCAGAGAGTCCTCCCAGTCGGCCCGTTCAAAAATGCCTTGCTGTAAAAACGCTTCCAGTTGCGGCCATAAGGTAATGGCTTTATCAAGCATTGGATCGCTACCTTTGGCATAAGCGCCGACGCTGACCAGATCGCGGTTACGCTGGAAACTGGAAAGCAACTGTTTAAATAGCCGTACCCGCGCATAGTGCTGCTCGGTAATGAGCGCGGTCATCGCCCGGCTGATTGACGCCTCGATATCAATGGCCGGATAGTGCCCGGCCTCCGCCAGACGGCGGGACAAGACAATGTGTCCGTCGAGGATTGCGCGTGCCGAGTCGGCAATGGGATCTTGTTGGTCGTCCCCCTCGGTCAACACGGTATAAAACGCGGTGATAGAGCCGCCGCCGTGGATGCCATTACCGGCACGCTCGACCAGCGCCGGCAGCTTTGCGAACACCGAAGGCGGATAACCTTTGGTGGCTGGCGGTTCGCCGATTGCCAGCGCAATCTCACGCTGCGCCATCGCATAGCGCGTCAGCGAATCCATAATCAGCAACACATGCTGTCCGCGATCGCGAAAATCTTCGGCGATACGGGTGGCATAGGCGGCGCCCTGCATCCGCAGCAGCGGCGAGACATCCGCCGGGGCGGCAATCACCACCGAACGCGCGCGACCGTCGGGGCCGAGAATATTTTCGATAAAATCTTTAACTTCGCGGCCACGTTCGCCGATAAGTCCCACGACAATCACGTCCGCCCGCGTGTAGCGCGCCATCATGCCAAGCAGAACCGATTTACCAACGCCGGAACCGGCAAAGAGTCCCATACGCTGACCGCGCCCTACGGTTAACAACGCGTTGATAGCGCGTACGCCGGTATCCAACACATGTTCGATTGGCGTTCGCTGTAGCGGGTTAAACGGCGGCGTGATTAACGCGCCGGTTTCCAGCGTATCCGGCGCAGGCAGTCCGTCGAGCGGTTTACCGCCGCCATCCAGCACCCGACCAAGCAGGGCCGGGCCGAGCGGTAGCTGTTTGCCGCTTTGCAGACCGTCGCCATGTCCGTTACGGGCGTAAACGCGGGCACCGGGCAGAATGCCTTCGACCTCTTCCAGCGGCATTAAAAACAGACGCTGGCCGTTAAAACCGACGACTTCCGATTCCACCTCTTTGGTTTCAGGGCCGTCCTGGCGCTCAATAATGCAGGTGGCGCCCAGCGGAAGCTGGAGACCGGTGGCCTCCAGTACCAGGCCCGTGGCGCGGGTTAAACGTCCATAACGACGCACCGCCGGCAATAACGCCATTTTGGCTTCAAAGTTGTCGAGCGCGGTAAGCCAGCGGGTCAAACGCGTGGTCATCAGAGCACTCCCGGCGCCGCCAGGCGACACAACTCTTGCCAGCGAGTAGCGACGCTGGCGTCCAGATCGCCCTCATCGGCAGAGACTTTACACCCGCCGTGATGCAACGTTGGATCGCCGCGTAACCGCCATCCGTGAAGACTGAGCGTGGCGCCCAGCATCTCTTCCACCCGCTGTAAGTCGTCCGGATGCACGCGCAACTGCGGCTTGCCGCTAAAGAGCGGCTCTTGCTGCAACAGTTGTTGGATCTGTTTAATCAGCGCCGAGTTGTCCACCGCCGGCGTTTGGCCGATGACCTGACGCGCAGCCTCCAGGGCCATTTGCATCAGCCGTGAGGCGATAACGCTATCGAGCGCGTCAAGCGTGTTCTGAAACTCGCTCACTAACTGCTGCATACGGGCATGAATCGGTGCCTGCTGCGTCTGCGCCTGGGCTTGTCCTTGCTCCAGCCCCTGCGCTAACCCTTCCTGGTATCCCTGCGCGTGTCCTTTTTGCCGTCCCTCCGCCAGCCCGGCGTTATAACCTTGTTCATGGGCCTGTATTTTTAGCTGCGCCAGCTCCTGCTCCAGCTGCTGTTCGGCAGTGAGTTCGGGCTCCGGCGTATCGTCTGTCAAGGTCACGTTATCAGCCTCAACCGGCACAAACGTCTCCGGCGGCGGGGCGAGATCGTCGGGGGTCCAGACTTGCCACGGCAATTCATTAGACATAGGTATCCTCGCCGCTGCCAATCACCATTTCGCCGGTTTCCGCCAGACGACGCACAATAAGCAGAATCGCTTTCTGCTCGTTTTCCACCTGAGACAGACGAACCGGGCCACGGTTGGCAAGGTCGTCGCGCAGGATATCGGCGGCGCGCTGGGACATATTGCGCAGGAACTTCTCGCGTAATGGCGGTTCGGCGCCTTTCAGAGCGATCAGCAGCGATTCGGAATCCACTTCCTGCAACAGACGCTGGATACTGCGATCGTCCACATCCACCAGATTTTCGAACAGGAACATCTCGTCGATGATTTTCTGCGCCAGTTCGCCGTCGAATTCGCGCACAGCGGTAATAACCGCTTCTTCCTGCTGCGTTTTCATCAGGTTGATAATTTCCGCCGCGGTTCTTACGCCGCCCATTTTACTGCGTTTCAGGTTCTGACCGTCGAGCAGGCCATTCAGCACTTCGGTCAATTCCGCCAGCGCCGCCGGCTGTACGCCGCCAAATGTCGCGATACGCAGCATCACATCATGACGCAGTCGTTCGTCAAACAGTGCCAGAATATCGGCGGCCTGACTGCGTTTGAGGTGGACCAGAATGGTGGCGATAATCTGCGGGTGTTCGTCGCGAATCAGGTCGGCGGCGCTCTGCGGTTCCATAAAGTTGAGCGTTTCGATACCGCTGGTGGTATCGCGCGTTTCCAGAATATCTTCCAGCAGGCTGGAGGCGCGTTCTTCGCCCAGCGCTTTAACCAGTACGGAGCGCAGGTATTCGTTGGCGTTGATATTCAGCGCGGCGAACTGCTCCGCTTCTTGCTCAAACTCTGATAGTACGTCCGTCAGTTGTTTGTTGGAGATCTGACGCACGTTAGCCATCGCTGTACTTAGCGCCTGCACTTCGCGGGTGGAGAGGTGCTTAAACACCTCTGCCGCCCGGTCTTCGCCAATGGTCATCAACAAAATGACGCTTTTATCGGTACCGCTAAGATTACTCATGATCGTTACTCATCCACTGGCGAATGACCAGCGCCACCACGCGCGGATCGTTGTCTGACATTTCGCGAATACGCTGGCTCATCACCTCGGCGCCCAGACGCTGGTTAGCCCGGCGTTGCTGGAGCTGCTCGTCTTTGCTAAGGCGTACTTCCACGGCTTCTTCGGTTTCCTGGCGAACCTGCGCCTGTTCCTGCGCCGCTTTCGCTTCTTCAACACGGCGCGTCAACTGCGGACGTACCGCTTTGCGCCACAGAATCCAGGCCACCACCAGTACCAGCAACCAGCGACCTGCCGCGAGCAACTGATCGATAAAGGACTGCTGTTGCCAGAAGGGCAGTTCGCCGCCGGTGTCATCCACTGCGCTAAACGGTGAATTCACCACGTTTAGCGTATCGCCGCGTTTATCAGAAAAACCCATCGCTTCACGGGTTAAATCCTCGATCTGTTTCATCTGATCGGCGGTCAATGGCAGCGGTTTGCCATCCGCCAGCGTTTTGTAATTCACCACGACAGCTACGGAGAGACGCTCAATATCGCCTACATTCATTTTGGTGTGACGAATGGTGCGGTCCACTTCGTAGTTACTGGTTTCGTTACGCTGCGTATTGCGCGGGCCAGCACTGTTACTGTTGGTACTGGTGCTGGTTTGTGGCGTATTCTGCGCGTTTTGTTGATTGGTCGGCGGCGTGGCGATCGGCGCCTCGTTAGGCGGCGCTGGTTGGTTCGACAGCGCGCCAGGCACGCCGCCGGGATAGCCCGCGCCTACCTGTTCGCTAATATTCAACTGACGTGAACGCAGGGTGGCCTTCGACGCATCGCCGTTCGGGCTGTAGTGCTCTTCCGTCTGCTCTTTATTGGCAAAATCCAACTGGGCGGTTACCTGAGCGTGAACATTACCGTTCCCGACGATAGGCGACAGAATGGCTTCGATACGGCGTTGGATGCGGCTTTCCACATCATTAGCAAATTTTAATTGCGCGTCATTAAGGTCGCGACCGCTGGTATTGGATTGCGTGAGCAGATGACCGGATTGATCGACCAGAGTGACGTTTCCTGGCGGCAAACCGGCGACAGCGCTGGAAACCAGATGTACCACGGCGCTAATTTGTCCTTCATCCAGCGCCCGGCCCGGTTCCAGTGTGACGGTGACGGAGGCGGAAGGGGATTTTTGTTCCCGCACAAATAGCGACGGCTTTGGCATCGCCAGGTGAACGCGGGCGCTTTTTACCGGACCCAGCGTCTCGATCGTCCGGGCCAGTTCACCTTCCAGCGCGCGCTGATAATTCACCTGCTCGCTGAACTGACTGATACCGAATTTTTCCTGATCAAGCAGTTCAAAGCCTACCGCGCCGCCTTTAGGCAGCCCCTGCTGCGCCAGACGCAGACGCAGTTCATGCACTTTGTCGGCGGGCACTTCAATCGCGCCGCTGCCATTGGCAAAGCGATAGGGGATATTCATCTGGGTCAACTGCGCGACGATCGCGCCGCCGTCCTGATCGGAAAGGTTGCTAAATAGCGTGCGGTAATCGGGCGTTTTGGCCCACAGCACCATCGCAACGACGATCGCCACGGCGGCGGAACCCGCCACAATTAACGGAATTCGGGGATTCGCGCGTAGGCGATTAAGCCACTCGAGAGGTTTAGGTTGGGTTGCAGTCGATGCAGTCGCACTCATCTCGCACCTCGTGACTGATCGTGGACGGCGTTTTTTGCAAAGTGGAACAAGACTCACTCCCGGGTCAGCAAACTCGAAAAATTGACGGTCTCATTATTTGTGGTTTCGAATTTTTCTATGCGCTAAAAACCGAGGTTTTTTATCGTTATTTAACGCCTTTATCTTATTGACAAACTGGTAATCTCTGCTGCGTAAAAAATCATCCAGGGGAATAGCATGGCAGCAATACAGGGGATTGAAGGGGTTATTAGCCAGTTACAGGCGACGGCGATGGCCGCGCGCGGGCAAGACACGCACTCGCAGTCGACGGTGAGTTTTGCCGGCCAGCTACATGCTGCGCTGGATCGTATTAGCGACAGACAGACGGCGGCGCGCGTTCAGGCGGAAAAATTCACTCTGGGTGAGCCGGGCATTGCGCTTAATGACGTGATGGCTGATATGCAAAAAGCGTCCGTTTCCATGCAAATGGGGATTCAGGTGCGCAATAAGCTGGTCGCCGCGTACCAGGAAGTCATGTCCATGCAGGTTTAAGCCAGGGTTGACAACACATCCGCAGCGAACTCCCGGGCGCTTACCTAAGTCAGCGGCGGGGGACGCGACGCCCATGCAACCAGTGCGTGATTATGTGGGCTTGTTTTTTGCGAGGCGCGCTCATTTTATTGATAAGCGGGTTGCACATTGTTGCAGGGACTTATTAAAAATAGGGTACGCCTGTTTACTGACGCCATTCATTCCTACTATTCGTTCTGACGCGATTGTCATTGAGTTTGCAATCCAGAATGTTCCTGCAATATATGCGCCGTTGCGATAATACACGGTAAATTCTTTATTAATGCCTGGAATATCTGTTTCATGGAGATCCAGTATATACCCATACGGGGACAGATTATCAGCGAGACAGCGGGCAATGGCGCTCGGATGTGCATTGACTACTGTGACGGGTGAGTAACGGGCAGCGGCAAGACAGACGACTCCAATAATGGAGATGAAAATAATTTTTATCATTTTTTTGGCTTCTGCTGTGCATAAATAAATGATCACCTGATAATGTCAGTGAGTAAAAATATAAATACCTGATAGTCTTTTATGACGTAGAGGGAAAATAATAATTATTTTATGTTTTGCTTAAAATAACCCTGGATTTTTCATCGGCTCAGACAAAATTAAAACGGTATACGTTATATAATAGATTTATGCCACGGCGCACAAGACGACCTTGTCTGATTTCTTTTATGCGTTGTAGATTTTTGCCGGTTATGCCGTAAAAAGGTCTCCCGCCGTAACGTACAGCGGGAGTATGCGCTTATTTTTGAATCAGATAACGAATTGTCGGGCCATCCTGTTGGATATCCAGCACCGTATAACCGTGATTGCGCGCATCCAGTGGAATATTATTAATGGATTGCGGACAGTCGCTCACCACTTCCAGGATCTCCCCTTTTTTTAGCTGCGGCATCGCTTCCAGAGTGGCGACCGCCGGGTACGGGCAAGGTTCGCCAACCATATCCAGACGGTAATCAGGGACGATATTTTTCATACAGATTCCTTAGCAGGCGTCAGCCCCGCACGGCGGAAAAAACGTTTTTCCCAGCCGATAATTAACATCAGCGCGGCAAATAATAACAGGTAGGTGACCACCAGACCGCCCAGCGGACCAAAGGTGTTCAGCAGGTTAACTTTATCCCAACTGGTCGCCAGCGCGGGCGCGAAATCATCCCAGTAGTAAGCCAGGATGGTTGAACCGATGACATTGCCGAGGCCCACCCACCAGTAATGCACCTGGCCTTCTACGGCGCGGTACATCCAGCCGGTTTCGCAGCCGCCCGCCAGCACGATGCCAAAACCGAACAGCAGTCCGCCAATGACCGCATTCGGGCCAGCCCACATAATTTTAGGTGCAACGCCCAACTGCACGTAGCTGAAAATACCAATGGCGCTGACCGCCATGCCGAAAATAATCGCTTTCGCCATATGGGCGCGTCCGGAGATCCACAGATCGCGAAAGGCCGAGGTAAAGCAGATTTGCGCGCGCTCGATCAGCAGCCCAAACCCGACGCCGAACAGCATCGCCAGCCCCAGTTTCGGCTGATGCATTGCCGTTAATAACGCCCAGCCAATCATGCCGATAAAGACCAGCATACCGAGCCTGAAACGCCGTCTTGCCTGATCCGGTTTCTGCGTCAGTGGCGAAGCCGCGGAGACCTTTTGCATTTTCACCGGTATGCGAAATATCGGCAGCAACGTAAAGCGGGCGCCGAACCAGGAGCCGATAGCGGTCGCCAGCGCAAAGAACCACGCGTGTAGGGAGAACTGCGGGATCCCGGTAAAAAAGGCGGCCAGGTTACACCCCATCGCCAGACGCGCGCCGAAGCCAGCGATAATGCCTCCGGCCACCGCCTGTACGATACGGATTCGGCTGCGCGGCATACGCAGTTTTACGTTGTTGGCCCACAGCGCCGCGGCGAAACAGCCGCCGAACATGCCGAGGATCATCATGCCGTCGATACGCGTCAGCGGCGTACCTTCCAGATGAATCAGCTTGTAGTAGCCCCACTGTTCGGCATGAACGCCAAAAAGCTGCAAAATTTGCCCGCCCCAGCGGGTAAATTCGCCCGTCACGGCCCAAAACGTGCCGGTGATGCCAAAATAGTAGGTAGAGAGAATACCGGCTGCGATCACCGCAGGGGCCGGCGCCCAGAATTTAATTAACCAGGTTTGCTTGAAGTGTTGCCATGACATGTGTTTAGCCTCTGAACTCAGAAGGTGTGAAACAAGAAGTGCGCATACTACACCGATCACAGAATTTGCCTACACCTAATAAGCGGTAATACCGACTGGATCAAATTGCGGCCAGCGCCTGGAAAGGCTGGCGGCGTCAGGGCTTTAATGCCACAATTCCTCTTTCTTCTGATGCAGGATGAATGATGAAAAAAGTAGCGATCGTTGGCGCATTGCTGGTTCTGGCCGGATGCGCCGAGGTGGAAAACTATAATGATGTGGTGAAAACGCCCGCGCCGGCCGGTCTGGAAGGGTACTGGCAGTCAAAAGGCCCGCAACGTAAGCTGGTGAGCCCTGAAGCTATCGCCAGCCTGGTAGTGACTAAAGAAGGCGACACGCTGGACTGCCGCCAGTGGCAGCGCGTTATTGCTCTGCCGGGCAAGCTGACCATGCTCTCCGATGACTTAACCAATGTTACGGTTAAGCGTGAGCTCTATGAGATTGAGCGCGACGGGAATACCCTGGAATATGATGGCATGACGCTGCAACGGGTCGCTCGTCCGACGCCGGAGTGCGCCGCTGCGTTAGAAAAAACGCCGCTGCCGACGCCGCTGCCGTAATTTCGCTTCCCGGCAGCGCTCTGCCGCCGGGAACGCTCATCACACGTCCTCAATGACCCACACGCTGACGCTGCCAGCGTTGCAGAAGAACGTCGCTTCGCCTTGATCATTAGTTACAACATGCTCACTGCGGTTTCCCAGAAAATCACGCCAGGTCTTGTTAGCGTAATTGTCGCCGAGCAGGAGGTTTTTTTCACCGTCGTCGCCATTGGAAAGTACAACCACACAGCCTGGATTCTCTTCAGTACCGCTGCGACTAAAGGCGATACAGTTAGGATGATCGAAAAAGAGTGTTTGTATACCGTGCGCAAAACGCTGACGAGCGAGGATCAGCCGATCCAGTTGGTTAATCACCGGCATGTCGACCCGACAGGTCTCGCCATTTTCGCCGCTATCCTCATAGCTGGCGCCGTATAAATCGGGATAAAACACCGACGGCACGCCGTTTTCACGAAGCAGGATCAGCGCATAGGCCAATGGTTTGAACCAGGGTTCTACCGGCGCTTCCAGCGCCTGTAACGGTTGTGTATCGTGGTTAGCGACCAGCGTCACCGCATGAAAAGGGTCGGCTTCTACCAGCGTGCCGGTGAAAATGTGGCGCATGTCATACTCCGCGCCCTGGCGCGAGGCTTCATGAAATTTCATCTGCAACGGCGCGTCGAACAGCATGGTTTTCCCGTCGACCTGATCGATGTACGTTTGCAGTTTATCTACTTCATGCGACCAGTATTCTGCGACAATAAACAGCGGTTTTGGTGCAACCGCCTGTACATGCTCAATCCATTCTTTATAAAACCAGGCGGGTATATGTTTTACCGCGTCCAGGCGAAAGCCGTCACAGTGGGTTTGTTCCATGACCCAACGAGCCCAATATTTAATCTCTTCCGTAACCGCGTGATTGCGAAAATCGATATTTTCACCCATCAGATAGTCGAAATTACCCAGCTCATCATCAACCTGATCGTTCCAGCCATCGCCGGTATAGTCATTGACGATCTTAAAAATGCCGTCTTCGTCGGGATTCTCGATGTGATCAATGCCGCTGAAACAGTGATAGTCCCAAATAAAGTTGGAATACTGGCCCGCGCGGGCAGGGAAGGTGTAGCGCGTCCAGCCTTCGCATTCAATGATGTTGTCATCGATTTGCGTGCGGTCATCCTGATTCACGCGCTGAACGCGGATACGTTCTTTTTCGTCTGCGCCCATTTTGTGGTTCACGACGACGTCGAGCAGCACCGCAATATTATTTTTTTTGAGCGCGTCTATCGCCGTCAGTAACTGGCGTTTATCGCCGTACTTTGTCGCGATAGTTCCTTTTTGGTCAAATTCGCCGAGGTCAAACAGGTCGTAGCTATCATAGCCTACGGAATAGCCGCCGGAGGCGCCTTTACAGGCGGGCGGTAGCCAGACCATATTGATACCGATATCATTCAGCCCATCAGCACGTTCCGCCAGCTCAGACCAGAGTTTACCGCCGTCGGGATAATACCAGTGGAAGTACTGCAATAACGTGGGGTTTTTCATCTTCCGTGCTCCAGAAGTCGTTTAGCCGACCTCTGGAGTATGGAAGAATTTTCATACGAGACGGGAAAATATTATGAGGCGCCAGGCGCATCTGGCACGAGTAACATACCGGAAAGACGCCCATAAGCGTTGTTGAGTGATTTTTGGCGGGTGGATTGTCCGATCAAACTACTCAGTTCATCCAGTCGCTGTTGCAGCAGCCCTTTCAGGAGCTGCTCATTATCCAGCGTTTGTTTGATGTATCCGGCGACCATATCCTGAATACTTCGCGTAATGCCCGGTGGAGTTTGCTTTTCCATCACCGTTTCAATACTTTGCAGATAGGAGACCTCTTGTTGCAGTAAGAGATCCCATTCACCTCGCTGCGCAAGTTCAAGCAGCGATTGACTGAGCAGCGCAATACGCTGCCAACGGTTGATAAACTCCACGGTTGAGGTCATTAACGAGACTCCTGGAAAGATGCTTTCGGTGAAATCTGTTTCCAGGCTTCTGCAATATTGCTGAGTAACCCTTCCACTTCTTCGATGGCCTGAGCGTCGTTACGCAAATTAGCCTGCAGTAAACGGCGAATCATATAGTCGTATAGCTCGGAAAGATTCGTCGCAATCTCACCGCCTTTTTCCTGATCGAGGCCGGCTTTCAGCCCGTTATCGATAATATTGATGGCTTTGCTTAACGCTTCACCTTTCGCGACAACATCGCCTTGTTCTAAAAACAGGCGAGCGCGCACCAGAGCGCTATTCGCGCCATCAAACAACATTTCAATCAACTGATGCGGGCTGGCGCTCATCACGGCGCTTTCCACGCTGACTTGCGCATAAGCTTTGATACCGCTCGCGGTGTACATGGTGACCTCTGTTATCAGGACTTGTTCATAGCTGTAAATTGCTGGGTCAAATAACTACTGGTGTTATTCAGCTTACTCATCATGGTATCCAGTTGGGTAAACTGGGCCTTGTAACGGGCAACGGTTTCATCGATGCTGTTGCTAACGGACAGGTACTGTTTTGTCAGGCTTTTCAGCGTGGCGTTAACGTTGTCCTGCGCATTATCAATAATGCCGTCATCCGCCAGATAACTTTTCACTTCGGTGGCAATTTTGGTGGTGATCCCCGTTTCTTTACCATCGCCCACCAGCAGCTCACGCGCTGCGGCTGTGTTATCTTTCAGTACTTTGGTCAGCTTATCATCATCAATCTTCAGTTTGCCGGAAGTCCCATCCTGGGTGATGCCAATTTCCGCCATTGTTTTGAACGCAGAATTACTGCCGCTATTGGCAAATTGTGCCCGAATCCCGGTCTGGATAGTACGAACCACACTATCGCCTAACAGCGCGCCGTTTTTATCGCTGGCTTCTTCGCCCGGCTCAACGGCGGTATATTTGGTTAACGAGCTAAAGGTATCCACTAGCGAGTTATAGGCATCCACCCAGGATTTAATCGCCTCTTTCGCCTTGGTATCATCTTTCGTTACCGTCACGGTCGCGTCGGTCACTTTCTTCGTCAGGGTGAGCGTAATTCCCTGAGGGGCGTCGGTTACGGTATTGCTCTGACGCTCAATGTCGATGCCGTTTACGTTCAGCTTCGCGTTTTCTGCTTTCACCAGCTCTTGCATATTGCCGGTATTGGTGGTGCTGTCATAAGCGAGTAAATCGTTAAGTTTTGTATCGCCTTCCACCGTGATCTTCATCGTATTGTCGGTACCGCTATTGGCGGTAAGCACCAACTGGAATTCGTTCTCTTTGACCTTAACGATACTGGCGGCGATACCGCTGTCGGCGTCATTGATGGCGTCACGGATCGCCTCCATGGAGGTGTCGCCTTTATCCAGCTTAATTTCCAGCGGCTCTTTACGTCCCGGCTGTTCAATTTTAATTGTCCGGGACGTGACCGACGTATCGCCCAACTGCTCTTTGGTAGTTGCGAAGGTGGTTTTTGTCGCCAGCGACTGTGCGGCGGCAAGCTGGGTTACGTTAATCTTATAAGTCCCTGCGGCAGCGCCAGCGGTAGTACTGACTTTGAGGTCCTCTGTCGTGCTGGACGCCACGGTAGACTTAAATAAATCCGCTTTATTTAACGCGGTATTTGCCGTCTGGAATTTTTCTAATGCGCTTTTCAATGTGCCATAGGCGGTTAGCTTTGCCGAATTCGCGCTCTGCTGTTTGGTAATTGGCGTTAAGCGTCCTTTTTCGTTTTTTGTCAGGTCTGTCAACAACTGGTCTAACGGTAAGTTTGATCCCACACCTAATGATGAAATTGAAGCCATGCCTTCTTCCTTTTTGATTGCAAACAGTAGTTAAGCGCGTTATCGGCAATCTGGAGGCAAAGTTTAATGATAATTTTGCAAAAATAATGCGCGGAATAATGATGCATAAAGCGGCTATTTCGCCGCCTAAGAAAAAGATCGGGGGAAGTGAAAAATTTTCTAAAGTTCGAAATTCAGGTGCCGATACAAGGGTTACGGTGAGAAACCGTGGGCAACAGCCCAATAACATCAAGTTGTAATTGATAAGGAAAAGATCATGGCACAAGTCATTAATACAAACAGCCTGTCGCTGTTGACCCAGAATAACCTGAACAAATCCCAGTCTGCTCTGGGTACCGCTATCGAGCGTCTGTCTTCCGGTCTGCGTATCAACAGCGCGAAAGACGATGCGGCAGGTCAGGCAATTGCTAACCGTTTCACCGCGAACATCAAAGGTCTGACTCAGGCTTCCCGTAACGCTAACGACGGTATCTCCATTGCGCAGACCACTGAAGGCGCGCTGAACGAAATCAACAACAACCTGCAGCGTGTGCGTGAACTGGCGGTTCAGTCTGCTAACAGCACCAACTCCCAGTCTGACCTCGACTCCATCCAGGCTGAAATCACCCAGCGTCTGAACGAAATCGACCGTGTTTCTGGCCAGACCCAGTTCAACGGCGTGAAAGTCCTGGCGCAGGACAACACCCTGACCATCCAGGTTGGCGCGAACGACGGTGAAACTATCGATATCGATCTGAAGCAGATCAACTCTCAGACCCTGGGTCTGGATACGCTGAATGTGCAACAAAAATATAAGGTCAGCGATACGGCTGCAACTGTTACAGGATATGCCGATACTACGATTGCTTTAGACAATAGTACTTTTAAAGCCTCGGCTACTGGTCTTGGTGGTACTGACCAGAAAATTGATGGCGATTTAAAATTTGATGATACGACTGGAAAATATTACGCCAAAGTTACCGTTACGGGGGGAACTGGTAAAGATGGCTATTATGAAGTTTCCGTTGATAAGACGAACGGTGAGGTGACTCTTGCTGGCGGTGCGACTTCCCCGCTTACAGGTGGACTACCTGCGACAGCAACTGAGGATGTGAAAAATGTACAAGTTGCAAATGCTGATTTGACAGAGGCTAAAGCCGCATTGACAGCAGCAGGTGTTACCGGCACAGCATCTGTTGTTAAGATGTCTTATACTGATAATAACGGTAAAACTATTGATGGTGGTTTAGCAGTTAAGGTAGGCGATGATTACTATTCTGCAACTCAAAATAAAGATGGTTCCATAAGTATTAATACTACGAAATACACTGCAGATGACGGTACATCCAAAACTGCACTAAACAAACTGGGTGGCGCAGACGGCAAAACCGAAGTTGTTTCTATTGGTGGTAAAACTTACGCTGCAAGTAAAGCCGAAGGTCACAACTTTAAAGCACAGCCTGATCTGGCGGAAGCGGCTGCTACAACCACCGAAAACCCGCTGCAGAAAATTGATGCTGCTTTGGCACAGGTTGACACGTTACGTTCTGACTTGGGTGCGGTACAGAACCGTTTCAACTCCGCTATTACCAACCTGGGCAACACCGTAAACAACCTGACTTCTGCCCGTAGCCGTATCGAAGATTCCGACTACGCGACCGAAGTTTCCAACATGTCTCGCGCGCAGATTCTGCAGCAGGCCGGTACCTCCGTTCTGGCGCAGGCGAACCAGGTTCCGCAAAACGTCCTCTCTTTACTGCGTTAATCCGGCGATTGATTCACCGACACGTGGTACACAATCAAGGCAGCGAAAGCTGCCTTTTTTAATTCCGGAGCCTGTGTAATGAAAGAAATCACCGTCACTGAACCTGCCTTTGTCACCCGCTTTTCCTGTTCTGGCTCGGCCTGTCGCGACCACTGTTGTAAAGGCTGGAAAATCACGCTGGATAAGACGACGGTTAAAAAGTATCTCGCCAGTAAAGACGCGACGATTCGTACCATCGCGCAAGACCATATTATCCTGCTGAAAAAGAACAACAGCCACTGGGGCGAAATTAAGCTGCCTTCGGCGCTGGGGAATTGCCCTTATCTGGATGAGGACCGTCTGTGCCGGGTGCAAAAAACGTTAGGCGCAAAGGCATTAAGTCATACCTGTTCCTCTTTCCCGCGGGCGCATCATACCTATAAAAATGAGGTGCGTAACTCTCTGAGTCTTGCCTGCCCGGAGGTGACGTCCCGCATTTTAAACGATCCTGACGCAATGGCACTCAGCGAAAAAACAATCATTCAGCAGACATTCAATACTGCGCCGTTATTCCCAGCGCAGCAAAAGTTACTCAATCTGTTTTGCCTGAGTCTGATCAACCATGCCAACAGCAGTACGGAAGCCGCGCTCTATGCGTTGATTAAATTCGTCATGTATGCACAGAAATTTGCCAAAATTGATGATGCCGCGCTGGGCGAACTGGAACAGGTGTATGCCGCGTTACTTGAACAGTTGCAGACCGGCGTGTTGGCGCAGGAGTTGATGAATATCGCGCCGGACAGCAAGGTAAAAACCTCGCTGGTATTGCAGATGCAGAACTATTTCCGCTCGCTCCCGCTTAATCGTGGCAGTGTTATCCTCGATCACTATATCCAGTGCCTTCTGCGGGTGCTGACGGCGGAAGAGGGTGTTTCAATGGAGCAGAAGGTTAGCGATATTGAGTCCTCATTAGCGCGCTGTTTACAGGCGGATGAGCAGCAGAAGAACTGGGCTTTCAGAAATTTAATTCTCTATAAAATTTGGGAAAATAATTTCCCCAACCAGCCGAATGTCGACCCGTTACGCGCGCTGTATATTATCGTGGCGGAATATGCCTTTATTAAGCTATTAACGGCAGCCAGCGTGCATGAGCGCGGGCGGCTTGAGTGGGATGACGTTACTAATATTGTGTATAGCTTTCACTCCCGCAGCCAGCATAACAGCGAGGTGGCGGCGAATTTTCATCGCCATATAGAAACGGTGCGTACTGGCGACGATCTGTCGATGATTCATCTTCTGACATAGTTTTATTCGGGGTGGGCGCTTGCGCATCCCGTTTATCCTATCTGGCTGATTTTATTCTGCTCTTTGAGCCGCTAAAAAGGTGCTACAGGTTACATAAGTGAAATAACCCTTCTTTTATAGCCTTATTCCTTCGATAGAACCCTCTGTAGAAACGGATAATCATGCCGATAACTCATTTAACGCAGGGCTGTTTATCGTGAATTCACTGTATACCGCTGAAGGTGTAATGGATAAACACTCGCTGTGGCAGCGTTATGTACCGCTGGTGCGTCACGAAGCATTGCGCCTGCAGGTGCGATTGCCGGCGAGCGTGGAACTGGACGATCTGCTACAAGCGGGCGGCATCGGGTTATTAAATGCGGTCGACCGATATGACGCTTTGCAAGGAACGGCATTTACCACTTACGCAGTGCAGCGTATTCGTGGGGCGATGCTGGATGAATTACGCAGCCGCGATTGGGTGCCGCGTAGCGTCCGGCGTAATGCCCGCGAAGTGGCGCAGGCGATGGGACAACTGGAGCAGGAACTGGGGCGTAATGCGACGGAAACCGAAGTGGCGGAACGTCTTGGCATCCCTGTTGCGGAGTATCGTCAGATGTTGCTCGATACCAACAACAGCCAACTTTTCTCTTACGATGAGTGGCGGGAAGAGCATGGCGATAGCATCGAACTGGTGACTGAAGAACATCAACAGGAAAACCCGTTACATCAACTGCTGGAGGGCGACCTGCGACAGCGGGTAATGGATGCGATTGAATCGCTGCCGGAACGCGAGCAACTGGTGTTAACGCTGTATTACCAGGAAGAGCTCAATCTCAAAGAGATTGGCGCGGTACTGGAAGTTGGCGAATCGCGGGTCAGCCAGTTGCATAGTCAGGCCATCAAACGATTACGCACCAAACTGGGTAAGTTATAGGTCGCGCATGGTCGCACCCGAAAAGTGCCGCACAACGTATAGACTACCAGGAGTTCTCATGACGGTGCAGCAACCTAAAAGGCGGCCCCTGAGCCGCTATCTTAAAGACTTTAAACACAGCCAGACGCATTGCGCGCATTGTCACAAACTGCTCGACCGCATTACGCTGGTTCGCCGTGGCAAGATCGTTAATAAAATCGCTATTTCACAACTGGATATGCTACTTGACGACGCTGCCTGGCAGCGGGAGCAGAAGGAGTGGGTGGCGCTGTGTCGCTTTTGCGGCGATTTGCACTGCAAAAAGCAGAGTGATTTTTTCGATATTATCGGTTTCAAACAGTATTTGTTTGAACAAACCGAGATGAGTCATGGCACGGTGCGGGAATATGTCGTGCGTTTACGACGTCTTGGCAATTACCTCAGCGAGCAAAACATTTCCCACGATCTGCTGCAGGACGGTTTTCTCGATGAAAGCCTGGCACCATGGTTGCCGGAAACCAGCACCAATAATTACCGTATCGCACTACGTAAATACCAGCAATATAAAGCGCATCAGCAGATTGCGCCCAGACAGAAATCCCCCTTTACCGCCAGTTCTGATATATATTAAAAAAGCATAAGATGTAGCAGAGTCGTGTTGGTGAAACGTGGCAAACCTTCTACATTAGGCTGAGTCCCCCAAAGGTTCGCGAGACGTGACGATGCGCCATGGCGGGACACAGTCTATGGTCATTAACGGCAATATTCGGGGTTACTATGAAATTAGCACTGCTGGGACGTCAGGCACTGATGGGAGTAATGGCTGTAGCTCTGGTGGCGGGAATGAGCGCGAAGAGCTTTGCCGATGAGGGTTTGCTGAACAAAGTTAAAGAACGCGGCACGCTGCTGGTAGGGCTGGAAGGTACCTATCCGCCGTTTAGCTTTCAGGGCGACGACGGCAAATTAACCGGTTTTGAAGTCGATTTCGCCGAGGCGTTGGCAAAACATCTGGGCGTTAAAGCGTCGTTGAAGCCGACCAAATGGGACGGAATGCTGGCGTCACTGGACTCTAAACGCATTGATGTAGTGATAAACCAGGTCACGATTTCAGACGTCCGCAAGAAAAAATATGATTTCTCTACGCCTTATACTGTCTCCGGCGTTCAGGCGCTGGTGAAAAAAGGCAATGAAGGCACGATCAAAACGGCGGCCGATCTGCAGGGCAAAAAAGTCGGCGTTGGGCTGGGGACTAACTATGAAGAGTGGCTACGTCAACATGTGCAGGGCGTGGATATCCGTACCTATGACGATGATCCTACAAAATATCAGGATCTGCGCGTAGGCCGTATTGACGCGATTTTAGTCGATCGTCTGGCGGCGCTGGATCTGGTGAAAAAAACCAAAGGTACGCTGGCCGTCACCGGTGATGCGTTTTCGCGTCAGGAGTCCGGCGTTGCGTTACGTAAAGGCAACGAAGACTTGTTGAAGGCGGTAGATAACGCCATTGCGGAAATGCAAAAAGATGGCACCTTAAAAGCGCTTTCCGAAAAATGGTTTGGCGCTGACGTGACCCAATAATGCTCTACGTTGCCTGGCAGGCAGTGCGCCGCCGGGCAATATCAACCTCATACTATGTCAGCAAACGGAGGCGCGTGAATCGGCGCCTTTTTTATTTCCGTTAGATCAACGTGCATAATAAAAAGAACACACCACAACGTTACCGGAGGCTCAATGCCACTACATCACTTAACGCGCTTTCCTCGCCTGGAGCTTATTGGCGCGCCGACCCCGCTCGAATACCTGCCGCGATTGTCTGATTATCTTGGCCGTGAGATTTACATTAAGCGCGATGACGTTACGCCCATTGCAATGGGCGGCAATAAACTGCGCAAGCTGGAGTTTCTGGTGGCCGACGCGCTGCGAGAAGGGGCGGATACGCTGATAACCGCAGGGGCGATTCAGTCGAACCATGTCCGTCAGACGGCGGCAGTCGCGGCCAAATTGGGACTGCATTGCGTCGCCTTGCTGGAAAATCCAATCGGTACCACCGAGGAAAATTACCTGACGAATGGTAATCGCCTGTTACTGGATTTATTTAATACGCAAGTTGAGATGTGCGATGCGCTAACCGATCCGGATGCGCAGCTGCAAACGCTGGCGACGCGCATTGAAGCGCAAGGGTTCAGGCCCTATGTGATTCCGGTCGGCGGCTCCAGCGCGCTGGGGGCAATGGGATACGTAGAGAGCGCCCTGGAAATCGCCCAGCAGTGTGAAGAAGTTGTCGGGCTCTCTTCGGTGGTGGTGGCCTCCGGCAGCGCCGGAACGCACGCCGGGTTAGCTGTCGGGCTGGAACATCTGATGCCTGACGTCGAACTGATTGGCGTGACCGTTTCACGTTCTGTCGCCGAGCAGAAACCCAAAGTGATTGCCTTGCAGCAGGCTATTGCCGGTCAGCTGGCGCTGACGGCGACGGCGGATATTCATTTATGGGATGACTATTTTGCCCCGGGTTACGGCGTGCCAAATGACGCGGGGATGGAGGCGGTGAAACTGCTGGCGAGCCTGGAGGGGGTGTTGCTGGATCCGGTATATACCGGCAAAGCGATGGCGGGTCTGATAGACGGCATCAGCCAGAAACGCTTTAACGATGACGGGCCGATTCTCTTTATTCACACCGGTGGGGCGCCTGCGCTGTTTGCCTACCATCCTCATGTATAACCTCCAGGTAATCAACGCGAATGCAAGAAAGTATCCAACTGGTTATTGAATCGCTGCCGTATTTGCTTAAAGGCGCCGTCTTTACCCTGCAACTGAGTATTGGCGGTATGTTTTTTGGTCTGCTGCTGGGATTTGTGCTGGCGCTGATGCGGATGTCTCCGCTATGGCTGGTTCGCTGGCTGGCGCGCTTTTATATCTCGATTTTTCGCGGTACGCCGCTTATCGCCCAGTTATTTATGATCTATTACGGCCTGCCGCAATTTGGGATTGAGCTGGACCCTATCCCGGCGGCGATGATTGGTTTATCGCTCAATACCGCGGCTTACACGTCCGAGACGCTGCGCGCGGCGATCTCGGCTATCGACAAGGGGCAATGGGAAGCGGCGGCGAGCATTGGCATGACGCCGTGGCAAACGCTACGTCGCGCTATTTTGCCGCAGGCGGCTCGCGTCGCGCTTCCGCCGTTGAGCAACAGCTTTATCAGCCTGGTGAAAGATACGTCGCTCGCCGCGACGATTCAGGTGCCGGAGTTGTTCCGCCAGGCGCAGTTAATTACCTCGCGAACGCTGGAGGTGTTTACCATGTATCTGGCCGCGTCGTTAATCTACTGGGTAATGGCGACCGTCTTATCGGCACTGCAAAACTATTTTGAAAACCAGCTTAACCGCCAGGAGAGAGAGCCAAAATGAGTGCGATCGAAGTCACCAACCTGGTCAAAAAATTTCATGGTCAAACGGTGCTGCACGGTATCGACCTTGAGGTAAAGCCCGGAGAAGTCGTCGCCATTATCGGCCCGAGCGGCTCAGGGAAGACAACGTTATTACGCTGCATTAACCTGCTGGAACAACCGGAAGCGGGCACCATTAAAGTGGGCGATATTATCATCGATACCGCCCGCCCATTCAGCCAGCAAAAAGGGTTGATTCGCCAGCTACGTCAGCATATCGGCTTTGTTTTTCAGAGTTTTAACCTGTTCCCGCATCGTACCGTGCTGGAAAATATCATTGAAGGTCCGGTGATTGTAAAGGGAGAGCCGAAAGCCGAGGCGACGGCGCTGGCGCGGGAACTGTTAGCCAAAGTCGGGTTGGCCGGTAAAGAGACCCGTTATCCGCGCCGCCTGTCGGGCGGGCAACAGCAGCGCGTAGCGATTGCGCGCGCGCTGGCGATGCGCCCGGAAGTGATTCTGTTTGATGAGCCCACGTCGGCGCTTGATCCTGAATTAGTCGGCGAGGTGCTTAATACGATTCGCCAGCTGGCGCAGGAAAAGCGCACGATGGTGATCGTTACTCACGAAATGGGCTTTGCGCGTGACGTGGCTGACCGGGCAATATTTATGGATCAGGGGCAAATCGTCGAGCAGGGGCCGGCGAAAACCTTGTTCGCCGATCCTCAGCATCCGCGTACCCGCCAGTTCCTTGAGAAATTTTTAGTGAAATAATACCTTTTCAACGCTCGCCCGAATTAGCCGCGCCTTGGGCGAGCGCAATGAATAATTATGAAGTCATTCTGCCAGATTATTAACCTCGCTCTCTGGCGGAAGCCAAAAAACTGTAATGCCGCTCAAGTATTCTACGTTTCGTCCGATATTTCTTATATATAAATACTATTTATGTGTTAATTTAAGCTATTCATAATAATGATTATCAATATCAAAGGCGTGACCATAAAATATGCAGGAAAATGATTTCTTCACCTGGCGACGCGCAATGTTGTTACGCTTTCAGGAGATGGCGGCAGCAGAGGATGTTTATACTGAATTGCAATATCAGACACAGCGGCTGGAATTTGATTATTATGCCCTGTGTGTTCGTCATCCCGTCCCCTTTACCCGGCCTAAAATATCGCTTCGTACCACTTATCCTCCGGCGTGGGTAACGCATTACCAGTCCGAAAACTATTTTGCGATCGATCCGGTATTAAAGCCGGAAAATTTCAGGCAGGGTCATTTACATTGGGATGACGTGCTATTTCATGAAGCGCAGGCGATGTGGGATGCCGCCCAGCGTTTCGGATTACGCAGAGGCGTAACCCAGTGTGTGATGTTGCCGAACCGGGCGCTGGGCTTTTTATCTTTCTCTCGTAGCAGTTTACGCTGCTCCTCGTTTACCTACGATGAAGTGGAGCTGAGGTTGCAACTGCTGGCGCGGGAGAGTCTTTCGGCGCTGACAAGATTTGAAGACGACATGGTGATGGCGCCTGAGATGCGTTTCAGTAAACGTGAGAAAGAGATTCTGAAGTGGACGGCGGAAGGGAAGACCTCATCGGAGATCGCCATTATTCTGTCGATTTCTGAAAATACCGTTAACTTCCATCAGAAAAACATGCAGAAGAAATTCAATGCGCCAAATAAAACACAGATTGCCTGCTACGCTGCGGCGACAGGTCTGATATGACGTGCTGACGATGCTTCGCGCCAGACGCGAAACCGGCTGAAAGCGATGCTAACAGCCGGTTTTTTACTACTGGCGGTAAGCCTGTTTAATTTGCTTAACCGTACTGGAAAATACCGCCGCTTGTGCTTCATCATCCATCTGCGCGATCTGTTTTTCCATTTTAAGAATCACGCGCCCTGCATCGGCCTGGCCCATCGCCTGCAGCATCAGCGTTAACATGGCTTTCAGGCAGTTGACTTCAGTAGCCAGTTCTTGATTATTCTCAGCGGTGGAAAAATCAGGCGTACTCATTTATTTTCCTCGTTATGTTTCAGTGAAAATGTGCGATAGCAGATGTTAAGGCGGCGGAGTATACCATAAGCTACGCTAAAAATAGCAGTGGTTGTTTTTTGATCAAAAAGCGGAGGGGTTACCCACAAAATAAACGTTGCCGCGTGATGCATATATTTTCTTCATTCTTTGTTTATTACGCGTATTTTACTCGTTAATTATTGTTACAAAGTTGATTCCCTAATTAGTGTTTAGACAGCGGAACGTGAAATTTTTGTCACCATTATGAAATAGCAGCCCGGGACAGCGCCGTCAGAAGGGGCTACAACGTTGGCAGTTGCCACACGACGTACAACATAATTTCCAAAAACGAGAGCAAAATCGAATACCCGGTGTTTTTTTACGTTTCAAAGTTGAGATAAAACCAGCTAATATAAGGGCGATTAACTATCAGTAGCGTTATCCCTATTCTGGAGATATTCCTTTGATCAACGTTCTTCTTGTTGATGACCACGAACTGGTGCGCGCAGGGATACGACGCATTCTTGAAGATATAAAGGGCATTAAAGTTGTCGGTGAAGCGTGCTGCGGAGAGGATGCGGTAAAATGGTGCCGTACTAACGCCGTTGACGTCGTGCTGATGGATATGAACATGCCCGGTATTGGCGGCCTTGAGGCGACGCGTAAAATTGCCCGCTCGACAGCGGATATCAAAGTGATCATGCTGACCGTCCATACGGAAAACCCGTTGCCCGCCAAAGTGATGCAGGCTGGCGCAGCTGGCTATCTCAGCAAAGGCGCTGCGCCTCAGGAGGTGGTGAGCGCTATTCGTTCGGTGTATTCCGGACAACGTTATATCGCCTCCGATATCGCTCAGCAGATGGCGCTCAGTCAGATTGAGCCTGCAAAAACGGAAACGCCGTTCGCCAGTTTGTCTGAACGCGAGTTGCAGATTATGCTGATGATCACCAAGGGTCAGAAGGTCAATGAGATTTCAGAACAGCTGAATCTCAGTCCTAAAACGGTGAACAGCTATCGCTATCGTATGTTCAGTAAATTAAACATTCATGGTGATGTTGAGCTGACTCACCTGGCAATCCGCCATGGCCTGTGTAATGCGGAGACGTTAACAAGCCAGTGAGTGAAATATTTGACGCAAAGGCGTTTTTGAAAACCGTTACCAGCCAACCCGGTGTCTATCGTATGTATGACGCCGGCGGTACGGTTATTTATGTCGGTAAAGCAAAAGACCTGAAAAAGCGTCTTTCCAGCTACTTTCGCAGCAACCTGGCTTCGCGTAAAACCGAAGCGCTAGTTGCGCAAATTCAACACATTGATGTCACGGTAACGCATACCGAAACGGAAGCGCTGCTGCTTGAGCATAATTACATCAAGTTGTATCAACCGCGTTACAACGTGTTGTTGCGTGATGATAAATCCTATCCTTTTATTTTTCTGAGCGGCGATACCCATCCGCGTCTGGCGATGCACCGTGGCGCCAAACATGCGAAAGGCGAGTACTTCGGCCCATTTCCTAATGGCTATGCCGTGCGGGAAACGCTGGCGCTGTTACAGAAAATTTTCCCTATCCGCCAGTGCGAAAACAGCGTGTATCGCAACCGCTCGCGTCCTTGCCTGCAATACCAGATTGGCCGCTGCTTAGGCCCCTGCGTTGCAGGACTGGTCAGCGAGGAGGAGTATGCGCAACAGGTGGAGTATGTCCGGTTGTTTTTGTCCGGCAAGGACGACCAGGTCTTAACACAGCTGATTGCCCGGATGGAAAAGGCCAGCCAGGATCTGGCATTTGAAGAGGCGGCGCGTATTCGCGATCAGATCCAGGCGGTACGCCGGGTCACGGAGAGACAGTTTGTCTCCAATGCGGGCGACGATCTCGACGTGATCGGTGTGGCTTTTGATGCGGGTATGGCCTGTGTGCATGTGTTGTTTATTCGCCAGGGTAAGGTGCTGGGCAGCCGCAGCTATTTTCCAAAAGTGCCTGGCGGTACGGAACTGGGCGAAGTGGTGGAAACCTTTGTCGGGCAGTTTTACCTGCAGGGTAGCCAGATGCGCACGCTACCGGGCGAGATACTGCTCGATTTTAATCTGAGTGATAAAACGCTGCTGGCCGACTCGTTGTCGGAACTTGCCGGACGGCGTATTCATGTCCAGACAAAACCGCGTGGCGATCGCGCCCGTTATCTCAAGCTGGCGCGGACCAACGCGGCAACGGCCTTAATCACTAAACTTTCGCAGCAGTCCACCATCACGCAGCGTTTGACCGCGCTGGCGGCGGTATTAAAACTTCCTGCGATCAAGCGGATGGAATGTTTTGACATCAGCCATACCATGGGGGAGCAAACGGTCGCATCCTGTGTGGTATTTGACGCTAACGGGCCGTTACGCGCCGAGTATCGTCGTTATAATATCGCGGGTATCACGCCGGGTGATGACTACGCGGCGATGAATCAGGTGCTACGTCGGCGTTATGGCAAGGCTATAGAAGAAAGTAAGATTCCGGATGTTATTCTGATCGACGGCGGAAAAGGGCAGCTCGCCCAGGCGAAAGCCGTTTTTGCTGAGCTGGATGTCCCCTGGGATAAGCATCGCCCTTTGCTGCTTGGCGTCGCCAAAGGCGCGGACAGAAAGGCCGGTCTGGAAACACTCTTTTTTGAACCGGAAGGCGAGGGGTTTAGCCTGCCGCCGGACTCGCCGGCGCTACATGTTATTCAGCATATTCGCGATGAGTCGCACGATCACGCGATCGGCGGGCACCGTAAAAAACGCGCGAAGGTTAAAAATACCAGTACGCTGGAAACTATTGAAGGCGTTGGGCCTAAACGTCGCCAGATGCTGCTGAAATATATGGGCGGTTTGCAAGGACTACGTAACGCCAGCGTAGAAGAAATTGCAAAAGTGCCGGGTATTTCGCAAGGTCTGGCAGAAAAGATCTTCTGGTCGTTGAAACATTGAGGCCACTGTAGCAACATAGGGGTAATTTCACTGACAACAGATAGTTACCCGTCACTATGCAATTTAATATCCCTACGTTGCTCACGCTGTTTCGCGTCATCCTGATTCCATTCTTTGTCGTGGTGTTTTATTTGCCGTTCGCCTGGGCGCCGATGGTCAGCGCGCTGATTTTCTGTATTGCCGCGATTACCGACTGGTTTGACGGCTTTCTGGCGCGACGCTGGAACCAGAGTACGCGTTTCGGCGCTTTCCTCGACCCCGTCGCCGACAAGGTGCTGGTGGCGATCGCCATGGTGCTGGTCACCGAGCATTATCATAGCTGGTGGGTGACGTTACCTGCGGCGACGATGATAGCCCGCGAAATTATTATCTCTGCTCTGCGTGAATGGATGGCGGAGCTGGGCAAACGCAGTAGTGTAGCGGTCTCCTGGATCGGTAAAGTCAAAACTACCGCGCAGATGGTGGCGCTGGCGTGGCTCTTGTGGCGTCCGAATATCTGGGTAGAGTATGCCGGGATCGCGCTTTTCTTTGTCGCAGCGGTGCTAACATTGTGGTCCATGTTGCAATATTTGAGCGCTGCACGTGGAGATTTGCTTGATCAGTGATCGTTTCGCCGCAAATTTCAGCAAACGATCGTGAGTGACGAAAAATATCGTTGACTCAGTGCGTCAGGTAAGTAGAATGCAACGCATCGAACGGCAGCACTGATTGCCAGACGATAACAAAATCAAGTGATTAACAAAGTTGCTTGATACTGCGGGAATAGCTCAGTTGGTAGAGCACGACCTTGCCAAGGTCGGGGTCGCGAGTTCGAGTCTCGTTTCCCGCTCCAGTTTGAAAGCATTGGCGTAAAGCGGATGCTGGCTGAAAGGCCAAAAAATTTGGCGCGTTAACAAAGCGGTTATGTAGCGGATTGCAAATCCGTCTAGTCCGGTTCGACTCCGGAACGCGCCTCCAATTTTTCCCGAGCCCGGATGGTGGAATCGGTAGACACAAGGGATTTAAAATCCCTCGGCGTTCGCGCTGTGCGGGTTCAAGTCCCGCTCCGGGTACCATGGGAAAGACAAGAATAATCAAAGCAATAAGCAGTGTCGTGAAACCACCTACGGGTGGTTTTTTTGTGCCTTCAGTTTGTATGCCGACCGCGAGCGTGAACTCTCCAGTGCGATATACAGTAAAAAACATCGGTAGCGGCATTTCTGCCAGTACAACAGTTATGTGCTACCGACCCGCAAGAACTTATGCCTGGTAAATACTAAACGTCGGGTAAATCAGCCGATAAAATCCATTAATCTCTATAAAAAATGCTGATATGTTTTATGCCTGCTTTATTAAAGAGAGTAGGTCTGCCAGTGAAATATACCGATAATGCAAAATTATTTATTAGCTTCATTAATATTGGGATTGTAGGTTGCGCTTTTTTACTTTTTTTTATTTTGTATGAGCCTGAGAGTGCAATCGTAACCTACTCTCTTCCAGGAGAGCCTTCCTCTTCAACATGTGATGCGCGTAATTTTATTGGCTACGTCGATGAAAACGACTTTGCAGAGTATATAAAAAAAGTAGAACTGACGCGCTACAATATGTATTGTCTGAAAAAAACAGGGGCGGGCCAGTGGAGTATTTATGCAAATTAAACGAGTATATAACTGTTCAGGGGTGTTTTCTGCACAATTTAATTAAAGGTAGATAGCGAACTAATATTCATCACTAGGTAATGTGATCCGCTTCATGCTTTAATCACGTTTTGCAATATTGTCTTAATAACAGGTCAACTACAGATAATTTCGGGTTTTCGTGAATGGCGGTTTTGGTCAGTCTCTATATTATGCTTTCCCCGCTTTACGGAGATGATGATGCAAAAGAAAACCTGGGCCGTTTTATTGATACCATTGTGCCTCACCTCTTGCCACCAGACGACCTACCGATCAACAGCCAAAGATGAAATTGTCGCAGGGAGCTATATTGACCCGACAAAAACACGCTTTCCGTTAGCGGATTATTCACAGTCGGTTGATAAATGGATACCTCCGGACTCGGCTGATTACACTATTCCGGTTATTGATAGTGCTACCCAACAGCGCTACTTTCACGCACTAAAATCTCATTATTTCGGAATGGACAGTGAAGCGCACTCGCCGTGGAATGGTTTTTATATTACCGCATTGCTGAAAAAAAATGCAGCACAGGCCCGGGATGCCAGTATTAAGCAGTTTCTTAGCGACGGCAGTGCTTATTGGGGGGAAAACTTCAGACTTTATACCTCTCGCTGGAAAGAGGAGGTTAGAGGGAATACGGATACGCAGATTGACAATATCTATCATGCCTCCCGGCGAGGCATTATGGTCAGAGAAAGTTTAGTCAGAGCGCTGCCAACGGACGACCCGCTCTTTAACGATCCCCGTCAGGCAGGCGAGGGGTATCCGTTTGATAATTTACAAATGTCTTCGCTGCGTCCCGGTACGCCGGTCTATACGCTGACGAAGAGCAAAGACCAACGCTGGCAATATGTCGTTTCACCAGCGGTAACTGGCTGGGTTCATAGTGAAGATATTGCCAGTACGGATCAGAAATTTATAACACAGTGGGTTTTGCTTGCTCATAAGCAACTGGGGGCATTTATCAACGCGCCGGTTTCTGTCCATGTCGCAGGCGTCTATTATTTCACCGGGCGACCGGGCACTATTTTACCGTTCCGACATCAACGGGCGGGCCAGTTCCTGATTGCGGCGCCAGTTCGCGGCAGCAACGGTCGCGCGTTTATCCATTGGGTCTGGCTAAGCGGTAACGAGTTTACGGCTATGCCGTGGAAAATGACGCCGGAAAATATCGCCGTGCTAATGAAAGCAATGCACGGCGCCCCCTACGGTTGGGGAAATTTTAACTTTTATAATGATTGTTCAGCCGAAGTCCGCAGCCTGTTAATGCCGTTTGGCATATTCCTGCCCAGACATTCATCCGCGCAGGTAGAGGCTGCTGGACGGGTGGTCGATCTTAGTCATAAAAGTCCCCAAATGCGGATCGATTATCTCACCAGATACGGAAAACCGTTTACTACGCTGGTCTATATTCCAGGGCATATTATGCTGTATATCGGTAACACAACCATGAATGGGCAGGTCGTGCCGATGACTTATCAGAATATCTGGGGATTGCGCCCAAACCATGCTAATAGCCGGAGCATTATCGGTGAGGCGGTATTTTTGCCGTTACTGCGTTTTTATCCTGAAAATCCTGAGCTGATATCACTGGCTGGTAAGGTTCTGTTTAAGCTTGGTTATATAGAATAGGTTGACAAACTGTGTTATCGCGGAAGACATGATTAAGGCAACCGTGCGCGTGGATATAAAGAGAGTATCCCTGTAAACTGTGTCTGAAAAAAGTATGCGCTATAGTGCGGGCTGTTTATTTGAAATACTATCTGGAGCTGATTCTGGATGTGATTATGTGCCTCACACATTGAAGTGAGAGTTATTGTTGGCGGTATCTGGCTGGAGGCTGGGTGGTAAAAAGACGTAATTTATTGCATTTTAATAACGGTGCCCGGTCAGAGCGCGATCTTGGGGATCTGGTCACTAAAGTTTTTGAGAAAGCGGCGAAAAAAGAACCGCAACCGCTATACACATTTAGCCTGCCGTTGCTGAGTGTGCAGGATGAGATCCGTGTTTACTGTAAGAAAAAAAATATCAAAATAGGGTACGATACGCTGTTTATGGAAATAACCTTTTCTGCTGACAGAGAAGCGGTAGACGAACTCATTAAACACTTTTTTACTGAAAATAAGCTCTATTTGAGAGGGCGGTTTTATCTGTCCGCGGCGGTGGTATAAGTTAGCATGAGTATAATATAGCGAGAAACCCATCTCTCGCTTTTGTGTGGGGCGAGCGCTTCCTGGCGGAAAATCTGCGCCCTGATCCTCCTTTTGTGCGTTAACTTCCGGAATCCTCCTCATTTCGTGTTAATCTGGCCCCTGATGGTTGCCATCCAACTGCCTGCAAAAAAATTATTTTTATCCGCTGCAATGTAAGAGGCCTACAGGCGGAAGTCATCACTGAGGAAAAGCGTTATGAAAATGGAACCATTAAACGAGAACGAGCTGGAATGGCTGGATGATGTGCTGACGAAATACAATACCGATCAGGCCATTTTGGATGTCGCGGAGCTGGACGGTCTGATTACTGCGGTACTAAGTTCTCCGCGTCCCATCGACCCGGAACAGTGGCTGGTCGCGATATGGGGGGGACCCGCGTACGTACCGCGCTGGACATCTGAAAAAGAAATGACGCGATTTATGGATCTGGTGTTCCAGCACATGGCGGACACAGCCGCCCGGCTTGAAGACTATCCAGAACAGTTCGAGCCGCTGTTTGGCCTGCGAGAAGTTGATGGCCATGAATTAACGATTGTTGAAGAATGGTGCTTTGGTTACATGCGCGGAGTGTCGCTGTCCGACTGGTCTGACTTGCCGGATACGCTAAAACCGGCGCTGGAAGCGATTGCCTTACACGGCACGGAAGAAAACTTTGCGCTGTTGGATAAAATGAGCCCGGAAGCGTTCGATAAAAGCGTTGACGCTATCCGTATCGCGGCGCTTGAGCTGCATGCCTGGTGGATGGCGCATCCGCACACGACGCCGCTACAGATGCCGATAAAAGCAGAGGTGAAAGTGGGGCGTAACGATCCTTGTCCATGCGGGAGCGGCAAAAAATTTAAGCAGTGCTGCCTGCATTAATGGCTCGTAAACGGCCATAGCGTGATGATTATCGAGCCTGGACGGCGTCCGGGCCCGGTAATCTTTGCCTGGCGTTAACCTGGATCGGGCAGGAACCCCAGTGCGATCGAAAACTGGACGCCAATCACGACAATGCCGCAGATAAACACCAGCGCCAGCGCTGGCGTGCCGCCTGCCACACGATATCCCGCCTGAGGGCTCTGTTTACGGCATTGCCAGACCAGCATGGCAGGGATGAGTAGTGCCAGCACTGCCAGCGCTACGCCGGCATAGCCTAATGCCATCACAAATCCACGTGGGTAGAAAAGCGCAAACGCCAGCGGCGGCAGAAAGGTAATCAGCCCGGTTTGCAGGCGTCCGGACACCGTACTGCGGCGCTGGAATAGATCGGCCAGGTAATCAAATAATCCTAGCGCTACGCCCAGAAAAGAGGTCGCCAGCGCCAGATCGGCGAACAGGTGGACCGCCAGTTCGACATGTGGCGAAGCGACCACTTCTCTGAGCGCCTGCAGCAGGCCATTTAACCCGGCATGGCTGGCCAGTAGCACTCTGAATGTCGGCGAGTCGATACTTCCCAGCGTGGCGAGCTGCCAAAAAATATAGGCCACTAGCGGAATGGCGCTACCCGTCATAAAGACCCAACGCAGCCGGCGAATGTTGCCGTTCATATAACTCACAATACTCGGTACGCTTCCGTGAAAACCAAACGAGGTGAAAATGACCGGTATGGCGGACAATGCCAGCCCCTGCTGTAAAGGAAGCGTAAGAAGATTTACTTTATGAATATGTGGCGTGAGCAACGCAAGCATGATGACCAGAAAAATGATCTTTGCGCTAAACAGGAAGCGGTTAAAAAGGTCGACCAGCGAGGTGCCCACACACACCACCCCACCGGCAACAAAGGTGAACAGCAGCACCCCGGCAGCGGGCGAGAGCGTGGCGCCAAGCCAGTTATTAATACTGGATGCCAGTAATTCTCCGGCTCCGGAAATGTAGGCGGCGGTGAGCGCATACATTAAGAACATCATACTGAATCCCGTAAGCCACTGTCCGTAACGTCCAAGATAGCGTTTTGCCAACGAGCCCAGTCCGGTATCCGCCGGAACGTGTTGATATACCTCCAGTAATAGTAGCGCGGTATAACACATCAGCGCCCACAGGCCAATCAACAATCCCAGCGTGACGCTGAAACCAACGCCAGCCGCTGCCAGCGGCATTGCCAGCATCCCGGCGCCGATAGTGGTGCCTGCCACGATAAAAATACTGCCCAGAGTTCTGTTTTTCACGCTTTCTACTACCCCGGTAACAAAGAACGGTGATATCCGCGGCGCAGGGTAAGGCATTACGCTATTTTCGTCAAATGGTCGTTACAATGGGTGTACTGTAAAATTTACAGTTCCGGGCATAAAAGCGAATATGGGAGGAGACGCGGGCAACCGCCGCAAACCTGCGCTAGCGCAAAGTCGCTCGCACACGGACACATTAGGCTACGAGTTTTATTCAGGAGGGGTTATGGATTCCATTCACGGTCACGAAGTACTCAACATGATGATTGAGTCTGGCGAGCAGTACACGCATACCTCGCTGGAGGCGGCAATAAAAGCGCGCTTTGGCGAGCGGGCACGATTTCACACCTGTTCAGCGTCAGATATGACGGCGGCGGAACTGGTCGCGTTTCTGGCGGCGAAAGGAAAGTTTATTGCGGTGGAGGACGGTTTTTCAACGCATGAGAGTAAAATCTGCCGCCATTAATACGCCACGGTGAGAGCGCGTCTCACCGTGTAAGGACGTGCTGGATTAATTTTGCGTATCCAGGGTGGAGAGTTCTTTATCAATGAAATAAAGCCCTTCGCCGCTTTTTCCCGCCAGCGTTAATTTATCAATAATAGATTTGAACAGTTTTTCTTCTTCATGCTGTTCTGCCACATACCACTGCAAGAAATTAAATGTCGGATAATCCTGGCTGGTCATTGCGGCATGAGCCAGTTCATTAATTTTTTGCGTAATAAGCTGCTCATGCTCATAGGTCGCGCGGAACAGTTCATCCAGTGAGGTGTACTCAGCGAAGGGCGAAGAAACGCTATTAATGCGCGGCAGGCTTCCGGTATCGGTAAGGTAGTCAAACAGGCGCTGCATATGCGTCATCTCTTCTTGCGCATGGCGACGAAGAAATGCGGCCGCGCCTTCAAAACTGTGATAGCTACACCACGCGCTCATTTGTTGATAGAGCAGGGAGGAGTACAACTCCAGATTCATTTGCTCATTCAGTTTGTCGATCATTTCTGTTTTCAGCATGGTTCCGCTCCACAAATAGCAAAAGATATACGGTAATGTGGCGCCACTATAATTTGTTATTTTATTATTTGCAAAAGGTAAAATATTAAATTTAATTATTAAAAATACGAATGGGAATAAAACGCATTAACGCCAGTGTATAGGGTATAAAAATAAAGGAAAGCCAGCACCTTCATGCTGGCAATAGCGACCTTGCACTCTCCTCCATTGTACATGGTGTCGGCGTTAAGCCAGCCGCCTTAATAATAAAGCGGCATGATTTGCGGGACGGCAACGCCCCGGCACTGCCAGGAGAGGGTAAATCGGGTGTTCAGACACAACGAGCCCGCATAAATGCTACAGGTTCCTACCGGCTGACCAAACGAAACGGCATCGGCATAGCCCATCTGCTGGCATTCGCGTGTTGCGGTCCCGTGAGATACATAGTCATCTGTCCGTGAAGTAAAAAATAGCGGCTGGTTATACGTCAAGCGCACGATGCCGCTTATCGGGCTGGCTTCGCTGACCTGCGCTTGTCGAGTAATGGTGCATCCCGTCAGGGCTAGCAGTGAAAGAGTAAAAATAAGAGGCTTCATAAAATCGCTCCGACAGTTCGGTATCAGACCATGCTACCTCGTGTCTTGCACCGTCAATGGCTGGAATAACTTACGGATTCGCCTTGATTAAAGGTAACGGCAGGGGGTTTACAGCGGGAACAGAAAATGTGTGAGCGTCTCTTCATTTAATGAAACTTGGTTTCATTAAATTTGAATGCGTGTTCTTAAGTGTGTAGTGTGGGCAAAACGTCATGATTTACGCAGACGCGACCGTCTGCATTCAGGAGGAACACGATGAAAATTGCACTGATGATGGAAAATAGCCAGGCCAGCAAAAATGCCATCATTTATAACGAACTTAGCGCCGTCGCCAATGAAAAGGGATTTCCCGTTTTTAACGTTGGCATGTGCGACGAAAATGACCATCACCTGACGTACATTCATTTAGGCATCATGGCGAGTATTCTGCTTAATGCAAACGCGGTTGATTTTGTGGTTACTGGCTGTGGCACCGGTCAGGGCGCGCTGATGTCGTTAAATATTCATCCAGGTGTCATTTGTGGCTATTGCATCGATCCGGCAGATGCTTTTCTGTTTGCGCAGATCAACAACGGCAATGCGTTGTCCCTGCCATTTGCGAAAGGCTTTGGCTGGGGCGCTGAGCTGAACGTGCGTTTCATCTTTGAAAAAGCGTTTACCGGGCGTAAAGGCGAGGGGTATCCGCCTGAGCGCAAAGCGCCGCAGGTACGCAATGCGGGCATTTTGAATCAGGTTAAGGCCGCGGTCGTCAAAGAGAATTATCTGGATACACTACGGGCTATCGATCCTGAACTGGTTAAAACGGCGGTTTCAGGGCCGCGTTTCCAGCAATGTTTGTTTGAAAACGGCCAGAATAAAGAAATAGAAGCGTTTGTACGTGAGATGCTGGGGTAATGCCTGGACAAGACAGAGGCGTTTCGCGCCTGTCGGCTGGCATGATGTGCCGATAATACGCCAGTAGCGACAGGCACCACCTCTGGCAAACAGATCAGAAACGGTGTAGGCCGGATAAGCTGCTTCGCGTTGCTATCCGGCTAATAACGTCTCAATATTGTCGCTCGGGGTGCCGCTATCAGTGATGCTGATAGGTCACGACGTTAAGGAGATGCTGATCGGTTTGCGCCAGGCATAGCCCTGCTCGTTTAGCGCTGCGAACTTCTTCGAGAATAGTTTGTAAAAGTACGCCATCCTGCTGCTGCTCTTTTTCCAGGGTATGGAGAAAATCAAGCGTTGAGGCATCATTCAGCGCTTTCGCTTCATCTGCCAGACGCGACAGCGTGCTGGCGCGTTGCTGATAATCCTCCAGGGTTTTCTGGAACAACTCTTCCAGAGAGCAGAGCTCTTCACCCGGAACGTCAATGGCTTTAACGATAGGGGTGGCGCCGGCGTTTTTCATAAAATTAAACATGCGCATCATTTGCGTCACGTTGCCTTGCGCCTGGGTACGAAGAAAGGTGGCGGTGCCTGTTAAACTGTGTTCAGAACACCATTCGCTTAGATGGAGGTAAAGATTTGATGCGTAAAACTCAAGGTTCATTGGCGTGTTGAGCTTTTGAACCATTCCTACAGCTGCCATAACAATATCCTTATTTCCAGAAAGTGTTGATGTGCATGACAGACGAGAATGCAACGGGCCGTTGTCACATTCTTACCTCTATGCACAATAAATACTCTTAGCAGAAGAACTCCGTTCCGCCAGTCCCTTATGCGATCTCATTTCCTGTTTATCGATCGGTAATGAGAATAGCGCGTCAATAAAAATAAGAAAATCCTTAAATGCAATTGTTTATCTTTTTTTACATTTTCAGCGGTGTGATTTTTTCAGGTGTAATGATTTTGGATGAGGAACAGTTGCAACCATTTGAAAGTTAAATGATATTATATAGATTTGTAATTTATGAAACATTGTTTCAGATCATGGGTTAAGCCTTTTAAGTATGTTAATTTCAATAAAATAAACATTAGTCAGTCTGGATATCACACGCATAAACGGTTGAGAGCAAATATGCCTGTTTTTATAAACTAGCCGATTTTGCGGTAGATCATTTTTAATGTCATTAATCATACGAGCACGTTATTCGGTTAAGCGCAGTTTTGCTGGGTGACTCGTTAACAAGGAGCAGTCAATGAAAAAGGTCGCGGTGCTGTTGGCGCCAGGATTTGAAGAAGCAGAGGCCATTGTTACTCTTGATATTCTGCGACGTTTGCATATCGACGTCGAAACGCTGGCGTGTGCTGAATCACGGGCGGTGGTGAGTTACCATGATATTCCTATGGTTGCGGACAGCACGCTGAGTGAACGCCAGCAGGCGCTTTTTGATGCGGTAGTGCTGCCGGGCGGTCCGCAGGGGAGCGCTAATCTGACGGCTAATCCGGCGGTGATCGCTTTCGTTGCGCGTCATGATGCGGCAGGCAAATTTATTTGTCCTATCTGTTCCGCGGCGGCAAGGGTGCTGGGTGCTCACGGATTGCTGAAGGGGCGTCGTTATGTCTGTTCCGGCGACCTGTGGAAAGCGGTTCCGGAAGGTGTCTATGTGGATGCGCCCGTTGTTGAAGATGGTAATTTAATTAGCGGCAAAGGCTTGGGTCATGTCTTTGATTTCGGGCTAACCCTTTCCGCCAGACTGCTGGGAGACGATGCGCCGGTTCGCGAACAGGCTGAACATATCTATTATCCCTGGTAATCGTTATTCACCCAGGGCCATAAGGATTAGCTGGCTGATGTTATGGATTAATGGGCTGGCTTTCCTGCCTTTTGGCTGATGAATTCGCTCTGGGTTATGTCATTTTCCGCTAAAACTATTCCCGCCATCAGCATTTATCTAATGAATGAAAGACAGTGCACCGTTTTACGTCTTCTCTAACAAAAATCGTTTGATTTTACCCTACATAAAAAACGCTAAAGCAGGTCAATGACTTCCCTGGGTTATGAGTTAATCGTTATTTCTGCGTGCGTATTAGGGGGCGTTTTCCTGAGAGGCGGCCTCGGAAAAATCTCATATGTGGTGGCGAGCGTACTGATATCAGGAACGGTGGAGAACGCGATGAACCTGCTCAACATTTCACCTTTTGCACAGTACGTGGTTCGCGGCTGAATCCTTCTGGCAGCAGTTATCTTCGACCATTATAAGCAAAAAGCGAAGCGTACGATTTGATGAATTAACACTCAACTAAACAGTATAGCTTCACGTCATCGCCAGCCGCTACCCCGGCTGGCGATGGTCTTTCTAAATGGCGAGCAGCGTCACACTGTCTATACTTACATGACTAATGAGACCGTTTGTGAGTCTCAATATGATGATAAGGAGGAGACCAGGGTGGCAGAACCGTTAACCGTATCCCCCGAACTCACTGCGAACTATGCGTATTTTTTTGACCTTGATGGCACATTGGCAGAGATAAAGCCTCATCCCGATCAGGTAGTGGTACCGCATAAAATCCTTCAGTTGTTAGACCGTCTCGCGGCGCACAACGCAGGGGCACTGGCATTGATTTCAGGGCGTTCAATGACTGAGCTGGATGCTTTGGCGAAGCCTTTTCGCTTTCCGCTCGCTGGCGTTCACGGGGCAGAGCGTCGTGACATCAATGGTAAAACCCATATCGTGCGCCTTCCTGAAGCGGTAGTCCGTGAGGTGGAGGCGTTATTACGTTCGACGCTTGTAGCGCTGCCCGGAACGGAGCTGGAGACGAAGGGGATGGCGTTTGCGCTGCACTACCGTCAGGCTCCGGAACATGAAGCGGCGCTGTTGGCACTTGCGCAACACGTTACGCAGCACTGGCCGCAACTGGCGTTGCAGCCTGGTAAATGTGTTGTGGAAATCAAACCTAAGGGAACCAATAAAGGCGAAGCCATTGCTGCCTTTATGCAGGAGGCGCCCTTTGCGGGACGGATTCCCGTTTTTGTGGGCGACGATTTGACCGATGAGGCTGGCTTTGGCGTGGTGAATCACGCTGGCGGAATTTCCGTAAAAGTGGGCGTCGGGGCAACCCAGGCGGCATGGCGGCTGGAAAGCGTACCCGATGTCTGGCGCTGGCTGGAGCAAATCAATTATCCACAACAAGAACAACAAGTAATGAATAACAGGAGAGATGGCTATGAGTCGTTTAGTCGTAGTATCTAATCGAATTGCCCCCCCGGATAATAAAGGCGGCGCCGGCGGCCTCGCCGTTGGCGTGCTTGGCGCGCTAAAAGCGGCTGGCGGGTTGTGGTTCGGCTGGAGTGGCGAGACAGGTAACGAGGATGAGCCATTAAAAAAGGTGACAAAAGGTAATATTACCTGGGCATCGTTTAACCTGAGTGAACAAGATTACGAAGATTATTACTGTCAATTTTCCAATGCGGTTCTCTGGCCTGCGTTCCACTATCGTCTGGACCTGGTACAGTTTCAGCGTCCTGCATGGGAAGGCTATATGCGGGTGAATGCGTTATTAGCGGATAAGTTATTGCCCCTCATTAAAGAGAACGACATCATTTGGGTGCATGACTACCACCTGTTACCGTTCGCCAGCGAGCTGCGTAAACGCGGCGTGAACAACCGAATTGGTTTTTTCCTGCATATTCCATTCCCGACCCCGGAGATTTTTAACGCCTTACCGCCGCATGATGAACTGCTGGAGCAGTTGTGTGACTTTGATCTGCTAGGGTTCCAGACCGAAAATGATCGCCTGGCTTTTCTGGATAGCCTTTCGAGTCAAACGCGAGTCACGACTCGCAGCGGCAAGCAGCATATCGCGTGGGGTAAAGACTTCCAGACAGAAGTGTATCCTATCGGTATTGAGCCCGATGAGATTGCTCTGCAGGCTGCCGGGCCGTTGCCGCCTAAACTGGCGCAGCTCAAGGCGGAACTGAAAAATGTGAAGAATATTTTTTCCGTTGAGCGGCTGGATTATTCGAAAGGGCTGCCGGAACGTTTTCTGGCGTATGAAGCGCTACTGGAAAACTACCCGCAGCATCGGGGAAAAATTCGTTATACCCAAATTGCGCCTACGTCACGCGGCGAAGTACAGGCATATCAGGATATTCGCCACCAGCTTGAGACGGAAGCAGGCCGGATTAATGGGAAATATGGACAATTGGGCTGGACGCCGCTCTATTATCTGAATCAGCATTTCGACCGTAAACTGTTAATGAAGATATTCCGTTATTCAGACGTCGGGCTCGTCACCCCGTTGCGTGACGGGATGAACCTGGTGGCGAAAGAGTTTGTCGCCGCGCAGGACCCCGCTAATCCTGGCGTACTGGTACTGTCACAGTTTGCCGGCGCGGCGAATGAACTGACGTCGGCGTTAATCGTCAATCCTTACGATCGGGATGACGTGGCGGCGGCGCTCAATCGTGCGTTAACGATGCCCCTTGCCGAGCGTATTTCGCGCCATGCGGAAATGCTGGACGTGATCGTTAAAAATGACATTAACCGCTGGCAGGAACGTTTTATTCATGACCTAAAGGAGGTCACGCCGCGTAGCCCTGAGCGTCAGCAGCAGAACAACGTGGCGACGTTCCCTAAGCTGGCCTGAAATATCGCGAGCGGCGACTAGTCGCCCGCTAACGGCACCAACAACACATCTACCTGGCTGGCGCTGACGACACTTTTTGCCGAGCAGGACGCGCGCGAAAAGAAACTGTGGTTATGGTTGCCGCAAATGACCAGATCAACATGGTGTTTGCGGCACACAGCCAAAATATGCTGGCTTAACTCACCTGATGCGATGAAAGTTTGTTCAATCGGATAATCCGCCTTTTCCCCCAGCATCTTAAGAAAATTCTCGGTTTCCTCATGCATAACCGCGCGTAAATCCTCCATCATGGGCGCGGCGAACTGGTTATACAGTTCAGGATCGGAAGCGAGAGTAATCAGGCTTACTTTCGCCTGGACAGGGCGGGCGATAGAGACCGCTTTAGCCAGTAGCTGGTGACTTTCCGGGGTGACGGCAACGGCGACAAGAATATGGGTGTAGCTCATAACTCGCTCCTTGATTGCAAGAATATGAGATTGTGCTTTAGCTTTACTCTGTTTATCGCATTTCTGCAATGCGCTAATGCCACATTAATGTGAAGGACATCATAATTAATCATTAATTATTCTTATGTAAAGAATCGTGGCATAAGACACTTTTTACACACTACCAGGATGCTTTATTTAAACGGGTGAACAAGGAAAGCTAAAAGTTAAATCAAATGAGCTTATTTTTAACAGAGGAGGGCGTATGCTGTGACGAGATTAATTAATAACGTTTAATATTTAAGCTACTGTTTACTAAAGGTAAAATAAAAGCGTTTCTAAAATAGAAATAATAGCCTGTTATCTATTATCCTGGCGTTATTTTAACAGAGAGAAACAAAAAAGAATTTGGTGTTGACGTACCCCTATTCAGCAGTGTGGAATAGAAAAAGTGAACATTAGGTTATTAATTAAACAAAGTAAAAGCCATGCTGATGGTTTTATCGTAAGTATTCCGTTAAATTATGTGATCTACATCACATATTTTCTAAAATCGCCGTCCCGCTCCGTTGTATGTCACGAAGCTGACGAGTAGAGTTGCGTCGAATTAGGAAAAATCTTAGGCATTTGTAAAAATTGATGTAAACGTGTAAGGCGAATCTCAGTGGGAGGCTGCGTTATACGTCACAATGTCCATAATGTCTGAGCGCTGCTATGCATTTGACCTTTTTGCTTCTTTTACCGGGCCTTCCCGGCGACATCACGGGGTGCGGCTACGTCGCACAAAAATAAAGTTGGTTATTCTGGATGGGAACAATGCATACATCCGAGTTGCTAAAACACATTTATGACATCAATTTGTCATATTTACTCCTTGCACAGCGTTTGATCGTCCAGGACAAAGCATCTGCGATGTTCCGCCTCGGTATCAACGAAGAGATGGCAAACACACTGGGCGCGTTGACCCTGCCGCAGATGGTCAAACTGGCGGAGACGAACCAGTTAGTTTGTCATTTCCGGTTTGACGATCATCAGACGATCACCCGTTTGACTCAGGATTCGCGTGTCGATGATTTACAGCAGATTCACACAGGTATCATGCTTTCAACGCGTCTGCTCAATGAAGTGGACGATACGGCGCGTAAGAAAAGGGCATGATAATGAGTGAAAAAAGCATTGTTCAGGAAGCTCGCGATATCCAGTTGGCGATGGAGTTGATTAATCTTGGCGCTCGTCTACAAATGCTGGAAAGCGAAACACAGCTCAGCCGTGGTCGCCTCATCAGGCTGTACAAAGAATTACGCGGTAGCCCGCCGCCTAAAGGGATGCTGCCATTTTCGACAGACTGGTTTATGACCTGGGAGCAAAATATTCATGCCTCCATGTTCTGCAACGCCTGGCAATTTTTACTGAAGACCGGTTTATGCAGCGGTGTGGATGCGGTGATTAAAGCTTATCGGCTTTACCTTGAGCAGTGTCCGCAACCGCCTGAAGGGCCGTTGTTGGCGCTGACTCGCGCATGGACGCTGGTGCGTTTTGTTGAAAGTGGGTTGCTTGAATTGTCGAGCTGTAACTGCTGCGGTGGGAACTTTATTACCCATGCGCATCAGCCCGCGGGCAGCTTTGCGTGTAGTTTATGCCAGCCGCCATCCCGCGCAGTAAAAAGACGTAAACTTTCCCGAGATGCTGCCGATATTATTCCACAACTGCTGGATGAACAGATCGAACAGGCTGTTTAACCGAAACGGTGTGGACAAACACTCCAGCAGCGGTAAGTCATTACCGCTGCTTTTTTTTGCCTTGCCTTCGCGTTAATCGCCCGACTGCGCATCCTGTCATAGTCAACAGCGGAAGGATGATGTCGTGCTTATCTTATTAGGTTACCTGGTGGTTATCGGTACAGTTTTCGGCGGTTATGTCATGACCGGCGGACACCTTGGGGCACTCTATCAACCTGCTGAACTGGTCATCATTGGCGGCGCGGGGATAGGGGCGTTCATTGTCGGCAACAACGGGAAGGCCATCAAAGGCACGATGAAAGCGATCCCGTTGTTATTTCGTCGTTCGAAATACACAAAATCTATGTACATGGATTTGCTGGCGTTGCTCTATCGCCTGATGGCCAAATCACGCCAGCAGGGGATGTTCTCCCTTGAACGCGATATTGAAAATCCAAAAGAGAGTGAAATCTTCGCCAGTTATCCGCGTATTCTGGCCGATGCGGTAATGCTTGATTTTATTGTCGATTATCTGCGCCTGATCATCAGCGGCAACATGAATACGTTCGAAATTGAAGCGTTGATGGATGAAGAGATTGAAACCCATGAAAGCGAGGCGGAAGTCCCGGCCAACAGTCTGGCGATGGTGGGGGATTCGCTGCCTGCCTTTGGTATCGTCGCGGCGGTAATGGGGGTGGTTCACGCTCTGGCTTCAGCCGATCGTCCGGCAGCGGAGTTGGGGGCGCTGATTGCCCATGCCATGGTAGGTACGTTCCTCGGTATTTTACTGGCTTATGGATTCATTTCACCGTTAGCGACCGTTTTGCGCCAGAAGAGCGCCGAAACCACCAAGATGATGCAGTGCGTAAAAATCACACTGCTGTCTAATCTGAACGGCTATGCGCCGCCGATTGCCGTGGAATTTGGTCGTAAAACGCTTTATTCCAGTGAGCGTCCATCGTTTATTGAGTTGGAAGAACACGTTCGCGCAGTGAGAAACCCAAACCAGCAGCAGACGACTGAGGAAGCATGAAAAATCAGGCTCATCCCATTGTCGTCGTAAAACGCCGCAGGCACAAACCGCACGGCGGCGGGGCGCACGGTTCCTGGAAAATTGCCTACGCCGATTTTATGACGGCGATGATGGCTTTTTTTCTGGTGATGTGGCTGATTTCCATCTCCAGCCCTAAAGAATTAATTCAGATTGCCGAATATTTTCGTACGCCGTTGGCCACCGCGGTAACGGGGGGGAATCGGATTGCCAATAGCGAGAGCCCGATACCAGGCGGCGGCGATGATTACACCCAACAGCAGGGTGAAGTGGAAAAGCAGCCGAATATCGACGAGCTGAAAAAACGGATGGAGCAGAGTCGCTTAAACAAACTGCGCGGCGATCTGGATCAACTGATCGAATCCGATCCCAAACTGCGCGCGTTACGTCCGCATCTGAAAATTGATTTAGTTCAGGAGGGGTTGCGCATCCAGATTATCGACAGCCAGAACCGCCCGATGTTTAAAACCGGCAGCGCCGAAGTTGAGCCGTATATGCGCGATATCCTGCGTGCGATTGCGCCAGTGTTAAACGGTATACCTAATCGCATTAGCCTGGCCGGCCATACCGATGACTTTCCCTACGCGAACGGCGAAAAAGGCTATAGCAACTGGGAGTTATCCGCCGATCGCGCCAATGCCTCGCGTCGCGAACTGGTCGCCGGTGGGCTGGATAACGGAAAAGTATTACGGGTGGTTGGCATGGCCGCCACGATGCGGCTGAGCGATCGCGGTCCTGATGACGCCATCAACCGCCGTATAAGCCTGCTGGTGTTAAACAAACAGGCGGAACAGGCCATTTTGCATGAAAACGCTGAAAGCCAGAATGAGCCGGTAAGTGTATTACAACAGCCTGCGGCAGCCCCGCCGGCAAGCGTACCCACATCGCCAAAAGCGGAACCGAGGTGATAGCGTGAGCATGGATATTAGCGATTTTTATCAGACATTTTTTGATGAAGCTGACGAGCTGTTGGCTGATATGGAGCAGCATCTGCTGGATTTGGTGCCGGAATCCCCGGACGCTGAACAACTGAACGCCATTTTTCGCGCGGCGCACTCCATTAAAGGCGGCGCGGGCACATTCGGCTTCACTATTCTGCAGGAAACCACACATTTAATGGAAAACCTGCTGGATGAAGCCCGACGCGGTGAAATGCAGCTCAATACCGACATTATCAACCTGTTTTTGGAAACGAAAGATATTATGCAGGAACAGCTCGACGCCTATAAAAACTCCGAAGAGCCGGATGCCGCAAGCTTCGAATATATCTGCAATGCGCTACGCCAGTTGGCGCTGGAGGCGAAAGGCGAAACCACGCCGGCGGTCGTAGAAACCGCGGCACTAAGCGCGGCGATCCAGGAAGAGAGCGTAGCCGAAACTGAATCGCCTCGTGACGAGAGTAAACTGCGCATTGTACTTTCACGGTTGAAAGCCAATGAGGTCGATCTGCTTGAAGAAGAGTTGGGCAATCTGGCTACTCTGACGGATGTCGTTAAGGGAGCGGATTCACTGTCGGCAACTCTGGATGGCAGCGTCGCGGAAGATGACATTGTCGCGGTGCTCTGTTTTGTCATCGAGGCCGATCAGATCGCTTTTGAAAAAGTGGTCGCCGCGCCCGTGGAAAAAGCGCAAGAGAAAACCGAGGTAGCGCCGGTAGCGCCTCCGGCAGTCGTTGCGCCAGCCGCCAAAAGCGCGGCCCATGAACATCATGCGGGGCGTGAAAAACCTGCGCGTGAACGCGAGTCCACCAGCATTCGCGTGGCGGTAGAGAAAGTGGATCAGCTCATAAACCTGGTCGGCGAGTTAGTGATTACCCAGTCAATGTTGGCCCAGCGTTCTAACGAGCTGGACCCGGTAAACCACGGCGATCTCATTACCAGTATGGGTCAGTTACAACGTAACGCCCGCGACTTACAAGAGTCGGTGATGTCGATTCGTATGATGCCTATGGAGTACGTCTTCAGCCGTTTCCCGCGTCTGGTACGCGATTTAGCGGGCAAACTGGGCAAGCAGGTAGAGCTGACGCTGGTGGGGAGCTCCACTGAACTTGATAAAAGCCTGATCGAACGCATTATCGACCCGCTGACGCACCTGGTGCGCAACAGTCTCGACCACGGGATTGAAATGCCGGAAAAACGCCTTGAGGCGGGGAAAAATGTTGTCGGCAATCTGATTCTTTCCGCAGAACATCAGGGCGGGAATATTTGTATTGAAGTGACCGATGACGGCGCGGGGCTTAACCGTGAGCGTATCCTGGCGAAGGCCATGTCGCAGGGGATGGCGGTGAATGAAAACATGACCGACGATGAAGTAGGCATGTTGATCTTCGCGCCGGGATTCTCAACTGCGGAACAGGTCACGGATGTCTCCGGTCGCGGCGTTGGCATGGATGTGGTGAAACGTAACATTCAGGAGATGGGCGGTCACGTTGAGATCCAGTCAAAACAAGGCTCCGGCACCACGATTCGTATTCTGCTGCCGCTGACGCTGGCCATCCTCGATGGGATGTCGGTTCGCGTGGCGGGGGAAGTTTTTATCCTGCCGTTAAATGCGGTGATGGAGTCGCTGCAACCGCGTGAAGAGGATCTTCATCCGCTGGCGGGCGGCGAACGGGTTCTGGAAGTTCGCGGCGAGTATTTGCCGCTGGTCGAATTGTGGAAAGTGTTTGACGTGGACGGGGCGAAAACCGAAGCCACGCAGGGCATTGTTGTGATCCTGCAAAGCGCGGGACGCCGTTACGCGCTGCTGGTCGATCAGCTCATCGGTCAGCACCAGGTGGTGGTCAAAAATCTGGAAAGCAATTATCGCAAGGTACCGGGGATTTCCGCCGCGACGATCCTGGGCGACGGCAGCGTCGCGCTGATTGTTGATGTTTCCGCATTGCAGGGTTTAAACCGCGAACAACGTATGGCGATCACAGCCGCCTGATTGAGTGAGAAGGGAATAATATGACCGGTATGAGTAATGTAAGCAAACTGGCCGGCGAGCCGTCAGGTCAGGAATTCCTGGTGTTTACACTGGGAAATGAAGAGTACGGCATCGATATCCTGAAAGTGCAGGAGATCCGTGGCTATGACCAGGTGACGCGCATCGCCAATACACCGGCCTTTATAAAAGGGGTGACTAACCTGCGCGGCGTGATTGTCCCCATTGTCGATCTGCGCGTGAAATTCTGCGAAGGCGACGTAGAGTACGATGACAATACGGTAGTGATCGTACTGAATCTGGGGCAACGCGTCGTCGGGATAGTGGTAGACGGCGTGTCTGACGTACTGTCGTTAACGGCGGAACAGATCCGTCCGGCGCCAGAATTTGCCGTGACCTTGTCAACAGAATATTTGACGGGATTGGGCGCGCTCGGCGAGCGTATGCTGATTCTGGTGAATATCGAAAAACTGCTTAACAGCGAAGAGATGGCGCTGCTGGATATCGCAGCATCACACGTCGCGTAATAACGTTGCCGGATGGCGTCGCGCCATCCGGCAATATTCACCGTTATGCTTCCGCCAGCGGTGAGAGTGCCTCTTCATCGCCCGCGCCCAGCCCCTGCATTTTGCGCCGGCATCGCCGCTGCGACACTGTCATTGGCAATGTCGTCTTCCGGAACAGCGTATTTCCTTTTTGCAAAAGTAAAGTTATCACCGCAGGTGCCGATAACGTTGATAACTCGTTATCAGGAAGGTGCCTTATGTTTAACCGTATCCGCGTTGTCACAATGCTGATGATGGTGCTGGGGGTTTTCGCACTGCTACAGCTTGTTTCCGGTGGTTTGCTGTTTTCTTCATTACAGCATAACCAGCAAGGTTTTGTTATTTCTAACGAATTACGCCAGCAACAAAGCGAACTCACGTCGACATGGGACTTAATGCTGCAAACGCGCATTAACCTGAGCCGTTCCGCCGCACGCATGATGATGGACGCTTCTAACCAGCAGAGCAGCGCCAAAACGGATTTACTCCAGAATGCAAAAACGACCCTCGCACAGGCGGCGGCGCATTACGCCAATTTCAAAAACATGACGCCATTGCCAGCGATGGCGGAGGCCAGCGCGAACGTCGATGAAAAATATCAGCGCTATCAGGCCGCATTAGCCGAACTTATTCAGTTTCTGGACAATGGCAATATGGATGCCTACTTCGCCCAGCCAACCCAGGGAATGCAAAACGCGTTGGGCGAGGCGCTGGGCAATTACGCCCGGGTGAGCGAAAGCCTGTACCGCCAGACATTTGATCAAAGCGCTCATGACTACCGTTTTGCGCAATGGCAACTGGGGGGGCTTGCGGTCGTGCTGGTGCTGATTTTGATGGTGGTTTGGTTCGGCATTCGTCATGCCCTGCTTAACCCATTAGCGCGAGTGATTACTCATATCCGTGAAATTGCCAGCGGCGATTTGACGAAAACGCTCACCGTCTCAGGGCGTAATGAAATTGGCGAACTGGCGGGAACGGTTGAACATATGCAACGCTCGTTGATTGACACCGTAACGCAGGTTCGTGAAGGTTCGGATGCGATTTATTCCGGCACCAGTGAAATTGCCGCCGGTAATACCGACCTCTCTTCCCGTACCGAACAGCAGGCCTCCGCTCTGGAGGAGACGGCGGCCAGCATGGAACAACTGACGGCCACCGTGAAGCAAAACGCCGATAACGCCCGTCAGGCTTCGCAACTGGCGCAAAGCGCCTCCGAGACCGCACGCCATGGCGGCAAAGTGGTCGACGGCGTAGTAAACACCATGCACGAAATTGCCGACAGTTCGAAAAAAATCGCTGACATTATCAGCGTTATCGACGGTATTGCCTTCCAGACTAACATTCTGGCGCTGAACGCGGCGGTAGAAGCGGCGCGCGCGGGAGAGCAGGGGCGCGGTTTTGCGGTCGTGGCAGGCGAGGTGCGTAATCTGGCCAGCCGCAGCGCCCAGGCGGCGAAAGAAATAAAAGCGTTGATTGAAGATTCCGTCTCGCGTGTCGATACCGGTTCTGTGCTGGTGGAAAGCGCCGGGGAAACCATGACTGACATCGTCAATGCCGTTACGCGCGTCACGGATATCATGGGCGAAATCGCCTCCGCCTCGGATGAGCAAAGCCGGGGTATCGATCAGGTCGCTTTGGCCGTTTCCGAAATGGATCGCGTAACGCAACAGAACGCCTCGCTGGTTCAGGAATCCGCAGCGGCCGCCGCCGCGCTGGAAGAGCAGGCCAGCCGTCTGACCCAGGCGGTATCGGCTTTCCGCCTGGCATCGCGACCGCTGGTGGCAAATAAACCTGAGATGCGTTTGTCAGTGGACGCTCAGTCCGGCAATACGCCGCGGTCAGTAGCCGCCGGGGATGATGCGAACTGGGAAACCTTCTGATCGACGTGCGCTGTCGGTTCTCGATTAATTTGCGAACCCGCCGATACATTTCGTCTGGTTCGCATAGATAAAAGCAAAAAATGTGTAATACGGGAAGCATGGCGCTGCCGCAGGGCGCGCCCGTTGTACTTTGAATGTGATTAAGAAGGCGCTATGACATCATCTCTGCCCTCCGGGCAAACGTCAGTATTGTTACAGATGACACAGCGCCTCGCGCTGTCCGACGCGCATTTTCGTCGGATATGTCAATTAATCTACCAGCGCGCAGGGATCGTGCTGGCCGACCATAAGCGGGATATGGTTTATAACCGCCTGGTCCGTCGGCTGCGTGCCCTGGGACTGGATGATTTTGGCCGTTATCTCAGTATGCTGGAGGCTAATCAAAACAGCGCTGAGTGGCAGGCTTTTATCAACGCTCTGACTACCAACCTGACCGCTTTTTTTCGCGAGGCGCACCATTTTCCCATCCTTGCGGAACATGCGCGTCGCCGCCACGGCGAGTACCGCGTCTGGAGTGCGGCGGCATCGACAGGAGAAGAACCTTACAGTATCGCCATTACGCTGGCGGATGCGTTAGGGATGGCCCCCGGTCGCTGGAAAGTATTCGCCAGCGATATTGATACTGAAGTGCTGGAAAAAGCGAGAAGCGGTATTTATCGCCTCAGCGAACTGAAAACGTTATCGCCGCAGCAGCTACAACGTTACTTCATGCGCGGTACGGGGCCGCATGAAGGACTGGTGCGCGTGCGTCAGGAACTGGCCAATTATGTTGAATTTTCCTCCGTTAATTTATTGGAAAAGCAGTACAACGTACCCGGTCCCTTTGACGCGATTTTTTGCCGTAACGTCATGATCTATTTTGATAAAACGACTCAGGAGGACATTCTGCGCCGTTTTGTTCCACTCCTTAAACCTGACGGACTGTTGTTTGCCGGTCACTCAGAAAACTTTAGCAACCTCGTGCGCGAGTTTAGCCTGCGCGGACAGACGGTGTATGCGCTAAGTAAGGATAAAGCATGAGTAAAATCAGGGTATTGTCAGTTGATGATTCCGCGCTAATGCGCCAAATCATGACTGAAATTATTAATAGCCATAGCGATATGGAGATGGTGGCGACTGCGCCGGACCCGTTGGTCGCCAGGGATCTCATCAAAAAATTTAATCCGGACGTATTGACCCTGGACGTTGAGATGCCGCGTATGGACGGCCTCGATTTTCTGGAAAAACTGATGCGCCTGCGACCGATGCCGGTGGTGATGGTCTCTTCGCTGACCGGGAAAGGTTCCGAAGTGACGCTACGGGCGCTGGAGTTGGGGGCCATCGATTTTGTCACCAAACCGCAGCTTGGTATTCGTGAAGGTATGCTGGCGTATAGCGAGATGATCGCCGAAAAAGTGCGTACCGCCGCGCGGGCCCGCATCGCCGCACATAAACCGATGGCGGCCCCGGCAACCTTAAAAGCCGGTCCGCTGCTCAGTTCGGAAAAACTGATTGCTATCGGCGCTTCAACGGGCGGTACTGAAGCTATCCGACATGTGCTGCAACCGCTGCCGCTTTCCAGTCCGGCAGTGATTATTACGCAGCATATGCCGCCTGGCTTTACCCGCTCGTTTGCCGAGCGCCTGAATAAACTCTGTCAAATCAGCGTTAAGGAGGCCGAGGACGGCGAACGCGTATTGCCAGGTCATGCCTACATTGCACCCGGCGACAAGCATATGGAGCTGGCGCGTAGCGGGGCGAATTATCAAATCAAAATTCATGATGGCCCGCCGGTAAACCGGCATCGGCCTTCCGTGGATGTGCTGTTTCATTCGGTGGCGAAACACGCGGGGCGCAACGCCGTAGGCGTCATTCTTACGGGGATGGGCAACGATGGCGCCGCTGGAATGTTAGCGATGTACCAGGCTGGCGCCTGGACCATTGCGCAAAACGAAGCAAGTTGTGTGGTGTTCGGCATGCCGCGCGAGGCCATCAATATGGGTGGCGTAAGCGAAGTGGTCGATCTTAGCCAGGTAAGCCAGCAGATGCTGGCGAAAATCAGTGCCGGACAGGCGATACGTATTTGAACCAGGAGTAGTATTTTATGGCGGATAAAGAGCTTAAATTTTTGGTTGTGGATGACTTTTCGACCATGCGTCGTATCGTGCGCAACCTCTTAAAAGAGCTTGGATTTAACAATGTGGAAGAGGCCGAAGACGGCGTCGATGCGCTGAACAAGCTCCAGGCGGGCGGCTTTGGTTTTATTATCTCCGACTGGAACATGCCGAACATGGATGGCCTGGAGCTGCTGAAAACCATTCGCGCCGATAGCGCCATGTCGGCGTTACCCGTGTTGATGGTCACGGCGGAAGCCAAAAAAGAGAATATTATCGCCGCCGCACAGGCTGGCGCCAGCGGTTATGTCGTAAAACCGTTCACCGCAGCGACTCTGGAAGAGAAGCTCAACAAAATCTTTGAGAAACTGGGCATGTGAGGATGCGATGATGATGCAACCATCTATCAAGCCTGCTGATGAAGGTTCAGCAGGAGACATCATTGCGCGCATCGGTAGTCTGACCCGAATGCTGCGCGACAGCCTGCGTGAGCTGGGGCTGGACCAGGCGATTGCCGAAGCGGCGGAGGCGATCCCTGATGCGCGCGACCGTCTGGATTACGTCGTCCAGATGACGGCGCAGGCGGCGGAACGCGCGCTAAACAGTGTCGAAGCCTCGCAGCCGCATCAGGATGCGATGGAGAAAGAGGCGAAAGCGCTAACCCAACGTTGGGACGAGTGGTTTGACAATCCGATCGAGCTTGCCGACGCCCGTGAACTGGTGACGGATACGCGCCAGTTTCTCAGGGATGTCCCGGGCCATACCAGCTTTACTAACGCGCAACTGCTGGACATCATGATGGCGCAGGATTTCCAGGATCTGACGGGTCAGGTGATCAAACGCATGATGGACGTGATTCAGGAGATTGAGCGCCAGTTATTAATGGTACTGCTGGAAAACATCCCGGAACAGAGCGCACGACCAAAACGCGAGAACGAAAGCTTACTCAACGGCCCGCAGGTAGATACCTCGAAAGCTGGCGTCGTCGCCAGTCAGGATCAGGTGGACGACCTGCTGGACAGTCTTGGGTTTTAAGCTTTTTTGACCTGATGGCGCTGCGCTTATCGGGTTCGAATCCGTCAACCCGGCCGGATACGAGACTTTCTTATCGTATCCGGCTATCTCTATTAACGCCATAAACCCCGCCTTTTTTACCGCTTACTCTGCCCATTGGCGTAAATCGGTTCTGGCATCATTCTCGCTTATCAATCTATCCAGGGTTTGCTGCGTGGCAGAAGAGAGCGACGACGACAAAACAGAAGCCCCCACACCCCACCGACTTGAAAAAGCGCGGGAAGAAGGGCAGATCCCCCGTTCCAGAGAACTGACCTCACTGCTGATATTGCTGGTGGGCGTTTGTATTATTTGGTTCGGCGGCGAGTCGTTAGCGCGGCAACTGGCGGGAATGCTCTCAGCAGGCCTGCACTTCGATCACCGTATGGTGAACGATCCTAACCTGATCCTGGGGCAGATAATTTTGCTGATTAAAGCGGCGATGATGGCGTTGCTACCGCTCATCGCGGGCGTGGTGCTGGTGGCGCTTATCTCGCCGGTTATGCTTGGCGGCCTGATTTTTAGCGGTAAGTCGCTACAGCCAAAATTTTCTAAATTAAACCCGCTGCCGGGAATTAAGCGCATGTTTTCGGCGCAGACCGGCGCGGAACTGCTAAAAGCGGTGTTGAAATCCACGCTGGTCGGCTGCGTTACCGGCTTTTATCTCTGGTATCACTGGCCACAAATGATGCGCCTGATGGCGGAGTCGCCGATCGTCGCAATGGGGAATGCGCTGGATCTGGTTGGACTCTGCGCGTTACTGGTGGTACTGGGCGTGATTCCGATGGTGGGATTTGACGTGTTTTTCCAGATCTTTAGCCACCTGAAAAAATTACGCATGTCGCGGCAGGACATTCGCGACGAATTTAAAGAGAGCGAAGGCGATCCGCATGTTAAGGGCAAAATTCGCCAGATGCAACGCGCCGCCGCGCAGCGCCGCATGATGGAAGATGTGCCGAAAGCGGACGTCATTGTCACTAACCCGACGCACTATTCCGTGGCGCTGCAGTATGACGAAAACAAAATGAGCGCGCCGAAAGTGGTCGCGAAGGGGGCTGGATTAATAGCGCTGCGCATTCGCGAGATCGGCGCTGAACATCGGGTTCCCACTTTAGAAGCGCCGCCGCTGGCGCGGGCATTATATCGCCACGCCGAAATCGGTCAGCAAATTCCCGGGCAGTTATATGCTGCCGTTGCGGAAGTGTTGGCCTGGGTCTGGCAGCTTAAACGCTGGCGGCTTGCGGGCGGGCAACGTCCTCCACAACCTGAGAACCTTCCGGTGCCAGAAGCGCTGGATTTTATGAACGAGAAGAATACTGATGGCTAATCTGGTCGCGATGCTGCGCCTGCCCAGCAACCTGAAATCGACGCAATGGCAAATTCTTGCCGGGCCGATCCTCATTCTGCTGATTTTGTCGATGATGGTGCTGCCGCTGCCTGCTTTTATCCTCGACTTATTGTTTACCTTTAATATTGCGCTATCGATCATGGTGCTGCTGGTGGCGATGTTTACCCAGCGCACTCTGGATTTTGCCGCGTTTCCAACCATTCTGCTGTTTACCACGCTACTGCGTCTGGCGCTTAACGTTGCCTCAACGCGCATTATTTTGATGGAAGGGCATACCGGCGCGGCGGCGGCGGGAAAGGTGGTGGAGGCGTTCGGTCATTTCCTGGTCGGCGGTAACTTCGCGATCGGGATTGTGGTTTTTATCATCCTCGTCATTATCAACTTCATGGTCATCACCAAAGGCGCCGGACGTATTGCCGAAGTCGGCGCGCGCTTTGTGCTGGATGGTATGCCCGGTAAGCAAATGGCGATTGACGCCGATCTTAATGCCGGTCTGATTGGTGAAGACGAGGCCAAAAAACGGCGTTCGGAAGTCACTCAGGAAGCCGACTTCTACGGTTCGATGGACGGGGCAAGTAAATTTGTACGCGGCGACGCCATCGCCGGTATTCTCATCATGGTCATTAACGTGGTCGGCGGGCTGCTGGTCGGCGTATTGCAGCACGGAATGAGCATAGGCAGCGCGGCGGAAAGCTACACTCTGCTGACCATTGGCGACGGCCTGGTCGCCCAGATCCCGGCGCTGGTTATCTCCACGGCGGCGGGCGTCATTGTGACCCGCGTCAGTACCGATCAGGATGTAGGCGAGCAGATGGTTGGCCAACTGTTCAGTAATCCAAGGGTAATGCTGCTGGCGGCGGCGGTGCTGGGGCTGCTTGGCATGGTGCCTGGAATGCCTAACCTGGTATTTTTACTCTTTACCGCCGCTTTGCTCGGCCTAGCATGGTGGCTGCGCGGGCGCGAAGAAAAAGCGCCAGAGGAGCCGCAGCCGGTAAAAATGCCGGAAAATAACTCGGTGGTCGAAGCCACCTGGAATGACGTACAGCTTGAGGATTCACTGGGAATGGAAGTGGGCTACCGCCTGATCCCGATGGTGGATTTTCAACAGGATGGCGAATTGCTCGGACGTATTCGCAGCATTCGTAAAAAATTCGCGCAGGATATGGGGTTCCTGCCACCAGTTGTCCATATTCGCGACAATATGGATTTACAGCCTGCGCGCTACCGTATTTTGATGAAAGGGGTAGAGATCGGCAGCGGGGACGCCTATCCGGGACGCTGGCTGGCTATTAACCCCGGCACGGCGGCGGGAACGCTACCGGGCGAGAAAACCGTCGATCCAGCTTTTGGCCTTGATGCCATCTGGATTGAAAGCGCCCTGAAAGAGCAGGCACAAATTCAGGGCTTTACCGTCGTTGAAGCCAGTACCGTTGTGGCGACGCACCTTAACCACTTGATTGGCCAATTCTCCGCCGAACTGTTTGGCCGCCAGGAAGCGCAGCAACTGTTGGATCGTGTCTCTCAGGAGATGCCTAAACTCACGGAAGATCTGGTCCCCGGCGTCGTGACCCTCACGACTTTACACAAAGTCCTGCAAAACTTACTGGCGGAAAAAGTCCCTATTCGCGATATGCGCACCATTCTGGAAACGCTGGCGGAACATGCGCCGTTACAAAGCGATCCGCATGAATTAACCGCCGTGGTACGCGTGGCATTAGGGCGAGCGATTACGCAACAGTGGTTCCCCGGTAATGAAGAAGTGCAGGTGATTGGCCTGGATACCGCGCTGGAGCGTTTGCTGCTTCAGGCATTGCAGGGCGGCGGTGGACTTGAGCCTGGGTTGGCGGATCGCCTGCTGGCGCAGACGCAAGAAGCGCTTTCTCGCCAGGAAATGCTTGGTGCGCCGCCGGTATTACTGGTTAACCATGCGCTACGTCCATTATTGTCCCGCTTTTTGCGGCGCAGTTTACCGCAGCTGGTGGTGTTGTCGAACCTTGAGCTTTCCGATAACCGTCATATCCGCATGACGGCGACCATTGGAGGAAAATAATGCGTAAATGGCTGGCGTTGTTGCTCTTTCCCCTGACGGTTCAGGCCGCAGGCGAAGGCGCGTGGCAGGATAGCGGTATGGGTGTAACCTTAAATTACCGGGGTGTTTCCGCATCGTCTTCGCCATTGTCGGCGCGCCAGCCGGTTTCCGGTGTGATGACGCTGGTCGCCTGGCGTTATGAACTGAATGGCCCGACTCCCGCGGGCTTACGGGTACGTTTATGTTCCCAGTCCCGTTGCGTAGAACTTGATGGTCAGAGTGGCACGACCCACGGTTTTGCTCATGTTCCCGCAGTCGAGCCGCTCCGCTTTGTCTGGGAAGTCCCCGGCGGCGGCCGACTTATCCCGGCGTTAAAAGTGCGGAGCAATCAGGTGATTGTGAACTACCGCTAACCGCCCCTTTCTTTGCCAGGTAGCAGACCTGACTCTCTTTTTGAATAAATAGAAACGCTGTTTTATAAAATGGTGAGGTAGGTTGCCGGACTCTTTGCGTTTTTGCCATTTACGCTCTGGCAATGGCAGAAACAAAAAGGTTTCCGCCCAGCTTAGCTTTTACTGTAGCGAATCGACTGCGTCGGCGGTAAAACTGCACGCAGCACTGAATTCGACATTACACAGAGGTTAAGCAAATGATGGTTTATCCAGTCAAACACAGTCCGCTATTGCGTCAGCCTGAGCATTTTATCGCCAGAGATGAACTAAAAGCCCTGGTGCAAAAGGTGACGCATAACCTGGTCAATATTAAAGATGAGACAGGCGAATTTTTATTGCGACTGGACGATGGACGCGTGATCGATACTAAAGGCTGGGCCGGATGGGAGTGGACGCACGGCGTGGGCCTGTACGGAATGTATCACTATTACCAACAGACCGGCGACCAGACGATGCGTAAGATCATTGATGACTGGTTTGCCGATCGTTTTGCGGAAGGCGCGACGACGAAAAACGTTAATACGATGGCGCCATTTTTAACGCTGGCGTATCGCTATGAAGAGACGCGTAATCCAGCGTATTTACCGTGGCTGGAAACGTGGGCCGAATGGGCGATGAATGAAATGCCCCGTACCGATCACGGCGGAATGCAGCACATCACGCTGGCGGAGGAAAATCATCAGCAGATGTGGGACGACACGCTAATGATGACGGTGCTGCCGCTGGCGAAAATCGGTAAACTGTTGAACCGGCCGGAATATGTGGAAGAGGCAACCTATCAGTTCCTGCTGCACGTGCAGAATTTGATGGATAAAGAGACGGGGCTGTGGTTCCACGGCTGGAGCTATGACGGTCATCATAACTTCGCTAACGCTCGCTGGGCGCGCGGCAACAGCTGGCTGACCATTGTGATCCCGGATTTTCTTGAACTGCTGGACTTGCCGGAAAATAATGCCGTGCGCCGTTATCTGGTCCAGGTACTGAATGCGCAGATCGCCGCGCTGGCGAAATGTCAGGATGAAAGCGGTTTGTGGCATACGCTGCTTGACGATCCGCACTCTTATCTTGAGGCGTCGGCGACGGCGGGTTTTGCCTACGGTATTCTTAAAGCGGTGCGCAAACGCTATGTCGAACGGCACTATGCGCAGGTGGCGGAAAAAGCTATTCGGGGGATAGTGAAACATATCTCGCCGGAAGGCGAACTGCTGCAAACGTCATTTGGCACTGGCATGGGCCACGATCTCGATTTTTACCGTCATATTCCGTTGACCTCTATGCCTTACGGGCAGGCGATGGCAATGCTGTGTTTGACGGAATATCTGCGTAACTATTTCTGATGTATGCAGATATTCCGGCCGTATCCTTGTCTGATGGCGCTTTGCTTATTTGACTATGGCGCCTGACCCGGCTGCGTGGTATCAGCCTGTGGATCAAACAGGTGGTCAAGGATTTTTCGCATGATGGGCGCGGCGGTAACGCCGTCGCTTCCGCCGTTTTCCAGAATCAAGGCAATAGCGACCTTAGGGTTTTTATACGGTGCAAAAGCGGTATAAAACACATGATCGCGCAGGCGAATGGGGATCATTTTCGCGTTGTAGGTCTGATTTTCTTTCAGGCTAAATACCTGCGACGTGCCGCTTTTGGCCGCAATGCCGTAGGGCGCGGTGTGAAAGAACTTATAGCCCGTTCCGTTGGGTGCATTCGCCATGCCATACATCGCCTGACGCACCAGTCCCCAGTATGGCGACGCCGGATCGGCTATCTGTGCCGGTGTTCCTGAAGGACGATACGGAACCACCGTTTTGCCGCTCTCTTCATTGAGTAACAGGTGAGGGGCAATCACCTTACCGTTGTTGATGAGCGCCACCATCGCTTTTACCATCTGGATGGGGGTGGCAATCCAGTAGCCCTGGCCGATGCCGACAGAGATGGTATCGCCCTGATACCAGGCTTTTTTATGGACCCGCTGTTTCCATGCGCGGCTGGGAAGCAGCCCGTCATACTCTTCATTAAGGTCGATACCCGTCGGTTTGCCATAGCCGAACTGAGACAACATCGTGTCGATACGGTCAATACCCATCATATAAGCGACCTGATAGAAAAAGGTATCCGCAGATTCCTCAATCGCTTTAGTGACATCCAGCATACCGTGTCCGGTTTTTTTCCAGTCCCGGTAATGCCGCTGCGTGCCGGGAAGCGTCCAGGTTGGCGCGCCAAAGAAGGTGGTTTGCGGCGTAATAATCCCGCATAACAGCGCGGACATCGCCATATAGGGTTTAACCGTTGACGCCGGGGGATAAAGCCCTTGCGTCACGCGGTTGATCAGCGGCAGATTTTTATCGTGCAGCAGTTTGCCGTAATCCTGATAGCTAATGCCTTTTACAAAGGGGTTCGGGTCGTAGCTGGGCATAGATACCATCGCCAGCACTGAACCATCGTGCGGATCTTCAACCAGTACGGCAGCACGCTGCCCGGCCAGCAAACTTTCAATGTACTCTTGTAAATGGAGATCCAGCGTCAGGTGAATGTTCTTACCCGCGATGGGAGGAACGTCTTTCAGCAGGCGGACAATACGCCCGTGATTATCCACCTCGACCTCCTGATAACCGGTTTTGCCATGAAGATCGTTTTCGTAGTAACGCTCAATCCCCTGTTTACCGATGTTATGGTCCGCCGCGTAATTCTCTGCCAGCCCTTTTTTATCCAGCGCTTTAAGGTCGTTATCGTTTATCTTTGACACGTAACCGAGAACATGCGCCAGCTCCGCGCCGTAAGGATACTGCCGATCCTGATAGCTATTGATCGTGACGCCGTTGAAATGAAACTGATTGACCGCAAAGCGTGCGATTTCAACATCCGTTAGCGCGTTTTTGAGCACCACCGGACGATAGCGGCTACTGGATTTTAGCGCATGGCGAAAGTCGGCGATATCATCGGGGGAGAGATCAACAATAGGGGTGAGCTGTTTTAGCAGCGCATCCATATCGGCAATTTTATAGGGCGTAACCGCGATATCATACCAGGTTACGTTACGCACCAGCGGAATGCCGTTGCGATCGTAAATGATGCCGCGCGTGGGCGCGACGGGTAGCATCTTGATATCGTTCTCATTCGAACGGGTGGTGTAGTAGTGGTGCTGGCGGATTTGCAAGTTATAGAGGTTGAAGATCAGGATACCAAAGCAGACAACCACTACACCAAACGCCACAATCACACGTCTCAGGAAGAGTTTCTCTTCCGCATCAAAGTCTTTAAAAGTCATTACCTGTACCTGAACAATCCGCCGCCTAATGATACGGGGCGGTCAGCGCCAGCACAGGTAAAAGATGTTCCATCTCTCTATAGAAATGTGTCATTCCTTGTGATTTGTTACAGATATACCGCTGTGGCAATAAAAAGGCCTGAGTCCGTTACCCGGAGTCAGGCCTGATGATGTTAACGACGGCGCGTTTACATGCGTTCTACGGTTTCGATACCCAACGTATCCAGACCCAGTTTCAGCGTCTTCGCCGTCAGTTGCGCCAGTTTTAAGCGGCTATTGCGAACCGCGTCATTCTCGGCGCTGAGAATAGGGCAGTGCTCGTAGAAGCCGGAGAACAGCCCGGCGACGTCATACAGATACGCGCACATGACGTGCGGCGTACCTTCACGCGCGACCACCGTCAGGGTTTCTTCAAACTGCAGCAGACGGGCGGCGAGCTGCGCTTCGCGATCTTCGCTAATGATAACCGGCGCGCTCGCCAGCGCCTGCTCGTCGATATCCGCTTTACGGAAAACAGACAGCACACGCGTATAGGCATACTGCATATAAGGAGCGGTATTGCCTTCGAAAGCCAACATATTATCCCAGTCGAAGATATAGTCAGTGGTGCGGTTTTTTGACAGATCGGCGTATTTCACCGCGCCAATACCGACGGCGTTAGCCAGTTTTTCCAGCTCGTCAGCCGGCATATCCGGGTTCTTCTCCGCCACCAGACGACGCGCGCGCTCCAGCGCCTCATCCAGCAGGTCCGCCAGTTTCACCGTACCGCCCGCGCGAGTTTTAAACGGTTTACCGTCTTTACCCAACATCATGCCGAACATGTGGTGTTCCAGCGGAACGGAATCCGGCACATAACCGGCTTTGCGCACAATGGTCCAGGCTTGCATCAGGTGCTGGTGCTGACGGGAGTCAATGTAGTAGAGCACGCGGTCGGCGTGCAGCGTTTCGTAACGGTATTTGGCGCAGGCGATATCGGTAGTGGTATACAGATAACCGCCATCTTTCTTCTGAATAATGACGCCCATCGGGTCGCCTTCCTTGTTTTTAAACTCATCAAGGAAAACCACCGTTGCGCCCTCGCTTTCAACCGCCAGGCCTTTGGCTTTCAGATCGGCGACGATGCCCGGCAGCATCGGATTATACAGACTTTCGCCCATCACATCGTCACGCGTCAAAGTGACGTTCAGGCGATCATAGGTGATCTGGTTTTGCGTCATCGTGATATCAACCAGCTTACGCCACATCTCACGGAAATAGGCATCACCGCTCTGCAATTTGACGACGTAGTTACGCGCGCGCTCGGCAAACGCTTCATCTTCGTCATAATGCTTTTTCGCATCGCGGTAGAATCCTTCGAGATCCGCCAGCGCCATGTCGCCCGCGTTTTCCTGCTGCTGTTTTTCCAGCCAGGCGATAAGCATACCGAACTGGGTACCCCAGTCGCCGACGTGGTTAGCGCGAATAACATGATGGCCCAGAAACTCCAGCGTGCGCACTGCCGCATCGCCGATAATCGTGGAGCGTAGATGACCGACGTGCATCTCTTTCGCGACGTTGGGCGCGGAGTAGTCGACGACAATCGTCTGGCGAGTCGGCTGAGAAACGCCCAGACGATCGGAGGCCAGCGCCTGCTGCACCTGTTCAGCGAGAAAAGCCGGTTCGAGGAAAATATTGATAAAGCCAGGGCCGGCGATTTCAACCTTGCTGGCGATGCCGCTGAGATCCAGATGAGTCAGCACCTGCTCTGCAAGTTGTCGGGGGGCCATACCCAGTTTTTTCGCAACTGCCATCATGCCGTTGGCCTGATAGTCGCCGAACTGAACTTTGGCTGACTGACGAACCTGGGGCTCGCAATCTGCAGGCGCGCCTGCAGCAATCATGGCCTGACTAACTTTTTCTGAGAGAAGAGCCTGAATATTCACCGGAATACCTTACGTTTATGAAGCGGGCTGTATTGCCCGCGCCAGTTTAAGAATTAGGGCGGGAGTATACTGCAAATGCCCGTTGGCGTCAGCATTGCGCGCGCGGCGCGTCGCCTGAAATATACGCAACAATAATCTGCATAAGCATTCAATAAACGCCCAACCAAATCAAAGGTTGGTTGCCGGGGCGCAACAGCGTAAATTAGCGGTTTTCACAGCAAGAAGAGCGTCCTGATATGGCGAACTGGCAACACATTGATGAACTGCATGATATTTCCGCAGATTTACCGCGATTCACTCTGGCGTTCAGAGAACTTTCCACTCGCCTTGGTCTGCAGATTAGCGCCCTTGAGGCCGATCACATTTCATTGCGCTGTCACCAGAATACGACGGCGGAGCGTTGGCGTCGCGGTTTTGAACAATGCGGCGAGCTACTGTCGGAAAATATCATCAACGGCAGGCCGATTTGTCTGTTTAAACTGCATGAACCGGTATGTGTGGAACACTGGCGGTTTTCTGTTATTGAATTACCGTGGCCGGGAGAAAAACGCTATCCACACGAAGGGTGGGAGCATATTGAAATCGTGCTGCCCGGCGAGCCGGAGACCTTGAACGCGAGGGCGCTGGCGTTGTTGTCGGATGAGGGGCTTAGTCAGCCGGGGATCGTGGTTAAAACCAGTTCGCCACAGGGCGAGCATGAACGTTTGCCAAACCCTACGCTGGCCGTGACCGATGGCCGCGTCACGGTAAAATTTCATCCATGGTCGATTGAAGCGATTGTCGCCAGCGAACAGGCGGCCCATTAACCTGCCGAGCGGAGTGAATATGGCGTTACTTGAGATCTGTTGTTACAGCATGGAATGCGCGCTCACCGCGCAGCGAAACGGCGCGGATCGTATCGAACTGTGCGCCGCGCCGAAAGAAGGGGGGCTTACGCCTTCTTTCGGCGTCTTACGCAGCGTGCGCGAGCATATTACGATTCCCGTACATCCGATTATTCGTCCTCGCGGCGGGGATTTTTACTACACTGACGGCGAATTTGCCGCCATGCTGGAAGATATCCGCCTCGTCAGAGAGTTGGGGTTTCCCGGGCTGGTTACTGGCGTGTTGACCGTTGATGGGGATGTCGATATGTCGCGAATGGAAAAAATAATGGCGGCGGCCGGATCTCTGGCGGTGACATTCCACCGCGCCTTCGATATGTGCGCTAATCCCTTCAATGCGCTAAAGAATCTGGCTGACGCAGGCGTAGCAAGAGTACTGACTTCCGGACAAAAAGCCGATGCGGCGCAAGGTTTATCAATAATTATGGAACTTATTGCCCAGGGGGATGCTCCAACCATTATGGCTGGTGCGGGGGTTCGTGCAAATAACCTGCAGAATTTCCTCGATGCCGGAGTACGGGAAGTACACAGTTCCGCCGGAGTCTTACTGCCTTCGCCGATGCGCTATCGCAATCAGGGGTTATCGATGTCTGCCGATATACAGGCGGACGAGTATTCTCGCTATAGGGTAGAGGGTGCGGCGGTCGCTGAAATGAAAGGAATCATTGTTCGCCATCAGGCCAAATGATTTTTACCGTTGCATCATGTCGCCCAATATGATGCTTGCTCGTACCAGGCCCCTGCCAATTCAACAGGGGCCTTTTTTTCTCCTTCATATTTCAAGCCGCAGCAGCGTTGGCCGCCTCGCGCACCCCGGTCACGTAGCTACCTACGTTCCCGGGGATTTGCTGCGTTGCCGCCTTGCTGCAACTTGAACTATTTTGGAGAAACGGTGCTATACGTAACGATCATTCGACAATCCATCACGGTTTACGCGCAATCAGCACCGCGCGCTGCGGGGCGGGATAGCCTTCCACCGTCTTGCTGCGATCGTTCGGGTCGAGGAAATCGGCCAGCGACTCGGTAACCATCCATTCGGTACGGCGCTGCTCTTCGGTGGTAGTGACGCAGACATCGGCGATACGCACATCAATAAAGCCGCATTTTTCCAGCCATTTTTTTAATGCCGGCGCGGAAGGAATAAAATAGACATTACGCATCTGGGCATAGCGATCACCCGGCACCAAAACGGTATTTTCATCGCCGTCGACGACCAGCGTTTCCAGTACCAGTTCACCCTCGTTGACCAACTGATCTTTTAACTGCCACAGATGCTCCAGCGGCGAGCGACGGTGATAAAGCACCCCCATCGAGAAGACGGTATCAAATGCTTTCAGCGCCGGGAGTTGTTCAATGCCCAACGGCAGCAGATGCGCGCGCTGATCGTTACCCAACAGTTTACGCACCGCCTCAAACTGGCAGAGGAAAAGCTGTGTAGGATCGATGCCGACCGCCAGATGTGCGCCCGCGCCAATCATCCGCCACAGGTGATAGCCGCTGCCGCAGCCGACATCAAGGATCGTCCGGCCGGTTAAATCTGACAGATGCGGCAGTACGCGATCCCACTTCCAGTCGGAGCGCCATTCGGTATCAATATCTACGCCATAAAGCGAGAACGGGCCTTTACGCCACGGCATCAGATTACGCAGCAATGTATCAATACGCTTTAGCTGACCTTCGCTGAGCGGCGTTTCGCTTTCAGCCGTGACGCTGTGCAGTAAATCCAGCCGCCAGGGCGTCATTTCCGGTAAAAATTCTACCGCGTTCGACCACTGTTTAAACAAGCCATGCTGCTGCTCGCGTTGCCAGGCGGCAATCTGCGCGGGCAATGTTTCCAGCCAGTGGGAGAGATGATTTTTAGCAATGAGCTGATAAAAGTTACCAAACTCGATCATGCGGCAACTCCGGCTTTTAACGCGACAAGCGACCCGAAATTAAAGCACTGGAACCACAGTTCACTGTGTTCGAAACCCGCCTTACGCAGGCGCGATTTATGTGTTTCCACCGAGTCGGTGAGCATCACGTTTTCCAGCATACTGCGCTTCTGGCTGATCTCCAGTTCGCTGTACCCATTAGCGCGTTTAAAATCGTGGTGCATGTTGAATAACAGCTCGCCCACTTTCGCGTCTTCAAAGCTAAATTTTTCCGACAGTACCAGCGCGCCGCCGGGATTCAACCCCTGGTAAATCTTATCCAGCAATGCCTGGCGTTCGGCAGGTTCAAGGAATTGCAGGGTAAAATTCAGCACCACCATCGAGGCGTTTTCAATAGTGATATCGCGGATATCGCCTTCAACGACTTCAACCGGCGTAGGCGCTTTATACGCATCAATATGACGGCGGCAGCGTTCAATCATGGCCGGGGAGTTATCGACGGCGATAATCCGACAATGCTCATGGCGGATATTACGCCGAACAGACAGCGTCGCGGCGCCCAGCGAGCAGCCCAGATCGTAGACCTGCGTGTTCGGCTGCACAAAGCGTTCAGCTAACATGCCGATCATGGAGATGATGTTGGAGTAGCCTGGTACCGAACGCTGAATCATGTCGGGGAAAACTTCGGCTACTCGTTCATCAAAAGTCCAGTCGCCGAGACGGGCGATAGGCGCAGAAAAAAGCGTGTCACGGTGAGACATAACGTATACATCCGGGAAAAATAAAGGCGCGTATTGTGCGCTAATACAGGGAGAAAACCAACTCCCAGGGCATATACCACAGGTTTGCCAGCACCATCAGCAACAATGCGCACCAGGTCGCGCTCATCCCCGCCCGCCGCCAGCGGAACAGGCGGTGGTGAAAACCGTAATAATGCATCAGCCGACCGGCGATTAAAATGATGCCGCAGATATGCACCATCCACGTTTCGGCGCCGTTCATTTCCATAAACAGCAGCAGCACCAGCGCGACAGGAATATATTCCACCGCGTTGCCATGAATACGGATGGCGCTTTGTAATTCGCTAAAACCGCCGTCGCCATAGGCGACACGGTACTGCATTCGCAAGCGAACGACATTAAAAGAGAACTTCATTAATAATAACGCACCCAAAACGGCATACAGCGCGCTTACCATACAAACTCCCTTTTAAAATGGCTGATGGCACTGTCTATGATAGGGGGCATTTTCAGAAAAGAGAAGATTGCTGTGGAATGGACGGAGCAGTGCCGATTTCCGGTAAGACGCTGCGTAAATCATGCCAAAGCGTATTCACCAGTTCCGGCGCCTGCGCGATATCCGGAGTATGTAAAAACAGAAAAGGCGTGGTGGTCTGCCGCCACTGCGGGAGTTTCTGCAACCAGGCGGCGAAAAACTCACGGTTTTGCGCCATATTATCGCTACCGATAAAACGCACCATCGGATGGCTAGCCGTCACGACCGCATGTACCGGGACTTTGGGTTTTTTTCGCTGCGCGTCGCGGACGGCCTCGCTGTGGGGATGGGCGGCATGTACCGGACGACTATCCAGGATCACGCGGTTTACGCCGCGCGCGTGTAACCCGCGATTGAGCTGCTGTTCATCCTCACCTTTGTCAAAAAAACACCGATGACGAACTTCTACGCCATAGGTAAACGTGGCGGGGAGCGCATCAAGAAACTGCCATAAGGCGGGGAGATCGCGCGGTCCAAAGGCGGCGGGCAACTGCAGCCAGTATTGGCCAATACGCGTTTCCAGCGGCGCCAGGCGGGTAAAAAACGCCTGTACCAGATCGTCGCAATGGCGCAGCGCGGCCTGGTGAGAAATGGTCGCGGGAAATTTAAAGCAAAAACGGAAATCGTCCGTAGTTTGCGCATACCAGCGATCGACAATTTCCGCTTTCGGCAGCGCGTAAAGCGTGGTGTTGCCCTCTACGCAATTAAAGTGGCGGGCATACTCTTCCAGACTGGTGATGCCGAGCCGCACCCATTTCGGGTGCGACCATTGCGGCAAGCCAATGTAGATCATAAGGCGTTTAAAATATCCTCTACGCTGCGTACCCGGCCAATGCGCGGGAAAATATGCGTCATACTGCTCTGATGCTGCTCACTGCTGGCGGCGCTACAGGCATCTTCGGCAATAATAAGGTTAAACCCCAACTCCCAGGCGTTACGCGCTGTGGATTCGACGCCGATATTGGTTGAGATCCCACACAATATGATGGTGTCGATACCCCGGCGGCGAAGCTGTAATTCCAGGTCGGTGCCGTAAAACGCGCCCCACTGGCGTTTAGTCACTTCCAGATCGCTGTCCTTTTTACCCAATGCCGTAGGCCAGGTCCACCAGTTTTCCGGCAATGCGTGCGCAGGCGTTGCGGCATCCACCGGCTGTTTTAACGCCTCGGCATAATCATCAGACCATCCAACGCGTACCATAACCACGGGCGAGCCGTTGGCGCGACACTTTTCCGCCAGCCGCGCGGCGCGGGCGACCACCTCATTTGCCGTATACGGGCCGCCGGCAAACGGAAGAATTCCTTCCTGTAAATCAATAACCACCAGGGCGGTTGTGGTCGCGTTGAGTTTCAGCATGATAATCACTCTCCTAAAAATAGCGGATTTCACTACACCTTAAGCGCGATTAAAGAGGAAAGCGGTGATAAATATTGTTAATTTTTGTGAGCATACGCAATACCCGCGTGAAAAACCCGGGTACAGTCAGTATGAACCAGGCGTCGATACCGCATGAAACGGGCAAGTTATCGCTCCCATGCTGGATTGACTCTTATCGTGCGGCAGAATTTCCAGTATAATAGCCGCCTTTTTTCATCCAGTTGTGACATACAGCTAAAGCTGCGACTTCGTCGCCTACATGGCAGGCAACAATCCGCCTGCGGCTAAGTTAAGGGATATCTCATGCGTACAGAATATTGCGGACAGCTACGTCTGTCCCACGTGGGGCAGCAGGTGACTCTGTGTGGTTGGGTCAACCGTCGTCGTGATCTTGGCAGCCTGATCTTTATCGATATGCGCGACCGCGAAGGTATTGTGCAGGTGTTCTTCGATCCGGATCGTGCGGACGCGTTAAAGCTGGCCTCTGAACTGCGTAATGAGTTCTGCATTCAGGTTACGGGCACCGTGCGTGCGCGTGACGCGAAAAACGTCAATGCGGATATGGCGACCGGCGAAATTGAAGTGCTGGCGTCCTCTCTCACTATCATCAACCGCGCAGACTCACTGCCGCTTGACGCTAACCACGTTAATACCGAAGAGGCGCGTCTCAAGTACCGCTATCTGGATTTGCGTCGTCCGGAAATGGCGCAGCGCCTGAAAACTCGCGCCAAAATTACCAGCCTGGTGCGTCGTTTTATGGACGATCACGGTTTCCTTGATATTGAAACGCCGATGCTGACCAAAGCCACGCCGGAAGGCGCGCGCGACTATCTGGTGCCTTCGCGCGTGCACAAAGGTAAATTCTACGCGCTGCCGCAGTCGCCGCAGCTGTTCAAACAGCTCCTGATGATGTCCGGTTTCGATCGTTACTATCAGATAGTCAAATGCTTCCGTGATGAAGACTTACGTGCTGACCGTCAGCCGGAGTTTACTCAGATCGACGTCGAGACCTCCTTCATGACCGCGCCACAGGTGCGCGAAGTGATGGAAGCGCTGGTGCGCCATTTGTGGCTGGAAGTGAAAGGCGTGGATCTGGGGGATTTCCCGGTCATGACGTTTGCCGAAGCGGAACGTCGCTACGGTTCCGACAAGCCAGACCTGCGTAACCCGATGGAACTGGTAGATGTCGCTGACCTGCTGAAATCGGTAGAGTTCGCGGTCTTCGCGGGCCCGGCTAACGATCCGAAAGGCCGCGTGGCAGCGCTGCGTGTGCCTGGCGGCGCACAGCTTAGCCGTAAGCAGATCGACGATTACGGTAACTTTGTTAAGATCTACGGCGCGAAAGGCCTGGCATATATCAAAGTTAACGAGCGCGCGAAAGGTCTGGACGGGATTAACAGTCCGGTGGCCAAGTTCCTGACCGCCGACATTGTCGACGCTATCCTTGAACGTACCGGCGCGCAGGACGGCGACATGATCTTCTTCGGCGCAGATAACAAAAAAGTGGTTGCCGATGCGCTGGGCGCGTTGCGTCTGAAACTGGGCAAAGACCTGAGCCTGACCGACGAAGACAAATGGGCGCCGCTGTGGGTGATTGACTTCCCGATGTTCGAAGACGACGGCGAAGGCGGTCTGACCGCGATGCACCATCCGTTCACCGCCCCGCGTGACATGACGGCGTCTGAACTGAAAACTGCGCCGGAAGAAGCCGTCGCTAACGCTTACGATATGGTGATTAACGGCTATGAAGTGGGCGGCGGTTCGGTGCGTATTCACAACGGTGAAATGCAGCAAACCGTATTTGGTATTCTCGGTATCAATGAACAGGAGCAGCGCGAGAAGTTCGGCTTCCTGTTGGATGCGTTGAAATACGGTACGCCGCCGCATGCGGGCCTGGCGTTTGGTCTGGACCGTCTGACCATGCTGTTGACCGGCACCGACAATATTCGTGATGTTATCGCCTTCCCGAAAACGACCGCCGCCGCGTGTCTGATGACCGAAGCGCCGAGTTTCGCCAACCAGGCAGCGTTGACGGAGTTGGGGATTCAGGTTGTGAAGAAAGCCGAGAATAACTGATATGAACAATGTACACGACATCATTCGCGTGATATCGCGGCGGCCCGCAAGGGCGAGTCTCATCAATGCGCGGCGTCACTCAACAGCCAACAACGAGGTCGCGTGAAGGATAAAGTGTACAAGCGCCCCGTTTCGGTCCTGGTGGTTATTTTCGCGCAGGATACGAAACGGGTGCTAATGTTGCAGCGACGCGACGACCCGGATTTTTGGCAGTCAGTGACTGGCAGCATAGAAGAAGGGGAGACCGCGTTGCAGGCCGCCGTACGTGAAGTCAAAGAGGAGGTCACGATTGATGTTGCGGCAGAGCAACTGACCTTAATCGACTGCCAACGTACGGTGGAGTTTGAAATTTTTTCACATTTACGTCATCGCTATGCGCCGGGCGTCATGCACAATACAGAATTCTGGTTCTGCCTTGCGTTACCGCATGAGCGGCAGGTGATATTCACTGAACATCTGACGTACCAGTGGCTTGATGCGCCTGACGCGGCGGCGCTTACCAAGTCCTGGAGTAACCGGCAAGCGATTGAAGAGTTTGTCATTAACGTCGCCTGAAAAGGCGCGCTTTTTTTGAGGAAATATTTATGGCAGGTCATAGTAAATGGGCCAACACCAGACATCGTAAAGCTGCGCAAGATGCCAAGCGCGGTAAAATCTTCACTAAAATTATTCGTGAACTGGTAACGGCAGCTAAATTGGGCGGCGGCGATCCGGATGCCAACCCGCGTCTGCGCGCGGCTGTAGATAAAGCGCTGGCCAACAACATGACCCGCGACACTCTGAACCGTGCCATCGCTCGCGGTGTGGGTGGTGATGAAGACTCGAACATGGAAACCATCATCTATGAAGGTTATGGTCCTGGCGGCACGGCCATTATGATTGAGTGTCTGAGTGACAACCGTAACCGTACCGTAGCGGAAGTGCGTCATGCTTTCAGCAAGTGCGGCGGTAATCTGGGTACCGATGGCTCAGTGGCGTACCTGTTCAGTAAGAAAGGGGTCATCTCCTTTGAGAAAGGCGATGAAGACACCATCATGGAAGCCGCTCTGGAAGCTGGCGCGGAAGATGTTGTGACCTATGATGATGGCGCGATTGATGTTTACACTGCCTGGGAAGAGATGGGCAAAGTGCGTGACGCGCTGGAAGCGGCGGGTCTGAAAGCGGACAGCGCCGAAGTGTCCATGATCCCGTCAACCAAAGCGGATATGGATGCGGAAACCGCGCCGAAACTGCTACGTCTGATCGATATGCTGGAAGACTGTGACGATGTCCAGGAAGTCTACCATAACGGTGAGATCTCTGATGAGGTGGCGGCGACCCTGTAATGGTGCTGTTAAACGCCGGCGGGCAGGGGGGATAGCGTGTCGATTATTCTCGGTATTGACCCCGGCTCGCGCATTACCGGTTATGGCGTTATCCGCCAGGTAGGCAGACAACTGACCTATCTGGGCAGCGGATGTATTCGCACCAAAGTCGATGATTTGCCGTCTCGTTTGAAGCTCATATACGCAGGCGTGACGGAAATCATCACGCAGTTCCAGCCGGACTATTTTGCTATCGAACAGGTGTTTATGGCGAAAAATGCCGACTCAGCCCTCAAGCTGGGACAGGCGCGCGGCGTCGCGATTGTCGCCGCGGTCAATCAGGAACTGCCCGTGTTTGAATACGCGGCGCGTCAGGTGAAGCAAACCGTCGTCGGTATTGGTAGCGCGGAAAAAAGCCAGGTACAGCATATGGTGCGCACGTTGCTCAAACTGCCCGCTAACCCGCAGGCCGATGCCGCGGATGCGCTGGCTATCGCCATTACGCATTGCCACGTTAGCCAGAACGCGATGCAAATGAGCGAGAGCCGACTCAATCTGGCGCGGGGAAGGTTGCGCTAAATCATTCTCCCTCAGCCTCGCGTTGAGGGGTTTCAATTCCACAGGCGCTAATTAATTCTAAATTGGGATGTTGCCACAGGCTGGCGGGCGTCACCGTCTTACGATCCCACGGGATTGAACCTAAAAACCAGAACTTCCAGAAGGCGAGTTTCGCATCAGGATTGCTGTGAAGCAATTCTTCGAATGTCTCAATATCGCCTACCGGAATACACAATGCTTCTTTATAGATATCAAACACAAATTTCGAGCAGAACTGGCGCGATGACTCATATTTAAACCCCGTGTGATAAAACTTATTCAGCCGGGCGGGAACCTGTTCCATGATGGCGAGTTTCTGTTCGACCGTCAGGCCGCCGCGCAGACGGCGAACGGCGTAACGTTGTCCGGCTGAACGTTGTATAAACAGTGACAGCGTGGTGACGGTTGAGAGGGGGACGCGACTTTCCGCCACCAGATAGTCATCACCATTATGACCAATAATAATCCCAACATGGTTGCTCCAGCACTGTGAAGCGGTGGATATCTGGCCGAAAAGCGCGGCACCTATACAGGTAAAGACGATATCCCCGGTTTCATATTGGACAGAATAATGTTTTTTCATGTTCACGTTCCATTATTACCTAAAATAATATCCTTTATTTTACGCTATTGGATAATTAGCATTATACTCACATAATGACAAGATATTATTATCAATAAATATCCATCATGAATATTATAATTTACGGTGATAATGTTTTTACCTCTTTCCAGAGGTGAAAGTGAAAGGGAAAATAGACGAATGCAGGGAATAAGTGGACTGTCCTTTCCATATTATATAATTGTTTGTATCGCCATATATTTTTCTTGAGTCTATGTTATTGTCTGGTTGTGTTTCTCTTCATGCTTATTGCTTTTGTTTTTAATAGGCATTTGAGGTGTGATCTGGCAAGAGTGGTTGGCGCAAATATTTGGCTGACTCTGCGTTATATTAAGCGCCAGGGGGAACAGGAGGCGAAAGTGCAAAAGGTTAGGTTGCAATGCAAAAAATATCGAGTTTGTACTGTTCATCAATCGCTGATTATTATTGTTGTAAAGGGTAAGGAAGTGATTAACAACGGTACCGTTTATCTCGTTCATGGTCCAGAGGTTGAAGGACATTTTCCATTAAACCACCTCTGCATATAACGGCTGAGGCGGCTTAATTCAATTAATGCTGTGCATTAAACTGTGATGGTAATCTGGCAATTATTGGAAGGACTGCTGGCATTCCCGATAATTTAACCCTTGTGGCCAGGTATCCCGCTCCGTTTCCCCTTGAATCATTTTATCTGCTTTCACAAAGGAGTCTTTATCGCGGGCAATGCAGGAGCTTATCAGAATATTATTAAGCGTGCGGGTTGATGGAAACTGTTTGTAGCGATCTCTCCAACCTTGCAGCATATCGTCCCAGGAGACAATCTGACGTTTATTCAGTAAAGCCATTAATTCAGGTTGGTAATGGATTGCATTACTCCAGATATAAGCGTAGTAAGAAAGTCCCGATTGATTTTTGTTTTTTTCTGCGGCCATTCTGGCGATTTTTTCGACTTCTTCCGGAGAACCACCCCATTTAGGCAAACGAGCGACCATGGCCTCGATATAAATATTTTGATAGGCGGGATATTTTTTGCTGGCTTCTTCCAAAGTGCTATAGAGCAACTCTTTATCCTCAAGATTGCGTGCGACCATTTCCATTTCCTGATACCATGTCACATCTTTGTCGGCAATATCTTTGTTCTTTAACAGATACTCTTTTTCCTGAATCATCAGCTTCTTATATTTCGGCCATATATCAGAGTCCACCGTGCTGGCCGCACCTTCACCGCGTAAATTCACGGCTTTAGCATCAAAAACCATTGCTTGCAGCAGCCTTGCACCCGTGGATTTGGGGTTTGCTTTAAGCCACTCTTTTGCCACGCCAGAAATACCATTGTCGGAAACATCTACTGAAAAAAGATTATAGATCCCTCCCCATGCGATAACCAGTTTATGAGTTCCGCCGCTGGTTGTCGGGAATCCGGTATTGTATTCCTGAAACATAGCGTCCAGCTTGTCCCACTTTTGGCTGACAGTATAGGCGATAGCTTGTTGCTCAATGGCCATTCTTTCCCGTGTTTCCGTGAGGCTATTAGCTGACGCCAGCGCAGGAATAGCCATTAATGTACCTATGACAATATTTTTCAATAACATTGAATTTCTGTCCTGAATGATTAAATAACAAGATGATTAAAAATGTTTATAAAGGATGTGCTTTCACCGGAGGAAATTCAAGCTATAGTGATAATGCGTATCTGGACTTTTTATTTATTATTCTTACAGAAAATGTTATTGAATTATATTTATTATAGACACTTATTATATCTCCACATCATGGGGCGCGACGGCACCCGGTGGTGTTGCGCGACCGATTCGAAGGGAAGGCCATTGAGATAGGCGAATAACGTGTTTTTCATCTGGATAAACATCCAGTCTTTTTTTATGATAGTGCATTATCTTTTCAGCCCTTTACGCAGGAGCGTCATGTGATAGGCAGACTCAGAGGCATTATTCTCGAAAAACAACCCCCGATCGTGCTGCTGGAGACAGGGGGAGTAGGCTATGAAGTACATATGCCTATGACCTGCTTTTACGAGCTGCCGGAGGCCGGGCAGGAGGCAATCGTCTTCACCCACTTCGTGGTGCGTGAAGATGCGCAGTTGCTGTACGGATTTAACAATAAGCAAGAGCGCACGCTATTTAAAGAGCTAATTAAAACGAATGGCGTCGGGCCTAAGCTGGCGCTGGCGATCCTCTCCGGCATGTCGGCGCAACAGTTCGTCAATGCGGTTGAGCGCGAAGAGCTTGGTGCGCTGGTGAAGCTGCCGGGTATCGGCAAGAAAACTGCCGAACGATTGATTGTCGAAATGAAAGACCGCTTTAAAGGGCTACATGGCGATCTCTTTACGCCAGCGGTCGACTTGGTATTGACGTCGCCGGCCAGCCCAACCTCGGAAGATGCAGAACAAGAAGCAGTTGCTGCGCTGGTGGCGCTGGGTTATAAACCGCAAGAAGCCAGTCGGATGGTAAGCAAGATCGCCCGTCCGGATGCAAGCAGTGAAACACTGATTCGCGACGCGTTACGCGCCGCGTTATGAGGTAAAGGATGATAGAAGCAGATCGCCTGATTTCAGCAGGCGCCACGATCGCAGAAGACGTCGCCGATCGCGCCATTCGCCCGAAGTTATTGGCGGAATATGTCGGCCAACCGCAGGTGCGCTCCCAGATGGAGATCTTTATTCAGGCGGCAAAACTGCGTGGCGACGCACTAGATCACTTGCTGATTTTCGGCCCGCCAGGGTTAGGTAAGACGACTCTGGCGAATATCGTTGCCAATGAAATGGGCGTCAATCTCCGAACCACGTCCGGCCCGGTGCTGGAAAAAGCAGGCGATCTGGCGGCTATGCTCACCAATCTTGAACCGCATGATGTGCTGTTTATTGATGAGATTCACCGGCTTTCACCGGTGGTGGAAGAGGTACTCTATCCGGCGATGGAAGATTACCAGTTGGATATTATGATTGGCGAAGGGCCTGCCGCACGTTCAATTAAGATCGATCTGCCGCCGTTTACGCTCATTGGCGCGACGACGCGCGCCGGGTCGTTAACGTCCCCGCTACGCGACCGTTTTGGTATTGTGCAGCGCCTGGAGTTCTACCAGGTGCCCGATCTGCAGCACATCGTCGGGCGCAGCGCAAGGCACATGGGGCTTGAGATGAGCGATGACGGCGCGCTGGAAGTGGCGCGTCGGGCGCGCGGTACGCCGCGTATAGCCAACCGCCTGCTCAGACGTGTGCGTGATTTCGCCGAGGTGAAGCATGACGGGGCTATTTCAGCGGAAATTGCCGCGCAGGCGCTGGATATGCTGAACGTCGATGCGGAAGGGTTTGACTATATGGATCGCAAGCTGCTGCTGGCGGTTATTGATAAATTCTTCGGTGGACCGGTCGGCCTGGATAACCTGGCGGCGGCGATTGGCGAAGAGCGTGAAACCATTGAGGATGTGCTGGAGCCGTATCTGATTCAGCAAGGCTTTTTGCAGCGCACGCCGCGTGGGCGTATGGCAACGGTGCGCGCCTGGAACCATTTCGGGATCACGCCGCCAGAGATGCCTTAGCGCCTGAAGTCGCTGCGCTCATCAGACCTGGGCGATTTTGTAGGCCCGGTAAGCGCAGCGCCACCGGGCAACACACGCTTAGCTTGCCTGCTTTTTCATCATACTGAAGATAAACAGCAGCGCGGCACACAGCACTACGGATGGCCCTGCCGGGGTATCATAAAAGGCTGAGAAGGTCAGTCCACCTGTAACCGCTATCATACCTACACCAACGGCGACGCCCGCCATCTGTTCCGGCGTACGGGCAAAGCGACGCGCGGTTGCGGCGGGGATAATCAGCAGCGACGTAATGATCAGCGCTCCGACAAACTTCATCGCCACACCAATGGTTAACGCTGTTACCAGCATCAATAGTAGCTTCACGCGCTGTAACTTCACGCCATCGACAAAGGCAAGATCCGGACTGATAGTTATTGACAGCAAGTTGCGCCACTGCCAGAAGAGAATGGCCAGCACAATAACGACCCCAATAGCGATCGAGATAAGATCTTCCGGTGTGACGGCCAGTAAATCGCCAAACAGATAAGCCATTAAATCAACGCGGACGTTGGACATCAGGCTGACCACGACCAGTCCTAAAGACAAGGCGCTGTGCGCCATAATGCCCAGTAAGGTATCAATCGCGAGGTGAGGACGCTTCTCCAGCCATACCAGACCGGCGGCCAGCAGCAGCGTAACGGCGATTACCGCATAAAAGGGGTTAACGTCCAGCAACAGGCCAAACGCCACGCCCAGAAGCGACGCGTGAGCCAGCGTATCGCCAAAATAGGACATCCGACGCCAGACCACAAATGAGCCCAAAGGACCAGCGGCGCACGCCAGCATCATCCCGGCCAGCCAGCCGGGCAGTAATAATTCAATCATGAGTGACCATTTCCCCGGCGCAGTACAATACGGCCCTGTAAATCGTGGCGATGATTATGATGATGGCGATAAATCCCTAATTGCTCCGCGCCTCGCGGGCCAAACATAGAGATAAATTCCGGATGCATAGACACCACTTCCGGCGCGCCGGAACAGCAAATATGATGGTTCAGGCATAACACTTCATCCGTCTTTGCCATGACCAGATGTAGGTCATGCGACACCATCAGCACGGCGCAATCGAGTTCACGGCGCAGCTGATCGATAAGGTCGTATAACGCGACCTGGCCGTTGACATCCACGCCTTGCGTCGGCTCATCAAGTACCAGCAACTGCGGCCTGTTAAGCAGAGCACGCGCCAGCAGTACGCGCTGTGTCTCGCCGCCGGAGAGTTTTTGCATGGGCGCGTCAATCAAATGTCCGGCCTGAACGCGTTTAAGCGCCGGGAGAATATCCGTTTTTTGCGTGCCCGGACGTAAACGTAAAAACCGGTTTACCGTCAGCGGAAGCGTGGTATCGAGATAGAGCTTTTGCGGGACATAGCCGATACGGAGTTGCCCGTTGCGCTTGATCACCCCTTCATCAGGGGCTACCAGTCCTAAAACCACGCGTACAAGCGTTGACTTCCCCGCGCCGTTAGGACCGAGAAGCGTTAAAATTTTTCCGGGGCTCAATTCAAGCGACACGTCAGAGAGGACGCGGCGTTGACCAAATGAGACCGAGACGTTTTCCAGTGAAACTAAACTTGTCATGTTAATTTTAGGCTTGCAGAAGTGATAGAATGTTATAATATCACATTTCACACATTCATTACGATGATTAGTCGCATTATGTTACAGAAAAATACGCTTCTTTTCGCAGCATTATCCGCCGCGCTTTGGGGGAGTGCAACCCAGGCTGCCGACGCCGCCGTTGTCGCTTCGCTTAAACCGCTTGGGTTTATCGCTTCCGCCATTGCTGATGGCGTTACGGATACACAAGTATTACTTCCGGATGGGGCTTCCGAGCATGATTATTCATTGCGTCCATCAGACGTAAAACGCTTACAGGGCGCGGACTTAGTCGTCTGGGTTGGCCCGGAAATGGAAGCCTTTATGGAGAAGTCGGTCAGGAATATCCCTGATAATAAGCAGGTTACCATTGCGCAACTTGCCGATGTAAAACCGTTACTCATGAAGGGCGCGGATGATGATGAGGATGAACATGCGCATACGGGCGCCGATGAGGAAAAAGGTGACGTACATCACCATCACGGCGAATATAACATGCATCTTTGGCTCTCCCCAGAGATAGCGCGGGCTACAGCGGTTGCAATCCATGAAAAATTAGTGGAACTTATGCCGCAAAGTCGAGCCAAACTCGACGCCAACCTGAAGGATTTTGAGGCACAATTAGCCGCAACCGATAAACAGGTCGGTAACGAGCTCGCGCCGCTCAAGGGGAAAGGGTATTTCGTTTTTCATGACGCCTACGGTTACTACGAAAAACACTACGGACTCACCCCGCTCGGTCACTTTACCGTGAACCCTGAGATACAACCTGGCGCGCAGCGTTTACATGAAATAAGAACACAGTTGGTTGAGCAAAAAGCAACCTGCGTTTTTGCTGAGCCACAATTCAGGCCAGCGGTCGTGGAAGCCGTGGCGAGAGGGACATCCGTTCGAATGGGAACACTGGACCCCCTCGGGACGAACATTAAACTGGGTAAAACAAGCTATTCAGCGTTTTTAAGCCAATTGGCCAACCAGTATGCGAGCTGCCTGAAAGGAGATTAACGAGGAAGTGAATACGTGCAACAGATAGCCCGCTCTGTCGCCCTGGCATTTAATAATCTGCCCCGACCCCACCGCGTTATGCTGGGGTCACTTACCGTTCTGACACTGGCCGTCGCCGTATGGCGGCCCTATGTTTACCACCCAGAATCCGCACCAATCGTTAAAACTATTGAACTGGAGAAAAGCGAGATTCGTTCCCTCTTACCGGAGGCCAGCGAACCCATCGATCAGGCCGCGCAGGAAGATGAAGCTATTCCTCAGGATGAGCTGGACGATAAAACCGCAGGCGAAGTCGGCGTCCATGAATACGTCGTCTCCACAGGCGATACGTTAAGCAGCATTCTGAATCAGTACGGCATCGATATGAGCGATATTAGCCGACTTGCCGCTTCTGATAAGGAGCTGCGCAATCTGAAAATTGGCCAACAGCTTTCCTGGACACTGACCGCCGATGGCGATTTACAGCGTCTGACATGGGAAGTCTCCCGCCGTGAAACGCGTACCTACGATCGCACTGCCAACGGTTTTAAAATGAGCAGTGAAATGCAGCAGGGGGACTGGGTTAACAGTCTGCTGAAAGGCACGGTAGGGGGTAGCTTTGTCGCCAGCGCGAAAGAGGCCGGTTTAACCAGCAGCGAAATCAGCGCAGTGATAAAAGCCATGCAGTGGCAGATGGATTTTCGCAAGCTGAAAAAGGGCGATGAATTTTCGGTTCTGATGTCGCGCGAGATGCTGGATGGCAAGCGTGAACAGAGTCAGTTGTTGGGCGTGCGTATGCGTTCCGATGGTAAAGATTACTACGCCATTCGCGCCGCTGACGGTAAATTCTATGACCGTAACGGTGTTGGCCTGGCGAAAGGCTTTTTACGCTTCCCGACCGCCAAACAGTTCCGCATCTCCTCCAACTTCAATCCGCGTCGTCTGAACCCGGTTACCGGACGCGTTGCGCCGCATCGTGGCGTTGACTTTGCGATGCCGCAGGGTACGCCGGTGCTGTCGGTGGGGGATGGCGAGGTCGTGGTCGCTAAACGTAGCGGCGCTGCTGGTTACTACATTGCGATTCGTCATGGACGCACCTACACCACACGTTACATGCACTTGCGTAAGCTGCTGGTGAAACCGGGGCAAAAAGTGAAACGTGGCGATCGTATTGCGCTTTCTGGTAACACCGGGCGTTCCACAGGGCCGCATCTGCATTATGAGGTATGGATCAACCAGCAAGCCGTTAACCCTCTAACAGCAAAATTGCCGCGCACGGAAGGTCTGACGGGGTCAGATCGTCGTGAATACCTGGCACAGGTGAAAGAGGTTCTGCCACAACTGCGCTTCGATTAACAAATGCGCTGACAGAGCCGGTACGCGATGTGTGCCGGCTTTTTTGTTTTGTGTGCGGCGCAGACGTCGCTACACTATTCACAATTCCTTTTCGCGTCAGCAGACCCTGGAAAAGCATGGAAACCAAAAAAAATAATAGTGAGTATATCCCTGAATTCGAAAAATCCTTTCGCTATCCGCAGTATTGGGGCGCCTGGTTGGGCGCTGCGGCAATGGCGGGGATCGCATTAACGCCGGCATCATTCCGCGACCCTTTGCTGGCGACGCTGGGGCGTTTTGCCGGACGGCTGGGGAAGAGTTCTCGTCGCCGGGCGCTAATTAATCTGTCATTGTGCTTTCCGCAGCGTAGCGAAGCTGAACGCGAAGCGATTGTCGATGAGATGTTCGCCACCGCGCCGCAGGCAATGGCGATGATGGCTGAGTTGGCGATGCGCGGTCCGAAAAAAATTCAACAGCGTGTTGACTGGGAAGGTCTGGAGATTATCGAGGAGATGCGTCGTAACGACGAAAAAGTCATTTTTCTCGTACCGCATGGCTGGGGCGTCGACATTCCGGCCATGCTGATGGCCTCTCAGGGGCAAAAAATGGCGGCGATGTTTCATAATCAGGGTAATCCGGTTTTTGACTATATCTGGAATACCGTGCGTCGGCGTTTTGGCGGACGTTTGCATGCGCGAAATGACGGGATTAAACCCTTTATTCAGTCTGTTCGTCAGGGCTACTGGGGTTACTACCTGCCGGACCAGGATCACGGCCCGGAGCATAGTGAATTCGTTGATTTCTTTGCGACATACAAAGCAACGCTGCCTGCGATTGGTCGGCTGATGAAAGTGTGCCGCGCACGCGTGATACCGCTTTTCCCGGTGTATAATGGTAAAACGCATCGCCTGACTATCCAGATTCGCCCGCCAATGGACGATCTGCTCACGGCTGACGACCACACTATCGCCAGACGGATGAACGAAGAGGTCGAAATTTTTGTCGGCCCGCATCCGGAACAGTACACCTGGATCCTGAAGCTGCTCAAAACCCGCAAGCCAGGCGAGATTCAGCCGTATAAGCGTAAAGATCTTTATCCCATCAAATAAATAAAGCCTCTCGTAAGAGAGGCTTTATGCTGACAAACCCTGTACTACCTGATGAACAGGCGTGGGGGAGTTTTACTCCACGGTCAAGATACGCGTGGTATTGGTTGAACCGACGGTGCTCATGACATCGCCCTGGGTCACGATAACCAGGTCGCCGGAAACCAGATACCCTTTATCGCGCAGCAGATTAACAGCTTCATGTGCCGCGACAACGCCATCAGCCGCGCTGTCAAAATGCACCGGCGTTACTCCGCGGTAGAGCGCGGTCAGGTTCAGCGTGCGTTCATGGCGCGACATGGCGAAAATCGGCAGGCCGGAGCTGATACGGGAAGTCATTAGCGCGGTACGACCGGATTCCGTCATGGTGATGATCGCGGTAACGCCTTTCAGATGGTTTGCCGCATACATCGCAGACATGGCAATAGCTTCTTCAACGTTGTCGAACTGCACGTCGAGACGGTGTTTAGACACATTGATGCTGGGGATTTTTTCTGCGCCCAGGCAGACGCGCGCCATTGCGGCAACGGTTTCAGAAGGATACTGACCGGCTGCGGTTTCGGCAGACAGCATAACTGCATCCGTGCCATCCAGGACGGCGTTCGCCACGTCCATCACTTCCGCGCGGGTCGGCATCGGGTTGGTGATCATCGACTCCATCATCTGCGTTGCGGTGATGACTGCACGGTTTAGCTGACGCGCACGGCGAATCAGCGCCTTCTGGATACCAACCAGCTCCGGATCGCCGATTTCAACGCCCAGGTCGCCACGTGCGACCATCACAACGTCAGAGGCCAGAATGATATCGTCCATGGCGTTTTGGTCGCATACCGCTTCGGCGCGTTCGACTTTAGCCACAATTTTCGCGTCGCAGCCGGCGTCGCGTGCCAGGCGGCGTGCGTAGTTCAGATCTTCGCCGCAGCGCGGGAAGGAGACGGCCAGATAGTCAACGCCTATCAGCGCAGCGGTTTGAATATCGGCTTTGTCTTTTTCGGTCAGCGCTTCAGCAGAAAGCCCGCCGCCGAGCTTGTTAATGCCTTTATTGTTAGACAGCGGGCCGCCGACGGTGACCTCGGTAAAGACTTTCATGCCCTGGACTTCAAGCACTTTCAACTGCACTCGACCATCGTCAAGCAGCAGGATATCGCCAGGAACGACGTCTGCCGGCAACCCTTTGTAATCAATGCCGACTTTTTCTTTGTCGCCTTCGCCTTTACCCAGGTTAGCGTCTAACAGAAATTTGTCCCCGATGTTGAGGAACACTTTGCCTTCTTTAAAAGTGGAAACGCGAATTTTTGGCCCTTGCAGGTCGCCTAAAATAGCCACATGACGCCCCAGTTTGGCGGCAATCTCACGGACTTTATCAGCACGCATTTTATGATCTTCCGGCGAGCCGTGAGAGAAGTTCATACGTACGACGTTTGCGCCCGCGGCGATAACCTTCTCAAGGTTGTTATCGCGGTCAGTTGCCGGGCCTAACGTGGTAACGATTTTGGTTCTGCGAAGCCTTCTGGACATGTAATACTCCGTTGACTAAAACAACTTGGTGTTGCGTGAACATTGATCCGGTCGTTCTGAAACCTTAACGGTATAAAATGAACGTCCCCGGATGACGAAAAGGGTAGAACATTGTTATTGCTTTTAGCGGTCATCACTCTTGATGAGTAATTCTTTATCAAAACGCGATTCCTTGAGCGCTTCCTTGACACGCTTCAAGTTATCTCTGAATTTTGCCCCGCGACGCAAAGTAAATCCCGTTGCCAGCACATCTATCACGGTCAGCTGAGCAAGTCGAGAGACCATGGGCATATAAATGTCTGTATCTTCCGGTACGTCGAGGGTAATGGCCAGCGTGGCTTCGCGCGCCAGCGGCGTTCCAGCGGAGGTCAGGGCGATCACCATCGCATCGTTTTCCCGCGCCAACTGCGCCAGTTCCACCAGGCTCTTGGTTCTGCCAGTATGCGAAATGAGCACGACGACGTCATCATCGCTACAATTCATACAGCTCATCCGTTGCAGCACGATATCGTCGGAGTAAATCACCGGCACATTGAAGCGAAAAAACTTATTCATGGCGTCATGCGCGACCGCGGCGGAGGAACCAAGACCAAAAAAGGCGATTTTTTTTGCCTGGGTCAGTAAATCGACCGCGCGGTTGACGGCCGATTTATCCAGCGACTGGCGAACATGGTCGAGACTGGCCATAGCGGACTCGAAGATTTTTCCTGTATAGGCCTCGACGCTGTCATCTTCATCCACATTGCGATTAACATAGGGGGTGCCATTTGCCAGACTTTGCGCCAGATGCAGTTTAAAATCAGGAAAGCCGCGGGTATTCATGCTGCGACAGAAACGGTTCACCGTTGGCTCGCTAACGTTAGCTTCCTGGGCCAGCATGGCAATGCTTAAGTGAATCGATCTGCCTGGGGCGGCCAGAATAACATCGGCGACTTTTCGTTCAGATTTGCTTAAATGTTCCAGTTGAGACTGGACTTTTTCCAGCATATTCATGATTAGCAAGGCTCATGGGTATTAGCGATTTCAATGATGCGCGAAACCGAGCGCGTTTTGTTAGATATTACTCCTGGCGGCTGTCAAAGGGGGCAAAATGGCTAAAAAAGGTGTCGTTTTTTTTCATTACATGACCGACGTCGGATTTTAAGTTCCAGCTTGTGTGGAAAAGCGACAATTTTATTAGGCGTTTTGCCGATTATATTGCCAATCAAACGCCGGTTCATCCATGAAAAGGCGTTTACGGTTTCCGTAATCTCGTAAAAGCAGTACAGTGCTGTGTAATAAAATTACAACGATATCCTGGCTAAAGTACCAGGAGATTAACTGAGGAGAATGACATGGCGGTAACGCAAACAGCCCAGGCATGTGACCTGGTCATTTTCGGCGCGAAAGGCGACCTGGCGCGCCGGAAACTGCTGCCTTCCCTGTATCAGCTTGAGAAAGCCGGCCAGATCCATCCGGATACCCGGATCATTGGGGTGGGGCGCGCGGACTGGGATAAAGAAGCTTATACCCACGTTGTGCGTGAAGCGCTGGAAACCTTCATGAAGGAAAAAATTGATGAAGGCTTGTGGGATACGCTGAGCGGCCGTCTGGATTTTTGTAATCTTGACGTTAACGATACGCCTGCGTTTAGTCGCCTGGGCGATATGCTGGATCAAAAAAACCGCACCACCATTAACTATTTTGCGATGCCGCCCAGCACCTTTGGCGCTATTTGCAAAGGGTTAGGGGAGGCTAAACTCAACGCCAAACCGGCGCGTGTCGTGATGGAGAAACCGTTGGGTACTTCGTTGGCGACCTCGCGTGAGATTAACGATCGGGTCGGCGAATACTTTGAAGAGTGCCAGGTATATCGTATCGACCACTATCTGGGTAAAGAAACGGTTCTCAACCTGCTGGCGCTGCGTTTTGCCAACTCGTTATTCGTTAATAACTGGGATAACCGCACTATCGATCACGTTGAGATTACCGTAGCGGAAGAGGTGGGGATTGAAGGGCGCTGGGGATACTTTGACCAGGCCGGTCAGATGCGCGATATGATCCAGAACCACTTGCTGCAAATTCTCTGCATGATTGCCATGTCACCGCCGTCTGACCTGAGCGCCGACAGTATTCGCGATGAAAAAGTCAAAGTGTTGAAATCGCTGCGCCGTATTGATCGCTCCAACGTGCGTGAAAAAACGGTTCGTGGTCAATACACCGCTGGCTTTGCGCAGGGGCAAAAGGTGCCGGGCTATCTGGAAGAAGAGGGCGCGAATAAAAGCAGCAACACCGAAACTTTCGTCGCGATCCGCGTCGACATCGATAACTGGCGTTGGGCGGGCGTGCCATTCTATCTGCGCACCGGCAAGCGTCTGCCAACTAAGTGCTCTGAAGTCGTGGTTTATTTCAAGACGCCTGAACTGAATCTCTTTAAAGAGTCCTGGCAAGACCTGCCGCAGAACAAATTGACGATTCGCCTGCAGCCGGATGAAGGCGTAGATATTCAGGTGCTTAACAAAGTACCGGGGCTGGATCATAAGCATAATCTGCAGATCACGAAGCTTGATCTGAGCTACTCCGAGACCTTTAATCAGACGCACCTGGCGGATGCATATGAGCGCCTGCTGCTGGAAACGATGCGTGGCATTCAGGCGCTGTTTGTCCGCCGTGACGAAGTGGAAGAAGCCTGGAAGTGGGTGGACTCCATTACCGAAGCATGGGCGATGGACAACGACGCGCCGAAGCCGTATCAGGCGGGCACCTGGGGACCGGTAGCGTCCGTGGCGATGATTACCCGTGACGGTCGTTCGTGGAATGAGTTTGAGTAAATTTGCCACTCACTCTTAGGTGGTATTTTACCGGTAACATGATCTAACACAGATTGTAGAATCATTTTTGCACTTTTAAGCCTCGTGTGGATTCACCTGCGAGGCTTTTTTTATTACACTGCCTGAAACGATTTTGCCCCATTATCACCGGACATCATGTATTTCACTGTCTTTCCACATTGATGAAACGCATGGTAAACCCGGTAGCCGGACAGATAAATTTCAGGAGCCTCTATGAATCCTAATTTGTTACGCGTAACACAGCGCGTTGTCGAACGCTCGCAGCAGACCCGAAAAGCCTATCTTGCCCGCATTGAGCAGGCGAAAACCGCCACGGTCCACCGATCTCAACTGGCCTGCGGCAACCTGGCGCATGGCTTCGCCGCCTGTCAGCCAGAGGACAAAGCCTCGCTGAAAAGTATGTTGCGCAATAATATCGCCATTATTACCTCCTACAATGACATGCTCTCTGCGCATCAACCGTATGAACATTATCCGCAGATTATTCGTCAGGCCCTGCATTCCGTGAATGCGGTAGGTCAGGTCGCAGGCGGCGTACCGGCAATGTGCGATGGCGTTACGCAAGGGCAGGATGGCATGGAGTTGTCATTACTCAGCCGCGAAGTGATAGCGATGTCGGCAGCAGTAGGCCTCTCTCACAATATGTTTGACGGCGCGTTATTCCTCGGCGTATGCGACAAAATCGTTCCGGGGCTGGCGATGGCCGCGCTCTCTTTTGGTCATTTACCCGCGATTTTTGTTCCGTCAGGCCCGATGGCGAGCGGCCTGCCGAATAAAGAAAAAGTCCGTATTCGTCAGCTATATGCGGAAGGAAAAGTAGACAGAATGGCGCTGCTGGAGTCGGAAGCCGCCTCTTACCATGCGCCGGGCACCTGTACATTTTACGGCACCGCCAACACCAACCAGATGGTGGTGGAGTTTATGGGAATGCAGTTGCCGGGTTCTTCGTTTGTGCATCCGGATGCGCCGCTGCGCGAGGCATTGACTGCCGCTGCCGCACGTCAGGTAACACGTCTTACCGGCAACGGCAATACGTGGATGCCGCTCGGTAAAATGATCGACGAAAAAGTCGTGGTGAACGGCATTGTCGCGCTGCTGGCTACCGGCGGCTCCACCAACCACACCATGCATCTGGTTGCAATGGCGCGCGCGGCGGGCATTCTGATCAACTGGGATGACTTCTCGGATTTGTCGGAAGTGGTTCCGTTGATGGCGCGTCTGTATCCGAACGGTCCGGCGGACATTAACCACTTCCAGGCGGCGGGCGGCGTACCGGTATTGATGCGTGAGCTGCTCAATGCCGGATTGCTGCACGAAGACGTTAATACTGTCGCAGGCTTCGGCCTGAAACGCTATACGCTGGAGCCCTGGCTCAACAACGGCGAGCTGGACTGGCGTGAAGGCGCGGAAAGGTCACTGGATAACGATGTCATTGCCTCTTTTGATAAGCCGTTCTCTCCTCACGGCGGTACTAAGGTGCTAAGCGGTAATCTGGGGCGCGCAGTAATGAAGACGTCTGCGGTACCGGTTGAAAACCAGATCATTGAAGCGCCTGCCATGGTATTTGAAAGTCAGCATGATGTGCTGCCTGCGTTTGACGCGGGCCTGCTTGACCGGGATTGTGTCGTTGTCGTGCGTCATCAGGGACCAAAAGCGAATGGAATGCCAGAATTACATAAACTCATGCCGCCACTTGGTGTATTATTGGACCGCCGTTTCAAAATCGCGTTAGTTACTGATGGACGACTTTCAGGCGCTTCGGGTAAAGTGCCTTCAGCTATCCACGTAACGCCGGAAGCCTACGATGGCGGCTTACTGGCAAAAGTGCGCGATGGCGACATCATTCGCGTGAATGGGCAGACAGGTGAGTTAACTCTGCTGGTCGACGAGGCGGAACTTGCCGCTCGTCAGCCTCATATTCCTGACCTGAGCGCGTCGCGCGTCGGAACGGGGCGTGAGTTGTTTGGCGCGCTGCGCGAAAAGCTGTCGGGTGCGGAGCAGGGCGCAACCTGTATCACTTTTTAAGATGACACACTAGTAATCAGGCGAGAGAAGAATTCCGATGAAAAACTGGAAAACAAGTGCAGAAGCAATCCTGACCACCGGCCCGGTTGTCCCGGTCATTGTAGTCAATAAACTGGAGCACGCGGTGCCGATGGCTAAAGCGCTGGTGGCCGGGGGCGTTCGCGTTCTGGAAGTGACTTTACGTACGGCCTGCGCGATGGATGCTATTCGCGCTATCGCTAAAGACGTGCCGGAAGCGATTGTCGGCGCCGGAACCGTTCTCAATCCGCAGCAGTTGGCGGAGGTGACGGAAGCGGGCGCGCAGTTTGCGATTAGCCCGGGACTGACTGAGCCACTGCTGAAAGCCGCGACGGCAGGCACTATCCCATTGATTCCCGGTATTAGCACCGTTTCTGAACTGATGTTGGGCATGGACTATGGTCTGAAAGAGTTCAAATTCTTCCCGGCGGAAGCAAATGGCGGCACCAAAGCGTTGCAGGCGATTGCCGGTCCGTTCTCTCAGGTACGTTTCTGCCCAACCGGCGGCATCTCTCCGGCAAACTATCGTGACTATCTGGCGCTGAAAAGCGTGTTGTGCATCGGCGGTTCCTGGCTGGTGCCGGCTGACGCGCTGGAAGCGGGTGATTACGATCGCATCACCAAACTGGCGCGCGAAGCGGTAGAAGGCGCGAAGCAGTAAGCCGTTAAATGCCCGATGGCGCTTGCTTATCGGGCTTACGAGTGGCGATCAGGCAGGTCTGATAAAAATGCGCTAACGTCGCCATCAGGCGATGGCGCATTAGCCTTTTACCGTCACGCGGCTGGCGGCCTTTTTCGCTCTTATCACCGCTTCTTCAACGTTTTCACCTGTCGCTAACGCTACACCAAGACGACGAGTGCCGTCGATCTCAGGCTTACCAAACAGCCGTACCTGTACTCCGGCTCCTACCGCCGCGTGTACATTATCAAACGTCACATTTTGACTGGTAAGCTGCGGCAGAATCACGGCCGAGGCAGCGGGACCATACTGGCGAATAGCGCCTATGGGCATTCCCAGAAAGGCGCGCACATGCAGCGCAAACTCAGAAAGATCCTGAGAAATCAACGTCACCATTCCGGTATCGTGCGGGCGAGGGGAGACTTCGCTGAAAATGACTTCATCGCCACAGACGAAGAGTTCAACGCCGAACAGACCATGACCGCCTAACGCTAGTACCACATGACGCGCAATCTCTTGCGCCCGCTTCAGCGCCAGTTCGCTCATCTGCTGTGGCTGCCAGGATTCGCGATAGTCGCCATCTTGCTGACGATGACCGACTGGCGCGCAGAAATGCACGCCATCGACGGCGCTAACGGTGAGCAGCGTAATTTCAAAATCAAATTTAACCACACCTTCCACAATCACGCGACCCGCGCCAGCGCGTCCGCCCTGTTGAGCATACTCCCATGCCTGCGCGAGCTGTTCGGCCGAGCGGATAAAGCTCTGGCCTTTGCCGGAAGAGCTCATGACCGGTTTGACGATGCAAGGAAAACCCACTGCGGCTACCGCATCATGAAAACTGGCCTCACTGTCGGCAAAGCGATACGTCGATGTCGGCAGTCCTAATTCTTCTGCGGCCAGGCGACGGATCCCTTCGCGGTTCATCGTGAGCTGCGTTGCACGGGCGCAAGGCACGACATTCAGCCCTTCGCCCTCCAGCTCGCGCAGCGTATCGGTGGCGATCGCTTCTATTTCCGGCACGATATAATGCGGTTTTTCCTCTGTAATCACATGACGTAGCGCCTCGCCGTCCAGCATATTAATGACGTGTGAACGGTGAGCCACATGCATGGCGGGAGCATCAGGATAGCGATCGACGGCGATAACCTCGATCCCCAGGCGTTGGCATTCAATCGCCACCTCTTTTCCCAATTCACCTGCCCCTAATAACATCACCCGCGTTGCTGCCGGACGTAGCGCAGTGCCTAATAGCGTCATATTTCTGTCCCCTTATTTACCTGCGCGCAGTATATACGAAAACGTTTGCGTATGTCTTTTCGAATAAATTGCTTTTCTTGCTGCCTTGCAATACACTGTATATAAACACAGGTAAATAAGGGGCTGCAAAATGGCGGTTGAAGTTAAATACGTAGTCATTCGCGAGGGTGAGGAGAAGATGTCATTTACCAGTAAAAAGGAAGCCGACGCCTGGGACAAAATGCTCGATACTGCCGATCTTCTTGATACCTGGCTTGAGCAGTCGCCAGTCGTGCTGGAAGATGGGCAGCGCGAGGCGTTGTCTCTGTGGCTGGCGGAACACAAAGAGGTGTTAAGCACGATCCTCAAAACCGGTAAGTTGCCTTCTCCGCAGGCGGTTGAAAAGGACGCCGCGAGTAAAACGAAAAAGCAAGCCGCCTGAACCCACACTTGCGCTCCCGGCGTTTTGTACCATGCTTTTCCTGAATCATTGTGCTAAGGAGAAAAGTATGAATAAAAGAGGAGCGTTGTTGAGCCTGCTGTTGTTATCCGCCAGCGTATCGGCATTTGCGGCATCCACCGAGAGTAAATCGGTTAAGTTTCCGCAGTGCGAAGGGCTGGATGCCGCCGGGATTGCGGCAAGCGTGAAGCGCGACTACCAGCAAAATCGTATCGTGCGGTGGGCCGACGACCAAAAAAAGGTCGGGCAGGCTGACCCGGTCGCGTGGGTTAATGTGCAGGACGTTGTAGGTCAAAATGATAAATGGACAGTTCCGCTAACCGTTCGCGGTAAAAGTGCCGATATTCATTATCAGGTTATCGTTGATTGCAAAGCCGGCAAGGCGGAATATAAGCCCCGCTAGCAGCGTAATTTGCGCTTCTTTTGCCGGAACAGACAATTCCTGACATCCCCTCAGGTACGCTTGACCATTATTGGTCTGTATTTGAGGGGTACTATGGCTAACTGGTTGAACCAATTACAATCACTTCTTGGGCAAAAAGGCGCTTCCGCATCGTCTTCCGGTGAACAGGGGTTAAATAAACTGCTGGTTCCCGGCGCGCTGGGCGGTCTGGCTGGACTGTTGGTCGCCAATAAGTCTTCGCGCAAATTATTAACTAAATACGGTACTGGCGCTTTGCTGGTGGGCGGCGGCGCGGTGGCGGGTTCCGTATTGTGGAATAAGTACAAAGATAAAGTACGCGCTGCGCATCAGGGGGAGCCGCAATTCGGCAGCCAAAGTACGCCGCTGGATGTTCGCACTGAGCGACTGATCCTGGCGCTGGTTTTTGCTGCAAAAAGCGATGGGCATATTGATGCCAAAGAACGCGCGGCGATTGAGCACCAACTGCGAGAATCAGGTGTGGAAGAGCAAGGGCGTGTGTTTATCGAGAAAGCTATTGAGCAGCCGCTTGATCCACAACGTCTGGCACAGGGCGTTCGTAATGAAGAAGAAGCCCTGGAAATCTACTTCCTGAGCTGCGCCGCCATTGATATTGACCACTTTATGGAACGTAGCTATCTGAATGCGTTAGGAGACGCACTAAAAATTCCTCAGGAGGTTCGGGACGGTATCGAGCAGGACTTGCAGCAGCAAAAACAGGCGCTACCAGGCTGATAACCTGCCATTAAGTAACATGTTTCGCTTGCATCATGCGTGTCTTTTGCCACCCTTATAGGATGGATAGTTTACGTCATTCATGTTGCAAGATAGCGGCGAAGCAGTGACATCTCAGGCGCTTACCGAGGTGAGCGACCGGGACTACCATGCTACGCCGCTGTGTTTGCCGCGTGATATATAACAAATATTAACGCAAAAGAAAAAACGACATGTTGCCAAAAGCCAATCGAATTCCCTATGCCATGACCGTACATGGCGATACGCGCATTGATAATTATTACTGGCTGCGAGATGACACTCGCTCGCAGCCGGAAGTCCTTGATTACCTGCATCAGGAAAATGAGTATGGCCGGAAGGTCATGTCCTCTCAGCAGGCGTTACAGGACCGCATTCTAAAAGAAATTATCGATCGCATCCCGCCCAGAGAAGTTTCCGCTCCGTATGTGAAAAATGGCTATCGCTACCGTTATATCTATGAACCCGGCTGCGAATATGCCATCTATCAACGACAATCGGCGTTAAGCGAAGAGTGGGATGTGTGGGAAACCTTGCTCGATGCGAACCAGCGGGCCGCGCACAGCGAATTTTATACGCTCGGCGGGCTTGCCATTACGCCGGATAATACCATCATGGCGCTGGCAGAAGATTATTTATCCCGTCGTCAGTATGGGTTGCGTTTTCGTAACCTCGAAAGCGGTAACTGGTATCCGGAACTGCTGGATAACGTTGCGCCTGAGTTTGTCTGGGCCAATGATTCCCTGACCCTTTACTATGTGCGTAAGCATAAGAAGACGCTGCTGCCCTATCAGGTTTGGCGGCACACGATTGGCACTCCGTCATCGCAAGATGAACTGGTATATGAAGAAAAAGACGATACCTTTTATGTCAGCCTGCATAAAACCACTTCGCAGCATTATGTGGTGATTCATCTTGCCAGCGCCACCACTAGCGAAGTGCTATTACTTGACGCGGAACTGGCCGATGCCGAGCCGTTTTCATTCTTACCGCGTCGCAAAGACCATGAATATAGTCTCGATCACTATCAACATAAGTTTTACCTGCGTTCTAACCGGAACGGTAAAAACTTTGGGTTGTACCGTACCCGCGTGCGCAATGAAAACGCCTGGGAAGAGCTGATCCCTCCGCGCGAGCATATTATGCTGGAAGGGTTTACCCTGTTTACCGACTGGTTAGTGGTCGAAGAGCGTCAACGGGGGCTTACCAGCCTGCGGCAAATTAACCGTAAAACCCGTGAAGTGATAGGCATCGCCTTTGACGATCCGGCTTACGTGACGTGGCTTGCCTATAATCCCGAACCTGAGACCTCCCGGCTGCGTTACGGCTATTCTTCAATGACGACGCCAGATACCTTGTTTGAACTGGATATGGATACCGGAGAACGACGGGTACTTAAACAGACGGAAGTGCCTGGGTTTGATTCTGGCTGTTATCAGAGCGAACACCTGTGGATCACCGCGCGCGACGGCGTCGAAGTGCCGGTATCGCTGGTTTATCATCAGAAGTATTTTCGTAAAGGGCAAAATCCGCTTCTGGTTTACGGCTACGGATCTTACGGTTCCAGTATTGACGCCGACTTCAGCAGCAGCCGACTGAGCTTGCTGGATCGTGGCTTTGTTTACGCAATCGTACACGTTCGCGGCGGCGGTGAGCTGGGGCAGCAGTGGTATGAAGATGGCAAATTCCTCAAAAAGCGGAATACTTTTAATGACTATCTTGATGCCTGCGATGCCTTATTAAAACTGGGTTACGGTTCGCCGTCGCTGTGTTATGGGATGGGCGGGAGCGCGGGCGGAATGCTAATGGGCGTCGCTATCAACGAACGTCCCGAGCTTTTTCACGGCGTTATTGCCCAGGTACCCTTTGTTGATGTATTAACCACGATGCTGGATGAGTCGATCCCACTAACGACAGGAGAGTTTGAAGAGTGGGGGAACCCGCAGGATATTGAGTATTATGACTATATGAAAAGCTATAGTCCTTATGACAATGTCAAAGCGCAGGACTATCCGCACCTGCTGGTGACGACAGGATTGCACGATTCCCAGGTGCAATACTGGGAACCGGCGAAGTGGGTGGCAAAATTACGCGAGCTAAAAACGGACCAACGTCTGCTGCTGTTATGTACGGATATGGACTCCGGGCACGGTGGTAAGTCGGGGCGGTTTAAATCCTACGAAGGCGTCGCGCTGGAGTTCGCCTTTTTAATCGGCCTGGCGCAGGGAACCTTACATAGCGCATAGACGCGCGCCCGCAATGGCTTGTGAGCGTCGCGGGTTATTGTGGTGTTCCATTGCTGCGTTGCTCGCCAGCCTGAACATCGTCCAGGTAGTGTTTAAGCGTCAGGCGAAGCTCCGGGCTCATATTATCAAGGTTATTAAAAAGCCAGCGTAAATAGCCCGGATCGCGTTTTGCGACTTCAGATACCGCCTTACCGCGGTATTTACCGAACGAGAAAGTGGTTAACAGCGCAGGACGGCCCGTGATATTGACCATCTCTTCCGCGGTCCAGCCGGTGGTTCGCATAATATCAATCAGCAAGGCGGCGGTGATATAGCAATCATAAAGCGCCCGGTGATGATGCAGCCCCGGTGGCGTTTGTACGCTTAGTTTGCGCGATTTATAGAGCGCCATATTGCTGTATTTTATTCCCGGCCACAGGCGTCGCGACAACTTCATGGTACAGATCCACTCACCCGGCAATTCAGGTAATACGCGTCTGTCGAAACTGGCATTGTGAGCGACATACCACTCACTACCGTAATAAAGCGGTATGACATCTTCAATCCACGGCTTATCGGCGACCATGGCTTCGGTAATACGGTGTATTGCCATCGCCTGCGGCGTAATAGGGCGATCGGGGCGTATCAGGTGACTCATGGGATTGACAATGTTGCCATCAATGACATCAACAGAGGCTATCTCTACGATCCCGCCCTGCAGCCCGCAGGTTTCCGTGTCTATAATCCGCAACATGATTCATTCCTCACCGAAAGACCTTAGCGTAATGGAATGATATCGCCTTGCCAACCCTCCGTTGTGCGCAGGCCCGTCAGTAATAGCGAACCGCAATCGGCACGAACAATAAGTTGCCCGCTTTCATCCCACAGCGCGCTACTTCCACAGGCATTGGCCATCAGTACGGCCAGCGCATATTTATGCGAAAAACGTTGTAAGCGTGAGGTAGAAGCATGGAGTTCAGGTTCGTTAAGACATTGACTGGTTGTGAATAACGTAAATGAGGGATCTATATCACCACCTTCTGGCTGCTCATCCACCACGTTGATAGCGCTTCGCTGCCTGGCAATACAGGCGCCATGACTTTTGTGAAACATGAGCGGCGACGTTAGCCATGGGGCAAAAATAGCGATGCCTTTTACGAAGCGGCAGTTATGCTCAACAGGCATACCCACAATGATAGTCATATGGTGGGTATCGGCCGCATGAGTGAGCGGCTGTAAAAGCGCCTCGTCAGGCGGGGCGGGCAACGATTTATTCCTTTCGTCGCAGCCTAATAGCGACAGTGACGGAAAGACCAGCAGTTCGCACTGTTGACGAGCCGCAAGCTCAATATATTCCAGATGATGGGCGACATGCTCCGCCGGCGAGGCGTTCAGGGGCGCATACTGCGCAGCAGCAATTTTCCAGGAGGACATAATGACTTCCTTTTCATAGTCTCTACAGCCATTCTAAAAAGCATAGGTTAAGAATCACCTTATAATGTAGTCGTCTGCATGTAAGGAAGTGTAACGTTATATAATTTTTATTTAACTTTGGGTTCGTAAGGGAGTCGGGATAGTGATACGGAAGCCAGACGATGGGCAATCAGCCGCTCGCGAAACCAGGCGCGTAGGTGCTCTGGCTGCTCACGTTCGACCGCCTCCGCGACAACTGGCATATTGTAGCGCTCTTTAAATGCCACCCCGGCTGCCGCCAGGTCCACATTGACTTTATCCATTTCCGCTTGTTCAAGCTGAGCCAGATTCGTTTTCATACGCGTCTCCTTTTTTGTTGCCGCCAGAAGGTACTAAGAGTCCGCGGTAATGGCAAGATGGAAATGATGATCCTCGACTCATTGATTGTTGAAGGTTATTCTTTGTAACGTAGGTATAACAAAAAGGAATAGTGAATATGGCTTCTTCTGCACCATCGCGACGTTTAGCTTTACTGCTGCTGGCATCGACATTTGCGACGCCAGCGGCCTGGGCACATGCGCACCTGACGCATCAGTATCCAGCGGCGAATGCTGCCGTTACGGCCTCGCCACAGGCGCTGACCCTGAACTTTTCTGAAGGGATTGAGCCAGGGTTCAGCGGCGCAACCATTACTGGCCCTCAGCAAGAGCTCATCAAAACGCGCCCGGCAAAGCGAAATGAACAGGATAAAACGCAGTTGATTATCCCGCTTGAGCAGCCGTTAAAATCTGGCGCTTACACGGTAGACTGGCACGTTGTGTCGGTGGATGGACATAAAACAAAAGGGAAATACACCTTCAGCGTGAAATAAATGATGCTGACATTCGTCTGGATAACTCTCCGATTTATTCATTTTGCTAGTTTGATGCTGGTCTACGGCTGCGCGCTTTACGGCGCCTGGCTGGCACCCGCATCAATTCGTCGTTTAATGACGCGTCGATTTTTACATCTGCAACGACATGCCGCCGCCTGGAGCGTTATCAGCGCGGCTTTTATGCTGGCGATTCAGGGCGGACTGATGGGCGGCGGCTGGCCCGATGTTTTTTCCGTCTCGGTGTGGGGCGCGGTACTGCAAACCCGCTTTGGCGCGGTCTGGATATGGCAAATTATCCTCGCGCTGGTCACGCTGGCGGTGGTAGTCATTGCGCCGGTAAAAATGCAACGACGGCTTCTTATTCTCACCGTTGCTCAGTTTATCCTGCTGGCAGGCGTTGGACATGCGACGATGCGCGACGGTGTAGTGGGAACATTACAGCAGATTAACCATGCTCTGCATTTACTCTGTGCCGCAGCCTGGTTTGGTGGGCTGTTGCCAGTGGTTTATTGTATGCGCATGGCTCAGGGACGCTGGCGTCAACATGCTATTAGCGCCATGATGCGTTTTTCTCGTTATGGTCACTTTTTTGTGGCGGGCGTATTGCTCACAGGCATTGGCAACACGCTATTTATCACGGGATTTACCGCTATCTGGCAGACCACCTATGGACAGTTGCTTTTGTTAAAATGTGCGCTGGTCGTGCTTATGGTAGCAATTGCGCTGACGAATCGGTATGTTTTCGTACCACGTATGCGACAGGAAAATCCCCGGACTGACCTATGGTTTGTCAGGATGACGCAAATTGAATGGGGAGTTGGAGGCATAGTTCTGGCGATCGTCAGCCTGTTTGCAACCCTCGAACCTTTCTGATGGACTGGCATAACGAATGAAAAAAATACTCCTTCCGGCGCTTCTGCTGGCCACTTCGGGCGTAGCGTTGGCGGCGCCGCAGGTGATTACCGTAAGTCGTTTTGAAGTAGGAAAAGACAAGTGGGCGTTTAATCGGGAAGAGGTCATGTTGACCTGTCGGCCTGGCCAGGCGCTCTATGTGATCAACCCCAGTACGCTGGTGCAGTATCCCTTGAATGCCATTGCCGAACAGCAAGTAGCGGAGGGTAAAACGCGCGCTCAGCCTATTGCCGTCATTCAAATCGATAACCCGGCGAAGCCCGGTGAGAAAATGAGTCTGGCGCCGTTTATCGAACGTGCGCAAAAGCTTTGTGATCCATCCAATAGCTGACTGATTTTTAATAAAAAACCGTAAACCTTCACGAAAAGGCTTACGGTTTTTTTATCTCTGATAACAGACAAAACGCCAGGTTTTTTCAATCACCTTCGTCGCAAACTGGAAAACCTGGCGTCGTCATCTATTCTTAAAGGGCAAGGCGATTTAGCCTGCATTAATGCCAACTTTTAGCGCACGGCTCTCTCCCAAGAGCCATTTCCCTGGACCGAATACAGGAATCGTATTCGGTCTCTTTTTATTTGGATTATAAATCAATGGGTTATGTGTTTCCCCTCGAAATTTCCTCAAATTTCTGTATTCCGGTCTTTTTGGTTATATCACATCCAAATCCAGTTTAACATTTCTTTTACAACAAAATCAGAGCATCACGTAAGCTTTATTATCGCGTTCATCGAGATAGAGTTTCGTGGTGTTCTCTGAGGTGTGGCCCAGGAGTTTTTGAGCGAATTCCTCGCCGCGTTCGTCTTTGTACAACCGCCCGAGCAGGCTACGGATCTCGTGAAATGTCGGTGGGTTATCACTACATTTAACGTCTGAAATTTTTCTGGCTTTTACAAATTTCTTTGTCAGCCCATCCGGGTGAATATTCCCGGTCGGGCTATTTTTCCTGATTCCGGCACTGATCATGAAATCGGTTCTGCTTACCAGTCGGCAGCGATCGATAACCGTCCCGGACGTAACCCTGGCGCCTGAAGGGTCAGGGATAGGGGGAATGCTATCTTCATTCCTGTCTTTATCTGGGTTACGTGTAGGCGACCATCAACGATATCACTAAACTTCATGTTAACTATATCCTCACGGCGTTGGCCAGTAACCAGCGCGAGATCCATCGCAAGAGGAAACCACACAGGCAGATATTCTGCCGCCGTCCGCGTGGCGTTATATGTTTCCAGTTGCAGGCGTTCCCTGGCAACCTTAATCTCTGGTATCCGGGTTGCTTCCACCGGGTTTTTCACAATATGCCCTTCGACAATAGCCTCTCTGAACATGTCAGATAGAACTGATCTCATTGCTCCCGCCATAGTGTTTTTTCCCTCGGTTATCCACGACTCAAGAAACTTGGCAATGTGCCGGGTTGTTACTTCTGCCAGTATTATTTCTCCCATTTTTTCGCGTACGGTCGCTAATTGATTACTGCGAATCTTGTAGGTATTAACCGACAGACTCCGGCGCTGTAATAAAACCTCATAGCGATCAATCCATGCGGACACAGTGAATGAGTCCGTTCCTTTTAGTTTTTCAATAAGCGCCACTGGCGTGTGGTTTTGCGCTATGAAGTTGTACCTGATCCACCGTCCGTTGTAATTTCCTGTCCTGTATCGCCAGCCGTTTCCTGCTGGTTGCTCTCTTTCGGCGTTTCTCCATCTCTTTCTGTTCTGGCTTCCGTTTTTTCGGTCTGGTTTGAGGGGGGCGGGAATAGCGCTGATACATCGAAAGTCCCGTCCGCGTTTCTGGTGACAGCCTCCGGCTCTGCTGCTGGTTGTTTTTCCTCCGGCACCACTTCTTCTTTTTCACCCTGATTTGAGGCGCTGTAATTGTTATGAACCCACTTCGGATCGTTCGGGTCGCTGATGTCTTCGACATATTCACCGCGCGCGGCTGCCAGTTGTTTACCAACATCAACCGGGTTTTTGGGTGGAATGTTTTTACGTGCTTCGTGCAGTTCTGCCCGTATTTTCTGGTAGCCTGCTTCTGTCTGGCTTACAGGTGGTTCATTCTCCAGCGGCTGTGGGTCCGGATGATGTTCAGTTGTGTCCTGTTCCACTGCTTCAGGCGTTGCTGGTTCATCTGCCAGTTCGCCTGTCGGTTGCTGTTTTTCTTCATCACACTGAAATCTCCCTGCCTCAATATCCCGCAGACATTTGCCCGCCTGACTAAGCCTTGCTGCATTTTCTTAATGGGTTGTTGGGGTGTTATCAGGCACATATTCGTACCAGTCCGGATCGCGAACGCCATGAACGGCAAGAAAGCTTTCGCACCACGTTCGGCGAAGATCAGGATTACCGGGCTGGAGAATTACACCAGATGTGGCGTTGCACTGAAACTGGATCTAGTGGCGAATCCAGGACAGCTTGAGCTAGAACGTCATGCCGCCCGATCCGCAGCGTGGCTTTTTGTGACTAAAGGGTGTCTGAAATATTCCGGCGACCTGGTACGAGTTACGCAGATCATCAACGGAGGGCGGAACGGCATCGGTGATCGGCGGGAGCGCTTTGAGAAAGCAAAATCGGTGCTGGTATGAGTCTGTTATCTGCTCTTCTGAAAAGATACTGGTTGCAGCTGGTGTTTATTTTGCTGATGGCTGGTGCGTTTATCGCCGGTAATGTCTGGAGTGACAGGGGCTGGCAAAAAAAATGGGCAGATCGCGACAGCGCTGAATCCTCTCAGGAAGTCAACGCCCAGACCGCCGCCCGTATTATTGAACAGGGCCGCGTTATTGCCCGTGATGAGGCTGTGAAAGATGCACAAGCGCAAGCCGCTAAATCTGCTGCCACTGCTGCTGGCCTGTCTGCCACTGTTAGCCAGCTGCGTACCGAAGCAAAAAAACTTGCCACCCGCCTGGACGCCGCAAAGCACACCGCAAATCTTGCCGCTGCAGTCAGAAGCAAAACAACCAACGCCGACGCCAGAATGCTTGCCAACATGCTCGGAGATATTGCAGAAGAAGCTAAACATTATGCTGGAATCGCTGACGAGCGCTACCGGGCAGGAATGACGTGTGAACGAGTATATGATTCGGTGAGAGAGTCAAATAATTACAGGAGGCATTGAAACTCCCCCTGTAATATTGCTGTAAAAAAGTGACTACATATCATCAGATGGAACCAGATGAATAAGAACAGGTTTTTCACCAGATGAAACTGATAAGTACTCACTCAGTTTTGATATAGCTGAAATCTGTCTGAATAACCTGTCGGGGTGCTGGAATAACAACTTTCCGGAAATTCTTCTGCAATGGATTTTACTTTTAGTGACCATTCGCCTCCTTATCTGTAGAGGTGGGTAACGAATTTAAAAAGCATTCTGCTTACTTAGGGGGAACATCCTGATGACTGCCTGCAATATTGCAAATTCCATTTTCATTGTATGAACCACCTGAATCAAGGCACTCATCTTCCATCAGGAATTTCTGCGACCACATACCTGCATAAAAAACGATAATAATGGCTACGATAATAGTGATGATGTTTTTCATTTATGTTCTCTGTGTGTTGTTATTGAAAATGATAATCAATATCGCAAAATGAAATAAATAATCATTAAGTGGTAGTTGTTGATAATTGTTCGCATTTTAAAAAGGTACTCCCGGCGGGGCGGTCTGCCACGGGACGGCAGCGGCGCGGGATTTGGCGCATTTTTGATTTTTCATGCATCATCATCATGTTGTAACCCTCTGTTTTAATGTCATTTATTTTTAAAAGATGATGGTTTGTATGTTTTTTGTTCATTATATTTTGTTTTTCCGGGGGAGGGCGCGCTAAGAAACAGCCCCAGAGGTAAAAATGGATGACGAACTGAAGAACCTCAAATGCAATATCTGTCAGCTTGCCGCTATTACAGGGTTACATCGACAGACGGTTGTCAGTCGCCTCTCGGGCGTTCCCCTGGCACTGGGAAGCAATGAAAAAAACAAGCTGTATCTCCTGACGGATGTGATCCGCGTACTGATGGAAACGCCCGTTTCCCAGGCTGCTGAACATCAGGACCCGAATAAAATGACTCCAAAAGAGCGTAAGAACTGGTTTGACTCCGAAAAGGGGCGTTAATACCACGGGCAATCATACTAACCAGTTCGGCGGTTATATCAATTCATACTGGGGAGATTCCAATCACACTTCATTTCAGCCTGGAGGTGGTGCGTGGACACAGGCCGCTGGCGACCATGCGCATACAGTTTATATCGGAGGACACGAGCACACCATGTATATCGGTCCACACGGACACGTCGTTATTGTGGACGCAGACGGTAATGCGGAAACCTTTGGTCTTATGGACGGCGGTGTGGATGCTGCTATTACGGCATATTTCGGGTCGCAATTACAGGAACGGGTACAGCAAAATATCATCCGTGAATACCTGGGGGAACAGCCCGTCGGCACCGCCTTTGTTATTGAAACGGGTAACAGTAAACATCCGTGGCTGGTTCACGCCCCGACGATGCGCGTTCCGCTGATTATTGACGGCACCGACGCGGTTTATAATGCAACACGGGCTGCGTTACTGGCAATTTTTCAGCACAATAAAAGCGCCGGAGAAGACCGGAAAATTACATCTGTTGCATTACCTGCAATGGGGGCCGGATGTGGTCAGGTCCCCCCCGGACAGCGTCGCCCGGCAAATTGTACTGATATAGCCCCTCCTGATATTCCCTCCAGTCATATTGCTGTTTTTGACGCTGAAACCCAAACGTGGAGTCTGCAGGAGGATCACCGCGGCGAGACGGTTTACGACACAACAACCGGCAATCAGGTTTATATCTCCGATCTTGGTCCGCTACCTGAAAACGTCACATCAGTTTCACCAGGTGGTGGATACAAAAAATGGGATAGTAAGGCTCAGGTCTGGATGAATGATGAAGCTGCGGAGGCCGCAGCCAGACTTCGTGAAGCTGAAGGAACGAAAAACAGACTCCTGCAAATAGCGTCTGAAAAAATCGCGCCGTTACAGGATGCAGTGGATCTGGACGAAGCAACCAATAAAGAAAAAGCTTCTCTTCTGGCATGGAGAAAGTACCGGGTACAGGTAAACCGTGTTGATACTTTAAAGCCTGTCTGGCCGGAGAAACCAGCCAGTAGTTTATAATTTGTCAGGAAAGCTCAGGCCTTATTTATAGCAAATATGAAGAAGGCCTGTCTGTCATAACTGATATGGTTACTGGCTAGTATATTAAATTTATACTCAATAACCTCTACACATTTTAAACCAATCTTCAGGGAAGGGTATGTCAGCAGGCCAAAGATTACACCACTTTTTAGGCATTGGCTTAATTGTTTCTTCTTTTTTATGATCTTGAGAGTCTGCCGCTATTGTAAGAGCAGGATATAGTGAAGATGGTAATATTAAAACCATTGCTAAAAATACGCTCTTAACGTGTTTCATAATATTTTACCTGTTAAATTGTGGCACACTATCCTTACGGTTACAGCATCCTTTACTATAGATATTAAACGTTATTCATTACCATCAGGTGAGTAAATAAAAACCATTTATAAAATATTTAACTTAAATAAAAATGATAAGCACTATTATATTTTATTTTCAATGTAAATTAATTCATGTGAAAGTGATTTCATGTGCTTTTCAAATCATGGCTGGCTCGCCCCCCCGGAGGAACAGGCCAGTTAACATTATCAGGAGTGTTTGTTATATCAATCAACTTCACTTCATTCTTGTAAGCCAGCCACACTAACAGTTTTGATCCTGTCCGCGTATTGTGGACACAGCCTTAAGCGAGGTTCTGGTTTTCAAATTGTTCCGGACTGAGATCGCCGCAGACCCTGACGGCGCAGGCTGGACGCTATCGTTTTACATTGTACCTCAGGCCCCAGGTTCACTTCCTCAGCAAGCCGGGGCGCACCGTAGCGCTGTTTTGCCTGGCTGAAGGCCTCTCTTACGACATTGTCGCAGTCCTGCCGGAACTGCTGGTGGGTATTAACGACTGTGCGCCTTGTTTGCCAATGCTGATTCCGAACTCATTCTGACGCCGATCATCATTGCCGTGTTGCTCGCGCCTGGTTTCAGCAAAAGCATCACGCTGGCTATACTGCATTTCTTTTTCCGCAGGGAGAAGTGAGTAAATGAGTATGGAAATGGAGCTTTCCCTATAATGGCGGCTGAAGCTAATCATGTGTCATGTATTGCAAATGTCAAAGTGATAAATAAAGTTTCAACAGTCTGTGTTTTTTGTGAAAACGACTCGCTATGGTGCTAACCCTATATGAGGGACTGATTGAACATCAGATATATCCCGGCTTATTTAATACTGCTTACTATGAGGGTAATAATATGTTTTCTCTTATTAAATCACGTAAAGTTTTATTCATAACAACTCTTCTGCTGTTGTCGTCTGCTGCCCAGCCAGCGTTCGCCCTGGGGTGCATAGGGGACGGTGGTAGCACTGCAGACTGTGCAAAGGTTTGTTCCCTGGCGGCAGGTTTAGGCCCCCTTGGTTTTCTCATTTGCTTTTAATGTCTGAGAAGTGGTTATCCTGAGCCTTTCCTGTTCATGTAGTGAAGGCCCATTCAGAACATCATATTTAAACTATCGTAATGGAACAAAGAGTTACTTTAAAGAGCTCTTTGTTCCTTTAACCTTGATGAAGATGGTCAACGTCTGGTTTTACAATTCCGATACAGGCAGGATAGCTGCTATGTTTGTTATCCATCTGGAAGGTTATCTGGCTGATAGCATCAAGCGCCAGTTGTGGCCATTGCTTCAGTACCCAGTGTGCCACTACAGTGCCACTACATTGGTGGCCGTAGGCCAAAACTGACGCCGGAGCAATGGGCGCAGGCAGGGTGCCTTATTAGGGCAGGAGTACCGCGACAGCAGGTAGCGATTATTTATGATGCGGGGCTGTCGACGCTGTACAGAAAATTCCCTGTGTTAGGGTAATGCAGTATTTCCACGGTGCGTGCCACCCAAATATGTGCTGTGGATGCTTTATAGGGTGTGCCATTTTTGTGTCAAACATGGTGAAGCATCATTCTATTTCTAACATCATGTGCCATTGAGTTGAGCAATGGGAATGCGGAAATGTGTATTTGAAACAGTTAGTTAAATGTGATTCTACTAATTCGTAATGCGAAGGTTGTAAGTTTGATTCCTGTTATTGCAACATTTCAATGTTACTGTAACTTCCGTGTTAGCCCATAACCATTCCAATTTCTACAAGACAGGTGCTTGCTATATATTTACCAATCAGTCATTTTAAAAGTGCGTCATAACCGGAGAACTGCCCTCGTCAGGAGGCCTGTTTTCAGAAAGGCAATATCCTGTTTCGACAGTAGCTTATATGTGACCGGGTTAGCAGCACATTCCCCTCCGCCACATTCCAGTACAGTTGAAATAAGGTTGGCAGTAATCAGTAATAGAAATACCCAACCGACAATACTGAACAGGTTCGGATTAATATTCAATGAACGAAATGCAACATTCATGCTACTGATTGCCAGAACTACCGCAACAGCAATAATAATGAGAATTGACGTAATCAGAGTCCAGGTATAAAAGTGTAATCCAAAAAATGCAGAACCATATCCTGTGTCACCGGGCATGATATGCAAACATATTTGCCGGGATGCCATAACTCCGGTCAGGATACTGCCAATAATTACCATCCCGTAATGTATACCTCGTAGACCAAAGCAGAGGTTAAATAAAAAGCCAAAACCGGTGATGATGAGGCCAGCCCGCTGTAATAAGCAAATTGGACAAGGCAGCTCATGCCTAACGAGTTGATAATAAAAGGCTACAACCAGAGCAACGCATATCCCAAGGAGTCCCATCTGATTAATCAGATGAACAAATGTTGTTGGATGATGATGCGTTTTCATACACACTCCTTAAAATGACAAAGTCAGCGAATTGGTCATATGATGAATGAATGATAAAATAGTGACGATGAGTAAAACGGCCCACAGAATGTAGCTGACTTTATCCTTTCTGTTTATGGCCCCCATTGCCACGCTCAGTGCAAGCAAGAATGGCAGAAACATGAACATAAAAAACTCCTTTATTACATTGCTTGTTAATATAATCGCTGTGTATTACCGGGTCTGTATTCCAGCTTATCCACCCCGCATTAGCCGGAGCTCAGTAAGGCATCAGGAATTATTTGCGTTATTATAAATCGATTATTTCTGTGATGAGTTATCCCGGCATCTGCTGGTTACAGGGATATTTCTGGCGACAAGAGTAAGAAATATCCCGATAACTAATGGTATAATAAGCAGCATTGAGTGTGTTGAAATAGCATATCCATAAATATAGTCTTCCAGACTTACCGCAATCAGCGGAAAGATAAGAAATACAAGCGAAGCCTGGAAGGCATTAGCCTTTTGCTGAAGTGCAAAGTAGCACAGGATACCAAAAACTCCGGCAAAAGCCCCGAGATACAGGGTAGCTAATATTGAGTGTACTGAGAAGGTTGATACTTGTGGTCTTTCAAAAAACCATCCTGTCGCAGAAAGTATCAACCCAGCTAAAAGGCACGGGAGCGCATTAAATGTGATAACAGAGACAGTACAACTTCTTTTCTTACATTGTGTATATATTATGGCATGGATTAACACAGCAGAAATAAGCGCAGTGATACCCTGCCAGTGACTCTCTGTACTTGTATTCGTTTCTTCAAGAAGTATCCCCGTCAATGCAGTGATTGCGATAGTTAAGCCCGCGATCTGCATTAGTTTCGCTTTTTCATTTAGAAACAAAACCGATGCTATCAAAACGGCCACAGGCATATTCGCAAAGATAATGGCGGCAAGCCCAGAGTTGACATAGGTTTCACCATAAATCATTAGTGAGAAAGGAATGCAAAAATAAAAGATGCATATCACAAACTGGAATAATCGTTGTCCGGGAGGAAACAACAGTGTTTTTTTTCTTAACCATGCAATGATGATTAAAAAAGGTGCTGCAAACATAAACCTCATTCCGGTTGCAAACACTGGAGGGATAGTTTCAACGGCAATTCGCATGGCCAACCATGTAGTCCCCCAAGTCAGTGAAACTAGCATGAATAATATAGATATCGACACCTTGCGCATAAGATCCTCTCCGTAAAAAAATTAATTTAGCTTTTTAGCTAGAAAAAAGTAGCGTTTTCTTCACTGTGTTTTTTATATGTTTAGATAAAAATTTCTCTATCAGAAGACGCAGTTATGCTGAATGAGAAAAATAATAAATGACTCAGGCTGTTACCACACGATTGTCCACTGCGCCTGTAAGACCTGGCAGCAGTTGTCGATTTAATGTCTATTCTTGCTGGAAGGCATAAAACGCCTTGAAGATGAAGAGCTCATCATTAGTCGGGTCCCTTGTTGAGCCAGGACAAGTTTAACTTATCGCTTTCAACCCTTACGATGATAAATGATCTTATCCACCCATAATGGACATACGGCTAAATGAGTAAATTCTCAAGTAAGAGGCAGGATCTGTATCAACCAGTAAGAAGCCCCAGAAACAGCACCGGCTGAATTCCGTCAGGAAGCTCTGAAACTCGCTGAATGTACGTTGCCCGCGAACGATTGTTAATCAGCGCCATAGCAAGAATAATTGTTTGTTTCACAAGGAGATAGAAAAAACTATAGCTTTGCGCCGGGGCGGAGGCAGGAGGAGATAACTCGTTGTAATAGAATGTTTTTATATGGCGACCTTAATACTGGCGCCATTTGGGATAAAATATAATCAATTAACAAAATTGTGATCCGCTTCTAAATTACTTCTCCTGGCCGTACGGCTACCTGGAAGAATTTGTTCTGAGTCAGATTCATCACCAGAGCTTGTAAAACCCATTACGTAGCCGCAGAACATAATGGGTTACCAGAGCAAAACAGTTTATAACGTAATATAGATGCCAGACACACTACGACGCGATGCCTGTAATTGCGCATTAACGCTTCCTGCTGTTACTGTTTGTCCGCCGATCGCCTCAAGTGAGGCAGTAAAATCACCGCTGTAGATTTCTACTGAACCGGATGATACCCGTGTGGTTAAATCTTTATAGCCATACCAGCCTCGGGCGTTGCCGATGCCCGTCCTGATACGATCGGGCAACAGATTAATCGGCGTACCGGCATCGTTATAGATGCGAATTCCCACTCCGGAAGCTACGCCGGGGTCGCCATAATGGGCGTCCAGTAGCCACGACAGACCGCCTGCGGATGCGGTTATCCCCAGGCGACGAGCCACCGCCACGGCGGTTGGTTGATTAACGACAAACCCCATTGCGACATTGGCGGCACTAATGGTTGGACGGGGGCTGGATACGGCGCCGGACTCACATTCCAGGCTGACGTGGAAAGGTACCTGGCTACTCCCCCCGGCGGCTAATACGCCGACGGCGACAGGGGGAATTTTCACGATCGCAGGATAATCTGTGATTTTACATAACGCGCCGCGCGCCGGTAGTGCGAAGCTGATGGAAGTACTGGACCATCTTAACGCAAAAGACGGGAAGGGGACGCTGTACTTCGCCGGGTGGGGGATGCCGCAACCGTGGGCTATGAAGCGAGAAATGCTTTCGCCTCGGTATACCACCCGCTATGAAGACCTGCTTCAGGTTAAGTGGCAGGTTTATCCCGATTTTCACATTCCTGATGTAATGGAACCGCAGCCACATCGTATGCAAGAACGGGCTGCGGCAAGCTGGCGATCGTTCGATAGTGCGAGTATTGAATGGTTGCCAGTTGCGGCGGATTTTACTTGTTCAGGATGACTAACCAATGTGTTTAATCTGAAACTAGCCACCTGTTCAACTTTTCGCGATCGCTTTTGTTGGCATCACTATTAAGCCTTCGTCTACATGGGCATTTGGCATCGAGAGTCCCCCAATGGAAGAGGGGAGTGATGTATTGGGCAGTGAGTTTGTTTGGTCGGGGGATTTATACGCAAAATGGCCCGAAATATGTCCGAATTTCTGTATTCGGTCTTTTTTCTTTATACCACGATAAAACCTGATTTAACATTTTTAAAACAGAAAATCAGAGCATCATGTATGCCTTTTCGTCACGTCCATCAAGGTATATTTTTGTTGTGTTCTCTGAAGTATGTCCCAGGAGTTTCTGAGCAAACCCTTCGCCGTAAGCGTCTTTATACAGTCGTCCGGATAAGCTGCGGATCTCGTGAAACGGCGGTGGGTTTTCACTGAAATTTATTCCGGTCAATTTTCGTGCCGCAACAAATTTTTTAGTCAGGCTATCAGGATGAATACTCCCGTTCGGGCTGTTTTTGCGTATGCCAGCGCTGATAAGGTATTCGCTACGGCTTACCAGACGGCAACGCTCAATCACCATACTGAGGCGTAAACCCATGGAAGGAAGGTTGAGCGAAAGTGGCAGAGCGATTTTCATCCCGGTCTTGATTTGCTTAACGTACAGTCGCTCATCAATAATGTGACTGAACTGAGACTGTAAGTAAAATTGTGTAATTGCCTGTTTTTGATATGTTCACTCCAGTAACGGAGACAGGCAATTATGGACGAAAAGAAACTCAAAGCCCTTGCGGTTGAACTGGCTAAAGGCCTTAAAACCGAAGCCGACCTCAATTCGTTTTCCCGTATGCTGACGAAATTAACCGTCGAAACGGCGCTCAATGCGGAGCTGGCTGACCACCCCGGGTATGAGAAAAATGCGCCCAAAACAGGCTCAAACACCCGTAATGGCTACTCGTCCAAAACGGTGTTGTGCGATGACGGCGAGATAGAACTCAACACACCGCGTGACCGTGAAAACACCTTCGAACCACAGCTGCTTAAGAAGCACCAGACGCGCATTACGCAGATGGACAGCCAAATTTTATCCCTCTACGCCAAAGGCATGACTACCCGCGAAATCGTCGCCACCTGCAAAGAGATGTACGACGCCAATGTGTCACCCTCGCTGATATCTAAAGTCACCGACGCCGTAAAAGAGCAGGTCACTGAGAGGCAAAACCGGCAACCGGATGCGCTGTACCCCATTGTTTATATGGACTGCATTGTCGTCAAAGTCCGTCAGAATGGCAGCGTAATCAACAAAGCCGTCTTCCTGGCACTGGGTATCAACACCGAAGGCCAGAAAGAGTTACTGGGTATGTGGCTGGCCGAAAATGAAGGCGAAAAGTTCTGGCTAAGCGTGCTGACGGAGCTGAAAACCCGGGGCGTTCAGGACATCCTGATTGCCTGTGTGGATGGTCTGAAGGGCTTCCCGGATGCGATAAACAGCGTCTTCCCGCAAACCCATATCCAGCTGTGCATTATCCATATGGTGCGTAACAGCCTGAAATACGTAGCCTGGAAAGACTACAAAGCCGTCACCAGCGGCCGGAAGATGGTCTATCAGCCCCCGACCGAAGAGGCGGCACTGATGGCGATGGATGCGTTCGCGAAAGCCCGGGACGATAAATATCCGCAAATCAGCAAAAGCTGGCGTGCGCACTGGGAAAACCTCAATACGCTCTTCAGTTATCCGCCGGATATCCGCAAGGCCATCTACACCACAAACGCAATCGAATCCCTGAACTGCGTGATCCGTGCCGCGATTAAGAAACGCAAGGTGTTCCCGACGGATGACTCAGTACGAAAAGTTATTTATCTGGCGATCAAGGATGCGTCAAAAAATGGAGTATGCCGATCCAGAACTGGCGGCTGGCGATGAGCCGTTTTATTATCGAGTTCGGTGACCGCCTGAGCGATCACCTTTAATAACTGGGCAGTTACACAGAATTACTGACAGGCTCATTCTTTTGTGTTGCGCCTCTCTGTTTCTATTGTTTTAGATAGCCATGAGAGCTCCGTCGCTGAGAATTTTAGTCGTGGGGTTCTTTCTTCTGCACCGGGTGGGCGCATTTCATAACTGCAGGACCATCTGCTGAATACTGTATAGCTCTGTATATCGCATGTTGTTGAGGTCAGTGTGCAATTCCTCGGTACTGGCTTGTCCTGTATAGGGCTGGAGATTTCTGGGCAATGTCCTTTTGGACCTGAACATATGTTTTTGATTGAAAATGGCATCGTGTTTTATCCTTTACACTGTGAAATGTTGTTTTGTGCTCTTCTGTTGTGATTGGTGATGTGACGGGATCGTCCATGCACCCTTCCTTTTATTGACGGCGTATCAGTCCATTGATGCCATGCTTGCTTAATTTGTCCAGCATCAGCAAGCCGTCGTTTTCTTTCTGCTGCAATTCAAGCAACTTAAACCGTATTTCGTTAAGTAAAGGTTTAATAACTCCGCGCTTGCGAACCACCTTTTTGATAACGTCTTTTTCGAAGTATAAACGGCAGAAATGATTTTCATAATTCGCCTATACTCTTCACCCAGCGCTGGCAAATCTTCAACGCTGAAAGGCTGGGGAGAAGGGCGTCCAGTTGCTGAACGGAGAGCGAACCATACGCCCTGATTCCACGTGTTATCAAACTTCATACCGTGGTTATCATCCAGACAAGGCGCTTGAGGTTGCTCATGTCTTTTGGGGAAAGAGGTTCGGTGGTGGGTACTGGATATCCTGGATCGGGAAGTGGGTTCCACTGGTGCCAAATACAGGGGGCTGGTAAACCGGGTAGATACCTCAAATCCTGACAGGCCAGAGCACCAGCCTGATAAAATCGTATTACTGATTTCTAACCAGTGGCACATTAATTGTACCGGCTCAGACTCCAGCTGACAGTCTGCTTTAAGCGAGTAGCGGACGTGGCCTGCCCCCAGGAGTAAAAACAAACTTTCTATTGATACATTTAATTAACTTATTTATAACGTTATATTCCAAATGCAAACTTGTTCAATTGGATAAGTATGAACATTCAAATCACACATCAAGTTACTGAATTTGATAAAGAAGAACTATTAGCCGGATTAAGAAGCTACAATGCTCAGTTCGTCGATTTTAGTAAAAATGGGCAGCTTGGGGTCTACTGCAGAAACGAAAGCGGCGAAATGGTAGGCGGATTAATTGCTGACAGAAAAGGTCCGTGGCTCTGCATCGACTATCTTTGGGTAAGTGAATCTGCAAGGAGCAACGGTCTGGGTAGTAAACTTATGGAGATGGCCGAAAAAGAAGGTTTGCGGAAAGGCTGTGTTCATGGACTTGTAGATACCTTTAGCTTCCAGGCTCTCCCTTTTTATGAAAAACAGGGTTATATACTTCAAATGTCGCTACCGGACTTTCCTAAAGTAGGTTCGCAAAGGCATTATTTAATTAAGCCTGGTTTATAGCTTTGCTGCATTTGAATACCTTGGCTTTATGAAAGCTGCAATCAGGTAGCTTTAAAATATATCGTATTGCTGGCCTGTACACACCATGATCAGCGTCCGCTTCTGGCACAGGGCGGACAGTCAGATTAGGTTTGGCTGTCAGCTCACATTTGAGCTAATACCCCCTGGCACGGCTAGAGGTACTCAGACAGCCGCTTGTAGGCGGTATGGTGCGGATACAAAAACATATTGCGCTGTTATATAAACTGTAAACTGGGCTGTGCGTATAATACGAATCTTTCACTCAGAGAAACCTGCTGACAGCGTTAGTACTCCATTAATTAATTTTATACTGAATCTCTGTGGTATGGCACAGGCGTTTAGAAGACAGTTCAATTGCGATCTGCTGGCTGGGATTTCGTCGCGCCGCTCAAAAATGCACAGAGTTTTTCACCCGCCGTCAATGGCTCAATGGGCGTTTTTCCGAGGGCGGTCTCAGTCATGACGATGGCAGGACCAATAAGCATGGACCATACTTCACTCGCGTCTTGCTCAAGCGATGTGAAGGCAAGGAACAGTGTTTTATCTGAAGGAAAGCGGTGCTGAGTATTAAAAAGTTTCAGCCAGGCGCGGGACTGCCGGTCGGCCTGTGCTGATCGCGTGCCGAAGCGGAGTACTCTTTTTAGTATGGCGATACCCACAATGCCTGGCCCCAGAATAAAGGGACTCCCGACGTTTATGGTGACGCCGACCCCGAGAAAAACGAGGGCGAATGACAGCACGTTATCTACTCTTCTGGTAAGAGTACTGTATAGCTTTTCCAGAGAGTACCGGTAAAGAATTTGATAACTGATTTCATCCTTGCTCATACATCTCCAGATGTTTTTTCGATTACGCTCCGGTATGCTCCCGGAATCCTGACAGATTCTGCAATTATGCCACACTTCCTGGAGGGTATTAATTAGATAGAATATAAATAGAAGGCAAATATTTTGAGCTTTTAGTCTATATCGCTTTGAATATCATTTCTCCTGCACCAGGAGATGCTGTTGTCGAGAATCGTGTCAAACGTTGCTGCGTCGGTCGGACTGCACAGGGTAACTCTCGCAGTCAGACTCTCATTATGGTCTCTAAATTGGATAACCCGCAGTCGTAACACGCCGGATGTCACGACTGACGCTATTATTACCCTGGCTTGTTAAAGCGGCATGACCACATTTTCTATATATAATAATTGGTTGTCTTTCGACCAGTATTGTCGAGTTTTTTGGTTTAATTCAACAATCCATTTAAAAACGCCTGCCGTTGCCAGATCAGTACAGTATTTTTCATAGGAATGCTCCCCCGAAAAGTGTTTATCTGAAGTCAATTTTATTAATTGCGTATTCGGTGTTGAATTGACTTTAATCAGCTTTCTATTGCTTTTAATAGAAATGAAGTGGCCTGCATGAGTGATAATTTTCACATTGCCGGTAGCAACAAAATAGATGTAATAAGCGATATTATTATATTCCAGATCGATTAGAAATGCGTTGAAATTTGCATCCTTTCTGACGCGCTCGAAAAAGTGGTTAAGCATAAGCTGTAATTCCATTTGTTAACCTATTGTAAGTTATAATGTTATATGTTGTGTTAGAGTATTGTTGCTTAAAAGCAGCCATACAAAGATGTTACCTAAAAGCAATAATAATCGCCTGGTATCATATAGTTTACGTTATGATTGGAATAGTGTTGCAATTGTTACTGATTATTTCTCGTAGCGCGTTTTTTTGACCACTAATAGATGCGTCAATCCATTTCATTTGTAGTTTTTCTGAACGTCATGAAAAGTCATAATATATAAAAATCAGTTAATTAATTGATGTTTAGATAAGGATTACAGTGACGGAGAGGTTTGGCGTGGCGACTTTATAGGTTTTGAAAAAGCGGCTAACTCGCTGGCAGGATAATTGGTAGCCAGCCTGCGAATGGGGGCAAAATCGTAATAACATCAGCATAAATAATAATATTCATGAATGTTTTATGTGACGCAGCAGTTGAATTGAAGTGATGTTTTACCTGTTCAGGATTGTCCCGATAAAAATGTTCCTCGATAAAAGTCGATCACCTTGCGCCGAAAAAAAACAGGCTAAGTGACAGAAGAACAAAATCCATCAGGAAAATAAAATTTATAAATATCAATGAGTAAAAATGGTTGTGGAGAAGGTGGCTATTTTTTGAAAGCAAGAAATATAAACAAAGTGTAGCTATGCATAGTTATCTAAAAGGAGAACTACCGTGACTAACATAACACTATCCACCCAGCACTACAGAATCCATAGAAGTGACGTTGAACCAGTAAAAGAAAAAACAACGGAGAAGGACATTTTTGCGAAAAGTATTACTGCCGTTAGAAATAGCTTTATCAGCCTGTCGACGAGTCTGTCAGATCGTTTTAGCCTGCATCAACAAACAGACATACCGACTACCCATTTTCATCGTGGGAGCGCCTCTGAGGGTAGGGCAGTATTAACCAGTAAAACTGTTAAAGATTTTATGCTGCAAAAGCTCAATAGCCTGGATATCAAAGGTAATGCGAGTAAAGATCCGGCCTATGCTCGTCAGACATGCGAAGCCATATTATCAGCCGTGTACAGTAATAATAAAGATCACTGTTGTAAATTACTCATCAGTAAAGGGGTCAGTATTACCCCCTTTCTGAAAGAGATAGGAGAGGCTGCGCAGAATGCGGGGCTACCTGGGGAGATAAAAAATGGCGTATTTACTCCAGGTGGGGCAGGGGCGAATCCTTTTGTCGTCCCCCTCATTGCTGCAGCGAGTATTAAATATCCGCATATGTTTATAAATCATAATCAGCAGGTATCTTTTAAAGCGTATGCTGAGAAAATCGTTATGAAAGAGGTTACGCCGCTGTTTAATAAGGGGACGATGCCAACGCCACAACAATTTCAGTTAACTATAGAAAATATTGCGAATAAGTATCTTCAGAATGCCTCCTGAAGGTAGTAAATACAATACTGCTATTAACCATATGAATTAATAGCAGATTTTCTGAAACTATATATTCATTTTTTATGGCGACGCTTTTAACAAAACGTCGTCATATTTATTTTAATATAAAAATCAAATGGATACACTTAAAACTTAAAATAATTGTTATTACTCTAAATGCCGGTATAACCAGACAGCTTTTTTTGAAACGCTGCGTGTTGTTAAGTTTATGATACCCGCGCACGGATGATGTCTCGATAAGGATTAATGGTCTGTTAACTGTCAGGAGAGGTTATGCCGCCTTTAAAAAAAATTGTGCTGCGCCTGTTTGTGGGGGCGATGGTCGCCACGGTAACGACACCTGCATTGGCGCTGGTTTGCCTTGAGGATCACTCCGCTAAAGAGTGTGCTATATCGTGTGCTGAGGCGATGTGGTTTATGTTTCCGATATGTTTTTAAGGAGGAAGAGTATTGAAGGTGAACAGGCGATAGTGAGTAGCTCGCTGCGCCAGGGGATAACCCTCCCCTGGCGCAGCCAGTTATATTTTATTGCGATGATAACAAAGCATTTACTCGCTAATGGTGAAATTCGCTATTTACAACAGCGCACGCTTACTAAGCAAAAAAATCTGCACACGCTATCTTTTTATATCTGTCCTGGATAATGAACGACAGGAAAAACATGATGCGGCCTGAAGAGATTTATCAGCGAATAGAGGCAAAGAATTGGCGGCATGTCTGGGTGGTTGGCGATATTCACGGCTGTTTTTCAATGTTAATGAAAAGGTTACGTGAGTGTCGATTTGATCCGCAACAAGACTTGTTAGTTTCTGTGGGCGATCTCATTGATAGAGGCCCGGACAGCCTGGGTTGCCTGGCTTTACTGCGTGAGTCCTGGATGACGGCGGTTCGCGGCAATCATGAACAAATGGCGCTGGATGCGCGGGCCTCATCGCAGTCGACGCTGTGGTTGATGAATGGTGGCGACTGGTTTACCCGCCTGACCGCTGAACACGCTGCGCAAGCTGAAGCGCTTTTTATCCTTTGTCAGCGACTGCCCTGGATACTGGAAGTTCGCTGCCGCCATAGCACGCATGTGATCGCTCATGCTGATTATCCAGCGTCAACCTATCAATGGCAAAAAAAGGTCGACTTACATCAGGTTCTCTGGAGCCGCGAACGGCTCATAAATAAGCGCGGTGGGATTAGCGGAGCCGATCATTTTTGGTTTGGCCATACGCCGTTGCGCCGGCGCATGGATTTCGCCAACGTACACTATATTGATACGGGCGCGGTATTTGGCGGGCAATTGACGTTAGCGCGGATACAATAGCGGTATCAGCGACCAGGGTTAAAAATCGCTATATTGCTGCGCAGGTCGCCAGAAGCCGTCGATAAAATCCTCTACCGGAAAACAGCCGCCATGGCGAATCCGTTGATTGTCCATCGAATAAAGACATTGCTGCTCGGTATCGTAGATGTCCACGACAATATCCTCGCATCCTCCATCCAGGTAACATACAAAAAGTACCAGCGCGAACATTACATCCTCAATGTTAACTACTTTACACGATAGTGTAGGAGAGGTTAGCGCAGGGGGGAAATGAGAAAAGGAAGAATAAATAACCCGCCTGGCGACGGGTTCTTTTTGAGTCAGGCAAGACGCATGACCCAGGCATCAGATTTAGGATCGTAATGAGTACGGAACAAAACGGAATGTTCCCCGTTGAGAATGGCGGGAACGCTGGTTTCGGCATCCCAGGCATCCAGTTGCATACATAAATCCGGATCGGATTTACAGGGGATAGTTAACGTTCGCTCCCCCGGCGATTCGCCATGTAATTCGGCATCGTCGATTTCAAAAGCGCCAATGCGCACACTGGTTTTCATCATCGTGCTCTCCGTTAATACGCTAATTGTGGTACGACCAGTTTAGTCGTCCATTTTTCAGCGTAGTCAACGTACGCAAAAGCGCCAGTCAAAAAGTGCGGTTTTTTTGTGCGCCTTTTAACTATTACCAGTAAAGAGTTTGCCATCCCGCACCAGTTCACGCGGGTAACTGTTCTTTATTCTTGAGCCGATACGTTTTGCCAGACCAAGCGGCTGACGCTGGAACGTCACCAGGACATCATCAGCGGCAGGGGGTGTTTGCGGATAAATATCCCGACCGCGATACCACTCCTCCGCCTCTTGCGCAGAGAGTTCGAATGCGTGAGCATGAGTCGGGCAGGCAAGGGCTATCGTCGCCTCATGTTGCCAGCGATAGCCTTTATTATGACTTTCAGCCAGTTTAATGCCGAGCCGGGAAAAACGGACTTTTCCGATCAGTGATTCAATCTCTGCCGGGAACAGCCAGACCTCTTTTTCACGCTGCCAAAGATGGAGATTTTCATCCCATAACAGTCCGACGGCGTTGGCCGCCTGGGTAACGTGTAATGCTTCGCGGCCTTTGAGGGGGGTAAAAGGAAACGCCCCCACTTTATACCCCGGCGCGGGCATGGCTGGAAGGGATGACATTTTACGCAGACGTGCGACGAAGAATCCTTCGCAGTCGTAAATTTGCGGGAAGACGTGCAGGAAGCCTTCCGGGGTGAGGGCGCGGTCAGCGTCAGGAAACAGATCACCCAGCGGCAAAAATTCAACGGCGTCGGCGTAGGTCTCTTGCAGCCAGAGGCAGACCTCTTCGTTTTCCTGGCGATTTAACGTGCAGGTGGAGTAGACCAGCGTGCCGCCGGGTCGTAAAGCATGAAAAGCGCTGTTGAGCAGTTCCCGCTGTGTCGCCGCGATATCCAGATTGCTTTCTGGCGACCAGTTTTTTAGCGCATCAGGATCTTTACGTACTACGCCTTCGCCAGAGCAGGGCGCATCCAGCAGGATAGCGTCAAACATCTCCGGTAACGCAGCGCCAAATACGCGGCCATCGAAATGCGTCAGTGCGGTATTGGCGATTCCACATCGGCTGATATTAGCGTGCAGAACTTTGACGCGGCTGGCCGAAAATTCGTTGGCCAGAATGGCGCCGCGGTTCCCCATGCGGGCAGCGATCTGCGTGGTTTTGGAGCCAGGCGCCGCTGCCATATCCATGACCCGCTGCGGATGATTATCATCGGCGAACAGGGCCGCGACCGGCAGCATCGAACTGGCCTCCTGAATGTAAAATAGGCCGCTTAAATGCTCAGCGGTACTGCCAAGCGGCAATGCCTCTTCATCATCGCGCTCGATCCAGAATCCTTCATGACACCACGGAATTGGCGTGAGCGACCAGCCGTAGGGCGCGATTAGGGCAAGGAAATCAGCCACGGAGATTTTAAGCGTATTGATGCGTATACTGCGGCGCAACGGGCGTTGGCAGGCCGAAATAAATTCATCAAAAGAGAGCGTGGAAGGCATTGCTTCACGCATTTGCGTCAGAAAAGCGTCAGGAAAATAGACAGCGTGTTGAGCCACAGGTGTATCGCCGGCAAAAAAACAGGCGCGCAGTGTAGCATAAAACGCTCCGGCGCGAGTACGCCGGAGCCGGGTGTTTAACGTGGCAGAGCGGTACCCCATTCACGCCACTCTTTCGGTTCGCTCTCTTGTAACAGGAAATGCTTACCGGCTTGCGCTTTTGGCGCCAGCGGCGTACCTGGTGGAGTAGCGAAGGCGATACCGCCACGGATGAACTGATTAAATGTCCCCGTTTTCACCACGCCGCCTGTCAGACCAAAGTCGAGACTATAGCCGGAGGCAAGCCAGAATACGGAGTTATTACGCACCAGATATTGGTAACGCTTACTGATGCGCAAGGTGATCATCACGCGATCGGAGAGCGACCCCAGGGACATTCCGGTGACGGTTCCCACTTCGATACCGCGAAACAGGACGGGGGTACCAATATTAAGCGAGCCTGCTTCTGGCGCCTCCACGACGATGCTTAACCCATCCAGATAGCGTGAGTCGGTAATCGTGGCTTCCTGCAGTTCAAAGTCGCGCCGTGCCGCGCCGCGTCCTGGCTCAACGTTAATATAGGGCTGGAGAATCGTATCCAGATGCTCGACGCCCGCCGCGGAAATTTGTGGCGTAATAACGGAAAAACGTGTCCCGGCGCGGGCAAATGTCTGTACATACTCCGGATAAAGTACGGCTTTTGCCTGCACTTCATTACGTGCGGTGATCAATTCCAGCGTCTGGATCTGGCCGATATCAATACCGAGGTAACGAATGGGCATCCCTTCCGCCAATTTTCCGGCGTCGAACGCGTGCAGCGTAATTTGTCCGCCTACCGCGCGAGCGGAGGTTTCTGAAGCATAAAGAATGCGTTTATCGCCTTTGCGCCGACTGGCGCTGGCGCCGCTCAGGTTATCAAAACTAATGGCCCCTTTCAGCGCGCGGGAGAGTGGCGAGGCCTGTACCGTTAGGCCGCTGCCGTTAAGTTGCACCTTCGCGCCGCCTTCCGCCCAGAACACGCTATTGCTGGTTAACAGGTGGCGATATTCCGGCTTAATATGCAGGTCGATGTCAAAGGTATTGGCGCGTGGGCGAACGGTGATGACTTCGCCTACTTCAAATTTTCGATACAGCACGACGGAACCTGCCTGGACATCCGGCAACGTTTCGGCTGTCAGCGTCAGGGTGGTAGTCGGTAAGTCACTGAGACTATTTTCCAGCGCTTTTTCCAGGTTAGCATAGAGCGGGTAGGTGGATTTCATCTTCCCGCTCGTACCGGGTAAAATACGAATTCCGCCGTCAATCCACTCGCTGGCGCTGGCGCCGAGGAACTCTACGCCGTCAAGGCCGACTTTGACATCCACCCGGCTGTTGACCACGAATTTACTGTCGCCCTGTACCAAATCCCGGTGCTGCGGTTCAATCGCGACGATGAATGACACGCCTTTACTGGATAAGTTGCGCTCAATGACCTGGCCAATTTTTACGCCATGTAAAATTAACGGCTGGCCCGGTTCGATACCGTAACTTTCCGGGGCCGTCAGCGTCAGGGTTAAGGCATTCGCCTCATGCAGCAGGGCCTTTTCACCCGGCACCACCACAAATTCACTGCGCGGTTCGCCGTCGCCCGGCACCAGCTCGAAGGTTTTTCCGGTTAACAACGAACTGATATTCGCGTCGCTCAGCGACAGTTTGGGATTGCGTAACTCAATACGCGTATTTTCCCGCATCAGCGGAACAACGCTGGGATCGACGGTCATCTCTCCGGTGACTTTACCGCCAGGGTTGAGCGTCAGTTTAGAAAGCTCACCCACCTCCAGTCCCTGGTACATTAGCGGCGTAGATTCCGCTTTCAGACCGTCTCCGCTGGGCAGCTCAAGTTTAACGATTACCCCTCGTTGGCTGTGGGCTAAATCTTTATATAAGCCGAACGTGTCATCCTGGGCGGCGGGTTTGGAATTGTCCGGTGAGTCAAACGCAATCGCGCCATTGACCAGGGCCGCGAGGCTCTCCAGTTTCACCTTCGCGCCGCTCAGGCTGAGATCGGCGTCAATGCCGGAGACATTCCAAAAACGGCTGCCTTTTTTCACCAGATCGGTAAACCGTCGCTCAATCAGAACGTCAATCGTCACGCCCTGTTTGTTAGGGTTAATCGAATAGTCATACACCCGTCCGACAGGGATTTTACGGAAATAGACCAGTGAACCGCTATTAAGCGAACCGAGATCCGGCGCATTGAGATGAATCATCAGATCGCCGTTGCTAAGCCGGTATTTAGGCTGTGTATCCAGGGCGACGAAATGATCTCTGGGCTTGCCTTTACCTGGCATCATACCGATGTAATTCCCGCCGACCAACGCATCCAGGCCGGAAACGCCCGCCAGCGAGGCTTTGGGCGTCACCAGCCAGAATTGCGTCTCTTCGCGCAACGCATCTTCCATATCTGATTTGATACTGACGCGAACTTCAATTTTGCGCAGATCTTTGCTCAGACTGACATCTTCCACGGTGCCGACTTCTACTCCCTGATAACGCACGGGAGTACGGCCCGGTACGATACCGTCCGCCGACATAAAATCGATAGTCACGCTATTGCCGCGATCCTGGTAGCTATCCCATACCAGCCACCCCGCGATCATTAGCGCGATAAGCGGTAGCAGCCAGAAAGGTGAAATACGGCGTTTGGTTTTAATTTGCGCTTCAGTCTTCGAAGCGGGCGTTTCCTGACTCATGTGCATCCCAAAGTAAGCGGCTATCCAGCCATTCCACTGCAAGAATAGTCAAAATTACCGCTGCGCCGAAATAAAACGCAGCCGGTCCCATAGTAAAAGCCAGAATCTGATCGCGATTAATCAGAGACATGGTTAACGAGATAACGAAAAGATCAAGCATCGACCAGCGGCCTATCCATGTCACCAGACGCAGCAACAGAATTCGCGTCCGCAGTCCCTGTTGGCATTTAAAATGGATACTCAACAGTAGCGTAAACATCACGATGACTTTGGTAAACGGCACCAAAATACTGGCGATAAAAACGACGGCGGCGACGGCGATATTGCTGCTGGCAAGCGACATAATGCCCGACAGGATAGTATCTTCCTGACGCCCGCCATTAATGTAGATTACCGAGATAGGCAGCAGGTTTGCCGGCAGCAAAAAGACAATAGACGCCAGCAAGGCCGCCCAACACTTCTGTATGCTCTGTTTTCTGCGTAACCGTAGCGGAATATGACAACGCGGGCAGCGTCCTTTCGCATCCGGATAGCCGCTAAAGTGGCAGCCAAGACAGACGCGCAATCTTTCGTCCGCACGTTGAGCAGGGCGCTGCGGATAAAATCGTTCCCATAGTTGCTCCACATTCAGATGAATCATAGTCAGAATGCTAAGAACCACCAACGAAACGAACGCTAAAAGCCCGATGCCCGGCTGCAGAAAGGCATAGTCCTGCACTTTGATAGAGGCAACGCCAATACCAACCAGATAGATGTCCAGCATCACCCACTCTTTCAGTTTTTCCAGCATCAGCAGGACTGGACGCAGATTCATGCCGAGAAGGCTGCCAAACCACAGATAAGCAATTGAAAAAACCAGAATAAGCGGCGCGCCCACCACGCAAAAGAGCACCATTGCGGCGGTTAACGGATCGCCCTGCTGCGTCATTTGCCAGATGCCGTGCATCACATTGGCATCAATGCGTACGCCCAACAGGTAGATATGGAGTAGCGGTTCGCTCCAGGCAAACGGCATCAATAGCAGCATGGTTACTGCCATCGCGGTCAGCCGCGTCAGCGACCAGTCGCGCCCATCGCGAATTTTGGCCTGGCAACGAGGACAATAAGCGCTTTGATGAGCGCTCATCTCCGGCAAGCTGAACAGCATGTCGCATTCAGGGCAGCGCTGGTAGTGGCTGCGCGGCAGCGCTTCGCTAATTGACCTGATCGTTAGCTTTTTTGTTGGCGTGACGTGTGAGGTGTTCAGAGCCATGTATCGTGAATCAAAGTGTTAGAATAATGTAATCTTAACTCATGACAGGAATAATCTTGAGCAAGAACGCATTTAATGCTTATTTTAATAGCCTGTGTTTAGGAGTAAGACCACGAAGTGATTATATAATGAGCAAAACAGAACTATACGCGGCGTTAAACCGCGATTTTCAGTCGTTAATGGCAGGTGAAACCAGCTTTCTGGCCACGCTGGCGAATACCAGCGCGCTACTGTTCGAACGCCTTACCGAGGTGAACTGGGCGGGATTTTATCTCCTCGAAGGCGATACGCTGGTGTTGGGGCCGTTTCAGGGGCGAATCGCCTGTGTGCGGATTCCGGTTGGTCGCGGCGTGTGTGGCGCAGCGGTAGCGCAGAATAAGGTTCAACGTATTGATGATGTTCATGCGTTTGACGGCCATATTGCCTGTGATGCCGCCAGCAACGCCGAAATTGTGCTGCCTGTCACGGTTGGCGAACGGATTATCGGCGTGCTGGATATAGATAGCACAGCGTTTGGCCGTTTTACCGAAGAAGATGAACACGGCCTGCGTACGCTGGTCGCACAGCTTGAAACCGTGCTTGCAACGACGGATTACAAAAAATTCTTTGCGAGCGTTGCAGGATAATCAACGGATAACGTAGCAATTACTGATGGCGTCATTATAATGACGCCTGTTCATGCCTGCTGCTTGTTGGCTACGTCCGTTGTAATCAGGAAATTTCATGGAAAATCAACCTAAGTTGAATAGCAGTAAAGAAGTTATCGCGTTTCTGGCCGAGCGTTTTCCTCACTGTTTTAGTGCGGAAGGCGAAGCTCGCCCGCTGAAAATTGGTATTTTTCAGGATCTGGTAGAGCGAGTTGGGGGCGAAATGAACCTCAGCAAAACGCAACTTCGTTCCGCTTTACGTCTTTATACTTCAAGCTGGCGTTACCTGTACGGCGTTAAGCCGGGCGCAACGCGCGTCGACCTTGATGGCAATCCGTGCGGCGAGCTGGAAGAACAGCATGTCGAACATGCGCGTAAGCAGCTTGAAGAAGCCAAAGCCCGTGTTCAGGCGCAGCGCGCAGAGCAGCAAGCGAAAAAACGCGAAGCTGCCGCGGCGGCTGGCGAAAAAGAAGACGCGCCGCGACGCGAGCGTAAACCTCGCCCGGTAGCGCGTCGTAAAGAAGGCGCTGAACGTAAACCTCGCGCTGATAAACCGACGACGAAAGCGCCGCGTGCGCCTCGCGAAGAGAAGCACACGCCGGTTTCTGATATTTCAGTATTGACCGTAGGGCAGTCCCTCAAGGTGAAAGCGGGTAATAATGCGATGGATGCCACCGTATTAGAAATCACCAAAGATGGTGTCCGTGTACAGCTGAATTCGGGTATGTCTTTGATTGTACGCGCAGAACACCTGGTGTTCTGAAACGGAGGCCAGGCCTGGCATGAACACTTTTTTTAGGCTTACCGCGTTAGCTGGCCTGCTTGCATTAGCAGGCCAGTCCTTCGCCGTGGAAGATATTACGCGTGCCGATCAAATTCCCGTACTAAAGGAAGAGACGCAACATGCGACGGTGAGCGAGCGCGTAACGTCGCGTTTTACCCGCTCCCACTATCGCCAGTTCGATCTGGATGAGGCATTTTCGGCAAAGATTTTTGATCGCTATCTGAATCTTCTCGACTATAGCCACAACGTTTTGTTGGCGAGCGATGTCGAGCAGTTTGCGAAAAAGAAAACCGTGTTGGGCGATGAGCTGCGCACGGGTAAGCTGGATGTTTTTTACGATCTTTATAACCTGGCGCAAAAGCGCCGGTTTGAACGTTACCAGTACGCGCTAAAAGTGCTGGAACGGCCAATGGATTTCACCGGAAACGATACGTTTAACCTGGACCGCAGTAAAGCGCCCTGGCCGAAAGATGAGGCTGAGCTAAATGCGCTGTGGGATGGTAAAGTGAAATTCGATGAGCTCAGTCTGAAACTCACCGGCAAGAGCGACAAAGAAATTCGCGAAACGCTGACGCGTCGCTACAAATTCGCTATTCGCCGCCTGGCGCAGACCAACAGTGAAGATGTGTTCTCGCTGGCGATGACCGCTTTTGCGCGTGAAATCGACCCACATACGAATTATCTTTCTCCCCGCAATACCGAGCAGTTTAATACCGAAATGAGCCTGTCTCTGGAAGGTATCGGCGCGGTGCTGCAAATGGATGACGATTATACTGTCATTAACTCATTGGTTGCCGGCGGCCCGGCAGCGAAGAGCAAGTCGATTAGCGTCGGCGATCGTATCGTCGGCGTAGGGCAGGCCGGAAAACCGATGGTCGACGTTATTGGCTGGCGTCTTGACGATGTGGTGGCGCTGATCAAAGGGCCGAAAGGCAGCAAGGTTCGACTGGAAATACTGCCGGCTGGCAAAGGGACGAAAACGCGTATTATCACGCTGACGCGTGAACGGATTCGTCTTGAAGATCGCGCGGTTAAAATGTCGGTGAAAACCGTCGGCAAGGAAAAAGTTGGTGTACTGGATATTCCAGGCTTTTATGTTGGCTTGACCGATGATGTCAAAGTTCAGCTTCAGAAGCTGGAAAAACAGAACGTTAACAGCATCGTTATCGATCTGCGTTCAAACGGCGGTGGGGCGCTGACGGAAGCCGTTTCGCTTTCCGGTCTGTTTATCCCTTCTGGTCCGATAGTTCAGGTGCGCGACAATAACGGCAAAGTGCGTGAGGATAGCGACACCGACGGCGTGGTCTACTACAAAGGCCCGCTGGTGGTGCTGGTCGATCGTTTCAGTGCCTCGGCATCGGAAATCTTCGCTGCCGCGATGCAGGATTATGGCCGCGCGCTGATTGTCGGTGAGCCGACCTTCGGTAAAGGTACGGTACAGCAATATCGTTCGCTAAACCGAATTTACGATCAGATGCTTCGCCCGGAATGGCCTGCGCTGGGTTCGGTGCAGTACACCATTCAGAAGTTTTACCGTGTCAACGGCGGTAGTACGCAGCGTAAAGGGGTCACGCCGGATATCATCATGCCGACCGGCAATGAAGAGACGGAAACCGGAGAAAAATTTGAAGATAACGCCTTGCCGTGGGATAGCATTGATGCGGCGAAATACGTGAAATCGGACGATTTGGCCCCGTTTGGCCCGGAATTATTGAAAGAACACAACGCGCGTATCGCCAAAGATCCTGAGTTTCAGTACATCATGAAGGATATCGCACGTTTCAATGCCATGAAGGATAAGCGCAACATCGTCTCTCTGAATTATGCGCAGCGTGAGAAAGAGAACAATGAAGAAGACGCTCTGCGTCTGGCGCGTATTAACGATCGGTTTAAACGTGAGGGTAAACCGTTGCTGAAGAAACTGGACGATCTGCCAAAGGATTACCAGGAGCCGGACCCGTACCTTGATGAAACGGTGAAGATTGCTCTGGACCTGGCGCATCTTGAAAAAGAAAAACCAGCGGAGCAGGCGGCAGCCAATAAGTAACGCTAAACAGGCACAAAAAATTGTGCCTGTTTTTTTTTAACAAGCGCAGAAGTCGTCAGGATAATGCTACAAAATGTAAAGTTGTGTTTTTCTCGTGACTTACCGCCTGGTGATGCTTGAAAATAGCCATAAGACCCATACGATGTGGGTAATCGCATAGTGCGCTTTGTTAAATTGAGGTTAAAAGAAAATTATGATGCGAATCGCGCTCTTCCTGCTGACGAACCTGGCCGTGATGGTCGTTTTCGGGCTGGTTCTGAGCCTGACAGGGATACAGTCGAGCAGCGTGCAAGGCTTGCTGATCATGGCGCTGCTGTTTGGTTTTGGCGGTTCTTTTATTTCATTGCTGATGTCCAAATGGATGGCGTTAAAATCCGTAGGAGGGGAAGTTATTGAACAGCCTCGCAATGAAAGAGAACGCTGGTTGATGAACACCGTAGCAACGCAAGCGCGCCAGGCCGGTATCGCCATGCCGCAGGTTGCTATCTACCATGCGCCGGACATTAACGCGTTTGCGACGGGCGCACGCCGTGACGCCTCATTGGTCGCTGTGAGCACCGGTTTGTTGCAAAACATGAGCCCTGACGAAGCGGAAGCCGTCATTGCGCATGAAATCAGCCATATTGCCAATGGCGATATGGTGACGATGACGTTGATTCAGGGGGTGGTTAACACCTTCGTTATCTTTATTTCGCGCATTATCGCGCAAATTGCTGCTGGTTTTCTGGGCGGCAACCGCGATGAAGGCGAAGGAAGTAACGGTAATCCGCTAATCTATTTCGCCGTTGCGACGGTGCTGGAACTGGTCTTCGGTATTCTGGCGAGCATCATCACCATGTGGTTCTCCCGTTACCGTGAGTTTCATGCCGATGCGGGATCGGCGAAGCTGGTTGGCCGTGAAAAAATGATTGCCGCGTTGCAGCGCCTGAAAACCAGCTACGAGCCGCAAGAAGCGACCAGCATGATGGCGTTTTGTATTAACGGTAAATCGAAATCGTTAAGCGAGCTGTTTATGACGCACCCACCGCTGGATAAACGCATTGAAGCGCTGCGTAGCGGTGAGTACCTGAAATAATAAGCCCACTGGCAAGTATGAAAAGCGCGTCGAATGACGCGCTTTTTTTACGCCTGAACGCGTGGTTGCGTAATACGTAAACCGCTCACCACCGCCGCGAGAGTCGCCAGGATCGCCGCTGCGAGCAGAGAAAGATGCGTACCGCTATCGCCAAACTGGTTCAACATCAGCGCTACCAGCGCGGCGCCAGTACTTTGGCCTAACAGTCGCGCCGTGCCCAGCATCCCGCTGGCGCCACCGCTGCGCTCACGCGGCGCGGAAGTGATAATGGTGTGATTATTCGGCGACTGGAACAGGCCAAACCCTGCGCCACAAAGGATCATCGGCCAGATAATATTCAGATCGGAGGGGGTGCCTGGCAACATGACCAGCGCAAACAACCCGGCTGCCATTATCACCATTCCCAGCGCCCCCAGCAAACCGGCATGAAGACGTTCTATCAGGTATCCCGCCAGCGGCGCCATCACCATCGTTGCCAGCGGCCAGGGCGTCAATAACAGGCCGGTTTCTACTTCGCTACGGCCCAGCACGGTTTGCAGATAAAAAGGTAGCGAGACCATGGCTAACATTTGCGCGCAGAACGAGCAAATTGACGTGCCGATCGAGAGTGAAAAAAGCGGAATGCGTAACAAGTCGATGGGTAACAAAGGGACGGGCAAAGAAAGCTGGCGGCGCACGAAGAAAAACCCGACCACGACCAGAACGAGCAGCTCTGCGCCAATCAACGTTAGCGACTGTCCCTGGGCAAAGCCGCTCAATGCGGTAATCAGCAGGCCAAATGTGAGCGCATTCATTACCGCGCTCGGTAAGTCAAAGCGCGGCTTAGTGTCATGGGCGATGTTTGCTGGTAAAAAGCGGATGGCCAGAATTAACGCGATGATACCTAACGGGACATTAATCAGAAACAGCCATTTCCATGATGAGATGGATAAAATCGCCGCGGCGATCGTCGGACCCGCGGCGGAAGAGACTGCGACGATAAAAGAGTTAATTCCCATGCCTCGTCCCAGATGACGCTGGGGATAGATAAGACGAATCAGCGCCGTGTTTACGCTCATGAGCGCCGCGCCGCCAAATCCCTGCGCGATGCGCGCCAGCGTCAGCATCTGCAGCGAGTCTGAAAGCGCGCAAAACAATGATGAAAGCAGAAATACCACTAAACCACATTTATAGATCCGGTGATAACCAAACATGTCGCCTAAAAAAGACAGGGAAAGCAGTGAGACGACAATGGCGATTTGGTACGCATTGACAATCCAGATAGAGCTGGCAGGGGAGGCATGTAAATCAGTCGCAATGGTTGGCAGCGCGACATTAGCGATTGCGCCATCCAGAACCGCCATCGAAATACCGATAATAATCGTCAGGATAGCGCCGTATCTCTGCGGGAGGGGCAGGCCATCGGCCCGTGTTTTTTCCATAAGTATTTTGTAATAAGGGGAATTATGAGCTGAATAATAATGTTAGCATTAATACTGAGTTGTTATGTCGCAGATTTGTAACGAAGTAAGCAAAGATGGATTGCGGGCGACCTGGCGTGAAATTATAATAAAAACTCGTTCTGAATTTTATAAAACGCTCGTAATGAGGTGATAAATGGCAAACGCAGATCTGGATAAGCAGCCTGATTCTGTATCTTCTGTGCTGAAAGTTTTCGGCATTCTGCAGGCGCTGGGTGAAGAGCGTGAAATAGGGATTACCGAGCTATCGCAGCGCGTCATGATGTCGAAAAGCACCGTTTATCGCTTTTTGCAAACCATGAAAACGCTGGGCTACGTGGCTCAGGAGGGGGAGTCTGAAAAATACTCTCTGACGCTAAAGCTGTTTGAGCTGGGCGCGCGAGCTTTGCAAAATGTTGATCTCATCCGCAGTGCGGACATTCAGATGCGCGAACTGTCTCGTCTGACAAAAGAAACTATCCATCTTGGCGCGCTGGATGAAGACAGCATTGTCTATATCCATAAAATTGACTCTATGTACAATCTGCGGATGTACTCACGTATTGGGCGTCGTAATCCGCTGTACAGTACGGCCATCGGTAAAGTGCTTCTGGCCTGGCGCGACCGTGATGAGGTTAAGCAGATTCTCGACGGCGTAGAGTATAAGCAAAGCACGGGACGCACGATTACCAGCACTGAAGCGTTGCTGCCGCTGTTGGATGAAGTGCGTGCGCAAGGATACGGTGAAGATAACGAAGAACAGGAAGAAGGATTACGTTGTATCGGCGTACCGGTATTTGACCGTTTTGGCGTAGTCATCGCAGGGTTAAGCATTTCGTTCCCGACGCTGCGTTTTTCAGAAGAACGCCTACAGGAATATGTGGCTATGTTACACGCCGCCGCGCGTAAAATTTCTGAACAAATGGGTTACAACGATTATCCCTTCTAAGCAACGTTATTAGCATGACGTTAAAAAAAAGCAGCTACGAAAAATGTAGCTGCTTTTTTTATAACATCGGGTGGGATGAAATCGTAAAAGTAGATAATATCTGTCGGCTTATTTAACGGTTATTAAAATATTATTTAACAGTACTTATGAACAACAGCCAATATAGGGGAATTATTGGTGATAGTTTCACTGTGAAATTATTTATTGCCGCTTAGCCATTATCCACCACGGTGGCGATTTTTCTGAAAATGGGACAGTCGGAAAAGCCGATAATGCCGCTGTTGGTATGGAGATATTGCGCCGTGCTGGTGCCGCGTGCGGTCAGGTAATGGCACTGTAAACCCAGCCCCGCAGCGTTCACTTTACTTCCCACCAGGATGCCATAGCCGCTCATCAGCAGGCCTATCCACACCAGGGCAAACAATACAATTGCGCGAATGATCAAACGCATTACTACCTCTTTTCTTTTTTAGTTAGAATAAGAGTAGCGTGTACATTGATTGAAACAAGTGAATCATTCCTAAAAACATATAATGCCGCTACAGTTACTCCTGGTTTAAGTAACTCATGATAATTTAGCGACATAAGATGTAAAATCGGAGAGTGGAGTGAAAAAATTTCGATGGGTCGTTCTCGGCATCGTGGTGGTAGTATGCCTGTTGCTGTGGGCGCAGGTGTTTAATATCATGTGCGATCAGGATGTACAATTTTTCAGCGGTATTTGCGCCATCAATAAATTTATTCCCTGGTAAACGTTTTACACCAGAGATTTCCTTCCCGTGTAGCAGTGGTAGAATGACGTCTCTACATCGAGGTGGTGAAATGAACGACGTTTTAAACTCTGGTGCGTTTTCTCTTGCATCTTTAATAGTATCAATGGTGGTTTTGGTGGTGGGGCTGGCGCTCTGGTTCTTTGTCAACCGGGCAAGTTCCCGTGCCAACGAGCAGATAGAACTGCTCGAAGCGTTATTGGATCAACAGAAGCGGCAAAACGCGTTGTTACGCCGCCTTTGCGAAGCAAACGAACCAGAAAAAGAAGCGGAACCCGCAACAGCGGCAAGCGAACCGAAAGAGGATGAGGACATCATTCGTCTGGTTGCTGAACGATAATGCTTACCGGGGCGCAAATGGCGCCAGTGCCATACGCCCCATTTCCCCGTCGGATCTCTCCGCGTTGCCGTTTGCAACTGATACTACAGCATCAACACCTTACCTAATATATGGCTTTATATGCAACATAGTTTTATATGTATAACAAATGGACATATGTCAATTTTGTGATACCGCTCATTCTCTATTAAAAGCGAAACGTTTCTCTCTCTTTATGGATTGTCATTGTTTGTTCATTATTTTAAGGCATTCTGTAAAGACGCAGAACATCACAAAAAGCGGTGTCGAAAATCGCTTTTCTTTTCTATTATTTTGATTAAAAGGTGTTTTTTATCATTGTGACAATTTATGCATAACTCAGCATAAAAAGTGATATGAAAAATACAGCTTTTAAATGTGATTTGATGCACTGGAAGAAGCGAAGTTATTGAGCTATGGTAGAAAAATGGCTTTTCAGCAGTGACGTTGTCAGGAGTCCGTCAGCGCGTGAGGATATATCTTTCGCAATTTTGTTGCATAAACGTGCTGTCAATTTGTGAAGGTTCTCGTAATTTGTGCGACGGATCGAGACACGTTTAAAAATGGCTTGCCATAATTAACGTTGTATGTGATAACAGGCTTTGGGTTAAACGAGGTACAGTTCTGTTTATGTGTGGCATTTTCAGTAAAGAAGTCCTGAGTAAACACGTTGACGTTGAATACCGCTTCTCTGCCGAACCTTATATTAGTGCCTCAAGCAGTAATGTCTCAGTTTTATCTATGTTATGCCTACGGGCAAAGAAAACACTCTAAGGAATTTTGCAAATGGCAAAGATTAAAGGTCAAGTTAAGTGGTTCAACGAATCCAAAGGTTTTGGCTTCATTACTCCGGCTGACGGCAGCAAAGATGTGTTCGTACACTTCTCCGCTATCCAGGGCAATGGTTTCAAAACTCTGGCTGAAGGCCAGAACGTTGAGTTCGAAATTCAGGACGGCCAGAAAGGTCCGGCTGCTGTTAACGTAACAGCTATCTGATCGACACCACTGATTTGATGCGTTTGTCGCGTCAGCCTCAGATATAAAGCCTCGCTAAAAGCGGGGCTTTTTAATTCAATATCCTTCAAAATGTGTCTGGATGCGCTCTCGTTAGCGATTTGTTGCAAAGGCGCGATGTTATTAGCATTGTTTTTTCTGGTTTTTCCGGCCGTTTCCCGTTAAATCAATCACCTGAAAAATGATTCGGCTGGAGATCAGGTGAAAAAGAAAAGCGACGGCGATACCCGTAATTTTACGCCCATACGTTTTGCACTACTTTGCACTGCCATTCTGCTCAGTATGGCATTGTTGTTAGGGCGGGTGGCATGGCTGCAAATTGTTACGCCGTCGAAACTGGTGAAACAAGAAGATATGCGCTCGCTTCGTGAAGTGACCACGGCCTCTCCACGCGGCATGATCACCGACAGAGAAGGGCGACCCTTAGCGGTGAGCGTTCCGGTTAATGCTGTCTGGGCCGATCCGAAGACTATCATAAGCAAAGGCGGCGTTGGCTACAATGAGCGCTGGCAGGCGCTGGCCAGCGCCCTGCATCTGTCTCTCAGTACGCTTGCGGAACGGGTAAACAGTAACCCGGCAGGCCGTTTTATCTACCTTGCGCGCCAGGTTTCACCCCAGCAAGCCGAATGGATAGATAAACTGAATCTACCGGGTATTAACCTGCGGGAAGAGTCGCGCCGTTTTTACCCTGCCGGACACGTAGCGGCCAATTTGATCGGCTTTACCAATATCGACGGGCAGGGAATAGAAGGTATTGAAAAGAGCTTTAACGCGCAACTGACGGGAAAACCGGGCTCCCGATTGGTGCGTAAAGATAAATTTGGTCACGTTATTGAGAACATTACGGAAGTGAATCCGGTTCCTGCTCATGAACTTCAGCTTAGCATTGATGAACGTCTGCAAACGGTTACCGAAGATGCGCTGGATAACGCCGTCATCTGGAACAAAGCGGAATCCGGCGCTGCCGTATTGATTAACATCCCAACGGGTGAAATTCTCTCGATGGCGAGCTACCCGGATTTCAACCCGAACAACCGTGAAGGCGCGCAGTTGGACGATTTTCGTAACCGCGCGATTAGCGACACCTTCGAACCCGGTTCTACTGTGAAGCCATTGGTCATTATGACTGCGTTACAGCAGGGCATCGTGCAGCCGGACAGCGTTATCGATACCCATCCTTTTACTCTCGATGGACACCGTATCCGCGACGTCGGTTACTATCCGGAACTGACATTAACCGGCATTTTGCAAAAATCCAGCGATACCGGCGTTTCTCACCTTTCTCTGGCGATGCCGGTGCAGAAATTAATGGATACTTATAAAAGCTTTGGTTTCGGCGTGCCTACCGGACTGGGTCTCACCGGAGAGAGCAGCGGGTTATTACCGAAACGCCGTTACTGGAGTGATTTAGATCGCGCTACCTTCGCTTTTGGCTATGGATTAATGGTGACGCCGCTGCAACTGGCGCATGTTTATGCCACGATTGGCAGCTTTGGTATCTACCGTCCGTTATCGATCACCAAAGTTGATCCGCCCGTGATCGGCACGCGGGTAATGCCGGAAGAACTGGTGCACGAGGTGGAACATATGATGGAGAGCGTCGCGTTGCCTGGCGGCGGCGGAACAAAAGCCGCAGTAAGAGACTACCGTATTGCGGTCAAAACCGGGACGGCGAAAAAAATTGGCGATGATGGTAAATACGTCGATAAATATGTGGCATATACCGCAGGCGTCGCGCCGGCAAGTAACCCCAGATTTGCGCTGGTGGTGGTGATTAATAATCCGCAAAACGGGGCTTATTATGGCGGCGCGGTATCTGCGCCCGTATTCAGCCAGATCATGGGCGATGTGCTGCGGCTGGAAAATGTTGAGCCAGACGGTATGCCAGCCGATTCAGATCACCTTCTGGTGATGCATGGCAGCCACGTTGCGGTTCCGGGTTCGTAAAGGATTTTCCCGGGGCGCAATTCGCGTTACACTTGCGCCCTTTAGCGCCCCAGTCCGGAGTTGTCATGTCGTTTACCTGTCCGCTTTGCCATCAGCCGCTTACGCAGATTAATAACAGCGTTATATGTCCACAGCGCCATCAGTTTGATGTGGCGAAAGAGGGTTACATCAATCTGCTGCCGGTACAGCATAAACGTTCGCGCGATCCGGGCGACAGCGCCGAAATGATGCAGGCGAGGAGAGCGTTTCTTGATGCAGGCCATTATCAGCCGCTGCGCGATGCCGTGATTAACCTGTTGCGCGAGCGGCTGGATCAGTCGGCCACGGCGATTCTGGATATCGGCTGCGGCGAGGGGTATTACACTCATGCTTTTGCCGAGGCGTTGCCGGGAGTCACCACGTTTGGACTGGACGTTGCTAAAACGGCGATCAAAGCGGCGGCGAAACGCTATTCGCAGGTGAAGTTTTGTGTGGCGTCAAGCCATCGACTGCCCTTTGCCGATGCGTCAATGGATGCGGTGATCAGAATCTACGCCCCGTGTAAGGCGCAGGAATTGGCGCGCGTGGTGAAACCTGGTGGTTGGGTCGTTACCGCCACGCCGGGGCCGCATCATCTGATGGAACTAAAAGGGCTCATTTATGATGAGGTGCGTTTACATGCGCCGTATACCGAGCAGCTCGACGGATTCACATTGCAGCAGAGTACCCGCCTTGCTTATCACATGCAGCTCACCGCCGAAGCGGCTGTAGCACTGTTGCAAATGACGCCATTTGCCTGGCGCGCCAGGCCAGACGTGTGGGAACAACTGGCTGCCAGCGCCGGACTTAGCTGCCAGACGGATTTCAACCTTCATCTCTGGCAGCGTAACCGTTAACCGTGAAAATGCGTCCAGAGGATCTGGACGCCAATTCCTATCAGTACGACCCCGCCGAGAATTTCAGCACGCTTACCCAGCATTGGGCCGATAAAGCGACCGATCATCATTCCGAGGGTGGACATGATAAGCGTGGCGCAACCGATAGCTAATGCGGTAGCGATGATGTTTACCTGCAAAAACGCCAGACCGACGCCAACCGCCATCGCATCGAGGCTGGTCGCGATAGCCGTCGTGACTAATAGCCAAAAGCTGTGGCGACGTAACGGTGTTTCATCTTCATCACTACCGCCGCGGATACCTTCGATGATCATGCGTCCGCCCAGAAAGATCAGCAGAACAAAGGCTATCCAGTGGTTCCATTCCAGAACGAATTTACTCGCCAATATCCCCAGCCCCCAGCCGATCAACGGGGTCAGCGTTTCAACCGCGCCAAAGATAAGACCGGTACGCAACGCTTCTGAGAATTTGGGTTTATGTAGGGTGGCGCCTTTGCCAATTGATGCCGCGAAAGCATCCATCGACATGCCGAAAGCGAGAAGAACAGTAGCAGTAAAGTGCATGACAGCGTCCTGACCGGGGTATCCATTAAACACATCACTGCCCCCAGCAAACATGCATGTCGCCATTCTGTGACGAAATACACAGCAGTTGATGCGCCTATGGTCTCGCCTGACCAGCGGCTGCTGGTCCGTACGCGCCACGTTTCGCAACGAGTATGTTGACGCGTACATTTCCGGAGTCTGGAAATCGGCTACTCCCCAATTGACGGCGCAACATTAACATATTTTTAGAATATAAAACAACAGCGATAAAATATTATTTGCCTTCTAATTGAAAACGATTTTCATTTAGATTTATTCATCAATAAAACGTTAAATTAAATAACAATTGGTCAATAGAAAATATAGCCTTAGCTATATTATGATTCGAAATAAAATTCGAAAAACATAGTTGAGGATATATCTTAATCTATTGATTTTCAATAAGAAGTTTATATATTTTTTCCAGATCGTCGATATTGCGTACACGGATAAGCAAGCGTCGTTGTTCTAATTGCATCACCAGTACGCCGTCTTCCGATAAATTCATCTCTTTAATACGGTTATATTCTATCCAGACATTGGCGAAGAAAAAGCCACGTTGTTTAAAGATGATCCGTGGCGTGCGGATCCAGAATATATAAAACCCCATTAACGCCAGCGCGCTTAATAACCATGTGGTCATCTGCGCTCCGTGGCCGGTTACGTTGTTATAAATAAGGATGGCGACCAGCCCAACGAAGATAACGCTGTCTACGCGACCGCGGCGGAGCAGGGCTATAGAAAGCAGAGTGGGGCCATTGCGACGGGCCATGATGAACTGATCGTAGAGAGCGTAAGCCAATAATGCGGCAATAAAGAGAATCAGCACCAGGTCCGTGATAGTCATTTATCCTCCAGAGAAATAAAAAAACGGGGCCGTTTGGCCCCGGTAGTGTACAACAGCCTTACTGACCCAGCAGTCCTACGGAGTAGCCGGCGATACCGATGACGAAGAAGCCCACGATAATCCACAGCGGGTTAACTTTCTTACGCAGCAGCCACATACAGGCAAAGGTCAACAGTAGCGGAACCAGACCCGGCATCAGCTGGTCGAGAATGGTTTGCACGGTGGTAACGCGGGTCTGACCATCCTGACCGGTGATGGTGGAGACCACCAGCGGGATATTCACATGCGTCCACTTGTTAACCAATGCCCCCATGACAAACAGGCCGAGGATTGACGCCCCCTCAGTCAGTTTTTGCAGGAAGCCGCCGCCCATATCTTTAACGATATCGACGCCTTTGCGGTAGCCATAAGCTACGCCATAATAACGGGTCGCCAGACGCACCAGGTTAAACAGGATGAAAAACAGCAGCGGACCAAGCAGGCTGCCGCTCATTGCAATACCTGCGCCCAGCGCCGCGAATACCGGACGGACGGTACCCCAGAAGATAGGGTCGCCGACGCCTGCCAGCGGTCCCATCAGACCGACTTTGATACCGTTGATAGCACCATCGTCAATCTCTGCGCCGTTCGCACGCTTTTCTTCCATTGCCAGGGTCACGCCCAGTACCGGCGCCGCAACGTAAGGATGGGTGTTAAAGAACTCCAGGTGACGTTTAATCGCCTGTTTACGCGCGTCATTATTCTCCGGATACAGGCGACGAATCGCCGGCACCATAGAGAAGCAGAAGCCTAGCGCTTGCATACGTTCGAAGTTCCATGACCCCTGGAACAGGTTAGAACGAAGAAATACGCCGCGAATATCGCTCGGAGTGAGTTTTTTCTCGGTGGTAGTTTTAGTCATATCAACCATTTCGCTCACCTGTTAGTCCAGTTCGTTATCGAGATCGTTATTGCCAGCAGCCGCTGCAGGCGCGCCCGCTACACGGTTGTATTTCGGGCTCAGCTGGATGTAAAGAATAGCCATCACTGCGCCGATGACACCCAGTGCGACCAGGTTGAAGTTTGTGAAAGCCGCGGTGACGAAACCGAGGTAGAAGAACGGCATCAGGTAGCCTGCGCGCATCATGTTGATAACCATCGCATAACCAACCACGACGATCATGCCGCCGGCGATGTTCAGACCGCCTGTGACGACTTCAGGAATCGCATTCAGCATCCCCTGTACTTCGCTGGTGCCTACGGAGATGGCAACGATAACCGCCGGGATAGCGATACGCATTGCCTGCAGGAACAGAGAAGAAACGTGCAGCCAGGAGAGCGCCGTCAGGTTGCCGTTTTCAGCCGCCTTGTCCGCCGCGTGCTGGAATGCCACGGTGATGGTACGAACGATAATGGTCAGTACCTGGCCTGCCGCCGCCAGCGGAATCGCCAGCGCGATACCGGCGCCAATGCTTTGATGCCCGGCGATGACCAGAACGGTAGAGATGATGGACGCCAGTGCGGCATCAGGCGCAACGGCAGCACCGATGTTCATCCAGCCCAGAGCGATCATTTCCAGAGTACCGCCGATGATAATACCGGTTTTCATGTCCCCCAGAACGGCGCCGATTAAGGTACAGGCGATCAGCGGACGGTGGAACTGAAATTCATCAAGTACCGACTCCATACCTGCGATACATGCGACGATGAACACCAGCACAATCTGAAGAGTGGTAATCTCCATTGTACTTCTCCTATTGCTATCTTAAGTGTGAAAGCTAATTAAATGCCGGCGGTTATTTCGCCACTTTGGCAATTAAATCCATCATTTTCAGTTTCGGATCGGTGGAAACTTTACGCACCTCAAGCTCGATGCCGCGCTCGTTGAGCTTTTTAAAGGCTTCGATATCCTTTTCATCGACGGAAACGGCGTTGTTCACCTGCGTTTTACCTTGACGGTAGGCCATACCGCCAATGTTCACGGAGGTGACTTTCACGCCGCCCTCAACGATGCGCTCGACGTCGGTAGGATTGGTAAACAGAAGCATCACGCGTTCGCCGGCGTATTTCGGGTTATTGTAGACGCGAATCATCTTCGCGACGTCAACCACATGCGCCGTAACGCCCGGCGGCGCAACTTGCGTCAGCAGCGTTTTACGTACGGTATCCGCCGCGACTTCATCGCTCACAACAATAATACGGCTGACATTGGTCTCTTTGGTCCAGCGGGTAGCGACCTGACCGTGAATGAGGCGGTCATCAATACGGGCAAGCCCGATAACCATATAATCATTCGGGCCCATCGGTTTTGCCGGCGTGGCCGCTTTTGGCGCGGCGGCGACTGGCGCTGGCGCGGCTTTTTCTACCGGTTTCGCTTTCAGCGCTTTTACGCCTTCACGACCGGTTTCTACCGCCAGTGCGACCAGCTCGTCAAAGCTCGGATCGTCGTCACGAGCCATAAACGTTTCGACCAGCATCGGGATGTTGACGCCGGCAATAACTTCATAGCGCTCTTTATCGACGACAATGCGGCTGGCAGCATTAAACGGACTGCCTCCCCATGTATCAACGAGAAATAGCACGCCTTTACTGGTATCGAGTTTAGCCAACTGAGCGTTGTACTTTTCGATCAGCGTTTCGGCATTTTCGCCTGGAACGAAATCGATCCAGCCGACGTTTTCCTGCTCGCCTAACAGCATTTCGGCTGTTTTAAGTAACTGCTCTGCAGCCCAACCATGTGTGCCTATAACAATAGCAATGGTCACTTGCTACCTCCTTTATTATTGTCAACACATCAACTTGACAGATGTATTTTTTGAATCGCCGTCCGCAAGCGAATCGATTCAGATGAGGGTTACAACGAAAAACGCATGATTTTCGTGAATTATTTTAGATATCGAAAAAAATATTTTGTGTGATGGAGATCCGTAATTTTGTTTTCGATAATGAGAAATTTCGAAGTGTAAAATATCCTGGTTACATCTCTTTGCAAAGGAAGGTAAATCTTTGCCAAAAACCAGTTGTCTCTGTTATGTTTAGCTTCCGTTTAATTAGAATGGGGTACAGGGCAGCAGCCCGTTGTATGGATCGTCACCGACGTCATTTCACTCTTTGGCCGTTTTGCGCCTGTCAATCTGGCATATCTTGCCATAGCCTTACTTTGTTTATTGCGTTACCGCCTGCATCCTTTGAGATGTTGTGGGCGCCGTTTAGTCATTCCTTAAGCAGGAGCTTGTCATGGAATTATTAATGGATCCCTCAATTTGGGTGGGTTTACTCACGCTCGTCGTCCTGGAAATTGTTCTGGGTATCGATAACCTGGTCTTTATCGCGATCCTCGCCGATAAATTGCCGCCAAAGCAGCGTGACAAAGCGCGTCTTATCGGGCTCTCGCTGGCGCTGATTATGCGTCTGGCGCTGCTGTCCATTATTTCGTGGCTGGTGACCTTAACAAAGCCGCTCTTTACCGTCTGGGATTTTACCTTCTCCGGCCGCGATTTAATTATGCTGCTGGGCGGTATATTCCTGCTGTTTAAAGCGACCACCGAGCTGCATGAACGTCTGGAAAACCGCGAGCATGACACCGGACACGGTAAAGGCTATGCGAGCTTCTGGGTGGTAGTCACGCAGATTGTCATCCTGGATGCGGTCTTCTCGCTGGACGCCGTGATTACGGCGGTAGGTATGGTAAACCATCTGCCTGTTATGATGGCGGCGGTGGTGATTGCGATGGCGGTGATGCTACTGGCGTCAAAACCGCTGACCCGTTTTGTCAACCAGCATCCGACGGTGGTGGTGCTCTGTCTGAGTTTCCTGCTGATGATCGGCTTGAGCCTGGTGGCGGAAGGGTTTGGTTTCCATATTCCGAAAGGCTACTTGTACGCGGCAATTGGTTTCTCGATAGTTATCGAGGTGTTTAACCAGATTGCGCGCCGCAACTTTATTCGTCATCAGTCCACGTTGCCGCTGCGCGCGCGTACTGCGGACGCTATCCTGCGTCTGATGGGCGGTAAACGCCAGGCGAGTACGCAACATGAGACGGATAGCCCGGCCGCGATATCGGTGTCGGAAGGCGCCTTCGCCGAAGAAGAACGCTACATGATTAACGGCGTACTGACTCTGGCGTCGCGCTCCCTGCGCGGCATTATGACGCCGCGAGGCGAAATTAGTTGGGTGGATGCGAATCTCAGCGTAGCTGAAATCCGTCAGCAGTTACTCTCTTCTCCGCATAGCCTGTTCCCGGTATGTCGGGGCGAGCTGGATGAAATTATCGGTATCGTTCGCGCGAAAGAGTTGCTGGTGGCGCTGGAAGAGGGCGCGGACGTTGCGGCTATCGCCGCGTCTTCCCCGGCGATAGTGGTGCCGGAAACGCTTGATCCTATCAATCTGTTAGGCGTTTTGCGTCGCGCGCGCGGCAGTTTCGTTATCGTCACTAACGAGTTCGGCGTGGTGCAGGGGCTGGTTACGCCGCTGGATGTGCTGGAAGCGATTGCCGGTGAGTTCCCGGATGCCGATGAAACGCCGGAAATCGTTGCCGATGCCGAGGGCTGGATAGTGAAGGGCGGCACCGATCTCCATGCGCTACAGCAGGCGCTGGAAGTTGACCATCTGGTGAACGAAGAGGGCGATATTGCGACGGTCGCGGGGTTAGTGATCGCCGCTAATGGCCATATTCCTCGTGTTGGCGATGTCATTGATGTTCCGCCCCTGCGGATCACCATTGTCGAGGCCAACGACTATCGTGTCGATCTGGTTCGAATTGTTAAAGAACAGCCTGCCCACGACGAAGAGGAATGACGTCACACGCAGGAATCAAGTCTATAGATGCGGCATCGCGGACATAATCTGTCCGTTATGCCGGGCGGGCGGCGGCGCGCTGCCCGCCAGCCACTGTGGAAATTCGCTAATGGGCATCGGCTTCGCATAGAGATAGCCCTGTAACATTTGCACGCCATGCTGGCGCAAATGCTGTGCCTGCGTCTGGTTTTCGACCCCTTCCGCAACCAGTTCAATATTCAGTCTTTGCCCCAGCGCGATAATAATATCGGTCACCGTTGAATTGACCGCATCGGTACCGATGGCGGCGGTGAAGGATTTATCGATTTTCAAAATATCCGGCCGCAGTTTTTCCAGCCAGGAGAGCGAGCTGTTTCCTGTGCCAAAATCATCGATGGCTAACTTCACGCCTTTACGATGCAGCTCGCGCATCAGGCGGTAATCAACGTCAAGCAACGCGTCGCGTTCCGTGAGCTCCAGCACCAGTTGCTGAACAGGTTCCGCACTAAACCAGTACTGATTAAGATCCTTGAGAAGCACGCCGTGTCGGAAATGGCTTGCCGCCACATTGATGCCGATATGAAACTGATGGTTGATGGGGAAGTAGTGCCGCTGCCGAATGGTTTCCGCAATCACATAGCGGGTCAGCGGCGCTATCAGGTTATGCTCCTCGGCGATAGGAATAAAAACATCCGGTGAGATCCAGCCCTGGCGCGGGTTATTCCAGCGTAACAGGATCTCAACGCCGGTACACTGCTGCGTGCGGGCATTAAGCAACGGCTGACAAAATAGCTCAAACTCCCGTTCGGCAAGGGCCAGATTAATCTCCCAGGAAAAGCTCATTCTGCTGGCCGTTGCCAGCCAGGCGATATAACCGATCAACAGGCTAAGCAATACGGCCAGCGGTAACTGTGTCGGGAGATGTTTGAACGCCAGTACGCCTGCCGACGGCCCGCTGACGCTGATAGTAAAAGGGAAATGCCGCGATGAAAGCTGGTAACGCTCTTCATCTTTTTTTAATTCCGGAAGAGTATCGACCACGCCCCGACCATATAACAGGTGCCGTTTGCCGACCGTCAGGCTGGCGCTGGTAATTTGCGGCTGCTGCGGCTCAAGTAGCATAGTCGCCAGCAAGTCAATATTCACAATTTCCATCACGCCATCCTGGCCATCGGCAGAGGCGGGATACCACTGAATGAGGATCGGGCTTCCCTTGAGTAACGATTGGTCCGTGGAAAGTAGCAGCAGATCGCCAGCTGCGGGAAGATCGGGCTGAAGCTGGCGTATGGGAGTGTTACGGGCGCCAAAAATGCTTGAGCAGTAGAGAATTCCCTCTTTTACCAGCCCGATAGAACGAATGGTTTGCAGGCGGGCGGCTTGCTTACGCAACGGCAAATGCGCGGTCGCGCACGGAAGCTCAAGTAAGGGTAGCAGTATGTTTCGTCCGACCAGGAGAGGATGCAGCACATTATCCAGCGCATCAACGGCATGATTCGCGAATGCCACCGTGCGATGGTGATTTAAGTTCCGCTCCGAAATAAATCGGATGCTCAGCGTAAGAATGAGCGTGACCAGTGCACAAATCGTGCAAACAATGAAACGATTACGGCGATAATGATTGATGATCCGTTGTGCTGTTTGCATGCGGGCCGCCCAATAAGCGTTGGCGACAAAAGCCAACCGCGACACAGCAAGTGTAGTGGGGAAACGTGGAGTCGACGAGGAAGAGATAAAAATTTCGCCCATCCGTAGCAGATGGGCGAAGGGAGGGGAAACGGCGTTTAATCACACTGGACTTTAATAGCCAGCCCGCCGCGCGACGTTTCACGGTATTTGGCGTTCATGTCTTTTCCGGTCTCGTACATCGTTTCGATGACTTTATCCAACGAGACGCGCGGCGCGCTGGTTCGACGCATGGCCATACGCGCAGCGTTGATCGCTTTAACCGAAGCAATGGCGTTACGCTCAATACACGGCACCTGCACCTGACCGGCAACCGGGTCGCAGGTCAGCCCCAGGTTATGCTCCATGCCGATTTCAGCGGCAACGCAAACCTGTTCCGGGCTGGCGCCCAACAGTTCAGCAAGGCCTGCCGCCGCCATCGAACAGGCGACCCCGACTTCGCCCTGACAGCCGACTTCCGCGCCGGAAATAGACGCGTTCATCTTATACAGCGCGCCAATAGCGCCTGCCGCCAGGAAGTAGCGGGTGTAAATATCCGGGCTGACAGACTCAATAAAATGGTCGTAGTAAGCCAGTACCGCAGGCACGATGCCGCACGCGCCGTTGGTTGGCGCCGTCACGACGCGACCACCTGCGGCGTTCTCTTCGTTCACCGCCAGAGCAAACATGTTCACCCAGTCAATGACGTTCATCGGATCGCTGGAAAGCTTATCGCTGGAAACCAGCATACGACGCAGCGCGGAGGCGCGACGCGGTACGCGCAGCGGCCCCGGCAGAACGCCTTCGGTATTCATACCGCGATCAATACAAGCCTGCATGGTTTGCCAGACGTGACCGAAATACTCTTCAATCTCTTTCTTGCTATGCAGCGCCAGTTCGTTTTGCATCACCATGCCGGAGAGTGAAAGGCCGGTGCTGTTGCAATACTCCAGCATTTCTTTCGCCGATTTAAACGGATAAGGTACAGTAACCTCATTCGTCGCTTCCTGGCCGAAATGTGCTTCATCAACGATAAAGCCGCCGCCGATGGAATAGTACGTCTTGCTATAAATGACCGTGTCGTCATGCCAGGCGTGGATCTGCATCCCGTTTTCATGCAGCGGCAAATTGCCGTTGTGAAAACGCATTCCGTCATCTTTCGGGAAGTCGACTTCGTGACGTCCCTGGGCCAGTAACAGACGCTCGCGCGTTTCGACGTCGCGAATAAAACCGGGGATACTATCAATATCCACGGTAGCGGGTTCATTACCCGCCAGACCCATAATAATGGCGATATCGGTATGGTGACCTTTCCCCGTCAGCGACAGCGAGCCGTAGACATCGACAGCGACGCGGGTAACGTTATCCAGTAATCCTTTTTCGACCAGGTCATCGACGAACTGTTTACCGGCCTTCATCGGGCCAACAGTGTGGGAAGAGGAGGGACCAATCCCTACCTTAAACATGTCGAATAGGCTAATCACGATAATACTCCTGACAGGGCAACCGGGGTTTCCGGTTACGATGTTATAACTGCGCATAGTGTAAGAGGGAACGCTGGCATCAGCTTAACTATTCACATGAATTAAACTAATGAATAACCGCGTTTTTACTAATATTGCGACAGTAATCTCAAGTCGTGTCTTGCGCACGTAAAGTTAAGTATATACACGTTGCCCTTCAGGCTGCCTCTTTGGGGGAGGCGATTGTTACCGCCTTGAGGCAACGTGAATGGCGTTGTGTACAGTCAGGGCTTTACGCCAATTTGCAGCGCCAGCTCACGAAGAATGTTTGCGGTCATGCCCCAGACGAAATAATGCTCATACCAGGAGAGCCATACGCGGTGCGAATTGCCGCGACGGTAAACATCAAGCGGATGATATCGCCCCAGTTGCAACGCTTGCGCCAGCGGCATTTCAAACACCGCAGACACTTCATCTTCACTGGCGCGCCAGGGGAGATTTGGCGGAATAATGCCGACCACCGGGGTGACCTGAAAACCGGTCACGCTGTCTACCGGCGGTAAAACGCCAATCACTTCCACGGCTTGCGGCGGGATGGCGACTTCCTCCTGCGCTTCGCGAAGCGCTGCGGCGATAAGCGAAGCATCGGTACTGTCCACGGCCCCGCCGGGAAAGGCGACCTGTCCGGCGTGTTTGCGCAAATGAATAGCCCGCTGGGTCAACAGCAGCCCCGGCTGGGGGCGGCGAACCACAGGGATCAGTACGGCGGCCTGACGTTGATTTAACGTTTCATGAGTCATCTGCGGGCGCAAAAGCTGAAAGCGCGATAAGAAATGATCGAGCGTCAGACGGCTGGTATCCACGTATTAGTTCTCCAGTGGGTGCAGGATACGATTAACTTTATCAAAAGTTTCCTGATATTCCGCTTCTTCGTTGCTATCGGCCACGATACCGCCGCCGGCTGAGCAATAGAGTTGGCCCTGCGTTGCCGTGACGGTGCGGATAGTAATACTGGTATCCATCTTGCCGCAGAAACTCAGATAACCGATGCTACCGCACCAGGCGTTGCGTCGCTGCGGCTCCAGTTCGTCGATAATTTCCATCGCCCGCACTTTAGGCGCGCCGGTAATGGAGCCGCCGGGGAAAGCCGCGCGCAGCAGATCGGTGGCATGAAGCGAGTCCGGTAAACGGGCGGTAATGGTGCTAACCAGATGGTGAACGGCAGAAAATGGTTCGACGATGAACAGTTCCGGCACTTTCACCGAACCCGGTACGGCGACCCGGCCAATATCGTTACGCATCAAATCGACGATCATCAAATTTTCAGCGCGATCTTTCATTGAGTTGGCCAGTTTCTGCGCCTGCTGACGATCCGCCTGCGGATCGTTAAGCCGTGGAAGCGTACCTTTGATCGGGCGCGTCTGGATATGACCATTCTCCAGTTGGATAAAACGCTCGGGAGAAAGGCTCAATATGGCGCCGTCATGTAAACGAAGAAAGGCGCTGAACGGGGCGCGATTGGCGCGGTTAAGGCGTTCGAAAGCCTGCCATTCATCACCCTCGTAGCTCGCCTGAAAACGCTGGGAAAGATTGACCTGATAGCAGTCCCCGCTGTGCAGCCAGGCCTGCACCTGACGAAACTTCTCGCCATACTCGCAACGCGTCATATTGGATTGCCAGGCTGAGGTAAGCCTGAAGGGCGTGCGGGTCGGCGCGCGCTGGCTGGTGAGCCAGCGATATCGGGCGTCTGCATCGTGATAGCTTATCAGCGACACTACCTGTTTATGGTGATCGACAATCAGCGCCCAGTCGTAAAGGCCAATCGCCATATCGGGTAAAGCGATATCGCGCGCGGCAGTATCGGGCAGAATTTCGAAACGCCGCCCTAAATCATAACCAAACAGACCCAGCGCGCCGCCCTGAAAGGGTAAGTCAGGGTCAGGCTGAGGATGAAAAGGCAGCGCCTCCAGTTGAGTCTGCAAAACGTGTAACGGATCGTCGAGAGTGACGGTAGTCGTGCGCGCAGTACATACCGTGGTTTCCTGCGCGCGCGTGGTCAGTGTGGTGACAGGATCGGCGACCAGAATATCAAAGCGGTTATAGGGATGAATAGCATCACCTGAATGCAGCAGCATCGCCCAGGGCAAATGGTTTACGGGCGCAAAATAGTGTTCAGCGGCGTCCGGACGCCAGGGTAAGGTGATAACAGTGGGAGATAACGTCTTCATCATTCCTGACTCGTTACAACACTACTGGCTTACCGCCGGGTAGCGTGAAATAATTAGCGCTAACAATTTAGCAGGAGTTAATCATGTTTGCAGGTTTACCTTCACTCAGTCATGAACAACAGCAAAAAGCCGTAGAACGTATCCAGGAATTGATGTCGCAAGGTATGAGTAGCGGAGAAGCGATTGCCCAGGTGGCGGGCGAACTTCGCGCCAACCATACCGGCGAACGGATAGTGGCGCGTTTTGAGGATGAAGACGAATAACCGGCTTATACCGCCGCGACAATCTTAATCTCAACTTTATATTTCGGATTCATTAACCCGGCCTGTACGGTACAGCGTACCGGCGCATGGCCTGCGACGACCCACGCATCCCACGCCTTATTCATGGCGGCAAAATCCGCTTTATCGCTCAGGAAAATAGTGGCATCCAGAATACGTGACTTACTGGAGCCCTGTTTTTCCAGCACCGCATCAATTTGCGCCAGAGTATTCGCCGTTTGCTCAAAAGCATCGGCGTCCAGGTTTTCCGGCACGCCGGTATACCACAGCGTATTATTGTAGATCACCACGTCTGACCAACGATCTTCGGCATCAATACGCACGATAGACATCACTTATTCCTCATTTGCTTTCCATTTGAATGGCTCAAGACTGCCACAATGTGGCGCCGCCGTCACCTCTGTAACTGGCGTAAGCCTTTCTACCCTGACATAATCCCCTGTGCAAATTAACAGGGGGCAGTGTGACGGACGATTTTGCAGCAGATGGCCAACTGGCCAAAGCGATAACCGGCTTTAAACCGCGCGAACCACAGCGACAAATGGCGGTTGCCGTAACACAAGCGATTGAAAATGCGCAGCCTCTGGTTGTTGAAGCCGGCACCGGAACCGGGAAGACCTATGCTTACCTCGCTCCGGCGTTGCGCGCCGGGAAAAAAGTCATTATTTCGACCGGGTCGAAAGCGTTGCAGGATCAACTCTACAGCCGCGATCTGCCGACGGTAGCAAAAGCGTTGGCGTTTACCGGTAAGACGGCCCTGTTGAAAGGACGTTCAAACTACCTCTGCCTGGAGCGTCTGGAACAACAAGCGCTGGCGGGCGGCGATTTACCGGTACAAACGTTAAGCGACGTGATATTGCTGCGCTCCTGGTCAAATCAGACGCGGGATGGCGATATCAGCACCTGCGTCAGCGTGGCGGAAGATTCCCAGGCCTGGCCGCTGGTCACCAGTACCAACGACAACTGCCTTGGCAGCGATTGCCCGCTCTACAAAGAGTGCTTTGTGGTGAAAGCGCGTAAAAAGGCGATGGACGCGGATGTGGTGATTGTAAACCACCACCTTTTTCTTGCGGATATGGTGGTTAAAGAGAGCGGGTTTGGCGAACTTATCCCTCAGGCTGAAGTAATGATCTTCGATGAAGCCCACCAACTGCCTGACATCGCCAGCCAGTATTTCGGACAATCGCTCTCCAGCCGTCAGTTGCTGGATTTAGCAAAAGACATCACCATCGCCTACCGGACGGAACTGAAAGACACTCAACAGTTGCAAAAATGCGCCGATCGCCTTGCCCAGAGCGCCCAGGATTTTCGTCTGCAACTGGGGGAGCCCGGCTACCGGGGAAATTTGCGTGAACTGTTAGCCGACTCGCGTATCCAACGGGCATTTTTACTGCTGGATGATACGCTGGAGCTTTGTTACGACGTGGCGAAGCTGTCGCTGGGCCGTTCGGCGCTGCTGGATGCGGCTTTTGAACGCGCCACGCTATACCGTTCACGGCTGAAACGCTTAAAAGAGATCAATCAGCCGGGATACAGCTACTGGTATGAGTGCACCTCGCGCCATTTCACCCTGGCGCTGACGCCGCTCACCGTGGCGGACAAATTCAAAGAGGTGATGGAACAGAAACCCGGTAGCTGGATTTTTACCTCGGCCACGTTATCGGTAAATGATGATCTTCACCACTTTACCGCCCGTCTGGGAATTGAACAGGCAGAATCCATGCTGCTGCCCAGCCCATTCGACTATACGCGCCAGGCGTTACTCTGCGTACCGCGTAACCTACCGCAAACCAACCAGCCCGGCGCGGCGCGACAGTTGGCGGCTATGCTCAGGCCGATTATCGAAGCCAATAACGGGCGATGTTTTATGCTGTGCACCTCACACGCCATGATGCGCGATCTGGCGGAGCAGTTTCGCGCCACCATGACGCTGCCGGTATTGTTGCAAGGGGAAACCAGTAAAGGCCAACTGTTACAGCAATTTGTTAGCGCCGGCAACGCGCTGCTCGTCGCCACCAGCAGCTTCTGGGAAGGGGTGGACGTGCGCGGCGATACGTTATCGTTGGTTATTATCGACAAATTGCCGTTTACCTCCCCGGACGACCCGCTGTTAAAAGCGCGAATGGAAGACTGTCGTTTGCGCGGCGGCGATCCGTTTGATGAGGTTCAACTGCCCGACGCGGTGATTACACTGAAGCAGGGGGTGGGGCGGCTGATTCGCGATGCGGACGATCGCGGGGTGTTAGTGATTTGTGATAACCGGCTGGTGATGCGGCCCTATGGCGCCACGTTTCTCGCCAGCCTGCCTCCTGCGCCGCGCACGCGTGATATCGCCCGTGCCGTTCGCTTTCTTGCGATTCCATCCGCCGAGTAATTTGTTACGGAGTATGGTAAGATGCGCGCTATTTTATTGATCTAAGCACGAAACCTCATGCGAATTCTGGCTATCGATACCGCCACAGAGGCCTGTTCTGTCGCCCTGTGGAACAACGGTACTATCAATGCTCACTTTGAGCTTTGTCCACGAGAACACACTCAACGTATCCTGCCCATGGTGCAGGAGATTCTGGCCGCCAGCGGCGTCTCGCTCAATGAGATAGATGCGCTGGCGTTTGGGCGCGGCCCGGGCAGCTTTACCGGCGTGCGTATCGGCATTGGTATTGCGCAAGGGCTGGCGTTAGGGGCAAATCTGCCGATGATCGGTGTTTCGACGCTTGCCACGATGGCGCAGGGCGCGTGGCGTAAAACCGGCGCGACCCGCGTACTCGCCGCGATTGATGCGCGGATGGGCGAAGTGTACTGGGCGGAATACCAGCGTGATGCGCAGGGCGTCTGGCAGAGCGAAGAGACGGAAGCGGTGCTGAAACCGGAACGAGTCGGCGAGCGGTTGAAACAGCTTTCCGGCGAGTGGGCGACCGTAGGAACGGGTTGGTCCGCATGGCCCGATCTGGCGAAGGAGTGCGGCCTGACGCTTCATGATGGGGAGGTGTCGCTCCCGGCAGCGGAAGATATGTTGCCCATCGCCAGTCAAAAGCTGGCGGCAGGAGAGACCGTTGCCGTGGAACATGCCGAGCCGGTTTATTTGCGTAACGAAGTGGCGTGGAAGAAACTTCCCGGCAAGGAATGACTCTCACTACTATTACCCCCCATACTTTATGCTGTAGGGTGGAATAGAGGTCGAGAAAAAGGAGTCGCATCATGGCGGTTCAAAAACGGTTAATAAAAGGGGCGCTGGCGTGCGCTTTTGCGCTTATGCTGAGCGGTTGCGTGACTATCCCGGATGCCATTAAAGGTTCGAGTCCGACGCCGCAGCAGGATTTGGTGCGGGTGATGAATGCGCCGCAGCTCTATATCGGGCAAGAGGCGCGTTTTGGCGGCAAAGTTGTGGCGGTGCAAAATCAGCAGGGAAAAACCCGGCTTGAAATCGCGACCGTACCGCTCGACAGCGGCGCGCGTCCTGTTCTGGGCGAAGCCTCGCGCGGCAGAATTTTTGCCGATGTGAACGGTTTTCTGGACCCGGTGGACTTCCGTGGCCAGTTAGTTACCGTTGTCGGCCCGATAACCGGCACGGTTGACGGTAAAATCGGCAATACGCCGTATAAATTTATGCTGATGCAGGCTACCGGCTATAAACGCTGGCATCTTGTTCAGCAGGTCGTCATGCCTCCACAGCCGATCGATCCGTGGTTTTACGGCGGACGCGCCTGGCCTTATGGCTATGGCGGTTGGGGGTGGTATAACCCTGGACCCGCAGAGGTTCAGACGATAGTAACAGAGTAACTCTTTGTTTTATCAATAAAAGAAACAGCGGCTGGTCCGCTGTTTCTGCATTCATAGAGACATAATAAAAATAAATAGTGACGCGCTTCGCAACCTTTCAGTTGCGTAATTAATAAACTGGTACGCTGAGTTAATATAATGTTAACGACTTGTTTATTAACTGGGGTTGTGATGACGACGAACACTCATTTTAGAGGTGATGCATTGAAGAAGGTTTGGCTTAACCGTTATCCTGCTGATGTTCCGGCGGAGATCAACCCTGACCGTTATCAATCCCTGGTTGAACTGTTTGAACATGCGGCGACGCGCTATGCCGATCAGCCTGCGTTCGTCAATATGGGGGAGGTAATGACCTTCCGTAAATTAGAAGAACGTAGTCGGGCATTTGCGGCTTATTTACAACAAGGGCTGGGACTCAAAAAAGGCGACCGTGTGGCGCTGATGATGCCAAACCTGTTGCAGTATCCTGTCGCGCTATTTGGTATTTTACGCGCTGGCATGATTGTGGTGAACGTTAACCCGCTGTACACGCCGCGCGAACTTGAGCATCAGCTTAACGATAGCGGCGCGGCGGCAATCATTATTGTTTCTAACTTTGCCCATACGCTGGAAAAAGTAGTCGAGAAAACGTCGGTACAGCACGTTATTCTGACGCGGATGGGCGACCAGCTTTCTACCGCCAAAGGTACGGTTGTTAACTTTGTCGTGAAATACATCAAGCGTCTGGTGCCAAAATACCACTTGCCAGATGCGATCTCGTTTCGCAGCGCGCTACAGCATGGCTACCGTATGCAGTATGTCAAACCCGAGGTTGTCGCTGAAGATCTGGCTTTCCTGCAATATACCGGCGGTACGACGGGCGTGGCGAAAGGCGCGATGTTGACCCACCGCAATATGCTGGCGAATCTGGAGCAGGTGAAAGCGACCTATGGGCCGCTGCTGCACCCGGGGAAAGAGCTGGTAGTGACCGCGCTGCCGCTGTATCACATTTTTGCCTTAACCATGAACTGTCTGCTTTTTATCGAGCTGGGTGGGCAAAACCTGCTGATTACCAATCCGCGTGATATCCCCGGCCTGGTCAAGGAGCTGGCGAAATATCCATTTACGGCGATGACTGGCGTTAATACGCTATTCAACGCCCTGCTCAATAATAAAGAGTTTCAACAGCTGGATTTTTCTTCGCTGCATCTGTCAGCCGGCGGCGGGATGCCGGTGCAAAACGTCGTTGCGGAACGTTGGGTAAAGCTGACCGGGCAATACCTGCTGGAAGGCTACGGGCTGACCGAGTGCGCCCCGCTGGTGAGCGTCAACCCGCATGATATTGATTATCACAGCGGCAGTATCGGCCTGCCAGTACCGTCAACAGAAGCCAAACTGGTGGATGACGATGACAACGAAGTCGCGCCGGGTGAGGCCGGAGAGCTTTGCGTGAAAGGCCCGCAGGTTATGCTGGGATACTGGCAGCGTCCTGACGCGACGGATGAAATCATTAAAGATGGCTGGCTGCATACGGGCGATATTGCGGTTATGGATGAAGACGGCTTTCTGCGGATTGTCGATCGTAAGAAAGATATGATTCTGGTTTCTGGTTTCAACGTTTATCCAAACGAAATTGAAGATGTGGTGATGCAGCATTCTGGCGTGCAGGAAGTCGCGGCGGTTGGCGTGCCTTCCGGTAGTAGCGGCGAAGCGGTGAAGCTTTTTGTGGTTAAGAAAGATCCGGCATTGACTGACGATGCGTTGATCACCTTCTGCCGTCGCCATCTGACCGGATATAAGGTGCCCAAACAGGTCGAGTTTCGCGAGGAATTACCAAAATCTAACGTTGGGAAAATTTTACGACGAGAACTGCGTGACGAAGCCCGTGGCAAAGTAGACAATAAAGCCTGAGCGTTAAGTCAGCTAACGAGAGACGCCGGTTAAGCCGGCGTTTTTTTTGGCGCGAACCAAAGAGAACACGATTTGAATTACCAAATGATTGAAACGGACGATGCGCTGGCGAGCCTGTGTGAGGCTGTCCGCGCATGTCCGGCTATTGCTTTAGATACGGAATTTGTCCGTACCCGCACCTATTACCCGCAGTTAGGATTGATCCAGTTATTTGACGGGGCAAATGTCGCCCTGATCGATCCGCTCGGCATCAGCGACTGGTCGCCGTTAAAAGCGGTGTTGCGCGATACGGGAATCACCAAATTTCTGCACGCGGGTAGCGAAGATCTGGAAGTATTTCTGAATGCGTTTGGCGAACTGCCGGAACCCCTGATTGATACGCAAATTCTGGCGGCGTTTTGCGGGCGTCCGCTGTCGTGGGGTTTTGCGTCGATGGTAGAAGAGTATACGGGCGTGGCGCTGGACAAAAGCGAGTCTCGTACCGACTGGTTAGCCCGGCCTTTAAGCGAACGTCAGTGTGAATACGCGGCGGCGGATGTCTGGTATCTGTTACCGATCGCCAAAAAGCTGATGATTGAAACTGAAGCCGCAGGATGGCTGCCTGCCGCGCTTGATGAGTGTCGGTTGATGCAGCAGCGCCGTCAGGAGATTCAGGCGCCGGAAGAGGCATGGCGGGATATCACCAATGCCTGGCAACTGCGTACTCGCCAGTTAGCCTGTCTGCAACTTTTAGCTGACTGGCGGCTACGTAAGGCGCGTGAGCGCGATATGGCGGTGAACTTTGTTGTGCGTGAAGAAAACCTGTGGGCGGTCGCGCGTTATATGCCGGGCAGTCTCGGTGAGCTGGATAGCCTGGGGCTTTCCGGCAGCGAGATTCGTTTTCACGGCAAGACGTTGATATCGCTGGTGGCGAAAGCACAGGCGCTACCGGAAGAGGCATTGCCGGAACCCCTGTTGAATCTGATGGACATGCCGGGCTATCGCAAAGCGTTTAAGGCCATCAAAGCGCTGGTGGCGGAGGTGAGCGCGTCGCATCACGTCAGCGGCGAGCTACTGGCATCGCGTCGGCAGATTAATCAGTTGCTTAACTGGCACTGGAAATTAAAACCGCAAAATGGGCAACCGGAATTGATTTCCGGCTGGCGCGCCGAACTGATGGCGGAGAAGTTAACTCTTCTGTTGCAGGAGTATCCGCGTTAACGACGGTAATTGCCGGGAAAACGGCCAGTGAAATAAATGTCCGTATTCGGAATAATGTAAAAAAATAAAAAAGGCAGATTCTTCTGCCTTTTTTAATCCAGGAATTTTCCCATAAAAGAGCTTATTTTGACTCTTCGGCTTCCGGCAGCGTTACGTTAAGTTCAAGGATGGAGATATCACCATCTTTTTGCTCAAGCTGGACGGTAACCATTTCCGGATCGATTTGTACGTATTTACAAATGACCTCAAGAATATCTTTACGTAACTGCGGTAAATAATGCGGTTCGGCATCGCTACGGCGACGTTCCGCGACAATGATTTGCAACCGCTCTTTTGCAATATTAGCGGTACTCTTTTTCCGCGAGAGAAAAAAATCCAGTAATGCCATAATTTATCCTCCGAACAGGCGTTTGAGGAAACCTTTCTTCTCTTCTTCAATGAAGCGGAAAGGACGTTCTTCTCCCAACAGACGATCTACGGTATCTGCATAGGCTTTACCCGCATCCGCAGTGGCGTCAAGAATCACCGGTTCGCCCTGGTTCGATGCGCGCAGTACGGATTGATCTTCCGGGATCACACCGACGAGTTTAATACGCAGAATCTCCAGTACATCTTCCATGCTGAGCATGTCGCCTTTATTGACGCGGCCTGGATTGTAGCGCGTCAACAGGAGATGTTCTTTAATCGGTTCTTCGCCATTTTCTGCGCGACGAGATTTCGATGCCAGAATACCCAGAATACGGTCCGAGTCACGGACAGAAGAGACTTCAGGGTTAGTCGTGATGATCGCTTCATCGGCAAAATAGAGCGCCATCAGCGCCCCGGTTTCGATACCCGCCGGCGAGTCGCAAACGATGAACTCAAAGTCCATCGCTTTCAGTGAGTCCAGTACCTTAGCGACGCCTTCGCGCGTTAGCGCGTCTTTATCCCGGGTCTGCGACGCCGGAAGAATGAAGAGATTTTCAGTACGCTTATCTTTGATCAGCGCCTGATTCAGTGTCGCATCGCCCTGAATGACGTTTACAAAATCGTAAACGACACGACGTTCGCACCCCATAATCAGATCGAGGTTACGCAGTCCGATATCAAAATCAATGACGACAGTTTTCTTTCCCTTCTGGGCCAAACCTGTAGCGATGGCCGCGCTGGAGGTGGTCTTGCCAACGCCCCCTTTACCCGAAGTAACAACAATAATGCGTGCCATAAAAATTCCTTGTTAAAAAGGGATCAATTCAACGGTTGAACTGTCAAAGCGTTGTCTGCTAAACGCAGGCGCGCCGCTTTGCCATAAAATTCTGCCGGGATTTTATCACTCAGCCAGTAAACACCTGCGATAGAGACCAGTTCTGCCGTCAGATGGGTACAAAAAATTTGCGCTTCCCGATCGCCGCTCGCCCCTGCCAGCGCGCGACCTCTCATCATGCCATAGACATGGATATTGCCGTCAGCGATAAGCTCTGCGCCAGCGCTGACGTGACTTGTAACAATCAGATCACATTGTGGAGCATAAATGCGCTGACCGGAACGAACCGGAACATCAATTAATCGCGTTTTTGTGATGGGATTAGCGTTTTGCGGCGGTTCGCTGGGCGTTGCCGGCTCAACGGGCGCAGGCCGAACCGCTTTCTCTTTACCTTCAGTCAGTAAAGGAAGACCCATCCGATCGATTTCTACTTTCAGGCTGGCGTCTTTACAGCCGCTCACGCCGATAATGCGTAAGCCGGTTGAGGTCACGATCTTATGCAGTTCCGGCCAGTTTACCGGGCTTTCAAGACCGCTAACGTTAATAACGACAGGGGCGTGTTTTAAAAACGCAGGAGCCTGCGCTATTTTGTCTTCTAACGCCTGACGAATAACCTCTGGTTCCGCTTCATGCAAATGAACCACTGATAAGGTGAAGCTACTGCCTTTAAGCTCGATTGGCGTGTTTGACATCCTGGCCTTACTCAATTTGCTATTTATCATCTCCGATACGGAGTGATATTCCGAAGTCCAGAAGGCATGTTATAGTCAGTATTATATTGAGGCAAGTCACCATCCCGTTAATTCAGAGTAAAAGTATGTTTTGTGTGATCTATAGAAGTAGCAAGCGCGATCAAACCTATTTGTATGTCGAAAAAAAAGACGATTTTTCACGGGTGCCTGAAGCGTTGATGAAAGGATTCGGTCAGCCGCAGTTAGCGATGATGCTGCCGCTTGATGGACGTAAAAAATTAGTCAATGCCGAGCTCGAAAAAGTAAAACAGGCGTTAAGCGAGCAGGGCTATTATTTACAATTGCCGCCGCCGCCGGAAGATTTGCTGAAACAACATCTTTCTTCGGTGGGACAAAATACGTCGCACGCTGACCGTTAAACGGTATTCGGCGCCGCGCCTGAATTCCATCATGATCTTAGGGGAAAATATGTATCAACATCGTAACTGGCAAGGTGCCTTGCTTGATTACCCGGTAAGTAAAGTGGTCTGCGTGGGCAGTAATTACGCAAATCACATCAAGGAGATGGGCAGCGCGACGCCGGAAGAACCCGTGCTTTTTATCAAGCCGGAAACCGCATTGTGTGATATTCGCCAGCCGCTGGCGATTCCGGCGGATATGGGCGCTGTTCATCATGAAGTTGAGCTTGCCGTGCTGATTGGCGCAACGCTCCGCCAGGCGACCGAAGATCATGTATGTAAAGCGATAGCCGGTTATGGCGTGGCGCTTGATTTAACCCTGCGCGATATTCAAGGGAAAATGAAAAAGGCCGGACAGCCCTGGGAAAAAGCCAAAGGTTTTGATAACGCATGTCCGATTTCAGGCTTCATCCCTGTCGCGGCCTTCTGCGGCGATCCGCAAAATACGGTTATCGGACTTAACGTTAATGGCGAGGTTCGCCAGCAAGGGTCGACCGCGGATATGATTCATCCTATTGTGCCCCTTATCGCCTATATGAGCCGCTATTTTACGCTCAAAGCCGGGGACGTGGTGCTAACCGGCACGCCGGCAGGCGTGGGGCCATTATTGAGCGGCGATGAGCTGGACATTCGTTTTAATGGCGAAACATTGTCTACCCGCGTTCTGTAAAATCTGCTTGCCGCCTTCAGCGGCGGTAAAACTTGCATCTGCAGGCCAGACTGGTTATAAGGTGCAGCTTTAGTGCAATGGCGGATACTTTAATGAGCGATACACCTTTCTGGCAACGTAAAACCCTGGATGAAATGACCGATGCCGAGTGGGAGTCGCTGTGCGATGGCTGCGGTCAATGCTGCCTGCATAAGCTGATGGATGAAGATACAGATGAAATCTACTTCACCAACGTGGCGTGCAGGCAATTAAATATTAAAACGTGCCAGTGCCGTCATTATGAGCGCCGTTTTGAATTTGAACCCGACTGTATCAAACTCACTCGCGAAAACTTGCCAGACTTTGAATGGTTGCCGATGACCTGCGCCTACCGTTTGTTGGCGGAAGGTAAGCCCTTGCCGACGTGGCATCCGCTGCTGACTGGATCGAAAGCTGCTATGCATGGCGAGCGAATTTCTGTCCGTCATATCGCGGTTAAAGAATCTGAAGTACGGGACTGGCAGGATCATATTTTAAATAAACCGTCGTGGGCAGAATAAGTCTTCGGCAAAACGGCTGATTGTTTACAATTCTTTAATTTACGCCGGGCGCCCCCTGAAATCAGGAATTGCGTGCAAATTCCGTCACCTGGCGTTATCACTGCCTTCTACTCCTCCCTGACGCGCCTTGTCGCTGCGCTCGCGCACGTATGGTGGCGACTCTATACTTTCAAAGCAGTATATCGCTGCCTATCCTGAGGAGTTACCCCATGAATAACCAACCGTTGCGCGTTTCAAAGGATCAGCCCAGGAAGCCTGATAAGACACCCGAAGACGAAGGAAAAAATCCAAAGAAAAACCAAAAGTAGTGCTGTAGGGTATCTTTAATAACTATGGTTCGTTGGAGGCTTTATGTCTGAACGTCCTGATTTAGTCGATCCATTACCAGAGGATGAGCCGCTTCCTGGTGAAAATATTCCGGATACGCCAGAGGGAGACGATCCTCTCGACCCGGATACCCAGAATGAGGTTGAAGATCCTCGTAGATAGCGTCTTGTGCTATTAACCAACCGCCTGATGCACCGTCTGTGCCAGGCGGTTTTTTACATCTTCTAAAGCGAAACATCCTGATAATCCTCAGAAAGATAGCCTATAATTTTTTGTACGTTAAAATAGTAGCGCGTCCATGACGACACTGTCTTATTGCGCTTAGCCGTTTGCGAGTTCAAAGGAGGAAATCAATGAACAGCGAAGAGTTGACACATAAAGCAGAAGAGGAAATCGCGGCACTCATTAGCAAAAAGGTCGCCGAACTACGGAAGAAAACCGGGCAAGAGGTTTCCGAAATAGAGTTCGTGCCGCGAGAAACGATGAAAGGGCTTGAGGGCTACCACGTTAAAATTAAACTACTCTAGCGTTTAATTAGCGCCATTAATCACCTGGCTACTGGGCGGGACGCCGCCCAGTGGTGACTGGTTTACCGATGTCAGGCTTTTTTCTGTTGATACATTTCCTCGCCCTGATGGTCTTCCTCTACCCAAAAATGAATGTTGAACCGCGCATCCTCGCTCAGCTCTACCCGATGCCAGTATTGCGGCGGACTGGTGGCGAATTGCCCGGCATTAATCACCACTTTCACTTCGGGTTCTGTCGCGGTTTCATTCGCAAAGCCATAGTAGGTCACGGTGCCTTCCATCACGCAGAGTTGTCCGAAAACGCCTGCCGCTGTGTTGTGATGAGAGAGCAGTGCCGCCGGAACATTCTCTTTGGTGAAAAAGGGGGTAGAGCGTTTAACTTTCCAGTTTGCCGGGATGCGTAAGTGGGACATAAGACATCTCCCTGATGTGGTGATTAAAAGATGTATTTAATATACACCTTTTAATCACTGGCAAACAACGCTTCGGGCAAAAAAAACGCTCCCGAAGGAGCGTGTGTATCAACGACCGAACAGGTCGCGTTTTTTAGGCTTAAATGCCTGGGCTATGACGACGGCTATCGCCACCACAAGGTAAGCGGCAAAGATCCCCAACAGCCATTGCGGCATCTCCAGCGTTAAAAACGACCACTGGCGTTCGGCGCAATCACCGGATGCCACAAACACCTGCGGCAGCCATTTACCCAACGGCAACCAGTCTGGAAAGCGCGCCATAAAGTCACAGGTCATGAACGGCGAGGGATGCAACTGAATCATCGTATGTTCATACGCCAGTTGTAGACCCCGCCAGGCGCTGTAAATCCAGATAACCATTGCCACGTATCGCAGCGGCGTTTTCGGCGCTATTGCGCCGACCAGACCCGCGCCCATCACGCCAAACAGGGCGCAACGTTCGTAAATACATAGCACGCAAGGTTTAAGTAACATGACGTGCTGGAACCACAGCGCCACCATTTCCAGCGCCAGGGCGGTAAACGCCATCAGTAACCATGCGCCCCGACCCCGTGAGCACTGGTTTAAAAATCGCAACATAATAATTTCCCTGCAACATGCGTAGAGACCGCAGTGTAAACCAATTCAATTCGTGCGCCACTAGCGGGAAATGAAATAATGTGTAATTGGATAATTATCAGGCAAAAATCGGAGCCGGGCGGTGTATTGCCCGGCCAAACGTTACGAAAGCGTTGCTAACCATCCTGCCTGAGTCATCCATTCGGTGGCCGGCGCAAGAGTGAATTCGACGCACAGTAGCCCTATCAGGGTCAGTACGATAGTGTACGGTAACGCCATCCAGACCATACGGCCATAGGAGAGACGGATTAACGGCGCCAGCGCGGAGGTCAGCAGGAATAAGAATGCCGCCTGACCATTTGGCGTCGCTACTGATGGCAGGTTAGTACCGGTATTGATGGCCACAGCTAGCAGCTCAAACTGTTTTAAGCTGATTGCGCCGTTTTCCATTGCCGCCTTCGCTTCGTTGATATAAATGGTGCCGACAAAGACGTTATCTGAGATGGAAGACAACAGGCCGTTAAAGAGATAGAACAGCGTTAGCTGCGCGTGTTCAGAGGCTTGCAAGACGAACTGAATAATCGGCGCGAAAAGATGTTGATCGATAATAACCGCCACAATAGAGAAGAAAACGGTTAACAGCGCAGTAAACGGCAGCGACTCGGTAAACGCTTTGCCGATGGCGTGTTCATCGGTGACACCCGTTAACGCGGTGGCCAGAATAATGACCGACAGACCAATCAGTCCCACCTCCGCGAGATGGAGGGCGAGGGCGGTAACCAGCCAGACGCCAATAATCGCCTGGACTATTAGTTTAATTTTATCCTGGCGGGTGCGCTTCTTACGGCTTTGATCGTCGAATTGCTGTAAAACGTCGCGGACTTTTTCGGGCAACGTTTCGCCATAGCCAAACCAGCGCATTTTCTCGACCAGCATACAGGTTAACAGTCCACATACCAGTACCGGGACGGTGACAGGCGACATCCGCAAAAAGAAGTCGCCGAAATGCCAGCCAGCCGCTTTAGCGATGATCAGGTTTTGCGGCTCCCCGACCATGGTCATGACGCCGCCCAGCGCCGTCCCCACGCCCGCATGCATCATCAGGCTACGTAAGAATCCGCGGAATTGCTCCAGCACCGTTTTGTAATGCGGATCGATATGGCTGTCGTCCAGCATATCGTTCTCTTCGCCGCGCGATGAGGCCACACGATGGTAAATCCCGTAAAAACCGACGGCGACGCTGATCACCACCGCAACGACGGTAAGCGCGTCAAGGAAAGCCGACAAGAACGCGGCGGCGACGCAAAAGGCCAGCGACAGAACCATCTTCGAGCGGATACTGAGTAACAGACGGGTAAAAATAAACAGCAATAACTGCTTCATAAAGTAGATGCCTGCCACCATAAACATCAGCAGCAGCAAGACTTCCAGGTTGGCGGCAACCTCTTCACGTACATGGGCGGCGCTGGTCATGCCGATGATAACGGCTTCAATGGCCAGTAACCCGCCGGGCAGCAGGGGGTAACACTTTAACGCCATCGCCAGGGTGAAGATAAATTCTGCCACCAGCAGCCAACCGGCAACAAAGGGATTAGCTAAGAAAATGAATGGGTTAACAATTAAAAAGACAAGTAGTGCCAGTTTGTACCAGTCGGGCGACTGGCCTAAAAAGTTGCGCCACATGGCGCGACCCCATGAGATCTCCATGAAATTTTTCCTTACCTAGAAAAATGAAATAGCGTTTTTATGTTTAAACACAGAGAGTAGCGAGCGCGACGAATGCAAGCAAGTCCTTAACGATATTGGCAGGCGATATCAGAAATGGTGCCTTGATCCCCTTTTTCTTCATTGCGTCCGCTATCAGGTGTTACGCCCGTCTGGTATGATGAGTGCAACTATGTTTTGCTGTGTAATGGAAATCTCACTATGGTCATTAAGGCGCAGAGCCCGGCGGGTTTCGCGGAAGAGTATATTATTGAAAGTATCTGGAATAACCGCTTTCCTCCTGGCACGATCTTACCGGCAGAACGAGAACTCTCCGAACTGATCGGCGTGACGCGCACGACATTACGCGAGGTGTTACAGCGGCTGGCGAGAGATGGCTGGCTGACCATTCAGCATGGCAAACCGACAAAGGTTAATAATTTTTGGGAAACGTCAGGGCTGAATATCCTTGAAACGCTGGCCCGCCTTGACCATGAAAGCGTTCCGCAACTGATCGACAATTTGTTGTCGGTGCGTACCAATATTTCTACTATCTTTATTCGTACCGCATTGCGTCAACACCCGGATAAGGCGCAGGAAGTGCTGGCCACTGCCCACGAAGTGGCCGACCATGCCGATGCATTCGCCGATCTGGACTATAACATCTTTCGTGGTCTGGCATTCGCCTCCGGCAATCCTATTTACGGCTTGATCCTGAACGGCATGAAAGGGTTATACACCCGCATTGGTCGCCACTATTTCGCCAATCCGGAAGCGCGCAGTCTGGCACTGGGTTTCTATCATAAATTATCGTCGTTATGCGAGCAGGGCGCGCACGACCAGGTGTATGAAACGGTGCGACGTTACGGGCATGACAGCGGTGAGATTTGGCATCGGATGCAGAAAAATCTGCCCGGCGATTTAGCGATTCAGGGACGATAATCCCGCGATGCCCGGTAAGCGCAAACACTACCGGGCAGCATCTCGATTACAGCATGTTCATGCGCGGCGGACAACGCTCCAGCAGTTCTACGCTGCCATCCTCATTTTGTTGCTCCAGCATCACATCAAAGCCCCATAACCGATGCACATGTTTCAGCACCTCTTTGCGGCCTTTATCCAGCGGCGCGCGGTTATGCGGGATATAACGCAACGTCAGCGATCTGTCGCCGCGTAAATCCACATTCCAGACCTGAATATTCGGCTCCAGGTTGCTCAGGTTATACTGTGACGACAGTTTTGATCGAATCTCCCGATAACCTTCTTCGTTATGAATGGCGGAGATCTCCAGATAATTATGCCTGTCATCATCAAGTACCGTGAAGAAACGGAAATCACGCATCACTTTTGGTGACAGGAACTGACTGATAAAGCTTTCATCTTTAAAATCGCGCATGGCGAAGTGCAGCGTTTCCAGCCAGTCGGAACCGGCAATATCCGGAAACCAGTATTTATCTTCATCCGTGGGCGACTGACAAATACGTTTGATATCCTGGAACATGGCAAAGCCGAGCGCATAGGGGTTAATTCCGCTATACCAGGGGCTATTATAGGGCGGCTGAAATACGACATTGGTATGGCTGTGTAAAAACTCCAGCATAAAGCGTTCCGTCACTTTGCCTTCATCATACAGATGGTTCAGGATGGTGTAGTGCCAGAAGGTCGCCCAGCCCTCGTTCATGACCTGCGTCTGTTTCTGCGGATAAAAATACTGGCTGACTTTACGCACGATGCGCAGAATTTCGCGCTGCCACGGCTCGAGCAACGGGGCGTTTTTCTCCATAAAATAGAGCAGGTTTTCCTGCGGTTCAGCGGGAAAGCGGCGTGCTTCGGCGACAGTTTTTTCTTCCTCGCGTTTTGGCAGCGTGCGCCACAGCATATTCACCTGGCTTTGTAGATACTCTTCCCGGCTTTTTTGTCGCGCTTTCTCTTCCTGCAACGAGATTTTCTGCGGGCGCTTATAGCGATCGACGCCGTAATTCATCAGCGCGTGGCAGGAGTCGAGCAGTTTTTCTACTTCATCCACTCCGTAGCGTTCTTCACAGCGGGTAATGTAATTTCGGGCGAAAATCAGGTAGTCGACGATAGAGCTGGCATCCGTCCAGCTCCGGAAGAGATAATTATTTTTAAAAAAGGAGTTGTGGCCGTAACAGGCGTGCGCCATGACCAGCGCCTGCATGGTGATGGTGTTTTCTTCCATCAGGTAGGCAATGCAGGGATTAGAGTTAATCACAATTTCATAAGCCAGTCCTTGTTGACCATGCTTATACAGACGTTCCGTCTCAATGAACTTTTTGCCAAACGACCAATGCGGATAGTTGATCGGCATCCCGACGCTGGAGTAGGCGTCCATCATCTGTTCGGAAGTGATGACTTCAATTTGGTGCGGGTAAGTATCCAGTTGGTAGAGTTTCGCCACGCGGTCTATCTCTGCCAGATAGACATCCAGCAGATCAAATGTCCAGTCGGGTCCATCGCTCAAACGTGTGGTGTCCTTGTTCATGGAATCAATCGTTGCCATTCGCGCACCCTCATTGTTGGCGACGCTCTCTGTATGGAGCGCCTCCTTTCAAGCATAGAACACCATGTTAAAAAACGACTTGATCGTGAAAACTTTTCTTTGCGATTTCCTCCACATTGAACGGCAAAAAATCGGGTATTGGCATCATTTTATGCTGTATAGCCATGCCGCGTAGCAGGAGATCCCAAACCAGTGGGATCGCTTGTCTTTAGGGTATATGTGAAGCACGTCACCATAAAAAAGTCATATGTTGAATAATATTTTCATCTGGGTTATCAAGATGTAATCAGAAGATTGTTCTTTTACTATTAACGGAGTGGCTATGCGAGTTGTCATCCTGGGGAGTGGCGTAGTTGGCGTGACCAGCGCCTGGTACTTGAGTCAGGCGGGGCATGATGTCACCGTCATCGATCGCGAATCCGGCCCGGCGCAAGAAACCAGCGCGGCGAATGCCGGACAAATTTCACCGGGATATGCGGCGCCCTGGGCGGCCCCTGGCGTACCGCTGAAGGCGATAAAATGGATGTTCCAGCGCCATGCGCCGCTGGCGGTGCGTCTGGATGGCACCCCATTTCAACTGAAGTGGATGTGGCAAATGCTGCGTAACTGCGATACCCGGCATTATATGGAAAATAAAGGCCGCATGGTGCGCCTGGCGGAATATAGTCGCGACTGTCTGAAAACGCTACGCGCCGCGACCGGTATCGAATATGAAGGCCGCCAGGGGGGAACGCTACAACTCTTCCGCACCGCGCAACAGTATGAGAACGCCACCCGTGATATCGCCGTGCTGGAAGATGCCGGGGTGCCGTATCAGCTCCTGGAATCCAGCCGACTGGCGGAAGTTGAACCCGCTCTGGCTGAGGTTGCGCATAAATTAACCGGCGGACTGCGCTTACCGAATGATGAAACCGGGGACTGTCAGCTCTTTACCCAGCGTCTGGCGCGCATGGCGGAGCAGGCGGGCGTAACCTTTCGCTTTAATACTCCCGTGGAAAAATTACTGTACGAAAATGATCAGATTTACGGCGTGAAATGCGCCGATGAGATCATTAAAGCAGATGCGTATGTTATGGCGTTTGGATCGTATTCGACGGCGATGCTTAAAGGCATTGTTGATATCCCGGTGTATCCGCTGAAAGGCTATTCATTAACCATCCCAATCGTCGAGCCAGACGGCGCGCCGGTATCGACGATTCTTGATGAAACCTACAAAATCGCTATTACGCGTTTTGATAAGCGTATTCGCGTGGGGGGAATGGCGGAAATCGTGGGCTTTAATACCGAATTACTGCAACCGCGCCGCGAGACGCTGGAGATGGTTGTGCGCGATCTCTTTCCGCGCGGCGGTCATATTGAGCAGGCCACATTCTGGACCGGCCTGCGCCCCATGACGCCGGACGGCACGCCGGTAGTAGGACGCACCCGTTATAAAAATCTGTGGCTTAATACTGGACACGGCACCTTAGGCTGGACGATGGCCTGCGGTTCAGGCCAGTTGTTAAGCGATATCTTGTCGGGTCGCACGCCAGCGATACCCTACGACGATCTGAGCGTGGCGCGATACCGTTCCGATTTTACGCCCACCCCCCCGCAACGTTTGCATAGCGCGCATAACTGATAAAGGAAGTGAAATGACCCGCCCTATACAGGCCAGCCTTGATTTACAGGTAATGAAACAAAATTTGGCTATTGTGCGCCGGGCGGCCCCAGAGGCGCGCGTCTGGTCGGTAGTGAAAGCCAACGCCTACGGCCACGGTATTGAACGCGTCTGGAGCGCGCTGGGCGCCACAGATGGTTTCGCTATGCTCAACCTTGAAGAGGCGATTACCCTGCGTGAGCGCGGGTGGAAAGGGCCGATATTGATGCTGGAGGGGTTTTTCCATGCGCAAGACCTGGAGGCGTATGACACTTATCGGCTGACCACCTGCATCCACAGTAACTGGCAGTTGAAAGCGCTGCAAAATGCGCGGCTTAACGCGCCGCTGGATATCTATGTCAAAGTCAACAGCGGCATGAACCGACTCGGTTTTCAGCCTGAGCGGGCGCAGACCGTCTGGCAGCAATTGCGGGCAATGCGCAATGTCGGTGAAATGACCCTGATGTCACATTTTGCTCAGGCCGATCATCCGGAAGGTATCGGGGAGGCGATGAGGCGTATTGCGCTGGCGACGGAAGGCTTTCAATGTTCATACTCGTTATCAAATTCGGCAGCGACGCTGTGGCATCCCCAGGCGCATTATGACTGGGTCAGGCCGGGCATTATTTTGTACGGCGCGTCGCCGTCAGGACAGTGGCGGGATATTGCCGATACCGGACTAAAACCCGTGATGACGCTGAGTAGCGAAATTATTGGCGTGCAGACGCTGAGCGCGGGTGAAAGGGTAGGCTATGGCGGAAGGTATTCTGTGACTCAGGAACAACGCATTGGCATCGTCGCGGCGGGTTATGCCGATGGCTATCCACGCCATGCGCCGACCGGGACGCCCGTGCTGGTGGACGGTATCCGTACCAGAACAGTAGGCACCGTTTCAATGGATATGCTGGCGGTGGATTTGACGCCGTGTCCGCAGGCGGGAATCGGCACGCCGGTTGAATTATGGGGCAAAGAAATTAAGGTCGATGATGTCGCCTCTGCGGCAGGCACGCTGGGCTATGAGCTACTGTGCGCCGTAGCGCCGCGCGTGCCGTTTGTGACAACGTAACCTAACTCAGGCTAAGGCGTCGACCGGTCCACCGGGGGCGGGTCGACGTTGTCCGGCGACCTTATTCTGCTTCGTCTTCGGCGACGCGTACCCCAATCTTGCGTACCACGTTATCTTCTTTTTCAGCTACCGTCCAAATCATGCCGCCAAACTCCACCTGATCGCCAACGACCGGCGCAGCGCCCAGCAGCTGCTGTATGATTTCACCCAGAGTTTGTTGTTTATCCCGGTATTCCGTTCCTTCTTCCAGCCCGTAGATAAGCGCCACGTCGGCGAATTTCGCGTTCGCTTCGAGGATAAAATCGCCAAAGAAACGCTGATCTAACGAAACCGGCGGCGACTGGCTAAACAATTTGCCCAGCGCTGGCAGATCGCGCTCCCGGCCAATCACGCAGAGTACGTCGCCTTCCTGCAGGCGAGTGCTACCCGTGGGGTGAAACAGTTCATTATTGCGAAATAGCGCGGCAATGCGGGTTTCGTTCGGCATATGCAGGTCGCGCAACGCCGCGCCGACGCACCATTTGTCGGCGCTCAACTGATAGATGAATTGCTCCCACGGATTATCAGGATGGATGTCAAGCCCCACGCGCGATACTGGCCAGCCAACCGGAGGCACGACCACTTTAGCTCTTTTCGCCGCCCATGACAGCGATGTTCCCTGCAGGAGCAGCGACACCAGTACCACAAAGAAAGCGACATTAAAGAACAGGCGAGCGTTTTCAAGCCCGGCCATCATCGGGAAAACGGCGAGAATAATCGGCACTGCGCCGCGCAGTCCGACCCAACTGATGAAAATGCGCTCCCGAAGATTGAAGCCGCGAAATGGCAGCAGGCCGGTAAACACCGACAGTGGGCGGGCGAAGAAAATCATCCAGATGGAGAGAATAAGCGCAGGGACGGCAATCGGCCACAGATCGGAAGGCGTCACCAACAGCCCCAGGACCAGGAACATCGCGATCTGCGCCAGCCAGGCCAGTCCGTCAAAGTTTTGCAGGATGCCATAACGGTTGCGAATCGGACGGTTTCCTAACAGGAATCCGCACAGATAGACCGCGAGAATGCCGCTGCCTTCAAGCGCGGTCGTCAAAGCAAAAATCAGAATACCGCCGCTGAGCGCCAGCATCGGATACAGGCCGCTGGGCAGAGAAATACGGTTGATCATCTGCTGTAGCAGGTAACCGCCGCCGAGGCCAAAAACAATACCGAGACCGAACTGCTGGATAATATGGACGGCAAACATCCAGTCCAGGCCGGTTTCATGTTTCTGGATCATCTCAATTAATGTAATGGTCAAAAAAACGGCCATCGGGTCGTTACTTCCCGATTCGATCTCCAGCGTGGAGCCTACACGTTCGTTTAGCCCTTTGCCGCCAAGCAGAGAAAAGACCGCTGCGGCGTCAGTGGAACCGACTATCGCGCCGATAAGCAGACCTTCGATAAGATCCAGATGAAACAGCCAGGCGGCCATCATACCTGTTAACCCCGACGTGATCAGTACGCCGAGCGTCGCCAGCGACAGCGCGGGGCCCAGCGCTACCCGGAAAGAGCTGGCCTGGGTGCGCATGCCGCCATCGAGTAAAATAATCGCCAGCGCCAGGTTACTGACCATATAAGCGAAAGGATAATTATCGAAAGGAATACCGCCAATGCCATCCACACCCGCTAACATCCCAATGGCGAGGAAAATGACCAGAATCGGGATACCCAGTCGCGATGAGAATGAACTTAACAGGATACTGCTGGTTACAAGGATGGAACCTAAAATAAATAGACTAATAATTGTTGCAGCATCCAACGTTTTATATCTCCTGACTCACACGACTTCGTATTATTTAACATTAACATAATAACGGCCAGGGCAGCGTTTTACTTAGCCTGTCGGGGACTTTTTTTACAATTGCAGCGTAGGATGACCAGATAAAGTGAGTTGAGTCCCCTGGCGCGTATTTTTAAGCGTCGCGTTTGCCCCGATAGGGAGCGTCACCGTACGCTGTTCATGCCCGAAGTCGAGACCGGTAATCAGCGGAACGGACAGACGGGAACGTAAAAACGCGTAGACGCTCTCCAGAGAATAGCCGGCGTCATACTCGTTGGGCGCCGCGCCGCTAAAGCTGCCGAGAACGATGGCGCTCTGGCGGTTTAAAATTCCGGCGTACTCCAGTTGCAAAAGCATACGCTCCACCCGGAAAGGATGCTCATTGACATCTTCCAGCACTAAAATTCCTTTATCGATAGTCGGCATCCAGGGCGTACCGATAAGGGAAATCAACATCGCCAGATTTCCGCCCCATAAGGTGCCTTGTACATCGCACTGAGGGCCGTCACCTTGCCACTCTACGGTAAATTGCGCCTTGCGTAGCGCCAGCCAGAAATGTTGCTCGGTGAACGTATTCAGCGTTTCGGCGCCAAAATTTGCCGCCAGCATAGGACCGCTAAAGGTGATGACATTGGCCTGCGCCAGGAGTCCAGCCTGAATTGCCGTAAAATCGCTATGACCGCAAATCAGTAAGGGATCGCGCTGTTGCCGGGAGGCGAGCGCCTGCCAGTCGATACGATCCAACAAGCGGCTGGCGCCATAGCCGCCGCGAACCGGCATGACGATTGTATCCGGCGACGTTAGCGAGGCCAGCGAATTAACATCGGCCAGCCGTTCCGCGTCCGTACCGGCAAAACGCTGAAAGCGGCGACGAATCACCTCGTCATTCTCCACCTGATGACCAGCGTCAGTCAGGCGCTGAACGCCGCGTAACGCGGCCTGTTGGTTAATACAGTAGCCCGAGGGGGCGATTAAATGAAACAGAGACATGGTAATTCCTTGCTGACAATAGAATGCAAATGTATATCATGCCGCATATATTAGGCGATGTCCCTCGTTGTGCGACGTTTCTGGATGCACGCCAGGGAGGCAACCTAAGTGCCTGGCCGGGGCGGTATGACCTCTTCGACAGATAAGTTACGGCTATAAGGATAGATGACGTGAAATTAAGATGGTTTGCTTTTTTGGTAGTAATACTGGCTGGCTGTAGCTCAAAACAGGATTACAGGAATCCGCCGTGGAATGCCGAAGTGCCTGTAAAGCGTGCGATGCAGTGGATGCCCATCAGTGAAAAAGCCGGGGCGGCATGGGGGGTTGATCCACATTTAATCACCGCGATTATCGCCATTGAATCCGGCGGCAACCCTAACGCGGTTAGTAAGTCCAATGCGATTGGCCTGATGCAGTTAAAGGCGTCGACCTCCGGGCGCGACGTTTACCGTCGTATGGGCTGGCGTGGCGAACCGACCACCAGCGAGCTGAAAAACCCTGAGCGTAACATCTCAATGGGCGCGGCGTATCTGAGCATTCTGGAAAATGGGCCGCTGGCCGGCATCAAAGATCCGCAGGTGATGCAATATGCGCTGGTCGTCTCTTATGCTAACGGCGCAGGCGCGTTATTGCGTACTTTTTCATCCGACAGGAAGAAGGCGATAGAAAAAATTAACGATCTGGATGCGGACGAGTTTTTTGAACATGTTGTTGATAATCATCCCGCGCCGCAGGCGCCGCGCTATATCTGGAAGCTTCAGCAGGCGCTGGACGCCATGTAGTTTAGCGTGAAGATTATTCTCGCACTTTATTCGCCCTTTCTCGGGCCTCGCGCTCAAGCGAAAAAATAATCCGCTGCAACTCCCGCTCCACCGCCGGGCTAACGTTAAGGAAACGAAAGCTCAGGCGGGGAGTGGTGATCGTTTCATTTTTCCCATCAATCACCTTACGCTCGCTGATGGCGATAAGCTGGGCGTCAACGTGAAAAATCCCCCATGGCCCCATGTTCAGTTCAACCTGCGAAAAGCGCGCGCCTTCGATTAGTCCGTCGGGGATGGCGGATTCCAGTAGCGCGCCCATGCCGCCCAGGGAAAGATCAAACAGGCGAAAACGTAACGTACGGGTGTCCGGTAGCGTGGTGACGCCGTAATAAGGCGGATACAGCGGCGCGCCAATACGAAAATACTCCCGGCGCTGGACAAACCACAGTGACGACGGCAGGGGCGTGATAAAGGCCGGCAGCCGCTGATATTCGCCTGTAACGAGTTGCGGCAACGTGAACTCGACTTTTGCGCCCTGCGTTTCTGCGATAATGGTTACCTGCCCGGCACGTAATACGGCGCTATTTTCATATTCCTGGCTGCCGTAATCCACGATGAGTTTTTCCGGGTCTACCGCCAAAATTTTACTGATGAATTGACCATGCGCCCATGAAATACGCAGTGGAACCTGATTTTTATTTAAATCCCGTAGCACGCCTAATATCGCTAATGGATTTTTTTTCAGGAACTGCTCATTGTAACCACTCACACGAAATAACCCCTGATACGCAGACTATCGTTGGGTTATCGGCATCAGTAGAAAGAACTTAATAGCGATAAATAAATTTTTATGTCCGCGAGATAAATCAGTGTTCAGAAATGCGACGCTCGACTTTGCCTATACTTAAAACGTTTTTACTGGAAAGAGGGTTCGCAAATGGGAATTATCGCCTGGATTGTTTTTGGTTTGATTGCCGGCGTTATCGCCAAATTGCTTATGCCGGGGCGCGATGGCGGGGGATTTATCCTGACCTGTATTCTCGGTATCGTCGGGGCGGTCGTTGGCGGATGGCTGGCGACGATGTTTGGTATTGGCGGCAGTATCAGCGGCTTTAATCTGCACAGTTTCCTGGTCGCCGTGGTGGGCGCGATCGTGGTGCTGGTGATTTTCCGCCTTCTGCGACGCGGCTAACCGCTGCAGAACGTGTAAGCGTTGACCCGGTCAGCACCGGGTCAACCTACTATAAACACGCGTTACTGCGTCGCTGCAGACGGCGTTTTTGTCGGCGTTGCGCTTAACGATGCCGGACGAGTAGACGGTACGCTATCGCACGGTTTTTCCTGCGGACAAATCAGATCGAGCATTTTCAGCGTCACGCCGTTGGTCCAGCCAAAGCCGTCCTGAAGTGGATATTCGCCGCCGCCACCGCCGGTTCCGGTGCTGCTGACATCATATTTTTCGACCAGTTTTTTCTCGCGATCGTAGGTGTGCTGCACATTGGTTAAAAAGCGCCAGGTGACTTCCATTGCCACGTCATCCTGCCCATAATTTTGCAATCCTTCGGCAGCGACCCATTGTAACGGCGCCCAGCCGTTTGGCGCATCCCATTGCTGTCCGCTTTTAACCGAGGTGGTAGCCAGCCCGCCAGGCTGTAGCAGATGCGCCTGGGCCGCCGCCGCCACTTTCGCGGCGCGATCTTTCGCGGCGGCGTTTACATAGAGCGGGAACAGCGCGGCAGCGGTGAGTTGGTCACGGATTTTATTGTTCTGCAGATCGTAGTCGGCATACCAACCCTCTTTGTTATTCCACAGATGCATTTCAATGGCTTTTTGCCGCGCGTTGGCCAGCGCGTCATATTGCGAGGCTTCGGCCCGATCGCCCGCCGCAGCGCTGGCGCGGGCGAGGGTTTTCTCCAGCTGATACAGCAGAGCGTTAAGATCGACAGGGACAATCGTGGTGGTACGGATGGTACTGAGCTGCTGCGGATTATCCATCCAGCGGGAGCTGAAATCCCAGCCGGAGGCGGCGGCAGATCGGAGGTCTCGATAGATCTCCGTTGCCGGGCGGTTGGGGTTGCTTTTGGCGGTAGCGATATCTTCAACCCAGGATTCAGGGCGGGGCGTATCCCGATCGTCCCAGTAGCGGTTGAGAACGCTGCCGTCCTCCAGTTTGACGACGCGTTGGTTTTGTTGCCCTGGCTGCAATGTCTCAACGCCCTCCATCCAGTAGGCGTACTCTTTTTGCAGTTGCGGCAGGTATTCTTTCAGCGCATCGTCACCTTCATGTTGCGCCAGTAACTCAACCATAAACGCAAAGAAAGGCGGCTGCGAACGACTCAGGTAGTAGGTACGGTTGCCGTTAGGAATATGCCCCCAGGCGTCAATTTCGTAACCAAAGTTCGCCACCATATCCGCCACCTTATCCCAGTGCCCGCTTTCCGCCAGCCCCAGCATCGTAAAGTAGCTGTCCCAGTAGTAAATCTCTCTGAATCGACCACCCGGCACGACATAGGATTCAGGCAACGGCAAGAGCGAGTCCCACTTTTCGACGTTTTTAGTTGAACGGGTCAGCACCGGCCACAGGCCATCAATATGTTCACGCAATGACTGCCCGGCAGGCGGGACATATTTTTCACCCGCTTTCGGCAGGGTGAAGTTAACATCAACAAAATGGCGCAAATCGAAGCCGGACTGGTTCCGCTGCATACGATAATCCGCAAGAATCATGAGCGGATCGCTATTAGGTATAGCGTCAGCAAAGGTTTTCTGATCGGGGAAGAGTTTTGCATTCTGGACATCATTAAAGAGCGGGCCAAGCAAAATATCCGGCGGCTGCGGAGTTTCAGTGTCGGAAGACGGGTCTGCGGCAGTCGCCGAAAACGATGCAAACGTCAGCAGCGTCCCTGCCAGCGCTAGTTTTATGGCTTTCTGCAGTAGAACAGAACGGCGAATCTCTGGGGGTATCATCAAGTTATCTCCTTAGCGGTGAGCCAAAGCCAACGGCATTTACCATGACAAAACCTTAGTCTACGATGACCAGATACGCGTGATTGAACCGCTATTTTGCGAACAAACAGACATTTTATTGAGACAGAATTTATCGGCGCGCGCGTGGAAAACGGGGTATACAGACAAAAAATCCACGCCGGGACGTGGATTTTAGCGTAATGATTTGTCGCCTTAACCCGGATAGATACCGCGATCTTTACGGGCCAACAGAATGCGCTCACAGGCGACAATATAGGCTGCGGTGCGCAGAGAACAGGATTTCTCAGTCGCTTTCTCCCAGACATGGACGATAGCGTCGGTCATGATTTTGTCCATGCGCGCGTTGATCTCTTCTTCGCTCCAGAAGAAGCTGGCCATATCTTGTACCCATTCGAAGTAGCTGACGGTTACGCCGCCTGCGTTACAGACCACGTCAGGCACCACAAGGATACCACGGCTGGCCAGAACATCATCAGCATCCGGATAGGTCGGGCCGTTAGCCCCTTCCAGCACCAGCTTACACGTCAGGGCTTCCGCGCGCTGACGAGTTATCTGACCTTCAAGCGCCGCCGGGATCAGAATATCCATCTCCAGACGCCAGAACGCATCGCTGGCGATAGTTTCCGCGCCCGGGAAACCGGCTATCTGTTTGTGTTCTGTCTGCCATGCCGTGAGCGCCTTCATGTCAATACCGGTGGCGTTAAACAGCGTCGCGGTATGATCCTGAATCGCCACGACACGGGCGCCAGCGCCTGCAAACAGACGCGCGGCTTCGCTGCCGACGTTACCAAAACCCTGAACCGCAACGCGAGCGCCTTCAACGGCGATATTCGCCCGACGCGCGGCTTCCAGCCCGCTGACGAAAACGCCGCGCCCCGTCGCTTTTTCACGGCCCAGCGAACCGCCAAGATGGATAGGCTTACCGGTGACGACGCCAGTGACCGTCGTGCCATGATTCATGGAATACGTATCCATCATCCAGGCCATCACTTTACCGTTGGTGCCGACATCCGGCGCAGGAATATCTTTCTGCGGCCCGATGATAATGCCGATCTCGCTGGTATAGCGGCGGGTCAAACGCTCCAGTTCACCTTCCGACAGCGAGAACGGATCGACGCGGATGCCGCCTTTGGCGCCGCCGTACGGCAGATTCAGCGCGGCACATTTGATGGTCATCCATGCTGACAGGGCCATCACTTCATTGAGATCAACGTCAGGATGGTAGCGAACACCGCCTTTACCCGGACCTCGGGAGAGGTTGTGCTGCACGCGATATCCTTCGAAATGACGAATAGTGCCATCATCCATTTGTACCGGAATATCGACGATCAGAGCGCGTTTTGGGTGGCGCAGAGTATCCACCCAGGGGGATAACTCGCCCAGATAAGGGGCCACACGCTCGATTTGTTGCAGGTAGGTATTCCAGGCAGATGTGCTGCTATCTGAAGCGTAAGATAACTTATCCATGATAAACCTTAGTGATAAAAGTAATATGTTCTTTAATTGACCGTGGTACATAGTAGATCACACCATGTAGCGATAAATTTAACACTTTTTTAAACAATTAACTCAGATCAAAAATGGCAGGCAGTTGGATTTTCGTTATGTTTTTGGATGAGAAGTGGTTAACTATCCGTTATAAGAGGTGATATATCACTAATTATGCAATTATTTGCTTAAATATGCGCAATATGTGCAAGGCGGCTATTTGTCATAATTATGACGCACCTCTAAAAGTAAACGTTATGATAACGACATGTATCAATGTTATGTCGTCCTGTCGGCGGGGAAACGTCTTCGCCAGGCGCGTAAAAAGATAAAAATAACCGGAGTCAGACGGCGCTGGCCCCGGTTTACCTCTTTATTGTTGACGCGACTCAAGCCATACCAGCGCCAGTGTCGACAGTGAGCACATCAGCAGAATGCCGACAAACCACAGTAAATACCACATCGCTCCCGCTCCCTAATAAAGTTCATGATCGTTGCGGCGGAGGGTCTCCAGGTTGATACGCCCCAACATTTTGTAATAGCTCCATAGCGTATAGAGCAGTACGATCGGCAGAAAAATCAGCACAATCACCAGCATGATTTCGAGCGTCATCTGGCTGGAGGTGCTGTCCCACACCGTCAGGCTGGAGAGAGGACTAACACTCGACGGCATCACAAAAGGAAATAGCGTTATGCCGGCGGTAAAGATGACGCAGGCCTGGGTCAGGGAAGCGAACAGAAATCCACGAATAGTCTGACCGCGAAGGCAGGCATAGAAAGCCAGAATCGGCAGGATCATACCGAGCAACGGGATGATGAGCAGTAGCGGCGAGCGTATAAAGTGGTTCATCCATGCGCCAGGGAGTATCGCCACGCCTTTTAAGAGCGGATTGGAAGGACCGTTGGCATCCTGCGTGAGTAAGACAAAGCCATCAACGCCGGCCCACAGCCAGTAACCGGCCAGCAGGAAGCAGATCACGATCAGCAGCGCGCTGTGGCGGGTGGCCGACAGAGCCCGTTGACGAATAACGCCCTCCGTTTTCAACTGTAACCAGACGCCTCCTTGCATAATCACCAACGACAGACTCAATAATCCACACAGTAGGGCAAAGGGCGAGAGTAACTGCCAGAAGGTGCCAAAATAGTTAACATGAAGCTGCGGCGTGAAGGCAAACGGCACGCCTAAAAACAGGTTGCCGAACGCGATGCCGAATACGACTGGGGGAACCAGGCTGCCGATAACCAGACCGGTATCCCACAGCGCGCGCCAGCGGGCATTGGCGATTTTTCCCCGATAATCAAAGGCCAGCGGGCGAAAGAAGAGGGCACACAGCACCAGGATCATCGCCACATAAAAACCGGAAAACGCGGCGGCATAGACCCGTGGCCAGGCGGCGAATAATGCCCCGCCCGCGAGGATCAACCATACCTGGTTTCCTTCCCAGTGGGCGCCGACGCTATTGATCAACACCCGGCGTTCGTCATCGTTACGCGCTATCAGCGGGAGCAGGCAACCGACCCCCATATCAAACCCGTCAGTTACCATAAATGCCACCAGGATGACGCCGATCAGCAGCCACCAAATGAACCGCAACGTTTCATAATCCAACATGATTGTCTCCTTTATCCCTGTTGTTGCGCTTGTTGTTGATGTTGCATGGCGCTCGGCCCAAGACGCGCGTACTTCTGCATCAGATAGACTTCCGCGATTAAAAACAGGGTGTAAAGTCCGAGGATAAGCCCCATTGAGAAGGCCAACTGGCCCGGCGTCAGCGCGGAGTGAGCGTACCAGGTCGGCAGAATGTCCTGAATCGCCCAGGGCTGACGGCCAAACTCCGTCATAAACCAACCGGCTTCAATGGCAATCCACGGTAACGGCAGGCTCCACAGCGTCATACGCAATACCCAGCGATGCTGGTCGATACGCATTCGCAGCGTCTGTATCAACGCAATCAACATCACCACTAACAGCAGCGAACCGCAGCCGACCATAATACGGAAACTCCAGAACACCGGCGCCACCTGAGGAATAGCGCCACGCTGGGCCGCACGATACTGCTCCGGCGTCACATGGTTCATATCCGGGGCATATTTCGCCAGCAGAATGCCGTACCCCAGATCGCCCTCAACGGCGTGAAACGCATTCAGTACCTGCGGCGAGCGATTGCCTTGCGCTATCTCCTGCATGAGCAGCCAGGCCTCCCGGCCACGCTTCAGGCGCGGCAGAGCGTCGTCCATCAGGTTTTTTAACCCCGGAACCGGCGTATCCAGCGAATGGGTGGCCAGAATACCCAGCAGAGCAGGGATCTTCACGGCAAACGCATTACGCTCCTGTTCCTGCTGCGGCCAGGCAATCAGATGAAACGGCGCGGGCGCGGGTTCGGTTTGCCATTCGCCTTCCATCGCAGCCAGTTTCACCGGCTGAATTTGGGCGACCTCGTAGGCCGAACTGTCCCCCAGTTGCAGGGTTCCCAGAATGGCCAGGGTGCCGAATACTGAGCCGATAGCAAACGAGCGCAAGGCCACCTCACGCTCGCGGCCACGTAGCAGATACCAGGCGCTGATGGACATAATAAACATGGCGCCGGTGACATAACCGGACATGACGGTATGGACGAATTTCACCTGGCTCACCGGGTTAAAGACCAGATCGCTGAAGCTGCTCATTTCCATCCGTAACGTATCGATGTTGAAATGAGCGCCGGTAGGATACTGCATCCAGCCATTGGCATTCAGAATCCATAATGCTGAAATATTGGAGCCGAAGGCCACCAGCCAGGTGACCAGCAGGTGTTGGTATTTATTCAGCCGCTGCCAGCCGAAAAAGAACAGGCCGACAAAAGTGGATTCGAGAAAGAAGGCCAGTAACGCTTCCATCGCCAGCGGCGCGCCGAAGATATCGCCCACATAGTTGGAATAGAGCGACCAGTTAGTCCCGAACTGAAACTCCATGGTCAGGCCGGTAGCCACACCGAGAGCAAAATTGATCCCGAAGAGCTTGCCCCAGAAACGCGTCATATCGCGGTAGACGGTTTTCCCCGTCACCACATAGATCGTCTCCATGACGGCCAGCAAAAAAATCAGCCCAAGCGTAAGAGGAACAAATAAAAAGTGATACAGCGCGGTCAGCGCAAACTGCCAGCGCGATAAGTCAATGACATCCCACATGCTAACTCCTGTAGGCAGAAAGAGAGTAAAAAGCTAATCAGTACCGGACACCGGTGACGTTCCTGTTGAGAGCGTTAGCGCGTCTCCAGCCATCGGCAGACTTTATCCAGGCGCTGGCGCGAATCGGCCAGATCTTCCGGGGCCGCCAGTACCAGCTCCGGCAAAGGACAAATCTCATAGCTATCGAGCAACGGCCCTTTAAGGGCGTCCAGACAGCGCACATGCCAGAGATGGCGCAATGCTGTGGCGTTGATTTGGCTTTCGCCATACCCGGAGATGCGAATCTGGATGTTCCCGTGTCCGCATAAACGCGCCAGAAAAACACGATCGGCTTCGCTGAGCGGCAGTTGGGTCAAATTGATGCTGTGAGGTTGCAACGCTGGATCGTGTACGTGCGCCAATAATTCATGGGCCAGCGGCAGTCCATTCATCAGGCCAGCGACAGGCGGAGGCAGCAGAGAGTCGTCAGGCAACGTATCGGCAGTCGCCGCTTGCCACAATGTCAGGGGCGCGCTACCTGCTTCCAGACGATCCGTCAGCAGACGTCGGTTATGCAGATGGCGTACCCGCCACAGGCCGCAGAAGATGGTCTCCTGGATCTCGCTTTCACTCCCGTCCGGATGCTGAATGCGTACCGAGACTTCGCCTTCGCCCAATAACGTATTGAGGAATGAGAGATCATCGGCATTCAGGGGAGATAACTCCCATCCCAGCACGTCGCCGACTTCCGGAATGCGCCGGGCAAGCTGACCTCGCAGATCGGTCAACAATGCCATCACCGCCGGGCTGTGAGCGCAGCGCTCCAGCGCCGCCATACTTGGGTCGCCATTGACCTGACAGGTGAGCGGTAAGGGATTCATCGAGAAACTGGCGTCATCAGGCTGCGTACCTGGCCCCAGCAGATGAAAAAAGGCGTTGCTCATTGTGCTGTCTCCTGCGCTGCGGGAGTGTCAACCATCGAACGCATCAGCGTGAGCAGTTCAGCCCAGGGATGAATGCCGCTGAGCGCGCCGCGTAGCTCGCCGTCTGTAAAAACCAACGTCGCCGGAAACCGACGAACATTAAAGCGATCGCCGATAGCTTCGCTTTGTTCAAGGTCGGCCACCGCCACCTGCCAGTCAAACTGCGGGAACTCACGCAGGAGTTCGGCAATCATCACCGGGTTATCGCTGACTTCCGGCGTACGCCGCGGATCGCTACTTAACAGGATGACGCCATCTCCAACCCGTTTGATCCAGTCGTCTACCGTGGAAGCCTCTACCGGTTGCCATCCACGGGTTAACAGGCGTTGCCATAGCGCAGAGAACGGGGTGTCATTCGCCACTTCTTTTGCCCTCCAGACGTGTCTGATACTGACGTATGCGCACTCCCTCATAATTTTCCATCGACAGGCATTTATAGTTCAGGCAGCGTGCGACCTCGTTTGCCTGCGGTACGATCCCCCAGGCGGCCAGTTGCGCCAGGGCGGCCTGTTCCGCCGCCGGTAGCTGGCCGCGAGCTATTTCGCTCAGGCTACCGCCGTAGTCGTCCAGTAGCGCCGGTTGCAGGCCGACCAGCGCAATGTGACAGGGCAGATGCCCGCGGATGTCGGCCAGCGCCAGAACTTCGGAAAAACTGTTTTGATGCAGGCTCATTTTTTTGGCGCTGAGATACGCGGGGATTTTCTCGCCGGCATAGGTTCGCAGGCTGCCCGGCGCCAGGCCGTAATCGATCGCGTCAAGGAGCAGGAGATGGCTGGCTTGCTCAACATAACCTAACAGGTTTAGCCCTTGCGTACCGCCGTCCACAATTTCTACCTCTTCAGGCCAGTGATATCGGGCATACAAACGCTCCGCGACCCGGATACCGAATCCTTCATCGGCCCACAGCAGGTTTCCTAATCCCATCACCACTACACGTTGCGCATTCATGAGGGCTCCTTGTCGTGCGGTTTGGGGAATTTGTGGCTGCGATAGCCATTGATCATGGTGGAGATCACCGTATCGTCGGACATAATGTCTTCCCGGATAGCGAGGTAAACGTGCCCGACGATGAAGGCGGCGATCAGCCACATGCCCAGTCGGTGCCAGCTGTGAATATCGATGGAGTTGCCGCCGGTCCAGTAGAAAAATTCAACTACATAGCGGAACGGCGCAAAGATGGCGTACTGGCTATGCTCGCCAAACAGAGCGAAACCGGTGAGGATCATAAATACCGACAACAGGAAATAGCCGAACATCGCGGCCTGCGCGACAGGGTTATGTCCGATGTCGCTCCCCGGTTTTTTCTCCAGAAACAGATACCAGCGGACCACGGAGAAAGCGCCTTGCCACCAACTGCGACGCCAGACCGGGACGATAAACAGCTCTCGCGAATAGCGGTTGCCGACACAGGCCCAATAAATTCGCCCCAGCAGTAACACGGTAAAGATCATCGCGGCGGCAAAGTGGATCAGCCGGATATAGCCCATGTAAAACAGATAGGTCGCCTCGCCACTCACCGACGGCAGCGGTCGGCCAATGAAGTAGCCTGTTACCATCAGTACCAACATGCAGGCCACCGTTAGCCAGTGCCACAGGCGTACCGGCGCTTCAAACACATAGTGGCTGACGGCAGTATCACGCGCCTCCCCGACGCGTGGAGATAGCTTTCCAGTCATCGTTCTTTTCCTTAACGCTTAGCGTACCTGGACGGCAATCAGTTCGCTGCCGTCGTCGCCGAGCACGTGGGTTGAACAGGCGAGGCAGGGGTCGAAGCTGTGCAGCGTCCTCAGGATTTCTAACGGTTGGTCGGGAATCGCCATTTGCGTTCCCATCAATGCCGCTTCATAGGCGCCGATCTGTTTTTTAGGATCGCGCGGGCTGGCGTTCCAGGTGGTGGGGACCACGCACTGATAGAGTTCAATCTTCTGATCGCGTATTGACGCCCAGTGTCCCAACGCTCCGCGAGGCGCTTCGGTAAAACCGATGCCGCGGCAGTGCTGCGGCCAACTGGCCGGTTCCCATTTCTCGGTATTGGCGGTGGCCAGGTCGCCGTTTTTCAGGTTGGTCATAAGCCTGTCGAAAAAATACTGCAGCTTACCGACGGCCCATTGCGCTTCGTGCGCGCGGCATAAAATACGGCCAAGCGTAGACTGGATACCGGAGAGCGGCAGTTTAAGGGCGGACATCATGCGATCTACCGACTCTATGGTGGCGGCATCCCCTTTGTGGTACGCGATAAGCGTTCGGGCAAGCGGGCCGACTTCCATGGCATGACCCCGCCAGCGCGGCGCTTTAATCCAGGAGTAACGTTCCTGCTCGTTGAGCTGCTGGATATGCGTATCGCTGCCTTTGACATCACCCGGGTTGTACCAGGGATCGGTAATGCCGTCAAAAGGATGACGCCCCAGCCGATCGTCCGGATAGCGGTACCAGGCGTGATCCACAAACTCCTGTATCTGCTGCGGATCGGCCAAATCTACCGGCATGACATTTTTAAAGTCGCCATTGACCACCGCGCCGCCCGGCATTAACAGGCTTTGCTGGCTGAAGTCGTTGGCAATGTCCGGAAATGCGCCGTAGCTCAGCACGCATTTATCCGACAGACCGGTGCCAATTTGACTCCATGCTTTATTGAACTGGCCGATAGCCAGCGCGTCCGGAACCATCACGTTGTTAATGAAGTCGGCGGTGCGGGTGATGATCGACTGCACCAGGTTGAGGCGCTCCATATTGATAGCCCCAACCGCGCCGCTTTGATCGAGATTGATCGCGCACGGCATTCCGCCGACGATCCAGTTAGGATGGGGGTTCTTACCGCCAAATATGGTATGGATTTTGACGATCTCGCGCTGGAAGTCGAGGGCTTCAAGATAGTGGGCAAACCCCATCAGATTAGCCTCTGGCGACATTTTGTACTGTGGATGTCCCCAATAGCCGTTACGGAATATCCCAAGCTGGCCGCCATCGACAAATTTCTTTAATCGATTTTGTACGTCAAAGAAGTAGCCCGGCGATGACATCGGCCAGGCGGAAAGGCTTTGCGCCAACTGCGAGGTGGCGCGCGGATCGGCTTTCAGCGCATTCAGAACATCAATCCAGTCCATACCGGCTAACTGATAAAAATGGACCAGATGATCGTGACACCACAACGTAGCCAGCATGATGTTACGTATAATATTGGCGTTATCCGGCACCTGGATACCAATCGCATCTTCGATAGCGTACACCGATGCCAGAGCATGTACCCCGGTACATACACCACAAATACGTTCAACAAACGCCCAGGCGTCACGCGGGTCACGGCCTTGCAGAATGATCTCCAGCCCGCGGAACATTGTGCCGCAGGAAACGGCATTGGTAATGACGTTTTGCTCATCAATGTTCACTTCGCAGCGCATATGCCCTTCGATGCGGGTAATCGGGTCCACGATCAGACGACGGCCGGCGTCGTTAACGGTATAACCCTGGGTTTGATACTGGTTACTCATGCCTGTTTATCCTCATTGTCCGGCTGTTGTTCGGCTTGCGCTAACTGTTGTTTGTGGCGTTTACGTTGGTTGAGCGCGCTGGCGACAGCGTGACCGCCAACGCCCGCCGCGACCACGCCCAGCGCGGTCAGCCCCACCGTATCGGCGGTTGAATGGGTACCCATCTGGGGAATATCCACCACGCGGCTATAAAACGAGCCGCGATCCCAGAAACCATTTTCTGAACATCCCAGACATCCGTGACCGGACTGGATAGGAAAGGAGACGCCGTCATTCCAGCGAGTGGAGGAGCAGGCGTTATAGGTGGTTGGCCCTTTACAGCCCATCTTGTACAGACAGTATCCCTTGCGGGCGGCATCATCATCCCAGCTCTCGACAAATTCACCGGCGTCAAAATGGGCGCGGCGGTAGCATTTATCGTGGATACGCTGACCGTAGAACATCAGTGGACGGCCCATGCGATCGAGTTCCGGCAGACGATCAAACGTCACCATATAGGTGATAATGGCGCTCATGACATCCGGGATTGGCGGACATCCAGGGACTTTCACGATCGGCTTGTCGGTGATCACTTTATCGATAGGCGTTGCCTGGGTTGGATTGGGGCGGGCGGCCTGGACGCAACCCCAGGAGGCGCAGTTTCCCCAGGCGATAATAGCGCTGGCGCCTGCGGCGGCTTTCTTCAGTTTTTCAATAAACGGGCGGCCGCCGCTGATACAGAACATTCCTTGCTCTCCTAACGGCGGATTGCCTTCCACCGCCAGAATGTATTTCCCGGCGTAGCGAGTGGTAATATCGTCAAAGACTTCTTCGGCCTGTGCGCCGGCGGCGGCCATTAGGGTGTCGTCATAATCGAGGGAAATCAGCGAGAGGATCACATCTTTGGCTAGCGGGTGCGAGGAACGGATAAAGGATTCGGTACAGCAGGTGCATTCCAGTCCATGAATCCAGACCACCGGAATCCGCGGTTTATTCTCCAGCGCCCAAGCGATCTTTGGCGTCATTCCGGCGCCCAGTCCCAGCGATGTGGCGGCAAGGCTACAGAATTTGAGAAAGCTGCGTCGGGTCACTCCCTTACGACGCATGGCTTGATAAAAGGTCTCCTCGTTATTCATAACGCGTATTTTTTCTCCTTTTTGCACCACGCTCCGCCAGGGGCATAAGGCGCTTTTGCGGGTCCGTTGACGTTCCGCCAGCAAGGTAAATCATTGTGTTACGCGCGAGCGCGGAAACGAGCCCGATTCACTTTGCACCGGCGTATACCGCCAGAAATAATGTGAAAAAAGCGTATCGGATTAACGATAAGAAACAATGTGAAGTGTGTGGGTATAGCTTATAGCGGTATATTTATACCCATTATCGGTTTTTCGGCGAAAGGGCCGCGGCGGGGAAGGACGGTTGAGCTTGTTCCGGGATGAGGTTTTTAGCGAGTGACCTCGGGTAGATTTAGCCTGTTCTCGCCATTTCAGGGATGCGTAAGTTGATGCAAAAGGGGGGAGGATTTGATGTCATCGTTAAAAGAAGCATACTTCGCGATGATTTTTATATAAAATAGTGGTGCTGGTTTTAAAGGAATGCAAAAAAGAGACTGTTTGAAAGAGGGCGTCCCATGAAAAATAACATCAGATTTGACTTATCCGATTATTTGATTCATTTTTTTCGGGACGTTAATTTAGAGACCGGTAGCCATATTTATTTGCCTGAGCACTGTGGTTTTAATAATCAGCACCACGCATGTTTCATTGATGCTAAATATTTACTTCGATTATCTTTACGCAGTCATAAAATTTTCTCGTCCTGGTCATACCGAAATGGGCAACGAACCGTATATGGTGATTCCCCGGTGGTATGCTTTACAGATATGCCGATTGCAGCTTATTTAGAAACTGGTGTTCGCCGATTAGAACGAAATGAAAATATTGGTTTATATGCAATCGTTTTACCTAAAGAGCAAATGTTTAATTATGGGGCAAGGCCAGTCATATATGGGTTGGATCAGCATAACAATGCTCGATGCTCGCAAGGCAGATATGGGGAACGCATTCTTGATGAAACGGCTCTTCCTCTGATTGAACAATATAGATATGTTACTTATGTTCCAGGTAAGATTGACTGGACACATGAACGCGAATGGCGATGGCCATATCGTGGCGATATTAATAATTTCCTTAATCATATTAAAGAGTATGGTATTCCGGAAAACATTGAAAGTACCCCAGGGTTTGATTTTAGATCAAGCGAAATAAGTGGTGCGGGAATAATCGTCCCGTTTGCAGAAGATATCCCTACCGTAGCTCACGATATTTTAACTTTAATTGACCGGGGTGTCATTGGAAGAAATACTTTCAAATTCATTATAGCTGTAGAGAGTTTACAATCATGGACCCAGCTCTCGGAACCGGGTGCGTTACTGTCCTGTATTAATGACAATACTTTCGAATTTGAATCTTTTTTTGATTTATCTGCATCTAAAGTAAAAAATTATGCTGACTCTATCAATGATTATGTAAGTGAATTATTTTCAAAAAAAGATTTTTTAAATGATAGCTATGCAATGGAATTTGGAAATGCCTGGGTCTGGATTCATGATAACCAATCCCAGGTGGTACGGGCGTTACTGCAGGCTGGAATGATCAAGGTTAATAAAGAAGGGCGGTACTTATTAGATGTTAATTTGGCTTCTGTCGATTGGCCATTAAGAAGAAAAGAGGCTTTCGCAAGTCATGTCGCGGGATGGCTCAAACATCGTTTTGATATCGAAGCGGGAAGGTATTCCGTTCGGGGAAAAGATGATTATGATGCGATCCCAAGTTATGAGACGCCGCTAAAGGATCAGCATCCTTTTTATAACCATACAGTGAATGTCGACTGGTAATTAAGAAAAGAACTTACTGTAAATAGACTCGTTTTAGCTCCATGCATTTTTGAGATCCCGGCCAGATTGACTCTGGCCCGATCTCTGACGAAAACTCTGAATCTTCGATGTTTCCAATTATGAATTTCTACACCAGTCTTTAAGTATCAATGCATTGTACCTGGTGCGCTGCTATAACTGTGTAAGAGGGATTGACGCTTAGAGCCTATCCCATTAGGGCTATTTTACTTGCCATTTTGGACCTGGGCAGTGCTCGCCAAAACGCGTTAGCGTTTTGAACGCCGCTAGCGGCGGCCCGAAGGGCGAGCGTAGCGAGTCAAACCTCACGTACTACGTGTACGCTCCGGTTTTTGCGCGCTGTCCGTGTCCAAACTGGCTGCGCCAATAACGCCTGGTGGGATAGGCTCTTAGTGTTAATGTACACCAATACACCAAAGGTCGATGTGTTTACCGCACTTGTGGCTTGGTATGCAGTGTGTATAATTATTGTGTGAATGTTTTCATAAATTGATTTGTCTCTTCTTTGGCCTCTTCTATTGATTTATGTTTATATATTTTTGATTGGTATGTATATTTTTCTAACGCAGGTAAGTACTTAGAGACGTCGTTACCTTTTTTGAAATCTATAGGCATATGAATACTCGCATATAATATATTTATCCTCTGCGATGGCGTTAGCTCAGAATAATTTATACCTTGTTCATAATAAGAAAGCATCACATCATTGCAGATCCTGTCTTTATACGACTGCCCTATGTATGCGATGATAAGTCCATATATAAGTAGCAATCCAAAAGCGACACCTGCTTTGTGGCTATGAAGAAAATTATATTGTAGCCCAACAAAAAAAAGCACTTTTCTAATTAAAACAAGAATAAATGGTAAGGAAAATAAAAAACAACCGAAGTACATAATCACTTCGCCTGAATTCTGAAACATTTTATACCTTCCTGATAAATAATGAGTTAATTATCTGGTTAATATTCGTTGCCTATTATTTCTTTTATAAAAATAGACGATTGATTGAAATTTTTTTTGAAACTGGAGTAATTGCTAAGTGTTTTCGGTATGCAAAAGATGACTCGCCCATTTTTTACTATGGCATAATATCTTGGATACATTAGCGCTTCTTCTTTTGTGTTTGGAACACCGTCATAGTCTATTTTTTCATCAATAGAGTCAAGTTGGCTAAATAAAAAGACTCTTTTCCTTAGCAAAGTATTATGAACAATAGCATTTTCATATATATCAAGTGACATTGTAAGACTCAATGCAGCAAATGAAAGTAATGCTATGATGGAAATTGTTAATATTGCTAATGACAAGCCTTCCTGGCAATATAAAACAAGAAAAAAGAGTGGGATTGCAGGGAGGTAAGTGACCAACGGGTAAAAACGATCGATTTTTAAATGTGATATGATATTCTGAGGAGATGTGACATGGTCCTGAACGCCCTTGTTAAAGATAATGCTGTAAAGCGTCAAACTATTGTCAATTTTATCTATTGCTTTAGCTTTTATTCTTTGTGTGAATATAAAAAATGCTATCAAAAAGGCAATAAATAAGAAAATGATTAAATTATAAATAAAACTATCCACGGCATCATCCTGTATATCTACCGAAATTTCTATGGTCACTATTCTACTATTATTAATGAATGTCAATCTAAAATTGATGATGGTGCGTCCAGCCGGTTGGATTTGATCTAAAATAAAACTTTCGGTATTTCTCTATAGTCACAGAGCAAACAGGGTTGATTCTTTGTTAAAAAAACATCTCAATATTTTAATATGAATTCCTTCACGCGATTCTGGAGTATTACAGTCTACGATTTTAATGATTTTTTATTCATTCATTATGCGTATTAAATTAATGGCAGTGCAATCGCAAATTATAATTAGTTTCAGAATTGCAAAATGATTATAATTTTGTAGTTCATGCAGTTGCCCTAAGAGCCCCGGTGGTGAGTGTAGGGGGGAACACCTGAACAAGATCTGACGCTATGTACGATACTGTGATATGAGTTAACCCAAACAGGCCATACGGTATCTATACCTTTCTAAAAAGCTTTTCGCTGGTATAGAGTCAAAACCTTAGACGAAACAACATTCACACTATGGCCCTGGCAGTGCGGCATTGCGTATCGGTGAGCATAACGGGGCCTTGTTTATTTATTATACCGTTCTTGTATTTACTTAAAATGAAGATGGAAGAATGTCGTACTCATTTTTGACAGCATTGTTACGAGATGAGTTGAGACATTGTGAAATGAAAAATCCACGCAATGGCGTGGATTTTATAGGGTTTTACCGCTGTCATGAGGTTCAATGAAACCTCATAAGACAACAAATGTTATTTAGACGTTGAACAGGAAGTTCATTATATCGCCATCTTTAACGATGTAATCTTTGCCTTCCGCTCGCATCTTACCGGCTTCTTTCGCGCCTTGTTCACCTTTATAGGTAATAAAGTCGTCAAAGGCGATAGTTTGGGCGCGGATAAAGCCTTTTTCGAAGTCGGTATGGATTTTACCTGCTGCCTGCGGCGCGGTTGCGCCAACCGGAATGGTCCATGCGCGAACTTCTTTCACCCCGGCGGTAAAGTAGGTCTGGAGGTTCAGCAGGCGATAACCCGCGCGAATAACGCGGTTCAGCCCCGGCTCTTCCAGACCCAGTTCAGCCATAAATTCGTCGCGCTCGTCATCATCCAGCTCAGCAATATCAGCTTCGACGGCGGCACACACCGGAACCACGACCGAACCTTCTTTGGCGGCGATTTCGCGAACCTGGTCCAGATACGGGTTATTTTCAAAACCGTCTTCATTGACGTTAGCGATATACATTGTCGGCTTCAGCGTCAGGAAGCTTAAATAACGGATAGCCGCTTTATCTTCGTCCGTCAGGTCCAGCGAACGCAGCATCCCCGCTTCGGCCAGGTGCGGCAGGCATTTTTCCAGTGCGGCCAGTTCCGCCTTGGCGTCTTTATCGCCGCCTTTGGCTTTCTTCTGTACGCGATGGATAGCGCGCTCGCAGGTATCGAGGTCAGCCAGCGCCAGTTCGGTATTGATAACATCAATATCTTCTGCCGGGTTTACTTTACCCGCCACATGGATGATATTGTCGTTCTCAAAGCAGCGAACCACGTGACCGATAGCTTCAGTTTCACGGATATTGGTCAGGAACTGGTTACCCAACCCTTCGCCTTTGGATGCGCCTTTTACCAGACCGGCGATATCCACGAACTCCATCGTGGTTGGTAGAATGCGCTGCGGTTTAACAATCTCAGCCAACTGGTCCAGACGCGGATCGGGCATCGGCACGACACCGGTATTCGGTTCGATAGTGCAGAACGGAAAGTTTGCCGCTTCAATACCGGCTTTTGTCAGCGCGTTGAACAGGGTGGATTTCCCGACGTTGGGCAGACCGACGATACCGCATTTGAATCCCATGATTTAACTCACCTTAATATCTTAATAATCAACCTGTTATAGAAAACAGATTGCAGAAATGGAAATAACTTCGCCTATTATACACGGCGTGCGGCAAAAATGCCGCACATCACTGGTTATTGCGCCTTAAAGGTATGCAAACGGCTTGTTGCTTTGGCCAGACCCTCTTTGAACCACAATTCCGTACAGCGCGCCGCTTCGTCAATGGCCTCATCAATTAATTTTTGTTCAGAAACAGGGGGTTTACCCAGCACGAAACCAACAACTTTATTTTTATCGCCTGGATGACCAATTCCAACGCGTAAGCGGTGAAAGTTGGGATTATTGCCCAGCTTGCTGATGATGTCTTTCAGACCATTGTGGCCGCCGTGGCCGCCGCCAAGTTTAAATTTCGCCACGCCCGGAGGGAGATCCAGCTCGTCGTGAGCGACCAGAATTTCGTCCGGCTGAATACGGTAAAAACTGGCCATTGCGCCAACTGCTTTACCACTGAGGTTCATGAACGTGGTGGGTACCAGCAGGCGAACATCTTCCCCTTCCAGCGTGATGCGTGAGGTATAGCCAAAGAATTTAGGCTCTTCACGCAACGGCGCGCGCAGGCGCTCCGCCAGTAAATCGACGTACCATGCGCCTGCATTGTGTCGCGTCGCGGCATATTCCGCACCGGGATTCGCCAGACCAACAATCAATTTAATTGCCACGTTTTTTGTCCTGAGTAGATCCATAACTGGCGCGTAGTTTACTGTCTGTCTGCCCGCTTGACAAAACACAGCGACACTCTGAAGTAAATTAAATAATTGCCAGCATTGATTATTAAAAATGTAAACTGTTCAGAGTGTTATTTGTAAAGTTTTGTTAAATGAAACTTTACATTTGTGATCACACCCGCACTTACAAATGGAAGTGTTGTCTATACTTTACACATAAAGTTTAGGGGGATTTCCTAAAAACAACCCAAAAGTTCCGGAGGTGACATATGAAACGCAAAAACGCTTCGTTATTCGGTAACGTGCTGATGGGGTTGGGGCTGGTCGTGATGGTTGTCGGCGTGGGTTACTCTATTTTAAACCAACTGCCGCAGTTTAATTTGCCGCAATTTTTTGCGCATGGCGCAATACTGAGCATTTTTGTCGGTGCAGTTCTTTGGCTGGCGGGGGCTCGTGTAGGGGGGCATGAGCAGGTGAGCGACAAATATTGGTGGGTACGTCACTATGACAAACGTTGCCGCCGTAGCGACAATCGTCGTCATAGCTAACCGGTTCAGGCCCGGTAAGCGTTATCGCCACCGGGCATTGTCCATTAACTGAGTAAATCCGCTAACGCCTCCGTCCTGTTTGGGAAGAAGGTCAGACGCCCAGGAATAGGTTTGATACCGGCACGCGCCATTGTGCGCAGCGGTTGGAACTCCAGATTACTGATACGCAATTCGCAACCCTCCGGCAGACGCTTCACAAAACGCTGAAAAGCATCAAGCCCGCCTGCATCCAGCACTGGTACTGCGTCCCATTTCAGAACGACGATACGTTTGCCCTTAATACGTGACTCAAGGTCGGTAAACAGCCCTTCCGCCGCGGCGAAAAAGAGCGGACCGATAACACGCAGCACCAGCACATCTTCAGGCACATCAACATTGACCGGCGCAAGTCGAGTCATTCGCGCAATACGGCGCATAAACAGCAGGGAAGCAAGGACAATCCCCACGCTGATGGCGATGACCATATCAAACAGAACCGTTAATGACATGCACAGCAGCATAACGATGATGTCGTCTTTCGGCGCATGGCGTAACAGATCCACCACTTTATGGGCTTCACTCATATTCCATGCCACCATCAGCAGTAGCGCCGCCATCGCGGAAAGCGGCAGCCAGGAGAGTAGCGGGGCTAAGACCAGTAGCGCCAGAATGACCAGGATAGCGTGAATTACCGCTGAGACGGGAGAGGTCGCGCCAGCGCGGACGTTGGCGGCAGAGCGGGCAATCGCGGCGGTGGCGGTGATGCCGCCAAAGAACGGCGCGACCATATTCCCCAGCCCCTGGCCGATAAGTTCGCTGTTAGCTTTATGTTTGGTGCCGGTCATGCCGTCCAGCACGACGGCGCAGAGCAATGATTCGATTGCCCCCAGCATTGCCATCGAGAAGGCCGCTGGCAGCAGCGCGCGCAGTGAATCCCAGCTTAGCGTGAAATCGGAGCCAGGAAGACTCCACGGCAGCATCAGTTGCGGCAGGAGCTGCGGGATTCCGTTGCCCTGAGTGCCGTCAGCCAGAACGTAATGGAACTGTGAGCCGATAGTCGCCACATTGCCGCCCAGCAGATTAACGATCCCCATCACGGCGCAACCGGCCAGTAGTGCGGGAAGATGTCCTGGCAGACGAATACCGAGACGCGGCCAGAAAATCAACGTTCCCAGCGTTACCACGCCAATGGCGGCATCGCCAATATTGACGGTGGGCAACGCCATAAACAGCGCGCCGACTTTCTGCAAATAGTGCTCTGGCACATGGGCCATCTGCAGACCAAGAAAATCTTTAATCTGCATGGTACCGATGGTAATGCCAATCCCTGAGGTAAAACCCAACGTGACCGACACCGGGATATATTCAATCAATCGCCCCAGTCTCGCCAGGCCGAAAAGGATCAGGAAGAAGCCCGACATCAGCGTGGCGACTAGTAGGCCCGCCAGACCAAACTGTTGCGACACCGGATACAAAATCACCACAAACGCGGCGGTAGGGCCGGAAACGCTAAAGCGCGAGCCGCCGGTTAGCGCGATCACGATCCCGGCGACAGCGGAGGTATAGAGGCCATACTGCGGCGCAACGCCACTGCCAATTGCCAGCGCCATCGCCAGCGGGATAGCAATAATCCCGACGGTGATCCCGGCTATCACATCACGGGTGAACCGGGAGGCGGTATATTTTTCTTTCCAGCAAGCATCGATGAGAGCGCGGAAAGGCATCACATGTGAGGAAAATAATTTGTTCACAATAATGTTTCATCCATGAGCGCATCATCTGTCAACTAAATGGCAGGTGAAGGAGGCATAAGTCATACAAAAGGGTGTTACAGACAAAAAAACCCGCCGCAGCGGGTTTCAGATCCGGGTTCGATCAATGCTCGAACATGGCGGAAATCGATTCTTCGTTGCTGATACGGCGAATCGCTTCGGCCAGCATACCTGACAGGGTCAAAGTACGCACGTTCGGCAGCGCTTTGATTTCGTCGGTCAGCGGAATGGTGTCGCAGACAACGACTTCATCAATGACGGAGTTGCGCAGGTTGTTTGCCGCATTGCCTGAGAAGATCGGGTGCGTCGCGTAGGCAAACACGCGTTTAGCGCCACGTTCTTTCAATGCTTCTGCTGCTTTGCACAGAGTACCGCCGGTATCGATCATATCATCAACCAGCACGCAGTCACGGCCAGCGACGTCACCGATGATGTGCATCACCTGAGAAACGTTCGCGCGCGGACGACGTTTATCAATGATAGCCATATCGGTATCGTTCAGCAGCTTAGCGATAGCGCGGGCACGAACCACGCCGCCAATATCCGGAGAAACCACGATCGGGTTATCCAGATTCAGTTGCAGCATATCTTCGAGCAGGATTGGGCTACCGAACACGTTATCAACCGGAACGTCAAAGAAGCCCTGGATCTGTTCAGCATGCAGATCTACGGTGAGAACGCGGTCAACGCCGACGCTGGACAGGAAGTCAGCGACAACTTTTGCGGTAATCGGCACACGGGCGGAACGTACGCGACGGTCCTGACGTGCATAGCCAAAGTAGGGGATAACGGCGGTGATACGACCTGCGGAAGCACGACGCAGGGCATCAACCATAACGACCAATTCCATCAGGTTGTCGTTGGTTGGGGCACAAGTGGACTGGATGATGAAAATATCACCACCGCGTACATTTTCGTTGATTTGTACGCTGACTTCGCCGTCGCTAAAGCGACCTACGGCGGCGTCGCCGAGAGAAGTGTACAGGCGGTTGGCAATACGTTGTGCTAGTTCCGGGGTGGCGTTACCAGCAAAAAGCTTCATATCAGGCACGAGAAGAACCTCAGGCATGCGTCCATTGGTGGAAAGAATCTGCCGAAAACTGTGCGGGCCAGGCAAAATCCTATCCAGGCGGTGTATTAAAGAGCGCGATGCAACGTCTGGAACAAGGTGACGTTGTCACCGAAGCTCAGCTTGCCCGGCTTACTCGTCTTCATTCACGTTTCATGTGCGCTGGTATCGATGCCTCACACCGGTCAAATACGGCATATATGACCGGCGACTCGTCATTTCGCCATCTTCCTGAAACCCGAATGCGTTAGAGTAACTCTCGATGCAATGGGGAGAGGTTGACACCCTTCGCCACAAAAGCATTGAGCCATTCCGGGGCTTGCTCAAGCACCTGGCGAGCACAAGACTCTGTATCGAATTCAGCAAAGACACAGGCCCCTGTCCCAGTCAGGCGCGACGGCGCGTATTCTAACAGCCAGGAAAGCGCCGCATCAACCTCGCGAAAACGTTTTCTTGCGATAACCTCGCAATCATTGCTGAATTCACATTTTAGTAACGTATCTATTGACCTTTTTGGCGTATTACGCGGCAATTGAGGATCTTTAAAGATAACCGGCGTCGGAATGCTTACGCCAGGGTGCGCGACCAGATACCATTTTTCCGGCGGATTCACCGGCGTTAATATTTCGCCTACGCCTTCGGCAAACGCGGCGTGGCCACGAACAAAGACCGGGACGTCGGCGCCGAGCGTCAGGCCGAGCGTCGCCAGTTCATCAATGGAAAGCCCGCATTGCCAAAGATGATTGAGCGCCACCAGAACGGTCGCGGCGTTAGACGAGCCGCCACCCAGACCGCCGCCCATGGGAAGGCGCTTCTCAATGCTGATATCCGCGCCGCTTCCGGCGGGCAGGCGTCCACTCTCCGAGGCGACTTTCATCAACAGCCGCGCGGCGCGGACGATCAGATTGTCTTCATTTTCAACGCCGTTAACCGGCGTTAATAAATGGATTTCGCCATCGTGACGCGGTTCGATGTGGAGTGTGTCGCCATAATCCAGAAACTGAAACAGCGTCTGCAGCGTGTGGTAGCCGTCTGCTCGCTGTCCGGTGATATATAAAAACAGATTTAATTTTGCCGGAGAAGGCCAATGGGTCATCATTTCACAATCCAGTTATCCATTTTCAGCTTAATGCGCTGACTGCCGTCTGAAAGCTCCATATTGGCAGGCATGGCAGGCTGCGTTTTGCTGTCATAGCCACCGTAAACCACTTTCCAGTTTTTACCATCCTGGCGATAGTTCACTTCGCTCAGGCGGTACTGGTCGTCCAGTTTGTAGTCAGTGGCATCGCCAGGCAGACCGAGGATCCACTGCCGCAGGCTGTTTAACGGAATCGGCATCCCGGTGAGTTTGCCGATCATCTCTTCGGCGTCATCGGCGGTATAACGCTGGCCTTTGTTATCCACCAACTGGACGTTGCCCGGCTGGGCGTTAAGCTCCAGCTCGGTGCTGCCCAGCGGGTTGGTAAGCAGCAGGCGGTAGCGATCCTGTCCGGTCTGTTGCCAGAAGAAGCGCGCATAGACTTTCTGATCATCTGAGATGTAAGCAAAGGCGCCGCGCGTCTGGTATTGATTCAGATGACGCACCTCTTGCTGATGCTGGCGCCACTGAGGGGAATCCGGGCTCTTGCCCGGGCCTTTATGCCCAGGAAGCGTACAGGCGGTGAGAACCAGGCTTGCTAACGGCAGTAGACGAATCAGGCGAAAATCGGGCAGGGTCATAGTGATGACGAATCCTTGTGATACGGTGCAATAATTGCCTGATGGCGTTACGCTTATCAGGCCTGAAAACTGAACCTGCAGGCTGTAAAAACGTTCGCGCCGCGATTCGGCAAATTTTTGCTATCGGTTACAGTTATAGCCTTTAATGCTAGCGCCGCCTGGTGACATCGTCTACTTTCAAGTTGTCTTAAATCATCAAATTAGCGAGCGCTGCCAATTACTCCAAAAGGGGGCTCTCTCTTTTATTGACCACGCGCATCCTGTATGATGCAAGCAGACTAACCATATCAACGCTGGTACTACTCCCGCAGACATGACCCTTTTAGCGCTCGGTATTAACCATAAAACGGCACCTGTATCGCTGCGAGAACGCGTAACGTTTTCGCCGGACACGCTTGATCAGGCGCTGGACAGCCTGCTTGCGCAGCCAATGGTGCAGGGCGGGGTCGTGCTGTCAACCTGTAACCGTACAGAGCTGTATCTGAGCGTGGAAGAGCAGGATAACCTGCAAGAAGCGCTGATCCGCTGGTTATGCGATTACCATAACCTGAACGAGGACGATCTGCGCAACAGTCTGTACTGGCATCAGGATAATGACGCCGTCAGCCACCTGATGCGCGTCGCCAGCGGTCTGGATTCACTGGTGCTGGGCGAACCGCAAATCCTCGGTCAGGTGAAAAAAGCGTTTGCGGATTCGCAAAAAGGCCACCTTAACGCCAGCGCGCTGGAGCGAATGTTTCAGAAGTCTTTTTCCGTCGCCAAGCGAGTGCGGACTGAAACCGATATCGGCGCTAGCGCCGTCTCCGTCGCGTTTGCCGCCTGTACGCTCGCCCGCCAAATCTTTGAATCGCTGTCGACGGTCACCGTACTGTTAGTTGGCGCGGGCGAAACCATTGAACTGGTGGCGCGTCACCTGCGCGAGCATAAAGTACAAAAGATGATTATCGCCAACCGAACCCGCGAGCGCGCTCAAGCCCTGGCGGATGAGGTAGGCGCTGAGGTTATCTCGCTCAGCGATATCGACGCCCGTTTGCAGGATGCCGATATTATTATCAGTTCGACCGCCAGCCCGCTGCCGATTATCGGTAAAGGCATGGTGGAGCGCGCATTAAAAAGCCGTCGCAACCAGCCGATGCTGCTGGTGGATATCGCCGTACCGCGCGACGTTGAGCCGGAAGTCGGCAAACTGGCGAACGCTTATCTTTATAGCGTCGATGATTTACAGAGCATCATTTCGCATAATCTGGCGCAGCGTCAGGCTGCGGCGGTGGAAGCGGAAACGATTGTTGAGCAGGAAGCCAGCGAGTTTATGGCCTGGCTACGCGCCCAGGGGGCCAGCGAGACCATTCGGGAATACCGTAGTCAGTCGGAGCAGATTCGTGACGAACTGACTACCAAAGCGCTGTCGGCCCTTCAACAGGGCGGTGATGCGCAAGCCATCTTGCAGGATCTGGCATGGAAACTGACCAACCGCCTGATTCATGCGCCAACGAAATCACTTCAACAGGCTGCCCGTGACGGGGATGACGAACGCCTGAATATTCTGCGCGACAGCCTCGGGCTGGAGTAGCAGCACACACCACACTTTTTTACAGGGTGAATTTACGCCTATGAAGCCTTCTATCGTTGCCAAACTGGAAGCCCTGCACGAACGCCATGAGGAAGTTCAGGCGTTGCTGGGCGATGCGGGAATTATCGCCGACCAGGACCGCTTTCGCGCATTGTCGCGCGAATATGCGCAATTAAGCGACGTTTCTCGCTGTTTTACGGACTGGCAACAGGTTCAGGACGATATCGAGACGGCTCAGATGATGCTCGACGATCCTGAAATGCGAGAAATGGCGCAGGAAGAACTGCGCGAAGCGAAAGAAAAAAGCGAACAACTGGAGCAACAGTTACAGGTACTGCTGCTGCCGAAAGATCCGGACGATGAACGAAACGCGTTCCTTGAGGTTCGCGCCGGCACCGGCGGCGACGAAGCCGCGCTGTTTGCCGGCGATCTGTTCCGCATGTACAGCCGTTATGCCGAAGCGCGCCGCTGGCGCGTGGAGATCATGAGCATGAGCGAAGGCGAGCATGGCGGTTATAAAGAGATCATCGCCAAAATCAGCGGCGACGGCGTGTATGGCCGGCTGAAATTTGAGTCCGGCGGACACCGCGTACAGCGTGTTCCGGCGACCGAGTCGCAGGGGCGTATCCATACCTCCGCCTGTACCGTCGCCGTGATGCCGGAGCTGCCGGAAGCCGAGCTGCCGGATATTAACCCGGCGGATCTGCGCATTGATACGTTTCGTTCTTCCGGCGCGGGCGGTCAGCACGTTAACACCACCGACTCCGCTATCCGTATTACCCACTTGCCGACCGGCATCGTGGTGGAATGCCAGGACGAACGTTCGCAGCATAAAAACAAAGCGAAAGCGCTCTCGGTGCTCGGGGCGCGCATTCACGCCGCCGAAACGGCAAAACGCCAGCAGGCCGAGGCGTCAACGCGACGCAATCTGCTTGGCAGCGGCGATCGCAGCGATCGTAACCGGACCTATAATTTCCCGCAGGGGCGCGTGACCGATCATCGTATTAATCTGACGTTATATCGCCTTGATGAAACGATGGAAGGTAAGCTGGATATGCTGATTGAGCCGATTGTTCAGGAACACCAGGCTGACCTGTTAGCCGCCTTATCCGAGCAGGAATAATGGATTTTCAGCACTGGCTGCATGAGGCGGTAAACCAGCTCCGGGACAGCGACAGCCCCCGGCGCGACGCCGAGATCCTGCTAGAGTACGTTACGGGCAAGGGGCGGACGTATATCATGGCCTTTGGCGAAACGCCGCTTACCGACGTCCAGCAACAACAGCTCGCGGACCTGCTGCAGCGGCGTAAACAGGGCGAACCTATTGCGTACCTGACGGGCTTACGCGAATTCTGGTCGCTGCCGCTCTTCGTTTCTCCCGCCACGCTAATCCCGCGCCCGGATACCGAATGTCTGGTGGAACAGGCGTTGGCGCGATTGCCGGTAAAAACCTGTCGTATTCTGGATTTAGGCACCGGAACCGGCGCGATTGCGCTGGCGCTGGCCTGCGAGCGACCGGATTGCGAGGTGACTGCGGTCGATCGTATGCCTGATGCGGTTGCGCTGGCGATACGCAACGCGGAACATTTGGCTATCCGGAATGTGCGTATACTGCAAAGTTGTTGGTTCAGCGCGCTATCGGGGCAGCAGTTCGACATGATTGTCAGCAATCCGCCCTACATTGACGCGCAGGACCCGCACCTTAGCGAAGGCGATGTACGCTTTGAACCGCGCTCAGCGTTGGTGGCGGACGAAAACGGTATGGCGGATCTTACGCATATTATCGATAACGCCCGCCAGATGTTAACGCCCGGCGGCTTCCTGCTGCTGGAACACGGTTGGCAGCAGGGCGAAGCGGTAAGAGCGGTTTTCAGGCGGTCTGGTTACTCGGATGTAGAAACGTGTCGTGATTATGGTGGTAATGAACGCGTGACCTGCGGACGTTTTACGCCATGACAATTGCAATGTTGCTCACGCTTCATCTTATCTGTGTTGCGCTCTCCGTCAGTTTGTTTGTCGCTCGTTACTGGTGGCGCTATTGCGGCCATGCGTTGGCCGCCGCGCGCTGGACACGAATCGTGCCTCCCGTCATAGATACCCTGTTACTGCTTAGCGGTATTGGGTTAATCGTTAAAACGCACATCCTGCCATTCACGGAGTCGGGCTCATGGCTGACTGAAAAACTGTTTGGCGTTATCATCTACATCGTTTTGGGTTTTATTGCGCTTGATTATCGTCAGGCGCGCAGCCAGCAGGCGCGTTTTATCGCTTTCCCGCTGGCGCTGGTGGTGCTGTACATCATCATTAAACTCGCCACCACAAAAATACCGTTACTGGGGTAAGTCATGAGGTCGTTAGCTGATTTCGAATTTAACAATGCGCCGCTGTGTGATGGCATGATCCTGGCATCAGAGATGATTCGCCTGGATTTTCCCACGCAGTTTGTCTACGACGAACTGGAACGTCTGGTCAGTCTGGCGCAGGAAGAAATTAGCCAGCTCCTGTCTCAGGATGAGCAACTGGAAAAATTGCTGGCACTTTTTTACGGCGAGTGGGGGTTCACGGATTCCCGCGGCGTCTACCGTCTTTCTGATGCTTTATGGCTCGATAAAGTCCTGAAAAAACGCCAGGGGAGCGCGGTATCGTTGGGCGCTATTTTATTATGGATAGCAAACCGTCTTGATTTGCCGTTGGTGCCCGTTATCTTCCCAACGCAGTTGATTTTGCGTATTGAATCGCTGGAAGGGGAAATGTGGCTGATTAACCCATTCAACGGTGAAACGCTTGATGAACATACTCTGGAAGTCTGGTTAAAAGGCAATATTAGTCCGGTCGCCGAGTTGTTTAACGAAGATTTGGACGAGGCGGATAACGCCGAAGTGATTCGTAAGCTACTGGATACGCTGAAATCCTCGCTGATGGAGGAACGGCAAATGGAGCTGGCGCTACGCGTTAGCGAAGCATTGTTGCAATTTAACCCGGAAGATCCTTACGAAATCCGTGACCGCGGGTTGATCTACGCGCAGCTTGAGTGTGAACACGTTGCGCTGACTGATTTAAGCTACTTCGTTGAACAGTGTCCGGAAGACCCGATCAGCGAAATGATTCGTGCGCAGATCAACACCATTGCGCACAAGCAAATTGTTCTACATTAATTAACCGACATTTTACCTATAAGTGTAAGGCGATCCTATGAAACAAAAAGTGGTTAACATTGGCGACATTAAGGTGGCAAATGACCTGCCGTTTGTGCTGTTTGGCGGTATGAACGTGCTGGAGTCACGCGATCTGGCAATGCGCATTTGTGAGCACTACGTAACCGTTACCCAGAAGCTGGGTATTCCTTACGTGTTCAAGGCCTCTTTTGATAAAGCCAACCGTTCCTCTATTCACTCTTACCGTGGGCCGGGCCTGGAAGAAGGGATGAAAATCTTCCAGGAACTCAAACAGACATTTGGCGTAAAAGTGATCACTGACGTCCATGAAGCCAGCCAGGCGCAGCCTGTGGCTGATGTGGTTGACGTGATTCAGCTCCCGGCGTTTCTGGCGCGCCAGACCGACCTGGTGGAAGCGATGGCGAAAACCGGCGCTGTGATTAACGTGAAAAAGCCGCAGTTCGTAAGCCCGGGTCAGATGGGCAATATCGTGGATAAGTTCCATGAGGGCGGTAACGATAAGGTGATTCTGTGCGACCGCGGCGCGAACTTCGGTTATGACAACCTGGTGGTGGATATGCTGGGCTTTAGCGTGATGAAAAAGGTCTCCGGCAACTCGCCAGTGATTTTCGACGTCACCCACGCGCTGCAATGCCGCGACCCATTTGGCGCCGCCTCTGGTGGTCGTCGAGGTCAGGTGACCGAGCTGGCGCGCGCCGGTATGGCTGTCGGTCTGGCGGGCCTGTTCCTGGAGTCGCATCCGGACCCGGCTAACGCGAAGTGCGACGGTCCTTCCGCGCTGCCGCTGGCGAAACTGGAGCAGTTCCTGACCCAGATAAAAGCGATTGATGATTTGGTGAAAAGCTTCGACGAGCTGGATACCGAGAACTGATTGCGGTTTTTAGCTTGTGTAGGCCGGATAAGATACTATCCGGCTTTTTTATATCAGGCAAAAATCGTCATCAGATAGGCGGCAAATAAAGCCAGATGCGCCGCGCCGTTTAGCACGTTGGTGCGTCCGGTAGAGAACGAAATATGGCACAGCACTAACGAGGCCACCATCACTACCATTTCCGGCGCGCCTAAACCAAACACCAGATCATTACCTGTCGCCCAGGCGATGAGCGTGACGACCGGCACGGTTAATGAAATCGTCGCCAACACCGATCCGAAGAACAGATTCATTGCCCGCTGAACCTGATTATTCAGTACCGCCTTCAGCGCGCCCAGTCCTTCCGGCGAGAGAATTAACAGCGCGACCAGGAAACCGGTAAAGGCGACCGGGGCGTTCATGCTGGTCAGCAACGCCTCCAGCGGGCTGGCATTCATTTTGGTAACGGCAATGACCGCAATTAAATGAATGAGTAACCAGACCGTATGCCAGCCGCTACTGTGCGCGGAGGGTTTACCGTGGTGTGGATTGTCATCATCGCCTTCATCTTCATGTTCATAGATAAATAAGCTCTGGTGCGTTTTGGTTTGAATCAACAAAAATACGCCGTACATCGCGGCGGAAATTAACGCGACCAATAATGCCTGACCGGTAGAGAAATTGGCTTGCGGCAATGCCATTGGAAAAACCAGCACAATAATCGCTAGCGGAAACAGCGCGATAAGATACTGCTTAATCCCAAATAAATTCATATATTGCGTTGCGAATTTACGCCCGCCCAACAACAACGAGAAACCGACCAGTCCCCCGGTGACAATCATAATAATAGAGTAGAGCGTATCGCGCATAAGCGTTGGCGCAGCATCGCCGGTAGCCATCAGCGCGGAAATTAAACTCACCTCAAGAATAACGACGGACAGGCTTAAAATAAGCGATCCATAGGGTTCGCCGAGTCGATGCGCTAATACATCGGCATGACGGACCACGCTAAATGCGCTGCTTAAAATACCAATAAGTGCAAGGATATTGATGCCAATAACCACTGGTAGTGACTGGCTGCTTCCCCAAAGGAACAGCACTACCAGCGCAAGAACCGGGAAAATAAGCGAAGTCTCCTTATGGCGGGTTTTCACCGCCTCACAGGCATGTGTCATGAGGGTCTCCCTTGTGCAGGTGTTAATATTTTGGAAAGAGTAAAGAAGGTAAAAATAGCAGAAATTTGTATTTTTTTAGTGGTTTTTTACGTAGTTTTACGGCGTAGACGATTTTTTTCTTTCAAGGTCAGTAAAACAAGCATCTTGTTTTAACAGTGTTTAAATAACAAAAAGTTAATTTCCGTAAAAAGCAAAAATCCTCCTCGACTGGCGTAATAACGCATTGTTTACCACACTTAATGTTTTCCCTGAAGACGGAGGCGCTGATGCCGTATAAAGCCAAAAGTGATTTACCCGATAATGTGCGGAATGTTCTTCCAGCCCATGCCCAGGACATTTACAAAGAAGCGTTTAATAGCGCCTGGGAGCAATATAAAGATAAAGCCGATCGTCGTGATGACGCCAGCCGCGAGGAAACCGCACACAAAGTCGCCTGGGCGGCGGTTAAAAACGATTATGAAAAAGGCGAGGATGATAAATGGCATAAGAAAAAATAAACGCGGTATTACTCGCGTGTTAGCCTGATTTTCTTGCCGGAAGTCTATCCTGACGCGGGAGCTTTTCCCGCGTACAGATTTAAAATGTCAGCACTTTGTCCGCTGCCAGCGTCCATTGCGCCAGCTCGACCAGCGTTCCGATTTCCACACCGTCAATCAGCGGCAGGGGAGTGATACCACGTCCGTCCGCACAGGTTTTGCATAATTTTACCGGTACGTTTTGCGCGGTCAGAATTTCCAGCATTTGCTGAATATTGTAGCCTTCGGCTGGTTTTTGACCGCGTAACCCTGCGGTTACGGCATCTGACATCAAAAACAGGCGTAAATCGAGATGGCTTTCCTGCTCGCGCAGCGCAATGGCCAGACGCAAGCTATTAAATAATGATTCGCTGCCGTAGGCGGCGCCGTTAGCGATAATGACGATATTTTGCATGGATAACCCTTCTCCTTGAGAAATTTTGTCGGCAATGGCGTTATGTTACCTCGGGAACCGGGTACCGCCAAATGCGTGGATAAAATCCCGGGACGCTCTGCGGAAAAAATAAGGATATTCCTGGAAGCACGAGAAAAGGCTGCAAAACCTGTCCGGACACGTTATGGTTTACTCTGATGCCATTCCTCTTATCTTTTGTTGTAGAAGTTGCCGACACGTTGAGCCGTATTGTTTTTCGTTCATTCTCACTCTCGCTTCTCTTGCTGACTGCCAGCGGTACGATCTGTGCGCAGGCGCAAGACCCTTTCACGCAAAACCATCTGCCGGATTTAGGCATGATGCCGGAATCCCACGAAGGGGAAAAGCATTTTGCCGAGATGGCCAAAGCGTTTGGCGAAGCCAGCATGAAAAATAACGATCTGGATACCGGTGAACAGGCGCGGCAATTCGCTTTCGGACAGGTACGCGATGTGGTCAGCGAGCAGGTTAACCAGCAGCTTGAAAGCTGGCTATCAGCCTGGGGCAGCGCCAGCGTGGATATTAACGTCGATAACGAAGGTCATTTTAACGGCAGTCGCGGAAGCTGGTTTATCCCTTTACAGGATAAACAGCGCTATCTGACCTGGAGCCAGCTTGGTCTTACGCAACAGACTGACGGACTGGTAAGCAACATTGGCGTAGGACAGCGCTGGGCGCAGGATGGTTGGCTTCTTGGCTATAATACCTTTTACGATAATCTGCTGGATGAAAATCTACAGCGCGCCGGCTTTGGCGCGGAGGCGTGGGGAGAATATTTGCGTTTATCCGCCAACTATTATCAGCCTTTTGCCGACTGGCAGACGCATACGGCGACCTTAGAACAGCGAATGGCGCGCGGATATGATATCAACGCGCAAATGCGCCTGCCGTTTTACCAGCATATCAATACCAGCGTTAGTCTGGAGCAGTACTTTGGCGATAGCGTGGATCTGTTTGACTCCGGAACGGGGTATCACAATCCTGTCGCGTTAAAACTGGGTCTCAACTATACGCCAGTACCTTTGCTTACCATGACCGCCCAGCACAAACAGGGCGAGAGCGGGGTCAGTCAAAATAACCTGGGGCTGACGCTTAACTACCGCTTCGGCGTGCCGCTCAAAAAGCAGCTTGCCGCCAGTGAAGTGGCGCAAAGCCAGTCATTACGCGGTAGCCGCTATGATACGCCGCAACGTAACTCGCTGCCGACAATGGAGTATCGGCAGCGTAAAACGTTAACGGTTTTTCTGGCGACGCCGCCCTGGGATCTTACGCCTGGTGAGACGGTTGCGTTAAAATTGCAGGTGCGCAGCGTGCACGGTATTCGTCATTTGAGCTGGCAGGGCGATACACAGGCATTAAGTTTGACGGCAGGAACGGACACCCGCAGTACCGAGGGCTGGACAATCATTATGCCGGCCTGGGATCACCGCGAAGGCGCGGCAAATCGCTGGCGTTTATCGGTGGTGGTTGAGGATGAAAAAGGTCAGCGTGTCTCTTCCAATGAGATCACGCTCGCGCTGACTGAACCGTTTATCACGATGCCGGACGATAATCCGCATTGGCAACCGTTCCAGGAGCAATAATTAAAAGATGCGTTCCTGATGTACCCAGACGGCGGCCTCCACGCGCGATTTCAGCTTCATTTTCTTGAGCATATGTTTCACGTGCACTTTGACCGTACTTTCGGTGATATCCAGACGCCGGGCAATCATCTTATTTGGCAATCCCTGCGCGATGAGCTTCAGAATATCGCGCTCACGCGGGGTGAGTTGCGTTACATCGCGATCGGTGGTGGCGCGGTTGGCCCGCAGGCTGGCCGCCAGTACCGGCGTTAACGCTTCACTTAATACCATTTCGCCGGCGGCGGCCTGTTGTAACGCTTTGAGCAAGTCCTCCGGCTCCATGTCTTTCAACAGATAACCATCCGCGCCGCGCTTTAGCGCCGTGACGACATCTTCTTCATGGTTGGATACGCTGAAAACGACAATACGTCCTGACAGCGCTTTTTCGCGTAATTTATCCAGCGTTTCGAGACCATTCATTCCCGGCATATTCAAATCAAGGAGGATCAGATCGGGATCGAGCGATTCCGCCAGGTCAATACCCTGCTCACCGTTGCTGGCTTCTCCGACCACGCTGATATCGGGCGCCATACTCACAAGCTGCTTTACACCCGTGCGTAGCATCGGATGGTCATCGATTAACAGGATGGTTGCCGGTTCCTGATTATTCATGGGTATCTCCCTGGGTTTCTGTGAAGTTTGTTTCTGGAATAAAAGTAACAGTGACCTCTGTTCCGCCAGTCTCGCGTCGGCGTACCTGGCAATCGCCGCGCAAACTTTGCGCCCGATCGCGCATGATGATCATGCCGTAGTGATTACTGCGTTCGGCGTTTTCCGGGACGCCGCAGCCATTATCCTGCACTTTTAGTTTGACCTGTTTGCCACATTGCGTCACTGTCACCACCACATCGTCGGCATGAGAGTGTTTAAGGGCGTTGCTGAGGGCTTCCCTGGCAATTTGCAACAGGTGTATCGCCTGGTGTGACGGCACCAGGCGGGGGGGAAGCTGATAATCCAGTTTTACCGTAAAGCCAAACCGGGCGCTGAACTCCTGGCAGCTTGCTTCCAGCGCCGGACGTAGCCCGGGTTCCGTCAACTGTAAGCGGAAAGTGGTTAACAGTTCGCGCAGTTGCGCCCAGGAGCAGTTCAGCTCATTGCGAATTTGGCTGAGTAACTCACGGCTGCTTTCCGGTAACACGTCGCCCTGCATTTGCAGGCAGCTCACCTGCATCTTCATACAAGAGAGCGACTGGGCAATAGAATCATGCAGTTCGCGGGCAATGGTGGCACGCTCTTCCATGACAATCAACTGCTGCTGGCGCTCCTGATGCCTGTCGAGCGCCAGAGTCGCGGTAAGCTGTTCAACCAGCGTGTCCACCAACTGTTGCTGATCGTGGCTGAGATGGCGTCCATAGGGCAGCGTCGCCAGCAAAATACCGTATTGGGTGTGAGAGTCGGTGAGCCGCCATTTTAAGGTGGTGCCGCCGTTAATCATCGGCAGGGCGCTACGTGGGCAAAGGTGGCAGCCTTTATCATCGCAACTGATGTCCGACTGACAGGTAAATTCCTGATGATTATCTTCATCTTCCAGGTCATAGACTCGCAGCTCAATATCATGCAACTGGGTTAAATTTTGCAGGCCATTCAGTACCGGTGAAAGACGTTCACATAGCGGAGCCTGTGAATGCAGTCGGCGGTTGGCTTGCCACAAAAACGAGAGAATCTGGTTTTTATGTTCCAGACCGGCTGTTTTTTCCTGTACGCGCTGTTCCAGTACCGCATAACTTTCGGCCAGTTCTTCAGACATATTATTGAGCGCAGAACCCAACGCGGCCATCTCATTGCGTCCACTGATATTGGCACGTTGGGTAAAGTCGCGCTGACTGACGGCGCGCGCCATTGATAACAACTGTTTCCAGGGCTGCAAAAGGCGAACACGTAGCCAGATAATCGTAAATACCAGCAATAGCGCCATAAAGATCGCCATTACCCGGTGAACTAATACCACGCGTTCGATACGCAATTCAGTAGTATGGTCGAACGACGTCACCAGGCGATCCAGTCCCGCCACAAAGCGCGTGACATCTTCTGCGACCACGTGCGCGTTTTGCGCGTGCTGTAGCCCTGGCGAGAGTTCGTTATGCCAGTAATCCTGCAACGCTTTAAGCTGCTTCTGCTGCCCGTCTCGCTCAGCGGCGCGGGTCAGTTCAGGGCTGAATGCCGTTTGCTCCATCTCATCCAGCAGCTTTTGATCTTTAGCATCCAGCGGGACAGCGGCCAGTAGTCGATAGCTTTGCATACGCAATGAACCCGCTTTATTAATCGCATGAGCGCTACCCTGTACGCCCTGAACCAGCCAGCCGGAAACCGCCATCCCCGCCACGCCGATAGCGGTAGAGAGCATGACAATCAGCGCCAGTTGGTTAACCAGCGTAAGAGGAGAGAAACACCGTTTAAACATGTTACCTTCTTTCTTCGGGGTAATGTCGCCGAAAAAACGTAGCAAAAAAGAGGGGCGTCAATCGGCTGTGCCGCTATTCTCAACGATACAGCGGAGTATACCCATACCTATAACGAGTTACTCCTTAATTGCCGCTGTAGAGAGGTATCTGCGACGGGAAGGAGTAGACAGACACAGCATGGTGAAAAACCACAGCTTTTTTACCAAAATAGCCTACTCATTAAGGGTAATAACTATTTTTAGTCGCCGGTGATGACGACTTTTCCTTTGATTTATATCAACTTACCTTCGGCAGTAAACCCTAATGTGGCAGACATCAAATCAAGAATCAGAGGTGTCTATGAGTCACTCATCCGCCCCGGAAAGGGCAACTGGCGCTGTTATCACGGAATGGCGTCCGGAAGATCCGGCATTCTGGCAGCAGCGCGGCCATCGTGTCGCCAGCCGTAATTTGTGGATTTCTGTCCCGTGTTTACTGCTGGCGTTTTGCGTCTGGATGCTATTCAGCGCAGTGGCGGTGAACCTGCCGAAAGTGGGATTTAATTTTACGACCGATCAGCTCTTTATGTTGACTGCGCTGCCATCTGTTTCCGGCGCGCTGCTACGGGTGCCTTACTCCTTTATGGTGCCGCTATTTGGCGGACGTCGCTGGACAGCGTTCAGTACCGGTATCCTCATCGTGCCCTGCGTATGGTTAGGCTTTGCCGTTCAGGATACCAGTACGCCATTTAGCACTTTCATTATTATTTCCTTGCTGTGTGGTTTTGCCGGCGCGAACTTTGCCTCCAGTATGGCGAACATCAGCTTTTTCTTTCCTAAACAAAAGCAGGGCGGCGCGCTGGGTCTGAACGGTGGTCTGGGCAATATGGGCGTGAGTGTGATGCAGCTGGTTGCGCCGCTGGTGGTTTCGCTCTCTATCTTTGCCGCCTTTGGCAGCCACGGTGTAGAGCAGCCGGACGGTTCTCAGCTCTATCTGGCGAACGCAGCCTGGATTTGGGTGCCTTTCCTGGCCATTTTTACGCTGGCGGCGTGGTTCGGCATGAACGAACTGGCGACGTCTAAGGCCTCGCTAAAAGAGCAACTGCCGGTGCTCAAACGTGGTCATCTGTGGATCATGAGTCTGCTGTATCTGGCGACCTTCGGATCGTTTATCGGTTTCTCCGCGGGGTTCGCTATGCTGTCTAAAACACAATTCCCGGATGTGCAGATCCTGCATTATGCGTTTTTCGGTCCGTTTATCGGCGCGCTGGCGCGTTCGGCAGGCGGCGCAATTTCTGACCGTCTGGGGGGGACTCGCGTCACGCTTATCAACTTTGTCCTGATGGCGATTTTCAGCGGTCTGCTGTTCCTGACATTACCTACTGGCGGCGTTGGCGGTAGCTTTATCGCGTTCTACGGGGTATTTCTGGCGCTGTTCCTGACGGCTGGGTTGGGGAGTGGTTCTACCTTCCAGATGATCTCCGTTATCTTCCGTAAACTGACAATGGACCGGGTAAAAGCGGAAGGCGGGTCGGAAGAAAGAGCCATGCGTGAAGCGGCGACCGATACGGCGGCGGCGCTGGGCTTTATTTCCGCGATTGGCGCGATTGGCGGCTTTTTTATTCCGAAAGCGTTTGGTTCATCTTTAGCCTTAACCGGTTCGCCAGTCGGCGCGATGAAAGTCTTTCTTATTTTCTATATCGCCTGCGTCGTTATTACCTGGGCGGTATATGGACGTCATTCTAAAAATAAAAAGTAACTTTTGATTATCCTTTGCGCGGCGTTAGACCGCGCTTTTTTTACCCGCATTTAGTTACAACATACTTATAGTCAAGAAGTGAGGCGCGACAGGGCTGACCACGCACATCTTTATCGGTCATCCAGGGGGATACCCCTTAATACCCACTTGTTGAAAATTTAACATTCATGTCGTGCGTAAATTTAATTTTATGTAATTAAATCAGTAATATATATAAATAAAACTCCTCCTCCCAAAGGAGTATGCAGGAGGTTTGCGCGCCATTTGCATCCCTGTCCGCCTTGATCGTTATCAATTCTCACGCCCATTCAGCGCGTTACCTTCGCCCTTAGTTAAGCAATGTCGATTTATCAGAGAGCCGTAAGGTTCCACACAGGAGAAACCCGATGAGTAAATTCCTGGACCGGTTTCGCTACTTCAAGCAGAAGGGCGAAACCTTTGCCGATGGGCACGGCCAGCTTCTCGAAACAAACCGGGACTGGGAGGACGGATACCGCCAACGTTGGCAGCATGACAAAATTGTGCGCTCAACCCATGGGGTGAACTGCACCGGTTCTTGTAGCTGGAAAATTTATGTCAAAAATGGTCTGGTGACCTGGGAAACACAGCAAACCGATTACCCGCGCACCCGTCCTGATATGCCAAACCATGAACCTCGCGGCTGCCCGCGCGGCGCAAGCTACTCCTGGTATCTCTACAGCGCTAACCGACTGAAATATCCGCTAATGCGCAAACGTCTGATGAAGATGTGGCGCGAGGCGAAAAAACTGCATCGCGATCCGGTAGAGGCATGGGCCTCCATCATTGAAGATGCCGATAAAGCCAAAAGCTTCAAACAGGCGCGTGGTCGTGGCGGCTTTGTTCGCTCCTCATGGCAGGAAGTGAACGAGCTGATCGCCGCTTCCAACGTGTACACCGTGAAAACCTATGGCCCTGACCGCGTCGCGGGCTTCTCACCCATCCCGGCGATGTCGATGGTTTCCTACGCTTCCGGGGCACGTTATCTTTCGCTGATTGGCGGTACCTGCCTGAGCTTCTACGACTGGTACTGCGACCTGCCGCCAGCCTCCCCGCAAACCTGGGGCGAGCAGACCGACGTGCCGGAATCCGCTGACTGGTACAACTCCAGCTATATTATCGCCTGGGGCTCTAACGTGCCGCAAACCCGTACGCCGGATGCCCACTTCTTTACCGAAGTACGTTACAAAGGCACCAAAACCGTCGCGGTGACGCCGGACTATGCCGAAATCGCCAAACTGTGCGATCTATGGCTGGCACCGAAGCAGGGGACCGATGCGGCGATGGCGCTGGCGATGGGCCACGTCATGCTGCGCGAATTCCACCTCGACAACCCGCGCCAGTACTTCACCGATTATGTCCGCCGCTATACCGACATGCCAATGCTGGTGATGCTTGAAGAGCGTGATGGTTATTATGCCGCAGGTCGTATGCTGCGCGCTGCCGATCTCGTTGATTCGCTGGGGCAGGAAAATAACCCGGAATGGAAAACCGTCGCTATCAACAGCAACGGTGAAATGGTGGCGCCAAACGGTTCAATTGGTTTCCGTTGGGGCGAAAAAGGCAAATGGAACCTCGAACAGCGCGACGGGACTACCGGTGCAGAAACTGAATTGCAGCTCAGCTTGCTGGGCAGCCAGGATGAGATTGCTGACGTGGGCTTCCCGTATTTCGGCGGCGAAGGTTCAGAGTACTTTAATCATGTGGCGCTGGATAACGTCCTGCTGCATAAACTGCCGGCAAAACGTCTGCAACTGGCCGATGGTTCTACCGCACTGGTCACCACCGTTTACGATCTGACCATGGCGAACTATGGTCTGGAACGCGGCCTGAACGATGAAAATTGTGCCGCCAGTTATGACGATACCAAAGCGTATACGCCAGCATGGGCCGAGCAGATCACCGGCGTGCCGCGGGCGCAGATCATCCGTATCGCCCGGGAATTCGCCGATAACGCGGATAAAACGCACGGACGTTCAATGATTATCGTTGGCGCTGGTCTGAACCACTGGTATCACCTCGATATGAACTATCGCGGGCTGATCAATATGTTGGTGTTCTGTGGTTGCGTTGGTCAGAGCGGCGGCGGCTGGGCGCACTACGTCGGCCAGGAAAAACTGCGTCCGCAGACCGGCTGGCAGCCGCTGGCGTTTGCCCTTGACTGGCAGCGTCCGGCGCGTCACATGAATAGCACCTCTTACTTCTATAACCACTCCAGCCAGTGGCGCTACGAGACGGTGACCGCCGAGGAATTACTGTCGCCGATGGCGGACAAATCCCGCTATAGCGGCCATCTGATTGACTTCAATGTGCGCGCCGAGCGTATGGGCTGGTTGCCGTCGGCACCGCAGTTAGGTACCAACCCGCTGTACATTGCGCGTGAAGCGGAAAAAGCCGGTATGACGCCGGTAGATTATACCGTCAAATCCCTGAAAGAGGGTTCGATTCGCTTTGCCGCCGAGCAGCCGGAAAACGGTAAAAACCACCCGCGTAACCTGTTCATCTGGCGTTCAAACCTGCTTGGGTCTTCCGGTAAAGGTCACGAGTACATGCTGAAATATCTGCTGGGTACTGAGCATGGTATTCAGGGGCTGGATCTGGGTAAACAGGGCGGTGTGAAGCCGGAAGAAGTGGAGTGGCGTGACAATGGCCTGGACGGCAAACTGGATCTGGTGGTGACGCTGGACTTCCGCCTGTCGAGCACCTGCCTGTACTCCGATATCGTACTGCCGACCGCCACTTGGTATGAAAAAGACGATATGAATACCTCGGATATGCATCCGTTTATTCATCCGCTGTCTGCCGCCGTAGATCCGGCCTGGGAATCGAAAAGCGACTGGGAAATCTACAAAGGCATTGCGAAGAAATTCTCCGAAGTCTGTGTAGGCCACCTGGGTAAAGAGACTGACGTCGTGACGCTGCCGATCCAGCACGATTCTGCCGCTGAACTGGCGCAGCCGCTGGACGTGAAAGACTGGAAAAAAGGCGAATGCGATCTGATTCCAGGGAAAACCGCGCCGCACATCATGACCGTTGAGCGCGATTACCCGGCGACTTACGAACGCTTTACCTCTATCGGCCCGCTGATGGAGAAAATCGGCAACGGCGGGAAAGGGATTGCCTGGAACACGCAGAGCGAAATGGACTTGCTGCGTAAGCTTAATTACACCAAAGCGGACGGTCCGGCGAAAGGCCAGCCGATGCTCAACACGGCGATTGACGCGGCAGAGATGATCCTGACGTTAGCGCCGGAAACCAACGGTCAGGTGGCGGTGAAAGCCTGGGCGGCGCTGAGCGAGTTTACCGGTCGCGACCATACGCATCTGGCAACCAATAAAGAAGAAGAGAAAATCCGCTTCCGCGATATTCAGGCCCAGCCGCGCAAAATTATCTCCAGCCCGACCTGGTCTGGTCTGGAAGATGAGCATGTTTCTTATAACGCCGGTTATACCAACGTTCACGAGCTGATCCCGTGGCGTACGCTGTCTGGTCGTCAACAGTTGTATCAGGATCACCAGTGGATGCGCGACTTCGGCGAAAGTCTGCTGGTGTATCGCCCACCGATCGACACCCGCTCGGTGAAAGCGGTGATGGGGCGTAAATCCAACGGTAATCCGGAGAAGGCGCTCAACTTCCTGACGCCGCACCAGAAATGGGGTATCCACTCGACCTACAGCGATAACCTGTTGATGCTGACTTTGTCGCGTGGCGGCCCGATTGTGTGGATGAGCGAAACCGACGCCAAAGATCTGGGCATTGAAGATAACGACTGGATCGAAGTCTTCAACAGCAACGGCGCATTGACCGCACGCGCAGTGGTCAGCCAGCGTGTACCGGCGGGCATGACCATGATGTACCACGCGCAGGAACGTATCGTAAACCTGCCGGGGTCGGAAATTACCCAGCAGCGCGGCGGTATTCATAACTCGGTGACCCGTATTACGCCGAAACCGACCCATATGATCGGCGGCTATGCGCAGTTAGCCTACGGCTTTAACTACTACGGCACCGTCGGCTCCAACCGCGATGAGTTTGTGGTGGTACGTAAGATGAAGAACATTAACTGGTTGGATGGCGAAGGCAATGACCAGGTACAGGAGAGCGTAAAATGAAAATTCGTTCACAAGTCGGCATGGTGCTGAATCTCGATAAGTGCATCGGCTGTCATACCTGTTCAGTCACCTGTAAAAACGTCTGGACCAGTCGCGAAGGTATGGAATACGCGTGGTTCAACAACGTAGAAAGTAAGCCTGGCGTTGGTTTTCCGAATGACTGGGAAAATCAGGAAAAATGGAAAGGCGGCTGGATCCGCAAAATCAACGGCAAACTACAGCCGCGCATGGGCAACCGGGCGCTGCTGCTGGGTAAAATCTTCGCTAACCCGCATCTGCCGGGCATCGACGACTACTACGAGCCGTTTGATTACGACTACCAGAACCTGCATACCGCGCCGGAAAGCAAACATCAGCCGATCGCGCGTCCGCGCTCGCTGATTACCGGCCAGCGGATGGACAAAATTACCAGCGGGCCAAACTGGGAAGAGATTCTGGGCGGCGAGTTCGAAAAACGCGCCAAAGATCAGAATTTCGAAAACATGCAGAAGGCGATGTACGGCCAGTTCGAAAACACCTTCATGATGTACCTGCCGCGCCTGTGCGAGCACTGTCTCAACCCGGCGTGCGTGGCGACCTGCCCGAGCGGCGCGATTTATAAGCGTGAAGAAGATGGCATCGTGCTGATCGACCAGGACAAGTGCCGCGGCTGGCGGATGTGTATTACCGGCTGCCCGTACAAGAAGATCTACTTCAACTGGAAGAGCGGCAAATCTGAAAAATGCATCTTCTGCTACCCGCGTATCGAAGCTGGTCAGCCGACCGTTTGCTCCGAAACCTGCGTGGGCCGTATCCGTTATCTCGGCGTACTGCTGTATGACGCAGATGCCATTGAAAGCGCCGCCAGTACGGAAAACGAAAAAGATCTGTACCAGCGTCAACTGGACGTGTTCCTCGATCCAAACGATCCGGCTGTCATTGAGCAGGCGCTGAAGGACGGCGTGCCGCAGAGCGTGATCGATGCGGCGCAGCAATCGCCAGTGTACAAAATGGCGATGGACTGGAAGCTGGCGCTGCCGCTGCATCCGGAATACCGCACGCTGCCGATGGTCTGGTACGTACCGCCTTTGTCACCGATTCAGTCTGCCGCCGACGCGGGTGAACTGGGCAGCAACGGTATTCTGCCGGATGTAGACAGTCTGCGTATCCCTGTGCAGTACCTGGCGAATCTGTTGACCGCTGGCGACACTCAGCCGGTACTGTTGGCGCTGAAACGGATGCTGGCGATGCGTCACTACAAACGTGCGGAAACCGTAGACGGTAAAGTGGATACCCGCGCGCTGGAAGAGGTGGGTTTAAGCGAAGCCCAGGCGCAGGAAATGTATCGTTACCTGGCGATCGCTAATTACGAAGATCGTTTCGTGGTACCAAGCAGCCATCGTGAACTGGCGCGTGACGCATTCCCGGAGAAAAGCGGTTGTGGCTTTACCTTCGGCGATGGTTGCCACGGGTCTGATACCAAATTCAATCTGTTCAACAGCCGCCGCATCGACGCTGTTGATGTGACCAGCAAAACGGAGCCGCACGCATGATTGAACTCGTCATTGTTTCGCGTCTGCTCGAGTACCCGGATGCTGCCCTGTGGCAGCATCAGCAGGAGTTGTTCGATGCGCTCGCGTCATCTGAGAACCTGGATAAAGAGGATGCCCAGACTCTGGGCGTTTTCCTGCGCGATTTAACCGCGCAGGACCTGCTGGATGTACAGGCCGCTTATAGCGAACTGTTTGACCGTGGTCGCGCCACTTCACTGCTGCTGTTTGAACATGTACACGGGGAATCCCGCGATCGCGGTCAGGCGATGGTTGACCTGATGGCACAGTATGAGCAGCACGGTTTGCAGCTCGACAGCCGCGAACTTCCCGATCATCTGCCGCTGTATCTGGAATACCTTGCGCAATTGCCGAAAAGCGAAGCGTTAGGGGGTTTACAGGATATCGCGCCGATTCTGGCGCTGCTCAGCGCACGTTTGCAACAGCGTGACAGCCGTTATGCGGTGCTGTTCGATCTGCTGTTAAAACTGGCGAATACCGTTATCGACAGCGACAAAGTGGCTGAAAAAATTGCGAATGAAGCACGTGATGATACCCCACAGGCGTTGGATGCGGTCTGGGAAGAAGAGCAGGTGAAATTCTTCGCCGATCAGGGGTGTGGCGAGTCGGAGATCTCCGCTCACCAGCGTCGTTTTGCCGGTGCCGTGGCGCCGCAATATCTGAATATCACCACCGGAGGACAGCACTAATGCACTTCCTGAATATGTTCTTCTTTGATATCTACCCGTACATTGCCGGATCGGTATTTCTGATCGGTAGTTGGTTACGTTACGACTACGGCCAGTACACCTGGCGGGCGGCTTCCAGTCAGATGCTGGATCGCAAAGGAATGAACCTGGCGTCAAACCTGTTCCACATTGGGATTCTGGGTATTTTCGCCGGTCATTTCCTGGGCATGTTAACGCCGCACTGGATGTATGAAGCTTTTCTGCCGGTCGACGTGAAGCAGAAGATGGCGATGATTGCCGGCGGCGCCTGCGGAGTGCTGACGCTGGTTGGCGGTATTTTACTGCTCAAGCGTCGTCTGTTCAGTCCACGTGTCCGCGCCACCACTACCGGTGCAGATATTTTGATTCTCTCATTGCTGGTGATTCAGTGCGCGCTGGGTCTGCTGACCATTCCGTTCTCCGCCCAGCATATGGACGGGAGTGAAATGATGAAGCTGGTCGGGTGGGCGCAGTCAGTTGTGACCTTCCACGGTGGCGCATCCGCACATCTGGATGGTGTAGCCTTTATCTTCCGTATGCACCTGGTACTGGGGATGACGCTGTTCCTGTTGTTCCCATTCTCGCGCCTGGTGCATATCTGGAGCGTGCCGGTCGAGTACCTGACCCGCAAATACCAGATTGTACGTGCGCGTCACTGATTGTGCGTTGGCAAGCTTAAGTTACTGTAATACTGAGATGTATTCAGCAATATAGCAGAAAAAAATAGCACGGGCATGGAGGCTGACTTCCTGCCCGTTTTTTCGCACTTCTTGCCCATTTTTCCCTGCGTGAGCGGGGATAAGCACACGTTGAACAGCTCGGCGCCTTATTTTCGGCTGGGTAATATGACGTTAATAAGCCCCAGAAGCCGATTTACGCGCTCCTGAATTGATGCAGGCATCAACAAGTGGAGCCGATAACCATAACGTGGATATATTTCTCTCATTGCCTCATATGTCCGTACCGCTTCCTCCCACGATTGTGTTCGTTCGTTATCCTGCTTATATATCGCTTTCCATGGCGGGAGAATAATAACGTCAGTGGCATAGCGAAATTGGTTAATAGCACGATGTAACCGGTTGGGTATTGGTTCGCCCACCAGCGTAAGATAGCCAGCAATATCCGGCAGCGCACGGTCGTAGAAGAGGGGAAGATCGGACTGTTCGGCCTGATACCAGGCATTAATATCCATTGCCTGCATGGCTTCTGCAAATCGCGCCGGAGAACGCCACGGCAGCACATCGCCGTTTATGTCCATTTGTTGTTTGATAACAGCACGCCCGGATTCGGGCTGACAGTGGAAACCACTTTTTTCCAGAGCCGTAATCAGCGTAGTTTTACCCGCGCCGGGCCCGCCAGTAATGATAATGCGTGAATTCATAGCAATAACCTTTATGCATTTGTAGTGAGGAAATTGGGTGTAGGTGTTGAAAAAGATCTGAAGGCAGAGGCTTTCGGATGTGAATAACGTGATTTGGAATAGATGTGTTTAGCAGAGGATGAGGGGGGAAGGATGACTCAGCGCTGCGCGCTTCGCCCTTCGGGTCGTTGCCTGTGGCAACGCTTTCTCGCTGCGCTCGAATCGAACCTTGGTCGAAGCTTCTCATCCTTCCCGTACAGAGAGATATGAGACACTATGCTTAACGGGGATAAGATACGCGACGGGAGTGATGGTGGTGGGGGAAGGATGACTCAGCGCTGCGCGCTTCGCCCTTCGGGTCGTTGCCTGCGGCAACGCTTTCTCGCTGCGCTCGAATCGAACCTTGGTCGAAGTTTCTCATCCTTCCCGTACAGAGAGATATGAGACACTGTGCTTAACGGGGATAATATACGCGACGGAAGTGATGGTGGTGGGGGAAGGATGACTCAGCGCTGCGCGCTTCGCCCTTCGGGTCGTTGCCTGCGGCAACGCTTTCTCGCTGCGCTCGAATCGAACCTTAGTCGAAGCTTCTCATCCTTCCCGTACAGAGAGATATGAGACACTATGCTTAACGGGGATAAGATACGCGACGGGAGTGATGGTGGTGGGGGAAGGATTCGAACCTTCGAAGTCGATGACGGCAGATTTACAGTCTGCTCCCTTTGGCCGCTCGGGAACCCCACCAGGGGTAATTCAAATTGTAGGTAAAGCTTGAAGATGGTGGTGGGGGAAGGATTATTCGTCGCTTCGCTCCTCACCCTACGGGCCGTTGCCGTTGGCAACGTTCTCTCGCTTTCGCTCGAGTCGAACCTTAATCGAAGGTTCTCACCCTTCCCCGACAAGTGCAAACTTCTGCATTGCTCATCGAGTTAACTACATCGATGTAGTGAATAATGGTGGTGGGGGAAGGATTCGAACCTTCGAAGTCGATGACGGCAGATTTACAGTCTGCTCCCTTTGGCCGCTCGGGAACCCCACCACGGGATAAATTCATTATGCTGCTTGCATTCTATAGCGGGAAGGATTATTCGGAGCTAAAGCTCCTCACCCTTCGGGCCGTTGCCTGCGGCAACGTTCTCTCACTATTGCTCGAGTCGAACCTTGAAGTCGATGACGGCAGATTTGCAGTCAGCTCCCTTATGATCGCTCGGGAACCCCACCACGGGGTAATGCTTAATACTGGCCCGCTTCCTTTCGGGAAGCGGGGCGCATCATATCAAATGACACGCCGCTGTAAAGCATTCCTTTGCCTGAAATGAACTGTTTGCGTACTTTTCATCCGTAACGGATTAAAGCTAATCAATTCATATTACTGACGATTAAAGAATAATCGTCCGATTGCCGTAAACAAAGACTCGCTGTGCCAGAACCTGATACAGCGCGCGGCTTAATACGTTTTTCTCAACGTCGCGCCCGGCACGCATCATATCTTCTGCGGTGTAAGTGTGATCGACATGAATCACGTCCTGCATAATGATTGGGCCTTCATCCAGATTATCATTCACATAGTGCGCGGTAGCGCCGATGATTTTCACGCCGCGCTCATAGGCCTGATGATAAGGACGCGCGCCGATAAACGCCGGCAGGAATGAGTGGTGGATATTGATAATTTTGTTCGGGAAGCGCGCCACAAAACCTGGCGTCAAAACACGCATATACTTGGCCAGCACCACATAGTCCGGTTGATGGGCATCAATGGCGTCCGCCATCTTCGTGTCATGCTCTTCACGCGTTAATCCCTCATGGCTGACCAGTTCGAAAGGGATCTCAAAACGTTCAACCAGCGAGCGTAACGTTTCATGGTTGCCAATGACCGCGGCGATTTCAACATCCAGCCCGCCATAGTTGGCTTTCATCAGCAGGTCGCCCAGACAATGCGCCTCTTTGGTAACCAGAATCACTACCCGACGGCGTCCGGCGGGATTGAGTTCACGAACAGAGCCTTCCGGTAAGGCGCTGTCCAGATCGGCCAGAAGAGTGGAATCATTGAAGATGCCTTCCAGCTCGGTCCGCATAAAAAAGCGTCCGGTGCGATGGTCCACAAATTCATTGTTTTGCACAATATTAAGCTCATGCTTATAGCAAATGTTGGTAATCCGCGCGATAAGGCCTTTTTGATCGGGACAAATAGTACGCAGAACTTTACGTTGTAGTGATTGCATTGCCGGAAAAATCCTGTTGAGAGTGTTTGCTGTATCGATACTGTCAGGCGTCACTGGCCGCAGCACTTTTTAAATTTTTTGCCTGAACCGCACGGGCAGGGATCGTTTCGACCCAACTGCGGGCGGGTACCGTCAATATAATACCACTGACCGTTTTCTTTGATAAAACGAGAACGTTCGATAATCGCCCCGGTTTTCCCTTGTTCGGAAAAACGCGCGATAAAACTAACATACCCTGTATTTTCTGCTTCTGACCAGGTATGTTCAAAAATAGTCAGGCCGAGCCACCTGGTATTGGCAAATCCGGCGATGATATCATCACGAAACGCGGCCGCATTGCAGGTTGGATGCCAGCTCTTAATTAAGTAATCTGCGTCTTTCATCACAAAAGCGCAGTAACGAGAGCGCATGAGATGTGACGGATCGGGTGCTACTCGTTCTCCGGACACAATACGACCACAACATAGGCTATACTCGTCAGCGCTACCACAGGGACAAGGCTGAGACACAATAATCTCCCTGAATATAAAAAACGGCGTTGAACGCCAGGGTGGCATTATGTTAACTGAGCAGTGGCGATGTTGCTACGTCTTGAAGCCAGGGGAAGTCGTTAAGTACGATGAGAAAAATGAAAATAGGGCTGGCGCTGGGATCTGGCGCAGCGAGAGGATGGTCTCATATTGGGGTCATCAAAGCCCTCAAGCAAACAGGCATTGATATTGATATCGTTGCAGGATGCTCAATAGGTTCACTGGTCGGCGCCGCGTATGCCTGTAATAAATTATCGGCGCTTGAACAGTGGGTATGTTCATTCCGCTACTGGGATGTTTTACGCCTGATGGATGTATCCTGGGGCAGAGGAGGGTTGCTTCGCGGCGAACGCGTATTTAATCACTATCGGGATATTATGCCCGTCACGGATTTTGACCACTGTTCAAGACGTTTTGGCGCAGTCGCGACGAATCTTAGCACTGGACGAGAGCTATGGTTTACTGAAGGCGATCTACACCTTGCCGTACGCGCGTCGTGCAGTATGCCAGGGCTGATGTCTCCGGTTGAGCATAACGGTTACTGGCTGGTAGATGGCGCAGTCGTTAATCCGGTACCTGTTTCGTTAACCAGGGCGCTGGGGGCTGATATCGTTATTGCGGTAGACCTGCAACATGATGCCCACCTCATGCAGCAAGATTTGCTCTCTGTAAATGTCGGGAATATCAATGAAGAGAGCGATGATGCGCTGCCCTGGCATAAGCGTTTAAAAGAACGTTTCAGTAGCCTGACTTCACGCCGTGGCGTGAGTTCGCCTGGGGCAATGGAAATCATGACAACCTCCATCCAGGTGTTGGAAAATCGTCTTAAACGTAACCGTATGGCTGGCGATCCGCCTGATATTCTCATTCAACCATTCTGTCCGCAAATCTCAACGCTGGATTTTCATCGCGCCCATGCCGCTATTGCGGCGGGTCAGTTAGCCGTAGAGAAAAAGATGGACGAACTTATACCCTTGGTGCGTACCGACGTTTAATGTACCTTTTACGATCACTTAAGCAAATTCTGACAGGCGCAAGCGGCAATACCATGCCACTATTGATTAAAGCCAGTCAGGGGAGAGAACATGACGCAGCCATTGGTCGGAAAACAGATTCTTATTGTTGAAGACGAGCCTGTATTTCGCTCGCTTCTGGATTCGTGGTTTTCCTCTTTGGGAGCGACAACGGCATTGGCAGGCGACGGGGTGGATGCCCTGGAGTTGATGGGGCGTTTTACCCCTGATCTCATGATATGTGATATCGCGATGCCGAGAATGAACGGTCTCAAACTGGTAGAAAACTTACGTAATCGCGGAGACCAGACGCCTATTCTGGTTATTTCCGCAACAGAAAATATGGCGGATATCGCCAAAGCGTTACGCCTTGGGGTTGAAGATGTCTTGCTGAAGCCGGTAAAAGATCTCAACCGCTTGCGGGAAACCGTATTCGCTTGCTTATACCCTAATATGTTTAACTCGCGGGTTGAAGAAGAAGAACGCCTGTTTCGTGACTGGGATGCAATGGTGAGTAATCCAACCGCCGCAGCGCAATTGTTGCAGGAATTGCAGCCCCCGGTACAGCAGGTGATTTCTCATTGCCGCATTAATTACCGGCAGCTCGTCTCCGCCGATCAGCCTGGACTGGTGCTGGATATTGCGCCGCTATCTGATAACGAACTGGCATTTTATTGCCTGGATGTCACCCGGGCGGGCGATAACGGCGTGTTAGCCGCATTGTTGCTGCGGGCGCTATTTAACGGCTTATTGCAGGATCAGCTCGGCCAACAAAAGCACCGTTTACCGGAGTTAGGCGCGCTATTAAAACAGGTAAATCATCTGCTCAGACAAGCCAATTTACCTGGGCAATTCCCGCTATTTGTCGGCTACTATCACAGTGAGCTCAAAAATTTGATTCTCGTCTCCGCCGGATTGAACGCCACCTTAAATACGGGCGCTCATCAGGTTCAAATTAGCAGCGGCGTGCCGCTAGGAACATTGGGTAACGCCTACCTTAACCAATTAAGCCAGCGTTGCGACTCGTGGCAGTGTCAAATATGGGGCGCAGGAGGGCGTCTGCGATTGATGTTGTCTGCGGAATGACCAAACGGAAGAGTGAGCGGAAATTGCTTTACCGGCCTTTCCCGACGAGTGTTACTATCTGCGGCAGATTTATAAGTATTTGTCTTAATTATACCAATATAAGTCCTTTTTGGACCTGAGGCTTGTTCTGGTACTGATATACTGGAACACGATACAGATTAATGAACACGTTCAATACATGAACAGTCCAGGAGAATTTTAAATGGCTGCCCTTAATTCGAAAGTCAAAAAAGCCGTTATCCCGGTCGCGGGATTGGGAACCAGGATGCTGCCAGCGACCAAAGCTATCCCGAAAGAGATGCTGCCGCTGGTTGATAAGCCATTAATTCAGTACGTCGTGAACGAATGTATCGCTGCTGGCATTACTGAAATCGTGCTTGTTACGCACTCGTCTAAAAACTCTATTGAAAACCACTTTGATACCAGTTTTGAGCTGGAAGCGATGCTGGAAAAACGCGTTAAGCGTCAGCTTCTGGAGGAGGTTCAGTCTATTTGCCCTCCGCATGTCACTATTATGCAGGTACGTCAAGGGCTGGCAAAAGGCCTGGGCCATGCCGTATTGTGCGCGCATCCCGTTGTCGGAAACGAACCTGTCGCTGTTATTCTGCCAGACGTTATTCTTGACGAATATGAGTCCGACCTGTCTCAGGATAACCTGGCTGAAATGATCCGCCGTTTCGACGAAACCGGCAATAGCCAGATTATGGTTGAGCCAGTAGAAGATGTGACCGCATACGGCGTGGTCGATTGTAAAGGCGTTGAGCTGGCGCCGGGCGAAAGTGTGCCGATGGTTGGCGTGGTTGAAAAACCAAAAGCGGATGTCGCGCCGTCTAACCTTGCGATTGTCGGGCGTTATGTGTTGAGCGCGGATATCTGGGCGTTGCTGGCGAAAACCCCTCCGGGCGCCGGGGATGAAATTCAGTTGACCGATGCTATCGATATGCTGATCGAAAAAGAAACGGTTGAAGCCTACCACATGAAGGGTAAAAGCCATGACTGTGGTAATAAGTTAGGATATATGCAGGCATTCGTTGAATATGGCATCCGTCATAATTCGCTGGGTGCTGAATTTAAAGCCTGGCTTGAAGAAGAAATGGGTATTAAGAAGTAACGATACGTTATAAATTTTTTAACAGAAGCGCTGGTAAATCCGGCGCTTTTTTATGCCTGGGGTCGTCAGCGGAGAACTCAGGCAAAAAAAATCCCGCCAGCGGCGGGATTTTAAGCATCCAGGAAGTAAATTATTCCTTGATCAGGAAATCTTCCAGTTGCTTACCTTGTTCTTCCATTGCTTTTTTGATTACAGCCGGTGTACGACCCTGGCCAGTCCAGGTTTTAGTTTCACCGTTTTCGTCAACGTAGCTATATTTAGCCGGACGAGCTGCGCGTTTAGCTTTGGTGCCGGATTTAGCGGCAGCCATGCTATTCAGCAGTTCATTCGGGTCAATGCCGTCGGCAATTAACATTTCACGATACTGTTGCAGTTTACGAGTGCGTTCTTCCACTTCAGCAGCAGCAGCGCTTTCTTCTTCACGACGCTCATTAACGACAACTTCTAATTTTTCCAGCATTTCTTCAAGCGTTTCCAGAGTACATTCTCTTGCCTGCGCACGAAGAGTACGGATGTTGTTCAGAATTTTAAGTGCTTCGCTCATTGTAGTAATCTCAAACTTATATTGGGGTGGTTTGTTGAGCTAATAATAGAGCGATAAATTCAGTTGTGCAATAGCCAGGAATGTAAGGAATTCAAAATTACGCTTTATTAAGCACACGTTTTAATTATCTCAACTTAAATTTTCCTTGAGGCGCCGCACAAAAAAGAGCTTATTGGCAGGGGGGATACTCACCGTCTGTCGCTAAAAATTTAGGAGTCAGGTCACATTTTATCATGATGAAATACGATCTCATTGCTGAGATATCAATCTCTTGTATTAGATTTCCTTACAAGAAAACCCTATTACTTTGCACCGGGTATGAGTAACGGTAACAATAAGTACAAGGTTTTCATATTGGCGGGTGATGATAAGCATTGTTGATGAATTTTAACGGCATAATTTGTGAAGGAATGTGTATATACCCTTCATACTTCAAGTTGCTTATGCGTTGGCTACGCTCGCTCACTCCAGTCACATAGTTATCTATGCTCCTGGGGACTCACTCCCTTGCCGCCTTTAAGCAACGCGAATTATTTTGGGTATAGTGAGCGATGTTTGTACAATTCTTAATACTCACCGGAGCGCGAGCCGCGCCGTCGCGTCGGTAAATTATGGTACAATCCCGCCAATCTTTATTTCACTCAGGTGAGGTCCTGCGACCAATGGCACAGCTATATTTCTACTATTCGGCAATGAATGCGGGTAAGTCGACTGCACTGCTGCAATCTTCATACAATTATCAGGAACGCGGGATGCGTACCGTCGTATATACGGCGGAAATCGACGATCGTTTCGGCGCAGGCAAAGTCAGCTCTCGTATCGGTTTGTCGTCGCCGGCAAAATTGTTTAACCAAAATACATCCTTGTTTGAAGAGATTCGTGCCGAGAGCGCGCGGCAGACAATACATTGCGTGTTAGTCGACGAAAGCCAGTTTTTGACTCGCCAGCAGGTTTATCAATTATCCGAGGTTGTCGACAAATTAGATATTCCAGTACTTTGCTATGGGCTACGAACAGACTTTCGTGGGGAGCTCTTTGTCGGCAGCCAATACTTGCTGGCATGGTCAGATAAGCTGGTGGAATTAAAAACTATCTGTTTCTGCGGTCGTAAAGCCAGTATGGTTCTGCGCCTTGATCAGGACGGCAGGCCTTATAACGAAGGCGAACAGGTGGTTATTGGCGGGAATGAACGCTACGTTTCAGTTTGCCGTAAGCATTATAAGGACGCGCTGGAGGAGGGCTCACTGACGGCGATTCAGGAGCGTCATCGGCACATATGATACCTGAGGTAAAGATCGGCTTATAAAACGCCCTGTAGCGCTTTGGAGGTCATTATTCAGGCCTCCTGACGAAGGGCGTGCCGTGAGCACGTAGGCCAGATGATCAGCATAGCGCCTTCAGGCATCAGATAAACAGGTAAAACAAAAAAACGGCCTCAATTGAGGCCGTTATTGTCATGCTAAAACAGATAACGAATTAAGCGGATTTTTTCGCTTTTTTCTCTGCTTTCGGTGCGGCAACGACGTCTTTCTTCGCTGCAACTTCACCTTCGGTGAAATCACGACCGTAGTAGGTATCCAGCAGAATCTGTTTCAGTTCGGAGATCAGTGGATAACGCGGGTTAGCGCCGGTGCACTGGTCATCGAAGGCATCTTCAGACAGTTTGTCAACGTGTGCCAGGAAGTCAGCTTCCTGTACGCCTGCTTCACGGATAGACTTAGGAATACCCAGCTCAGCTTTAATGCTTTCCAGCCATGCCAGCAGTTTTTCAATCTTAGCGGCGGTACGGTCGCCCGGCGCGCTCAGGCCCAGGTGGTCAGCAATTTCAGCGTAACGACGGCGTGCCTGCGGACGATCGTACTGGCTGAAAGCGGTCTGCTTGGTCGGGTTGTCATTCGCGTTGTAGCGGATAACGTTACAAATCAGCAGGGCGTTCGCCAGACCGTGCGGAATGTGGAACTGAGAGCCCAGTTTGTGCGCCATGGAGTGACATACACCGAGGAAGGCGTTGGCAAACGCGATACCGGCGATAGTCGCTGCACTGTGAACACGTTCACGCGCAACCGGGTTTTTAGACCCTTCGTGGTAAGACGCCGGCAGGTTTTCTTTCAGCAGTTTCAGAGCCTGCAGAGCCTGACCGTCAGAGAACTCAGAAGCCAGTACGGAAACGTAAGCTTCCAGGGCGTGAGTTACCGCATCCAGACCACCGAACGCACACAGGGACTTCGGCATATCCATCACCAGGTTGGCGTCGACAATCGCCATATCCGGGGTCAGGGCGTAGTCAGCCAGCGGATATTTCTGACCGGTTGCATCGTCGGTCACAACCGCAAACGGTGTGACTTCAGAACCGGTACCGGAAGTGGTGGTGACGGCGATCATTTTCGCTTTCACGCCCATTTTCGGGAACTTGTAGATACGTTTACGGATGTCCATAAAGCGCAGCGCCAGCTCTTCGAAGTGAGTTTCCGGATGTTCGTACATGACCCACATGATTTTCGCGGCGTCCATCGGGGAACCGCCGCCCAGCGCGATGATCACGTCTGGTTTGAAGGAGTTAGCCAGCTCAGCGCCTTTGCGAACAACGGAAAGCGTCGGGTCGGCTTCAACTTCGAAGAAGACTTCGGTTTCAACGCCAGCCGCTTTCAGCACAGAGGTGATCTGGTCTGCGTAGCCGTTGTTGAACAGGAAGCGGTCAGTCACGATGAGCGCACGTTTGTGGCCATCAGTAATCACTTCATCCAGCGCGATGGGCAGAGAGCCACGGCGGAAGTAGATAGATTTCGGAAGTTTGTGCCACAACATGTTTTCAGCTCGCTTAGCAACGGTTTTCTTGTTGATCAGGTGTTTCGGACCAACGTTTTCAGAGATGGAGTTACCACCCCAGGAACCACAACCCAACGTCAGGGAAGGTGCGAGTTTGAAGTTGTACAGGTCACCGATACCACCCTGAGAGGCCGGGGTGTTGATCAGGATACGCGCGGTTTTCATCATCTGACCGAAGTAAGCAACGCGTTCTGGCTGGTTATCCTGGTCAGTGTACAGGCAGGAGGTGTGACCGATACCGCCCATAGCGACCAGTTTTTCTGCTTTTTCTACCGCTTCTTCGAAATCTTTCGCACGATACATCGCCAGAGTCGGAGACAGTTTTTCGTGTGCGAACGGTTCGCTTTCGTCAACGACCGTAACTTCACCGATCAGAATCTTGGTGGTTTCTGGTACGGAGAAGCCTGCCAGTTCAGCGATTTTGTAGGCTGGCTGACCGACGATAGCGGCGTTCAGAGCGCCATTTTTCAGGATAATGTTTTGAACCGCTTTCAGCTCCTGGCCCTGCAGCATGTAGCCGCCGTGGCTGGCGAAACGTTCGCGAACGGCATCATAGACGGAATCAACAACGACAACAGACTGTTCAGAAGCACAGATTACGCCGTTATCGAAGGTTTTAGACATCAGAACAGACGCCACAGCGCGTTTGATATCAGCGGTTTCATCAATGACAACCGGGGTGTTACCTGCGCCTACGCCGATTGCCGGTTTACCGGAGCTGTATGCAGCTTTAACCATGCCTGGACCGCCAGTGGCGAGGATCAGGTTAATATCCGGGTGGTGCATCAGCGCATTAGACAGTTCTACGGAAGGTTGATCGATCCAGCCAATCAGATCTTTCGGCGCGCCGGCAGCGATAGCCGCTTGCAGAACGATGTCTGCCGCTTTGTTGGTTGCTTCTTTAGCACGCGGATGCGGAGAAAAGATGATGGCGTTACGGGTCTTCAGGCTAATCAGCGATTTGAAGATCGCGGTAGAGGTTGGGTTAGTGGTTGGAACGATACCGCAAATAATGCCGATAGGTTCAGCAATGGTGATGGTCCCGAAGGTGTCGTCTTCAGACAGCACGCCGCAGGTTTTTTCATCTTTATAGGCATTGTAAATATATTCAGAAGCGAAGTGGTTTTTAATCACTTTGTCTTCGATGATACCCATACCGGATTCGGCGACGGCCATTTTGGCCAGCGGAATGCGGGCATCAGCGGCTGCCAGAGCGGCGGCGCGGAAGATTTTGTCGACCTGTTCTTGAGTGAAACTGGCATATTCACGCTGGGCTTTTTTTACACGCTCTACGAGTGCGTTAAGTTCAGCGACATTAGTAACAGCCATAATGCTCTCCTGATAATGTTAAACTTTTTTAGTAAATCATCTGCGCGATACGTGAGTATAGACAGATCGACGATACTTTGTATAAATGCCTGAAATTCAGGTGGTTACTTAACGTCCGTTTCGCTCTGATTTACTAAAAGAGCTTCTGCGTTAGTATCATTTAACTCTAACGCGTTACGTCCAGGTGGCGTAAGCAAGATTACTCACTTCTGAGTAGCGATTGTGTGATCTAAATCAAGATTACGCAAAGCTGACACCTTTCAGCAGGCCATTTTAGCCTTTTATGTAAATTGTTAAGAGATCGTTGTCATGAAGAGTAAGTGGATTAGCATAACGAGTACATATAAATAACAGCGATGAATGGATGAAATTAGGTGTAGATAAGAGGTGAACTATGCGAATAAAAGGCGTATCTTCTGCGCGTTTTGATCATTAACGAACATTGACTTCATCCGGCTAACGCTTCGGAGCTAACCGTGATTCAACCGCTTTTTGATTTTCCTGTTTACTTTAAGTTCTTTATCGGGCTCTTTGCGCTGGTTAACCCGGTGGGGATTATCCCCGTTTTCATCAGCATGACCAGCTACCAGACGGCCACGGCGCGTAATAAAACTAACCTCACCGCGAATCTGTCGGTTGCGATTATCTTGTGGAGTTCCTTATTCCTCGGCGATGGCATCCTGCAGCTGTTTGGTATTTCTATTGACTCGTTCAGAATTGCGGGCGGTATCCTGGTTGTCACCATTGCAATGTCGATGATCAGCGGGAAGCTGGGGGAAGATAAACAAAACAAGCAAGAAAAGTCAGAGACGGCCATACGCGAGAGCATTGGCGTTGTGCCGTTAGCGCTGCCGTTAATGGCGGGGCCAGGGGCGATTAGCTCCACTATCGTCTGGGGGACGCGTTATCACAGCATCGCGCATTTGCTTGGCTTTTCAGTTGCCATTGCGCTTTTTGCGCTTTGCTGCTGGGGCGTGTTCCGTATGGCGCCGTGGCTGGTTCGTTTGCTGGGGCAAACCGGTATCAACGTTATTACCCGAATCATGGGGTTGTTGTTAATGGCGCTCGGCATCGAATTTATTGTCACAGGAATAAAAGGCATTTTCCCCGGCTTGCTCAACTAAACTCCCACCTGTTGATTTACAGGCGGCGCCCTAAGGGGGCCGCCTTGTGACATTCCCAGTGACATTCCCAGTGACATTCCCACGTAACACTTCTTACTTTGATAAGCATTCAGCGTTTTAATGATAAAAAATACTAATATAATCTAACGATATTTATTTTTATTAATCAAACTATTATCAACATTACTGAGTCCGTGAGAAGCGGTAGGTCTGTTATTTTATTCACACCATACTCTGGGGCTTGATGAAGGATTATTGAAATGTTATTAGTTGTTTCAGCTCCATCGTAGATGAATGTGCTAAATAATGAGCATTTGTTAAATTTGTGTGTGTTTTCTGGCGCAGGTATATCCTACGATGTGACAGCGAGACGACTTTCTTTCAACTTATTGATTATAAAGAACAAATTAAAGCTTTTTAACATTCCTTAACTGTTTTTCTGGGCAGGAAATTTTCCATAAAAGAGAATTGGTTAACAAAATTGTAAAATGAATTGGCGGTTCAGAAACGCATTTGATACTTTTCGGCCAAACATTTTGCAGAAGATTTCACATTGTTGATAACTATTTTCATTTAGATGGTTGTCAGAAATAACATGCGACGTGGGCAGGTACGTCGTATACCGAATCGACGAAAGGCGATCGAACGAATCGTCAGAATAAATAAAGTCGGTGATAGCAAAAGCAGTGACAGACCTGGCAGTACACCACCAGTGCTGTACAGGAGCCCTGACGGGATTAAACAGGCTGGTAAAAACCAGTAATTATAATGAGTGGAGTACAAACACAATGTCTAACATCACGAAAAAAAGTTTAATTGCAGCGGGAATACTCACTGCGCTCATCGCCGCCAGCGCCGCGACTGCGGCAGACGTGCCCGCCGGTGTTCAGTTAGCCGACAAGCAAACGTTGGTACGTAATAATGGATCAGAAGTGCAGTCTCTCGACCCGCATAAAATTGAAGGCGTGCCGGAATCGAACGTCAGCCGTGATCTCTTTGAAGGCTTATTAATTAGTGATGTCGAGGGGCATCCTTCACCGGGCGTCGCGGAAAAATGGGAGAATAAAGATTTTAAAGTCTGGACATTCCATCTACGTGAAAATGCGAAATGGTCAGATGGTACGCCCGTCACCGCCCATGATTTCGTTTATAGCTGGCAACGCCTGGCCGATCCTAATACGGCATCGCCGTACGCCAGCTATCTGCAATACGGTCATATCGCTAATATCGATGACATTATCGCCGGTAAAAAACCCGCCACCGATCTGGGGGTAAAAGCGCTTGATGATCACACCTTTGAAGTGACCTTAAGTGAGCCGGTGCCTTATTTCTACAAATTGTTGGTCCACCCTTCAGTGTCTCCTGTACCGAAATCAGCGGTCGAAAAATTTGGCGATAAATGGACGCAACCGGCCAATATTGTCACTAACGGCGCTTATAAGTTAAAAAACTGGGTGGTGAACGAACGTATCGTGCTGGAGCGTAACCCGCAATACTGGGATAACGCCAAAACCGTCATCAATCAGGTAACTTATTTGCCGATCTCTTCGGAGGTGACGGATGTCAACCGCTACCGCAGCGGCGAGATCGATATGACTTATAACAATATGCCGATCGAATTATTCCAGAAACTGAAAAAAGAGATCCCGAATGAAGTCCGCGTAGACCCTTATTTGTGTACCTATTATTACGAAATTAATAATCAAAAAGCGCCGTTTAACGATGTCCGCGTGCGTACCGCGCTGAAACTGGCGTTAGATCGCGACATTATTGTTAATAAGGTTAAAAATCAGGGCGATTTACCCGCTTATAGCTACACGCCGCCGTATACCGATGGCGCAAAACTGGTAGAGCCTGAGTGGTTCAAATGGTCCCAGCAAAAGCGTAATGAAGAAGCGAAGAAATTGTTGGCTGAAGCCGGCTTTACGGCGGATAAGCCCTTAACATTCGACCTGCTGTATAACACCTCCGATCTGCATAAAAAACTGGCCATTGCCGTGGCGTCTATCTGGAAGAAAAATCTGGGCGTCAATGTGAATCTGGAGAATCAGGAATGGAAAACCTTCCTGGATACCCGTCATCAGGGCACCTTTGATGTTGCCAGAGCCGGGTGGTGCGCAGATTATAATGAACCGACCTCGTTCCTGAATACCATGTTGTCCGACAGTTCAAATAACACCGCGCATTATAAGAGCCCGGCGTTTGATAAGCTGATTGCCGACACGCTGAAAGTGGCGGACGATACGCAACGCAGCGAACTCTACGCTAAAGCGGAGCAGCAGTTAGATAAAGACTCGGCTATTGTGCCGGTGTATTACTACGTTAACGCGCGCCTGGTGAAACCCTGGGTGGGCGGGTATACCGGTAAAGACCCGCTGGATAATATTTATGTGAAAAACTTATATATTATCAAACATTAATGGCAAGACATGGGACAACTGCGGTTGTCCCATGGTGTCTTTTTTCATCGCACTATAACTTTCCCTGGCGGATCTGTTTGTCACGTCCGGGAAGTAAAGGCACAGGCCAGAAGGTACGGGCAATGTTGAAATTTATTCTACGCCGCTGTCTGGAAGCGATTCCGACGCTGTTTATTCTTATTACCATCTCTTTCTTTATGATGCGCCTCGCGCCGGGTAGCCCTTTTACTGGCGAGCGCGCATTGCCGCCGGAAGTGCTGGCCAATATTGAAGCAAAATATCATCTGAACGATCCCATCATGACGCAGTACTTCAGCTACCTGAAGCAGCTGGCGCATGGCGATTTTGGACCATCGTTTAAATACAAAGATTACACGGTCAACGATCTGGTTGCCGCCAGCTTCCCCGTTTCGGCGAAACTTGGCGCTGCCGCTTTTTTGCTGGCGGTCATTATTGGTGTCAGTGCTGGCGTGATTGCCGCGCTAAAGCAAAATACGCGATGGGATTATACGGTGATGGGATTTGCCATGACCGGCGTCGTTATCCCCAGTTTTGTGGTAGCGCCGCTACTGGTGATGGTCTTTGCAATAACCTTGCAATGGCTGCCTGGCGGCGGCTGGAACGGCGGGGCGTTAAAATTTATGATCCTGCCGATGGTCGCGCTTTCACTGGCCTATATTGCCAGCATCGCTCGTATTACGCGCGGCTCAATGATTGAAGTTCTGCATTCGAACTTTATTCGTACCGCGCGGGCAAAAGGATTACCGATGCGCAGAATCATCTTCCGCCATGCGTTAAAACCTGCGCTGCTGCCGGTTTTATCCTATATGGGGCCAGCCTTTGTCGGCATTATTACCGGCTCAATGGTGATTGAAACTATTTATGGCTTACCGGGCATTGGGCAGCTTTTCGTTAATGGCGCGCTCAACCGCGATTACTCGCTGGTGTTAAGTTTGACCATTCTAGTCGGGGCGCTGACCATATTATTTAACGCCATTGTCGATGTGCTCTATGCCGTTATCGACCCGAAAATTCGCTATTGATACTGGAGCTCGCGATGATGTTAAGTAAGAAAAACAGCGAGACGCTGGAAAATTTCAGTGAAAAGCTGGAGGTGGAAGGTCGCAGCCTTTGGCAAGATGCCCGCCGACGCTTTATGCATAACCGTGCGGCGGTGGCCAGTCTTATTGTCCTGTTTCTGATAGCCCTGTTCGTGACAGTGGCGCCTATGCTGTCGCAATTTACCTATTTCGATACCGACTGGGGCATGATGTCCAGCGCGCCGGATATGGCGTCCGGCCACTATTTCGGCACTGACTCTTCCGGGCGCGATCTGTTGGTGCGCGTTGCCATCGGCGGGCGTATCTCATTGATGGTCGGGATTGCCGCCGCGCTGGTGGCGGTCATTGTCGGAACGCTGTATGGCTCGCTGTCCGGGTATCTGGGCGGCAAAATTGATTCTGTGATGATGCGGTTGTTGGAGATCCTCAACTCGTTCCCGTTTATGTTCTTTGTGATTTTGCTGGTGACGTTTTTTGGGCAGAACATTCTGTTGATTTTCGTCGCCATCGGCATGGTCTCCTGGCTTGATATGGCGCGTATCGTGCGTGGCCAAACCCTAAGTCTTAAACGTAAAGAATTCATCGAAGCCGCGCAGGTGGGTGGTGTGTCGACTGCCAGCATTGTGATCCGCCATATTGTGCCTAACGTCCTGGGCGTAGTGGTAGTGTATGCATCGTTGCTGGTGCCCAGCATGATTCTGTTTGAGTCTTTCCTCAGTTTCCTGGGGCTTGGGACGCAGGAACCGTTAAGCAGTTGGGGAGCGTTATTGAGCGATGGCGCAAATTCAATGGAAGTCTCACCGTGGCTGCTGCTGTTTCCGGCTGGCTTTCTCGTGGTGACGTTATTCTGTTTTAACTTTATTGGCGATGGCCTGCGTGATGCCCTCGACCCGAAAGATCGTTAAGGAGTACAGCCATGAGCTTATCAGAAACCGCAACTCAGGCGCCGCAACCGGCGAATGTACTGCTGGAGGTAAACGATCTTCGTGTTACGTTCGCTACGCCTGATGGCGATGTGACGGCGGTCAACGATCTGAACTTTACGCTTCGCGCTGGAGAAACGTTAGGTATTGTTGGCGAGTCTGGATCGGGGAAATCGCAAACGGCGTTCGCATTAATGGGACTGCTGGCGACGAATGGTCGAATCGGCGGTTCCGCGACCTTTAACGGACGTGAAATTCTTAATCTACCTGAGCGCGAACTGAATACGCTGCGCGCAGAACAGATTTCGATGATTTTTCAGGACCCGATGACCTCGCTAAATCCTTATATGCGCGTTGGGGAGCAGTTAATGGAAGTCCTGATGCTGCATAAAGGAATGAGCAAATCGGAAGCTTTTGAAGAGTCCGTCAGAATGCTGGATGCCGTAAAAATGCCGGAAGCGCGCAAACGGATGAAAATGTACCCGCACGAATTTTCCGGCGGAATGCGTCAACGTGTGATGATTGCGATGGCGCTGTTGTGCAGGCCGAAACTGCTTATTGCCGATGAGCCTACCACCGCGCTTGATGTTACCGTGCAGGCGCAGATTATGACCTTGCTTAATGAGCTAAAGCGCGAATTTAATACCGCCATTATCATGATTACCCACGATCTGGGCGTGGTCGCGGGTATTTGCGATAAGGTCCTGGTAATGTATGCCGGGCGTACCATGGAATACGGTAAGGCGCGCGATGTCTTTTATCAGCCCGTTCATCCGTATTCGATAGGCCTGCTTAATGCGGTGCCGCGTCTGGATAGCGAGGGGGCGGAAATGCTGACGATTCCGGGCAATCCTCCCAATTTATTGCGTTTGCCTAAAGGGTGTCCGTTCCAGCCGCGTTGTCCTCATGCGATGGAGATCTGCAATAATGCGCCGCCACTTGAAGCGTTTAGTCCTGGTCGCTTGCGCGCCTGTTTTAAACCGGTGGAGGAACTGCTATGAATGCTGTGATTGAACAACGTAAAGTTCTCCTCGAAATCGCCGATCTGAAAGTACATTTTGATATCAAAGAAGGGAAGCAGTGGTTCTGGCAACCGCCGAAAACCCTGAAAGCGGTGGACGGCGTTACGCTACGCCTGTATGAAGGCGAAACGCTGGGCGTGGTGGGCGAATCCGGCTGCGGCAAGTCGACGTTTGCGCGCGCCATTATTGGTCTGGTGAAGGCGACAGATGGTAAAGTCGCCTGGCTGGGAAAAGATCTGTTGGGCATGAAAGCGGATGAGTGGCGCGAGGTGCGCAGCGATATCCAGATGATTTTCCAGGACCCGCTGGCGTCACTCAACCCGCGAATGACGATTGGCGAAATTATCGCTGAACCGCTGCGCACTTATCATCCTAAGCTTTCGCGCCAGGACGTGCGTGACCGCGTGAAAGCCATGATGCTGAAAGTGGGGCTGCTGCCGAATCTCATCAACCGTTATCCCCATGAATTTTCCGGGGGACAGTGCCAGCGCATCGGTATCGCCCGGGCGTTGATCCTGGAACCTAAGCTCATTATTTGCGATGAGCCGGTGTCGGCGCTGGACGTTTCTATTCAGGCGCAGGTGGTGAATTTGCTTCAGCAGTTACAGCGAGAGATGGGGCTGTCGTTGATTTTTATTGCGCACGATCTGGCGGTCGTAAAGCACATATCCGATCGTGTCCTGGTGATGTATCTCGGTCATGCGGTAGAATTGGGCACCTATGATGAGGTGTACCATAATCCACTGCATCCTTATACCAAAGCGCTGATGTCGGCGGTACCGATTCCCGATCCCGATCTGGAGCGAAATAAGAAGATACAATTGCTGGAGGGCGAATTACCTTCGCCCATTAACCCGCCTTCCGGCTGCGTGTTCCGTACACGCTGTCCGCTAGCCGGGCCAGAATGCGCGCAAACGCGACCGGTGTTGGAAGGGAGTTTTCGCCATGCCGTTTCCTGCCTTAAAGTAGACCCGTTATAATCGCAAGGGCTGACAATTCGTCAGCCCTTCTTTTAGGTGAGGTTACCGTGTCACTTTCTTTGTCGTCGGTTCGCCGTCGTCTTTATCATAATCTGTTCGATTTGACTACGCGCTCAGGTCGCCGTTTTGAAGGGTTATGCGCGCTGTTTGCGCTGCTTAGCGTACTGGTCATTTTTGTTGAATCAGGCGTAGGAACGGAATATCACCTGACATTTGATGAATGGCATATTTTTGTCTGGCTGGAGCTCTGCGTTACCCTGATATTTACCGGTGAATACTTGCTCAGACTGTTTAGCTGGCCCGAACCGGCAAAATACGTTTTTAGTTTCTGGGGATTTATTGATCTGGTGACGATTTTGCCGCTGTACGTCATGTGGCTGTGGCCGGAAATTAGCCTGAACTATATGTTTGCCTGGCGTGCTATGCGAGCGATTCGCGTGCTGCGTATTCTTAAACTGCTACGCTTTATGCCATCCCTGCGCGTATTCTGGAGCGCCATTATTAGCGCGCGTCATCAGCTTATTCTGTTCTATTCATTTATTGCGATCGTGATGATTATTTTCGGTGCCCTGATGTATCTTATTGAAGGACCGAAATATGGCTTCACGACGCTTAATGCCTCGGTGTATTGGGCGATAGTGACAGTCACAACCGTGGGGTACGGTGATATTACGCCGCATACGCCGCTGGGACGTATTGTCGCGTCGGTGCTTATTTTGATTGGTTATTCGGTGATTGCGATTCCTACAGGACTGATTACCACGCACATGAGCAGCGCGTTTCAAAAACGTCACTGGCAGCGAAAATGTCCGCAGTGCCAGCAAAGCCAGCATGAACATAGCGCGCAATATTGTAACCGATGCGGCAGTAAGCTACCGGATTAAACAGGTTTGCCGGAGGGCGCAATCAGACGCCATCCGGCCTGAACCGCTTATTCGCGCCAGAGAATATGGCACAGCTTGTGGTCCTTTTCCCGGCACAGCAGAACGCGGGCAAAAATGTCGTTAATTTCGCCGTCTTCGGTATCCGCCAGGCCAATCACCACCTCGGCAAAAAAGTCTGGATTCAGGTCAAAATCGACGTGCTCTTGCCAGTCTTCAGCGGGATCAAACAACTCCGCGCCGCCGCGCTCCTCGAATTGCAAATTGAACAGAATGATATCAGCCGGATCAAGATTATCCGCCGCCAGCTCAAGAAAAATATCGTAAGCCTGCTCAAGCGTTTCGTCTTCAGTCAGGCGATTGTTCAGATCCATTTCCATAGTGACTACCTGTTTACTCATGTTGGTCACGTTTTACAGCAATGGACTAAAGAAGTAAAACAATCGCTCGGTAATACGCTGCCATAACGGACGTTTTACCCACAAACGCGCATCTAACAGGCGGGAGCGCGAAATATAATCGTCCTGTACCGCAGCCAGATCGGCGCCGAAACCCGTATCATCAATGACCAGCGTAATCTCGAAATTAAGCCACAGGCTACGCATGTCGAGATTCACGGTACCGACCAGGCTCAGTTCACCATCGACCAGCACGCTTTTAGTATGTAACAGCCCGCCTTCGAACTGATAGATTTTCACGCCCGCCGCCAGTAACTCACTAAAAAAGGCGCGACTGGCCCAGCCGACGAGCAGTGAATCGTTTTTGCGAGGCAGGATAATACTGACATCCACGCCGCGCTGCGCAGCGGTACAAATAGCGTGCAGCAGATCGTCGCTGGGGACGAAATATGGCGTGGTCATAATTAAATATTCGCGCGCAGCATAGGTGGCGGTTAATAGTGCCTGGTGAATGAGATCTTCCGGAAAACCAGGACCGGAAGCAATGGTATGAATGGTATGCCCGCTGGCCTGCTCAAACGGCATAATATTCACATCCGGCGGGGGAGGCAGAATGCGTTTACCCGTCTCGATTTCCCAATCGCAGGAGTAAACAATCCCCATTGCTGTCGCCACGGGGCCCTCCATCCGCGCCATCAAATCGACCCATTGCCCAACGCCGGCATCCTGTTTGAAAAAACGCGGGTCCACCATATTCATACTGCCGGTATAGGCGATGTAATTGTCAATCATCACCATTTTACGGTGCTGGCGAAGATCCATACGGCGTAAAAAGACGCGCATCAGATTCACCTTCAGCGCTTCTACGACTTCAATGCCAGCGTTACGCATCATGGCCGCCCAGGGACTGCGGAAGAAAGCGACGCTACCCGCGGAATCCAGCATAAGCCGGCAGTGGATGCCGCGGCGGGCGGCGGCCATTAACGATTCAGCGACCTGATCCGCCATGCCGCCTGGCTGCCAGATGTAAAACACCATTTCGATATTATGCCGCGCCAGTTGGATATCGCGAATAAGCGCCTGCATGACATCATCGGAGTCGGTAAGCAATTGCAACTGGTTGCCTTTGACGCCCGCAATCCCCTGACGTCGTTCGCACAGCTTAAACAAGGACGATGCGACGCTACTGTTTTCTTGCGCGAAAATGTGTTTGCAGGCTTTGAGGTCATTCAACCATTTGGCGGTAGACGGCCACATGGCGCGGGCACGCTCGGCGCGACGTTTGCCTAAATGCAATTCGCCCACGGACAAATAGGCGATGATCCCGACCAGCGGAAGGATATAGATGATTAACAACCAGGCCATTGCGGAGGGAACTGCGCGCCGTTTCATTAGAATACGTAATGTGACGCCGGCAATGAGAACCCAGTATCCCAAAATGACCAGCCAACTCACCACGGTGTAGAAGGTTGTCATAACTTTAAAAATCCTTTAGAAAGCGTGTTGTTAAGAGTTTACGCGTCAGGATTCACATGGCAAATAAAAACACGGGAAAAGCGCTGGTCTGCATCCGGCGAGGGGGTATAATGGCGCTTCTGTTACAGTGAGAGTCGTAAACATGAAGCGTAGTAGAACGGAAGTGGGGCGCTGGCGAATGCTACGTCAGGCGAGCCGCCGTAAAGCGCGTTGGCTTGAAGGGCAATCACGCCGTAATATGCGTATCCATACTATCAGGAAATGCATCTTTAATCGTCAGCGTAATTCATTACTCTTTGCGATTCACGGTGTGTGAGCCAGAAAGGGCACCGTATGCGGTGCCCAACAGGCCATCCTTTTCAAAAGATCTTCTTATACGGTTTGACCGAAACCTGTGCATAGACGCCCGCTGCGACGTAGGGATCCGCATCAGCCCAGGATTGCGCTGCTTCTAAAGATTCAAATTCAGCAATGACCGTTGACCCGGTAAATCCGGCTACCCCAGGATCGTTACTGTCCACTGCGGGCATCGGCCCGGCAGTTAATAATCGCCCTTCATCATGCAGAAGTTGCAGGCGCGCCAGATGCGCGGGCCGTACCGAGAGGCGTTTTTCAAGCGAGTTGGCATTGTCCTGAGCGTAAATAACATACAGCACGGGTAGAGCTCCTTAATCGGTAAAAGTTGCTGATTACGTTATTGGAAAGGGCATTTAACTGCAATGTAAAGATACCGACTTTGTTAAACATGCACATTTTGTGTGGTGTTTTTGCGCGATATCATCTTTTAAATGCCGCTATCGGCAATGCCTTATTGAATATGATTGCTATTTGCATTTAAAATTCAGCTCTGGTTTTTCAACTGAAACGATTATGACTTCAATGACCCTTGATTTACCTCGTCGCTTTCCCTGGCCGACACTCCTTTCCGTAGGCATTCATGGTGCTGTAGTGGCAGGTTTGCTCTATACCTCGGTACATCAGGTTATTGAATTGCCTGCGCCAGCGCAGCCTATCACGGTGACAATGGTTTCACCCGCCGACCTGGAGCCGCCCCAGGCGGTTCAGCCGCCGCCGGAGCCGGTGGTTGAACCCGAACCGGAGCCAGAGCCGATCCCTGAACCGCCTAAAGAAGCGCCCGTGGTGATTGAGAAACCCAAACCTAAGCCAAAACCCAAGCCAAAACCGAAACCGGTGAAAAAGGTTGAAGAGCAGCCGAAGCGCGAAGTCAAACCGGCTGCGCCGCGTCCTGCCTCACCGTTTGAAAATAGCGCCCCGGCGCGGCCAACAAGCAGCACCGCGTCGGCGACCAGCAAGCCGGCGGTGAGCGTGCCCACGGGACCTCGCGCTCTGAGCCGTAACCAGCCGCAGTATCCGGCGCGAGCACAGGCGTTACGTATTGAAGGCCGCGTAAAGGTGAAGTTTGATGTGACCTCTGCTGGGCGAGTGGAAAATGTACAGATTCTATCCGCGCAGCCAGCCAATATGTTTGAGCGTGAAGTTAAGAATGCGATGCGAAAATGGCGCTATGAAGCAGGCAAGCCGGGTTCCGGGCTGGTGGTCAATATTATCTTCCGTCTGAACGGTACGGCGCAGATTGAGTAATCTCTGGCGCCGCCAGCCAGGAATATACCATCACCTGCTGGCGGCGTAAGCGGGTATACTTAACCCTGAACCGGGAGCGGGCGAGGTTTACCGTCCGGATCGACGGCAACATAAATAAACAGCGCCTCGGTGGCCTTGTAGCGCTGCCCAATCGGTTCTGACGCGACTTTTTTCACCCAGACTTCAATATTTATGCTAATAGACGTCGTACCGCGTTTAACGCAGCGCGCGTAGCAGCATACGACATCGCCAACCGCGACGGGACGCAGAAATGTCATTCCTTCCACGCGTACGGTTACAACCCGACCGTGCGCGATCTCTTTGGCCAGTATCGCGCCGCCAATATCCATTTGCGACATCAGCCAGCCGCCAAAAATATCGCCGTTCGCATTGGTATCGGCAGGCATGGCCAATGTACGTAAAACCAGCTCGCCCTGAGGAGTATTATCCATTGTTGTCATTGTAAAACCGACTATCAGAAAAAATTACAGCCGCGATGCTACTATGAATTTTGTGTGGAGAATAGTGGGAATAAAAGTACTGACGGGAAAGCGCAGGGCGTAAAGGCGGAGAAAATATCGCCAGGCGTTCGCAGTCTGGCGATGATAAGTCACGGGAGGGTTATGATTTATCTTCCTGTGGCAGATGCCGGTAGATATAGACGCCGCTCAGCAGGGTAAAAATGAGCGTCAGCGCCGTGAGTCCAAAGACCTTAAAGTTGACCCAGATATTTTGCGGCAACCAGAAGGCGATATAAATGTTAGCCAGACCGCACGCAATAAAAAACAGCGCCCACGCCAGGTTCAGCTTTGACCAGACCTGCTGCGGCAACGCCAGTTCTTTACCTAACATACGTTGGATTAACGGTTTTTTCATCACCCACTGGCTTATTAACAGCGCGCCGGCGAACAGCGCATAAATAACCGTCACCTTCCATTTAATAAATTCATCGTTATGGAAGAAGAGCGTCAGACCGCCGAAGACGGCAACCAGAACAAAGGTAATCAGCGCCATCTTCTCTATTTTCCGATAGCGCACCCAGCTATAAATCAGCACGATTGCCGTCGCGACAATCAGTGCGGAGGTCGCCGCATAGATGTCATAAAGTTTATAAAACGCAAAAAAGACAACCAGCGGTAAAAAATCCAGAAACTGCTTCATTCTTCGATTCCATCATCAACGAGCGTCGAATGCGCCGCGTAACGGCGCATTGCGGATTATTGGCGAATCAACATATACAGGCGGAATAAGTAGATAAGCAATACTGCGGAAATCAGATTGCTCAACGTATTCGCCAGTACAGCGCCTACATTTGGGGTCAGTACAGCGAAGCTGGGCGCGAACAGCAATAGCAATGTTTTAGCCAGTAACCAGCCTATCACCGCGGGCGCGACCAGTCTCATGTTAGCCCAGGCTAAACGCATACTGCTGCGCATTGCGGCAAACACGCCCATTTTCTCTTCAACCAACATCACTGGCGCAAGCGCCAGCACAATGGCCATAATAATCCCCGGAACGACAATCAGCATTATACCGATTTGCACTAACAGGGTAGTCAGAAAAATGAGAATAAACAGTTTAGGCAATGCAGGGGCGCTGGCGCCGATAGCGCGCAGCGCGCTAACCCGATGTCCCGCTGAAACTAACTGAATCATCAGGATGATACCGCCGGCCAGAATAGCGTTGCCGATAAGCCCGGAAAACGTCGAGGCGGCAGAGGCGCGCAACAGGATCTGCTGCTGCTCTGGCGTCATATTTTGTACCAGCTCAAACAGGCCAGCGCTGCCTGCCAGATGTTCTCCTTCACTGAGTTGCGCGATTTGCGCATCGCTGGGTGAAAAGGCATGACCTAAGACCACCGTGATAAATGCGCACAGCAACGAAACCAGCAAGATAGTAATAAATTGATTTCGGAAAAAATTTCCGGCGTCACGGTAAACGGACTTCGCCGTGATAGACATGCACTCTCCTTGAGTTTTGCAGGTGTTAATTTGCGGGCAATTGTACCCTGGATAACTCTACAGTGGCAGCATCAGCAGTTGTATGGAAAAGCATATCTTTGTAAAGCGGCGGTAATCCGTATCGCGCGCGGGCGCGATTGCACGCCTCATTCACTTCGCCTCCTTCGCCCGATATCGAAAATTCGCGACAGGTTGAAGGGCGGTTTTCATAAATAGCGCAACTGACGTTTTCACCCGGCGTGCCAATTAGCGCTTTACAGTGCGGCTGTTTTTGGTTGGTACCGGCCATACAACGTAAAAAAGGAGTAACAGGCTCGGTTAATGATGCCGGAACGCGTCCGCTGGCGTCGTCGCCTTCCGCCCAATAAAAGGAGACACGAAAATAGGCACAACAGGCACCGCATGTCATGCATGGGTTAAGAACGCTCATGATTCACCTGCAAAAAACTCACGTATCAATAGATTACAACGGAAATTAATCTGTCCCGCAGTGTTCGCGAATCTTAACGCCACGCGCCATTGCGGGACATTGATTACCTTAGCCAGCCTTTATCGCCAGGGCAACAGGAGCAGACAAATATTTGCATAGCGTGAATATGTCAAAATTGATCTGAATTCCTATAACCAGGATTTTCAATACAAGTTCTAAATTAATCTGGATCAATAAATGTTAAATTATAAGAACAAATGTGATCTGTGTTAGATCACTTATTACTTCATTGTGGGTATATTCATCACGCTTTTATAACCATAACGATGGAGCGGGTATGAAAAAATTTACAGTGGCGGCACTGGCGTTAACAACTCTTCTCTCAGGCAGCGCGTTCGCGCACGAAGCCGGAGAATTCTTTATGCGTGCAGGTCCGGCAACCGTCAGACCTACAGAAGGGGCGGGTGGTACGCTGGGGCATTTAAACGGGTTTGATGTGAGTAATAACACGCAACTCGGCCTGACATTCACTTACATGGCGACGGACAATATCGGGGTTGAATTGCTGGCGGCCACGCCGTTCCGCCATAAGGTGGGTACGGGCGCGACGGGTGATATCGCCACGGTTCACCTGTTACCGCCAACGTTAATGGCGCAGTGGTACTTCGGCGATTCCAGCAGCAAAGTGCGTCCTTATGTCGGCGTGGGGGTGAACTACACCACCTTCTTCGATAACGACTTTAACGATAATGGTAAAAATGCCGGGCTGTCCGATCTGAGCTTTAAGGATTCCTGGGGCGCGGCAGGGCAAGTTGGGGTAGATTACCTGATTAACCGCGACTGGTTAATTGGCGCCTCTGTCTGGTACATGGATATTGATACTACCGCCAATTATAAAATGGGCGGCGTTCAGCATCATGACAGCGTGCGTCTGGACCCATGGGTATTTATGTTCTCGGCAGGCTATCGTTTCTAATCGCGTGATGTTGTGACGAAAAAAGACCCCGCCAGGCGGGGTCAAAAAAGGACATGACACACGGATTTTACTTGTCGGAACTCACTTGTCTTCTTTCGGTTCGCCGCAGCCTAGTTCTGCGCCAGTGAGAGGATCAACGGTGGGGTCCGATTTCGTTCTTTCTGCCATCGCTTTGAGCAGCGCCATCTGCTCGCGCGGCAATTTCACTGTCGCCAGGCCATCGCCGCCATCAACAGCAGGCATCGGTTCTGCGACATAGTTGAAGTTCTCATCGCTATTCCAGCTACCTCGCGGATCGTCGCCTTGCGACATGTTGTAGTACACGTCGGTATACTGTTCTACCGGCGGTAATTTACCCGGCGGGAAGTTGTTACGAATCGAATACAGCGCCTTTTCAAAAGAGAGCTGGTGCGCGACTTCACGGGTCATTAAGAAACTGAGCGTGTCTTTTACGCCAGGATCGTCGGTCAGGTTAATCAGGCGTTCATAAATAATCTTCGCTCGCGCCTCTGCCGCGATGTTTGAGCGTAGATCGGCTGTGACTTCGCCGATAGTATCAATATAAGCCGCAGTCCACGGTACGCCGCCGGAGTTCGTCAACGCAGGGCCGCCGCCATACAGCAGAGAGGTGATATGGCTGTCATTACCATTCTGCGTCAACGAGCGATAAAGTTCCGCTTCGCTTTCGATGCCTTCCGCCAGCTCGCCTTTAGCGCCTTTATTAAGCATTCCTACCAGTGAGCCGATAATTTCCAGATGACTCAGCTCCTCGGTGGCGATGTCCATTAACATCTCTCTACGACCGGCATCATCATCGCTTAAACCTTGCGTGAAGTAGCGGCAGGCGGCCGCCAGTTCGCCCTGCGGGCCGCCAAACTGTTCCAGCAGCAGGTTCGCTAATCCAGGATTAGGTTCGCTCACTCGCACAGTATATTGAAGTTGTTTTACGTGTCGAAACATATTGCCTCCTGCTTATTATTTATTTTTTGGCTTCAACGCCATCTGCTTCAGATCGCAGTAAAAATTGTTCCGTTGTCTGCGGAATATGTTTGATCAGCCAGTCAGCCATTTGCATTTCTTCTTTCAGAATGGCTTCAATCGTCGGAATTGAGGCAGTGTCGCCAGCTTTTTTTGCCGCCGCCAGCAGGGAGGTATAACAAGCAATTTCGAACTGCTCGAAAACATAACCGCTAATTGAGCCTTTGACAATTTCATCGGAAGGGAACATGCCACCGATAGATTGCCCCATTGCTGCCATTTTACTCATGGAGTCTTTCAACACCGAACGGGAAATGCCATTACGGTCCAATACTTCTTCGAGCATGGTAATTTGATGTTTGGTTTCACTAATATGTTGTTCAATTCTGGCTTTTATATCAGGATAATTTTCAATACGGCTGGCCATAGATTCAAGCATCGATTCTGCCTGTTTTTCCATGGCATGGGCGTCACGAAGCCAGTCATGATAATGTTCAGTATAATTCATTTTACATTCCTCAATGCGTGATAATCTGCTCCGATAATAAAATCGGAATCATGCAAGCTGATAATTAAAAATATTATTTCGATTTGCGTTCAGCACTTTTATTAACATTGCTGACTGCTAAATCGGTAAGTTTTAAATCAGTTTGTTTTTCCTCGTCGAGGGTTTCTTTGAGCAGTTTTAATGCCTTGCTATAGCCGAGCTGCTCGGCCAGGGTGGCTAGCGTGCCGTAGCTGGCGATTTCGTAATGCTCGACTTTTTGCGCCGCGGCGATAAGCGCTGCATCGCGTACTTCGTTTTTCTCCGTACTTTCGATGACTTCATTGGCTTCTTCGATCAGCCCTTCCATAGCGACGCATTTCATTCTTTTCAGTTTAATGCCAGATTCAGATTCGACGATCTGATCAATACGTTCAATCTGACCCTGGGTTTCTTCAAGATGAGATTGAAAGGCCTGGCTTAATTTTTCATTGGACGTGGCTCTGGCTAGTTTAGAAAGAGCCTTGGTTAATTGTTTTTCTGCACTATAGGTATCTGAAAGTAGATGGATAAAAAGGTCTTCAACGGTTTTGATATTCATAAATCTAATTCTCCTGGGCAAAATACTGCGAGCCAGAAGACTCGCAGATTGCTTGATAAAAGCATGTGTTGTATTTACATTACAGTAAATCAGGAATTATCGGATTTACGTCCGCCGTGACTATTCTGACCACCTTTTTTACCGGCTTCAGAAGCTCGTTGCGGATCGTTTTTGAAATTCCCGCCGCTATGCTGACCGCCTTTGCGGCCCGCTTCAGATGCTTTTTCACGATTCTCGGCGAAATTTCCTGAACCACCACGATGTTCGGCCATATTATTTCTCCTGTCTCGTTGCTTGCTGAAAAAATCGGTTTTAACCGTGTCGACACCCTATTAAAATTAGTTGGTTAAACCGATTAGTCAAATTGACGGAAATAGTTGTGATTTACCGCGTAAATAACGCACAAAAAATGGTTTAGAGATAATATATTCTATATTTTCTTTTAGAATAAGCGATTTAACAGAAAATGCTTTGCATTGTTATTAATAACAAGCGTCACTATCTGCAGCCATAGAAACGTTAATGCATTGTTTGTTGACATTTCTTTACATAAAGGCGGGGGAAATTGACGTGAAAACGCTAAATTTTTCGGCGTGATTAGGAGTTTTCTTAGCAAAAATTGACTTCAGACTTTTTGAAAGCTGGACGGGGAATAACACCAAAAAGATTGATGATGTACGTCTGAATCGTGATTCTGGTTCGGCGCCAGCCACTCATTAAGCCGCCAGCGTTATGCTGACGGCTTAACCCGTTATGCGCGGCTGGCGGCTTTCATGGCTGAGACAAAGGACCTGAGCTCCGCCAACATCTGTTCGGGAGACGCGAGGTTTTTCTCGATAATCTTGACAATGGCTGAGCCGGAGATAGCGCCAGCCGCCCCGGCACGCACGGCCGCAGACACCTGTTCCGGCGAGGAGATACCGAAGCCCTGTAACGCAGGCGCGGCATGGTACTCTTTAAGCTTCTCAATGAGATGATGCAACGGCAATGCGCCACGGTTTTCTGCGCCGGTGACGCCCGAACGCGAAAGCAGGTAGGTGTAACCGCGGCCGTAAGATGCGACCTGGCGCAGAAGATCGTCATCCGCATTTGGCGGGCAGATGAAGATCGGCGCGATATTATGCCGTAACGCCGCCTGGCGGAAGGGGGCCGACTCTTCAACCGGGACATCTGCGACCAGCACGGAATCTACGCCAACCTGTTCACAACGGGCATAGAACGCATCTATGCCGTTATTGAATACCAGATTCGCGTACATTAGCAGGCCAATCGGAATGGTTGGGTGTTTTTCACGAATCAGCGCCAGCATTTCAAAACACTGAGCCGGCGTGACGCCAGCGGCGAAGGCGCGTAAGTTCGCATTCTGGATGGTAGGGCCATCGGCCAGAGGATCGGAGAAGGGAACCCCCAGCTCCAGAGCGTCGGCGCCAGCGTCAATCAGTGTGTCGATAATTTTCAGTGACTGTTCAATGCCAGGGTCGCCCAGAGTCACGAAGGGGACAAAAGCGCCTTCCCGGCGATCGTTGAGCTGTGTAAATAACTTTTCGTAGCGTTCCATCAGATTTCCCCTCGCGCTTTCAGGATATCGTGTACGGTAAAGATGTCTTTATCTCCGCGGCCAGAGAGATTGACCACCAGCAGTTGCTCTTTTTCCGGCTGCTCGCGCATCATTTTCAGAGCGTGCGCCAACGCGTGGGAGGATTCCAGCGCCGGGATAATTCCCTCATGGCGGCACAACGTTTTGAAGGCTTCCAGCGCCTCATCATCGGTAATGGAGACATAATCCGCGCGTCCGATGCTGTTCAGGTACGCATGTTGCGGCCCAACGGATGGGAAATCGAGCCCGGCGGAAATGGAATAGGACTCTTCAATTTGCCCGTCCGCTGTTTGCATCATCGGCGCTTTCATCCCGAAATAGATGCCAACGCGACCATGTTTAAGCGGCGCGCCATGCTCGCCGGTTTCAATACCGTGACCGCCAGGTTCAACGCCTATTAGCCCGACGCTGGTATCATTAATAAAATCCGCAAACATCCCGATAGCGTTTGAGCCGCCACCGACGCAAGCGATAACGGCATCTGGCAGACGGCCCTCTTTGTCGAGGATTTGCGCTTTCGTCTCTTCGCCAATCATGCGCTGGAACTCGCGAACGATGGTGGGATAGGGATGCGGTCCTGCCGCCGTGCCGAGCATATAGTGCGCGGTTTCGTAACTACCGGACCAGTCGCGCAGCGCCTCGTTACAGGCATCTTTTAGCGTAGCGGAGCCGCTATGAACCGGGATGACCTCAGCGCCCATCAGACGCATACGGAAGACGTTCGGCGACTGGCGCTCAACGTCTTTGGCGCCCATATAGATACGGCATTTCAGACCCAGCAGGGCGCTGGCGAGCGCAGAGGCGACGCCGTGCTGACCGGCGCCGGTTTCAGCGATAATCTCGCTTTTACCCATCCGTTTGGCCAGCAGCGCCTGACCCAGTACCTGATTGGTTTTGTGCGCGCCGCCGTGCAGTAAATCTTCGCGCTTTAAATACAACGTGGTACGCGTACCGGCGGTAATGTTCTGGCATTTCGTCAGCGCGGTGGGGCGTCCCGCGTAGTTTTTTAGCAGATCGGCGAATTGCGCCTGAAATTCAGGATCTTTTTGCGCGCTGACGAAGGCCTCTTCAAGCTGGTTCAGCGCAGGCATCAGGATCTGCGGCACATACATGCCGCCGAATTCACCAAAGTAGGGGTTGAGAAGTGTTGTCATGTTTTTTCCTTAATATGCGCGCAGTGTCTGAAAAACTGAGGCCAGAAGACGAGCATCTTTGATGCCCGGCTGTGACTCCACACCTGAATTAAAATCGAGACCGGCACAGCCGACTTGCGCCGCCTGGACGCAGTTATCGGCCGCCAGCCCGCCCGCCAGTAATACATTATCCAGCGGTTGCCCCTGTAGCAGTGACCAGTCGAAGCGCTGCCCGCTGCCGCCTTGCCCATTGTCGAAAATGTATTTATCGACATGGTGATAATCGCGTGCGGGAAGGGCATCGCTAACGCTCAGCGCCTTCCAGATTTGCACATTGCGCGGCAACGCCTCGCGCAGCGCGTTGACATACGCCTGGTCTTCGCTGCCATGTAGCTGTACGGCAGAAAGCGACAGGACGGCGGCTTTCTGGCAAACATCGGCGATATCAGCGTTCTTGAAAACGCCGACATACTGCAATGGCGCGCCGCTTATCACTTCTCGCGCCTGCTCAACGCTAACCGCGCGCGGAGATGAGGGCACAAAAATCAACCCGCCATATATTGCACCAGCGTCACAGGCCGCTTTAGCGTCCTGGGCGCGGGTCAGGCCGCAGACTTTATTTTCGCCAAGCAGCACGCGACGGACGGCGGCGTTAAGATCGTCATGCGCCATTAACGCCGAGCCAATTAAAAAACCGTTGGCGAAGTGGCTCAGTTCGCGTACCTGACCATAGGTGTTAATCCCGGACTCGCTGACGACAGTCACGCCGTGGCCCAGTTTTGGCGCCAGCTGGCGGGTGCGATTCAAATCAATCGACAGATCGCGCAGATCGCGATTGTTGATACCTACCACTTTTGCGCCTAACGCTATCGCGCGCTCCCGTTCTTCGTCATTACTGACCTCCGTGAGCACGCCCATTTTCAGACTGTGCGCGACGGCGGAGAGTTGGCGATACTGTTCGTCATCCAGAACCGAGAGCATCAGTAAACAGGCATCGGCCTGATAGTAACGGGCAAGGTAGATCTGATAGGGATCGATAATAAAATCCTTACACAGAATCGGCTGCGGCGCGCTTTGGCTAACGATCGGCAGAAAATCGAAGCTCCCCTGAAAATATTTTTCGTCGGTTAGCACCGAGATTGCCGAGGCGTAATGTTGATAAATACTGGCAATACGCGCCGGATCGAAATCATCGCGAATCACGCCTTTTGATGGCGATGCTTTCTTACACTCCAGAATAAAGGCGGTACGCGCGCCCTGGAGCGCATCATAAAAATGGCGTGTACTTGGCTGGATCTCATTTTGAAAACTGGTCAGCGGCTGTTGCTGTTTGCGGGCTTCTACCCAAATCGCCTTGTCTGCGACGATTTTCGCTAAAACGGTTTGCATTATTTACCCTCTTGCCGCCAGTGCGGTGACTCTGTCATATGCGGTGCCGTTGCGCAGAACATCAAGCACGGTTTGCGCGTTGGCTTTGAGATCTTCCTGACCATGCAGACGCATCAGCATCGCCACGTTGGCGGCGACGGCGGCCTCATGCGCGGCATCGCCTTTACCTTGTAATAACCGCGTCAGAATGTCACGGTTTTCTTCCGGCGTGCCGCCAGCCAACTGATCCTGATGGTAAGGCGTCAGGCCAAAATCCTCCGCCGTCAGTTGATAGCTTTTAATTTCGCCGTCATGCAGCTCCGCGACAATCGTCGGCGCATGGAGCGAAACCTCATCCATGCCGCCGCTATGTACCACCGCCGCGCGCTGATAGCCCAGTACCCGTAAGGTTTCCGCAATCGGCAGCACCAGTTCCGGGCTATAGACGCCAATCAATGCCAGCGGCGGATGCGCCGGGTTGATCAGCGGGCCGAGTACGTTGAACAGGGTTCGCGTTTTTAACTGTTGGCGAACCGGCATCGCGTGACGGAATCCGGTGTGATATTTCGGCGCGAACAGGAAACAGACGCCCAGTTCATCTAACGCCTGACGTGATTTATCGGCGTTCATATCCAGATTAATACCGAACGCCGCCAGCAGATCGGATGACCCCGATTTGCTGGACACGCTACGGTTGCCGTGTTTCGCCACTTTCAGTCCACAGGCCGCTGCGACAAAGGCGCTGGCGGTAGAGATATTGATACTGTTGCTGCCATCGCCGCCGGTACCAACGATATCCGCAAACAGATACTCCGGGCGCGGGAACGGGGCGGCATTTTCCAGCAACGCAGTGGCGGCGCCGGCAATTTCATTGGGATGCTCGCCGCGAATTTTCATGCTCACCAGCGCGGCGGCGAGCTGTTCAGGCTTAAGTTCGCCGCGGACGACCGCCGAAAACAACTGATGGCTCTCTTGTTGCGTCAGTGTTTGCGCCTGATAGAGTTTCTCCAGAATCGGCTGTAGGGTGTTGGTCGGCTCCAGCTTTTGCTGCGCCCAGGCTAATGTTTGCTCCAGTAGACGCGCGCCCTGTGTCGTCAGGATGGACTCAGGATGAAATTGAAAACCGCAAACGCGATCCGCATCATGACGTACCGCCATCACCATGCCGTTGAAATGGGCGTTAATGGTTAGCCCGGCAGGAACATTACTGCCGACCAGCGAATGATAACGCGCGACCGGTAGCGGATTCGCCAGACCGGCGAACATCGCCTGACCGTCATGTTCAATGCTGGAGGCTTTGCCATGCAGGATTTCTCCCGCCTGACCGACATAACCGCCGTAAGCTTCGACAATCGCCTGATGCCCCAGACAAATGCCGATGATCGGTAACTTGCCGCGTAGTCGAGTCAACAGCTCCGGCATACAGCCTGCCTCGCTGGGAACGCCCGGACCGGGGGAGAGCATTAGCACCGGATTTTTCATTGTCGCCAGGCGATCGATAAGCGTCTGCGCCGGAATATGGTTACGGTAAATCACCACGTTATGACCGTTGGTCCGTAGCTGATCTGCCAGGTTCCAGGTAAACGAGTCGATGTTATCGAGCAGCAGAATATCAGCCATCAGAAGGTCTCCTGTGCATGATGCGCGGTGGCGATAGCACGCAATACGGCGCGCGCTTTATTACGGGTTTCATCGGCTTCAGACTGCGGAACAGAGTCCAGCACGATTCCGGCGCCCGCCTGTACGGTGGCGATACCGTTCTCCACCAGCGCGGAGCGGATAACAATACAGGTGTCCAGATCGCCGTGGGCGGTGAAGTAACCGACCGCGCCGCCATAGCTGCCGCGGCGCTGTCCTTCCGCATCGGCAATCAACTGCATGGCGCGTACTTTCGGCGCGCCGCTCAGGGTGCCCATGTTCATGCAGGCGCGATAGGCGTGCAGCGCGTCGAGATCGTGACGCAGTTCGCCCACTACCCGGGAAACCAGATGCATCACGTACGAATAGCGGTCAACTTTGGTCAGATCGGCAACGTAGCGACTGCCCGGCGTACAGATGCGCGCCAGGTCATTGCGCGCCAGATCGACCAGCATCAGATGTTCGGAAAGCTCTTTATGGTCGGTACGCATGTCCAGCTCAATACGGCTGTCGAGATCTCTGTCCAGCGTACCATCGGCGCGGCGACCGCGTGGACGGGTACCCGCGATGGGGTAAATCTCAATCTGACGGCTGGCGGCGTCATATTTCAGCGAGCTTTCCGGCGACGCGCCGAAAAGCGTGAAATCATTATCCTGCATAAAGAACATATACGGGCTGGGGTTGCTCTTTTTCAGCACGTAGTAGGCAGCCAACGGCGACGGGCAGGGCAGTGAAAAGCGGCGCGACGGCACCACCTGAAATATCTCGCCCGCGCGGATGGCTTTTTGCAACTGGCGTACCACCGCGCCGAACGCGTCATCGCTCTGATTGCATTCACAGCGCATGTCCGGCACCGGCGTCACCGGCAACGGCGGCGCAGGCTGGGTTAACTGTTGGCTAAGGTACGCCAGGCGGGCGTTGAGGCGCTGTTTTTCCCGGTCGCTGGCGGTGAACAGACTGGCCTGAATACGGGTGCTTTTTTTCTGATGATCTATCACCATCAGCGTTTCCGCTAAATAAAAGCAGTAGTCCGGGCAGTTATTGCCAGCCTCAAGGTGTGGCAGCGCTTCAAAGCCAGCGACCAGGTCGTAGGCAAACAGACCGCCGAAAAACATAGCCTCCCGCTCTTGCGTCGGTATGTTCACCACCCCCTGTAACAGGCGGAACGCATCAAATACCGACAGAGAGCATAAACGGGCGTCTTCATCTAATAATGGGCTGACGGGCGGGAAGCGTAGAACGCGACCGGCAGGCAGGACTTCGTTCTCCACGCCAGCGGGCAGGGCGGTATCCAGTAGCGGCAATAACGAGGCGCCATTATCAGATAACGCCTGAATAGTGACAGTGTCACCTAAAGCGGTAATGCGCAGCGCGCTATCTACCAGCAGCAGGCTTTTTAAATCGTCTTTACTGTCGATATCCGCGGATTCCAGCAGCAGCGTTGCCGGGCGATCGCCGCAGACCTGATGAAAAAGCGCCGTTGGGTTTTCCCGGTAGGCGGCATCGCAGGTCAATAGTTCGAGCGTGGGTTTTGGTGTTTGCATGGTTATTCTCATTATTTTGTTCAAAAAAAAGCCCGCTTAACAGGCGGGCCGGGTATCGTTTGGCTGATTACAGCTGTTCATACACCGCCCGCTATCAGGAAGTGCGCCACCAACCGTGTAATGCAAATGTCGCTGCCATTTTAGATACCCTCTTCATGTGAACTTTCGTACTAGTTAACTAGTTCGATGGAATAATGTCAACACCTATTTCAGTATATTTGCCGGAACCGTTATGATGTACATGACATACCTTTATCTCTATGGGAGCCGCCTTGAGCGACACGAATTACGCAGTGATTTACGATCTGCACAGTCATACCACGGCGTCCGATGGACTGTTGACGCCAGAAACATTAGTACACCGTGCGGTAGAGATGCGAGTCGGCACGCTGGCGATTACCGATCATGACACCACAGCCGCGATTCCTGCGGCAAGAGAAGAAATTTCACGTTGCGGGCTGGCCCTGAATCTTATTCCCGGCGTGGAGATTTCAACGGTCTGGGAGAATCATGAGATTCACATTGTGGGTCTGAATATTGATATTGCGCACCCGGCAATGCGCGATTTTCTGGCGCAGCAGACACAGCGGCGTCAGGCGCGTGGTCGGCTCATTGCGGAGCGTCTGGAAAAAGCCCATATTCCCGGCGCGTGGGAAGGGGCATTGAGACTGGCCAATGGCGGCGCGGTGACGCGCGGCCACTTCGCCCGCTTTCTGGTGGAGTGCGGCAAAGCCACGACCATGGCGGATGTTTTTAAAAAATATCTCGCGCGTGGGAAAACCGGTTACGTTCCGCCGCAGTGGTGTACAATAGAACAAGCTATTGATGTCATTCATCATTCTGGCGGTAAGGCGGTGTTGGCCCATCCGGGACGCTACGACCTTAGCGCTAAGTGGCTGAAAAGATTAGTGGCGCATTTTGCCGACCATCACGGCGACGCGATGGAAGTGGCACAGTGCCAACAATCGCCCAATGAACGCACCCAATTGGCGACGCTTGCGCGCCAGCATCATTTATGGGCATCGCTTGGATCTGATTTCCATCAGCCCTGCCCGTGGATTGAATTGGGGCGTAAACTCTGGCTGCCCGCTGGCGTTGAAGGCGTATGGCAGACATGGGAACAGCCGCAAATATCACAGTGAGGGAAGTATGAGCCAGTTTTTTTATATCCATCCGGATAACCCACAGCAACGGCTGATTAATCAGGCCGTCGACATTGTGCGTAAAGGCGGTGTTATTGTTTATCCAACCGATTCCGGCTATGCCCTTGGTTGTAAAATTGAAGACAAAGGCGCAATGGAGCGCATTTGCCGCATCCGTCATCTGCCGGACGGCCACAACTTCACGCTGATGTGCCGCGATTTGTCCGAGTTGTCGACCTACTCCTACGTCGACAACGTGGCGTTTCGTCTGATGAAAAACAATACGCCGGGTAACTACACCTTTATCCTGAAGGGGACAAAAGAGGTGCCGCGCCGTCTGTTGCAGGAAAAGCGTAAAACTATCGGCCTGCGCGTACCGTCAAACCCGATTGCGCTGGCGTTGTTGGATACGCTGGGCGAACCGATGCTCTCGACGTCGTTGATGCTGCCTGGCAGCGATTTTACCGAGTCGGACCCGGAGGAGATTAAAGATCGGCTGGAGAAGCAGGTGGATCTGATCATCCACGGCGGTTACCTCGGCCAACAGCCTACCACGGTAATCGATTTGACCAATGACTCCCCGGTGGTGCTGCGCGAAGGCGTCGGCGACGTTACACCTTTCTTATAAGGGCGTAAGCCTGTATACTACGCGGCCTTAAAATGGCGCGGCAACGCGCCGTTCATTCTCCTGTTCGACGCCTGTGAAGGCGACACCTGAAGGAAGCTCTATGAGCGAAAAGTTACAAAAAGTGCTGGCGCGCGCTGGCCACGGCTCTCGCCGTGAAATCGAATCCATTATTGAAGCGGGACGTGTCAGCGTTGACGGTAAAATCGCCACGCTTGGCGATCGTGTTGAAGTCACTCCCGGTTTGAAAATCCGTATTGACGGTCACCTGATTTCGGTGAAAGAGTCGGCGGAACAAATTTGCCGCGTTCTGGCCTATTACAAACCAGAAGGTGAACTGTGTACCCGCAATGACCCTGAAGGGCGGCCAACCGTTTTTGATCGCTTACCGAAACTGCGCGGCGCGCGGTGGATTGCGGTAGGACGTCTGGATGTCAACACCTGCGGGCTATTGTTGTTTACCACCGACGGTGAACTGGCGAACCGCCTGATGCACCCTAGTCGTGAAGTTGAACGTGAATATGCCGTGCGCGTGTTCGGTCAGGTGGATGAATCGAAACTGCGTGATTTAAGCCGTGGCGTACAGTTGGAAGATGGTCCGGCGGCATTTAAGACCATTAAATTCAGCGGCGGCGAAGGCATTAACCAGTGGTATAACGTGACGCTGACGGAAGGGCGCAACCGCGAAGTTCGCCGACTGTGGGAAGCGGTAGGCGTTCAGGTCAGCCGTTTGATCCGCGTTCGTTACGGCGATATCCCGCTGCCGAAAGGCCTGCCGCGCGGTGGCTGGACTGAGCTCGACCTCGCGCAAACGAACTATCTGCGTGGTCTGGTAGAGCTCCCGCCGGAAACCTCGTCGAAGGTTGCCGTCGAAAAAGACCGTCGTCGTATGAAAGCGAACCAAATCCGTCGGGCGGTAAAACGCCACAGCCAGATAGCTGGCGGACGCCGCTCCGGTGGGCGTAATAACAACGGGTAATCTCTACCGTGGTTTATAGGCCGAGAATCATCAGATAAGAGGGTTTGTGCCGGATGGCGGCGCAAACGCCTTAATCCGGCCTACGGTTAATAATCAATTCCCATCTGGGCTTTTACGCCCGCGTCGAAAGCATGTTTAACCGGACGCAGTTCGCTGACGGTATCCGCAAGATCAAGAATATCCCGGTGACAGCCGCGACCTGTAATAATCACCGTCTGGTGACCAGGGCGCGCGTTTAGCGCGCTTATGACCTCTTCCAGCGGCAAATAGTCATACGCCACCATATAGGTCAGCTCATCCAGTACCACCATATCAAGCAGCGGATCGGCCAGCATCCGTTTCCCATGCTGCCAAACGGCCATACATGCTGCGGTGTCTGCCTCGCGATTTTGCGTCTCCCAGGTAAATCCCGTTGCCATCACCTGAAATTCGACGCCATGCGGTTCCAGCAGATTACGCTCGCCGTTGGGCCAGGTGCCCTTAATAAATTGCACCACGCCTACGCTTTTACCGTGTCCTACGGCGCGGGCGGCAGTCCCGAAAGCCGCTGTGGTTTTGCCCTTACCATTGCCAGTAAACACGATAATAATACCGCGCTCTTCCTGTGCCTGGGCGACACGGGCGTCAACCCGATCTTTTACCTTTTGCTGGCGCTGCTGATAACGTTCATCACTCATTGGGCGATTCCTGGTTTACGGCCCGGTTGGGCGTCAAAGGTCATACCGGTTTTACGGCGACTGTCGTCGCCCATAAGCCACAGGTAAAGCGGCATAATATCGGCAGGCGTTTTTAATTTCTGTGGATCTTCCGTTGGAAAGGCGCTGGCGCGCATACTGGTGCGCGTGCCGCCCGGGTTAATGCAGTTAACACGCAGAGAACGGTTCTGGTATTCGTCCGCCAGCACCTGCATCATTCCTTCAGTAGCAAACTTCGAGGTGGCATAGGCGCCCCAGTTGGCGCGTCCCTGACGGCCAACGCTTGATGACGTAAAGACCAGCGAGCCGGCATCGGACTTCAGCAATAACGGTAACAGCGCCTGGGTGAGCATAAAGGTGGCGTTAACGTTTACCTGCATGACATCCTGCCAGATCTGCGGATCTTGTTCGCTCATTGGGCCGATTTCCCCCAGTAACCCGGCATTGTGCAGGACGCCATCCAGGCGGGGATAGTGCGCGGCGATGCGGTCGGCCACTTGCCGGCACTCTTCAGCGGTGCAGGTCAGCAGATCGAGCGTAAACCACTGTGGTTGAACATGTTGTTCGTCAGCAATGTGCTGCGCGACCCGACGCAGTTTCTCTTCGTTGCGTCCCAGCAGAATCACCGTTGCGCCATAACGCGCATACGTGAGCGCGGCTTCCCGCCCAATGCCATCGCTGGCGCCAGTGACCAGAATAATGCGGTTTTGCAATAGATCTTGTTTCGGTTGGTAATGCATGGCTACTCCTCAACGGCGTGGTGCACCGTCCTGCCAGGTTGTCTTATCTTCGCGTTAACTTTTCGGGTTTATGCCTGAAAGCGCCTTTTTTTTCAATCAGACAGGGGCGATAACGCCGTAAAATGAACGTCTTGTCATACTTTTTCTTCCTCAACAGGCATACGGATGAAGAGAGACTGACTTCGATGCCTGTTGTACACTGAGCGCAAGTCGCGTTATTTAATCAAGGTGGGAGTCGTGGAATTGTTGTCTGAATATGGCTTATTTTTGGCAAAAATCGTCACCGTTGTGGTGGCCATTGCCGTCATTGTGCTGCTGATCGTGAATGCTACGCAACGCAAACGTCAGCGCGGCGAGCTGCGCGTGACCAATTTGAGCGAGCAGTATCAGGAGATGAAGGATGACCTTGCTGCGGCGTTGATGGATGGCCATCAGCAAAAACTGTGGCATAAAGCGCAGAAAAAAAAGCATAAGCAGGAGGCTAAAGCCGCCAAAGCGAAAGCGAAGCTGGGGGACATTGCGACATCGGACAAACCGCGCGTATGGGTGATAGATTTCAAAGGCAGTATGGACGCTCACGAAGTTAATGCGTTGCGCGAAGAGGTCACGGCGGTGCTGGCGGTGGCGAAACCCGGCGATCGGGCGGTTGTGCGTCTGGAAAGCCCAGGTGGCGTTGTGCATGGCTATGGCCTGGCGGCATCGCAATTGCAGCGCCTGCGCGATAAAAATATTCCGCTGACCGTGACGGTGGATAAAGTCGCGGCAAGCGGAGGCTACATGATGGCCTGCGTGGCGGAAAAAATTATCGCGGCGCCGTTCGCTATTGTGGGGTCAATTGGTGTTGTCGCGCAAATCCCGAACTTTAACCGCTTTCTCAAAAGTAAAGACATTGATATTGAACTGCATACCGCAGGGCAGTACAAACGTACCCTGACCTTGTTAGGCGAGAATACGGAAGAAGGGCGGCAGAAGTTTCGTGAAGATCTCAACGAAACGCACCATCTGTTCAAAGAGTTTGTGCAGCGGATGCGTCCGGCTCTGGACATTGAACAGGTCGCCACGGGCGAACACTGGTACGGTCAGCAGGCGCTGGAGAAAGGACTGGTTGATGAGATTAACACCAGCGATGAGGTTATCCTCGGCCTGATGGAAGGGCGTGAGGTGCTGAATGTGCGCTATATGCAGCGTAAAAAACTGATCGATCGTGTTACCGGCAGCGCGGCGGAAAGCGCGGATCGGCTGCTGCTGCGCTGGTGGCAGCGTGGACAAAAGCCGTTGATGTAAACCGCTATTGCCGGATGGCATTCAGCGCCATCCGGCATGGATTAATCAACCAGGTGATACTTCTCAGACAGCACATGCGCCAGGTGTTTAAACATGTTAAACACCGCGGTGCTTTTAGGGGTCGGTAACCCTTGCTCGTCTAAAAAGTAATCGCCGCTGAAAACCAGCACGCCATTTCTCTGCGTTACGCCGGTGGCGACAATACCTGCCATCGTGTCTTCATGTTCCCGAATAATTTTGTTGGCTTCAAGCAACAGTGTTTCGCGATCGATAGGTTGCGTCTCTTTATGCATTTTTTACTCCTTAAACAAGGAGATTAGTCTACGCTGAGCACTTCTGATGGGCAAATATTCTCACAGCAAATTGATGGATTTGTCATGTTGCGTTCACTGGCAAGATTTGTTTTTGCATGCTAATAAAGTTGCGTATCGAATTTTATCAGGTACAGTGTGACGCTTTCGTCAATCTGGCAACAGAATTGCTTGACATTCGACCAAAATTCCGTCGTGCTATAGCGCGTGTGTGCAAAAAAGCCTGTTAACTCAGTCACCTGAGGGTTACATTTCGTACACAAAGCCAGTACAAGGGGTTGATATCCGCAGACGCAGAGACCATATATCGTTGTCTCGTCGCCAGTGGAAGGTGAATCAACGTGCGACGCATTCCTGGAAGAATCAACTTAGGTAAAGGTGAATATGGGTAAAGCTCTTGTCATCGTTGAGTCCCCGGCAAAAGCCAAAACGATCAACAAGTATCTGGGTAATGACTACGTGGTGAAATCCAGCGTGGGTCATATCCGTGATTTGCCGACCAGTGGCTCAGCAGCTAAAAAGAGCGCCGACTCTACCTCCACCAAAACGGCTAAAAAGCCCAAAAAGGATGAACGTGGCGCTCTCGTCAACCGTATGGGGGTTGACCCGTGGCACAACTGGGATGCGCACTATGAAGTGCTGCCCGGTAAAGAGAAGGTCGTCTCTGAACTGAAACAGTTGGCGGAAAAAGCCGACCACATCTATCTCGCAACCGACCTTGACCGCGAAGGGGAAGCCATTGCATGGCACCTGCGGGAAGTGATCGGCGGCGATGACGCGCGCTACAGTCGCGTAGTCTTTAACGAAATAACCAAAAATGCCATTCGCCAGGCGTTTGAACAGCCGGGCGAGCTGAACATTAACAGGGTCAACGCCCAGCAAGCGCGCCGCTTTATGGATCGCGTGGTAGGCTATATGGTCTCGCCGCTGCTGTGGAAAAAGATCGCCCGTGGTTTGTCGGCAGGTCGCGTTCAGTCTGTCGCGGTCCGTCTGGTCGTTGAACGCGAGCGCGAGATTAAAGCGTTTGTTCCGGAAGAGTTCTGGGAAATTGACGCTAATACGACGACGCCGTCTGGCGAGGCACTACCGCTACAGGTGACGCATCAGAACGACAAGCCATTCCGGCCGGTAAATCGCGAGCAGACGCTTGCCGCCGTCAGCTTGCTGGAAAAAGCGCGCTATAGCGTACTGGAGCGTGAAGACAAACCGACCAGCAGCAAACCTGGCGCGCCGTTTATCACCTCCACGCTACAACAGGCGGCCAGCACCCGGCTGGGCTTTGGCGTGAAGAAAACCATGATGATGGCGCAGCGTCTGTATGAGGCGGGCTACATCACCTATATGCGTACCGACTCCACCAACCTGAGTCAGGATGCGGTCAACATGGTGCGCGGTTATATTGGCGATAATTTCGGCAAGAAATACCTGCCGGATAACCCGAACCAGTACGCCAGCAAAGAAAACTCTCAGGAAGCGCACGAAGCGATCCGTCCTTCCGACGTTGCTGTCATGGCGGAGTCGCTGAAAGACATGGAGGCTGACGCGCAGAAGTTGTATCAGCTAATTTGGCGTCAGTTTGTCGCCTGTCAGATGACGCCAGCACAATATGACTCTACTACGCTTACCGTTGGCGCAGGCGAATTCCGTCTGAAAGCGCGTGGGCGTATTTTGCGCTTTGACGGCTGGACAAAAGTGATGCCGGCGCTGCGTAAAGGCGATGAAGATCGCACATTGCCTGCCGTGAATAAGGGCGATGCGCTGACGCTACTTGAATTGACGCCTGCTCAGCACTTTACTAAACCGCCAGCCCGGTTTAGCGAGGCTTCTCTGGTTAAAGAGCTTGAGAAGCGCGGTATTGGTCGTCCGTCTACCTATGCGTCGATTATCTCGACCATTCAGGATCGCGGCTATGTTCGCGTTGAAAACCGTCGCTTCTATGCGGAAAAAATGGGTGAAATCGTCACCGATCGGCTGGAAGAAAACTTCCGCGAATTGATGAACTACGATTTTACCGCGCAGATGGAAGATAGTCTGGATCAGGTTGCAAATCACCAGGCCGAGTGGAAAGCGGTACTGGATAACTTCTTCAGCGATTTTACTCAGCAGCTCGATAAAGCCGAGAAAGATCCGGAAGAAGGGGGGATGCGTCCTAACCAGATGGTGCTGACCAGCATCGACTGTCCAACCTGTGGCCGTAAAATGGGAATTCGTACTGCCAGTACGGGGGTTTTCCTTGGTTGTTCAGGTTATGCGCTTTCGCCTAAAGAGCGTTGTAAAACGACCATTAACCTGGTGCCGGAAAATGAAGTTCTGAACGTGCTGGAAGGCGACGACGCCGAAACCAACGCCCTGCGCGCCAAGCGGCGCTGTCAGAAGTGCGGTACGGCGATGGACAGCTATCTGATCGATCCGAAGCGTAAATTGCATGTGTGTGGTAATAACCCGACCTGTGACGGCTACGAGATTGAAGAAGGCGAGTTTCGCATCAAAGGGTATGACGGCCCGATCGTTGAGTGTGAGAAATGTGGTTCCGAAATGCACCTGAAAATGGGGCGTTTTGGTAAGTACATGGCCTGTACTAACGACGAATGTAAAAATACCCGTAAGATCTTGCGTAACGGCGAAGTTGCGCCGCCGAAGGAAGATCCTGTTCCATTACCGGAACTGCCGTGTGAAAAATCGGACGCGTACTTTGTGCTGCGCGATGGCGCCGCAGGGATATTCCTGGCGGCCAATACGTTCCCGAAATCACGCGAAACGCGCGCGCCATTAGTCGAGGAGCTTTACCGGTTCCGCGATCGCCTGCCGGAAAAACTGCGTTATCTGGCGGATGCGCCGCAGCAGGACCCGGAAGGTAATAAAACCGTTGTTCGCTTTAGCCGCAAAACAAAACAGCAGTACGTTGCGGCGGAAAAAGACGGGAAGGCGACGGGATGGTCAGCGTTCTTCGTCGACGGCAAGTGGGTTGAAGGCAAGAAATAACCCCTGCCTGTCGTCACTATAGTCAAGCGGGCCGCGTAAGCGGCCCTTTTTTATATACCCTTCATATTTAAAGTGGCTTATGTGTTGGCTACGGATTACTCGGCCCATCCATGGGCTTCGTCCTGACGGGCCGTCGCACGCGACGTTCAAATCTGCTCCCGGCAGATTTGTCGCTCACCCCAGTCACATCGTTATCTATGCGCCTGGGAACTCACTCCCTTGCCGCCTTTAAGCAACTCGAATTATTTTAGGTATAGCGGGCTTATTATTTTATCGCGCTGGCTATACAGTTCAGATATAAATGATATAGTGGTTATAGTTAACACCTTTTTTATTATTAAATCGTATTAGCAGCCCGATTAAGTCTGCAGATAAACGATGGCCTGATGGCGCTAATCTGGATGATGTATTATGAAATTGCAGCAGCTTCGTTACATTGTTGAAGTGGTTAATCATAACCTTAACGTCTCCTCTACCGCTGAGGGGTTGTATACTTCCCAGCCGGGGATCAGCAAGCAGGTTAGGATGCTGGAAGATGAGCTTGGCATCCAGATTTTCGCCCGCAGCGGTAAGCATCTGACTCAGGTGACGCCCGCAGGACAGGAAATTATTCGTATTGCGCGTGAGGTGCTTTCCAAAGTCGATGCCATTAAGTCGGTCGCCGGCGAGCACACCTGGCCGGATAAAGGCTCGCTCTATATTGCCACTACCCATACTCAGGCGCGTTACGCATTGCCAGGCGTGATTAAAGGCTTCATCGAGCGTTACCCGCGCGTTTCGCTGCATATGCACCAGGGGTCGCCAACGCAGATTGCGGAAGCGGTATCGAAAGGGAACGCCGATTTCGCGATTGCCACGGAAGCGCTGCATTTATATGACGATCTGGTGATGTTGCCATGCTATCACTGGAACCGTTCGATAGTGGTGACGCCGGATCATCCATTGGCGGCAACGTCTTCCATAACGATTGAAGCGCTGGCGCAGTATCCGCTGGTGACGTATACCTTCGGCTTTACCGGCCGTTCCGAACTGGATACCGCTTTTAATCGCGCAGGGTTAACGCCGCGGATCGTCTTTACTGCAACCGATGCGGATGTGATTAAAACGTATGTCAGGTTGGGGCTGGGCGTTGGCGTCATTGCCAGCATGGCGGTCGATCCGCTTGCCGATCCTGATTTAGTGCGGATTGACGCGCACGATATTTTTAGCCACAGCACCACAAAAATTGGTTTTCGCCGTAGTACTTTTTTACGCAGCTATATGTATGATTTTATCCAGCGTTTTGCGCCGCATCTGACGCGTGACGTGGTGGATACGGCGGTGGCGTTGCGTTCTAATGAAGAAATTGAAGCGATGTTTCAGGATATAAAGCTGCCTGAAAAGTAATATCACCGTCGGTTTGTGTCGTAGTGGCATGGCAGACAAAGCCGCCTTTTGCAATATCCCTCGAAGTATTGCGGGTAATGATCAGCAAAATAGTGTTGAATTACCCGTCCCGCCAGTTTCTTTTTCCAAATAGTTATCTTGAGTCAAAAGATTGATTTATTCACTGGCAACGATTCGTAAATTGACTGGATTTTTGACTAAAGTTTATTTAGGATTTGTCTCATCTGATGATTAATTGTACCGATTGTTTGGTGCTGAAATGATAAGTGATACCGATAGCATGAGGTTAGTAATGCCTTCTGAAAACCAGGAACCGCGCCGCGACCCTGAGCTCAAACGTAAAGCATGGCTGGCGGTTTTTGTGGGTTCTGCGTTGTTCTGGGTAGTGGTAGCGCTTGTTATCTGGCATTGGTGGGGCTAAGTGAGCATTACGTCGGAACGCGAGCGCGTGGTCGCGCCCCCGATTCAATCTGGTGACGATGATAACACCCCGGATACGACCGTTTTTCGGTCTGTTCCGCAACACTGGACGCTCACACCGCAGCAGCGGGCATTTATTGATGCTTTTGCTGACGAGGTGTCACAAAAATAATATTCGTCTTTTTATTGGCGTTACTGTTTTATTAACGCTGTCTTATTACACCGCAGCAACCGTGTGCTGAGCGCTTCTCAGTATTGATTAAACACAGTTGGTGTCGCCTATGTTAACGTCAAATATAAAGTATTGGTCATGGACTGGCGCGTTTATATTATCGCTACTGTTCTGGGCCGAGTTAATCTGGATTGCCGTCTAATCTCGTCAAAGCCCGATAATGCGTTATTTATCGGGCTTTTTCATCTTCGTTCCTCGCCTGTTAGGTTTCTCCTCTTTTAGCAATTTGGGTTGTTATCAAAACGTTACATTTTGTTTGTGTTATCTTTAATACAACCCTGTGGAGAATCAGGGTAACGCAACCCTGTCATTTAAGGAGGAGCTATGTCGTCAACCCTACGAGAAGCCAGTAAGGATACATTGCAGGCCAAAGATAAAACGTATCATTACTACAGTCTGCCGCTGGCTGCCAAATCCCTGGGCGATATCGTCCGTTTGCCCAAATCACTTAAAGTGTTACTGGAAAACCTGTTGCGCTGGCAGGACGGCGAGTCTGTGACTGATGAAGATATTCAGGCGCTGGCCGGTTGGCTTAAAAATGCCCATGCCGATCGTGAAATTGCCTGGCGGCCCGCCCGTGTCCTGATGCAGGACTTTACCGGCGTGCCTGCCGTTGTCGACCTGGCGGCGATGCGTGAAGCCGTTAAACGCCTCGGCGGCGATACGTCGAAAGTGAACCCGTTATCGCCGGTTGATCTGGTTATTGACCACTCTGTGACGGTCGATCATTTCGGCGATGACGATGCGTTTGAAGAAAACGTGCGGCTGGAAATGGAACGTAACCATGAGCGTTATATGTTCCTGAAATGGGGAAAGCAGGCATTCAGCCGTTTCAGCGTGGTGCCGCCCGGCACCGGCATTTGCCATCAGGTTAACCTGGAATACCTGGGTAAAGCCGTCTGGAGCGAATTACAGGACGGGGAGTGGATTGCTTACCCGGACTCGCTGGTGGGGACTGACTCCCATACGACCATGATTAATGGTCTGGGCGTATTGGGGTGGGGCGTGGGCGGTATCGAAGCGGAAGCAGCGATGCTTGGTCAGCCCGTGTCGATGCTTATCCCGGATGTCGTCGGCTTTAAGTTAACCGGTAAGCTTCGGGAGGGGATCACCGCCACTGACCTGGTGCTCACCGTCACGCAAATGCTGCGTAAGCATGGCGTCGTGGGTAAATTTGTTGAATTTTATGGTGACGGTCTGGATTCGCTGCCGTTGGCGGATCGCGCGACTATCGCTAATATGTCGCCGGAATATGGCGCCACCTGTGGTTTCTTCCCCATTGACGCCATCACCCTGGAATATATGCGATTAAGCGGACGTAGCGACGATCTGGTCGAGCTGGTTGAAACCTACGCGAAGGCGCAGGGAATGTGGCGTAATCCCGGTGACGAACCGGTATTTACCAGTACGCTGGAACTGGATATGGGCGATGTCGAGGCCAGCCTGGCCGGGCCGAAACGCCCGCAGGATCGCGTGGCGTTAGGCGATGTGCCGAAAGCCTTTGCCGCCAGCGCCGAGCTGGAGCTGAATACCGCGCAAAGAGATCGCCAGCCGGTTGACTATACGATGAACGGACAGCCATATCAGCTTCCGGATGGCGCTGTCGTCATTGCCGCCATCACCTCCTGTACGAATACCTCGAACCCCAGCGTGCTGATGGCGGCGGGATTACTGGCGAAAAAGGCAGTAACGCTGGGGTTGAAGCGTCAACCGTGGGTCAAGGCTTCTCTGGCGCCGGGGTCAAAAGTGGTATCTGACTATCTGGCGCAGGCCAAACTTACGCCTTATCTGGATGAGCTCGGTTTTAACCTGGTCGGTTATGGCTGTACGACCTGTATCGGGAACTCCGGTCCGTTGCCGGAGCCTATTGAGACCGCGATTAAAAAAGGCGATCTGACGGTAGGGGCCGTGCTTTCCGGTAACCGAAATTTTGAAGGGCGTATCCATCCGCTGGTGAAAACGAACTGGCTGGCGTCGCCGCCGCTGGTGGTCGCGTATGCGCTGGCCGGAAACATGAATGTTAACCTCGCGACAGACCCTCTGGGGTACGATCGTAAAGGCGATCCGGTATACCTGAAGGATATCTGGCCTTCGGCGCAGGAAATTGCTCGCGCCGTTGAACTGGTATCATCAGATATGTTCCGTAAAGAGTATGCGGAAGTGTTTGAGGGCACGGAAGAATGGAAATCGATTCAGGTTGAATCGTCCGATACCTACGGCTGGCAGTCGGATTCAACCTATATCCGCCTGTCGCCTTTCTTTGATGAAATGCAGGCCCAGCCTGCTCCCGTCAAAGATATCCACGGCGCGCGTATCCTGGCGATGCTGGGCGATTCGGTGACGACCGACCATATTTCCCCGGCCGGCAGTATCAAGCCGGACAGTCCCGCCGGACGTTATCTGCAAAACCACGGCGTTGAGCGGAAGGATTTTAACTCCTATGGATCACGGCGCGGCAACCATGAAGTGATGATGCGTGGTACGTTCGCCAATATTCGTATTCGCAACGAAATGCTGCCCGGCGTCGAAGGTGGGATGACGCGGCATTTACCGGGTACGGAAGCGATGTCGATTTATGATGCCGCGATGCTCTACCAGCAGGAAAAAACGCCGCTGGCGGTAATTGCCGGGAAAGAGTATGGGTCGGGATCGAGCCGTGACTGGGCGGCAAAAGGTCCGCGGCTGTTAGGTATTCGCGTGGTGATCGCCGAGTCGTTCGAACGTATCCACCGCTCAAACCTGATTGGGATGGGGATCCTGCCGCTGGAGTTTCCACAGGGCGTAACGCGTAAAACGCTGGGACTGACCGGGGAAGAGGTGATTGATATCGCGGATCTGCAAAACCTACGCCCTGGCGCGACCATTCCGGTGACGTTAACGAGATCGGACGGCAGCAAAGAAACGGTGCCTTGCCGCTGTCGCATTGATACCGCCACCGAGCTGACTTACTACCAGAATGACGGCATCTTGCACTATGTCATTAGAAATATGCTGAACTAAAGCCGTTTATCGGGCCTGCCGTAAACAGGCAGGCCCGCGCTTTAATACCGGTGGCTTACTTGCTTAGCAGGTGGCCCATTTTGGCCGCTTTAGTATCGAGATAATGCTCATTATTTGGATTACGACCCACAATGAGCGGAACGCGTTCCACGATATTAATTCCCGCCTCGGTCAGTATTTCGACTTTCTTCGGATTATTGGTCAGCAGGCGAACTTCATCTACGCCCAGTAATTTGAACATATCCGCGCACAGGGTGAAATCACGCTCATCGGCGGCAAAGCCGAGCTGATGATTGGCCTCCACCGTGTCATAGCCTTGATCCTGTAACGCATAAGCGCGAATTTTATTAAGCAGGCCGATATTGCGGCCTTCCTGACGGTGGTAAATCAGAATACCGCGTCCTTCTTCCGCAATATGCGTCAGCGCGGCTTCCAGTTGAAAACCACAATCACAGCGCAGACTAAAAAGCGCGTCCCCGGTAAGACATTCGGAATGAACGCGAGCCAGTACCGGCGTTTTACCTGAAATATCGCCAAAAACCAGCGCGGCATGGTCGTGTCCGGTTGCCAGTTCTTCAAATCCCACCATCAGAAAGTCACCCAATGGGGTTGGCAGTTTGGCTTCTGCCACACGTTTAAGCTGCATGTATTTCTCCAGATTATGCTGACGCCTGCGGTGTCGTCGCCTGTTGGCCTGTATCCCGCTATTTTGCCATAAGGCAGCGGTCATCACCTAATCACTACCACGTAATTGCTCAGGAATGGCACAAATTTGTCAATTTTCCAGTCCGGCGAGAATTTTCAGTTATGATTGTGATACTTACTTATAAAAGGAGCATCCATGCTTTCAATTGCGAGGCGCACCGCGGCAGGCGCCGCCCTGTTGCTTATCATGCCGCTTGCCGTATGGGTATCAGGCTGGCAGTGGCAGCCAGGACATCAGGTCTGGTGGCTAAAAACGCTATTCTGGATAACGGAAACCGTGACCAAACCCTGGGGCGTTATCACGCATGTGATTCTTTGTGGATGGTTCTTATGGTGCCTGCGATTTCGCCTGCGCGCCGCCATTATGCTGTTTGCGATTCTCGGCGGGGCGATTATCGTCGGGCAGGGCGTGAAGTCATGGGTAAAGGAGCGCGTACAGGAGCCGCGGCCATTTGTGGTCTGGCTTGAAAAAACGCACCATATTCCCGTCGATGAGTTCTACACTTTAAAGCGTACAGAACGCGGACATTTAGTGAAAGAGCAGTTGGCCGGGCAACAGAACATCCCCGTTTTCCTGCGTCAGCACTGGCAAAAAGAGACGGGCTTTGCGTTTCCCTCCGGACACACCATGTTTGCAGCGAGCTGGGCGCTTTTGGCCGTGGGTCTGTTATGGCCGCGCAGACGGACTTTCACCATCGCGTTTTTGTTAGTCTGGGCGACCGGCGTAATGGGCAGCCGTTTGCTTCTGGGAATGCACTGGCCGCGAGATTTAGTGGTCGCCACGCTCATCTCCTGGCTATTAGTTACCCTGGCGACCTGGCTGGCGCAGCGAATTTGCGGGCCGCTTATGCCGCCTCGTGAAGAAGCGCAAGAAATTGCTGAACGCGAGCAGGAAAGCTGACAACGGTTGATTTTCTGACTATTGCCCTTAAATCATCTGATGGCGGGCGCATTTCCATTTCGCGCGAGGCGGGAAAATGGTAATTTAGAAGGCTGGATGCGGTAAGTTGGACACGATTTATTCGCGCAAACCACATAACGGGAAGTAATGTGAAATATTTACTCATTTTCTTACTGGTATTGGCGATTTTTGTTATTTCGGTGACGCTGGGCGCGCAGAATGATCAACAGGTGACGTTTAACTACCTGCTGGCGCAAGGGGAGTATCGTATCTCCACGTTGCTTGCTGTATTGTTCGCCGTCGGTTTTGCGATTGGCTGGCTGATTTGCGGCCTGTTCTGGCTGCGGGTCCGCGTTTCCCTTGCCCGCGCTGAACGTAAAATTAAACGCCTGGAAAACAAGCTCTCGCCAGCAACCGACGTTGCGGTCCCTGCCGATTCGTCGGTTGTAAAGGAATAATCATTTATGTTGGAGTTGTTATTTCTGCTGTTGCCTGTAGCCGCTGCCTATGGGTGGTATATGGGTCGCAGAAGTGCGCAACAAACAAAACAGGATGAAGCTAACCGCCTGTCGCGCGATTATGTCGCAGGGGTTAACTTCCTGCTGAGTAACCAACAAGATAAAGCGGTGGATCTGTTCCTCGATATGCTTAAAGAGGATACGGGCACCGTTGAGGCTCATCTCACTCTCGGTAATCTGTTTCGCTCACGCGGCGAAGTCGATCGCGCCATTCGTATTCATCAAACGCTCATGGAAAGCGCTTCATTGACCTATGAACAGCGTTTACTGGCTGTTCAGCAACTGGGGCGCGACTATATGGCCGCCGGTTTATATGACCGCGCGGAAGATATGTTTAACCAACTTACCGACGAAACGGAATTTCGCGTAGGCGCGTTACAGCAGCTCTTGCAAATCTATCAGCTAACCAGCGACTGGCAAAAGGCGATCGAAGTAGCAGAACGGCTGGTGAAACTGGGCAAAGATAAACAGCGTATCGAAATCGCCCATTTTTACTGTGAGTTAGCTTTACAGCAGATGGGCAACGACGACATGGATCGCGCGATGGCGTTGCTGAAAAAAGGTGCCGCCGCAGATAAAAATAGCGCCCGGGTGTCTATCATGATGGGGCGCGTTTATATGGCGAGAGGGGATTACGCCAAAGCGGTCGAAAGCCTGCAACGTGTGATCGTTCAGGATAAAGAGCTGGTCAGCGAAACGCTGGAGATGCTGCAAACCTGTTATCAACAGCTCGGTAAAAATGCCGAGTGGGCGGAGTTTTTACGTCGCGCCGTTGAGGAGAATACCGGTGCTGGCGCTGAGTTAATGCTTGCCGATATTCTGGAAGCACGTGAAGGTAGTGACGCAGCTCAAGTCTATATCACGCGTCAGCTACAGCGACATCCTACCATGCGGGTGTTCCATAAGCTGATGGATTACCATCTCAACGAGGCGGAAGAAGGGCGAGCGAAAGAAAGCCTGATGGTACTGCGTGATATGGTTGGCGAGCAGGTGCGCAGTAAACCGCGGTATCGTTGTCAGAAATGCGGTTTTACCGCCTATACCTTGTACTGGCACTGTCCGTCCTGCCGGGCATGGTCGACCATTAAACCTATTCGCGGACTTGATGGGCAGTAGTATATAAAAAAAGCTTCAATTTAGTTACAACATACTTGATGACGTAAAGCTAGAAACGACGCTGGCATCGGCGGCCAGGGCTTATCAGGTTGTCAATCGAACCTGTTAATTTCCCTGCGCCGCAGGTAGAATGCACGCCGTTTATCCAATTTGCGCCACTTCCGGTGCCCATCATCAAGAAGGTCTGGTCATGACGTTTACTGCTTCATCTTCTTCCTGCGCTATTACTGAATCGCCTGTCGTTGTGGCGTTGGATTACCATGAACGCGATAAAGCCCTGGCGTTTGTCGACAAAATCGATCCTCGCGATTGTCGCTTAAAAGTGGGCAAAGAGATGTTCACGCTGTTTGGTCCACAACTCGTTCGGGATCTCCAGCAACGTGGGTTTGATGTCTTTCTTGATCTAAAATTTCATGATATTCCCAACACCACGGCCCGGGCAGTCGCCGCAGCGGCAGACCTGGGCGTCTGGATGGTAAACGTTCACGCGTCTGGTGGGGCGAGAATGATGGCCGCAGCGCGCGACGCGCTGGCGCCATTCAGTAAAGATGCGCCGTTGCTCATTGCCGTGACCGTGTTGACCAGTATGGAAACCAGCGATCTACACGATCTGGGCGTGACGTTGTCACCGGCGGAACATGCGGAGCGGCTGGCGCGCCTGACGCAGCAATGCGGGCTGGATGGCGTGGTCTGTTCCGCTCAGGAAGCTGTCAGATTTAAACAGGCCTTTGGCGCTGCATTTAAGCTGGTGACGCCGGGCATTCGGCCCGCAGGCAGCGAGGCAGGCGACCAGCGACGCATTATGACGCCCGAACAGGCATTATCCGCTGGCGTCGACTATATGGTGATTGGCCGCCCGGTTACGCAATCGGTAGATCCGGCGCAAACGCTGAAGGATATTAACGCGTCACTGAAACGGGAGGCATAATGAGCGATTCCAATAGTCGTCTGGTTTATTCAACACAGACGGGGCGCATTGAAGAACCTAAAACGGAGCCGGTTCGTCCCAAAGGGGATGGTATCGTTCGCATTCAGCGTCAAACCAGTGGCCGTAAGGGTAAAGGCGTATGTTTGATTACCGGTATCGAGATGAATGATGCGGAATTAACCAAACTGGCGGCTGAACTGAAGAAAAAATGCGGCTGTGGCGGGGCAGTAAAAGAAGGGATTATTGAAATTCAGGGTGATAAACGCGACTTGATAAAATCATTGCTGGAAGCTAAAGGAATGAAAGTAAAATTAGCTGGCGGCTAATGAAAACGCCACGGTTGTAAATTACCGTGGCGTAAAAGTCAACTTTGTCTATTTTTGTAATCCAGACCTGAAAAGAATAAACGTATTATTTTGAGCCGTTCAATATTTAAACGTCTGGATTATTTTCCAACCTGGTGACCAATCACGCCGCCGACCGCCGCGCCGCCCAGGGTGCCTAATGTACTGCCGTCCGTTAACACTGCGCCGCCTAACGCTCCCGCACCTGCGCCAATAGCCGTGTTGCGATCGCGCTTGGACCAGTTTGAGCAGGCGCTCAGAGACATTGCTACGGTGATTGCCAGCACAGCAGCGGCCATTTTTTTGCTCGTCATAAACATAATACTCTCTCCTGAATTAACGATTCACGGAATTAAGCTCACTATAACTATAGTTAAAATAAAACCTGTTAAGAGATTTTCCGTAAAACCTGATTGCGCAGGGGTATATCACGCAGGTGATAGTCACTTCCTGTTATTTCGCTAATATTAATTTTACGACGTTACGCTCGTTACAACAGGTAAATAGTCTTAATTGGGATGTCAGAAAAGTCTTAGAGAGAGGATGATTTGCCATAGGGCAAACCATCGGGAAATATTTTAAACGGATGAGCCAATAACATTGACTAGCAGCCCCGCATGTTCTAACTGCATTTGATCGCTGGCGGAAATTTTGGAATCCGTAATGACACGATGGAAGCGAGAGAGCGGGCCCAGGGGATAGGGATGCACACAGCCAAATTTGGAGCTGTCGGTGAGGACAATCGCTTCTGAGCCTTTTTCCAGAACAGCGTTAACCACATCCGATCGCATCATATCGCGTCCGGTAAAGCCGGTATCAGCCTGCCAGCCATCAATACCGATAAATGCTTTGCTGAAATGCACTTGATGGATAAACTGTCGCGTCAACGACCCTACCATGCTTTCACTTTTTTTCTGATAGATTCCACCGAGGAGAATGACTTCGCAAGGGGTCTCTTTGAGCAGGTGCGCGATATAACTGCTCACGGTGATGATCGTGACATCTTTTTGTTCCGCCAGCGTCCGGGCCAATAGCGCATTGCTGCTGCCATTTTCAATAAAAACGGATTCCCCTGGACTGACCAGCGAGGCGGCGAACTCCGCCAGTCGGCGTTTTAGCGTGTAGTTCGTCATCATGCGAGTCTCTACGTCATCGCTCTCAAGCGAAACGGCGAAACCGTGCGCACGGCGTAAATAGCTCTGCTTTTCCAGGGTATTCAGATCCTGACGAATCGTGACTTCAGATACGCCGGTAATTTTCGCCAGTTCAGCAACGCTCATCTGGCCTTTATCAACCACCATTTGCAAAATTGATTGTTGTCGGGAGTTCATAGTATTAATTTTATTCGTTAAGAGGAGTCACAGACAGTCAGAGAGCCGGGAAGGGCTAACGGCCATCCCGGACAAATAATCGCTATCAGATTTCCCAGGGCGACCCGGGAGCCTGGGATGGCGAGATACCGTCTTTAACCTGATCTAACAGCTCTGCTCTCAATATTTCAAGGTTATTGATGGCCGAGTGGTAATCGCCAGCAACAAGGATATCCAGCACGGTATCAATGCGTGCGGCAATTCGTTGTGCTTCGATATCAGACATGTTTGTCATCCTTAATGTCAGAAAAGGTTTCAATTCATGATGCAGAAATTAATCTGAAAAGAGAAGGGAAAAATAGGGCTATGCCTGTCTGCACAGGCTGTTCTCCCTATTATCGTCGCCATTAACGCATTTTTTTCGTCTGATAACGTTTGTACCAGCGTTCAAAAGAAACGGCGGGCATAGGTTTGGCGAATAAAAAGCCCTGTCGTTCATTGACGCCGTTTTTTGTCAGGAAGGCATCTTCTTTAGCATTTTCTACACCTTCGGCAATCACTTGTAAATTTAGCGCCTGAGCCACCGCGACAATCGCCCTAACCAGAGATTGCGACAGCGGTTGCTTATGGATATCTCTGACGAAAGCCTGATCCAGTTTAACGGCATCAATAGGGAACCGGGCGAGTTGAGAAAGCGAAGAATACCCTGTGCCAAAATCATCCAGATGAATCTGGGCGCCGAGCTGACTAAATTGCTGGATAACCGATAGCGCCAGCGTGTCGTTTTCGATCAGGCAGCTTTCCGTTAGCTCGACATCGATCGGGCAATACTCAAAATTCAGATCGTACAAAGCCTGTTTAAGCGCAGTAAAAAGCGTCTGGTCGGCCAGTTGTCGCGCCGAAAAGTTAACGGCTACGCGCAAGTTAATCCCCTTATCGCGCCATTTCGCAATCTGGCGAACTACATCCAGAATCACCCAGCGGCCCAGCGGGACGATGAGTCCTGACTCTTCGGCGTATGAGATGAACTCCAGCGGCGGAATTAATCCGCGTTCCGGCGATTGCCAGCGTACCAGCGCTTCCAGGCTACGTACTTCGCCGCGCCAGGTAATTTTGGGCTGATAGTGAATAAGTAACTGGTCGTTTTCCAGCGCTTTTCGCAGGTTTGTATCCAGCCAGTGATAGTCAAATACGCGCTGATTCATTTCCGGCGAAAAAACGCAGAACTGACCGCGGCCGCCTTCTTTGGCGTTATACATTGCGGTGTCGGCAGTGCGAATGAGACTGTCGCTGTCCTGTCCGTGCCGGGGGGCCAACGAAATGCCAATGGCACATCCCGTGTAAACTTCAATGAGTCCAATGCGAAACGGTTGCCGCAGCCGGGTAAGGATTCGTGAGGCTACTGCTTCCAGCGCGGCCTGAGACGTATGGGCAGCGAGGACAATGAATTCATCTCCCCCCAGTCTGGCCAGCAATTGATCTTCCTCCAGACAACTCAACAGCGCCAGCGAAACGGCCTGTAAGAGCTGATCGCCAAACATATGCCCATAGGCGTCATTAATTTTCTTGAAGTTATCCAGATCGAGATAAACGATACCCACCTGCGACTCGCCAGCCGAGGCAATAGCATGATTAATAAATTCATGAATAGCATTGCGATTGGGCAGGCCGGTGACGGTGTCTGTATTCGCCAGTATGCGTAAACGCTCCTGAGTCCGCCTTTCTTCGGTGATATCCGTGCCTGCGCAGATCAGGAAAATTTCGTTTTTTCCGCTACCGTTATGGACAAATTTATTACGAAATAAGAACAGGCGTTGGCCTTTACGAGTCTTTATCCAGCGTTCGATTTCATAGGCATTGCCATTGCGAAAAAAATTCTCAATGTAGTGTCGGGAGGCAACCGCCTCCCGGCGACTCATAAATAATTTAAAGACGCTTTGACCAATGACATCTCGCTCTTTTAAGCCCGTGTACTCTTCGCATAACCGATTAAATCGACAGATTTTTCCCCGACTATCCAGTATCGCAATGACTGAGTTGGCTTCTGATACGATTTGCTCGGCAAAAGAGAGCTCCTGCGCCTGCGTTGGCGCGACGGCAGGCGTATCAGGCCAGGTTGCCAGGCTGCCAGCCCATTCACGGTTATTAATCTTACGGCCTACCAGGTGCACAGCGGTAACCTGTTTTTCTATCAACAACGTTATCAGCAGACTGGACGTAATCGCCGTTATTTCCCGGATACGCCCGGCTTGTTCCGGCGATAGCTCGACCGTTTTTTCTGTATCCGTTTCACCTGTCGGGGAGAGATACAGCACGTTGCGGTCATCAGCCAGACGCCAGTGAGAGTGAAGGGGATTTAGCGCCGTTTGTTCCTGAATCTGTTTCATCATGCGTACCATCCCATTTAAGCGCCAGGTGCCCGAAAAGAAAGGTTAGCCATGTTATAAATAAGGGTAATTATGGCTGAACGTATTGTTTTATCTATGTATTCATATGTAATCCAGATTCTGGAAAAAGCATAGTCGCCAGCTAAAAATAACAAGAAATGGGGCGCTTGAATAAGATTAAACTTAGAGCATGACGGAAGGGAGAAGAAGAAAAGAAACGGCCTTTGCCTTCTCAGCAAAGGCCGTTAAGCGAGCTCAACGTGGTTACGCTGCCGGTCGGGCAATAATGCTGCGGGTTTCCATGCGAACTTCCGCAATAGTGACATCAATGACATCCGTCACTTTATAAACCGTCTCACCTTTAATCTGTACCGTACCGTTTTCCTGGCTGCATACCAGTTCATCGCGAACGGCGTGCAGGAACGGGGCAGGGATAAAGGCGATAGCGCCGTTATCGACCAGTCGCACGCGCATACCACCGCGGCTGACGTCAATAATTTCTGCCGCGAAACGGGTATTTGTCCCCGCCTTATCGTTAAGGAAGCGTGCATATAACCAGTCGCCGACATCGCGCTCCGCCATGCGGTTCAGGCGACGGCGTTCCGCCATTTGTTGGGTGATATCTTCCTGCGGACGCGCAATAGCTTCCCCCTTGATGACCGCTTTCAGCAGGCGATGGTTAATCATATCGCCATACTTACGGATGGGAGAGGTCCAGGTGGCGTAAGCCTCAAGACCAAGACCGAAATGCGGCCCCGGCTCGGTGCTGATTTCCGCAAAAGACTGGAAGCGACGAATGCGGCTGTCAAGGAAACCGGAGGGCTGCGCATCCAGTTCGCGACGCAGTTTACAGAAGCCTTCCAGCGTCAGCACCTCTTCGGCATCGACATGCAGACCATGCGTTTTCAGCAGCGCGGCCAGCGCGTCGGCATTCGCGGGATCGAAGCCCGTATGTACGTTGTAAATACCGAAACCGAGCTTATCGCGCAGTACGCGCGCGGCGCAAAGGTTAGCGGCGATCATCGACTCTTCTACGATACGGTTAGCGATACGGCGCGGTTCCGCCACAATATCCAGTACTTCGCCTTTTTCGCCAAGCACAAAGCGGTAATCCGGGCGGTCTTTAAAGACTAACGCATGATGATGACGCCACTCACTGCGGCTTAGACAAATACGGTGCAACAGACGAATCTGCTGGGCAATGCCTTCGTTCTCCGGCTGCCAGGTGCCGTTATTTTCCAGCCAGTCGGAGACATTGTCGTACGCCAGCTTGGCCTTCGATTCGATGGTGGCCGCAAAAAAGGCGATATCATCGTCAATGGTGCCGTCCGCGGCGATGATCATGCGACAGGCGAGCGCCGGACGCACTTCGTTGGCGCGCAGCGAACACAGATCGTCAGACAGCTCACGCGGCAGCATAGGAATATTGAAGCCCGGCAGGTAGTTGGTGAAGGCGCGAATTTTCGCGGCGTTATCCAGCTTACTGCCTTCGGCAATCCAGGCGGTAGGGTCGGCGATAGCCACCGTAAGCTGGAGTCTGCCGTCCGCTAATTCCTCAGCATATAGCGCGTCATCCATATCTTCAGTGCTGGCGCTATCGATAGTGACGAAATTCAGCGCGGTCAGATCCTGACGCTCCAGCCCTTCGTCAAGCATCTCCGTCGCTACGCCGTTCGGCGCTTCTTTTTCCAGGTTGTGGCGGGCAAGCGTAACCCACCAGGGAACAAAGTGATCGTCGGCAAAGGTGATGTACTGCGTTAAATCGGCGTAAAACGAACGGTCGCCTTTAAGCGGATGGCGGCGCATTTCGGCAACCGCCCAGTCACCTTCTTTGAACTCATGCTGAACGCCGCGCGCGGCGCGGCAGGGAATCGCGTCTTTCAGCAACGGATGATCCGGCACGATGGACAGGCGGTCATTTTTACCCTGAACTTTTCCCACAAAGCGCGTCAGGAACGGTTCGATCAGTTCTTCCGGCTCGGCAGACTCTCGTTCTTTTTCCGTGTGGATGACCGCGACGATACGATCGCCATGCATCACTTTTTTCATCTGCGGCGGAGGAATAAAATAGCTTTTTTGCGCGTCAACCTCAAGGAAGCCAAAGCCTTTTTCCGTGGCTTTTACGACCCCTTCAGCGCGCGGCGTCTGGGAATGCAGTTGCTGTTTAAGCTGCGCTAGCAGCGGGTTGTCCTGAAACATATTCGTCTATTTTCGTAGCCAAAAGAGCGGCTGACAGTTTTACGCGATTCTGCCTGGCGCAGCAAGCGCTCTTTCAGTAATGGATGAGTTAATAGGTTTCGCCCAACGCGATTTTTAAACGATTTAACCATCCGCACACGCCACACCAGCCTAACATATTAATGGCCTGCTCCGATGAAACTCCCCTGGTGAGTAGCGGGAAAAAATGCGCGGCGCTAAAGCGATCGGGCGCTCTGGTGAGCCATTGTATCGCCTGTGTCAGCGCAGGCTCAAGTTCCCAACGAGCGATGTCATCGTCTTCCTGGCGTAACGTGATAACAGCGCGGCGCCACGCGCCAGGTTGGGTTGCCTGTTCGTTAAAGCAGGCGGCGCTGCCGTTGATACGTGATGTGAGGAGCGTGATAAGTGGAAGTAAAGAAGGGAGCGACGCAGTGTGTAATGTGCTGGTCAGTATGCGTTCGAGTAACGCGAATGAAGACGGATCGCGCATGAGTACCGGCGCCATTATTTGGCATTGTGAAGACGAATATTGCCGCCGAACTTTGGTATGGGCGGGAGAATATTCTACCAGACTGGCGGCGGGCCGCCATGTTGTCTGGGGGTTTTGAAACCGCGCGGCCCTGGCAAAGCGCTGCATCTCCTGGCCGGGCAGCTCGCGCACGGGCAGACGGCAAAACGCCTGAAATATCGCCGCTACTCGCGCCTGAAAACCGATAAACCCAATGATCTGATTGATGAGTACGGTATCCCGGGCGGTTAATCCCACCTCTGCAAGCTGTTCGCGGGCTCGCGTATTGATAACGGAGGGGGAGCCGGCAAGCTGACGAGCGTATTGCGTAATTTGCGCCAGCCGTTGATTGCTCTCTCTTGAGGCATCAGGGCCAGGTAGCGGCGCCAGACGCGCGGCATAATAGCGGCACAAACGCTGAACCCCAAATACCTGAGCGGCGGTCAGCGCGGTGCTCATACGTTCATAGGTGCTAAACGTATGAAGCCGGTCGTTGAGAACCGTGCGGGGAAATAAGACATCCGCCAACTGGCGAGCGGGCTTTAACCATGACTCAAAAGGCGTCAACGCGGTTTCTGCTACCGTTAAATCCAGTAAAAAACGATCGTTAACATACGCGGCTTCCGGCATTAGCGAAAGCGGGGTTTGTGACGACATAGTGGATTGTGTTTCATGATACCAGTGGCTTTTACCCGCTTTTCGGCATTGTTCCATAGGGTTTCCCGAGGATGAAATGGCGATCGATAATGATTCGGCGTCGGATCGTTTATGCTGGATTATCCTGGCGTATGCGGGAAAGGGATGAAAGATTGTTAGGTGATAACAAATATCAGAACGCTATATAACGAGATGAGTGGTGAGTGAGGGGAATGGGGCAGCACAGCCGTGCCGCCCGCTAATAAACTTAATGCGCTTACTTCAGTTCCAGTTCATTCATTGCCGCAATGCTGAACCCGCCGTCAACATGGACGACTTCGCCAGAAATGCCTGCCGAGAGATCGGAACACAGAAACGCCGCTGAGTTACCCACATCTTCAATGGTCACGGTGCGACGAATTGGCGTAACGGCTTCACAATGCGCCAGCATTTTACGGAAGTCTTTAATACCGGACGCCGCCAGCGTGCGGATCGGGCCCGCAGAGATGGCGTTGACGCGAACGCCTTCCGGCCCCATTGCATTTGCCATATAACGCACGTTGGCTTCCAGAGAGGCTTTCGCCAGACCCATGACATTGTAGTTCGGGATGGCGCGCTCCGCTCCCAGATAAGACAAGGTCAACAGCGCAGAACCCGGATTCAGCATGGTGCGGCAGGCTTTCGCCATGGCAACGAAGCTGTAAGAGCTAATATCGTGAGCGATTTTAAAGCCTTCGCGGGTAACCGCATTAACATAATCGCCGTCCAGCTGATCGCCAGGCGCGAAACCAATCGAGTGTACGAAACCGTCAAATTTCGGCCAAACGTTACCCAGCTCTGCAAACATAGCGTCAATGCTGGCATCTTCAGCGACATCACACGGTAAAACGATGCTGGAACCCAGCTGGGCAGCAAATTCTTCTACGCGGCCTTTCAGTTTGTCGTTCTGGTAGGTGAACGCCAGTTCAGCTCCTTCGCGGTGCATCGCCTGTGCGATACCGTAGGCGATGGACAGTTTACTGGCCACGCCAGTGACCAGAATGCGCTTACCGGAAAGAAAACCCATAGCTTTAATCCTTATAGTCATTGCTTATTTTTTGCTTTTACGAACAATGGTTAACAGCAACTTTTCAACATTATTCGAAATTAGTCTGAAATTATATCCCACTCCTGGCCCCGTGTGTCACGCTATTTTTCCGCCGCTATCACCGGCAGGTGACGTTCTAAAACCACACGGTAACGAAGTCCCTGAGGATTTTGAGCACTCCCCGGGGCCAAACTGGCAAATCAAAGAGTCTAATGGGACAGGCCCTACGGTGCAGTATACCAGCTGGTGTAAGGTTCGCCTCATCCAACCAGAGACACCGGGACGGACAGCAAGTACGATAGCGATGCGCTTTCCACCAGACAAATAAAGGTTCTGTAGGAAGCCTGAATATTCATCCAAATGGTTTACCTCACCTATTAGCGATGTTATGGACATGTAATTTTAACCAGCAAATGCTTAACAAAAATAATTTCTTTTTTAGGTGCTGAAGGTTTTCTCTATTTATTGATGCAGAGTAATACTGAATATGAAAAATTTTGGAAATCAGGTGATTACAGTAGTTACAAATCAGGTTTTTATATGTTTGCATGTGTATTATAATAAATTTTCAGAGGATGAGACATATGCCGTTTACATTTCATATCGGAAATCATAGTTGCCAGATATCAGAAAGGTATTTAAGAGATATCATCGATAATAAAAGAGAACATGTTTTTTCAACGTGTGAGAAATTTATAGATTTTTTCAGGAATATATTTACCAGGCGAAGTTTAATTTCTGATTATAGAGAAATCTATAATCTACTGTGCCAAAAAAAAGAGCATCCCGATATTAAAGGGCCTTTCTCTCCAGGACCATTTTCGAAGCGAGATGAAGACTGTACACGATGGCGCCCCCTTCTTGGATATATTAAACTTATTGATGTCTCCAGGCCTGAAACAATAGATAAATACACTGTAGAGGTATTAGCACATCAAGAAAATATGTTACTACTACAGATGTTTTACGATGGAGTATTAGTGACCGAGACGGAGTGTTCTGAACGTTGCGTCGATTTTTTAAAAGAAACGATGTTTAATTATAATAACGGGGAAATTACGCTTGCCGCTTTGGGTAATGATAATCTACCGCCGAGCGAGGCAGGTAGTAATGGAATCTATGAGGCTTTTGAGCAACGTTTGATAGACTTCCTGACCACGCCCGCCACGGCGTCTGGTTATGAGAGCGGCGCTATTGATCAGACGGATGCATCACAACCAGCGGCAATAGAGGCGTTTATTAACTCGCCGGAGTTTCAGAAAAATATTCGCATGCGTGATATTGAAAAAAATAAAATAGGTAGCGGAAGTTATGGGACAGTCTATCGGTTACATGATGACTTTGTTGTTAAGATTCCAGTTAATGAGCGGGGAATAAAAGTGGATGTTAACTCTCAGGAACATCGTAATTGTCATCCTGAGCGTGTCAGTAAGTATTTGAATATGGCCAATGGCGACAAGAATTTTTCTCGTTCGGCCATCATGAATATTAATGGTAAAGACGTTACGGTTTTAGTTTCAAAATATATTCAAGGTCAGGAGTTCGATGTTGAAGATGAAGATAACTATCGAATGGCGGAGGAGCTTCTTAAATCCCGGGGGGTTTTTATGCATGATATAAATATCTTAGGTAATATTCTGATTAAAGAAGGGGTTCTTTTCTTTGTGGATGGCGATCAAATGGTGCTGTCACAAGAATCCCGGCAACAGCGAAGCGTTTCTCTTGCAACAAGGCAACTGGAAGAGCAAATTAAGGCCCATCACATGATAAAATTAAAGCGGGCCGAGACCGAAGGAGATACTGAAGATATTGAATATTATAAGTCACTTATTGCGGATCTTGATGCGTTAATCGGAGAGGAAGAACAGACACCTGCGCCAGGAAGACGTTTTAAACTAGCCGCGCCTGAGGAAGGGACTCTTGTGGCTAAGGTATTAAAGAATGAATTAAAAAAATAGCATTTAGTTCAGTTCTTTTCTGCGAATCGCCGGGGGCTCATTCGCTACAGATTTGCCGATCAATTATTGAGAGTTGCTATTCGCTTCAAGGTCGTTCGGGGGATCTGGACAGCCTGTAGCGGAGATGCAACTCGCCATTAGGGTTGGCGATGCCGCGCTGCCATAGTGGGTGAAATGCCATGCGATGGTGCAACACCATTAACTCGCCTTGATTTTTCCCCTCTGCCTGACAAGAAAAACCTGACTTTACGGATGGTCTCATGCCGTCGTATTAGCGTTGTTCGGCATAGTATGTAAATTTCCTTATAGCAATAGAAGAACATTCTCAAAACATAAAATTAGCAAGTTATCATGAAGTTAACATATATTGTTTTTTTCGATCATTTTTTATATATTGATCGTTTTTATTGATTGATTTGCGTTAAAAGCGCATTATCAGGGAGTTAAGATCAAGTGGAGTGGTCACATGCGCTATTTTTTTATGGCAGAGCCGATAAGGGCAATGGAGGGGGATTTACTGGGTGTCGAAATTATTACCCATTTTGCATCGTCGCCCGCTCGTCCGCTACACCCTGAGTTTGTTATCTCGTCATGGGACAATTCGCAGAAGCGCCGTTTTCTGCTTGATCTGTTGCGGACAATCGCGGCCAAACATGGCTGGTTTCTACGCCACGGCCTATTCTGTATCGTAAATATTGATCGGGGTATGGCGCAGCTTGTCCTTCAGGATAAAGATATTCGCGCATTACTACACGCCATGCTATTTGTGGAGCTGCAGGTCGCTGAACATTTTTCATGTCAAGATAACGCCTTAATCGATCCTTTAATACACGCGCTTCATAAGCAACCTAATCCATTATGGCTGGGCGACCTGGGCGTAGGGAATGCAACTGCTGCGCCATTAGTTTGCGGGTGTTTTAGCGGCGTAAAACTTGATCGCAGCTTTTTTGTCTCACAAATTGAAAAAATGACGTTTCCGCTGCTTGTCAAACATATCCGGCGTTATTGTGACAAGATCGTGGTGGGGGGCCAGGAAAACACACGCTATTTGCCGGTGTTAAAAACGGCAGGCATTTGGGCAACCCAGGGCACGTTATTTCCTTCCGTTGCGTTAGAAGAGGTTGAAACATTGCTGTTGGGCAGTCGCATGAACACCCTCAGAGAATCGAACTGAGGGTATTTGTTTCGCTTAGCGATCCTTTCGCCATGCGTCAGCGGTCAGCGCCTCGCCAAAATGGCCTGCGATTAAACGGCGGGTAAGCTCATGTAGCGGAGAGGCGAGCACATCGGCGGTGCTGCCGCGTTCAACCACTTCCCCCTGATGCATCACTAATACCTGATCGCTAATATGCTTCATCATGCCGATATGCTGCGTGACATAGATATAGGAGATGCCTTGCTTTTCCTGCAATTCAAGCATCAGATTGATGAGCTGCGAGCGCATGGACATATCAAGCGAAGCCAGCGCTTCGTCCGCGATAATGACTTTAGGGCGTAAAATCAGCGCGCGGGCCAGGCCCAGACGCTGTTTCTGCCCCGGCGCCAGCATATGCGGGTAGTAGCTTACGTGATCGGGCAATAGCCCCACCATACGCATCGTCTCGACAATCTGTTTGCGCCGCTGTTCCGGCTCCAGATCGGTATTAAGGCGCAGGGGGAAGTCAAGGATCTGCGAAATACGTTGACGTGGATTCAGTGACGTTGAGGGGTCCTGAAAAATCATTCGAATACGTTGGCTTCGAAACGAATAGTCGCCGTAATGCAGGGGATGATCGTCAATAAGAAGCTCGCCGCTGGTGGGTTCAATCATGCCGGCCAGCATCTTCGCCAGCGTGGATTTGCCGGAACCGTTTTCGCCGATAATGGCCAGGGTCTGACGCTCACGAAGCGTAAAGCTTAATGGTTTCACGGCGTCGACGGTCTGGCGACGAAACCATCCTGTCCGGTAGCGAAAGGTTTTACTCAGGTTGCGCACTTCAAGCAGAGTTTCCACCATATCACTCTCTCTCCATATTCAGCGGAAAATGACAGGCATAGAGATGATTTTTCGCGCCGGTTAAGCGTGGCGTGATAATGCATTCTCGTTGCGCGTAAGGGCAGCGTGGCCCCAGACGACAACCTATCGGTAACTGCTCCAGTAGCGGGATCGCGCCTGGCAGCGTATTCAGACGGCTTTTATGCGGCATCGCGCTGCCAAAATCCGGAATCGCGCGGATAAGCGCCTGCGTATAAGGATGATGTGGCGTCGTCACCAGATCTTTACTTGGCGCGGTTTCTACCGTCTGGCCGCAGTATAAAACGTTGATTTTATCAGCCCACTGACTCAGCATTTGCAGGTCGTGGCTAATCAACAGAATGGTGGTATTACTGTTTTGATTCAGTCGGGTCAGCAGGCGAAAAATTTGCGCCTGCGTCGTTGGTTCCATTGAGTTGGTGGGTTCATCAGCGATCAGGAGTCGCGGTTGATTCGCCAGCGCGATAGCGATCATAACTTTCTGACACTCACCATCGGTCAGTTCATAGGGAAAACTGCGCATCGCGTCTTTATGATCTTTAATTCCCACCCGGTGCAGTAATTCAATTGCACGCCGTTTACGCCAGCCTAAACGCTGCCACCAGCGGCCTTTATAGGTCCAGGCGGGAATATTTTGCATTAACTGGCGGCCGACGCGTTCGGAAGGATCAAGGCACGACTGCGGCTCCTGGAAGATCATCGACACATTATGTCCGACCAGCTTACGCCGTTCACGTGAGGAGAGGCGCAGCAGATCGATATCATCAAAACGCATACGGTCGGCAGTGACTCGCCAGTTGTCTTTCGCGACGCCGCAAATAGCTTTAGCAATCAAGCTCTTTCCGGAACCCGATTCACCTACCAGGCCGCGAATTTCACCTTCGCTTAATGTCATACTGACGCGATCGACCGCTTTTACCCAACCTTCGCTGGTTTTAAATTCAATGGTGAGATTGCGGATATCCAGTAACGGCATTATTCCACCCCCGCAATAATCGCACGACGAATCCCATCTCCGAGCAGGTTTACCAGTAAAACACTGAGCGTTATCGCCGCGCCGGGTAGCATAACGGTCCACGGCGCGACATAGATTAGCTCCAGCGCATCCCCCAACATGGCGCCCCATTCAGGAGAGGGAAGCTGCGCGCCGAGATCTAAAAATCCCAGCGCGGCGATGTCCAGAATCGCCATCGACAGCGCCCGGGTAATTTCGGTGACCAGACCGGCGGTAATATTCGGTAAAATGGCGAACCACAGAATATTCAGCGTTGTCGCGCCATCCAGACGGGCGGCAATGACGTACTCTTTTTCCAGTTCATCATGCACCATGCTATAGACGGAACGTACCATTCGCGGCAACAGGGCCAGCCAGACGGCAAACATCGCGTGTGACAGATGTGGGCCGGCAAATGCCACAACGATAATCGCCAGCAAGAGCGAAGGGATGGAAAGCAGCGTGTCCAGAATATGGTTCAGTACGGCAGAGCGTAAACCGTGGGTCGCGCCTGCCACTACGCCGAGGACTAATCCACATAGCGTAGCCGCCAGCGTTACGATAAACGCGCCGCCGACCGTGGGCGCCGCGCCGCTTAACAGGCGGCTCAGCACATCGCGCCCCAGATCGTCAGTCCCCAGAAAAAAGGAGACTTCGCCATAGCGTGACCAGGAGGGTGGCAGTAGCTGATAGCCCAGAAATTGCTGATCGATACCATAGGGCGCGATCCAGCCGCCAAAAATACACAGCAACGCCAGACCGGCGCATCCATACAGACCCACCATCGCAGGCGCGTCGCTATAAAATTTACGCCAGGCAGTGCGCAGGGTGCCTGGCGGGCGCTTTTCGCTGTATACGCTATCGTAAGGCATACCATTCCTTATGTTTCAGAGGGTTAGCCATAGCACCCAAAATATCGGAAATCACATTGACCACAATAACCAGCGAGCCAATGACCATCACGCCAGCGGAAATAGCGGCATAGTCCTGCTGACGAATAGCGTGAATTAACCATCGTCCCAGCCCTGGCCAGCTGAAAACCATTTCGGTAATCATCGCCAGCGTTAACATGGTTGAAAACTGCAGACCAAGACGGGGAATGACCGGCGGCAGCGCATTATGCAACACGTGACGGCGTAAAATCGTAAAGCGCGATAAGCCGCGCGTGGCCGCCGCTTTAACGTAGTTCTGATCGTAGACCTCAATAGTGCTGATTCGCATCAGGCGGATCACTTCTGTGGTCGGCGCGACGGAGAGCGTGAGCACCGGTAAAACCATATGCCGTATGGCGCTCATCACCATTTCATCACGCCATGGCGAATCTGAAATCCAGGCGTCAATGATGGCGAAACCGGTAACCGGTTTAACTTCATAAAGCAGGTCAAATCGCCCGGATACCGGCAGCCACCCCAGCGTGAGCGAAAAGAACAGTGTGAGCAGAAGCGCCAGCCAGAAAACCGGAATTGAGAAACCTAATAGTGCCAGCGCGCTGATAAAACGATCCGGCCATTTGCTACGCGTCACGCCCGCCAGCATCCCGACCGGGATGCCGACCATCAGCGCAAAACCAAAGGCGAGAATGCACAGCTCCATCGTGGCGGGAAACACCTCTTTAAGCTGTTCGGAGATCAGCTGGCCGTTAATGCTGGACACGCCAAAGTCCCAGTGCAGCAGACCGTTGAACCAGAAAACCCAGGCATTCCATAATGATGCGCCTTGTAGCGGCGCATGCGGCGTAAAATAGCTCAGGCTAAAGCCGATAAAGGTCAGGAAGAAGAGCGTCACCAGCAACAGCAATAACCGACGCAGGGTGAAGATAATCATGGTTTTTTCACCTCTTCGTGTTTTTCGCGGGAGACGCCGGCAAAAGACGCATTGCCGAACGGGCTTAACACCAGCCCTTTAATATCGTAGCGGTAAGCCTGCAGGCGTAGTGATGATGCCAGCGGCAGTATCGGCAGCTCTTTCTCCAGGATATTCTGCGCTTCCTCATACGCTTCTATGCGCGAAGCCAACTGCTGCGACGACAGTGCCTTACGCAGCACGCTGTCAAATTCAGGGTTACACCAGTGGGCGAAATTGGTTTGCGAATTGATGGCCGCACAGCTTAACAGCGGTCTGAAAAAGCTATCCGGATCGTTGCTGTCCGTGGCCCAGCCGGATAAGGTCAGATCGTGATTCATATCCATCAGGCGCGCCTCCTGAAAACGACCTTCAACCGGCACAATGACCACTTTTACGCCAACCTGCGCCATATCCGCCTGAATAAGCTCCGCCGTTTTTAGCGGACTTGGGTTCCAGGCCTGAGAACTGGTCGGCACCCAGAGATGCAGCGTAAGATTCTCAATGCCCAGCGCTTTTAGCTGTTCGCGCGATTTTTCCGGATTGTACTCCGTAATTTTGGCATCGTTATCGTAAGCCCATGAGGCTCTCGGTAAAATGGAGGCTGCGGTTTCCGCCGTGCCGTAATAAATCGACTGCATCAGACGCTGGTTGTTGATCGATAAGGCCAGCGCATGGCGCACTGCGGGATTATTCAACGGCGGCTTATCGGTGTTAAAGGCCAGATAGGCGATATTCATCCCCGGGCGCAACGTCAGGCGCAAACGCGGATCGTCGCGTAAAATAGTTAGCTGGCTGGCGGCGGGCCAGGCCAGAACATCGCATTCACCGGTCAGTAATTTCGATAAACGCCCGGTACCGCCGGAGCCTAAATCCACTACCACTTGCGGCATCAGCGGTTTGCCGCGCCAAAACCCATCGTGGCGCTGGAGACGAATAAACTGTCCGGCACGGTACTCCGAAAGCTGGAAAGGCCCGGTGCCGACCGGTTGGCGGTCTAGCAGTTCCTGACGATCTTTTCGGCTAAGCTGCGCGGCGTACTCAGCGGACATGACGGAAGCGTAGTGTGTAGCCAGATGCCATAAAAAGGAGGCGTCTGGCTGCGTCAGGCGAAACTCAACGGTGTTATTGTCCAGCTTACGCACGCTTTTTACATTGTCGGCGAACTGTAGGCTATCAAAGTAGGGGAAGCTACTGCCGTTGATGTTATGCCACGGATGCCGACGATCAAAAATCCGCTGAAAGGTAAAGACGACATCATCAGCATTGAGTTTTCGGGTCGGCGTAAACCAGGCTGTTTTTTGAAAGGAAACGTCGCGGCGCAGGTGAAAACGGTACGTTGCCCCGTTATCCAGCACTTCCCAGCTTTCTGCCAGCTCTGGGACTAAACGATAAGTATAGGGATCGACATCCAACAGGCGATCATATAACTGGGCGGCCAGGGTATCGACGATGAGGCCGCTGCTCGCTTTTTGCGGATTAAAAGTGTTGACCTGCCCGCTGACACAATACACAAAGCCGCTATCGCGAATATCTGCACTCGCAGTTTGTTCGGGCGCAGTCGCAGCCGTAGCCTGACTACTTAGTAGACCCGCTATCACGATCAGAGACGATAAAACCAGGCGCATAATAGTTAAGTTTTTGAAGTTCAATTTGCAAAGTGTATCGCACTTCGGCCCGCCACGTAAAAATGTCGGTGGATAACTGGCGTAAATGTCGTCAATTAGCCGGAGAAATAGCTAAAGCTGATGCTTTTTAAGCAAGGCGCGAAACTGGTGGTAGGTGAGCGCCAGCAAATCGGCGGCTCGTTTCTGGTTAAACTTCGCCTGCTGTAAGCTACGTTGCAGCAGCGCTTTTTCCTGTTGCAGTTGAAACTCACGTAATTTGAGCGGCAGGTCAGGCGTGACGGATGCCGCTGGCAGGGCGGGCGCGGGCGGTTCAGCGGGATGGCGTTGAAAAGGATCGATAACAATTTCATCCAAAGGTTGTTCACTACTGCCGTGGCGATACACTGAACGTTCGACTACGTTTTTCAGCTCGCGGACATTACCTGGCCAGGCGTAATGCAACAACGTTTCTTTTGCCCGATCGGTAAAACCGGGAAATAAGGGCAGACGTAGCTCACGACACATCTGAATAGCAAAGTGCTCGGCCATCAGCATAATATCGCTCTGGCGTTCGCGCAGCGGCGGCAGTTGTACAACATCAAAAGCCAGCCTGTCGAGCAGATCGGCACGAAATGTCCCTTCCTTCACCATGGCGGGTAAATCGGCATTAGTGGCGCATACTAATCGCACATTAACCTGTAACGGCTGGCTGCCGCCGACGCGCTCTAGCTCGCCATATTCAATCACCCGCAGCAGCTTTTCCTGTACCAGCATCGGCGCTGTCGCCAGTTCATCCAAAAACAGCGTGCCGCCATCGGCGCGTTCAAAGCGACCGGGATGGCGTTTTTGCGCCCCGGTAAAAGCACCCGCTTCATGACCAAACAGTTCGGAGTCCAGCAGGTTTTCGTTAAGCGCCGCGCAGTTAAGCGAGATAAGCGGCCCCTGCCAGCGTGAAGAGAGATAGTGCAGGCGATTGGCGATAAGTTCTTTACCCGTCCCGCGTTCGCCAATAATCAGCACTGGCTTATCCAGCGGCGCGAGCCGGGAGACTTGTTCCAGTACTTCAAGAAAACGGTTTGCCTCGCCGAGCAGGTTATCTTTAAATTCAGCCATGATGAAAATCGCCACTTGTTAGTGTTTTTCACCACTTTATCCTTTTTTGCTGGCGAGGTAAAACGAAACAATTTCTTTATTATCAGTGACATGAAAAGTTGGCACGCAAATTGTATTAATCATGTAGCAGGGCATCGCCCGTTATCAGAACATTATGTGAGGATTGAATTATGGGTATTTTTTCTCGTTTTGCCGACATCGTGAACGCCAATATCAATGCGTTGTTGGAAAAAGCGGAAGATCCGCAGAAGCTGGTGCGCCTGATGATTCAGGAGATGGAAGATACGCTGGTGGAGGTTCGCTCGAACTCCGCGCGAGCTTTAGCGGAAAAGAAACAGTTATCCCGTCGTATTGAACAGGCTACGGCTCAGCAGATCGAGTGGCAGGAAAAAGCGGAACTGGCCCTGCGCAAAGATAAAGACGATCTGGCGCGCGCCGCATTGATTGAAAAACAAAAGCTGACCGATTTAATTGCTACGCTTGAACAGGAAGTCACGCTGGTGGATGACACGCTGGCGCGCATGAAGAAAGAGATTGGCGAGCTGGAAAACAAACTCAGCGAAACACGCGCTCGCCAGCAGGCGCTGATGCTGCGTCATCAGGCGGCGAGTTCTTCCCGCGATGTCCGTCGTCAGCTTGACAGCGGCAAACTGGATGAAGCCATGGCGCGGTTTGAATCCTTTGAACGTCGTATCGATCAAATGGAAGCGGAAGCGGAAAGTCATCGTTTTGGTAAGCAGCAATCGCTGGACCAACAGTTTGCCAACCTGAAAGCCGATGATGAAATCAGCGAGCAGCTTGCGCAGTTGAAAGCCAAAATGAAGCAAGATAATCAATAATGACAATGGCGGCGCCGATACGCGCCGTCGCTCATCAGCTTTAGGTGTAAGGAGAACGCATGAGCGCGCTATTTCTGGCCATCCCGTTAACCATTTTTGTGTTGTTTGTGTTACCGATTTGGCTGTGGCTGCATTACAGCAACCGCGCCGGTCGGGGAGAACTGTCGCAAAGCGAGCAGCAACGCTTACTGCAACTCACAGACGATGCGCAACGTATGCGCGAGCGCATTCAGGCGCTGGAAGACATTCTTGATGCAGAGCATCCGAACTGGAGAGAGCGCTAATGGGTGGAATCAATCTGAATAAAAAACTATGGCGTATGCCGCAAAAGGGCATGGTGCGTGGCGTTTGCGCCGGGATCGCCGACTACCTTGATGTACCGGTAAAACTGGTGCGTATTCTGGTCGTGCTGTCGATTTTCTTTGGGCTGGCGTTTTTTACCGTAGTGGCCTATATCGTTCTGTCTTTTGTACTGGACCCTATGCCGGATAATCTGGCCGCAGGCAAACCGCAGCCGACCAGCGGCGAACTGCTGGATACCGTAGACAGAGAGCTTGCCGCAGGCGAAAAGCGTTTGCGAGAAATGGAACGCTACGTCACGTCAGATACGTTCACACTGCGTAGTCGTTTCCGTCAACTGTAACTGATATATCGGGAAGGTGAAGATGAATACTCGCTGGCAACGCGCCGGGCAGAAGGTGAAGCCCGGCTTCAAAATAGCAGGTAAGCTGGTTCTGTTGACCGCGTTACGCTACGGGCCTGCCGGCGTGGCGGGATGGGCGGTAAAATCCGTCGCCCGTCGTCCGCTAAAAATGTTGCTGGCGTTTGCGCTGGAGCCAGTACTTCGTAAGGCGGCGAATAAAATTTCGCAGCGTTACAAATAGCGAGTCTGGTCATAATATTTCGTTAAGCTCTGGCGTATAGTGTGTGCGAAATACATTACGTGTCAGGACGGAAGTATGTTGAAAAAAGGAATATTTGCGTTAGCGTTATTCGTAGCCATGCCGCTTTATGCCGCAGAATACTGGATAGATGTCCGCATTCCGGAACAATATCAGCGTGAGCATATTCAGGGCGCGATTAATATCCCATTGAAGGAGATTAAATCTCATATCGAAACGGTAGTTCCAGACAGGAACGATACGGTAAAGTTATATTGCAACTCCGGACGACAGTCGGGCATGGCAAAACAAATGTTGCTTGATATGGGGTATACGCACGCGATGAATATGGGCGGCATCAGTCGTCTTGATATGCCGAAAGTAAAAAAATAGATAATCTATTGCTCAATACTCATACTAACCGCGGCGCTTAATGCGCCGTTGTTGATCTCTCCGGGTAGTTGATAATAACGTTTTTGCACATATCTATAACGCAGGCTCGTTATTATTTTTTCTTCTCTTCAGGCTCAACAGGATGTCAATGAAGCGACTTAAAACTGAACTCAACGCGCTGGTCAATCGTGGGGTAGACAGGCATTTGCGTCTTGCCGTAACCGGGTTGAGCCGCAGCGGTAAAACAGCGTTTATCACGGCGATGGTTAACCAGTTGCTTAATGTCCACGCGGGCGCGCGCTTACCGTTGCTCAGCGCGGTACGTGAAGAACGCCTGCTTGGCGTAAAGCGCGTGCCTCAACGTGATTTTGGTATTCCCCGTTTTACCTACGACGAGGGGATACTTCAGCTTTATGGCAATCCTCCCGCATGGCCCACACCGACGCGCGGCGTCAGTGAGATTCGGCTGGCGTTGCGCTATCGCTCCAACGACTCGCTGCTGCGCCATTTTAAAGATACCTCGACATTGTATCTGGAGATTGTGGACTATCCAGGGGAATGGTTACTCGATCTGCCCATGCTGGCTCAGGATTATTTAAGCTGGTCCCGTCAGATGAACGGCTTGTTACAAGGGCAACGCGCTGAGTGGGCCGCAAAATGGCGGCAACTTTGCGACGGGCTCGATCCGCTGGCGCCCGCCGATGAAAATCGGCTGGCGGAGATTGCCGCCGCCTGGACGGATTATTTGCATCAGTGTAAATCGCAGGGATTGCATTTTATTCAACCTGGACGGTTTGTTTTGCCGGGCGATATGGCGGGCGCGCCAGCGTTGCAGTTTTTCCCGTGGCCGGATGTGGACGCCTTCGGCGAGTCAAAACTGGCGCAGGCGGATAAGCAGACCAACGCTGGAATGCTGCGCGAACGCTTTAACTACTATTGCGAAAAAGTGGTCAAAGGGTTCTACAAAAATCATTTTCTACGCTTTGATCGCCAGATTGTGCTGGTCGACTGTCTGCAACCGCTTAATAGCGGGCCGCAGGCGTTTAATGATATGCGTCTCGCTTTAACGCAGCTGATGCAAAGTTTTCACTATGGCCAGCGGACTCTGTTTCGCCGCTTGTTTTCGCCGGTGATTGATAAATTGCTGTTCGCCGCGACGAAAGCCGACCATGTCACCCTCGACCAACATGCCAATATGGTGGCCTTGCTCCAGCAGCTTATTCAGGATGCCTGGCAAAATGCCGCGTTTGAAGGCATTAGTATGGATTGCCTGGGGCTGGCGTCGGTACAGGCGACCACCAGCGGCGTGATTGAGGTCAACGGTGAAAAAATCCCGGCTTTACGTGGAAACCGTTTGAGTGACGGCGCGCCGTTAACCGTGTACCCCGGCGAAGTGCCTTCGCGTTTGCCGGGGCAAGCGTTTTGGGATAGTCAGGGTTTTCAGTTCGAAGCCTTTCGTCCGCAGGTGATGGATGTTGATAAACCGTTACCGCATATTCGTCTGGACACTGCGCTGGAGTTTTTAATAGGAGATAAGCTGCGATGAGCGAACCGTTAAAACCGCGTATTGATTTTGCAGAACCGCTAAAGGAGGAGTCTACGTCGGCCTTCAAAGCGCAGCAAACTTTCAGCGAAGCGGAGTCGCGTACATTTGCGCCTGCGGCTATCGATGAGCCCCCGGAAGACGAAGGCGCGGCAGAAGCGGCGGTCGATGCCGCGCTGCGCCCCAAACGCAGCCTGTGGCGTAAAATGGTGATGGGAGGGCTGGCGCTGTTTGGCGTGAGCGTGGTCGGGCAAGGCGTACAGTGGACAATGAATGCCTGGCAAACTCAGGACTGGGTCGCTTTAGGCGGCTGTGCCGCAGGCGCGCTGATCGTTGGCGCTGGCGTGGGATCGGTGGTCACGGAGTGGCGGCGATTATGGCGCTTGCGCCAGCGGGCGCATGAACGCGATGAAGCGCGTGAACTGTTACATAGCCATAGCGTCGGGAAAGGTCGCGCATTTTGCGAAAAACTGGCGCAGCAGGCGGGGATTGATCAATCACATCCGGCATTACAACGTTGGTATGCCGCTATTCACGAAACGCAAAACGACAGGGAAATCGTCGGCTTGTATGCGCATCTGGTACAGCCGGTACTTGACGCGCAGGCGCGACGTGAGATTAGCCGTTTCGCCGCGGAATCGACTCTGATGATCGCCGTCAGCCCGTTAGCGTTGGTGGATATGGCGTTTATTGCCTGGCGTAATTTACGCCTGATTAACCGCATCGCAACGCTGTATGGCATTGAACTTGGTTATTACAGCCGCCTTCGTCTGTTCCGTCTGGTGTTGCTGAATATCGCGTTTGCGGGAGCCAGTGAGCTGGTGCGTGAAGTCGGTATGGACTGGATGTCTCAGGATCTGGCCGCACGCTTGTCCACGCGTGCGGCGCAGGGGATTGGCGCAGGTCTCCTTACCGCTCGACTGGGAATAAAAGCGATGGAGCTATGTCGACCATTGCCGTGGATCGATAACGATAAACCACGTCTCGGTGATTTTCGTCGTCAGCTTATCGGTCAGCTAAAAGAGACGCTGCAAAAGAGTAAGTCGTCGCCTGAGAAATGACCTTTCACATGGCGCTGACGGCCTGGCTTTACGCCGCAGCGCCCGTTTTTCCGCCATGCTGTCAATATTTGTTGACAGAATCCTTCCTGCCAGCCGAATAGTGGCTTATCATCTATTTAATGGTTCATTATTCAGGTGAAGGTTCCCATGCGTCTGGAAGTCTTTTGTGAAGACCGACTTGGTCTGACCCGCGAATTACTTGATTTACTGGTGTTACGTAGCATTGATTTACGCGGAATCGAGATTGATCCCATTGGGCGAATTTATCTTAATTTTGCTGAGCTGGAATTCACCGACTTTAGCAGCCTGATGGCCGAAATCCGCCGTATTTCCGGCGTAACGGATGTCCGTACCGTTCCCTGGATGCCGTCCGAACGTGAACATCTGGCCCTGAGCGCGCTGCTTGAGGCGTTGCCGGAGCCGGTGCTCTCATTGGATATGAAGAGTAAAGTGGAGATGGCGAACCCGGCGAGTTGTCAGCTTTTTGCCCAGAGCCAGGAGCGAATGCGGCACCATACCGCCGCACAATTAATCAACGGCTTCAATTTTCAGCGCTGGCTGGACGGTAACCCGCAAAGCTCCCATAACGAACATGTCGTGATCAACGGGCAAAACTTCCTGATGGAGATTACGCCGGTACATTTACAAAACGAAAATGACGAATACGTGTTGACCGGGGCGGTAGTGATGTTGCGTTCCACGATTCGTATGGGGCAGCAGCTACAGAATTTGTCCACGCAGGATCTGAGCGCGTTTAGTCAGATTATTGCCGTGAGCGCAAAGATGAAGCACGTCGTTGAGCAGGCGCGCAAACTGGCGATGCTCAGCGCGCCGCTGCTGATTACCGGCGATACGGGAACCGGCAAAGATCTTTTCGCCTATGCCTGTCACCAGGCAAGCCCTCGTTCAGCGAAACCGTATCTGGCGCTCAACTGCGCTTCAATCCCGGAAGATGCGGTAGAAAGCGAACTATTTGGCCATGCGCCGGAAGGTAAAAAAGGTTTCTTTGAACAGGCGAATGGCGGTTCGGTGCTGCTGGATGAAATTGGCGAAATGTCGCCGCGTATGCAGGCGAAGCTGCTGCGTTTTCTCAACGATGGTACGTTCCGTCGCGTCGGCGAAGATCACGAAATTCATGTTGATGTCCGCGTTATCTGCGCCACGCAGAAAAATCTGGTGGAGCTGGTGCAAAAAGGACTGTTCCGCGAAGATCTCTATTATCGACTTAACGTTCTGACGCTTAATTTGCCGCCGTTGCGCGATTGTCCGCAGGATATTATGCCGTTGACCGAACTGTTCGTGGCGCGTTTTGCCGACGAACAGGGCGTTCCGCGACCGAAACTGTCTGCCGATCTGAGTACGGTCCTCACTCGTTACGGCTGGCCGGGTAACGTTCGCCAGCTTAAAAATGCGATTTACCGGGCGCTGACGCAACTGGAAGGGTATGAGCTGCGTCCGCAGGATATCCTGCTGCCTGACTACGATGCCGCGACGGTGGCAGTCGGCGAGGATGCGATGGAAGGCTCGCTGGATGACATTACCAGTCGTTTTGAACGTTCTGTCCTGACCCAGCTTTATCGTAGCTATCCGAGTACGCGTAAACTGGCGAAACGGTTGGGGGTATCGCACACCGCGATTGCCAATAAGCTGCGTGAATATGGTCTGAGCCAGAAGAAGGGTGAAGAGTAGAAAAAAAGAAGGCCTCCGGATAGAGGCCTTCTTGTGACAAAAGAGCACCGCCTGTAGCACTGACAAACGTAGCGCCAGCAGTCGCTGGCTTATGCCTTCAGGACATTAAGCGCGGCGTCGTAATCCGGCTCGTGGGTGATTTCATCCACCAACTGGCTGAAAATAACGTTGTCGTTTTCGTCAAGCACGATGACTGCGCGCGCCGCCAAACCTTTCAGCGGGCCGTCAACGATTTCGACGCCGTAGTTTTTCAGAAACTCGTTATTACGCAGAGTGGAAAGCGTAATAACGTTGCTCAGGCCTTCCGCGCCGCAAAAACGCGACTGTGCAAAAGGCAGGTCAGCAGAAACGCACAATACGACGGTATTCTCCACTTCTGTGGCCAGTTGATTAAACTTACGAACTGATGCGGCGCATACGCCAGTATCAATGCTTGGGAAAATATTCAGCACTTTGCGTTTGCCTGCATATTGGCTGAGGGAAACGTCAGACAAATCTTTTGCGACAAGAGTAAAAGCCTGTGCTTTGCTACCAGCCTGCGGAATAACGTTGGCAACGGTGACCGGGTTACCCTGGAAATGTACAGTCTGTGACATAATTATGTTCCTATTTACTTATAGTTAACATCGAAATCCAGTTTAAGTCATTATTCATTAACACGGCAAATACTATTTGTAGCAAGCCGCGTCCGGCGCTATCAGAGGGGAAGAGATGAGATCTGTTAAGGTATATGAGGAAACCTGGCCGTTACATACGCCTTTTGTTATTGCGCGTGGTAGCCGAAGCGAAGCGCATGTTGTCGTTGTCGAACTGGAAGAAGAGGGCGTAAAAGGCATCGGGGAATGTACGCCATATCCACGTTATGGTGAAAGTGATGCCTCGGTCATGGCGCAAATCATGAGTATTGTGCCTCAGTTGGAAAACGGGCTGACTCGCGAAGCATTGCAGAAACTGTTGCCGGCAGGCGCGGCGCGCAACGCGGTGGATAGCGCCTTATGGGATTTGCAGGCCCGCCAGCAGCAGCAAAGCCTTGCCGGGCTGCTCGGCGTGACGCTGGCCCCGGTTTTTACTACCGCGCAAACGGTAGTGATAGGCACGCCGGAACAGATGGCAGCCAGTGCGGCGGCACTATGGGAAAAAGGGGCGACGTTGCTGAAAATTAAACTCGATGCTCGTCTGATTAGCGAACGTATGGTGGCGATCCGCTCGGCGGTGCCGGAGGCGACGCTCATTGTGGACGCCAATGAATCGTGGCGTCCGGAGGGGCTGGCGGCGCGTTGCCAGTTACTGGCGGATCTGAATGTCGCGATGCTGGAGCAACCGCTGCCCGCGCAGGATGACGCCGCCCTGGAAAATTTTATTCATCCGTTGCCCATCTGTGCAGATGAGAGCTGCCATACTCGCAGTAGTCTGAAAGCCCTGACGGGGCGCTACGATATGATCAACATTAAGCTGGATAAAACCGGCGGTCTGACTGAGGCGCTGGCGCTGGCAACGGAGGCGCGGGAGCAAGGATTCGGCCTGATGCTGGGCTGTATGCTCTGTACATCAAGAGCGATTAGCGCCGCGCTGCCGCTTATGCCGCAGGTGAGCTTCGCCGATCTTGATGGCCCAACATGGCTGGCGGTTGATGTTGAGCCCGCGCTACGCTTTACGACGGGTCAACTCCATCTTTAGGATGCCAGCGAAGCAGATTCGACATCGCCAGCAAGTATTTTTCGCTGGCTTCATCGGCGGAAACAGGGGGAAACTCGGCGGTAATGCAGTGCAGGTTGAGGTCGGCGCACCAGCTGCCAAACGAACCGGGCGTTTCGTAACCTACGCTGGTCACCAGCGGCAACGCAAAAGCATCGGCCAGCCACTCGCCTAGCTCGCTGCGACGTGGATCTTCAATGCAGGCTAGCGGATCGTGAAAAGAGACGACCCAGGCGGGTTGGAGTCGATGAATTAACTGGCAAAGCGCCTGGGTTTCCGGTTCTGAGCCGGGATGGTCGCCGGTTAGCAGCACGACATCACGCTCTTGCGCGCGGCTATTCCAGCGATAAACTGTCTCACCCGCTTTCCAGTTGGCGGCGGGAAAGTTACGGTTTAGATCAATGCCATTCGCATTTGCCCTTAACCCCAGTTGACAGCCATCAGGATTAACGGCAAGTACGACATGATGACGGCGAAGGGTTGGATTTAAGGTGCGTAACGCACAGGAGAGCGTCACCACGGATGAGGTTTCATCCCCGTGGGTGCCAGCCAGTATCAGACCGCTTTCGCGATTGGCGGCAGGCGCCGGAAACCAGATTAGCGGCGCGCCTAGTAGCGAACGTCCATAATGTTCAGTGCCTGGCGGAAATGCGCCGCGCTCGGCACGGGGGCGGGTGACAGTCATACGCGTTTCCCGAAGCTGAGACCAGTAGGGTAATCATCGTAGTGTTGTGTAAAACCCGCCGATTATCAAATGGTTTCTATTTACCCTCTTGTATGGCGCGATATCAACTTTCTGGCGGAAGATAATTGCATTTCTTTCTGCTGAAACAAATAATTACGTTGTCATTTAACTCATCTTTGAGGAACTTCTATGAGGCATTCTGTTTCAGTAACCTGTTGTGCGCTGTTGGTTAGCAGCTTTTCCCTGGCATATGCTGCGGATGTTCCCGGCGGAACGGTACTGGCAGAGAAACAAGAACTGGTGCGTCATATCAAAGATGAGCCCGCTTCGTTAGATCCAGCGAAAGCCGTTGGGCTGCCTGAAATTCAGGTGATCCGCGATCTGTTTGAAGGGCTGGTTAACCAGAACGAAAAGGGTGAAATTATCCCTGGCGTCGCCAGCCAGTGGAAGAGCAATGATAATCGTATCTGGACGTTTACGTTGCGGGATGATGCGCAATGGGCCGATGGAACGCCGGTGACCGCCCAGGATTTTGTCTATAGCTGGCAACGCCTGGTTGATCCCAAAACGCTTTCCCCCTTCGCCTGGTTTGCCGCTCTGGCTGGCATCACTAATGCGCAAGCCATTATCGACGGTAAAGTCACGCCGGATCAGCTTGGCGTCAGTGCCGTGGACGCGCACACTTTGCGTGTTCAGCTTGACAAGCCGTTGCCCTGGTTTGCCAGTCTGACCGCCAGTTTTGCCTTTTATCCGGTCCAAAAAGCGAATGTTGAAAGCGGCAAAGACTGGATGAAGCCGGGAAAACTGATTGGCAATGGCGCGTATGTGCTTAAAGAGCGCGTGGTAAATGAAAAACTGGTGGTCGTGCCTAATACGCATTACTGGGATAACGCGAAAACGGTACTGCAAAAAGTGACATTTTTACCCATTAACCAGGAGTCGGCTGCGACGAAACGTTATCTTGCCGGTGATATTGATATCACCGAATCTTTCCCTAAAAATATGTACCAGAAATTATTGAAGGATATTCCAGGGCAAGTTTATACGCCGCCGCAATTAGGGACTTATTATTATGCGTTTAATACGCAGAAAGGGCCGACGGCGGATTCCCGCGTTCGTCTGGCGCTAAGTATGACCATTGATCGCCGTTTGATGGCGGAAAAAGTCTTAGGTACCGGTGAAAAACCGGCCTGGCATTTTACACCGGATGTCACGGCAGGATTTAAGCCCGATCCTTCACCGTTTGAACAAATGAGCCAGGAAGAACTTAACGCCCAGGCGAAAACATTGCTGCGTGCAGCAGGCTACGGATCGCAGAAGCCGCTTAAATTAACTCTGCTTTACAATACCTCAGAAAACCATCAGAAAATCGCGATTGCGGTGGCGTCAATGTGGAAGAAAAATCTGGGGGTGGATGTGAAATTGCAAAACCAGGAGTGGAAAACGTATATCGACAGCCGGAATACCGGTAATTTTGATGTTATTCGCGCCTCCTGGGTGGGTGATTACAACGAACCGTCGACTTTCTTATCCTTATTAACGTCCACGCATACGGGGAATATTTCACGCTTTACTAATCCGACTTATGACAAAATCCTGACGCAAGCGACGATGGAAAATACCGCCGAAGCGCGTAACGCGGATTACAATGCAGCGGAGAAAATTTTAACGGAACAAGCGCCTATAGCGCCTATTTATCAGTATACCAATGGCCGGTTAATTAAACCGTGGGTAAAGGGATACCCCATTACTAACCCGGAAGATGTGGCCTATAGCCGTACAATGTATATCGTGAAGCACTGATGCGTACTGGTTTCTTGTTAACTCAAGGTAGCCAAGCCCGCCGCCTGATGCTGGCAGAAGGCATGGGGATTAAGCGAGCGCCTGATGCCGCCGTTCTCATTGCTGTGTTTTCAGCCAGGCGGCAATATCCTGTGTCGGCAGATGATGTTGTGCATTCCAGGTGTCACTCATCGGCCACCACATACCGTCACCACGCGCGAAGGCGACGCGATAGCGCAGCATTGGATCATGCGGATGTAAACGGAGCTGCTCCTGTAAGTCAGGTAGCGTCAATACGCCTCGGGTAAAGGTTTGCTGCGTCACGCGTTCGACCGTTTCCGCCAGTTTTGCATAAGAGGTCGTTTCCCCCGCGACAAAGACGACTTCGTTAGTGATACGCGGCTGATGCAGATAAATTTCAGTGGTCAGGCGACCAATATCCGCAGGCGACGTGACGGTGACCTGCATTTCCCATCCGCCGAGGGCATTGATGGTTTTTTTGGCTAAGTTGACCACACCAAAGGCTGGTTCGAAGAGAAAAGAGGTAAATATACCAGTTGAAACAATCACCCACTCTGTGACGTTTTGCTCGCGCAAAAGCGTCCTGACGTCATACTGTTCGTCCCACACCGGCTGGCCACTGCCTTTGCCGACCACATCGTAATTCACGCCAAACTGCCAGGGGAAATAGCGCTTAACGCCCGCCTCCAGTACCGCGCGGGTGATTTTTATCTGGGTACCCGCACCGGCGACAAACCCCATACAATTGATGATCGTATCAAAACCGTGGAATTGATCTTTTAACGCTGCAACCGAACTGCCTGCGATGTCGACCGGGATAAACCGCGCACCGGCATCTGCCAGTTGTTGATGAATGCTGGAACGTCGTTTGCTCTGTTTATCCCTGGATCGCCCTGACACAATAACGCTAACGGAACCATTACGCTGTGTGACCGCCGGAACCAACGACGCCAGCACTGACGCCCCCAGTTGTCCCGCACCCAGCACCAATACTTTTTCACCCACCTGATTATTGGATTGTTTCATTTGCACCTCTCTGTGTTGATTCACCTGTAGATAGAGATTACGGCAGGGTTCTGCGTTCGATAAGACGCCGAAGACGGGTTAGACTGTTCTGATAAATGGGATAATTGGCGGGGGGAAAATGGACAAGCTGGAAGCGATGCAGGTCTATGTTTGCGTGGTGGATACCCATAGTTTTATCAGAGCCGCCGAAGTGCTGGGCGTGCCGCGCTCAACGGTATCGCGGGTGGTTAAAGAACTGGAATCCTGGCTTAAGATTCAGCTTTTGCAACGTACAACCCGCAAACTTAGCGTGACCGCAGAGGGGCGGCGTTACTACGAAGAGTGCAAAAGAGTACTGGCAGATATCGCGGCCATGGAGTCGTCATTTCCCGGCCGGGCGGCACAACCCAAAGGGCGTTTTAAAGTGGGGATGCCGCAATCTCTCGCCCGGCATTGCATTATTCCCATGCTCCCGGCCTTTTTGCGCCAGTATCCGGAGCTGGAGCTGATACTTTGTTCCAGCGATAGCGTGGAGGATATTATCCTGCAAGGGTATGACTGCGTGATTCGGGCCGGCAGAATCGATGATTCCACCACGCTGGTTGCCCGTCCACTTGCCAGCTTTAACTGGGTGATAGCAGCATCGCCCACTTACATTGAGCGTTACGGTAGCCCTGAAAATTTAGATGATCTGCAAAAACACCATGCGGTCGGCTACCTGAACCACCGCACCGGGCGTACCACCGACTGGTTTTTTACGCGTGAAGGGAAGGATTACGCGATACGGGTGCAGGAGACGCTGGTTGTCGATGATACGGACGCTTATATTCAGGCCGGAATACAGGGACTGGGGTTAATTCGCGTCGCCAGCTATCTGGTTGCGCCGTATCTGCACAGCGGGGCGCTGGTGACCTGCATGGACAACCATTCTTACGATTTGCCGCTTGCGCTGGTCTATCCGCAAAACAGGTTTCTGCCGCCTGCGGTACGCGCTTTTTATGACTGGTGCAAAACGGCGCTGAGCCAGCCGGAGCCTCTTCGCTAAAAAATATTATTCCGGATATCGCATTGCCTGTTCAGAAAACTTTTTCACAGACGGTCAAAATGACGGTACTGGTTTTTGACGCATAAGTAAAAGGCATTATCAAACAGGTGCTACACGGCGAGGATATAGCAAGCACGGAACGTTTGGATGCAATAAAAAATCTGTACAACTGTTATTAATGAACTTTTTGTATAAATATAATCGGATTTAACAATACTCATTGTACCTGTATTTTGCTCTTATCATGGCGTCTTTACGACGAAAGGGTGCTTTAGCGTGGAATATTCAATATTAAGTAACAACCTTAAAATGCCTATGGTGGGTTTTGGCGTTTTTAAGGTAACCGACAAAGAAGAATGTCAGCAGTCAGTGTTAAGCGCTATTCGCAGCGGTTATCGTCTTATCGATACCGCTGCGGTATACGGCAATGAAGATGCCGTTGGTGACGCTGTTCGTAAAGCCATCGCGACAGGTCTGTGTACCCGTGAGGAGTTATTTATTACTTCTAAACTGTGGGTGCAAGATATGGCTAACTACGATCTGGCCAAAGCAGGTATTGAAGCGTCGCTGAAAAAATCCGGGTTAGATTATTTTGATCTCTATTTATTGCATCAGGCAATGGGCGATTATTTTAGTGCGTGGCGCGCGCTGGAAGACGCTTATGAAGCCGGTAAACTAAAAGCCATTGGCGTGTCCAACTTCTATGCGCATGTGTTAGCCAACTTCTGTGAAACCGTCAGAATTACGCCAATGGTAAACCAGGTCGAATTGCATCCATACTTTGCACAACCCGCCGCGCTGGAAACCATGAAGCATTATAACGTTCAGCCTGAAGCGTGGGCGCCGTTAGGCGGCGGGAGACATAAACCGTATGAAAATGTCATGCTTCAAAGGATTGCCGATGCCCATCAAAAAACCATCGCGCAGGTTGTCCTGCGTTGGAACGTGCAGCGTGGCGTCACGGTTATTCCTAAATCCACTCGACAAGAACGTATTGAAGAGAACTTTGCTATCTGGGATTTCTCACTAACGGATAACGAAATGGCTCAAATCAACGCCCTTGATTTAGGCTACGTTGGCGAAGCGGTGAAGCATTTTAATCCTGAATTTGTTCGCGGTTGTCTTGGCGTTAAAATCCACGATTGATCCCGGCGCTTGCGGATGTTTTCTCGCATGAACAGCTTCTAACACGGTTGCCGGAGCGTAGACGGCAACCATATGATATTCGCCTGGCCGTCAGGCGCCGAAGGCACCATCGATGGTGTGCATCGCACCGGTGACGAAAGAGGCTTCCGGACCGGCAAGCCATGCCACCATTCCAGCCACTTCTTCAGGTCTTCCGTGTCGTTTGATCGCCATGAAACTGTGCATCAGCTCTTTCATTGGGCCATTTTCCGGATTGATGTCGGTATCAATGGGGCCTGGCTGCACTACATTTATTGTAATCCCGCGGGGGCCAAAATCACGGGCTAAGCCGCGCGCCAGCCCTTGTAGGGCTGATTTACTGGCGGCGTACGCGGCCATTCCCGGTACGGGCATCCGATCGCCATTCACGGAACCGATAATAATAATGCGTCCACCTTCCGGCATGTGGCGGGCTGCTTCGACTGACGCATGGTAAGGCGCATGGATATTAATGCGGAACAAACGATCTATCGCATCGCTATCTTGTTCCAGCGCATCGCCGAAGAGAGCCACGCCCGCATTGACGACCAGAATATCCAGCGGTCCGTACTCACGCACGAGGCTGATGACGGCATCACGATCGGCGCTATCCGTCTGAATGGCGGTGCTTCCGGTTTCCGCTGCCAGTTTTTCGGCAGCTTCACGCGATCCGGCGTAGCTGAAAACGACCGATGCGCCGTCAGCGCTAAAGCGTCGTACAATAGCCGCGCCGATACCACGACTTCCCCCTAAAACCAGTACAGATTTGTTGCGAAATAGCGTCATCAGGATGTCCTTTATGATATTGTAGTAACCACTACAATATGCGTACTGAAATCATGCCGTCAAGGAGTTATGTAGTAATGACTACAAAACATAGCCGAACGCCGGGTCGCCCTCGCCAGTTCGATCCGGAGCAAGCCATTGAAACCGCTCAACACTTATTTCATTCGCGCGGCTACGACGCGGTGAGCGTAGCGGATCTGACAAAAGCGTTCGGGATCAATCCTCCCAGTTTCTATGCGGCGTTTGGCAGCAAGCTGGGGCTGTATACTCGCGTATTAAAGCGTTACAGGATGACCGACGCGATTCCGCTCGGGGCGCTTTTGCGTCACGATCGCCCGACCGCGAAGTGCCTTATCGATGTGCTGATGGAAGCGGCAAGACGTTACGCTGCCGATCCTGATGCCACTGGGTGTCTGGTTCTGGAGGGCGCTCATTGTAACGATAAACCGGCACGAGAGGCCGCCTGCGAGTTTTACATCGCTGCTGAAAACCTGATTCGCACTTATGTCGCCATGCGGTATCCGCAAGAGGCTGACCGGACGACGGACTTTATGGGGACGCTAATGGCGGGACTTTCCGCCAAGGCGCGAGCGGGGTATGGCCTGGAGCGTCTTCAGGAGAGCGTGCTTCTGGCTGGGGATGTGCTGGAGCGATTACTGCCGGATTAACGCAGCGCATCAAAAAACCTGAGCCAGTCAGATACGGGCAAACAGGGAGCAATAGCCCTAATCATCCATCTTGCCGTTGCGGTATTCGGTAAAGTACATCAAAAATAGAGGTGTCAGGGAAACGAGAAATGCAAAAATGTAGTCTTATTACGGTACTTAGCTTATCAGTGTTGATGCTAGCCGGATGTACAACGACCTATACCATGACGACCCGGACGGGAGAGATTATTGAAACGCAGGGTAAGCCGGAGGTTGACACCGCAACCGGAATGACGAAATACGCTGATGCTTATGGTTATCATCGCGTTATTAAAACCAGTGAAATAGTGCAGACGACAGAAGGCGCATCGAAGCTGGACTGGTAATGCGCTAAAGCAGTTGAGAGGCCGTGTCCAGTATGGGTACCGGACTGTTTCTGGGCCTGAATTGAATAGAGCGCCTGTATAGCCGAATTCCGGGTCTCGGCTTGATTTGTGTCGTCAGTTATTTGGTTGTTCCCTGTATAGTGAAGATAAACAGTACTCATGGCTAACGGTCTGTTTTGGATTGCTAACTATCCCGGATTCTGCGCGTTTTATTTAGTCACAACCATGGTTAAGAATATTTTGGGTCAGACTTACACGCCGGGTATTAAGATAATCCGTCGCATAGAGAGCTTGATCGGCATCATTCGGTTCAAGAAGAAACGGCGTGACTTTGGGTATGAGATCAGCAAACAGGTTATATTGATCCACAGAGGCAAAATGCCGGGTAGCGCTGGCCCAGGGCATTCGCATCAGCTCTGCGTAAGAAGGGGATAGTTGAACAGGTAAATCAAATTCTTTCAGATTAGCAAGCATCTCCTTATTCATATAAAATGTGACCCTGTTTCGCGAAAAGGTGTTAAGCACTGCCTTCAGTCGTTTAACTTTTGCTTCTTTACTCATGCTATTATCAAAAAAACGTGGTGAAAGCATAATAGCAATCGATGCATTTGATGAAATAACATTATGTAGTGGTTTCAGGGCTACAACAATCTGATCGTTTGTGAAGATACGCTGCGTACCAGAGGAAGTAGTATAGTTTCCACCCAGCCAGATCACATAATCTGTTGTTTTGAGGGGAAGCGCTTTTTCCGGTATATTACCCCTGTCAGGTGCCACTGTTTCAATTGCTAGTGAGTCTTGTCCCCAGACATTATTTACTTTAGAACTCAAAAAATTATATTCTGAAATATTCCTTAGTTTTAGTAGAGTTATCTGCGAGCGGGTAAAAAAGAGATTGAATCTCACTTTGTTCTGCAATTGCCGAAGTAATCTGAGCGTGTTCTGATCGATCAGATGACTATACAGACCAACCGTTTTTCCGGAAAGTATTGCTGAGGCATTGTTCGCAAGAAGCATCTCTTTTATAGCTCCTTGCCCAATAATCAGTACGCAACGGTATTTTTCTGGTCTGATTTTATCTATGGGGATATCGGTAAGATTGACCAGGTCAGGAGTGCCATGCCGCCAATTATTATGAATGACTGCGGCTCCGGAGGCGTCTCCTCCGGCTCCCCTGGTGATAATAAGAGGAGGGTGGGTACTGGCATGTGCGATATACGAAAAACACGCTACCATTGCTAGCGTTGTGTTTCTGATGGTTGTATACATATCGTCTGCCCTGATTTCGAAAATATGAATAATGTCTCCTCTTATAATGTACATCAAAAAGAGAGCATTTTAATTAAACGTTATCTCAACGAGATAAAAGGTTAGCACAGTAAAATATAGAGAGAATGTAATCATACCAACATTGTAAATGTGGGAGCATGAAGGCCCCGCAAGCCGCCCGGCCAGCATACTCCCATTAATAGTTAAAGTATGGACTTTGCTTTTACCGTAAACTGTAGCCAATATTACCTGATCACTACACCGTACAGTACTGTCAGAAATCTGTCCCCGGTGTCGCGTGCACGCAATTTATTTTTTTTAAATTCTTTCAAAACGTTAACTATATTTAATAGTCACTTATTTTACCAGAATCAATACTGAGAGTTTTATTACCGTTCTGAAAAGAGAAGACTTTTCAGATGAAATGCGTGGATGGTACGAAGTCATTACAGTACAGGGATGTAATAATAAAGATCGACAATGGATTCATTACTCTGTTGCTTTTGGACGGATGCCAAATGGAAGTATTCAATATCTTCTCCTTCTCTCCTGATAAGATTCAGTTTTGGCAATATACACATATATATTGTATTGGAAAATTGTTGATATTGTTCCTTATGACCAACGAAATGGAATTTTGCATATTTACCACATTTTATTACCCTCGACATGGGTATTTTTCCTCCATCGACGGAATTATGTTCCATACCAAAAAAACTGCTTACGGCGATGACCTGGTCTTTGGTATTATCCGGCTTAAAAGACGAGAGACAATACACATTTTCGCCCCACGTTCTGAGCGTCTCATGAATGATTTTCCATTTTATAGGCGACGCTTTTTTAGGAAGGTCATTTGTTGCGATCTGATGAGATGTTTGAAATCCGAAAATTTCTTTTGACGTAAGCTGACAAATTTCGAACTGATAATGCTCATCACAGTCAAGCCAGTAGGGAGGCCGTAGGTTTCTGAGATCCCAGAAATCAGCCTTGCGATAGTTATTGGGATTGACGCCAAATGTTTTTTTGAACTCTCGACTATAGGACTGCACTGAATCAAACCCCATTCTGAACGCGATATCTGTGACCGACTGAGAGGTCAGCTTTAGCAGAGTGGCGCTTCTGCTCAACTTGCGTTGTCTGATATATTTTCCGATAGAGACGCCACACTTTTCTTTAAAAAAATCCTGCAAACTCCTTCGCGAATAACCTGTTATAACAACCAGCTTTTCAATATCAATCCTCTCTTCAAGATTTTTTTCTATTTGCTCTAATACTGAGATTATTATGGCTTTTTTCATCATCATTCCTCTTTATTGAAGCCGAAAATATAAACATTTAAGGTGTTTGATATACTGTGTTATTAAACTGGTGGGTGGTTGTTAGCTTTTCTGGCAAAACAAGAAAGATTTAAATTGCTTGACGTTTCTGAATAAACTTTACACTTGGAGATCGGATTTTGCCAGTAAAGCTAAGTAATTAGCATGGCGAAGGGCATAATTTCACAGGCGGTTAAAATGATTGAATAACCCTGAATTTTTAGCCCGTGAGATTATAAATCTCGTAATTATTTCTAATGATTTAATAAAAGGGAATTGTTTTGTACTTCAAAAGATCTTTATTAACGTTAGCAATTTGTGCATCCGTGGTCTCAGTAGAGGCGGTGGCGAATACCAGAGCCAATGATATGGCTTCTTCTGCTACACCTGCTTCTGTTGGTCACCGTCCTGTGGCAACTACTAATGCAAAAAAAATAGAAGTGTCTGGGGAACTGACGACCGGTTCAACCCTCCAGATAGCGGATGTTTTTATTAGGGATGAGGATGGGGATCCCTTATCGCTGGATAAAATGAATAATGCCGACGATATTAAATGGTATCTGGTGGATAATGAGGCCGCCGATCCTTCTGGAACCCCGGCGGCAACCGGGACGGCTTTTACCATTCCTGCTGATGCAGGTGGTAAAAAAATTAAAATCGTTTACCGAATTAAGACGGCAACGGGGACGCCGGATAGTGCATTCTTGCCTGCCACTGTCTTATTAACTTCTGCATCTTCTGGGGTGGGCGGCGACTCCGCCGCAGACGGTACAATTTCTAATAAGCTACGTTCTGTCACTATCAATGTGGTGAATGAAAGTGGTAAACCAACTGATGAACTCAACGGTACCAATGACGCCAACACCCCAGTGGTGGGCGGCACCCTTGAAGCGGTACTGGAGTGTGCCACCACAGCGGCGGCTGAGTGCGATGTCAGTAATTATAACTTTACCTGGCAGATGGCGGATGCCGGGACACCAGATAAGTTCACCGATCTGAATAATACCAACGCTGAAAAACATAAATATATTATTAAGGGAACCGAGCAGAATAAACTGTTCCGTGTCCACGTTACGCCTAAAACGACGAAAGCCACGCCGGAGAATAAACGCGCTATCCGTCGCTGATGGTTATCGCTAAATAAACATCTTATTTAAATGCTCCCCCTGCCAGGCAGGGGGATATAGCAGGAGACAATACAGTGGTTTTTTCTAAAAAACCCATTACTAAATATATAACCTGGGCCATTGTTACCAGTCAGATTCCACTCCCGGTCATTGCTGATAGCGATAGTGAAATTCAGTCGTGGATTGCGGGGACGGCATCGTCTATTTCTCCGCACCTGCAGGAGGGGACGCTGGAGGATTATGCCAAAGGAAAAATCAAGGCGTTACCAGGGCAAGCCGCTAATCATCTGGTGAACGAGGGGATAAAGAACGCTTTTCCGGAGATTATTTTCCGTGGTGGCGTCAATCTTGAAGATGGCGCGAAATATCGCTCATCAGAGTTCGATATGTTTATTCCTGTCCAGGAAACAACATCGTCTTTACTCTTTGGCCAGCTTGGCTTTCGCGACCACGACAACAGCAGTTTCGATGGACGCACTTATGTTAACGTTGGTGTCGGTTACCGCCAGGAGGTCAATGGATGGCTGCTCGGCGTCAATACGTTTCTGGATGCCGACATCCGTTATTCCCACTTACGTGGCGGCATTGGCGGGGAAGTCTATAAAGACAGTATGGCCTTTTCCGGCAACTATTATTTCCCTCTCACCGGCTGGAAAACGTCAGCAGCGCATGAGTTACATGATGAGCGTCCGGCATATGGCTTTGATCTGCGAACAAAAGGCACGCTCCCCGATTTTCCCTGGTTCAGTGGCGAGCTGACATATGAACAGTATTACGGGGATAAAGTTGATCTATTGGGTAACGGTACGTTAAGCCGGAATCCCCGCGCCGCAGGTGCGGCTCTGGTCTGGAATCCTGTCCCCTTGCTTGAGGTCAGAGCAGGATATCGGGACGCCGGTAATGGCGGATCGCAGGCAGAGGGCGGTCTGAGAGTCAATTATTCCTTCGGTACGCCGTTACATGAACAGCTTGATTACCGCAACGTTGGGGCGCCGTCGAATACGACTAACCGGCGTGCCTTTGTTGATCGTAATTACGATATCGTCATGGCGTATCGGGAGCAGGCCAGCAAAATCCGCATTACGGCAATGCCGGTGTCAGGCCTGTCCGGGACGCTGGTGACATTAATGGCGACGGTAGATAGCCGTTACCCGGTTGAGAAGGTTGAGTGGTCGGGTGATGCGGAGCTTCTCGCCGGGCTCCAGCTTCAGGGGAGTCTGGGCAGCGGCCTTATCCTTCCACAACTTCCGCTGACGGTGACCGACGGTCAGGAGTATAGCCTTTATTTAACGGTGACTGACAGCCGGGGTACTCGCGTGACCTCCGAGCGTATCCCGGTAAGGGTGACACAGGATGAGACCAGTTTCCGTTCCTGGATAAATGTTATCAATGACGATGTTCAGGTTGAGGACGGCAACTTTGTTGTCAGTACGCCGCTTCCTGCCGGAGAAGAGGGGAAGGTTATTGAGTGGCACTACGTGCGCGAGCGTTCTGAAGAGGAGTGGGCGTCGCTCAAACCACGTAATATTAAGTATCAATCAGATACGCCGGGTCTGGCATTTAAAGCGCTCGGTGGTACAGAGCGTGATGGTCATTGGGTTGAACGGGTTCTGGTGACCCATATCGGCGATGATACCCGCCCGCTCAAATTACATATTGAAGCAAGCGGACCAGACGATAAACATCCGGTGAAGGGGACCGTACTGCTGCAAGCGCAGTCAGACAGCATTGCGCAGAAGGTCACTTCTGTGGAGGTGCTTTTTACGCCGGGTACTGAAGAGGACAACGGAAGTGTTACCGCGCCAGTCGTCGGAACGGAAATGCGAGCCAGAACACTTTGTGTAAATAACACGGACTGTACTGATGCGTTTAATTATCAGTGGGAAATCTCGGATGAAATGAAATCCTGGAAATCCGTACCGGGGGCGACAAAGGCCACCTGGCTTATCCCTTATAGCCTTAACGGGGAACCGCTTCAGAATAAATATATCCGCGTCAGAATTATTTCTGATAAAGAAAATGCCAAGAGTTCTACCGCAGCATCTGATGCGAATTAATGTTTTAAAAAGGATCAACAGTGCGTATGTCGAAACATAATCTTATTATCTATAGCCTGCTTCTGGCGGCTGCGCCGATAAGCGTCTTGGCGGATTCGTCGACAACGTCCGCGACAACCGTCGGGATGTTTTCTCCTCCTACGGCGCCGAGCGTTGGGCACAGGCCTGGTTCGCCGTTGAGTGATTATGGGTTGGAATTGAATGGGGATTCTGGATATGCTGAATCATATATACCTATACCAGGCATGCTTTTAAAATCAAGAATGGTTGGGAGAGTCAGTGATCCTGATACTGAAAAATATCAAGCTAATGAAACGGCTACCACAGTATGTACGTATTATCGCGTTGAGAAAGATGACTCACAGCATGAGCTTCTACGTGAAAAGCCGTGTAAATATGAAATTGTTATCAGCGAGGATAATGTAGGTTCGAAGATAAGAATTGAGCATTATAACGAAACAGATATGGTCTCAGCACCAGGATATACGCCTGTGCCGATGGTTTCTGAAATCCATTCTATTGAAACAAAACGTATAGTTAAATTGAGTAAAGATTTATCTGTCATTAGTGCAGATAAATCTTTACTGATGCCAGGAGAGAGTGCTGTTGTGAAAATTATTGTTAAAGATATAAATAATAACCCCATATCTAATCTCAATCTCCAGTGTGGGCATTTTCCAACAGGAAGTTGGAATAGTCGATGCGATATCAAAGCCGGGGGTAATCCCGGAGAGTATCTTCAGACGGTAACTTATAATGGAGGTTCAAATGGAGAGTTGAAATTGACATATAAATATTTTGGGGAATTGATTAAAGATAAATTTACTATCTCCGGGACAATAAAAAAGTAGAGTAAAAACAGCAATGAATAATGGGTTGGCTTTTATCTCACTGCTCTTATTATGGATGTTCACTTGGTTCTTTAGTAGATTGCTAAATAATTATTATGGCTAAAAGAATACAAACGTTAAAAGGAGAAGTTTTTATGACACCAGCAACAACACAAGATTATATTTCATTGGGTCAGGAACACGCTGTCACCTTTGGCAAAACGCAACTGACCCTCAAACCCGGTATACTGGCTGAAGGCGAACCATTACCCTGCACAAAGGGGCTGGTGAGCCATAATTTATTACCGGGTTACTGTATCCCGGGGATAAAAAAGCGGATTATTGTCGTCCCGTCACTGGATACGCCGGTTTGTGAATGGCAGGTAAAAGACTATAGTAACCGCCTTAAATCAGCGGGTAGCCACTCAAACCGGGCGGTATATGTGCTGAGTATGGATACGCCATTTGCTCAGGCCCGTTTTATTCGGGAACATGATATTCATCCCGGCATAACCTTTGTTTCTGACTACGCTTGCCGCCAGTTTTTGGATAATTCCGGGCTGAAAATTAATGAGCTCAGTATTTTTGCCAGAGCGTTGATAGAGTGCGATGAAAATAATGTGGTTACGCGTGTTATTGTACCACGAGATATCACTCATCTTCCTGTTTACTAATCACTTATATCAGCACCGTCCCTGCACAGAGAACCGAATAACCGGCAATGCAGGGGCGCAGGCATCCTCCTGTAGTGCCCCCACATTTAACACATATACTATTGCATCACGCATAAGGAACTGAAAATGATGCCAGCGGATGGGGCAGGTTAACGTTATGGCACCCCTGAATTTCTGCAATAATCGTCTGGTAACCGGAAAGCCACTTATGACTTTGTGATTTGGCCTGCTGGTGCTGTAAATTATTTATCAATAGCTCCATTGATTCGCGGGTCTGCCAGTAATAATTATTAACCATTCTTCCGCTGGCGGCATCGGTATAGCTTTCCATCCCAATATAGCCATCAATAGTCTGTGTATAGCGCTCAATCCAGCCATCCAGTTGATAAAACTCTTCGTCGTACTCTTTTTTTTCGAAAATAAAACTTGTCAGAAACAGCGACATGGTATTTCTCCTGTTACGCAATATCAATCAAACACCCATCAACGTGGATTCAAAACGTAAACCTGGCATCATTTTTTCAAGGCCGTCAGTCAGCATGTTTCCTGCCGCGTACAATTCATCAACCGGCATTTCCGGCAAGCTTTCAAGGATAAACCACATCGCTTTATCTGAAGCGCTTAGTCGGGTACGTACTCCCTGACGCCAGTTCCAGCGCCGACAGGTGACGCCTCTGTCATCGCGCCAGATAACTTCGCCCGGTTCTGGTGACTCGGTGACGGGGTGTCCTTCTTTCAGGGTATCAAATGTTTCACTTCCGTCTGCGAAAACCAGCCGCGGCGATCCACAATAAGCCGCGCTATTTTCGCCGCCTACCGGTACGGCATAGCGTAGGCTCACCGCGTTATAAAGATCAACGACCGGGTCCAGCGCCGCCATTGTTCCATCCTTCAACACGCGTTTTCGTAGCGCTTCAGCCGAGCAGGGGGTGCGCTTTGGTTTTGCGCCGAATGCTTTAAACACCGCATTCCAGGCGTCTATATGCGCCTGTGCCCACGCCGGTTGGCCGTTAATTACGGCCTGACAGGCCTCTTTTAGCGCGATTTCTCCGACCTGCGCATCGCGAACCGGAGCGGCAATAACATTAATACTTAATGCACGAAAGCCGGGAGCGATACGGGCCAGTTCCGGGCTGATTGACGGTAACATAGAAGACATCGCATAATCCTGTAATGACTATTTTCTTCTATGATATCGACCAATGACCAAAAAAGTCAACTTATCGACCACGGCGGGCGCCGACGTCAGCACGATAAATGAAGCTGTTTCCCAACGTATCAAACAATTTCGTAGCCAAAAAAAGATGTCGCTGGATGAGCTTGCGCGGCGTTCCGGCGTCAGTAAAGGAATGCTGGTGGAAATTGAAGGCTGTAAAGCCAATCCAAGCATTGCGCTGTTATGTAAGATCGCGGCGGCAATGGGAGTGTCCGTGGCGGATTTTGTCAACGTCGCCAGCGAGCCGATGGTCCATCTTATCGACCGGGATGCTATTCCGGTGTTGTGGCGCGGCGAGAAAGGCGGCAGCGCAAAACTGATGGCGGGAACCAGCGGGCCGGATATGCTGGAACTCTGGCAATGGATAATGCATCCTGGTGAACAGTTTGAATCGGCAGGGCATCCGGCAGACACCTGTGAATTACTGTTTGTTAATCAGGGAACACTGACATTAACAGTCGACGGTAGATGCTTTATTATTCGGGAGGGCTGCTCCGCTGTAGCCAGAACCGACATGCCTCATGCCTACGTTAACGACACGAATGAGGTGCTTGAATTTACCATGACGGTGAATGAAAAGAGCCGTTGATCACCGTAAGGAAGGCGCTAACAACCCGTCATTCGGACAGGGAAGCCTCGGTGCCCGATAAGCGTTATCGGGCACCGGCTATCTTTTATTTTATCGCAGGCGCGGCCTCCGGATTATCGATATAGAGCGTCTGGCTTGGGAAGGCGAAGTCAGCGCCGTTTTCCTGGACAATCGCAATAATTTTCAGGTAAACATCCTGCTGTACGGCAAGCCATTCCTGCCATACTGTTGTTTTGGTAAAGCAATACACCATAATATTCAGCGAAGAGTCGGCGAATTCATTAAAATAGACCAACAGCGTCTGTTTCTGATCGATATCTCTGTGCGCCTGCAACATGTTTCTGATAGCGTCAACAATGAGGCCAATTTTGTCGGCATCTTCGTAACGTAACCCAATAACCGTTTTTATTCGACGGTTGGTCATCCGTCCCGGATTCTCAACGCTAATGGATGAAAAGACGGAATTAGGCACGTACAACGGGCGGTGGTCGAATGTGTTAATTCGCGTAATTCGCCAGCCGATTTCGGCGACCGTACCTTCGATATTTCTGTCAGGAGAACGAATCCAGTCTCCGATACTGAAGGGGCGATCGAAATAGAGCATAATACCGGAGAAAAAATTGCTCAGGACATCTTTGCCCGCCATACCAACAGCGATACCGCCGATACCGCCAAAGGTCAGCAGACCGGACAGACTCATGCCAAAATGTTCGCCATACAGTAAGACAATCGCGACAATAATGGTTATTTTTATGACCCGTGCCAGAATACGGGTACTGGTGACATCTCTACCTTTATTGACCTGTGCTTTTTCAAATTGGTTAATAATCAGGAAAAGTTTTATCGTCAGAATAAGCGCAATGAGCGAGGTGCAGATAAAATCAATGATCCCGGAAGAGATAAAACGCAAATTATAATCTTCAATAGCATTATTCAGGATGCTCCCGATGGTCCCAATAATAATTGCATAAATAAAAAACTGTGCCGCATGGAACGTGAATCCTTTCTTCCACTGTACGTTACGGCTGAGCCAAAATCTCACGACCAGCAACGCCATACCGCAACTGAAAAGTATCGCCAGATTAAATGCGTTTTTGAGAAAAAATTCAGTGAACATTATTGTTTTCCGCTCCTTCCTACGATAACAGCTCAGAATGACCTGATTAACAGGTATTTTACCCAGGATAAACGCGTAGATCATCGATAAGTAAAAAGAAGAAATAGTGCTATCAGCTTTAATCTCAGCGGTTTACTTTTTATGTAAATACAATGTCACGTTTTATAGGGCAGACATCGCGTGATTGTCATGGTATTGTTGCTATCAGGTAACAAAGTCATCTGTAAAGGACAATACTATGATCATGATGAAGCTGAAATCGGCGAAGGGGAAAAAATTTCTGTTATGCCTGCTGGCAGTGTTTATCGTTGCGGCATCGGTGGTAACGCGCGCGACTATCGGCGGTGTGATTGAGCAGTATCATATTCCACTGTCCGAGTGGACAAGCTCTATGTATGCCATTCAGTCGGCAATGATTTTCGTTTACAGTCTGGTGTTCACTATTCTGCTGGCGATTCCTTTGGGGATCTATTTCCTCGGCGGAGATGAGTAACAGGAATGAGGTATTGGCCGGATGGCCGCGCCATCCGGCAGGACGGAAGAGGGATTAATCGTCCTCGTCGTCCAGTTCAACCGGTGTTTGATACTCATCAGGCTTAATGACTAACAGGTCGCAGCGCAGATGGTCAATGACCTGTTCGGCCGTGTTCCCCAAAAACGCGGCCGAGAGTCCGGTACGTCCAACGGTGCCAAGCACAACGATCCCCGCCTGGAGATGTTCGGCAAGATCCGGGATAACTTCTTCCGGCAAACCTTTTTCTACATGCGTAACTTTTTCATCGATGCTGAATTTCTGGCGCAGCGCTTTCATCGCCAGTAAATGCTGGCCTCTGATGGCGTCGTTATACACGCTGGGATCAAATTCCGGCAGCTCAATGGCGATATTGATTGGCGTAACGGGGTAGGCGCCGACCAGGTGTACTTCGGTATGATTAACCTGCTCCGCCAATTGTAAGGTCTCTTTTACCAGCTTTTCGTTGAGAGCATTGTGATAGGGCTCTTCGCTTGCCAGGTTCACGGCGACCAGGGCTTTGCCGCCTTCTGGCCACGGCTGATCTTTGACCATCCACACGGGGCTTGGGCATTTACGCAGCAAATGCCAGTCGGTAGGGGTAAAAATGACCGCTTCCAGTCGATCGTGCTGATGCGCCATTTTCAACACCAGATCGTGACTGCCGGCGATAACCTCCTGGATGATGGCCTCAAAGGGACGATTGTGCCAGACCACTTTAATTTCAATGGGGACACCGGCTTCAAGATAATATTTCGCCTGCTCACGTATCCAGGCTGTGCGTTGACTTATTACGCCCTGACGCATTGCGGTGCGTTCGTCAGGAGAAAGCAGGGTGGTCATCTCATACGAGAAATCGTAAATAGGCAGGAAAGCTTTAATTTTGCCGCCAATCCGTTGATGCAAATAAACTGCTCGCCGTAATGCGGGTTGGTCGTCCTGATTGGGATCGATGACCACCAGCATATTTTGATACATAGCCATACAGGGTCTCCTTACAACTGTCATCGCAGTTTGTAACTAAAGAGTAACTCAAATATGGTGAATGAAACAGAGGAAGCGCTTCTGCCAGATCAATAAATGAGAAAAATTTAACGATATGGCAGAAGATAACATCAATGGTTTAGCTGACGTTTAAGCGACGTTGCGGGTATGACCGGCGAGGGCCGCCAGCGCATCGCTGTTTTCAATAGTAATATACTTACCTTTCACCGCCAGCATACCGCTTTTCTGGAAACGCCCCAGCAGACGGCTAATGGTTTCGACCGTTAAGCCCAGATAGTTGCCGATATCGCCACGGGTCATCGTCAGGCGGAATTCACGCGGTGAAAAACCACGCTGCGCAAAGCGGCGGGACAGGTTGTAAATAAACGCAGCCAGACGTTCTTCGGCGTTTTTCTTCGACAATAACAGGATCATATCCTGATCGCCTTTAATTTCACCGCTCATCAGACGCATCATTTGCTGACGCAGGTTAGGCATTTTGCCGGACAGGTCATCCAGCGTCTCAAAGGGGATTTCACATACCATTGAGGTTTCCAGCGCCTGTGCAAAGCTCGGATGATGACCGCTGCCAATGGCGTCAAAACCCACCAGGTCGCCTGCTAAATGGAATCCAGTAATCTGCTCATCGCCTTGCTCGGTAATGGTGTAGCTCTTAATCGTTCCGGAGCGGATAGCATAGAGCGATTTCAGTTCATCACCTGCTTTAAACAGAGTTTGCCCTTTCTGAATGGGCTTTTTGCGCTCGATGATATTATCAAGCTGATCAAGCTCATGCTCGTTAAGTGTGAACGGGATGCAAAGCTGGCTGATACTGCAATCCTGGCAATGGATAGCACAACCGCCAGACTGAATGCGCCGTATAATTCGCTTTTCCGGGATCATAGGTCTGCTCAAGCCGTAATTGATATTTGTCAATTTTAACATCTTTTTGGTGAGCGCGTAAGCCTGAGCTATCCCGGAGAAGGAATAATTCAAGTATAAGTTTGATGAATACTTTTATCTATTTGAAAACACGTAATTTATTTGTTGTTGCTTTACATAAAAGTGTGACCGATAAGGCACTTTTTGCCTGTATATTCATAATAAAAGATAGCCTTCATGGCGTAATAGCCACTCTTTTCGCTGCACGCCGCCTGCGTATCCGGTCAGAGTGCCGTTACGCCCAATGACGCGATGACAGGGAACAACAATACTGATGGGGTTAGCGCCATTCGCAGCACCGACTGCGCGTGCGGCGCCCGGTCGTCCCAGTTGCGCCGCCAGTTGACCATAGTGCATCACCTGCCCGCAGGGGATAGTGCGCAAAGCCTGCCATACTTCCCGTTGAAAAGGTGTGCCCCCCGTGGCGGTTTCCAGGGTATCAATTACGGCGAGATTGCCTGCAAAATAATCTGCAAGCTTATCGCTGAGTCCACCGGGGTTAGTCGCAGAAACGCGTTCATAGCCTTCGTGACGGTAGTGGATATTTAGCAGTTGCTCCATACGATCGCGGTACTGTTCCCACTCAATGGCCCGCAGTCGAAACTGCTCATCGCAAACCACCCATAACGGACCTAATGGCGTGGCTATCTTCTCTTCAAGTAATCTCAGCATCCGTTCTCTCACATCGTCTTAGCCTAACGTAAGAGACAAGATATCATGCCAGGAATACCCGCAACCATACTCCTTAAAAGATAGTCAGGGATAACACATTTAGCGCCAGTAATATCGTTGGCGGAGAAAAAGGGAGCCTGGCGAGACGGTTAATTGCCTGACATTGTCGCTGTTATTGGAAATAACTGTAAACCGTTGTCGGTATAACAGGGCACGGTTATGATAACGGCAGTCGCAAAAACGCTGGAGGATGAACCATGAACCTTGACGATAAAGCGCTGTTTCTTGACGCCATGGAGGATGTCCAGCCGCTGAAACGCCATACTGATGTACACTGGCAGCCAACGCGTAATCTTAAAACGCCCCAGCGTATCGACACGCTTCAGCTTGATAATTTCCTGACGACGGGCTTTCTGGATATTCTGCCGCTGAATGAACCGCTGGAATTTCGTCGGGAAGGATTGCAGCAGGGTGTCATCGACAAGTTACGCAGTGGGAAATACCCTCAGCAGGCCAGCCTCAATTTGTTACGCCAGCCGGTCGAAACGTGCCGAAAAATGCTGTTTCGTTTTATCCTGGAGGCGCAGAAAGAGGGGTTGCGTAATGTCCTGATCATTCATGGTAAAGGGCGAGAGGCGAAGTCACATGCCAATATCGTCCGAAGCTATGTGGCCCGCTGGTTGACAGAGTTTGAAGATGTACAGGCTTATTGTTCGGCGCTGCCGCACCATGGCGGCGGCGGGGCATGTTATGTCGCGTTACGTAAAACGGTGCAGGCTAAACAGGATAACTGGGAGCGCCATGCGAAGCGTAGTCGGTAAATCGTTGCCGCTGGCGGACAGGACCGCCAGCGCAAGCTCGCGCGAACCCGATTTTATGCCTGATATAACGCCTCATCCAAACGCTCGGGATTCTGCAAGAGAACGGGCGATAACGCTGTCCGCGGTAATAACACGGAGAAACAGTCATTCGCTTATTTAAGCGTCTATTAAAATATACTCGCTTTCGACTTAACTATTAAGCAGAAAATGGTGATAAGTACATCACTTGTCAATATGGATGGATGAATATCCTGGCATAGCGAATATAGGTGATTTTACCTGTTGCACTAAGGGAAATGACGATGGTCTGGTATTGAATATGGAGAATGTCAAAGAAACGAATGGCAATAGCTATCTGAAATGCTATAAAAATAAAACCTGTCTCCTATCCTGGTTGTAGGCCATCAAAAATGTTGAGAAATATCAGCGTCAGGACATGCATTATTCTATTCATGGTATGTACGTTTCTTTTGGTGGATACTTTACAAATAGCTTTTCTGCACGATCTCCCTATTTTAATTACGTGTAATATCATTTATCTGATCTCGACATTACTGCTTTGGTGGTATATGACCTGCTATCTGGTAGTGCCAATTAATACCGTGAAGAAAAGTATTGAAGAGGTCGCAGCAGGAAACTTGTCTATTCATATCTCCGAATTTGGCAATAATTGCGCCGGGCGACTCATCCCCGGGATTAATAGTCTGTCGGATAATATTTCCGCGCTGGTACGTGAAATCAGATCCTCTTCGCAAACGGCAATGACCCTTTCCGAACAACTGGCGGCGCGCAGTATGTCGCTATCCGTAAAGACGGAACAGCAGTCGGCCTCGTTAATTCAAACTGCCGCCAGTATGGATGAAATGGCGGCGAGTACCAAAAACAATGCGGATAATACCCGAATGGCGAGCATACAGGCGGATTGTGCAACCCAATGCGCCCGTAAAGGCGGTGAATTAATGGTGCGGGTTACAGAAAATATGCGTTCTATTACCGACTGTGCCTCGCAGATGACGGAGATTATTTCATTGATTGACGGTATCGCATTCCAGACTAATATTCTGGCGCTTAACGCGGCGGTAGAGGCTGCGCGGGCGGGCGATCATGGAAAAGGTTTCTCCGTGGTGGCCGGGGAAGTGCGTAATCTGGCGCATCGTAGCGCTGAGGCGGCAAAAAATATCAAGGCGCTGATCGACGTTACGCATGACAATGTGCGGCAGGGGGCCGCCATAGTGCAGGAGGCTGAAAAAAATATGCAGGAGATTGTTGGCGGCTCCGGGCAATTAAACGTGCTGATGAGTGAAATTTCCACCACCACGCGGGAGCAGGAAAAAGGCATTAACCAGATAACCCTGGCGTTGAGCGATCTGGAAAGCGCAACCCATAGCAATGTTTTAATGGTTGAAGCGTTATCTGCTTCTTCGAATGTTTTAAAGGCGCAGGTGATCGAGTTACAGACTAAAACCGACAAATTTCGTTTAAGCCAGCCGGGTTACAGTGAACATGCGCTGTCGCTCTCTCATGTATCACCTCTTTCGACCATCACCAGGCGCGGCCAGGCCTGATAATACATGTTTGGTAAGCGCCTGTTGCTAAGGCGCTTTTTTCGCACGTTCCCGTCATTCTTTTTGCGCAATGAGAAAATGAGAGATTGCTTAACCTTTCCCGAAAGCTAGACTAACGGCATGAGAGTTGTAACGTGGAGGCGCTGTGGAAGCCATTAAGGGATCGGATGTGAACGTGCCGGATGCCGTTTTCGCATGGCTACTGGATGGTCGTGGTGGAGTAAAACCGCTCGAAGATAATGATGTGATCGATAGTCAGCATCCTTGTTGGCTACATCTTAATTATACCCACCCGGACAGCGCCCGCTGGTTGGCTTCAACGCCTTTACTCCCCAATAACGTGCGTGATGCGCTGGCTGGTGAAAGCTCGCGCCCGCGCGTAAGTCGTATGGGGGAAGGGACGCTCATTACGCTGCGCTGTATTAATGGCAGTACTGACGAACGCCCGGATCAATTAGTAGCAATGCGTTTATATATGGACGAGCGATTCATTGTGTCTACCCGTCAGCGAAAGGTTCTGGCGCTGGACGATGTGGTCAGTGATTTGCAGGAGGGCACCGGGCCCGTAGATTGCGGCGGCTGGTTAGTAGATGTGTGCGATGCGTTAACCGATCACGCCAGTGAATTTATTGAAGAGCTACACGATAAAATTATCGATCTGGAAGATAATCTTCTCGACCAGCAAATCCCACCGCGCGGTTTCCTCGCATTGCTACGTAAACAGCTAATTGTTATGCGCCGCTATATGGCGCCGCAGCGCGACGTCTATGCCCGGCTTGCGAGTGAACGGCTGCCGTGGATGAGCGACGATCACCGGCGCAGAATGCAGGATATCGCCGACAGGCTGGGAAGGGGGTTGGATGAAATTGACGCTTGTATCGCGCGTACTGGCATCATGGCGGATGAAATTGCCCAGGTGATGCAGGAGTCTCTGGCGCGCAGAACTTATACCATGTCGCTTATGGCGATGGTTTTTCTGCCCAGCACCTTCTTAACAGGATTATTTGGCGTTAACCTGGGCGGTATTCCTGGCGGCGGATGGCGGTTCGGCTTTTCTCTGTTTTGTATTCTGTTAGTTGTCCTGATCGGTGGTGTTACTTTATGGTTGCACCGCAGTAAATGGTTGTAACAAAAGCGCTTTTCAGACCATTTCGTATGAAAAAACGCCGAGAAATTTGAGCGAAGTCAATAAACCATCTACCTATTCGGGGCAATATCTCTCTCGCAGGTGAATGCAACGTCAAGCGATGGGCGTTGCGCTCCATATTGTCTTACTTCCTTTTTTGAATTACTGCATAGCACAATTGATTCGTACGACGCCGACTTAGATTAGTCGGCTTTTTTTTGCCTGTAGACTATCTGCGTCTACCCTTTAAGAGTCTGAATGACATTCTGGAGGGTAATATGAGCTGTCTTTTGACCTTATTATATCTACACTCGTCCTTGTCGGACCCGATTCCCACTGACCCTGTTCCCATTCCTGAGCCGCTTCCCCGTCCTCAGCCGATGCCCGACCCGCCGCCGGACGAAGAACCGATTAAAATGTCGCATCAAACGCCCGGATCTGCGAGGATACGCGCCTGCTGACTATGAGTCGTTACCGCGAGAGTAAATTGTGACCGCTTTTTCAACCCTGAATGTTTTGCCCGCCGCCCAGCTCAATAACCTTACTGAGCTGGGCTATCTTGAGATGACGCCTGTTCAGGCCGCAGCGTTACCCGTCATTCTGGCGGGAAATGATGTGCGTGTGCAGGCCAGGACCGGTAGCGGCAAAACGGCGGCGTTTGGTCTTGGACTCTTGCATCGAATTGACGTCACTCTGTTCCAGACACAGGCGTTAGTGCTTTGTCCGACGCGGGAGCTGGCGGATCAGGTTGCCGGAGAGTTACGTCGCCTGGCCCGTTTTTTGCCAAATACCAAAATTCTGACCTTGTGTGGCGGGCAACCCTTTGGCGCACAGCGCGACTCGCTTCAGCACGCTCCGCATATCATTGTCGCGACGCCGGGGCGCTTGCTGGATCATTTACAAAAAGAAACCGTATCGCTGGATGCGCTGCACATTCTGGTAATGGATGAAGCAGACCGAATGCTGGACATGGGATTCAGTGACGCCATTGATGAGGTGATCCGCTTTGCGCCTGAGACGCGCCAGACGTTATTGTTTTCAGCAACCTGGCCTGAGGCCATTGCGGCGATTAGCGGTCGTGTACAGCAGCAGCCAATACGTATTGAAATCGATACGGTAGATGCGCTACCGGCTATCGAACAACAGTTCTTCGAAACGTCGGCGCATGAAAAAATTTCGCTGCTACAAACGTTGCTTAGCCAGCATCAGCCAGCGTCCTGCGTGGTGTTTTGCAATACCAAAAAAGATTGTCAGGCCGTTTGTGATGCGCTTAATGCGGTAGGACAAAGCGCGTTGGCGCTCCACGGCGATCTGGAACAACGCGACCGCGACCAGACGTTGGTGCGTTTTGCAAATGGCAGCGCGCGCATTCTGGTTGCCACCGACGTTGCCGCGCGAGGGTTAGACATTAAATCGCTCGAACTGGTGGTTAACTATGAGCTGGCCTGGGACCCGGAGGTGCATGTCCATCGTATTGGCCGTACGGCGCGTGCGGGAAGCAGCGGCCTGGCGATCAGTTTCTGCGCGCCGGAAGAGGCGCAGCGGGCGAATATTCTTTCAGAAATGCTGCAACTTAAACTGAACTGGCTGAATGCGCCCGCCCGGCAGTCGTTACTCCCTCTGGCCGCAGAGATGGCTACCCTATGCATTGACGGCGGCAAAAAAGCGAAAATGCGTCCGGGAGATATTTTGGGCGCGCTGACCGGCGATATTGGATTAGACGGGGCGGATATTGGCAAAATTAATGTGCATCCAATGCACGTTTACGTCGCCGTACGTCAAGCGGTAGCGCAAAAAGCCTGGAAGCAGTTGCAAAACGGGAAGATCAAAGGCAAGTCATGCCGGGTACGGCTATTAAAATGATCGATAGTATGGCGTCTCAGCGGAGTGCTGAGACGCCTGCAGATTATTTCACTTCGATAACATCAAGCCGCAACGCCTCTAAGGAGGTGTCATCTTCTTCCGGCTGCCAGCCAGCGGGCTGCAAGGGAATCTCTTCACGATCGAACGCTAAATCGCCGCCGTCGACGACCTCGGAACCGTGAGTGATTCCTTTGAAATCGAACAGGTTAGTGTCACAAAGGTGAGACGGCACGACATTCTGCATGGCGCTAAACATCGTCTCGATCCGTCCAGGATAGCGCTTATCCCAGTCGCGTAGCATGTCGGCAATCACCTGGCGTTGCAGGTTGGGTTGCGAACCGCACAGATTACAAGGAATGATAGGGAAGGCTTTGGCCTCAGCAAAACGGACAATATCTTTCTCGCGGCAGTAAGCCAGCGGGCGAATCACGATATGTTTGCCGTCATCGCTCATCAGCTTCGGCGGCATCCCTTTCATTTTTCCGCCATAGAACATATTCAGAAACAGGGTTTGCAGAATATCGTCGCGGTGGTGGCCCAGGGCGATTTTGGTCGCGCCCAGTTCAGTCGCCGTACGATACAGGATACCCCGACGCAAACGCGAGCACAGCGAGCAGGTGGTTTTTCCTTCCGGAATCTTCTCTTTCACAATGCCGTAGGTGTTTTCTTCGACGATTTTATATTCTACGCCCAGCTGCTCAAGGTAGGCTGGCAGGATATGTTCCGGGAAACCTGGCTGCTTTTGATCGAGGTTGACGGCGACCAGTGAAAAATTGATCGGGGCGCTTTGTTGCAAATTACGTAAAATTTCCAGCATCGTATAGCTATCTTTGCCGCCAGAAAGGCAAACCATAATGCGATCGCCTTCTTCAATCATATTAAAATCGGCAATCGCTTCGCCAACGTTACGGCGCAGGCGCTTTTGCAACTTGTTGAGGTTGTATTGCTCTTTCTTTGTATTCTTTTGAATTTCTTGCATTATTTCAGTTCTCTGGTACTAAATGGGGCAAATTGGGGGCAAACTTTGCAACTACGATAACCGCGCATTCAACATCGCTATCTGTTCGTCGTTCATGTCATCAATCTACATACCGTAAATTTCATACACCATCTGCGCAGTTTCATGCCCCATTTGGCTGGCGATAAATGCCGGTTCGCTCCTGCCGTCAACAGCCAGCAGGCAAAAGTATGTCGCGTATGGTACGGATTACGGCGACGAATGCCAGCACGTTTTTATGGCAAGATACGCAATGGTTCAAAAGCGTCTTTATTCTGTCATCCGTATTACTTAAGATATCATCACGACCCGAAAAATATTGGAACGAAGAGATGTATGACTAAAGAAGCTGTAATCTTTCTATTTATCGCCATCGTGGTAGAAGTTATCGCCACGATCTCATTAAAATTATCAGATAGTTTTACGCGTCTGGTACCGAGCCTCGTTACTATCATCGGATATTGTATTGCGTTCTGGTGTCTTACCATCCCAATGCGAACCATCCCTGCTGGTATCATTTATGCCATTTGGTCTGGGGTAGGGATTGTTCTTATTGGATTGATAGGATGGTTATTTCTTGGCCAAAAACTGGATATGCCGGCTATTATTGGCATGTTGCTTATTATCTGCGGCGTAATCGTAATCAATCTGTTTTCAAAAAGTGTCAGTCACTAGGCGATGATGATGATTGATTTGAGCCCGCACTCTCTTATGCGGGCTCGGGTATTTAGCGCACCACCAGTACGGAGCATTCCGCATGACGCACAACGGCTGCGGCGTTGGAACCCAACAGATAGGTAGTAATATCCGGGCGATGCGAGGCGATAATCACCATATCGGCCGGTAATTTTTTTGCCATTTCCAGAATCTTATCTTTAGGAGAGCCTTCTGCAACGTGCGCCTGCACGCGGTCCGCAGGAAGGTTGAATTTCTTGATAATCGCTTCCAGTTGAGATTTGGCTTCGGCTTTCAAATCGTCCATTGCGGGAAGCTCTGCTGAATAAGCCAGTCCCAGGGAAGCGTAATAGGGCAAAGACGGGATTACAGTCAAAAAGTGCACTTTAGCGTCGTCAATCTTTGCTTCGGCTTCAACATGTGAAATCACGCGTTGAGTTAATTCTGAATCTGAAATATCGATGGGTACAAGAATCGTTCTGTTCATAAAACCTCCTGTTTAAGTATCCACTGAAATTCTACTCCCTAAAGGCACTTTATGTACAATGACATACGTCACATTTTAGGTGCTGCTCCACGATACTCTGCGGGGACTACCAACAGGGGAGGACGGCGTAATATTAAGCGCATTCCCCGTAAATAATCAGCGAGTTGACGTTAAAACGTTATTTATGCCTTGTCAGGAAAGACCTAAAAAGAGATGTTACCGTTTAATTCAATAATTAATGAAATAATTTGCAGTGAAATAGATATAATTTATACGAATGCTTTTGGGGGTATTATACGAAATAAAAATTATACAATATCATTCGGTTACGATATTCTACGCCTGTTATATGCCTTTATTGTCACATATTCATTTTGTCGCTGGGCCATTGCGTTAACCTTTGCTTTCCAGCGTATAAATTGACAAGCCCGAACGAATGTTCGGGCTTTTTTTGTTTCCAGGTTAATCCTTAGAATATTTTTTAATCTGCGCCGGGTTTTTCCGCTTTTCCTGCCAGCAAGGCAAGAAAGTCATAGCGTTTTTGCAAATCCAATGCGGCATCTCGCCATAATTGTTCAGCTACTTCAGGCTGTTGCGCATTCAGGCGACGGAAACGCTGTTCATTAAGCAACGTTTCCGCAAGCGCATCTGACGGTGGCCGAGAGTCCAGAGCCAGCAGCGGTTTACCTTCATCCGCACGGCGGGGATCAAAGCGGTATAACGGCCAGAAACCGGTCGCCGTTAACTGGCGCATCTGGTCATGGCTTAGCGCCAGATCGTAGCCATGTTCTTCACAGGGGCTATAGGCAATGATCAGCGACGGTCCTGGCCAGGCTTCGGCCTCCTGGATGGCTTTCACCGTCTGGTTTAACTGCGCGCCCAGCGAGATTTGCGCGACATAAACATGACCATACATCATCATGCTGACACCAAGATCTTTACGGGCTTTACGCTTGCCATGTTCGCCAAACTTAGTGACGGCGCCAAGCGGCGTCGCCTTCGACGCCTGGCCGCCAGTATTGGAATAACACTGCGTATCCAGAACCAGAATATTGACATTCTCCGTCAGGCTTAACACATGGTCTAAACCGCCAAAGCCGATGTCGTATGCCCAACCATCGCCGCCAATCAGCCAGATTGATTTTTCTATCAGCGCATCAGCATCCTTTAACAGTTCCTCTGCGCCCGCAACCGATTTCAGATGTTGGCGTAATGCGGCGACCTGCTCACGCCGAACGTCAGGCGTTGCTTCGGCATGCAGCGCATCGTTTAATTCCGCCGGAATGCGATCGGCGAATTGCGCCAGTAAACGCATGACGCGCGCCCGGTGCTGATCCACGCTCAGACGGAAACCGAGACCAAATTCCGCGTTATCTTCAAATAACGAATTCGCCCATGCCGGGCCGCGTCCGTTGGCATCGGTGGTATAAGGCGTTGAGGGTAAGTTACCGCCGTAAATAGAGGAACACCCCGTGGCGTTAGCGATTAACATTCTGTCGCCATATAACTGAGTCAGCAGTTTAATATACGGCGTTTCACCGCAGCCGGAACAGGCGCCGGAATATTCAAACAGCGGCGTAATAAGCTGCGATGTGCGGATATCAATTCGTTCCAGTTTGCTGCGATCGATTTCCGGTAAGTCGAGGAAAAAGTCATAATTCACTTTCTCTTCTTCCACATGCTCCAGGCGCGACATCATGTTAATCGCCTTGATCTGTGGATTTTGCCGATCTTTAGCCGGGCAGACCTCTACGCATAAATTACAGCCAGTACAGTCTTCCGGCGCGACCTGCAGCACATATTTCTGGCCGCGCATATCGCGGGACTTCACGTCCAGCGAATGCAGACTGGCTGGCGCGTTCTCCATCGCCTGCGGGGAAACGACTTTCGCACGAATCGCCGAGTGAGGGCAGGCGGCGACGCAGTGATTACATTGTGTACACAGTTCCTCTTTCCAGACAGGAATCTCTTCGGCGATATTGCGTTTTTCCCAGCGGGTGGTGCCCATTGGCCATGTTCCGTCCGGCGGCAGCGCGGAAACAGGCAGTGCGTCGCCAAGGCCCGCCAACATGGCGGCGGTAACGGTTTTCACGAAATCCGGCGCGGCGTCGGAGACGACCGGCGGGCGATGCGCGCTGTGCGGATTAACCGCCTGCAACGGTACTTCCGCCAGCGATTCCTGCGCCAGAGCCAATGCCTGCCAGTTACGCTCAACCAGATCCTGACCTTTGCTGCTATAGCTTTTGGCAATCGCGCCCTGCAACTCAACCAGGGCGCTATCGCCCGGAAGAATATGCGTCAGGTGGAAGAAAGCCATTTGCATGACGGTATTGATGCGGGCGCCAAGTCCACATTCGCGGGCGATTTTCGCCGCGTTAACCACGTAAAAACGCGCCTTTTTCTGTTTCAACACCGCCTGAACTTCTTGCGGCAGACGCGACCAGACCTCGTCGGCGCTGTACGGCGTATTAAGCAGAAAGATACCGCCGGGCTTCAGACGCTCCGCCATCTGATATTTATCGATAAACTGTAATTGATGGCAGCCGACAAAATCCGCCTGAGCAATTAAGTAAGCGGAACGAATGGGTTTTTCGCTGACGCGCAGGTGCGATACCGTGAGCCCGCCAGCTTTTTTAGAGTCATAAACGAAATAACCTTGCGCATACCACGGCGTAGAATTACCGATAATTTTAATATTATTTTTCGTGGCGGATACGCTGCCGTCGCTTCCCAGGCCGTAAAATAACGCTTCAAGTTTAGCGCTGCCGGGCAGGGTATTTTCCGGTAATGGCAGCGAGAGGTTAGTAACGTCATCATAAATGCCCACCGTAAACCGTGGTTTGGGTTTCGCGCGGCTGAGTTCATTAAAGACCGCCAGTACGCACGCCGGGCCGAACTCTTTGGATGATAGCCCATAACGGCCGCCAATGGTGCGCGGCAACGTTTCGCGCTCGCCATTATTAAAGGCTTCCGCCAGTGCGGTCATCACGTCCAGATAAAGCGGCTCGGCCTGCGCGCCAGGCTCTTTGGTGCGATCCAGCACGGCGATAGCGCGAACGGTTTCCGGTAATGCCTGTAACAAATGTTTGGCGGAGAAGGGGCGGAACAGACGGACTTTCAGAACGCCGACCTTTTCTCCGCGTATCAGTAGCTCGTCCACGACCTCTTCGCAGGTGCCGAGGGCGGAGCCCATCATAATGATGACGCGTTCAGCCTGGGGATGGCCATAATATTCAAATGGCTGGTAGTGGCGGCCCGTAGCGTCGCCAAATGCCTTCATCGCCTCTTCAACATGATCATAAACGGCGTTGTACCACGGGTTGGTCGCTTCGCGAGACTGGAAGTAGGTGTCCGGATTCGCTGAAGTTCCACGAATCACCGGATGTTCCGGATTCAGCGCGCGGGCGCGGTGAGCGTCGATCTCCGCCTGCGGCATCAGGTTCAGAATGGTTTCATCCGTTAGCGGTATAATTTTGTTGATTTCATGCGATGTACGGAAGCCATCAAAAAAATGAATAAACGGAACGCGGCTTTTCAGCGTAGCCCTGTGCGCGATCAGCGCAAAATCCTGCGCTTCCTGAACGCTGGCGGCGCATAACATCGCGCAGCCTGTCTGGCGGACCGCCATCACATCGGAATGGTCGCCAAAAATAGAAAGCGCGTGTGTGGCGACGGTGCGCGCGGCAACGTGCAGTACAAACGGCGTGAGCTGCCCCGCCAGTTTATACAGCGTTGGAATCATCAGCAGCAGCCCCTGCGATGATGTAAATGACGTAGAAAGCGAACCGGTTTGTAACGCACCGTGAACGGCGGCGATCGCGCCGCCTTCCGACTGCATCTCTACCACACGCGGCGTATCGCCCCAGACATTTTTAAGCCCATTACCGGCCCAGGCATCCGCTTGTTCAGCCATTGTTGAACTGGGCGTAATCGGGTAAATGGCGATAACCTCGCTGGTACGGAACGCCACCGACGCTACCGCGCCATTACCGTCAATTGTTTGCATATGACACCCTTACATTGCGCAAAAAAGAGGGACACGCATAATCGTGAGCGCATCCTGTAGTTATCCTTTTATTTTAGCAAAGCCCTTCAAGCCCCATTTTCGCTTTTGTGTCCCTGGCGGGAGGAGAATGGCGATTTCTTGCCGAAAAGACGTAAAAAATTGCCAATAAATGTTAATGAAGCGCATAAATGCGCGCTTTGCCTCTCGACGCGTCAGTTTCTGCTGCCTATTATTTAGGGCGGTGTCGTTTGGATGAATAAACAGAGGGGAGAGAAATGCGCGCAGCGTTTTGGGTGGGATGTGCCGCGTTATTATTGTCGGCTTGCAGTAGCGAACCTGTTCAGCAGGCAACCGCGGCACATGTTTCGCCAGGGATGAAAGCGGCGATGTCCAGCGCCGGCGAAGCGAATTGCGCTATGATTGGCGGTTCGCTTTCAGCGGCCCGGCAGCTTGATGGTTCAGTAATTGGTATGTGCGCGCTACCCAACGGCAAACGTTGTAGCGAACAGTCGCTTGCCGCCGGAAACTGCGGGAGTTACTAAGCGCGGCGTTTCGCCTGACGCGTATAACTTTTCACTTAATGGCTTAGTGCGCTAAATCCGCCAGTTTATACATTAGCGTTGTTTCTGCCGTCGCCAGCGTTAATTGGTTCGCAGTTAAATCGACCTGCGCGCCTTTGCTGAAGAGCTCGCTGAGGGTGCCGTCCAGCGCATTAAGCTGCGGATCGGCGCACATCATTCGGGTCATCGCTAAATTTTTCACTTTTAATTCGCCGTCAGACAGTTTTCCTTCGCCGGTGAATTGATTGCACATTTTGCCGGATACCGTCATGTCCTCGCCAAAGCTGAGCTCCGGGCCGGTGACCGTTTTACCGTTTACGCTTTCCAGAACAAAGCGGTGGTGCTCCAGTTGCTCGCGTTTGACGGACACTTTTCCACTGCTCACACACCCTGCCATTATGATGCTCAGGGCGACCAGCGTGACGATTTTCTTCATTGATATTCTCTGTAATCTGATAGTTAACACTGACTATAGTAATGATATGACCGGATAGATCTTCAGGGGTTATCCGAAAATGCTCCCCTGAGCGCAGGGGAGCGACAGGATTAGAACAGCGCGTTCGGGCAGGCTTCGCCCTTCTCAAGCTGGCTTAAGTTTTGTAACGTGGTTTCAGAGATGCTGATCAGCGCTTCTGCGGTCAGGAATGCCTGGTGCCCCGTAAACAGTACGTTATGGCAGGCCGACAGACGGCGGAAAACATCATCCTGGATAACATCGTTTGACTTGTCTTCAAAGAACAGGTCGCGTTCGTTTTCATACACATCCATCCCCAGCGAGCCGATTTTCTGATTCTTCAGAGCTTCGATAGCCGCCTGGGAATCAATCAGCGCGCCACGACTGGTATTAATGACCATAACGCCATTTTTCATTTGATCGAATGCCGCATGGTTCAGTAAATGGTAGTTTTCCGGCGTGAGCGGGCAGTGCAGAGAAATGACATCTGATTCGGCAAACAACGTTTGCAGATCCACATACTCGACGCCGAGGTCAAGTGCGGCGGTGCTGGGATAGGGATCAAACGCCAGTAAACGCATTCCGAAGCCTTTCAGGATACGCAGCGCGGCGACGCCGATTTTACCGGTACCAATGACGCCAGCGGTTTTTCCGTGCATGGTAAAGCCGGTCAGTCCCTCAAGGGAAAAGTTAGCGTCGCGGGTGCGTTGATAAGCGCGGTGAATACGGCGGTTCAATGTCATCATCATGCCAATCGCATGTTCAGCGACGGCTTCCGGAGAATAAGCCGGCACGCGGACCACCTGCAAACCGAGCTCTTTAGCGGCATCCAGGTCGACATTATTAAATCCGGCGCAACGCAGCGCGATGTATTTCACGCCGTGTTTTTTCAGCTCTTCCAGTACCGGTCGGCTCCCGTCGTCATTCACGAAGATACACACTGCTTCACATCCATTGGCGGTTTTCGCTGTTTTCTCGGTCAGCAGAAAATCAAAAAACTCCAGTTCAAAACCGAACGCTTCGTTCACTTGCTGTAGATATTTCTTGTCATACTGTTTGGTACTATAGACGGCGAGTTTCATATGACCTTCTCCAGTGATGTTAGAATCACACAAATATGCTTAAAATTATCTTACAAAAAATCAAAAATAATTGATAGTCATACATATAATGAATAATTTTAGGTTATCATTCTCCACAACGCCTCAAATAGCCGGAGGGCGCCCCTGCAACATGAACTATTAGGCTATGTACGGGCAATCATGCCAAAATAAAGAGATAGCCGACTGAATTTTTCGTTAAATCAGGAAATTAATGGCCCATGAAGGGTAAATATAAAGCCGCCCTTGCGCTACTGTTACTGCTGATTCTTATCCCACTGACGCTACTGATGACCCTCGGGCTGTGGGTTCCCACTCTGGCGGGAATTTGGCTACCCGTCGGTACCCGTATCGCTCTGGAACAAAGTCCACGCCTGACACGTCATGGGTTAGTGATTCCCGATCTTCGCTATCTGGTCAATGATTGTTCGTTAGCGCATATTACCCAGGCGGAACTGACGCATCCCAGCCGTTGGTTGCTGAATATTAAAAGCCTCAAACTGGATGCCGCGTGCCTGGCGAAACTGCCCGCTACGGAAGCTTCTCCCGCCGCGCCGCGTACGCTGGCGCAGTGGCAGTCAATGCTGCCCAATACCTGGATTAACATCGATAATGTCATTCTCGCGCCTTGGCCGGAATGGCAGGGCAAGCTGGCGATCTCCATGACGCCGGTCATTCAGCAGATACGTTATCAGGGCGCAAAAGTAAAATTTCAAGGGCAGCTACGCGGTCAGGCATTGACGGTGAGCCAACTGGAGATCGCCGCGCTGGCCAACCAGCCTCCCGTTAGCCTGGCGGGGGAATTTGTGTTGCCGCTGGTACCGGATGGCCTGCCGGTCAGCGGTCATGCGGCAGCGACCTTGCGTCTGCCGCAGGAACCGTCGCTGGTGGATGCGGAACTGGAGTGGCGTGATAACGCCGGACAGCTCATCGTGATGGCGCGAGGTAATCCTGACCCGATTCTCGATCTCCCCTGGGCGGTAACGCGTCAGCGGCTTACCATCAGCGATGGCCGCTGGAACTGGCCATATCAGGGATTCCCCTTGAGCGGACGTCTGGCTTTTAATATCGATAACTGGCAAGCCGGGCCGGATAATGCGCAAGTCAGTGGACGCCTGAATATTCTGACCCAGGGCGATGCCGGTAAAGCGAACGCTGTACTGACTATCGGCCCGGGAAAACTCAGCATGGATAGCAGTGAGATGCCTCTACAGCTTACCGGCGAGGCTAAACAGAAGGATTTAATCTTTTATGCCGTATTGCCCGCTATGTTCCGCGGCAGTCTGGCCGATCCGCAGCTCACCTTTGCACCTGGCGCATTGCTACGCTCGCGCGGGCGGGTGATTGATGCGTTAGATATTGATGAAATTCGTTGGCCGCTGGCGGGCGTTAAGGTGACGCCGCGCGGCGTTGATGGCCGATTACAGGCTATTTTACGGGCGCACGAAAATGAGATGGGCGATTTCGTTCTTCATCTTGATGGCCTGGCCAATGATTTTCTCCCTGATGCTGGTCGCTGGCGGTGGCGCTATTGGGGGCAAGGAAGCTTTACGCCAATGCGCGCCCACTGGGATATTGCCGGACAGGGCGAATGGCATGATAACACCATCAGGTTGACCAGTTTGTCCACCGGTTTTGATCAGTTGCACTATGGCGCAATGACTGTCACATCGCCAAGACTGGCGCTGAATAAACCTATTGTCTGGGTTCGCGACGCCACAACGCCGTCGCTACAGGGCGCGCTGTCTCTGGTGGCGGGGAAAACCGTATTTACCAGTGGGAGCGTGCTGCCGCCTTCTACCCTTAATTTTAGCGTTGAAGGGCGAGAGCCAACCCTGTTCCAGTTTAAAGGCGACCTTCGGGCGGGGGCGATAGGGCCGGTACGGCTGAATGGGCGCTGGGATGGCGAACGCCTTCGTGGACAGGCTTGGTGGCCGAAGCAGTCGCTTATCGTTTTCCAGCCGTTGCTTCCACCGGACTGGAAAATGACGCTGCGCGAAGGCTCACTGTATGCGCAGGTGGCTTTTTCCGCCGCACAGGGGCAGGGGTTTGAAGCGGGTGGACACGGCGTGTTAAAAGGCGGTAGCGCCTGGATGCCGGATAACAAAATCAACGGCGTCGATTTCATTCTGCCATTTCGCTTCCACAACGGTGCGTGGCAATTGGGGACGCGCGGGCCCGTCTCGCTGCGTATTGCCGGGATAGTCAACCAGGTCACGGCGAAAAATATCACCGCCGATTTACAGGGTGGTTATCCCTGGAGCGAGTCGAATCCATTACTGCTAAGCGATGTCAGCGTAGACGTGCTGGGCGGTCAAATCATTATGAAACAGTTGCGAATGCCGCAGCACGACCCGGCGCTTTTACGGGTGCAAAATATTTCATCCAGCGAATTGATTAGCGCCATAAATCCAAAGCAATTCGCCATGTCTGGTCCGGTTAGCGGCGCGCTGCCGCTATGGCTGAACAATGAAAAATGGATAATCAAAGATGGCTGGCTTACGAATCCTGGGCCAATGACGTTGCGTATCGATAAAGATACTGCGGATGCGGTGGTGAAGGATAATGTCACGGCAGGCTCGGCGATCAACTGGCTACGTTATATGGAGATTACGCATTCGTGGACGAAAATTAACGTTGATAACCTGGGCGTACTAACGATGCAGGCGGCTATTACCGGCAAAAGCCGGGTAGATGGTAAAACCGCGATCGTTAACTTGAACTATACCCATGAAGAAAATGTGTTTACGCTGTGGCGCAGTTTGCGTTTTGGCGACAATTTACAGGCATGGCTTGAACAAAATACAGCGTTGCCGCAACCTCCTTGCCGGAAAGACAAGGACTGTGAGGATAAATAATGAAAATGAGTATTGCCATGCTGTCAGCGCTTGCGTCATTTATCGTGGTGGGCTGCACGCCACGTATTGAAGTCGCCGCGCCGGAACAGCCGATTACCATCAACATGAATGTAAAGATCGAGCATGAAATACATATCAAAGTCGATAAAGATGTTGAAGAACTCCTGAAATCACGCAGCGATCTATTCTGAGGCCATAATGAAAAAGTATTTAATGCTATGGGTGCTGACGCTGAGCTTGCTCACACCTTCTGTATGGGCCTTAACCCTGGACGAAGCGCGCACGCAGGGCCGGGTCGGGGAAACGCTGAATGGCTATCTGGTGGCCTTAAAGAATGATGCCGAAACCCAGAAACTGGTGCTTGATATTAATCATGCCCGCCGCGCCAGTTATCAGCAGTTAGCGGATAGCAATCATCTTCCCGTGGACGAGGTGGCGAAGATGGCAGGGCAAAAACTGGTTGAGCGCGCCAGGCCGGGAGAATATGTCCAGGGAATTAATGGCAAATGGATGCGTAAATAACCGCTTCCCGACAATTTTTTTACCGCAAAATGCATTTTTATATGGGTAATTTTTGAATACGGAGGTCGTATTTACATTAGGCGAACCGGAAGGCTATTTCTATACTGTCGACTGGTATCACTATTCGCGAGAGTAACCAGGTATGACGTCTGAAAAATTATCTGCTGCTTGCCATTGTGGCAGCGTCGTGTTTACCGTTCAACTTAGCGATGGCTTTCATACCGCCAGGCGCTGCAACTGTTCGTTTTGCCGGATGCGCGGAGCGGTGGCAGTGTCTGCGCCGCTATCGGGTATTAAAGTGCTAAAAGGGCAGGATAAGCTTACCGAATATCGCTTCAATACGGGCAAGGCGGTGCATTTTTTCTGTTCGGTATGCGGGATATATACTTTTCATCAGCGCCGATCCAATCCCGATCAATATGGGGTCAATGTGGCGTGCATCGAAAATGTGTCGCCTTTTGATTTCGCCTGCGTTGAAGTCAATGATGGGGTAACGCATCCCAGCGATGGCGGCAGTAGCGGCGTGGTAGGATATTTGCGCTACGAACCGGAGACGTTGCCTCCCGTCGAAACGGGAGGCAAAAATATTTAAGCGGCCACGACGCTGTCAATCGCGGCTTTTGCATCGGCCTGAGCTTTAGCCGCCACTTCCGGCCCGTAGGCGATGCCTTCGGCAAAGACAAAATTCACGTCGGTAATACCGATAAAACCAAGGAACACTTTCAGGTAAGGCGCAATCAAATCCGTCGGGGTGTCTTTATGGATACCGCCGCGGCTGGAGAGAACCACCGCGCGTTTACCGGTTACCAGACCTTCCGGGCCTTTTTCGGTATAGCGGAAAGTGATACCGGCGCGGGCAATCAGATCAAAGTAGTTTTTCAGCTGCGTCGGGATATTGAAATTGTACATCGGCGCCGCAATAACGATGACGTCGTGGGCTTTCAGTTCAGCAATGAGTTCATCAGACAGCGCCAGAGCGTCCTGCTGACGTGGCGTTAAAGGCGCATCGCCCGGACGCATCGCGCCCACCAGCTCGCCATCCAGCACCGGAACAGGGTTGGCCGCCAGATCGCGGACAGTAATTTCATCTGCGACGTGTTTTTCGCGCCATTGTTCAATAAAATAGTCAGTCAACTGACCAGACTGAGAGTACCCTGCCAGAATACTGGATTTAAGAACTAATACCTTGCTCATGGGTGTTTCCTTTTATGTGTTTGAAGGGGCGTGCCCCGTTGCTTGTTGACACTTTATTCACAAATATGTCGCAGGGATAGCGCAATATATCGAACCCTTTGTTCGAAATTATTGAACAACACAAAAAAAGCCCCAATGTGGTACTCTATACCTATCATTTAAAACGATTTTAAACAGGCAGAATGCTGCCCAAGAGCTTTATGACTGAACAATCTACGTTGACGCTTCAGGTGTTACAGCAGCGGCTGGATGCACTGATGCTGCGCGACAAACAGCGCTTTGCGCGCCGCCTGCATGGCGTAAAGAAAGTAAAAAATCCTGATGCGCAACAGGCCATTTTCCAGACGATGGCGAAAGAAATTGAACAGGCTGCGGCGCAAGTCGCCCTCCGCGAAGCGGCGCGCCCCTCAATCACTTATCCGCAAAATTTGCCTGTTAGCCAGAAGAAACAGGACATTCTGGAAGCGATCCGCGATCATCAGGTGGTGATCGTAGCAGGGGAAACCGGTTCCGGTAAAACCACCCAGTTGCCGAAAATTTGTATGGAGCTGGGACGCGGGATTAAAGGACTTATTGGACATACTCAGCCGCGTCGCCTGGCGGCGCGCACCGTCGCTCACCGCATTGCCGAAGAGTTGCAAACGGAGCCAGGCGGCTGCATCGGCTATAAAGTTCGTTTCAGCGATCATGTCAGTAGCAACACCATGGTCAAACTGATGACGGACGGTATCCTGCTGGCGGAAATCCAGCAGGACAGACTATTGATGCAGTATGACACCATCATTATTGATGAAGCGCATGAACGCAGCCTGAATATTGACTTCTTGCTCGGCTATCTGAAAGAGCTTCTGCCGCGTCGCCCCGATCTGAAAGTGATTATTACCTCTGCGACCATCGACCCGGAACGCTTCTCGCGCCACTTTAATAACGCGCCGATTATTGAAGTCTCTGGCCGAACGTATCCCGTAGAGGTTCGTTATCGCCCCATCGTGGAAGAGGCTGACGACACTGAACGCGATCAGCTACAGGCAATTTTCGACGCTGTTGATGAACTGGGGCGTGAAAGTCCCGGCGATATCCTGATTTTTATGAGCGGAGAGCGGGAAATCCGCGATACCGCCGACGCCCTGAACAAGCTGAACTTACGGCATACCGAAGTGTTGCCGCTGTATGCACGCTTGTCGAACAGCGAACAGAACCGCGTTTTCCAGTCGCACAGCGGACGCCGTATCGTGCTGGCGACTAACGTGGCGGAAACCTCGCTGACGGTGCCGGGTATCAAGTATGTGATCGATCCTGGCACTGCGCGCATCAGCCGCTACAGCTACCGCACTAAAGTGCAGCGCCTGCCGATTGAACCGATCTCACAGGCTTCCGCCAACCAGCGTAAAGGGCGTTGCGGACGCGTATCGGAAGGGATTTGCATTCGTCTGTATTCGGAAGATGACTTTTTGTCACGTCCGGAATTTACCGACCCGGAAATTCTACGTACCAACCTGGCGTCGGTTATTTTGCAGATGACCGCCCTGGGGCTGGGTGACATTGCCGCCTTCCCGTTTGTCGAAGCGCCGGATAAGCGCAATATTCAGGATGGCGTGCGTTTGTTGGAAGAGCTGGGGGCGATTACCGCCGACGAACAGCAAACGGCATATAAGCTGACGCCGCTGGGCCGACAATTATCTCAGCTGCCGGTCGACCCGCGCCTGGCGCGTATGGTTCTGGAAGCGCAAAAACATGGCTGTGTGCGCGAAGCGATGATCATTACTTCCGCACTCTCTATTCAGGACCCGCGCGAACGCCCTGTGGACAAGCAGCAGGCTTCCGATGAGAAACACCGGCGTTTCCATGATAAGGAATCCGATTTTCTGGCGTTTGTTAACCTGTGGAATTACCTCGGCGAGCAACAAAAGGCCCTGTCGTCGAATCAATTCCGCCGTCTGTGTCGCACCGACTATCTGAACTATTTACGCGTGCGTGAGTGGCAGGATATCTATACCCAACTGCGTCAGGTGGTAAAAGAACTGGGGATTCCGGTAAACAGCGAACCCGCAGAGTACCGGGAAATTCACGTTGCGTTGTTAACGGGGCTGTTGTCGCATATCGGGATGAAAGATGCCGATAAACAAGAGTACACCGGCGCGCGTAACGCCCGATTCTCTATTTTCCCCGGTTCCGGTTTATTCAAAAAACCGCCGAAATGGACAATGGTCGCAGAACTGGTGGAGACCAGCCGCCTGTGGGGGCGCATCGCTGCCCGCATTGAGCCAGAATGGGTGGAACCGGTAGCCCAGCACCTGATTAAACGTTCATATAGCGAACCGCACTGGGAGCGGGCGCAAGGCGCGGTGATGGCGACGGAAAAGGTTACTGTCTACGGTCTGCCGATTGTCGCCGCGCGCAAGGTGAATTACAGCCAGATTGACCCGGCGTTGTGTCGCGAGTTGTTCATCCGCCATGCGCTGGTGGAGGGGGACTGGCAAACCCGTCATGCCTTCTTCCGTGAGAATCTAAAATTGCGTGCGGAAGTCGAGGAACTTGAGCACAAATCTCGCCGCCGCGATATCCTGGTGGATGACGATACCCTGTTTGAGTTTTATGACCAGCGTATTAGCCATGACGTTATTTCCGCCCGCCACTTTGATAGTTGGTGGAAAAAAATCAGCCGCGAGACGCCGGATCTGCTCAACTTTGAAAAAAGTATGCTGATTAAAGAAGGCGCGGAAAAAATCAGCAAACTGGATTACCCGAATTTCTGGCACCAGGGCAATCTCAAGCTGCGTTTGAGCTATCAGTTTGAACCGGGCGCGGATGCTGACGGCGTGACCGTCCATATTCCGTTGCCGCTACTTAACCAGGTTGACGAGAGCGGTTTTGAATGGCAGATCCCAGGGCTGCGCCGTGAATTAGTTATTGCGCTGATTAAATCGTTGCCAAAACCGGTACGTCGCAACTTTGTTCCGGCGCCAAACTATGCTGAAGCGTTTTTAGGTCGCGTAACGCCGCTGGAGCTGCCGCTGCTGGACGCTCTGGAGCGTGAACTGCGCCGGATGACCGGCGTCACGGTCGATCGGGAAGACTGGCATTGGGATCAGGTGCCCGAGCATCTGAAAATCACGTTTCGCGTGGTGAATGACAAAAACAAGAAACTGCAGGAAGGGCGTTCGCTCGCCGAGCTTAAAAATGCGCTGAAAGGCAAAGTGCAGGAGACGCTCTCGGCGGTGGCGGATGACGGCATCGAGCAGAGCGGGCTGCATATCTGGAGTTTCGGCGAGCTGCCGGAAAGCTACGAACAGAAACGCGGTAATTATAAAGTGAAGGCGTGGCCGGCGTTAGTGGATGAGCGTGACAGCGTCGCTATCAAATTGTTTGATAATCCGCTGGAACAACAACAGGCGATGTGGTGCGGTTTACGCCGTCTGCTGTTGCTCAATATTCCTTCACCGATTAAGTATCTGCATGAGAAATTGCCGAATAAAGCCAAGCTGGGGCTGTACTTTAACCCGTACGGCAAAGTACTGGAGTTGATTGATGACTGTATCGCCTGCGGGGTAGATAAGCTGATAGATGCCAACGGCGGACCGGTGTGGAGCGAAGCAGGTTTCACCGCGCTGCACGAAAAGGTACGCGCCGAGCTGAATGATACTGTGGTGGATATCGCGAAGCAGGTCGAGCGGATCCTGACGACCGTATTCAATATCAATAAGCGTCTGAAAGGGCGGGTGGATATGAGCATGGCGTTGGGGCTTTCCGATATCAAGGCGCAGATGAGCGGTCTGGTATACCGTGGTTTTGTGACTGGCAACGGCTTTAAACGTCTCGGCGATACGCTGCGTTATCTGCAGGCAATTGAAAAGCGGCTGGAGAAACTGGCTGTCGATCCGCACCGCGATCGGGCGCAAATGCTGAAAGTCGAAAGCGTCCAGCAGGCGTGGCAACAATGGATAAATAAATTGCCTCCAGCGCGTCGCGAAGATGATGATGTTAAAGAGATCCGTTGGATGATTGAAGAACTGCGTGTCAGTTATTTCGCCCAACAGCTCGGTACGCCTTATCCTATTTCTGATAAGCGTATTTTACAGGCCATGGATCAGATTACGGCCTAAAAAGCCAGGCGACGACGTCTTTCAAAGCGATCCGGTACAAGTTCGGAACAAAAAGGAGGAATTATGAATACAACGCCATTTCCGGCGCTCTCTGCGGAAACATTGCTGGCGGTGAATACCGTCGGACAGTGGCTGGCGCAAAATGATTTTTCCGGCGAACAACCTTATTCGTCGGATTGCGTCGTCCTGGCGGGCAATGCGGTGATCCCCACTATCGACGCGGCCTGTCGCATCGCCAAAGCGCAAGGCGTTCCTTTACTGATTAGCGGCGGTATAGGTCATTCGACGCCGTTTTTGTACGCCGTGATTGCCCGGCATCCGCGCTACCACACTATTCGCACAACCGGACGCGCTGAAGCCGCGATCCTCGCGGATATCGCGAACCAGTTCTGGCATATTCCGGCTGAGAAAATTTGGCTGGAAGATCGGTCAACTAATTGCGGCGAAAATGCCCGTTTCTCCTGCGCACTGATCCGTCAGGCGAAAGAAAACATTAACACGGCTATCGTTGTGCAAGACCCCACCATGCAGCGGCGCACTATCGCGGCGTTTCGGCGCGTGACAAACGACGACACCGATGCGCCGCGCTGGCTGAGTTTTCCTGGTTTTGTTCCGGTACTGCGCCACCTTAATGACGGTACACGTTTTGCCAATGTTGAAGAGGGCATCTGGACGGTGGAGCGTTATCTGTCTCTGATTGCCGGTGAGCTGCCACGTTTGCGTGACGATGAAACAGGGTATGGACCGCGTGGTAAAGATTTTATCATTCACGTTGATATCCCACGCGATATTGAAAACGCATGGCAGGTATTGCAGGCAGATACGACGCTGCGCAGTGCGTTAGAACAGAGAGCGTTACGCTAAAAATCGCCCGTTTGCGAGGGTGAACGGGCAAGTGCGACCACCATCTCATAAATTTGATGAATTATTTATAAAAGCTGGTTATGTTGTCGCTTTACGGTTTTCATTCAGGACGCGCTATGGGCAATAAGTATTCCGGCCTGCAAATTGGTATTCACTGGTTAGTCTTTTTTCTGGTTATTGTGGCTTACGCCGCGATGGAACTACGCGGTTTTGCGCCTCGTAGTTATCGGCCCTGGTTTAATATGACGCATGTTTCATGTGGTATCACTATTTTGCTTTTAATGGTGGCGCGCTTGATTATTCGGCTGAAATATCCCACGCCGCCCATTGTTCCTCGTCCAAAACCGATGATGACCGGAATGGCGCATTTAGGACATCTGGTGATTTACCTGTTATTTATCGTGCTGCCTGTTATTGGTCTGGTCATGATGTATAACCGCGGCAATCCCTGGGTCGCATTTGGCATTACTATGCCGCATGCCGCCGAAGCTAACTTTGAACGCGTAGATATGCTGAAATCCTGGCACGTCACGCTGGCGAATCTGGGCTATTTTGTTATTGGACTTCATGCCATCGCTGCTTTGATGCATCACTATTTCTGGAAAGACAATACGCTGTTACGGATGATGCCGCGTAAGCGTAACTGACCGTCCTGTATGACGTTTGCTACAGGCGGGGTTAACTGCTTTAGGCAAACAAGGCATCTATCAGAGGGGATGGCGTATTCCATACAGAAAACGCCTGCGTCTAACCAGGACCCGTGACGCAGGCGAAGGAGGACGGGTCTACATCGGAAGCGGGTATTATACTTATTTGTATGACAAATAAAATAAACAATTACTATTCCGTAATCCAATGTTTAATCAACGGGTTAAACCCACATGATCGCGCTGCCGACCGCCCGGAAGTGCCTACACTTACAATGAACGTGGCATAGTGGCGGAAAATAGCGCAACGGCGCCATGTTGCTCCAAAGTCACCTTAGCGAAATGCTCGTCCAACACGCTGCGTAACGTATCGGCTGAATCATTGGTATTACTGAATATTCCTTTCTTGTTATAAACAGCCATTAATTTCTTACCAAAAGCATTGTGAGGAACCTCTTTGCCCAGAATCGTGGCGCCAAAAAGTGTGCCGCCGGGTTTAAGCGCCATACCGGCATTTTTAATTGCCTTCGCTTTTGTTGTCATCTCACCGGGTAAGCAGTGCAGAAGATAGTACATCGAAACGGAATCGAAGCGCCCGTGCCAGTCCGCCGGGAACGTGTCGAAAACATCGTGTTGTAGTGTGGCGCGGATTTTCGTATTACCCACTCGGCTGGCGGCTATTTTCAGACTATCCGGATTTAAATCCATCAGCGAAATGGCATGAGTCGCAGGTGCATGTTTCAGGTAATAACCTGTACCTACGCCAATATCCAGGTGAGTCTCGCCCATGTGATGCAGGAAGAAAGGAAGTAGTCGCGTATCAGTAGGACACTTCCATGCATATTTGTTTGAGATATTGAGTACCCACCAGTCATATAAGCTAAGCGTGAATGGGTTATAGACTTTTGCGCCTGATTGTTGTGTATGCTTCATTGTTCTCTCACTAAATAATTTCGCGCTGGAATTAAAACAACGAAGCAATCGTTAGGCAAGCATTAATCAGGTGAGTGAGTAATTTAATGCGATGAATAAAGGAGATATTATGAATTAAGCGGCTATCTTAAAGAATATAGAGGATAATAATAGCTGATAAATGAATTGAACAGTCATATTATTATAAGCTGATAATTAATAATCGTTGATGTACGCGTATTAAGCCCTTTGATAATAACAATGCAATTAAATGCAGGAAGAACAATATTTATTCAAACACATAAAGCGATTATTGCACATTAATTGATATTTTAAATGTTACGCTGAGATAGCCATCTTTATTTAATATCACCTACCTGGAGGCGATATGATTGAGGTTTTTGAAGCGTTTGGCTGGACCTTACTTTTAGGCGGTCTGGCAGTGGCAGTACTGTTTATCACTGCACTGGATAAAAAACGGTAATCATTGCATTTGACGCGCCTGTTGAGTCGGTATTACAAATAACTGTACCTGAAATCTACCACTTCTGAAGTTTGCGATATTTTGCCATTCTGACGGCAAGGGATAATCCTGACTAAAGTTACCGCCGCTTACCAACCAGACACGATGGTAACTTTTTGAAAGCGTTGTCAGAGTATCAATATATGTCTGATCGGCTTGCGCATAAAACAGTGAACCAAAGCCATAGGCATTCGGTCTGCCTGATGTTCCATGAGCGTTAGGCGGTGTATAAAGAAACGTACGATAATCTCGCTTATTATAATACACATAACTTAAATAATCGAACATTTTACTGACTACCACGGCATCATTAGGCTGGTGACGGGTATTAATATAGTTTACCAGTGGTTTAAACTCGTCTATGTGCTCAGGGTTATTATGATATGAACCATAGCCGAATAATAAGGTGAATAAGATAAACCAGAAGCCACAAACCGCTTTTTTTGCGCGGGTAAGTAATACCGCGAGCAGGGGAGGAATGCTCAGCGATGAGAAGAAGAAATAACGATCGATAAATAACGGCATCCACCAGGAAATGATGAAGACCAGCATTACAGGGATGACCAGATTACAAAATAATATCAGCTGATATCTTTCATATTCTCCGTTGCATAAAGATATTCGCCCCACAGTACCGATAAAACCTCCTACAGCCAGCCACAGAATGAACGACGGAAAACCCTGTCCGTTGTTTCCGGTAAAAAAATGCCAGTACATCGCAGGCAGGTCACGCCATGTTACGGGGGGAATCCAACCGATATCATTACCGGCTCTCAACTGCGCCAGATGAGTCAGTAAATTAAACAATACGGGCAACCAGGGGAGATAAGCGACAGCAATCGCCAGGTTAGCAAACCACCAGCCAGGAAGTTTAAGGTAGCAGGCCGTTTTATGGCTTTGGCAGGATAATATTGTTACTGCGATCCAGTGGGCAATAAGTGTAAATAGGGTGAAATAATGGGTGTAAAAGCTGAACGTCATAAGTAAAGCATACGCGACAAGATAGCGATTATGGGTGGGTGTTTTTATCCACATCATCAATGCTAACGCGGCAGCGAGCGTTAGCATTCCCATTAACGCGTACATGCGCGTTTCTTGACTGTAATGGACTGCCATCGGCATCAGGGCGGCGAACCATCCCGCCAATAAGGCTGTACGTTCATTTGCCAGCCATCGCGTAAGCGCGATAACCAGCACAACTGTCAGGATCCCAAAGAGTAGACTGAGAGAGCGTACCGCTGCAATGCTATCACCCCATAATATCATCCAGTCATGCAGTAACAGATAATAAAGCGGAGGATGCACGTCAAAAGCGGCATGGAAGAGCAGATTATCTACGCTATGTCGACTAATCAGCACGCTGGACGCTTCGTCACACCAAAGGTAGCGGTCAGTTAAAAACAGCAACCGTATAAGGACGGAGAATATGACAATGAGACAAACATGATATTTATACTTTATTTTTCTTAACCCATCGCCGGGCTGCCATATTGATAGTTGTGGTAGCGCCATAATATCCTCAATGGAGTAAGACTTAGACCAGAATGGACATCTAACGCAATAATGAAGGTTAAAATCTTAATCAACGCTAAATAAAAATAACTTTGATAATGTCAGTGGTGAATTAATCAGAATAGTGCAGTACAACTCAGTAACCCTGACCGTAATGGCGAAGCAGTCTATGCTCTAAAAACCGGGTCAAACCGACGATAAAGGTAACGCCAATAAGATACACTATGGCGGCAAAAAGGTAAGCATGGAAGAATTTAAAGCTGGTTGCAGCAACCTCCTGAATTCGCGCGAAAAACTCAGTATATTGGATAAGAAAAACGATGGTGCTGTCTTTAAGGTTATTAATCACCTGATTCGTTAAGGCTGGAATGGAAGACAGCAATACCTGAGGCAGTATAATCCACAAAAAGACCTGCCGTTTGTTCAACCCCTGAACGACTGCTGCCTCCGTTTCATACTTATTCAATGCGTTATAGGCCGTTGTCATGTACGCGGCATTATATGCGCCGACATTCAAGGTAAAACCTGTAACCGCCACGGTAAAAGAGGACAGGTGAATGCCAGATTGAGGTAAACCATAATAGATAACAAATAGAATAAGAATGAGTGGCGTACCGATAAAGAAATCCATGTACAGTCGAGTTATGGCTTTTACCACGGGGCGATGGCTCAGGCTCAGAAAGAAAATAATAATTCCCCACAAAAAACCGGTGATGGAAACAATCAGCGCAAGTTTACAGGTTTCTTTAATACCGTCCACAACAAGTGGCAGTTGTTCAGTCAGGTCATTAAAGAAGAGAGACCAGCCAGCGATCATCGTTGTGCCTCGCTAAAAAAACAGTGGATATCTGGATCCGTTTCTCGTAAGGCAAGATCGGTAAAAGCGCCTTCTGCACGAATCTTGCCATGATTAAGAAACGTTACGTTATCGCTTAGTAATCTGGCGAGGCGAATATCATGAGTGACGCATAATATAGTGACGCCATTGTCGTGAAGTTGCTTGATCAACATTCCGACTTCACGAGTCATGAGCGGATCAAGCGCAGACGTCGGCTCATCAAAAATAATGAGTTCTGGGTCGGTGACCATTGTACGGGCCAGGGCGACGCGCTGTTGCTGCCCGCCCGATAATTGCGAAGGGTATTTCGCGCTATGCGAGGCCATATCAAGTTTTTGTAGCTCATGTAAGGCTTTCTCCCGGGCTAGTTGTCCCGGCATGCCAAACACTTTACATAGGGCAAGGGTAATATTATCCATGACGTTAAGATGGCGATACAAAGCGTAATTCTGGAAGACACAACCAACTTTTTTTCTGAACTCAAGAATAGTAAATTCTTTGTCGTAAATATTTTTCCCGTGAAAATAAATATTGCCATAATCAGGTTCTTCTAATCGAAGCAGACAGCGTAAAAGCGTCGTTTTTCCACAACCTGATGGCCCCATGACTACTTTCATGTCTCCCGATTGAATTTTCAGACTAACCGTATCAAGAACCTTTTTTCCTGAATATTCCTTACTTATCTCTTTTAGTTTCAGTAAAGCCATGAGTATCACCTCTATTTTTATGGTTCAACTGATGCGATATTTTTTCTCAAACACTCCGGCCAGAAGAGTAAAAACTTTATAAATAATGAAATATAATACCCCGGCAAGAGTATAGATCTGTAACCCGTTCAGCGTGATGGCTGTCAGTGACATTGCCTGCTTCGTTATTTCAGCGATACCTACAGTATAAGCAAAGGGCGTCGCTTTTAATACAGAAGAAAACTCATTGATAATACCGGGCACAGAAAATCGCAACATCTGTGGCAGTTCAATATTTATTATAACCTGTAATTGACGCATTCCTGCTACTTTCGCTACCGTAATTTCGTATGGCTCAACTAATTTAAGCGCCCCTCTGAACACCTCGGCAAGATAGCTCCCACTGATTAAGCCGACGCTGAGGTTCATGGCCACCAGAGGTGAAACATATATGCCAATCGATGGCAATCCAAAATAAACAAGAAAAACAGCAATAAGTATTGGAATTCCCCGAAGAATAAAGACCAGTACGTCGAGTATCTTCTGTAGTGGAAGGGGGGATAGTCGCCGTAATACGGCGACTGTAAGCCCGAACAAAAACGCTGAGAGAAAACAGGTAAATGTTACAAGCAGCGTATTACCAATCCCTTCCAATAGGAAATAAAAGATAGCCAGCATATTACCTGATGACATAGCTTACTATTTCATCCAGCTATCGACAATGCCAGATATTTTTTGTGGCCCTTGCTCTTTAAGCCATAAGTTGAAATCATCGCGCACGGGAGAGCCTTTCTTAAAGGCAATGCCAAGCTGATCAACATTCTTGAAAACATAACGGCTTTCTATCGGCATCTTTTTCTTATTTTTGAAGGTAAAATAAACCGGCTCTTCTATAAAAGCCAGATCAAGATTGCCATTTTTTAGATCAGCCATCGTCTCATTATAGGTTGGATACAATTTTACTTTACTTAACGAGTAGTATCCTTTGGGCTCCAGATCGTTTTTGATAAGGTCGGAGTAAGCCATTCCTCGAGGGTATCCAATAGAATATTTATTTAATTCATTGAGGTTATTGAGCGTTATTTTATGATTGGCCATACTGACCAGATAAAAAGAGTTGATGTAATAAGGTTCAGAGAAATCAATAACTTTCTTACGTTTATCTGTGATTGAAATTCCCGAAAATGCTACATCTGCCTGACCACTCGCCACTGCGCCAAGCATTCCATCCCAGGCATATTCGGTGATGTTTAGCTTACAATGCCGTGACTGACAGTAAGACGAAAAAAGCTCCAGATCTATCCCCTGCAATTTGCCATCAGCACTTTTAAATAACATAGGGGGAGAGGCTGGTGATACTGCGACATTGAGTGTTCTCCCTTCAACGATGCTATCAGCAAACGCTGAAGACGACATTATTCCCAACACTATCATCGATAAGCCAAATTTTTTGGATAACATGCTATCTATTTCCTGTAGTAAGGTAATGCGTATTATAAATTAAGCATTAGGGCGTGAGCCTGACATTTGCAGGCGTAAAGTACTTAACGTTATGTATTCCATCGCTGTTAACTAATTTAATCAGGAGGTTTGACAGGAATCATCAAAGGGAATGGATTGAATATACCATGAGATATCAACTGGATATGAGTGCAGCGACACCATGAAAGGTGAAAATGTAAAGATACCATAGACATTAGTATACTGGACATAGTTTATGCTCCATTTACGCATACATATTTACATGATAAGCAGATAAATGCTTCAGTGACGGTGCCTTTCATGTCTCTAATTATCATCTTACCACTCTATCCAGGGCCAATATAAAGACTTATCTTTTCTTGTCAAATACATTTTTTGAGCTAAGTTGATTTGCGTGCTATCTATATTTGCAAGCATATAAATTATTTGTCTCATGAACAAACGACAACAAATCAGGATTTTTGACGATGTTGTTATGTTTATCAAAACGTTAACTTGTTTTAATCGATGATAATCTTAATTCAGAAATATCTGAATATATACGGTTGTTGAGATAAAATTCTCAAATTAACATCGTACATCTTATGTAATAAATATAAATACGATTAATAAATCCAAAACTGAGACTGCCAACCGGATAACAAACAGCAATAAAGAGGGTTCTTCATTAAGTTATCCTGGCAACGATTAAGGTGATAACATTTTCGGTGGCTTTACCCATTTTAATCGTGTTCACAGCCGTTAATTACCTTATGATTACCATGGTAATTAAAAATGAATCCTTAATGACTCGTTGGCTGAGTGAAAAAAATTCTACATCACATAGGCGCATGTATCGCGTATAATGGGCTCCGATGCCCCTAATTATTGCTATGACATAATGATATGTATCTTAACCGCTTTTGTTATTTACTCCTGATCTTCGCTGCGGTCGGAAGCATTTTTACATCGCATCCCGTCGCGATGTGGTTCCTGCTCGCCAATGTGCTAACGCTGGCGATCTACGGTATAGACAAAACGGCGGCACGTAAAACCTGGCGCAGAGTGCCGGAATCCACTTTGTTGGTGTTTGGGGTTGTCGGTGGGTGGCCTGGGGCGATTGTTGGTCAACAACTCTTCCGTCATAAAACGCAAAAGCAGCCATTCAAAACATACTTTATTGTCAGTGTGATAGTGAGTATTTTAGTTACGGTGGCGATTTATCGACTCTATCCATTTTTGTCTTACTGAACATAGACTATGTATCACTTATTGACCAATCGGCAGCAAAGATAGCATCATATTTTCATGCCACCGGCACTATGATATTGAGTTGTGTTTTGCTCAAGGCGTACCGCAGCCGATGGAACTTTATTCAGTGGAATAATGATGAGCTATAAAACTTTCTAACATTATGGCAAAACAATGATGGACTTCCTGGGTTGGATGGACAAGGTCGTTGAAGACGTATTGCGGACATATATCTAGCTGAGGGTCTTTAGCCCCGGGAACATGTACATAGCCGTGGTGAGTATAAGGGTTTTCCGTATCATAACCAATATTACTGGCCGCCTCCATTATCACCTTAAATGCATCGGCAGTCTCGTAATAGCATATTTTATGCTGGGGGTATTTTTCTTTTAATTCTTCAACATTAGTTTTTAACAGGGCATTGTGAGCGATGCTTTCATCCTTAAGCTTTCTTTTTTCATCAGAATGTTTGCCATAAGGTGTTAAAGACAAATCGGGAATCCCCATGACCAGAACATTATTAACTCCACCGGAAATTATTTTTTCAATATCATCAATTTGTTGCTCAACGACCATTATTACATTATCTTTGTGTAGTGTCATATAGTCATTAGCCCCCAATAAAAATATCGCCAGGTCCTGGTGAGAAGGGGTGTAAGATGCGACTTGTCTGTCCGTATTTGATACAAAGTCACCGATGCAATTAAAGCAGGAATAGCTTGCCGATGTACTTCCCCCTTCAGCAAAATTAAGCATCTCTTTACCTAAGAAGTGTGGAGATGATAAAAACTCAGTCCAGGTAAATCCATTAGTAAACCTTCCGCCAAAGTATTGACCATAGGAGGGTAAGATATGATGTGTTTTTTCAAACATACGCCCTAAGGAGTCAGACAAGCTGTCGCCAAAAAATACCAGTCTGGTAATATCACCCAAAGAAATATTTTTGGGCTTGGGATGTGATTTATTGATTTCTTTGGCAAGACCAAAAGCTTCCGGATGACATTCAACCTCAATAGATAAAATATTTTCACCATTATCATCTTTAATAATCAACTTATCGGCGTGTTCCTGTGATTCTATAATAAACTGTTCTTTACATCCCTGAGACGCTAAGGCTCGAAGTTTGATGTAGGCTCCGCGAACCTGTACCGGTGTTAGATTCAGTTCCTGATGGTGGTAAAGATTAAAGATACATTCGAGCGCCTCTGCATGGTGGGTGGTAAAGAAATATGCTTTGATTTTCTCCCATAAACTTAATTCCGGAAGGCGTGCGCTTTCTTTTATCGCATTAAATTTTTCAGAACTGATAGATGATGTGAAATAACCCTGTCCAACACTCAATGGCATAGTGTCCTCCTTACTTTATTAAACACGCTTTAGCAAATAATTAATTAGCAAATATTAGCAAGAAAAGTAATCAGGTAAATGGTGTATATGGAATTACGCTTCTTTAACAGTTTTTCGTCGCCAATAAAATACATACAATGTTTATTGTTTTTCAACGAAGTAAATATATCATCAACAACGTGAGGTTAATGCCTGGTACATATTATCTGACTGCTATCATTATTGAGTGTGCGCTTGGCTAAGGCAAAGATCTAAAAAAGAAGCCACTCCTGATTTTAGTGTGCTGGCGTGAGTATGAGCTGGCTTGATACTCAGGAAAAACAGACAAACTTATCATCCGACTATTATTGCTAAAGTGCTAGTGTTTTATGTGACATTTTGATTTCTATTTTCATATTAAATATTTCTTAAGTGAGTTAACTATAATGAATGATGATTCAATTATTAAAAACTCTTCGATGCTTTTGGCCTATTTAGGTGGTTTGGGATGGGGAAGCGCCTATTTTTATGGCTGGGGCGTCTCCGCGTACTATGGTTTCCCGTGGTGGTATGTAGGCGTCGGCCCTGACAACATTGCCCGAAGTCTATTCCATGCGATTAGCCTGATGGCTATATTCATAATAGCGTGGGGAGTGGGTATTCTATTATTTTTTCTAGTAAAGCAAAAAGCACGTATCCACGACCTTAGCTTTTTACGTCTTTTTTTGGGAGCGGTTTTGTTCTTTATTCCAATTGTTATCGAGTTTTCTCTCTTAACAGAATCGTTTTTGTGGGAGCTTTTTTTTATCATTTTACTGGTGGCTTTATGCTTATCGGTGGGGATGCGTTTTTATAGTAAATTGATGCCAGTGATTTGTTTTACGCAACTCAGTTGGGTGCGAAGGCATTGTTTCACTATAGTTATGCTTGGTTTTATTATATATTTTTTTATATTTTCTTTTTTTGTTGGGATCTATAAACCACAATTAAAGAAAGAATACGAAATGATATTGTATGATGGAGGCTGGTACTACGTCCTGGCCAGATATCATGATAGTTTTATTTTGTCGAAATCCTTTACTAAAAATAACAATAGATTTATTATTTTTAGACCAGAAGATGGGCACTCTTATGAAATTACTCTGGTAAAAGTCAGGCTTTAATAAAATGCTGGTTGGCAAGAGCGTGAAATGACGGCAGAACTTCCCATAGCAACGATTGAGGAAAGAACTGAGCGCCCATATCTGTAGGCTGTGGAATAGCAATGCCGGGAAGGACATGGCATGACACTTTATCTGACATTACCATTTGAGTGACAGGTTAGCAGATGTTTCAGGCCAAACCCAAGTTGAACTGGAGCGCTCAGAAGCCGATTACCTACATAACAAATATTGGCCGCAAGCTTATGCTGTGGGCGGAATATACGACCGCTATTATCCAGACTGGCTGTTAACTTATTTATTTTCCCATAGTAACCTATAACAGGCCTCCCTGAGGCATTGGCTAGCATCTGTGCATTGGAAAAACAGGCTCCATTTGCACTATAGCAACTTATAAATTTTATTTCCTCATGAGAGTTGCTAATATGGCGGATTGATTTTGAAAGTGATGATGACTGACTTGCACCGGAACCGTACCGATTTTCATGTTGAACAACAAAAGGAGCACCATGTTTACAAATCGAAATAGGTATGGATTATTACCTGAGATTGATTTCAAATTAACAATAATGATGACGCTTTTGGGTATTAAAAATCTTTCAAATAACGCTCATTTGATTTTTTGTCCACATTGACTAAGCCTGGAAAGACACAGGGTTGAGATATTTTCGCTACCCGTCGGCGGTGTATCGCAGTTGTGATGTTACGTTCTTACAAGACTGACATCTGCATATCATAACCTTTATTCATTACCACCTGGTGAGTAAATAAAAACTATTAAGCAAATATTTACTTCTGGGTAATGGGACTGGATTTACCGGCATTACCTCTGTGCCCCAGTCGGGCAGAACATTGCAGCTTAGAAAGAAAGCTTTGGTGTTTATTGTCTGTGGCCTGAAAAAGTTCCCATGAGCTGAATATGCTGAATGTGAACTGATTCTTGATGGTCTATGCCGGAAATCTATAAGCTATTGATTTTTATATTGTGTGTAATTTTACAATTACATAAACATAAAATTCTGATAGTATACCCCCCTATAGTATATGGAGGTCGAATGCCGCATTCACCTGAAGATAAAAAACGTATCCTTACCCGTGTTCGTCGCATACGCGGGCAGGTCGAAGCGCTGGAGCGGGCGCTTGAGTCTGGCGAACCTTGTCTGGCGATTCTGCAACAGATTGCCGCCGTGCGCGGCGCGTCTAATGGCCTGATGAGTGAAATGGTTGAAATCCATCTGAAAGATGAGCTGGTCAGCGGGGAGACCACGCCAGATCAGCGCGCGGTTCGGATGGCGGAAATCGGCCATCTTCTTCGCGCTTATCTAAAATAACAATTTCCCTCACCGTAACAGGAAGAGATATATGAAATCACGTGCAGCAGTTGCTTTTGGTCCCGGTCAGCCGTTAAAAATTGTCGAGATTGACGTTGCGCCGCCGAAAAAAGGCGAAGTTCTGGTCAAAATCACTCATACCGGCGTTTGCCATACCGATGCTTTTACCCTTTCCGGCGATGATCCGGAAGGCGTATTCCCGGCAGTCCTGGGTCACGAAGGCGGCGGCGTGGTAGTCGAGGTCGGCGAGGGGGTCACCAGCCTGAAACCCGGCGATCATGTTATTCCACTGTATACGGCGGAATGCGGCGAGTGTAAGTTCTGTAAGTCCGGTAAAACTAACCTTTGTCAGGCCGTACGCGCCACTCAGGGAAAAGGGCTGATGCCGGATGGCACTACCCGCTTTTCTTATAACGGCGAACCCGTTTATCACTATATGGGAACCAGCACGTTCAGCGAATATACCGTTTGCGCGGAAATTTCTCTGGCGAAAGTGAACCCGCAGGCGCCGCTGGATAAAGTGTGTCTGTTGGGCTGTGGCGTGACGACTGGTATTGGCGCCGTCCATAACACCGCTAAAGTGAAAGCGGGCGACACCGTTGCCGTTTTTGGTTTAGGCGGTATTGGGCTGGCGGTTATTCAGGGCGCGGTTCAGGCTAAAGCCGGGCGTATTTTAGCTGTCGACACGAATCCGGAAAAATTTACGCTGGCGGGCGAAATGGGGGCTACGGACTTTATTAATCCGAATGATTACGACAAACCGATCCAGGACGTTATTGTTGAGCTTACTGATGGCGGCGTAGATTTCAGTTTTGAATGTATCGGCAACGTTAACGTGATGCGAGCAGCGCTGGAATGTTGTCATAAAGGCTGGGGCGAAAGCATTATTATTGGCGTAGCGGGGGCAGGGCAGGAAATCAAAACCCGTCCCTTCCAGCTAGTGACCGGTCGCGTCTGGCGTGGCTCCGCCTTTGGCGGCGTGAAAGGGCGCACGCAGCTGCCAGGGATGGTCGAAGATGCGATGAACGGTAAAATCCGTTTAGATCCTTTTATTACTCACCGCCTGCCGCTGGAGCAGATTAACGATGCCTTTGAACTGATGCATCAGGGTAAATCCATCCGTACTGTTATCCACTTTAGCGATAACTGATTCATCCGCCAGCGGATTTTCCGCTGGCGCTTTTCTGAATTTTCTGGAATGAATGTTGTGAAAATGTGACGAAGGCGATGCTTTTCGCGATAAGCAAACGTCACGAAGTGCCGATGACTATCTAACGGGCGTGTTTTACGCATAAAACCTACAAGAGAGTCGACGGTCATGGGCAACACATTCTCGATGCAAGCCTCGCATAAACTGGGCTTCCTGCATCATATTCGGCTGGTTCCGCTGTTTTCCTCCATTCTCGGTGGCATCCTTCTTCTTTTTGCTTTGAGCGCCGGGCTGGCAGGCTATTTTCTGTTACAGGCCGATCGCGATCAGCGTGATGTCACGGACGAGATTCAGGTACGGATGGGATTATCCAACAGCGCTAACCACTTACGTACCGCACGTATCAATATGATCCACGCTGGCGCGGCGAGCCGGATTGCTGAAATGGATGAAATGAAAGCCAATATTGCCGCTGCGGAAACGCGGATCAAGCAGTCTCAGGACGGCTTTAACGCTTATATGTCCAGAGCGGTGAAAACACCCGCCGATGACGCGTTAGATAACGAGTTAAACGCCCGCTACACCGCCTATATCAACGGCCTGCAACCGATGCTGAAATTTGCCAAAAATGGCATGTTCGAAGCGATCATTAATCATGAAAACGAGCAGGCAAAACAACTGGATGCAGCATATAACCATGTCCTGTTGAAAGCGATTGAACTGCGCACCGAGCGGGCAAGACTACTTAGCGAGCAGGCTTACCAACGTACCCGGCTCGGTATGATGTTTATGATTGGCGCATTTACGTTGGCGCTGGTATTGACGTTAATGACCTTCATGGTGCTGCGTCGCACGGTGATACAACCCTTGCAGCAGTCTGCGTCACGTATCGAACGCATTGCGGCGGGCGATCTGACCATGGCTGACGAACCCACAGGACGCAGTGAAATAGGTCGCCTGAGTCATCATCTTCAGCAGATGCAGCATGCGTTGCAACAAACGGTAGGGGCGGTGCGTCAGGGGGCGGAGGAAATTTATCGAGGCACCAGCGAAATTACCGCCGGTAATACGGATTTATCTTCTCGTACTGAACAGCAGGCTGCCGCCATTGAACAGACCGCGGCCAGTATGGAACAGTTGACGGCAACCGTTAAGCAGAATGCGGATAATGCGCATCACGCCAGCAAACTAGCGGAAGATGCTTCCGGTAAAGCCAGTCGCGGAGGCCAGATGGTTTCCGGGGTCGTACAAACGATGGGGAATATTTCCACCAGCTCGAAAAAAATCTCGGAAATTACCGCCGTCATTAACAGTATCGCTTTCCAGACCAACATTCTGGCGCTGAACGCGGCGGTCGAGGCGGCACGCGCCGGGGAACAAGGACGCGGTTTTGCGGTGGTCGCCAGTGAGGTTCGTACCCTCGCCAGTCGCAGCGCGCAGGCGGCAAAAGAGATTGAAGGCTTGATCGGCGCATCGGTCAGCCTGATTGAACAAGGATCTGAAGAGGTTATCGCTGCGGGGAGCACCATGAATGAGATTGTGGATGCCGTCAAACGCGTCACCGATATTATGCTCGATATCGCGGCAGCCTCTGATGAGCAAAGTCGCGGTATTGTTCAGGTCAGTCAGGCGATTTCTGAGATGGACAAGGTTACGCAACAAAACGCGTCGCTGGTCGAAGAGGCGTCCGCGGCGGCAGCTTCGCTTGAAGAACAGGCTGCCCGCTTGACGCAAGCCGTTGATGCGTTTCGTTTACAGGATACTGGCGCGACGATGCGATCATCCTTCCTTTAGTAAGCGTCGCGCCAGCGGGCTATTTTAGCCGCGGGCGCGTTTATTCTCCGACAGCCGCTATCACAGCGGCATCGATTTACGGATCGCCGCAATCAGCATTTGCGCCCCAGTTGAGAGCGGGATATCAACTCGCGTAAGAATACCTATCGGTTCGCCTGCGCTCTGGGTCGGCACGGGTAATGAGACCAGCGTCGCCTGGCGAAGATCTTCTTTAACCGCGCCAGAGGGGACGAACCAGACGTAATCGTAATCTACGGTCAGTTGTCGTGATAACGATGCGGATAGCGTTTCGATACATCCGGCAGGCATTTTACACCCCTGGCTTTGCAACAGGGCTTCCGCATTCTGGCGCGGTACCGTGCCTTTTGGCGAGACGACTACCGGCCATTCCATAACCCGGCTGAGCGTGATCGTCTCCTGTAACAGGGGATGACCGGGGCGTACCACTAATTTAAGCGATTCTAAAAACAGCAGTTCGTAATTTAAACCGCCCATTAATTCCGGGTCTGACATGCGGCCAATACCCAGATCGATCTCGCCTGATTTCAGACCCGCAAGCAACATCGTATTGTTCATGGTCGCGACCTGTAACGAGGTCGATTTTTGCTGTTGATGGAACCGCCCAATAGCCGCCGGGAGTATACCCAGCGCAGCGGTGGGGAGCGCGCCAACACGCACCACATCGGCGCTGGCGTCCTCTTTGCGATTCAGCGCCTGCCCGGCGGTATTCAATGCATCTAATACTTTTACCGCGTGAGTCAAAAATTGTTCGCCAGGAACCGTTAATTGCGCGCCCAGTCGCCCGCGTTCAAACAGACGGGTTCCGGTGAGTTGTTCCAGTTCGTTCAGCGTTTTAGAAAGCGCTGGCTGGCTCAGGTTAAGAGTTTCAGCCGCGCGCCCCAGAGTTCCCTGTTGCGCAACGGCGACAAATGTATGAAGGTGGCGCAACCGAATGCGCTGACTAAACAGACCATTTTTTTCCATAAGCGATGTTAAAAACAGAGCCGTGCGGGTGACAAGTAAAGTTGTTTGTTTTTGATAACCTGATAGCAAAATATTATTAACATTTTACCATTTCAAGTTACAACTGTTTTATTTTACTGATGATTCAACTGCCGTTAAGCGTGTTAAGCCGCGATCTGGTCGGGGATATGCCAGCTCATGTCAATCCGTTCTGCATAATGAATTCAGGTCGGATCACACTTTATAAATTCTTCTCCCCGGAATGGATGAGGTTTTCTACACTCCAGGTAACATTCACTGGAGGCATGACATTATGGCGAACACCATCACGGCAGATGAGATTCGGGAACACTTTTCGCAGGCAATGTCGGCAATGTACCAGCAGGAAGTTCCGCAGTACGGTACGTTACTGGAGCTTGTGGCTGACGTGAATCTGGCGGTGCTGGAAAATAATCCCAAACTGCATGAGCAGTTGGCTAATGCCGATGAACTGGCGCGATTGAACGTGGAACGACATGGCGCCATTCGTGTTGGCACCGCAGAAGAACTTTCTACCTTGCGTCGGATATTCGCCATCATGGGGATGTACCCAGTAAGTTATTACGATCTCTCTCAGGCGGGCGTGCCTGTGCACTCCACGGCATTTCGTCCCATTGACGAGGCTTCGCTCTCGCGTAATCCCTTTCGCATGTTCACTTCGCTATTACGCCTGGAGCTTATTGAAAACGCGGCATTACGCCAGCGGGCGGCGGAAATCTTATCGCAGCGGGATATTTTTACATCGCGCTGCCGACAATTGCTGGATGAGTACGACGAGCAGGGCGGTTTTAGTGCTGCTCAGGCCGAAGAGTTCGTCCGTGAAACGCTGGAGACTTTTCGCTGGCATCGTCAGGCTACCGTTGATGAAGAAACGTACCGCAGCCTGCATCGTGAGCATCGTTTAATTGCCGACGTGGTCTGTTTTCCGGGATGCCACATTAACCATCTGACGCCGCGTACTCTGGATATCGACCGGGTACAGGCCATGATGCCGGAGTGCGGCATTACGCCTAAAATTCTTATCGAAGGTCCGCCTCGCCGCGAAGTGCCTATTCTGTTGCGGCAAACCAGTTTCAAAGCTCTGGAAGAGCAGGTGCTCTTCGTTGATGAAAAGCAGGGTACGCACACGGCGCGCTTCGGCGAAATTGAGCAACGTGGCGTCGCGCTGACGCCAAAAGGTCGTCGATTATATGACGAACTGTTGCACAAGGCGGGAACGGGTAAGGACAACTTCACGCATCAACTCCATTTGCGGGAGGTCTTTAACGCCTTTCCGGATAGCGAATTTCTGCTTCGCCAGCAGGGGCTTGCCTGGTTCCGTTATCGCTTAACGCCTTCCGGCGAGGCGCATCGTCAGGCGATCCATCCTGGCGACGATCCGCAGCCGCTTATTGAGCGCGGTTGGGTGATCGCGCAGCCGATTACCTATGAAGATTTTCTTCCGGTCAGCGCAGCCGGCATTTTTCAGTCGAATTTGGGAAATGAAACGCTGGCCAGAAGCCACGGCAATGCCAGCCGCGACGCCTTTGAACAGGCGCTGGGATGTGCTGTACGGGATGAATTTTCGTTATATCAGGAAGCGGAAGAACGCAGTAAACGCCGTTGCGGTCTGCTTTAAAAGCGGTAAGCTTCACAGGCTGTGAGGATACTGTAAAAGGAAGGCGTTATGTTGAATCCCTCCATCCCGCTGGTGGCGACGCGTCACGGTAAAATCGTGGGCGTCGTACAGGAAGAAATCCATATCTGGCGCGGTATACCTTATGCCGCGCCGCCAACAGGGGAGCTACGCTGGCGTGCGCCGCAGCCTGTTACGCCCTGGCAGGATGTGCGCCAGGCGGATTGTTTCTCCTGCGCCAGTTGGCAGGATATTACCTGGTGTCGTGAACTCGGCGGCGGCGATCCGGGAAATTTTTCCGAAGACTGTCTCTACCTGAACGTCTGGGCTCCCGCCGTACGTCATGAACCGTTGCCGGTCATGGTCTGGCTACACGGCGGCGGTTACACTATTGGCGCGGGAAGTTTGCCGCCCTATGACGGTCAAGCGCTGGCGAAGCGCGGCGCGATCGTGGTGACGGTCAATTATCGGCTTGGCCATCTGGGCTTTTTCGCGCATCCGGCGCTGGAAGGCGAAGGGGCGGAGTGTATTCATAATTTCGCTTTACTCGATCAAATCGCTGCGCTGCGTTGGGTGCAGGACAATATTGCCGCATTTGGCGGCGATACGCAGAATGTGACGTTATTTGGCGAATCCGCCGGCGCCCGCAGCGTGCTGTCGTTGATGGCTTCGCCGTTGGCGAAGGGGCTTTTTCATAAAGCGATTATTCAGAGTGGTTATACGCTGCCAGATACGCCCCGCGAGGTGGCGCTAAAAAAAGGCGTTGCGCTGGCGGAACATCTTGGTTTAGCCCATGCCACTGCCGAACAGCTACGCGCTTTACCGGCAGAGACGTTTTGGCCGCTGGACGCGCCTTTTAAAATTGCGCCGACGCCGATTTCCGGCGACGTCGTGCTGCCGCATCCGATGCTGGAAACCTTCTTTGCGGCGAAACAGCATCCAATACCGGTGATGATCGGCTCGAATAGCGATGAAGCCAGCGTATTGGCCGTTTTTGGCGTCGATATTGCCGGTCAAATTCAAAAAATGCGCCGTGAGCGGCGTGTTGGTCTGGGGTTAATCCGGCTGCTTTATCCTGGAGTGAAAGGCGACGAAGCGCTAGGGCGGCAGGTCTGTCGGGATATGGTATTTACCACGTTGGGTTATGTCGTCATGCAAGCGCAGCAGCGGATCGGCGAACCGTGCTGGCGTTACTGGTTTGATTATGTCGCCGAGGCGGAGCATAACACCTACGCGAATGGCGCCTGTCATGGCAATGAAATACCGTATGTATTCGATACGTTAACGCGGGCTGAGCCCACATGCCATTATGTGAATGAGAATGACCTGGCCTTTGCCTCGCAGGTGGCGGATTACTGGGTGAATTTCGCTCGTCATGCCAGCCGCACGCGCGACGTGCTGCACGGCCCGGTTCGCTGGCCCGCCAGCATTCGGGGGCGAGATCGTCTGTTGCGGATTGGGCTGAACAAACTTGCCGGTTTTAAAGTGGAAAACCGCTTTATGCGTGCGCGTCTGGCGCTGTTTAAACGAGTCATGAAACATCACGTTAGTCTGGAATAAACTTTTCATAACCTGAAGAATGCTGCGTGAGGTTTACATCCGATTCGGTCGGTTCTTATCGACATAAAATATTTACGCTTTTGCACAGTTTCCAGGCGACCAACAATTGGATTATTAATGAATTTTGTCTAGAGTGAGCGGTCAGAAACGGGCACATTCTTGCTGCTGAAAAAACCAGCGCGGGACCATTCACAAGACCAGAAGGACTCATTTTCAGGTATGAATCGTAGACGATTTATTAAAGGTTCAATGGCAATGGCCGCCGTGTGCGGTTCCAGCGGTATTGCTTCACTCTTTTCTCAGGCGGCGTTTGCCGCGGAATCCGATATTGCGGATGGTAAAATTGTCCGTTTTGATTTTGCTGGTCTGCAATCAATGGCCCAGGCGTTAGCGAAAAAGCCCTGGGGTGGCGCGCCGGGACCCTTGCCGGATACGCTCGCCAATCTGACGCCGCAGGCCTATAACAGCATTCAGTATGACGCGGCGCATTCACTCTGGAACGGTGTTGCCAACCGGCAGCTCGATATTCAGTTTTTCCACGTAGGGATGGGCTTCCGTCGTCGCGTACGCATGTTTTCCGTTGATACGACGACGCATCTTGCTCGCGAGATTCATTTTCGCCCGGAACTGTTTAAATACAACGATGCCGGCGTTGATACGACGCAACTGGAAGGGCAGAGCGATCTCGGTTTCGCCGGTTTCCGTGTCTTTAAAGCGCCGGAACTGGCGCGGCGCGATGTCGTCTCCTTCCTGGGCGCCAGTTATTTCCGGGCGGTAGATGATACTTATCAGTATGGCCTGTCGGCTCGCGGGCTGGCGATAGATACCTATACTGACGGTCAGGAAGAGTTCCCTGACTTCACCGCATTCTGGTTTGACACCGCGAAGCCGGGCGATACTACGTTTACCGTTTACGCTCTGTTGGACAGCGCTAGCGTGACGGGCGCGTATAAATTTGTGATCCATTGCGAAAAAACGCAGGTGATCATGGATGTAGAAAACCATCTCTACGCCCGTAAAGATATAAAGCAACTTGGCATTGCGCCGATGACCAGTATGTTTAGCTGTGGGAATAATGAACGTCGGGTATGCGACACCATTCACCCGCAAATTCACGACTCCGATCGGCTGGCGATGTGGCGGGGTAACGGCGAGTGGATTTGCCGCCCGCTGAATAATCCGCAGAAATTGCAGTTCAATGCATATATGGACGATAACCCAAAAGGGTTCGGCCTGCTGCAACTCGATCGCGATTTCTCGCATTATCAGGATGTCATGGGCTGGTACAACAAACGTCCGAGCCTGTGGGTGGAGCCGCGCAATAAGTGGGGGAAAGGCGCGGTTAGCCTGATGGAGATCCCAACCACTGGCGAAACTCTGGATAATGTGGTCTGTTTCTGGCAGCCGGAAAAAGCGATCAAAGCCGGGGATACGCTGGCGTTTAATTATCGTTTGTACTGGAGCGCGCAGCCGCCGGTACAATCGCCGCTTGCGCGGGTCATGGCGACCCGTACAGGGATGGGTGGCTTTCCCGAGGGTTGGGCGCCGGGCGAACATTACCCGGATAAATGGGCGCGCCGTTTTGCTATTGATTTTGTCGGCGGCGATCTGAAAGCGGCCGCGCCAAAAGGCATTGAGCCGGTAATTACGCTCTCCAGCGGTGAGGCGAAGCAGATTGAGATCCTCTACGTTGAGCCTTTCAACGGTTATCGTATCCAGTTTGACTGGTATCCGACCTCGGATTCTACGGCACCGGTGGATATGCGTATGTTCCTGCGCTGCCAGGGGGAGGCTATCAGCGAAACCTGGCTGTATCAGTATTTCCCGCCCGCGCCGGATAAGCGCCGTTATGTTGACGATCGTATCATGCGTTAGACAGTTTGCCTTCTGTACCGCCACAAAGGCGGTACAGGTTGCGGAAATAGCCCTGACATAAACTCATTCGTGAGCCGCTGTTTTTGTGACACGGCCTTTCCATCGTTCTATTTTTGCAACAGTCCTTCCTGTTTATCCCTCTCGATCCTGCGGACAGGGAACATTAAGATAACTTCACCTTATTTAAGATATAAAGTGAATATAATGAAAAAGAATTTTCTTGGTGCTGTCCTGTCTCTGGGTTTATTAAGTGCTGCTCATGCAGATGTATATAAATTTGATAATACGCATACCAATGCGGTATTTAATATCGATCATTTCCAGACCTCAACCAATCATGGCGGGTTTTATGCTATTAGCGGCGAACTGAAATATCAGCCGGAAAAGCAAGTCGCAGAGATGCGCGTAACGATTCCCGTAAGCGCCTTAAATACCGGGGTGGATGCGTTTGATAACCATATCCGCAGTAGCGATATTCTGGATGCGGAAAAATATCCAGAAATGGTATTTAAATCAACAAAATGGCATTTTGAAGATAATAAACCGGTTTCTATTGACGGTTTGCTAACAATGAAGGGAGTAACGAAGCCCGTCACCTTAACCACCACCAAGTTTGGCTGTTATATGAGCCCGATATTCAAGGCGCAGGTTTGCGGTGGTGATTTTGTCACGCAAATAGATCGCACCCAATGGGGGGTAGATTATCTGGTCGATATGGGGATGACGAAAGTTGTCGATATAAAAATCCAGGCAGAAGCGGTTAAGCAATAAAGGGAATAATGATGAAAACTCATCACCTCATTCGGGTAGTGGCCTCGCTGGTAATGTTGGCAACATCAGGCCTGGCTTATGCTGAAGAGTACAAAGCCAGCACGGACGAAAAAGCAATAAAAATGACGAACGTAGCCTCCCTGGAAGCGCGCGTTCAGGCCAGAATGGAGAAAGGGGCATTTGGTTATATTCGCGGTGGAGCCGAAGATGAGAATAACCTTCGCAGCAACACCGAAAGCTTTGACAAAAAATATATTATGCCGCGCGTATTACAGGGCATTGAGTTAAAAGAGATCGATTTATCAACGCAGCTACTGGGTATTCCGCTTAAAACGCCTATAATCCAGGCACCGATGGCGGCGCAGGGCCTGGCCCACGCCTCCGGAGAGTTGGCGACGGCGAAAGGCATGGCGCAGGTCGGTTCGATTTTCTCGTTGAGCACTTATGGCAACAAGACCATCGAAGAGGTGGCTAACGTTTCCGGGAAAAATCCGTTCTTCTTCCAGCTTTATATGAGTAAGAATAATCAATTTAACGAATTTATTCTTGCACAAGCGGTAAAGCATGGCGCTAAAGCAATTATTCTGACCGTAGATTCGCCTGTCGGCGGTTATCGGGAAGAAGATATTAAAAATAACTTCCAGTTCCCGTTGGGCTTTGCAAACCTGGAAATGTTCGCCAGAAAAAATGACGATGGTTCAAAAACCGGAAAAGGGGCAGGGATAAGTGAAATTTACGCGCAGGCTAAACAAGCCTTTACGCCGGAGGATATTGCCTATGTACATCGTATTTCCGGTCTGCCGGTTATCGTAAAAGGCATTCAGTCGCCGGAGGATGCTGAAATTGCTATCCAGGCTGGGGCCGCAGGAATATGGGTTTCTAATCATGGTGGCCGTCAATTAGACAGCGGGCCGTCCTCATTCGATATGCTTCCTGCGATTGCAAAAGTCGTCAACAAGCGAGTGCCTGTTATTTTTGACAGTGGAGTACGCCGTGGCTCGCACGTATTCAAAGCGTTAGCCAGCGGGGCGGATATTGTGGCGGTTGGCCGGCCTGTATTATACGGTCTTAATCTTGGCGGCGCTCAGGGTGTGGCATCAGTGATTGAACAGCTAAACAAAGAGCTGACAATTAACATGATGTTGGGTGGCGCCAGGAATATTGAACAAGTGAAAACGACACGCTTGTTAACTGAAAAAGAGCTGCCCCAGTAATATAAAGGTCGGGTACTATCCCCGACCTTTTCCTGTATGATTTCCCTCAACAACGCTTTCGGTAGAAAATGACGCGCTCTGTTTCCTCAAATCCTAACGCCTGATGAACTTTCTGGGAAATTGTATTTTCCGGCGAGGTATCGGAGGCCATTTCCCGACACCCTTTATTCGTTCCCCATCGTTGCACCGCTGCAATCAATTGTTTCGCTACGCCGCGTTGACGGAATGAGGGGAGAACAAAAATACCTTCAAGGAAAACCACGGGCGAACTGTCACAGCCATTGACATAATCGTGGCGGATTGAGGCATCCGCAAAGCCAATCGCCACCCCGTCTGCCATCGCAATAAATGATGCCAGATGATCGGCTTGCAGAATTTCTTCGCCGTCCGCCAGATGGGCGTCATCCGGGTGACCAGGCCAGAGCTGTTTTCGCAATCCGCGCCAGTGCTCCAGATGGGTTTTGTTCATTTGCCTGATGTCCATTAACGCGCTCCTGATGAGGGGTCTGACATGATGAGACGGCATCCTGCTTGCTGATAACGTCGGGCGATAGCAGACGGGAGCGCACTGTCGCTAAGAATGGTAGTAATACAGGACAGCGTCGCCACCGCATGGGGTTCTACAGTATCAAACTTTGAGTGATCGGCCATCAATATGACCTCGCGTGAGCGCTGAATAATGCGCGTTTTAACGCCCACTTCAAACATGGTAGCGTTGGTGATGCCCGTTTCAATCGACAGCGCATCGCAGGAGATAAAGGCGCGTTCAACGGCAAAGGCGTTAATCATCTCCAGCGCCAGGCTCTCGCCCACCGAAAAGTAGCCGGGGCGGATCAGTCCGCCGATAATGTAGCTCTCTACGTGTGGGAAGCCACCCAGTTCATTAGCGATTTTGATGTCATTGCAAATGACTTTTACTTTGGCGTCGACCAGACATTTTGCCAGTTCCAGACAGGTGGAGCCGGAGTCGAGAAAAAAGCAGTCTCCATCCTTGATGAACGTGCGGGCGAGGGCGGCGATTTCGCGTTTCGCCTCGCTTTGTAACGTTCGCTTAACGTCGAAAACATATTCTTTATCTTCCGTACTGTCGTCGAAGTCAATACAACCATGGCCGCGAACCATACCGGGATAACGGCTGGCAATATAGTGAAAATCCCGGCGCACGGTTGCCTCTGCATAGCCAAAAAGCTCAATAGCTTGCTGTGTTGAGAGGTGCCTGTGTTGCCAAAGGTAATGCAACATCTGTTTGATACGGTCGGGGCGCTGTTGGCTCATCAGCATATGACTCCTTTATAGCGCGGTGAATTGTGACAACGTCACATTATAGTTCGCCGTCGTGAACAACGCCCGGCCAATCACCAGATGCTGTGCGCCTGCGGCTGCAAGCAGCCGTGCGGCGCGAAGTGTAATACCGCCGTCCGCCCAGCATTCCGCAGCAGGGAAATGCTCTCTGCTCTGGTTAACTTTTTCACACATCGCGGCGATAAATTGCTGCCCGCGCCCGTCGGGTTCGCTGGTCATGATCATCAGCGCATCCAGTTGCAATGCCAGATAACGATAAGGCAATAGCGGCGTTGCCGGGTTAAGCGCCAGTCCTGCTTTCGCCCCGATAGCGCGAATATCCGCCAGAATCTCCGGGGGGTTTTGCACGCTTTCGGCATGAATGAAGATCCAGCCGGGGCGGATAGCTGCAAGCCAGGGTAACCAGCGTTGCGGCGATGAGACCATCAGGTGAAATGAGAGCGGATGGCGAGTGTATTGTGCGACTGCCTGAATGGTTTTCATACCGAAGGTAATATTGTTGATGAAACTGGTATCTTCGATATCCAGATGCAGCGAGCCGAGGGGCGCATCGTGTAAAGCGGTCAACGCCTCGGCATAGCGCAGCGGATCGGCGGAGGCCAGTGAAGGGTGCAGGATCATCGAAACCTCCATCAGCGCAATGCGGTTAATTGCGCGAAAAGCGCGGCATCATTTGGCGCATCTTGCAGCATCGCGACGCTTTCTGGCGAGTCGAGCCACTGGCTGATGCGTTGAATGGTGCGAATATGTGCTTCGGCATCCGTGGCGCTGGCGCAAAGCAACAGCCAGATGGGATCGCAATCCGCATTGCCGAAAGCGACCGGCGTTGATAACGTAGTGACGCTGATTTGATTATGGTTGGCGCCTTGCTCCGGTCTGGCATGGGGCAGCGCAATCCCCGGCGCGATAAGATAATATGGCCCCCATTTAAGGGTGTTCTCAATAATACCGTCCAGGTAGCAGGGGGCCGCCGCGCCGAAGGTAATCAGCGGACGGACGGCGATATCTAGCGCGTGTCGCCAGTCGCTGGCATGGCGTTGCGCCTGAACCCACTTAACATCATTAATCATCGATCGTTGACTCCTTGCCGGTTCGGGTTACTCTGAAACCGATCCCCGGCGTGTCTTTTGGCGAAGGCGACGGAGATCGGCAGAAGAGTTATCGCTCTCTGCAGGGGATAAGCGTTTTGCTTATCCCCATTTTATTGTCGGATATGGCGTACTTTCTCCATAAACTTCGCCACGCGCGCCTGGTCGACAAAGTTGGCGAAGACGCCGTCTTTTTTAAACGTGGTTGCCGTTACGCATCCGTCGGCAATGCAGAGCTGCTCCTCGACGTTTTCCAGACACACCCCGGTATTCGCCAGCACGACCGTGTCGGGGACGGTCTCTTTTACTCGCTTCAGTATGGCGCTATCCGTGCGAGCGCCCGCCGTCAGCCCCGAGACGCACAGGGCATCGGGGTTATTGTTAAATACGGTCGATTTCGCAATTGAACAGACATCGCGGTTTCCCAGATACACCGCCGCTTCCGGAACGATGTTAAAGGGGTCAGTTTGGATATCGAAAATTATTGTACGTTAAGGCTAAAAATTAATCTCAAAACCCTCGATTAAATATTGGAACTCCAGACGTTATCTCCTCCCCCCTTAGATATGATGTGTTCCCACCCCAGCGGAAACAGATAAGAAGTCAATACCAGTCTCTGGTGTTCAATCTTGCATCTGACCTCCGAGTTAGCGCACCAACCTTAAGGTAATAGTGAGATTTATCACATATGTTTTTGGTTATGTGTTGTTTGACTTAATATCAGAGTAGAGGGATACTTGTTTTCTACAAAGGAGAGGGAAATGTTGCAACTAACACCACTTCAGTTATTTAAAAACCTGTCCGATGAAACCCGTTTGGGTATCGTGTTGCTGCTCAGGGAGATGGGAGAGTTGTGCGTGTGTGATCTTTGCATGACACTGGATCAATCGCAGCCCAAAATCTCCCGTCATCTTGCAATGCTGCGGGAAAGTGGAATTCTTCTCGATCGTAAACAAGGAAAATGGGTTCACTACCGCTTATCACCACATATTCCTTCATGGGCTGCTCAGATTATTGAGCAGGCCTGGTTAAGCCAACAGGACGACGTTCAGGCCATCGCCCGCAAGCTGGCTTCAGTTAACTGCTCCGGTAGCAGTAAGGCTGTCTGCATCTAAAAAATTTGCCTTAACATATATGCTTTATCAAATATGAGGTATTGAAATGAAAACGTTAACGGTATTTGACCCGGCGATGTGCTGCAGCACCGGCGTCTGCGGTACAGATGTTGATCAGGCTCTGGTCGATTTTTCTGCGGATGTGCAATGGCTCAAACAACGTGGTGTACAAATTGAGCGTTTCAATCTCGCACAACAGCCGATGAGCTTTGTACAGAACGAGAAGGTCAAAGCGTTTATTGAGGCTTCCGGGGCAGAAGGTTTGCCATTGTTGTTACTGGATGGCGAAACAGTGATGGCCGGGCGTTACCCGAAACGCGCTGAGCTGGCTCGCTGGTTTAGCATTCCACTGGAGAAAGTGGGATTAGCGCCAACAAGCTGCTGTGGTGGTAATACTTCTTGTTGTTAAGTATGTCAGGAGGACATATGAAATTCTTACAGAATATCCCCCCTTATCTGTTTTTTACTGGTAAAGGAGGCGTTGGTAAAACCTCTATTTCCTGCGCCACGGCGATCCGTCTGGCAGAACAGGGGAAACGGGTACTGCTGGTCAGTACCGATCCGGCCTCAAACGTAGGCCAGGTGTTTAGCCAGACGATTGGCAATACCATTCAGCCAATAGCCTCTGTTCCTGGATTGTCGGCTCTTGAGATTGATCCTCAGGCCGCTGCACAACAGTACCGGGCCAGAATCGTTGACCCTATTAAAGGCGTCCTGCCTGATGACGTTGTTTCCAGCATCAACGAACAACTGTCAGGTGCATGCACAACAGAGATTGCGGCTTTTGATGAATTTACCGGATTACTGACAGATGCCTCTCTGCTGACGCGGTTTGACCATATCATTTTTGATACCGCGCCGACGGGTCACACCATTCGCCTTCTTCAGTTGCCGGGCGCCTGGAGTAGCTTTATTGACAGCAATCCCGAGGGCGCGTCCTGTCTCGGCCCAATGGCGGGGCTGGAAAAGCAGCGTGAACAGTATGCCCATGCCGTTGAAGCGTTGTCTGATCCAAAGCGTACCCGACTGGTATTAGTTGCTCGTCTGCAAAAATCCACGTTGCAGGAAGTCGCCCGGACTCATCTGGAACTTGCCGCAATCGGCCTTAAAAATCAGTGCCTGGTTATTAATGGCGTTCTGCCTAAAACTGAAGCGGCAAACGATACACTGGCTGCTGCAATATGGGACCGTGAACAGGAGGCGCTGGCCAATCTTCCCTCTGAACTTTCCGGTCTGCCCACTGACACGTTATTCCTCCAGCCGGTCAATATGGTCGGCGTGTCTGCACTCAGCGGGCTTCTCTCTACTCAGCCTGTAGCTGCGTCATCACCTGAAGAATACGTTCAACAGCGCCCTGACATTCCGTCACTTTCTGCGTTGGTCGATGATATTGCCCGTAATGAGCATGGCCTGATCATGCTGATGGGTAAAGGTGGCGTGGGGAAAACCACGATGGCTGCAGCCATTGCCGTCAGGCTGGCCGAAATGGGATTTGATGTCCATCTGACAACATCTGACCCTGCGGCGCATCTCAGCACAACCCTGAACGGTAGCCTTAACAACCTGCAGGTCAGCAGGATCGATCCTCAAGAGGAAACGGAACGCTATCGTCAGCATGTTCTTGAAACAAAGGGAAAAGAACTGGACGAAGCGGGGAAACTCCTGCTGGAAGAAGACTTACGCTCACCCTGCACCGAGGAAATTGCCGTTTTCCAGGCCTTTTCACGGGTGATTCGTGAAGCGGGTAAGCGCTTCGTGGTGATGGATACGGCACCGACCGGGCACACTCTATTGCTGCTGGATGCTACAGGCGCGTATCACCGCGAGATTGCGAAGAAAATGGGCGATAAGGGGGATTTCACCACACCGATGATGCAACTTCAGGACCCGGAGCGAACCAAAGTGTTACTGGTGACGCTGCCGGAAACCACGCCCGTGCTTGAGGCGGCAAATTTACAGGCCGATCTTGAGCGTGCAGGCATTCACCCTTGGGGCTGGATTATCAATAACAGCCTTTCCATCGCGGATACCCGTTCGCCGCTGCTTCGTCTGCGAGCACAACAAGAACGTCCGCAGATCGAGAGCGTTAAACTCCGGCACGCCAGCCGTGTCGCACTTGTTCCTGTACTGGCGTCAGAGCCGACCGGCATCGACAAACTCAAACAACTCGCTGGTTAATTTATTGTCATCACGCAGGGCAGCATTGCTGCCCTGTCAGGAGGTTTTATGTTACTGGCAGGAGCCATTTTTATCCTGACCATCGTGTTGGTTATCTGGCAGCCGAAAGGATTAGGGATTGGCTGGAGCGCAACGCTGGGTGCCGTACTGGCTCTGGCGTCGGGTGTGATACACATTGCTGATATTCCGGTGGTGTGGAATATCGTCTGGAACGCGACGGCAACGTTTATCGCCGTCATTATCATCAGTCTGTTGCTGGATGAGTCCGGCTTTTTCGAATGGGCGGCACTGCACGTTTCCCGCTGGGGGAATGGTCGTGGTCGCCTGCTGTTTACGTATATCGTATTGCTTGGGGCGGCGGTGGCGGCGTTGTTCGCCAACGATGGCGCGGCGCTTATTCTGACACCTATCGTTATCGCCATGCTGCTGGCGCTGGGTTTCAGTAAAAGCACCACACTGGCGTTCGTGATGGCGGCTGGCTTCATTGCTGATACCGCCAGTTTGCCGCTTATCGTCTCGAACCTGGTCAACATCGTTTCGGCGGATTTCTTCCATCTGGGATTCACTGAATATGCCTCGGTAATGGTGCCAGTAGATATTGCTGCGATTATTGCCACACTGGTGATGCTGCATCTGTTTTTCCGCAAGGATATCCCGCCTACTTATGATCTGGCGCGACTGAAAGAACCGGCAAAAGCCATTAAAGACCCGGCGACGTTCAGAACCGGCTGGATAGTCTTAATCCTTCTGTTAGTCGGTTTTTTTGTCCTCGAGCCACTCGGTATTCCTGTGAGCGCGATTGCAGCAGTGGGTGCAGTCATTTTGTTTGCGGTAGCTAAAAAAGGTCATGCGATTAATACCGGTAAAGTGCTGCACGGCGCGCCCTGGCAGATTGTGATCTTCTCGCTGGGGATGTATCTGGTGGTCTATGGGTTGCGCAACGCCGGTCTGACGGATTATCTCTCCGACGTGCTGAACGTACTGGCAGATAAGGGACTGTGGGCTGCGACATTTGGCACCGGATTCCTGACCGCATTCCTGTCTTCCATTATGAACAATATGCCTACCGTACTGGTTGGCGCATTGTCGATTGATGGCAGCGCCGCGACCGGTGTTATCAAAGAGGCGATGATTTATGCCAACGTCATTGGCTGCGATCTGGGACCGAAAATTACCCCTATTGGTAGCCTGGCAACGCTGCTCTGGCTGCACGTACTTTCACAGAAGAATATGACAATCACGTGGGGATATTACTTCCGCACCGGGATTATCATGACCCTGCCTGTGCTGTTTGTAACGCTGGCTGCGCTGGCGCTACGTCTCTCTGTCACTTTGTAATGAGAAACTGATATGAGCAACATCACCATTTATCACAACCCGGCCTGCGGCACCTCGCGTAACACGCTGGAGATGATCCGTAACAGCGGTACTGAACCGACCGTGATTCTCTACCTTGAGACCCCACCTTCACGCGATGAACTGGTCAAACTCATCGCTGATATGGGGATCACGGTACGATCATTGCTGCGCAAAAACGTTGAACCTTATGAAGAACTGGGGCTCTCGGAAGATAAATTTACTGACGATCAGCTCATCGACTTTATGCTGCAACATCCCATTCTGATTAACCGCCCGATTGTGGTGACGCCGCTGGGTACCCGCCTGTGCCGCCCGTCTGAAGTGGTGCTGGATATCCTGACAGATGCGCAAAAAGGGGCATTCGCCAAGGAAGATGGTGAAAAAGTTGTTGATGAAACAGGTAAACGACTGAAATAAACATTAAGGGGGCATTTGCCCCCTTAATCATTAAGTTGCCATTTCTTCCTGCAGATGGACCCGCTCGCCATCAGGAATGTTGAGAATGATCTGGCTGATGCTAATGCTGTCATTGTTCGCCATACCAACTTCAAATCTTGCTCTGATTTACTCGCCTGGAAAGTGCTTCTGCTGATTCTTTTCGTTCACTATAACGATCAACAAGATAGGCTGCATTTCCCCGGGTCAGCAAGGTAAACTTCATCAGCTCTTCCATCACATCCACGATGCGGTCGTAATATGATGATGGTTTCATTCGTCCACCTTCATCAAATTCCTGCCAGGCTTTTGCCACCGAGGATTGGTTCGGAATAGTGATCATTCTCATCCAGCGACCAAGAACACGCATCTGATTGACGGTGTTGAATGACTGGGAACCTCCACATACCTGTATGACAGCCACCGTTTTCCCCTGAGATGGTCGAACCGCACCTTCCGATAACGGTATCCAGTCAATTTGTGCCTTCATAATACCGGTCATCGCTCCGTGCCGTTCCGGAGAGCACCACACCATCCCTTCAGACCAGCGAACCAGTTCACGTAACTCCATGACTTTTGGATGTGACTCCGGAGCATCATCAGGAAGGGGAAGGCCTGATGGATTGAAGATGCGAACTTCTGCACCCATAGCAGTTAACAAACGAGCTGCTTCCTCGGTGGCCAGGCGACTGTAGGAACGCTCACGAACAGAGCCATACAGCATGAGTATACGAGGGGGGTGAGATACTGCCGGTACCCCCAGTTTTTCCTCTATGACCGCAGCATCGAATAAATCTGGAACTATATTATTTAATGTATTCATTTTTTAATTTTCCATATAGATTCATGAAATTAGCATGATTAGATTCATGCGAGCCGATGCAGCACGCGTCAATCATGACGGTATGAGCGCTTAACTACTTAGCTATTTACTCCAGCGGAGTCTTGTTTCATCAGTTTTTGCTGTTTACGCAACACTCTTCACGCAAGAATTCAATGATCGCTTCCAGAATTTCGTATTGAGAGACGCACATAAGCGTGCGACTTTCCCGATTCTGTTTGACGAGTCCTACCGATACCAGTGCTGAGATATGGTGGCTTAACGTTGATGCAGGAATGCCAAGCTGTTTTTGTAAATCACCCACGGGCAGACCTTGTTCTCCGGCTTTGACAAGATGCTTAAATATGAACAAACGGGTCGGATGACCTAACTCTTTCAATGCCTTGGCGACTTCTTCCAGTTGCATGTTACATCCCTCTGACGAATTGATATTTCGATATTACCAGAAATATCTTGACCAGAAACACAATTCGATTATTCTGGAAATATAGATTTTATCAAGGAGGTTTATCATGAATAGTTGGTTGTCTATGCTGCAAGATGCCGCAGGGATGTTTCTGTTCCTGGCCGTCGAGCTATCAGTGCTGTTTATTGTCATCAGTGCCGGTGTGAGTCTGATTCGACAAAAGATCCCGGACCATAAAATCCAGCAGATGATGGGGGCGCGAAAAGGTAAAGGTTACCTGCTGGCCTCACTGCTGGGCGCAGTTACCCCTTTCTGTAGTTGCTCAACCATCCCGATGTTACGCGGGTTGTTGTCGGCAAAAGCAGGGTTCGGCCCGACACTCACTTTTTTGTTTGTCTCACCGCTACTTAATCCCATTATCGTGGGTTTGATGTGGGTGACCTTCGGCTGGAAGGTGACATTGCTGTACGCCTTCATCGCTGCCGCAGTCTCAGTCCTTGCCAGTATCGTATTGGATTCTTTGGGATTTGAACGCCATATTGTTGATCATAAAAACTCAACATCAAGTAGTTGTGCCACTAAATGCGATGATTCCGAAGTTTCGGCAAAAACTTCGGCGAGTTCCAGTTGTTGCAGCACTAATTCGACACAATCGCCTGCAAAAACGAGCTGCTGTACTTCATCAGCAAAACCCATAATTAATTTAAAGACGGTAAAGAACGCGCAAAGCGTAGCAGCGTGTTGCACATCAATATCATCTGAACAACCGGTTGTTAGCTGTTGCAGTGGCGAGACTGTGGGGAGTGTAAATTTCACAAAGAATACTTCCTCCGCACCAATAAAGTTAGCAATGAAAGATGCCATACAGCAGTTTAAGGATGTTCTGCCATATCTTTTACTGGGTGTTTTCATTGGTTCATTTATTTATGGCTTTATCCCCTCAGAGTGGATTGCCGCTCATGCGGGTACGGATAATCCGTTAGCCATTCCTCTCAGCGCTGTTGTGGGTATTCCTCTGTATATTCGGGCAGAAGCAGTGATACCGCTTGCATCGGTACTGATGGCAAAAGGAATGGGACTCGGGGCGTTAATGGCACTGATCATCGGTAGTGCAGGAGCCAGTTTAACAGAGGTGATCCTGCTTAAATCCATGTTCAGAATGCCCATGATAGTGGCGTTTCTGACGGTTATCCTGGGTATGGCCATACTTATGGGTTATCTGACTCAATTGCTTTTTTAATAAATATAATAAGGGTCTTCTGCTTTCATGTTGAAAAAAGGAGACCTTTTAGCTTCTGTAATCCATTTAATCACTCTGAATGAAATAGATTATAAATTCTGCTCTGCATACCTGCGTAACCAAAATCTCACGATTCTGACTGTCGGTGCAGTGCCTGAATGCGGCATATCTGGGAGGGGCTGTACCCTGTTGCATCTGCCGTTTCACGGATACTCAGTTTCTTGACCTGCCGGTAGTACAGGACTTTTTGATGCCGTTCCTGATCGGCCTGTTTTCCCCGGTATTTACCCAGCGTATGTGCGCGTTCAATTCCTTGTTTTTGCCGCTGGCGGCGGCTCAGCCAGTCTTTATGCGACATCGCGGCCATCAGATCGATAAGCATGTTATTAATGGCAGTTATCACGGCGCGGGTGATTGGGTCTGCCTGTGAAGGGTCTTTATCTGACAGCGCCTGCCATGAGGTGGGGACATCCAGGCTGACAATCCGCAGTTCGTGTTGTTCTATCTGCTTTTTCAACGTTATCCAGTCGCTGTTACTCAGTCGGGTCAGGCGGTCTATCTGCTCGACCAGCAAAATATCATTACGGTGACTGTCCATCAGTAAGCGTTTCAGTTCCGGGCGGTCAAGTTTTGTACCGCTGATATTTTCCCGGTAGTAGCTGGCAATTTTATGCCCCCGTTCCTGAACGAACTGCTCCAGCATCTCTTTTGCCCGATCGGCGAACTGATCTTCCGTCGATGCCCTCAAATAAGCTCTGATGAACATTTTTCCACCGCATTATCGCATTTAGATTATTGCATTTACTCTATCGCATATAGGTTATGTCATTCATTGTGTGCCGTCACGTTTTGGTTGTAGCGTCAGGGTGTACCCTTATGCGATAACCATTTTTGTTAAAAATACCGCATCAAATAATTTACGAGGGAAACTATATGGCAAGGAGGCAGATTCTTTCTCTGTCGGAAAGAGAATCATTACTGGCATTACCGGATGATGAGTTAACGCTGACCCGAATGGCGTATTTCAGTGAACATGATTTGGCACTTATCAGTGCCCACCGTAAACCTGCCAGCCGTTTTGGTTTTGCCGTCCTTCTTTGCTATCTGAAAAATGTCGGCTTTGCCCCGGATAAAAAAATCCCACCCTCTGATGCGCTGCTGAAGCATATCGCCAGCAGGCTAAAGCTTACCGGGGATCTCTGGCCTGCTTACCTTTCCGGCAGGGATACGACACGGCGTGAGCATTTAACCGAACTGTACCGCTATCTTGGCGTAAAGGCGTTCACCGGTAAAATACAGCAGGACTGTATTACACACCTGTTGCCGATGGCGACGCGCACCGATAAAGGTATTCTCCTGGCCGAAGAGTTACTGGTCTGGCTCCGGCAGAACAACGTGATAATCCCCGCGATTGATGTCGTGGAACGTACCTGTGCGGAGGCCATGGCTGGCGGCGATAAAATCGTATTTCAGACCCTGAATGCCCCGTTAACTCCGGCTCACAGGGATGCCCTGGATCGTTTACTTGAGTCATCAGATAATCAGCCTTCCTGGCTGACATGGCTTCTGCAACCGCCGGGTAAAATCAATGGTAAGAACGTGCTGCAACACCTCGATCGGCTCAGCAGCATTGAATCGCTGGCACTACCTGAAGGTATAGATCGTACCATTCACCAGAACCGGTTGCTGAAACTGGCGCGGGAAGGCCGAAAGATGAGTAGCCGGGATTTGACCCGATTTTCAGCAGCCCGCCGTCATGCGATCCTGGTGTGCGTGCTGGAAGAAGCCAGAGCCACACTGACAGACGAAGTGATTGAGCTGCATGAGCGAATGCTGAACAGCCTTTTCAGCAAAGCCAAAAGAACACAGGCTGAGCGCCTTCAGCAGACCGGAAAGCTGATCCAGTCCAAACTGAGGCAGTACATCGATGTCGGTCAGGCACTGTCTGATGCCCGCGATTCCGGTGGCGATCCATGGCTCGCAATAGAAAACATACTCCCGTGGCCTGAATTTGTCGCCAGTCTGGAGGAAACACGCCATCTCGCCAGAAAAAATAATTTTGACCCGCTGCATATTATTACTGAGAAATACAGCACATTACGGAAATATGCCCCGCGCATGTTGTCCGCTTTACAGTTAGTCGCCACCCCGGCAGCGCAACCTCTGGCTGATGCGCTGGTTGTGATCAAGGATATGTACCGGAAGCAGTCACGTAAAGTTCCGGCGACAGCGCCGCTTGAGTTTGTCCCTGAAAGCTGGCGCAAGGTGGTTATTACACCTGCGGGTATTGACCGGCAGTACTATGAATTTTGTGCGCTCAGCGAGCTTAAGGGGGCGTTGCGCTCCGGGGATATCTGGGTTAAAGGCTCGCGCCGCTACAAAGATTTTGATGATTACCTCATACCCGAAAAGGACTTTGACAAACTCACTCCGGCGCTGCCGCTGCCCGTATCTGCTGATTATCATGAGTACATTACCAGCCGTATGACCCTGCTTCAGTCCAGACTTGAAGAGGTCAATGCCATGGCTGCCCTTGGTGAACTGCCCGATGTGGAAATATCCGACAAAGGCGTAAAAATCTCTCCGCTGGATAACTGTGTTCCGGTGCAGGTTTCACCGCTGGCAGAACTGGTTTACAGCATGCTACCGCGTCCTAAAATCACGGAAATCCTCGATGAGGTAAACAGCTGGACAACGTTTACCCGACATTTTTCGCATATAAAAAATGATATTACCCGTCCCGATACCCGCCTGCTCCTCACCACCATTCTTGCGGATGGCATCAATCTTGGCCTGACCAAAATGGCAGAAGCCTGCCCCGGGAGCACCAAATCATCACTCGAAGATATTCAGGCATGGTACATCCGCGATGAAACCTATTCAGCCGCTCTTGCAGAGCTGGTAAATGCGCAGGGGAAAAGACCACTGGCGGCATTCTGGGGAGACGGGACAACGTCATCATCAGATGGACAGAATTTCAGAACAGGCAGCTCAGGCCGCTACGCAGGGCAGGTTAACCCGAAATATGGGCAGGAGCCTGGACGTCAGTTTTATACCCATATTTCGGATCAATACAGCCCGTTTTACACCTGCATAATCAGTCGGGTCAGGGATTCAACCCATGTTCTCGATGGTTTGCTGTACCACGAAAGCGACCTGGAAATCAGGGAGCATTACACCGATACCGCGGGTTTCACAGATCATGTCTTTGCCCTGATGCATCTGCTGGGCTTTGCGTTCTGTCCGCGAATCAGGGATCTCCACGACAAGAAACTGTTTATCAAAGGGAAAGCAGACCAGTACCCGGCACTTCAGTCACTGATATCAACGACCAGCCTGAATTTGAAAGAGATCGAAATTCACTGGCGTGAAGTGTTGCGGTTGGCAACCTCGATAAAGCAGGGAACCGTGACAGCATCCCTGATGCTGAAAAAGCTAGCCAGCTACCCCAAGCAAAACGGACTTGCCAAAGCACTGAGAGAAATCGGCCGTATTGAACGAACGCTGTTTATGCTCGACTGGTTCCGCGATCCGGCACTTCGTCGGCGGGTACAGGCGGGACTGAATAAAGGAGAAGCCCGTAACGCGCTGGCGCGTGCGGTATTCCTGCATCGGCTGGGTGAAATCAGGGACCGAAAACCGGAAAATCAGAGTTACCGCGCCAGTGGACTGACGCTGCTGACGGCAGCTATCTCGCTGTGGAATACCGTCTATATGGAAAGAGCGGTCGATGCCCTGAAGCGTAAAGGGGTGAAGATCAACGAGCAACTGCTGTCGCATTTGTCCCCGCTAGGCTGGGAACACATCAATCTGACAGGCGATTATATCTGGAAGAGTAACCGGATACCGGCTTCCGGCAAGTTTCGTCGGCTGAGGCCAGCTAAAGTAGGAAGGTCAAAAAATAACCTTAACGTACAATAATTTTCGATATCCAAACTGACCCCTTAAACAACGTTTTCACGTGGCCTGCGCCGATGCGATGCTGATGGCGAATGGTTTCGCCGACATTCGTATCCCAGACGCCAAAATCGCTGGCGTAAGCGCCGGTGAAAATTTCGCGAATAAATTTTGCGTCGGTCGCCATTGCCAAATCAAACGAGGCCACAGGGTCCCACAACACGTTTACCCCAAACGGTACGCGAATTTCACTCATTAACTGACCGATGATTCTTGCCATCGCGGTGGTCGTTTCCGGTCTGACTTTCGTTAAATAAGGCAGACTAAATTCGTTGGAGAACATCACCGCATCCACGCCGCCATTTTGTAGCGCCATTAAATCGTCATGGGCGCGGTCAATTACCCAGTTCATGCCTTTCCTGGTATCGAACCCGGGATCGCCCGGCAACGCCCGTAAATGGCACATGGCGATAACGGCTTTTTCCGTTCCTATTACCTCTTTTAGCCAACTCATTCTGGGTTGCTCCTTATTCCGGTAGTTCACGTTTACGTAAGACAAGTATGATGCTGGCGACAATGCCGACCACAATAACCACGCCAATCATGCCCAGCGACATCAATTCAGATATTGACCAGCCAAACATATTTCCCACCGACAGCGCGGTAATTTGCGCGTTTTCAGCGGCGAAGCTAAAGCCGCCTTTGAGCGCCATATCGGTAAAGTACGGTGCGAACTGGGTGGCGATCAGCAGAACGGTAATCATGACAATGATGCCGCTGAGCAGAGTACGAATCAGATCGCCGCGATGAATAACCGTGGCCATGCAGATAAAAAACGGCGCAACCGGTAAATCAGCCAGCGGCAGGACTTTATTGCCCGGCAGTATGCTCGCCAGAATTAACATGATGGGAATTAACAGCAGTCCAACCGCGATGGTGGTCGGGTGGCCTAACGTCACTGCGGTATCCAGACCGATAAAGACTTCGCGCCCTTTAAAGTGTTTCTGGAAGAACTTACGTGCGCCGTCGGAAATGGGCATTAATCCCTCAACGATAAGGCGAATCATGCGCGGAAACAGCACCATAATCGCCGCCACGGTAATCATTAAGGTTGCGCACCCTTTAAAGCCTTCGCCTGCGGCAAGTCCGAAGATCAGCCCGAGAACAACGCCAATGATCACCGGGTCGCCAACCATCCCATACCGTTTTTGGATCTCCTGAGCATCAATATTGCGTCCTTTCATAAACGGTATTTTTTCGTATATCGCATCCAGCAATACGAACAACGGCACGGAGCTGGAGCCATACCCTTGCGGAATAGAAATCCCTTCCAGACCCACAATGTTCTGTACCCGTTTCGCCGTCCAGTCGGCCATTTTCAACGACAAGGCGGCGTGGCAAATCGCGCCCAGTACGCCATAAATCAGACTGCCGGTCATCAACTGGACGACCGTTCCGGTAATGGCGTAGTGCCAGTAGTTATAAATATCAACGTTCATGGTTTTGGTCAGACGAGTCACCAGCATACCGACGTTGAGCAGAAAGATAACGGGAATGATCATCGCGCCGATGGCCGTCGCATAGCCGACGCCGGATGCGGGCCCGGCGCCGACGTCAAACACATGCAGCGTCAGGCCAAAACGCTCAATCATCACTTTAATCGGCGGACTGAGACTGTCGATCGCCATGACGATCACCAACCCCATGCCGACAAAACCGATGCCGACCGTCACCCCGGCTTTCACCGCCTGCAGCCAGGGAATACGAAAGATTAAGCCGATGATAATCATAATGATGGGCACAAAAACGGTGCCGCCGAGAGACAGGATGTAATCAAACATAATGCCCCCTTTATTGTGTTAACAGCGCCTTGATTTCTTGTTTTAATGCGTCGTCGTTGATGCCTGTCAGCAGGGCGGCGCCGTTGAGCGTCGGGATGCCATAGTCACTGTGCGTACGCATGGACGTTACGATGAGATCCATACCGTTACAGTTCAACGGGATCTCATTCAGACAACATTGCGCCGTGGTTGCCGCAATGCCTTGCTCCGCGAGAAAGTCCTGCAGTTTTTGTGCAATCATGGTTGATGTCGACATGCCGGTACCACATGCCACAAGGATCTTTTTCATCATGGTCGTGCCTCTTGTGTAGCGCCTGTTTCAGGCTCAATGGGAAACTGTTCTGGCGACATGTTGGCCAGCGCAGTCAGTAAACGGATACAATCAGCCAGGTCGCGCAGGCTGGCGACTTCGGCTGGCGAGTGGGTATAGCGGCAGGGAATAGAAAGACTGGCGCAGGGAATACCGTCCAGTTCAACCTGAATGTAGCCGGTTTCGGTGATGACGCCTGGCGCGACTTCTCGCTGTACGGGAATATTATTTTCGTGCGCGGTGGTCTCCAGCATCCGCAGCAAACGCGGCGGCGTAATCAGTCCCGCCAACGTACCGCGTCCGTGATAGTTCAGACAGGTGATGCCGACGCCGTGGTTGACCCGCACATCCGAGTAATCCTGCAGGTCAGGCGTGTCGCAGGATGGGGTGATATCAATACCAATCGCCAGGTCGGGGCGCACGCGTCGTAAAACGGGAACAATCCCGCGAATATTGAACTCTTCCTGTACCGACGCGACCAGGAACACCGCGATATCGAGCGGTGTGGAGGCGAGAGCCTCGGCGACGCCCAGTAGCGCCGTACACCCCAGTCTGTCATCCAGCGCCTTACTGCATACCAGGTCGTTGCCCAGACAGTGCGGCGGGTTGTAAAGGGTTACTGGCGTCCCCACCTGAATACCCATTCGTTCGGCATCCGCTTTATCTTTTGCGCCGATATCAATCCAGAGTTTATCGAGCGCGGGAGGCTGGGTGCGCTCGTCACCCTTCGCGAAGTGATATGCTTTAATACCGATACAGCCCATGATATCGCCTGAACGTCCGGCAAGCGTCACGACCGAACCGGGCATAGTAATTTGCGCCGGGCCGCCCACGCGTTCAAAACGTAAAAAGCCGGAGGGTTCGATCTTGCGTACCATAAAACCGACTTCATCCATATGCGCAAAAATCATCAGGCGAAGCGCGTCGGATTTGTCGCTGCCATAACGGGCGACGACATTGCCTAAGCGATCCCGCCAGACGTCTTTGGCCTGCTGTTCAAACGCGTGCTGCATAACGTTTGCAATACTGCTTTCATGTCCTGAAATCCCGTTTAGCCGCAGTAAAGAAAAAAGCGTTTCCTGCACAGAAAAGGTCATTGGCGTCTCCGTGGTGATAAAACAATCAGTCGTTGAGCGTTTTATAGGCGGAGAATGGTTGGATAAGTGTGAAATGTGTCACGCGGAAATACGCTAAATATGGCCAATAAAAAATAATGTGATGGCGATACAATAAAAACGCTCATATCACCTGCGGGTTATCGGTAAACCAGGCTATTTATGTGATTACGACCAACAACGAAGAAGGGCAACGCGATGGTGGAAATTATTCCTGTTAGCACGACGCTGGAACTACAAGCGGCAGATGAAAGTCATGTTCCGGCGCTGCACCAACTGGTACTCAAAAACAAAGCGTGGCTACAACAGTCGCTCGACTGGCCGCAATATGTCACGTCGCAGGAGGAAACGCGTAAGCATGTGCAAGGTAATATGCTGTTGCACCAGCGTGGTTACGCCAAAATGTACCTGATTTTCTGCCAGAATGAGATGGCGGGCGTACTCTCATTTAATGTCATTGAACCGGTAAACAAAGCCGCCTATATCGGTTACTGGCTGGATGAGTCCCTCCAGGGACAAGGGATAATGTCGCAATCATTACAGGCGCTGATGACACATTATGCCCGGCGCGGCGATATTCGGCGCTTCGTCATTAAATGCCGCGTTGATAATCAGGCCAGTAACGCAGTCGCACGGCGCAACCATTTTACGCTGGAAGGCTGTATGAAGCAGGCGGAGTATCTTAACGGCGACTATCACGACGTTAATATGTATGCCCGCATTATTGATGCGGATTAAAGGGAACCGACTAAGGGGGTACGCGTAATACGATCCTCGCCATTGATCACTTTTGGGCCGCGCAGATGAATAGTATTGCCGTCAAAGGCTATCACCGCCGCCCGTCCGCTAATCTCGACCTGGTGCTCAATCAGAATTTCGCCCTGTATACAGGCCTGGCCTTCAATCAGCACGCGGTCGTCCAGTAAAATCGGGCCTCCGCGTACCTCAGCATGTCCGCCTACCAGCACATGATGTTTTAACACACAGTTGCCTTCGATTAACGCATGTTCCGCTACCTGCGAGCTGTAGCGAAGGGTAGGGATAGCATCTTCCTCTGTGCCGGCGATAACCCGCGCATGGTCATAGACTTTGGCGCAGTCACAGATCCAGACATTATTGTCTTTGTTGCCTTCGATGAGCGCGAAATCAAAGACCTCCGCCCGGTGCTCAATAAAAGCGTGTGTGATAGTGGCGTCGCCATAAAGCTGTACCTGATGGACAATCCGCGAATGGTTCACGGTGGCGCGATCGTAAATTTGTAAAATCTGCGCATGTTCATGCGTTAGTCCCTGAACGGCGAGAATTTCTGACTGGTTTAACACGCGGGCATCGCCATAAATCGCACACTCTCCGCGCACGGAAGAGGACTGAATGGTGACGTTGTCACTTATCCGCGCGCCATCGCTGATATCAGCGCGATCAATCCAGACGTTATCGCCTATTCGCACGTTATTGTAGAGCGTGCACGGCTGCGTGATACGCGCGTTACCCGTAATTTCCGTGCCCGCAAAGGCCATCGCGTTTTCATCATAAATCCAGCAATCCCCCTGTTGTGACAGCACATTATCGGCATCAACCCAGCCGCCGGAGGTTCCGGCTTTAACATCGTTAAAATCCGTTACGGCAATAACTTGTCGTAATAAGACGCTTTTCTTCTCACCGTCTACCTGATAAGTAAAAGCACGAGGTTCTTCACTCAGTCGATATTTGGTCATAGGGAAATTCCGTGTGAACGATTAAGATAACCGTAGCAAAGGTACTGGCGAAACAACCAGAAATTCCATAAAATGCATTTCAAATATACTTTATAAATTAAACAAAATGCGTAATCACAAGCAGAGCGATCGCGTGCTCAATCTGCCTGCGGGCTATTTTGGCATCGTCCTTGGCACTATCGGTATGGGATTCGCCTGGCGTTATGCCAGCCAGATATGGGCAATAAGCCACTGGCCCGGCGACATCATGGTGATCCTGGCGATGATTATTTGGGCACTCTTGACCCTGGCGTTCCTTAGCCGTCTGGTGCGCTTTCCCCATAGCGTGATGGCTGAGGTGCGACATCCGGTAATGAGCAGTTTTGTCAGCCTGTTTCCCGCCACCACGATGCTGGTCGCGATCGGTTTCGTTCCCTGGTATCGCCCGTTGGCCGTTGCGCTATTCAGCGTGGGGGTCGTCATACAACTGGCGTATGCCGCCTGGCAGACGGCGGGACTTTGGCGCGGAGCGCATCCGGAAGAAGCGACAACCCCAGGACTTTATCTGCCCACGGTAGCGAATAATTTTATCAGCGCTATGGCCTGTGGAGCGCTCGGTTACAATGATGCAGGACTGGTGTTTTTAGGCGCAGGCGTCTTTTCGTGGTTAAGTCTGGAGCCGGTTATTTTGCAGCGACTGCGTAGCTGCGGCGAATTACCGGCGGTGCTGCGTACGTCGCTGGGTATCCAACTGGCGCCCGCGCTGGTCGCCTGTAGCGCCTGGCTGAGCGTCAATGGCGGGGAGGGCGACACGCTGGCGAAAATGTTATTCGGCTACGGTCTGTTACAGCTTTTATTTATGCTGCGATTAATGCCCTGGTATTTATCACAACCGTTTAATGCTTCCTTCTGGAGTTTTTCGTTCGGCGTTTCCGCGCTGGCGACCACGGGGTTACATCTTGGTCACGGTAGTGAATCAGGGCTTTTCCATATTCTGGCCGTCCCGCTGTTTATTTTCACTAACGCTATTATCGCCTTATTGCTGGTTCGTACATTTCTATTGCTGGTGCAGGGGACGTTGCTTATTCGCACTGAGCGCGCTGCACTGTTGAAAACGGAGGAAAAAAATGACCGTTCGTGACGAAAATTATTTTACTGAGAAATACGGATTAACCCGCACGCATTCGGATGTGCTGGCGGCGGCAAAGGTTGTCGCGCCAGGCCGAACGCTGGATTTGGGATGTGGCAATGGCCGTAATAGTCTGTATCTGGCCGCGAACGGTTATGACGTTACCGCGTGGGATAAAAATCCGGCCAGTATGGCTAACCTTGAGCGTATTAAAGCGGCAGAGGGGCTGGATAATCTGCAAACCGACATTGTCGATCTGAATACACTGACCTTTGACGGCGAGTACGATTTTATTCTCTCGACAGTGGTTATGATGTTTCTTGAGGCGCAAACCATTCCCGGTTTAATTGCCAATATGCAACGCTGCACAAAAACCGGCGGGTATAATTTGATTGTTGCGGCAATGGATACGCCGGACTTTCCCTGTACGGTGGGATTCCCGTTCGCTTTTAAAGAAGGCGAATTACGCCGCTATTACGAAGGATGGGACATGCTGAAATACAACGAAGATGTCGGCGAGCTTCACCGCACGGACGAAAACGGCAACCGTATCAAACTGCGCTTTGCTACGATGCTGGCGAGAAAAACGGCCTGAGCGATGCAAGTTCTGTAAGTCTCGCAGCGTTCGGCATTTTTTTGTCGGGCGCCGCGTTCAAATTGTGCTGTCGTTACCATTTTTAGTGCATCCAGAATGATTTCGTTTTGCTATTATTTCCTTTGCATCATTGCGAAGACTAAAGGGATCGTTTCATGCGTACTCATACTTTATTTAAAGTTGCAGTGCTTACTGGCTTGCTGGCGTTATCCGGCTGTGCGTCTAAAGTCACACAGCCGGATAAGTATTCTGGATTCTTAAAAAATTATTCGGACCTGCAGGAAACTACCTCCGCCACGGGGAAACCGGTGTTGCGCTGGGTAGATCCACATTTCAATGACTCTAACTATGATAGTATTGTTTACAATCCGATAACATACTATCCCGTCCCCAAACCAACGACCCAGGTCGGGCAGCAAGTTCTTGATAAACTGCTGGCTTATACGAACACTAAAGTAAAATCAGCAATTGAACAGCGCAAACCGCTGGTCACGACGCCAGGGCCGCGCAGTTTGATTTTCCGCGGGGCGATTACGGGCGTGGATACCAGCAAAGAAGGGCTGCAATTCTATGAGGTGATCCCTGTAGCGCTGATTGTGGCGGGCACGCAAATGGCGACGGGCCACCGGACCATGGATACCCACCTCTATTTTGAAGGTGAGCTGATAGATGCCGCGACCAACAAGCCGGTCGTCAAGGTAGTACGCCAGGGTGAAGGTAAAGACCTGAGTAACTCCAGTACGCCAATGGCGTTTGAGACGTTGAAACAGGTCGTGGATGATATGGCGACGGATACCTCTATGTTTGACGTTAACAAAAAATAATTCTGCGGCGCCATCGCAAGATGGCGCAAACCCCGGCAGATTAGCGGTCACCATCAGCTAGACAACGATGGGCGGCGCGTTCTCGTTAATACTGCGTAGCCTATCCCGCCAGCGATCAACCCCCAGAATGCCGATCCGATGCCCATCAGCGTTAGCCCGCTGGCGGTGACGAGAAATGCGATAACTGCCGCGTCACGCTCACTTTCGTGGGTAAGCGCCTGATACAGGCTACCGCTAATCGTACTTAACAGTGCCAGACCAGCCAGCATTTGCACCCAGCTAACCGGCAGGGCGACCATCAGCGCGGTTATCGAACCGCCAAACCACCCGGCAAGTAAATAAAAAACGCCTGCGGCGGCGGCCGCTAACCAGCGACGCGTTGGATCGGGGTGTGCGTCCGGGCTTTGACAAATGGCGGCTGTAATGGCGGCAATGCAGATAGAATAAACGCCAAATGGCGAAAGCAGCAGCGCCAGCAATCCGGTAAAAATCATTAACGGAGAGACAGGAAGCTGATAGCCAGACGCCTTTATTGTGGCGACGCCGGGGGCGTTTTGCGATGCCATCGTCACCAGGAAGAGCGGTACCGCGACGCTCAGGCTTTGAGCGAATGAAAAGTGGGGGGGAACGAAGGTGGGCCACACCGGCGCGAAATGAATACCGCTCATCGCCACCTTACCCTGGATGAGCGCCACCGTTATTCCCATCACCATGGCAGCAATAACGGCATAGCGGGGCGCGAATACTTTAAAGAGTAGCCACGCCAATAGCATACCGCCGCACATGACAAACTCTCCGTTGAGCGTCCCGAACGCCTGCAGGCCGAAGCGTAGCAGTATTCCCGCCAGCATTGCGGCGGCAAGAGAATGGGGGATTATCCGCATCAAACGCGCAAACAATCCCGTGACGCCGCACAGCACAATCAGGGCATTGGCGACAATGAATATGCCCACGGCGTCTGGCAACGATAATCCCTGAAGCCCTGTCACCAACAGAGCGGCGCCAGGCGTTGACCAGGCGGTTAAAACCGGCGCACGATACCACAAGGTTAACGTTAGTGTGCTTATGCCCATGGCTATACCGAGGGCGGTCATCCAGCCGGCGATCTCTGCGGGTGTTGCGCCAGCGGCAAGCGCCGCCTGCCAGATAATGGCGGCGGAACTTGCATAGCCGACCAGAACGGCGACCAGACCAGATAATACAGTAGGTAACGGCAGTGATAACAGACGCATGATCGCCTCTTGTGCGTTATAACGGTCAGTCAATGTAGCATTGTGCGTTATAGCGTACAAGTGATACGCTATGGCCTTACAGGGGGGGAAAATGGATAACCTGACACACTATCTGGCGACCACGTTAAGAACGTTACGCCATCAGCGAGGCTGGAGTTTATCGCGTCTGGCGGAGATCTCCGGCGTCTCAAAAGCCATGTTGGGGCAGATAGAGCGTAATGAATCCAGTCCGACAGTCGCAACGCTGTGGAAAATTGCGACGGGCCTGAACGTTCCATTCTCAATGTTTATTTCGCCGCCGCAGGCCGAATTTCCGCCAACCTTCGATCCCCAGCAGCAAGCGATGGTAATCACACCGCTGTTTCCGTGGGACCCTGAACTCTGTTTTGACTATTTTTCTCTATTGCTGGCGCCTGGCACGGTCAGCGAATCAACGCCGCATAAAGCCGGCGTTATCGAACATGTGGTGGTGATTCAGGGTCGGCTGGACATGTGTACTGGTGGGGTATGGCAAACCATAGACGCCGGTAAAGGTTTGCGTTTTGCCGGCGATACGGCGCATACCTATCGCAACAGCAGTGACCAGACGGTTCATTTTCACTCGCTGATCCATTACCCACGTGATTAAGCGGGAAAACTATTTCGTTAGTTTGCGCTTCTGACTACAATAGCCGCCATTTCGCTTCTATTGGATAAGAACGACTGTATGCGCCAGCAACCTCACTATCTCGAATTGTTAAGTCCGGCCCGTGACGCCGCAATTGCTCGCGAAGCGATTTTGCATGGCGCAGATGCCGTCTACATCGGCGGACCCGGTTTTGGCGCACGTCATAACGCCAGTAACAGTCTGCGCGATATCGCCGATCTGGTTCCGTTTGCTCACCGTTACGGCGCCAGGATTTTTGTCACGCTGAATACTATTCTGCATGATGATGAGCTGGAGCCCGCGCAGCGGTTAATCACCGATTTGTACAACACCGGGGTGGATGCGCTGATTGTGCAGGATATGGGCATTCTGGAACTGGATATCCCGCCGATTGAGCTTCACGCCAGTACACAGTGTGATATTCGCAGCGTGGAAAAAGCGAAGTTTCTTGCCGATGTCGGTTTTTCACAGATTGTACTGGCGCGCGAGCTTAATTTGAGTCAGATAGCGGCTATTCATCAGGCTACTGACGCCACGATTGAGTTCTTCATTCATGGCGCGCTGTGTGTCGCTTATTCTGGGCAGTGTTATATCTCTCATGCGCAAACCGGGCGCAGCGCGAATCGGGGCGACTGTTCGCAAGCCTGTCGCTTACCGTATACGTTAAAAGACGATCAGGGGCGGGTGGTCTCTTACGAAAAACATTTGCTATCGATGAAAGATAACGACCAAACGGCTAACCTCGGCGCGTTGATCGATGCAGGCGTACGTTCCTTCAAGATTGAAGGGCGCTATAAAGACATGAGCTATGTCAAAAACATCACCGCGCATTATCGTCAGATGCTGGACGCGATTATCGAGCAACGTCGCGATCTGGCGCGTGCGTCGGTTGGTCGGACCGAACACTTTTTTGTTCCCTCCACGGAGAAAACTTTCCATCGCGGCAGCACCGACTATTTTGTTAACGCGCGTAAAGGTGATATTGGCGCATTTGATTCACCAAAATTTATTGGCTTGCCGGTAGGCGAGGTGCTGAATGTGGCGAAGGATTATCTCGACGTAGAAGCTACGGAGCCGTTGGCGAATGGCGATGGTCTGAACGTGTTGATTAAGCGTGAAGTGGTGGGTTTTCGCGCCAATACGGTGGAGAAAACCGGTCATAACCGCTACCGCGTTTGGCCAAATGATATGCCTGCCGACCTGCATAAAGTCCGTCCGCATCATCCGTTGAATCGTAATCTGGATCATAACTGGCAGCAAGCGCTGACAAAAACCTCCAGTGAGCGCCGTGTGGCGGTTGATATCATGCTGGGCGGCTGGCAGGAACAGCTTATTCTGACACTGACCAGTGAAGACGGTGTCTGCATCACGCATACGCTTGACGGGGTATTTGAGGAAGCCAACAACTCTGAAAAAGCGTTGAATAACCTAAAAGCCGGACTGGCGAAGCTGGGACAGACGCCTTACTACGCGCGTGATATGCAGGTGACATTACCGGCGGCGTTGTTCGTGCCAAATAGCCTGCTCAATCAGTTCCGTCGGGAGGCGATTGATATGCTTGACGCGGCGCGGCTGGCCCATTATCAACGAGGTCGTCGGAAACCCGTGGCGCAGCCTGCGCCGGTCTACCCGCAAACGCATCTCAGCTTTCTCGCTAATGTCTACAACCACAAAGCGCGGGAATTTTATCACCGTTACGGCGTACAATTGATTGATGCGGCCTATGAGGCGCATCAGGAGAAGGGCGAGGTACCGGTCATGATCACCAAACACTGCCTGCGTTTTGCGTTCAACCTTTGTCCAAAGCAGGCGAAAGGAAATATTAAGAGCTGGAAAGCCACGCCGATGCAGTTGGTGCATGGCGATGAGGTACTGACGCTAAAATTCGACTGCCGCCCTTGCGAAATGCATGTCATTGGCAAAATTAAAAACCACATCTTAAAAATGCCCCAGCCCGGCAGCGTTGTCGCTTCAGTGAGCCCTGAAGCGCTGATGAAAACGCTGCCGAAGCGCAGGGGCGTTTAATTAACGAAAATAGCTCTCTGGTTTGCGCGATTTCTGCCAGTTGTGGTGCTCGCGCAAGCCTTCCGCGGATTCTTCCGCTGCCGCCCGTAATTCATCGCTGTCGGCTTCGTGTCTAAGCTGGTGCCCTCCCGTCGCAAACCATACGAATGCGTGGTCTTGCTGTTTCGCCAGTAACTGGCCTGAAAACAGCGCACAGGTCAGTAAAACTACTGATAACGTTTTTGTAAGCATCATGCCACCTTCCAGTTACGTCGTGAGGCTATGATGCCAATAATTTCTTTGAGTTATTATTCAACACTTCAAATTAGCGAAAACGGTTTGTCAATAAGTGCGATAAGTTGTATGAGAAAATATATTTATACTCAGTATGTCAATTATAAAAATAACGAGCCAATTCGTTCCATAGTAAATCCATCATTCCCTGGAAGCATATTTTTAAAGTTATTGTATTAGAGGGTTTTGGTATTGCCAGGGGATTGTAAATCCATACTATTTATGGTGTGGTCAACTCTGGTAATGAGCCTCATTTTTTGTTGTTTCAACGAGTGAAGATAAATCTTCAGAAAAAAGGCTGTTATGAACTTGTAGCGCTACATATTCAGCAAGGTCGTTTAAACATAGCAGGCCATGAGAGGAACTTTCTTCCAGCATATTCATTAGTATCTCATTCTTAAACAAACATGAATAAACAATTTGAGTAACTGAGCTTTGTACATAATTTGGTTCAAATGTTGCATTCGTTAAGTTAGTATTCTCAATAACCTTTGCGGCTATTTTGTTTTTGATAGCGTCGTCAATAGGTGGTACATCTGCCTGGGCAATGCCCAGATTAATCCTGGAGGAGATGGCGGCTTTTCTTTCCTGTTCCTTCCAGTCACATAAATTACCCTTTTCTGCCATGGCGATAAGCGTCTCTTTTATATTTTTTAGGTCAACGGGAAATGTTATACCGCCGGATAGCGAGAGTAGTAACCGCTCAGGGAACAAGCAACATAGCTCTTCACAAACATAAGTGCTAGCTTTTATAGTAATATCAGAATATCTTTTCAGGTGGGCAGACTGAGTATCAACACAGAGAACTGTACTATTCATTATCTCATAATAGTAGTGATCCTGACGTATCACAATGCATAACGGAATATCTTCGCCATCTTTAATACAGAGATTTGTATATTGACACTCAGCATCTTTATAGTGCTGAAAATGGAAATTTCCTCTGCATGACGGTGATGATAATTCATATAACGCACAAAATAAATCAAATAAACGTTGCGCGTCAGGCGGAGAGGCAACATCACATAATTCCTTTATATATTGATCGGCAGTAGATCTTTGCGTGTCACAAAAAAAATCTTTAATCTTTTCCCATAGTAACGTAAAGAAGGAGCGTTGAGAGATGGCACTTTGAGAAAACATCTCACTCTTTAGAAACCCTCTCCCGATAGTAATTGGCATAATGTAGACCACAAGTGATTATATGAGACTTCATTACTGGAATAGGTGGTATTCGAAATATTATCCCATGTTGCCATCGGTTTGCCTATCGGTGAAACACCTGATTTTTGCTTTGTCCTGAACCGTCAACATTATTGTTCAATTGTTCAAATCGACCCGTAGCTTTAGTCATGCCCACGCCTCCTGGCCATGAAATATGTCAGATAAAACGAATGAAAGTAAAACGGTTTTCTTAATTCTCACATCATCATGTACTATGAGTAATGATTAATTACGCACTATATTATTTTTAGAGAAAGTAAATAGTTGCTCAACCGTGTAGAAATTGTCTTATAAGAAGTTAAACTAAAAGTATTATTAGGCTAACAACAATGAGATGTTTAGCGGTAGGGCAGAAGGCCAATACTGATAGTGCTTATGATATAAATACCTTACTCTTTAGTTTTTGTCTTAATTATATTTGTTGTAACGATTAGCTGACGGCTTTATTTCCAGTTGGGCGATAAAATTATAAAAACCTGCGAGGAGGCTCAAAATGAAGAAATCAGATGGTGAAATTCACGAAAAGACAGCATCCTGGGGCATTTTGCAGTCAGAATGGCTAAGGAAATGTGGACGGCTATTATTGCTGTTACTTTACCGTTTCGTTATCGGATGGGCTTTTTTTCAGTTACTTGCCATGATCGTGGCAGGGATATTTTTGTTAGGCATCTTATTATTTCACCCCATAATATTTGTACAGACTATCGCAATTACTGAGAAGTTAAATCATGCTTCGCTTGATTTATGGCATATCCTTAAGTTATGCCTATGGCATTACGGTATCATCGCAGGGTTTATTTTTATGGCGGAGTGTACGTTAAGTAAAAGTATACGGCAGGTTCAGCGCTTGTCCAAAAAATTTGGGGCACAGGATTTTTCTTCACGCCCGTGATCCGCCGCTGCAACCTGCGGTCTTACTGAATAATGGCTATGACCAGCAGACCGAATTATCTCGGTTCGAGGGGGATTCTATGTGTTTGCACAACTGCAGTGAATCGTAATTTCAGTGCATTATCGCCGACAATCGACGTGTTCCTCACTAATTGCCTTCCTGACTATATAGTGGTCTTATCTTTGGCGAAACAATGTTATTTAGTTATGGAAGGCGACAACAACTGTACTACTGATTATCAAATGACCTTTCTGGTCAGGTAGACTCGCCTTTGTGAAAACACATCGTTATCTGTGCTCCTGAGACTCATTCCCTTGCCGCCTTTAAGCAACTCGAATTATTTGGGTATAGAACAGGCGGCGTCATGGTCATATAAGCAAAATATAACCTCTCCGTTTGTGATAAGGCACAGATTACAGGGGGAATGATGTTTATTTTAACCATCTGTTTAAGCGGTGTCCGCTAATCTTTACCTGCTCAAATACATAATCACCCCTGTGACTCTCGCGAGGTGTAACATATGGTAAAATGCGTATCTTCTTTCCTCCTGTTCAGCCTGTTGTCCGTTCAGGCAATGTCAGCTGAAAACCATATTGATCTCCACCAGCCAAAAGACTTTGTCGATATTACTACGGTCGCCCCCGACGTACAGGTAGACATGCGATACTTCAGTTCCCATAACTTTATTGGTCGCCCCATTAAAGGCTATAACGCGCCTGTTTGCCTGTTAACACGACCAGCCGCGAACGCAGTGAAGCAGGTCGCCGATCGTTTACGCCCCTTCGGACTTACCTTAAAAATATATGATTGCTACCGTCCGCAAAGCGCAGTGAACGACTTTATCGCGTGGGCCAAAGATCCTTCTCAAAACCAAATGAAAAACGAATTTTATCCGCAGGTAGAGAAAAATCGTCTGTTCGAGGAAGGTTATCTTGCCGCCAGATCCGGCCACAGTCGGGGAAGTACGCTTGATCTAACGATTGTTCCACTTGACAGTAAAATACCAATATACGATCCCGGACGACCACTGGTGAATTGTACTGCGTCCGCGGCGCAACGCTCGCCAGATAATAGTCTGGATTTTGGTACCGGCTTTGACTGTTTTAGTCCGTTATCCCATCCCGATAATGTCATACTTACCGCTCAGCAACGCGCAAATAGGTTGTTATTACAAACATTGATGCGTGATGCGGGTTTTACGCCACTGGATACTGAATGGTGGCACTTCTCTCTTACTCATGAACCATACCCGAACACCTGGTTTGACTTTCCCGTTAAGCAGAGACCCTGAAACGGCGTTTTGTTGCGAAATCTAATCATTACGCCTGTTGGAAAGCACCATAACAGTTAGCAAATCATTGTTAATTTTAACAACTGATATACACTGCGGTTGCCACCTGCAAGCAGCGCTCAATGAGATCGAATAATGAAAAAATATCAACGTCTGGCGGAGCAAATTAGAGAACAAATCGCCTCTGGCGTTTGGCAACCCGGCGATCGATTACCCTCGCTGAGGGAGCAGGTCGCCAGTAGCGGCATGAGTTTTATGACTGTCGGTCATGCGTACCAGTTGCTGGAAAGTCAGGGACGGATTATCGCCCGTCCGCAATCTGGTTATTATGTCGCGCCGCATCCGGTTTGTCGGTCAGTCGCGACGGCAGCGCACGTTATTCGGGATGAAGCCGTAGATATCAATACCTATATTTTTGAGATGCTGCAGGCGAGCCGTGATACCTCTGTGGTGCCCTTTGCCTCAGCGTTTCCCGATCCGCGTCTGTTTCCCTTGCCGCAATTGAACCGCTCTCTGGCGCAGGTCAGTAAAACCGCGACGGCAATGAGCGTCATCGAAAACTTGCCGCCAGGTAATGCAGAATTGCGCTATGCGATAGCACGCCGTTACGCGCAGCAGGGGATTACCGTTTCTCCTGACGAGATTGTCATTACCGCCGGCGCGCTGGAAGCGTTGAATCTTAGTTTACAGGCGGTGACGGCGCCGGGAGACTGGGTGGTGGTGGAGAACCCCTGTTTCTACGGTGCACTACAGGCCCTGGAGCGATTGCGCCTGAAAGCGTTGTCGATACCCACCGATGTTAAAGAAGGTATCGATCTTATGGCGCTGGAACAGGCGTTACAGGAATATCCGGTGAAAGCGTGCTGGTTAATGACCAACAGCCAGAATCCGTTAGGGTTCACGCTGAGTGCTGAGAAAAAAGCGCGGCTGGTTGCGTTACTCACGCACCATAACGTGACGCTAATTGAAGACGATGTTTATAGCGAACTCTACTTTGGCCGCGAGAAACCTCTGCCTGCCAAAGCATGGGATCGCGACGATACCGTGTTGCATTGTTCGTCTTTTTCCAAATGTCTGGTTCCCGGTTTTCGCATTGGCTGGGTTGCGGGAGGAAGCCATGCCAGACAAATTCAGCGTTTGCAGTTAATGAGCACATTATCCACCAGTTCCCCCATGCAATTGGCGTTAGTGGATTATCTCTCGACACGTCGATATGACGCGCATCTGCGTCGATTGCGAAGGCAGCTTGCCGAACGTAAACAGCAAGCCTGGCAAACCCTTTTGCGCCATCTCCCGGCGGAAGTAAAAATTCACCATAACGATAGCGGTTATTTTCTTTGGCTGGAGCTACCTGAGCAGCTTGATGCCGGTGAACTTAGCGCCAAAGCGCTTGAACACCTTATCAGTATCGCGCCGGGGAAAATGTTTTCAACGTCCGGCGCCTGGACGCGTTTCTTTCGTTTTAACACCGCATGGCATTGGGGAGAACGGGAAGAACAGGCCGTAAAACAGCTTGGCAGCCTGATTCGCGAGATGCTGAGCGCTAAAAGCCTTGTGTGAGGTGGAATGCGTGTCAGCTCACAACCTGACTAAATTTCCCGAGTGTGCCGGGTGAGCATCTGGCGCGCCGTCTATTTTTAGGAAAGCGGCGGCCCGTTCGCCGGAAATCGATTAATGACGATATGGGAAAATGCTATGCAATATCAATTACTGATTAATGGCGTGCTGGTGGACGGCGAGGGAGAAAGGCAGTCTGTTTATAACCCGGCGACAGGCGAGGTCATACTTGAGATTGCGGAAGCGTCGCCCGCGCAGGTTGACGCCGCAGTGCTGGCCGCCGATAGCGCGTTTGCCGAATGGGGGCAGACCACACCCAAAGCACGGGCGGAATGTCTGTTAAAAATGGCGGACAGCATCGAGCAAAACGCCCTTGAGTTCGCCCGGCTTGAATCGCAAAACTGCGGTAAGCCTTTGCACTGCGTAATTAATGATGAAATTCCGGCAATCGTGGATGTCTTTCGCTTTTTTGCCGGCGCGGCCCGTTGTTTGAGTGGGCTGGCGGCGGGCGAATATCTGGAAGGACATACGTCGATGATCCGCCGGGATCCGATTGGCGTGGTTGCCTCTATCGCGCCGTGGAATTATCCGCTCATGATGGCGGCCTGGAAGCTGGCGCCAGCGCTGGCGGCAGGTAACTGCGTGGTGATTAAGCCTTCTGAAATCACGCCGCTGACGGCGCTTAAACTTGCCGCGCTGGCGAAGGATATCTTTCCGCCGGGGGTGCTCAATGTCCTGTTCGGACGAGGGCAGACTGTTGGCGATGTATTGACCGGCCATGAAAAAGTACGCATGGTCTCTTTAACCGGTTCTATCGCGACCGGGGAGCATATTCTGCGCCATACTGCGCCAGCGATAAAACGTACGCATATGGAACTCGGTGGTAAAGCCCCGGTGATTGTTTTTGATGACGCCGATCTGGATGCGGTGGCGCAGGGCGTCCGGACTTTTGGTTTCTATAATGCCGGACAGGATTGTACTGCGGCGTGTCGTATATACGCGCAGCGCGGTATCTATGATGCGCTGGTCGAAAAGCTAGGGAATGCGGTGAGCAGCCTGAAAATGGGCGCGCCGGAGGATGAGTCGACAGAGCTGGGGCCGTTAAGTTCGCTGGCGCACCTGAAGCGCGTCACAGCGGCAGTAGAGGAGGCGAAGGCCCTCAGCCATATCCGTGTGATTACTGGTGGAAGTCAAACGGAAGGTAAAGGTTACTATTTCGCTCCGACGTTGCTGGCAGACGCAAAACAGGAAGATGCCATCGTGCAACGCGAGGTCTTCGGCCCGGTGGTCAGTATAACCGTCTTTGATGATGAAGATCAGGTTCTGAGGTGGGCCAACGATTCTCGCTATGGTCTGGCATCCTCCGTCTGGACTCAGGACGTCGGGCGGGCGCACCGGCTTAGCGCCAGATTGCAGTATGGCTGTACCTGGATTAATACCCATTTCATGTTGGTTAGCGAGATGCCGCATGGAGGGCAAAAACAGTCGGGATACGGCAAAGATATGTCATTGTATGGTCTGGAAGACTACACCCTTGTCCGCCACATCATGGTTAAGCATTAAGGATCATTTACTGTTCAGAAAAATCATGAAAAAATAGGCGGGTGTCGGCGGAGAGGGGGACCTCCCCGCCAACATGCGCAGCAAGTACTCAAAGGTTGAACACCTCAAGCAAACCAGCCGAATCTCAACGAGATCAGACCCAAAAGTCCTGCAGCAGCAAAGACATTAATCAGCACGACGGTTTTACTGGAAACATTCATTTTCGCCACCTTTCATCATAACCCCTATGGGTATAGTACGGGTTGGCGAGATCCGCAATAATACGTAAACAGGATATTCTGTGAGCGGAGCCGTGCATTGAGAACGTTTTGCTGTTAAGGCTGATAAACCTTGATGTGTGTCAAATAAAAAGAGCATATTGCGCGCGTTTTTTCCTCTGGTTGGCGCGGATGCCTGATATGACCCTCTTTCAAAAGATATTAATTTTTTACGCCGTCATGGCGGTGATATCATCCCTGATCACCTGGTTTTTGACTCATGACAAAAAACGAATTCGTTTCCTGAGCGCCTTTTTGGTTGGCGCGACATGGCCGATAAGTTTCCCCGTCGCATTGCTGTTTTCGCTTTTCTGACCTCAAGCCCGATACAGGTTACCGGGCATGGTTTTTCCGCCAGGTCAGGCTATCAGGGCAAGTAATTGCTCTCTGTCTACGTTGGTAACGTCCTGCGGATGCCGATATCCTGCGTTCTCATTGGCCAGGGTATACAGCGCAACAAGCCAGTCATAGACATAGCGGCTGGCGGCGTGAACGGGCTGTTCGTCAAGCTTTGTTAGACGCAACATTGTCGAACGCGGTGTTGCGGCGAAAATGGCTGCGCCTTTCTGAACGCGGCTGGCCGGGCGTTGGGCCTCCTCGATATTGGCGTAGCCGAGCCAGGCGATGAAGTTACCAATGATGGCATGAAGCTGCGCGCCGCTAACCTCCTCGCGCTGCATGGTTTTCTGTAACTGCTGAGGTAAACCGAGGCGATAGCTGGCGGTAATTAAAATCTCCGCCACGGCGTTGAGCATCTGCGGTTCCAGTCCCAGACGCTGCGCATTATCCCGGCAATGGGCCCACTGGCGCAGATGATTGATCCACATTTTGTGCGCCTGGTAGCCTGTTTCATGACCTTCTGACGCTGAAGCGCGCGTTGGTTCGTCGGCAAAGAGATCGATCGCGTCATTAAATAAACCGCTGACCTGTTCTTCTCGCGACTGTCGGGTGCGCAGCAACGCTTCGAAATTCTGTACCGGCGGTAACAGCCCGGCCAGCAGGTCGCCATGTCTGGCGGCCTGGGCCTGAAGACGCCGGATCACGGTTTCAACCGGTAGCCGCGCGTCATCAAACATCGGTAACAGATCGCGCACGCGGCCTCGCAGTTGTGCGCGTAACGCCTGTAAGCGCGCCTGTCGCTGTGGTGCCGATGTCGCCTGCGATAACCACTCCACCAAACGCTGCATACTGTGTTTATCCAGCGCCTGCAACGTTCCCCAATGCACGCCAGGTTTACCCATCAACTGCTGGACGGCTTCATCCAGATTTTGCTGGGTGGCAAAACGGGCATCCTGTGGAGTAATAGCCCAGACGACGCCGGGTAACGCTGATTCATGCTGCGGTTGCGTGGCGTTAACCCACTCCAGTAAGTGACGAGCGGCGGTGGACGTTTGCGAGCGAGATGCCAGAGCATTGCAAATCACCAGAACATCGGGCTGTATCTGCTGACGGTAATGGGCCAGCATCCAGCCTAATTTCGCCCGCCATAACGGATGAGGATGACTGTCTGGCGCGACCGGAATATCCAGTAAATCAACGTTATCCAGTACGCTATTTTCAACGGTTAGCACCAGTTCGCGGGTAAGCAGCGCCAGAGAATCAAGCGAAAGGCTGACCGCATTGAGCAGTCGGCCTTCCTTAACCGGATGCACCACCACATCGCTTTGCGTATCGCTGGCGGTTAGCGCCATTTGCGTCAGGAAGTTTTCCGCCGGTAAGCCAAAATGATCGACCAGCAGGCTGAGCGGCGCCGCCAGTTCCCCGGCATGGCCGGTTTGTTGCAACATATGCGCCAGCGCCAGCCATTGCTGGGTGATCTCCGGCTGCTCTCCCCACAGTAATGCCCAGGCGTGCGCCCGTGTCGTGAGATCCAGCGCAGGCAAGAGCGAGGCAAAGTGTTGCCATGTCGCATCATCAATATGTTGTCTGGCGGACGGCAGGCAAGAGCGCCAGAAACTCGCGATGGTCGCTACCTCTTCAGCGGTAACGCCGGGGACGGGCTGCGGTTGGCGAAGCGATTGCCATTTCTCCAGGCGTGATGTGATAATGGATTTTTCGACCTGGCGACAAACGGGGGACGAGCTGGTCCAGGCAATAAAGATCTGCACCAGTTCAGCTTCACTGATCAAGCGCAGGCGCAACGGCCAGCCGTTCTCGTTTGAAAAAATGTCGCGCGTAAAGCGAATAGCCATATTCGCTGGCGCATGACCCGGATTGATGTGGCTGAAATAATCATAGTCACGGTCCGGCGTGATAATTTCCAGCTTGCCATTCTCGTTACCGCATAGCGTCGTTAACAGATGCGCTTTTGCGGATTGCGCATACCCGTACAGACCAACGCAGCCATGTGATGCGCAGGCGGCGTTGAGCGCTGACTCATCCGCTGCGACAAGCGTAAGTTGCGCCAGCAGAGCGTCGGCTTCGTCATCCAGCCGCGTTGCGTAACGGCGCGTGTTGTTAACCCACTCGATAACAGCCTGGGTGGCGTTTAACGGTTTTGTCATTTCAGGTATACACTCCCGCTATCTATCCAGTAGTGGCTGCCGCTGTGGCGACGGTCAGCCAGCGTATTCAATTTTAATGTCAGCGCATCGGCGGCGACCGGCGTCCCGTCCTGAAGCCAGGCATCACTTAATATGAACGATTCCGGGGCGCTATCTTTGCTACTGCCGCGTAATTTCAGTCGCACATTCAGTACGCCGTCGCCAGCGATGGTTTTCGCCAGTTCGGCGGAATTAATGCTCAGGCAATAGAGTGGGGTCGCAGGCCAGCGACTGTTCGCCAGTTGACGGAAACCCAACGTCACGTTGCCGCGTAGCGGAAAATGCAGGCGTGCGTCCAGCGTTGCGCCGGGTTTATCCAAATCGATCTCGTGATACCAGATGTTTTCATCGCGAAGGGTATTAACGGTATTATCCAGTACGCCGAGATAACGCACAGTCGAATACGCGCCGATATCAGCCGCTTTAAAATTGAAACGCGGCAGACGTAAGTCCAGCGCCAGGCTGCATAACATCGCGCCCACCGCGGCAGTGGATTTTGGATTGCCGATACGCCCTTGTTGACTGAAGGGATACCATTCATGTACCTGATACTTATCCATCCACACAATGCGATTAACCGGCACCGGTTGTAAGTGCCGGATGAGCGCCTGTACGCCGGGTAAGCAGGTCGGTCTCCCCGTCACCAGCAAGATATCGCAGTGATAGTGGGAGATCGCTTCGCAGACCGCATGAAGCGGCGTTGTCAGCGTAAACTGACCGGCCAGCAGAGCCTCCTGAAGCTGGCTAAACTGAATTTGCAACGGCACATTGAATATATCAAATGTCGGCGAACCAGACGGTAAGGCATGATCGATCGCCTGCTGGATATAGTTCATCACGTTGCTTGTTGGGCGGCGGATCAGCAGATCGCCAAATGTTGCATGTAAACCAGCAAACGGATCGTTAATGTCGCTTTGCTCCCAGGCGGAAAGTACCGCATGGCCCAGCGGCATAAATAATTGCAGCGCCGTTTGCTGGCGCAAAATGGCCTGAGTATCAATTCGTCCCGAATCGCCAAATAAGGTCGCCAGCAGGGCGGCGGCATCCGTAACGCCTGCCCGTTGCAACGCCGTTTGCAGGGAAGGGAGTACGCAACGCTGAATAATATCTAATAGCAGATCGTCCCCGGCGACTTTAAAACCTTCGCGAAACAGGAGATGAGGCGTAATTTTTACATTGGCCCCCACGCCGTCATCTAACTGATAGTGAACGATCGCCATATCCGTCGTGCCGCCGCCGATATCAATCGATGCCACGCGCAACGCGCGCCCGGGGACGACGCCGGGTTCAGGCTGGCGATCCGGTCTGGCGAGCGCATTAAAAAAGGATTCGGTACGCCCGGCGTAATGCGAAATGGCTTCGTTATAAAGCCATACCAGTTGGCCGCAACTTGCTTCGTCCCATTCCATCTGTATTTCTGGTACCGGCACCACGCTTTTTTCACGCTGCTTAGGCGTGGTGAAATCCTCATCCTGCGGATGCCAGCCCATGGCTTTCCAGACCAGCGCCAGCGCTTCAAACATTCGCTGGCGGAAAATTTCTCGCTCCTGTTTCGGCATGGCGGAAGGCAGCGTTAAAATCAGGGTGCGTAGCTGGCGCGGCGAGGCGGGAAAGCCGAGCCGCAGCCGGGTGGCGACGCTGTTAATTTGCCCCAGCGCCTGAGCCAGAATTTCGCACAACATATGCGTCATCAAGGTGCTACGGCTGTATTGCGGCGAAAAAACCGGTAGCCTTTCTTCATGCGGCAGGCGGAATAACGGCTGTCCGTCATCGTTCATCAGATTCATCAGCGGAAACGCGGTGGCAAGCGGTTCGCGCTGCGTTTTACCGTGGATCTGGCTAAAACGCCAGTCCTGCAAGGCGGGGGTTTCATCCCACAGGTAGCGACGTGGGCTGGAGATGCCGCTGCTGCCTTCGGTGCCCACACGCTGCATAGCAAGGGCGCGAGCCTCGTCGCCCACACGCACAATGGAAGGCCACACAAAGGCGTCGTCTCGTCCGCTTTCGACAGAAAAGTGTTGCTTGCCAAAGCGTGCTTCCGAGAATTCTACCCGGCTGGTAAATAAAGGATCGTTCAGATACTGCGGCTCGCTTAAAGAACGCACCTGAAGCTCTGCCGTCTGGCGTAAGCCGTCATTCGCGTCGCCATGATCCTCGATCAAGACGCCGCAGGTATGCGTATTGCCGACATCCAGAATCAGATCGACCGGGATTGCGGGCGTGCTTAACGTATGTGTCACAAACTTTACTTCCGGCACCGTAAGCTGTTCGCCTAACAGCGTCAGTAAATTCAACCAGTGCGCCTGATACTCAAAGCTACGCAGCGCTTGTTGTATGGCCTGTTCCGAACGGTTTTCCACCTGTGAGGCATACTGAAGAAACGACTCGCGCAGCCAGCCGTCAATCCATGTCTGGTCAAGAAAATCGGCAACTTCTTCATCGCGCCAGGCGAGCGCAAAACGTGTGCCATTGAGCAGATCGTTTTCGCAAGGCGCCAACGCCGCAGGCATATTTTTTGCCAGCTGACTGTCGAAGGCGAGGGTGATGCGGTGTGTGTTTCCGGCGCTATCTGGCTCGCTGAGTTTACGTACCTGAATGCGCGCCCAGTTATCCGGCCCGTCAATAAAGGTACGCGGCGGATTAAAACGCAGGAACGGCAGGGGAAGCCAGATTCCGTCGAGTACTTCCAGAGAATAGTGCAGCGTCTGAGTGCTTTCCGGTTTCACGACTTCGGGTTGGCCGCCAGCACGTCCTGGCAACGTGTAGCGCCCGCTGGTCAGATCAAAATCGAGGCGCAGTAGCGGGCCGTTTGCCGTTTTGCGCACAAAACGTCCGTAGTGGGCCGACTCTTGCGGCGTTAAGCCAAAATCAAGAAACTGGACGCCGCTGTTTGCAATGAGCGTGACGCTCTGTTTGTAATCACACAGATTGACCAACATAAAATCAGGCACCTATCTTTTTAAACGTCAACGGAATTGCCGCGTGGTCGCCATAACGGGCGGTACAGGTTGCGACGTCATTGACGCCAGCTTTACAGGTAATTTCCGGCATCGGATAACGTGAACCGTCGGTGCAGCGCGCATTGCCGCGACTTTTAATCATCAGCTCGCCCGTTTGATGCAGACCAGAGAAAATTTCCGCCCGACAAACCACGTTATCGCCATGTACTACGCGCGCGATGCCTTTGTTATTTTGGATCTGATAACGCAGAGAGGGCGGCTTGCCGGTAATCGGATCTTTGACATCCACACTGACGCGCCAGCTACCGTTTAAAAAGCGCGTGGTTCCAAGCTTCATCTGCGTATTGTCCATCACCAGCGCGTCTTTGGGGATAGCGGCAATGATAACAGGCGCTTCCGGCAACGGCGCCGCTTTGGGGGCGGGCGTCACCTCAGCGCGATGCAGCGGCAAATGCGCGGTGAGTTCAGGCAAGGGGGTAACGTCAGTTTTCGCGGTAGCGACAGGCGCGGCGCGAACAGGAGAGGCCCCGTCAACGGATGAAGATGGCCAGAAAAAAGGCGTGGCGACGGCGGCGATAACCACGGCAGCGACAGGTAAGCTCCACAGCGGTAGACGGCGAGCTCTTTTCGCCTCAGCGACCGGGATGGGAGTGGCCGACTTCGGCTCGCTAACGATAACGGGCGGCGCAACAGGTTCCTCCGGCATTTTCGGCGGCTCAATGACAGACGTTAACAAAGGTTCATCCGCCTGACTAAACGCCGCCTCTACCAGCGGCTTTTCTTCGGGCTCCGGCTCGACCAGAGGGATGTCGGGGATTGCCTCGGTTACCCGCAGGCAGTCCAGCACATCATCGCGTGTATTTTCGTTGAGATTAACGAATCCCCAGAAGGTGATAACCGGTTTGCCGTTAACCAGGAAAACATGATTTTCGCCGGGAAATTGCGTCGCTTTCTCAAGTAGCGAACCAAATAGCTGGAGCGCTGTTTTACCGGATTGCAGACTTTTGCGACTGAGTGCAGCCGCGCTTTCAAAAGTGCTGGCTAAATAACGTAAAGCCCGAGAACGTGTCTCTTCGTCAGCCGCTTTCCACGCTATCGCCTGACCTTCAATCGGCGAATACCAGTCAACCCGATCGCCATTATCGTTAAGTTGCGGAATCGCCAGACAGTCAACCATCGCCTGCTGTTTACGCAGACGAAGCGTTTCGCGAATTTGCAATGCTGATTCAAATACGGCCTGACCGCCGCCGCCCACGGCCTGATAATCATCCAGATTGCCGCTGCGCAAGAGAGATTTTGCCACGTTGTTATCCCTTAGACTTCTTCACGCGTCTACTTTACGGGGTCTATACGCAAGCAAACGGCGGAAGAAAGGCAAAAAGGCGCGAATTCTCGGTCTATTAAGCCCCGTGTTTTCACTTGACGTAAGTTAAATCAGGATGGCGGCGGCGAATGACCGCATCGGGCGACAATAACGCGTATAATAGGCGAATCATGCTATTACAGAATAAAGAGTAGGAGAGCTTATGTCGCACCTGGAGGAAGTGAGCGCCCGCGTGGATGCCGCCATCGCGGAGAGCGTAATTGCCCATATGAATGAATTGCTGATTGCCTTGAGCGATGACGCTGAATTACGTCGCGAAGATCGTTATGTGCAGCAGCAGCGTTTACGCACGGCTATCGCGCATCACGGCAGGCAATATCAAGAAGATCGGGACGCGCGCCGCGAGCAGCTCACCAAAGGCGGCACGATCCTGTAACCCCTTAAAACTGGCGCTTCGCAATCAGCCATGCGCCAATGACCAGCAACAGCGCGCCAAACGCCGGCCCGGCCATTGCGCGTAACGTGACGCCGTGGCTACGCGCGATATCCAGCGCCAGCCCGCCGATTAACTGGCTGGCGACCAGTACCGCGATAGTCGTCGCGGCGCCAACGTTCTGATACCCGCTAATGCTGGCAAATACAAAAAATGACCCCAGCAAACCGGGGATCAATGTCCACCAGCGCACGCTGGCGACCAGCTCGCCGAAGCCCGTAGCGCCTTGCTTAAACCACAATATCGTCACAAATAAAACGATCCCTACCAGCGAGTTCAACAGCATAGCGATCAGAATCGTCGATGATGTCTGCGTAATACGCACCATAATACTGTTTTGTACCACCAGCCCGACGCCGGCGGCGATCAAAAAAATAAGCGTCAGCGACTGGTTCATCAGCAAGCGTCCGGCGCGGCGTGTTCATCAAGCTGGAGCTGCATAAACGTAAGATCTAACCAACGGCCAAATTTTACGCCGACCTGCGGCATTTGCGCGGTAACGGTAAATCCCAGCGAATGATGCAGGCGTATCGAGGCGGCATTCTGTGACTCAATACCGGCCACCATCACATGCTTGCCGCAGCGTCGGGCTTCGTCGATCAGTCTGCTGAGCAGCTTTCGCCCCAGTCCTTTCCCCTGGTGCGCCGGATGAACATAAACCGAGTGCTCGACGGTATAGCGAAAACCGTCGAAACTGCGCCAGTCGCCAAATGATGCATAGCCAGTCACCACGCCATTTTCTTCGCTTACCAGCACCGGATAGCCCAGTAATTGACGGGCCTCATACCAGGCAAGGCGATTATCCGTATCGACCGTCCGATCGTTCCAGATGGCCGCAGTATGTAATACCGCATGGTTATAGATTTCGGTAATCGCGGCGCAGTCTGCTTTATCGGCAAAGCGAATCGTCATAGGGAACCCCAGGGAATGTTTACGATAGTGTTAGAAATACTATTGAAGGCGGCATAAATCAACGAATTAGCGCAAGAATTCATATTTAGCGAGAGGGGAAAGAAAGTCGTTCATAAAAGCGCGCCGCGGTGAAAGCCGCCTGATATCTGAGAGTGTTTAACTCCCTCAGAAAGCTAATGTTCGACTATTATTGATGGATTATGCCAGGCATGAGGAGAATAGAATGAAGCAACAGACCAACCGAAATCGTCGTTGGGTTTTGGCCTCGCGTCCCCACGGCGCGCCGCAGATGGATAACTTCCGCCTCGAAGAAGATGACGTCGCGACGCCCGGTGAAGGGCAGGTGCTATTGCGTACCGTTTTTTTATCACTCGATCCTTATATGCGTGGCCGCATGAGCGATGAACCCTCTTATGCGCCGCCAGTTGAACCTGGCTGCGTTATGGTTGGCGGTACGGTCAGTCGCGTTGTCGCGTCAAACCATCCTGATTACCGACCAGACGAATGGGTGTTGAGTTACAATGGTTGGCAGGATTATGACATTTCAGATGGCGAAGGGTTGGTAAAGCTGGGTGATAATCCGCAACATCCTTCCTGGTCGCTGGGTATTTTAGGAATGCCGGGGTTTACCGCCTATATGGGGTTACTGGATATCGGCCAGCCGAAAGAGGGCGAAACGCTGGTTGTCGCCGCCGTCACCGGCCCCGTAGGCGCAACGGTTGGGCAAATTGGCAAGCTGAAGGGCTGCCGGGTCGTGGGTATTGCTGGCGGCGCGGAAAAATGCCGTCATGCGACAGACGTTTTGGGATTTGATCTGTGCCTTGATCATCACGCTGATAATTTCCCACAACAGCTTGCGCAGGCCTGCCCGCAGGGTATCGATATCTATTATGAGAATGTCGGTGGTAAAGTCTTTGACGCCGTCTTACCGCTACTGAATACGTCGGCGCGGATTCCGCTCTGCGGTCTGGTCAGCGGCTACAATGCGACAGCGTTGCCGGACGGTCCAGACAGACTGCCTCTGCTGATGGCGACATTACTTAAAAAGCGTATTCGTCTGCAAGGTTTTATCATCAACCAGGACTATGGTCACCGGATACATGAGTTTCAGCAAGAAATGGGGCGTTGGATCAAAGAAGGGAAAATACATTATCGGGAGCAGATTACTGATGGGCTGGAAAATGCGCCAGAAGCGTTTATGGGGCTGCTGGCGGGGAAGAACTTTGGCAAAGTCGTGATACGTTTAGCGGACGATGCGTAAAGAAAAAATGGCGGCATTATGTCGCCATAAAAATGTGCAAATTTTAAAATTGCGGCTTTACTTATATTCATCATTCAGATCGCGGTGGGGCAGCTTATCTCCCTCAGCGGCCTGAACCGGTCAAAAATCTCGATACATGAAGGAATGACGGAGATAAAACGGTTGCCATAAAGAAACCTGTATTGTTGTAAAAGATGAGAATATCACGCAAGTAAATTATCACTTTTATTTATTTGGCCGTTCAGGCCTGGATTATCTTTTTTACAATTAAGTTCCGAAACTTCTTCGGGACTCGATTGCGATGTTGTTCTGCCAAGAGGTGAAGGAAGGAAAATGCCGGGTACGGAAAAAACACAACATATAAGCCTGACCACACAGGTTGAAAATCGGTTAAAGCATCAATTGTCTATTGGCGCATTAAAACCAGGCGCAAGGCTTATCACTAAAAATATCGCTCAAGAGTTAGGCGTCAGTATTACGCCAGTGCGTGAGGCCCTGTTAAGGCTGGTCTCTTCCAGTGCTTTGGCGGTGGCGCCAGCACAGGCGTTTATGGTGCCGGAGATCTCGCTGGAAAGTTTGCTGGAAATTAATACGATTCGTACTGCCCTGGAGGAGATGGCGGTGGTCGCCGCTGCGGGTAAGATTACCCCGGATCGCGAGCAGACGCTGAATGCGCTATTAGATGAATTTCAACAGGCGCTGGAAAGTGGCGTTATGGAGAAAATTCTTTTGGCCAACCGCGCATTCCGCTTTGAGATCTACCACTACGCGGATATGCCAACGCTGTATGCCATGATCGAGCAATTATGGGTACGCCTGGGGCCAAGTCTGCATTTTTTATATGATAATTTTAAACTTGATGATTATCAAAACGGCGTTAATCTGTACAGAAAATTGCTTAATGCGTTAGTGACTGGTGATAAAGAAGCCAGTCGCCACTGCCTACAGAACGTTTTGCAACAAAACGTAGCGACGATTAAAAATCAGTACTTCATGTAACTTTCATGAAACTATGACTAATCAATAGCGGGGATGCCCCGCTATTGCCGGATATTTATTCAAATTGCCATGCCAGATTAATCCCCACGCCATAGTTACGTCCTGGCGCTGGCTCATAATATCGGCCATTAGATTCATTAACGATCACCGAACCGATATATTCTTTATCAAATAGATTATCTACTCGCCCAAAAATATCGACGGTAAGCTGACTGTAATTAAATTTATACCCTGTATTTAGTCCAACAACGGTATACGAAGGCGCTTTGGCGGTATTTTCATCATTGGCCATGATATCGCCCATATAGCGAACGTCTGTTCCGGCGTACCACCCCTCATCCGGGATAAAACCTAATGAGGCGAATCCCATATTACGGGCGATGCCGGGCATCCGGTTTCCATCACAGTTTTGCTCCTGACAAACGTTACTGCGATAGGTCGCATCCAGCCAGGTCCATGATGCTTTCACCCGCCAGTCGCCGGCGAAGCGCTGGTCCAACGCAAGTTCTGCGCCCTGGCGGCGCGTTTTGCCCGCGTTTTTGTAGGTAGTGCGTCCTCCCATACTGCTGGCGACAACAATTTCATCATCGGTATCGGTTTGAAATAACGCGGCGGTCAACAAGCCATTGCCAATCCGCGTTTTACTGCCGACTTCCACCGTATCATTGGTCGACGGTTTGAGGTCAAAGTTGAACCCGCTTTGGCCGTCAGCGCGATAAGAAAGCTCATTGATAGTGGGAGTTTCAAATCCGCGACCGGCAGCAAGATAGAGATTCCAGGCGTCAGTTAACGCATATTTTAGCGATCCAGCGGGTAGCCAGTGGTGATAGCTGGCGTCGCCGCTATCATCGCCATTGCCGGGCGCGATATAGTGATCGTTAGAATCGAACCACACGGAACTGTAGCGCACGCCAGCATCCAGCGAGAGTTTTTGCGTAAGCTGCCACTGGGTTTGCAGATAAGGATCGACATTCCACATCAGGTTACGCTCATCCCGCCGTAAATCGCCTTTATGCCCGAACTCAGGGGTGCCGTTGTTGAGGCGGAAGTTATTGTAACCTTTGCGGTTTTCGCTCATATTTTCATAATTTACTCCGCCAGTGAAGGTGACCGGCACGCCTAATTCTCCCCGGTGAGTCCAGCGGGAATCAATGCCCTGATAGTGGCGTTGCAGTGTAATTACGCCGCCAGCCTGGGCTGGTTTTAGCTGTGCCACCAGGGGAATAGACTGGTATTGCGTGGTTTCCCGCTCTCCGGCGTAGGCCATCACGCTGATATCATCCTGCGCGCTGAGCTGACGTTCATAACGCAATCCTGCCTGAGTTTGTTTGATGGTTTTACGCGTATTGTACTGTTCAGCGCGCGGCGCCTGTTGCGGATCGGCTTTCCATTCAGATTCGGTGAGTCCGCCGGGATCGTCCGCCTTAATGTCCACACTATTAAAAATCAGCGAGAGTTTACTGACATCGTCAAGGCGCACGCCCAGTTTGGCATTAGCCAGATTTTTTCGCGCGCCGCTGTGATCGCGGTAGCCGTGGGTGGTGAAACGGGTAGTTGATACCGTGTAATCCACGTCGCCAGGCTGTGTGCCGTCACCCATCGCGCCCGTGGCTTTTAGCCCATAGCGCCAGCTTCCATAACTGCCGTAGTAGCTGCTGGCCTCAAGGGTGGGCGGCTGTCTCCCGGTTTCGGTGGTGACATTTATTACGCCGCCGGAAGCATTGCCGTATAGCGCTGAGAAGGGGCCGCGTAACACTTCAACGTCTTGTATGCTGTTAATATCAATATTCGAAATCTGGCCTTGTCCATCCGGCATGGTGGCGGGAATGCCATCAACATACAGACGAATGCCGCGCACGCCAAAGGCGGAACGCGAGCCAAATCCACGGATAGAGATTTGCAGATCCTGCGCGTAGTTCTGCCGGTTCTGCACCTGCAATCCCGGGACGCTGGTTAAAGACTCAGATAAATTAACGCGCGGCGTCGCCAGACGCATGTCTTCTCCCTCAATGACGCTAACGGCGGCAGGTGTATCCAGTTCGGATACGGTTTGCGGCGTTGCGGTGACTATCATGGTTTGTTCATTGGACGCGCTGGCGGCCTGAAGGACCGGGGAGAAGGTCAGAGGCAATAAGAGGGCGGGATAAAGTCGCTGTCTAACGGAAATAATTTTCATGAAAATGCCGGATAAATGTAAGCGTATCAACGGAAAACGTGACATTAAGCGTAGTCAATATGTAAAGTTTTGAAATTTTAATCGCACATTAAGTTAAGAAAATGTGCGGTATTTAAGAGCCATGACATTCGCAGGCGAGGAAAAGCTCCACTTTCTGATAAATAATGATTATTATTCTCAACTTATAATAAGTGCGGAACGAAGATCCCGCGCAGCGAAGTAGTGTGAAGCAGCTATACACGTTTTTATCAAAGGGAGTCGTCATGCACTTACGTCATCTTTTTTCGCCGCGCCTGCGTGGTTCTTTATTGTTAGGTTCGCTCCTCGTCGCATCCTCATTTAGCACGCTGGCGGCGGAAGACATGCTGCGTAAAGCGGTAGGCAAAGGCGCTTATGAGATGGCCTGGAGTCAGCAAGAAAACGCGCTCTGGCTGGCTACATCGCAAAGCCGTAAACTGGATAAAGGCGGCGTAGTTTATCGTCTCGACCCGGTGACGCTGGAAATCACGCAAGCGATTCATAACGATCTCAAGCCGTTCGGCGCCACCATCAATGCCGCGACCCAAACGCTGTGGTTTGGCAATACCATTAACAGCGCTGTTACCGCGATTGATGCCAAAACGGGTGATGTAAAAGGTCGTCTGGTACTTGATGCGCGCAAACGTACTGAAGAGGTTCGTCCGTTACAGCCCCGTGAGCTGGTTGCCGATGCGTCTACCAACACGATCTACATTAGCGGTGTTGGTAAAGAGAGTGCTATTTGGGTAGTGGATGGCGAAACCATCAAACTGAAAACGACGATCGAAAATACCGGCAAAATGAGTACGGGTCTGGCGCTCGACAGTAAAGCGCAACGCCTGTACACCACCAATGCGGATGGCGAATTTATCACCATCGATACCGCCAGCAATAAAATTCTCAGTCGTAAGAAGTTGCTGGATGACGGTAAAGAACACTTCTTTATTAACCTGAGTCTCGATACCGCAGGTCATCGCGCGTTTATCACCGACTCGAAGGCGACTGAGGTTCTGGTTGTCGATACCCGTAATGGCAATATTCTTGCCAAAATCGCGGCGCCTGCTTCTTTGGCCGTCCTGTTTAACCCGACACGTAACGAGGCGTATGTGACACATCGTCAGGCAGGTCAGGTCAGCGTGATCGATGCGAAGACCTATAACGTTGTTAAAACGTTCGATACGCCGACGTACCCGAATAGCCTGGCGCTATCGGCAGACGGTAAAACGCTCTACGTCAGCGTGAAGCAGAAATCGACACGTGAGCAGGAAGCGACGCAGCCGGATGATGTTATTCGCATTGCTTTGTAAATAGGGTATGGAGGGGGAAACCCCTCCAGTCATCTCTTTAAACGCACCGATACGCCTCGTTACACCCCGCCGATAGCCTGATGATTCTGTGAGAATTACACTGCCTTTTTGCTGTAGTTAACTCATTATATTCACGAGGAAAATATGAAAAAGTTATTTATATGCTCAGGTTTGGGCATGATGTTTTTTATGCTTGCGGGTTGCACAACCAACTATGTAATGACGACGAAGAATGGGCAAACGATCGTAACTCAGGGTAAGCCACAGTTAGATAAAGAGACGGGGATGACCAGTTATACCGATCAGGAAGGCAACCAGCGGGAAATTAACAGCAATGATGTGGCGCAGTTGATTAAGGCTGACTAAGCATTGGGCGCGATGCGGTGTTGGCGGCAACGCGCATTAAACCCGGCAGGCCTGGGGCTGCCGGGGAAGGGTAATGTTATGTCGCTGCTTCTTCTTTCAATACGACACTCTCTGTCGAATCCGCCGTCACTGGCGCAGTGCGATGGATCTCCGCCACGCGACGTCGCACGCCAAACCAGCCGGCGACCAGCAGAATAGCGATCAGCGGCAACGAGGCGATAGTGTAAGTTCCATTCGGGTAGTCAAACGCCATGAGTACCAGCACGCTTAGTAAAAACAGCAGCGTTAGCCAGGAGGTAAAAGGCGCGCCGGGCAGTTTAAAACTGACGTCTGCGGCTTTGCCTTCTTTTATCGCCTGGCGTAAACGCATCTGGCACACCATGATAAACGCCCACGACGCGATAATGCCGAGCGAGGCAAAATTAAGAACGATCTCGAACACGCGGGAGGGGACCAGGTAATTCAGGAACACGCCGACCACGTAAACCACCAGAGTCGCCAGAATACCCGCATAGGGCACATGCTGACGGCTCATTTTCGCCATGAATTTCGGCGCGGAACCCCCCATCGACATTGAACGTAAAATTCTCCCCGTACAGTAAAGCCCGGAGTTCAGGCTGGAAAGCGCGGCGGTTAACACCACGATATTCATAATACTGCCGATATAAGGCACGCCAAGTTTAGAAAAGAAGGTGACAAACGGACTTTGCCCCGCCTGGTAGGCGTTCCACGGCAGCAGTAAAACCAGCAATACGACCGATCCTACATAGAAAAGACCAATACGCCAGATCACGCTATTGATGGCTTTTGGCACCATCGTCTGTGGATCTTTGCACTCCCCAGCGGCGGTACCGACCAGTTCAATCGACGCAAAAGCGAACACCACGCCCTGAATCAGTACCAGCGCGGGCAACAGGCCGTGCGGGAAAAAGCCGCCATTATCTGTAATCAGGTGAAAACCGGTGGCATTACCCTCAAGCGGTTGACCGGTACCGAGAAAAATCGTGCCTACCACCAGGAAGATAACAATGGCGAGTACTTTTATCAGCGCGAACCAGAACTCCATTTCGGCAAACCATTTTACGCCGATCATGTTCATGGTACCGACAATGGTTAACGCGCCGAGCGCGAACACCCATTGCGGAACGTCGCCAAATGCGCCCCAGTAGTGCATATATAACGCCACTGCGGTGATATCGACGATCCCGGTCATCGCCCAGTTAATAAAGTACATCCAGCCTGCGACATAGGCCGCTTTTTCACCCAAAAACTCACGGGCGTAAGAGACGAAGCTCCCGCTGGAAGGGCGGTGCAATACCAGTTCGCCCAGCGCGCGTAAAATGAAAAAAGAAAAAATGCCGCATATCAGATAGACCAGCGCCAGTGCCGGTCCGGCCATTTGCAATCGGGCGCCTGCACCTAAAAATAAACCGGTGCCAATCGCGCCGCCGATAGCAATCATCTGAACCTGACGATTCCCCATCGCTTTGTGATACCCCTCTTCATGGGCGTTCAGCCAGCGTCGTTTCGCCGCATGTTGTTCTGCGGCGTGCGTAGTCTGTGTTTTCATTACGTTACCTGTTATAGCCTGTCCTGACAGAAAAATTCCTTATGCCGCGACGGGCGCTCACCAATCGATTGCCTGCAATGGCGAATGCCGCTTTTCCCTGATTCTGTGACAGGGATAAAACCGCCGGCGGAGCATCCTACCTGCAATTGTTAAATGACGCAAAACATACGGAAAGAACAAAATGAGGATGTCGAGTTTATTTGTGTGGTCAGATGTGGTGCGGTGTGGTCACGATTCAGCCAGATAAGACGCCAGCACAAATCCGCAGTGATTGCGTTGCGCAATAATTAATCAGGGTTAATCCCTGCAGGGATTTATGGTCATAGATATGACCTCGAACGATAAACCACCTGACGATATTGAAGCAGCATAAGATCAGGCCGTTGCGCCTGTTATTCTCATTTCCTCCTGAAAATGTATGCCTTTGAGCAATTTTGTTGATTGACATATCGTCATAATGAGAGAGGAGTAGGACATATAAAGCTATTGAGCAAAATTTGAAGGAGTAGGATATGCCACATACATCAGTTTCTACCTATGCCAGAGCTTTATCAGGAAATAAGCTACCTCATGTTGCTGCAGGAGATTATGAAAATAAATTATCAACAAAAATCATGAAAGGCATCTTGTATGTGCTTACAGCAGGATTAGCCTACGGATTTACAAGAGTAATTGAACATTATTGTAATGTTACGCCTAAAGTTGCGGAGTTCTGTGCCAATGCAGGGAATATCCATAATCACCTTGCAGATGCTGTACGTGATGGACTGTTTACTATAGATGTCGAGCTTTCTGATGGTCGGATGTTAACATTCGAACAACTCTCGCTGATAGCTGAAGGTAAGCCAATCGTCAGGATATCGGATGGCAAGCATACCGTTGAGGTTGAGGGGACCTTTGAAGAGATTTGTATGAGACTGGAAGAGGGCTTTTTTGAAGCGCCAGCGTACTATGATTATGATATTGATGAAAAATATAAAACCGTCAGAGAGCGAATGGCAGCATATAATGCCTTACCTCAGGCATTAGGCGCCATTCCGTGTTTAGAATATTATATCGCTCGGGCCAGCAACATGCAGGAGGCGAAAGCGCAATGGGCGGCCGACATAAAAGCTCGCTACCATAACTATTTGGACAATTATTAAAAAGCGTTTATGTTTAGCCAGTTTTGTTAGAAATCAGACTCGCTGAGCCGGCGTTAAAAATTTTAACACGCCGCTATTTTGGCGGCGTGTCGCAAAGAGATTCTCAGAACCCGATTTCCGTTTGTACGCCAAAATTCCACGTACCTCCGGCGCGACAGCCGGCCTGTCTTATTTTTTTCAAAAGTATCCAACGCTATTCCACGGATAGGGTATCCTGTTGCGCAGCGATATCCGCCTCAGCCTGTGTGCCGAACGCAAGCATTAATGTTAATGGAAGCCTCAGATGACCTCTTTTTTACATGCTTATTTTACGCGATTACATTGTCAGCCGTTGGGGGTTCCTACGGTTGAAGCGCTCAGAACGCTTCACTTAGCGCACAACTGCGCGATTCCTTTTGAAAATCTGGATGTGCTACTGCCTCGTGAAATACAGCTCGATGAGACGGCATTAGAGGAGAAACTGCTTTATGCCCGACGCGGTGGATACTGTTTTGAACTGAATGGCCTGTTTGAACGCGCGTTACGCGACATCGGTTTTAACGTCCGAAGCTTATTGGGGCGGGTCATTCTGTCTCATCCTGCCAGTTTACCGCCGCGCACGCACCGTTTGCTGCTGGTTGATGTTGAGGATGAGCAGTGGATCGCTGACGTGGGGTTTGGCGGCCAAACGCTAACCGCGCCGCTTCGTCTGCAGGCTGAAATTGCTCAGCAAACGCCGCATGGCGAATACCGTCTGATGCAGGAGGGGAGCACATGGATTTTACAATTCCGCCACCATGAGCACTGGCAGTCGATGTACTGTTTTGATCTGGGGGTGCAGCAGCAGAGCGATCATGTGATGGGCAATTTCTGGTCGGCTCACTGGCCGCAATCCCATTTTCGTCATCATTTGTTGATGTGCCGCCATTTGCCTGATGGCGGCAAGCTGACATTAACGAATTTCCACTTCACACGTTACCACCAGGGACATGCCGTTGACCAGGTCAATGTACCGGATGTACCGTCGTTGTATCAGTTACTTCAGCAGCAGTTTGGTCTCGGCGTAAATGATGTAAAGCACGGTTTTACCGAGGCGGAGCTGGCCGCGGTAATGGCTGCATTTGATACCCATCCGGAGGCGGGAAAATAATTTTTTGCCGCGAGGGTTTGCGGGCCTGACAAAGATTAAAAAGTAATGGCCCATTCGGCATGAAACAGAATGACCGCCTGGCCGGAGATGGTGACGTTTTCCGGCTGGTTATCGCGAATGGTGACGGTAACATCAACAGTACCCTCTTTGCCTAAAGCGCGCCCCTGATGGCCTTGAATCTGCAGCGTTTTACCGTCATGCGCCATCAGGCCATGATGGACGAGCCATGCCCCCATCGGGCCATTGGCGTTTCCCGTTACCGGATCTTCCACAATTCCTATCGCCGGGGAAAACATTCGCCCATCGGTTTCGTTTTTTCCCGGACGAATCTGGAAAGGAAAAAAGCCGTTACAGCCAATTTGCTGGCTGATTGCCGTCAGGGCTGCCAGATTCGGAGAAAGGGCATCAATATCAACGTCTGGTTTGAGCAGGATCATCACTTTTGCATGTCCTGTTGAAGCCACCTGAATTGGCGCTCCCGGCACGATATCATCTTCAGTCAGGTTCAGTGCGGTGATGATGGCAGCCCGAATCTCTCCGACTAGCGGTGGTTCAAAAGAGGGCTGACCTTGTTCCAGCGTGATGCGATAGTCGTTGTGTTCGGCATGAATTTCAACGCGATGACGGCCCGCTAACGAGGTTTGCCAGACGGTGGTGTTTCCCAACCCCAGTACCGTTGCCCGAACATAATGCGCGGCCACGGTGGCATGACCACAGATGGGGACTTCTACTGTCGGTGTAAAGTAGCGTATGCGCACATCACTCTCTTCGCTTTTTAGCAAAAAGGCGGTTTCCGAGTGACGAAGTTCACGGGCAATCAGCTGCATCTGCGCGTCGCTTAGCGTATCCGCATGTAAGACAACGCCAGCAGAGTTGCCGCGAAAGGGTTCGCTGGTGAAGGCGTCAACATGGTAAATCTGCGGTTTCATTGATGTTCTCCTTTGACTGAAGAATCATCATAGCCTGTGCGTTGCCGAATGACGACGCCCATGTGTTTTCTTTGCCCGGTAAGCGTACCCCCGGGCAAAGAGAATTAGCGGCGGGTACGAACAATCTGGTAGCGACGGGTGAAATACTCAAACGGCGCGCTCCAGACATGAACCAGACGGGTGAACGGGAAGAGCAGGAAAATAGTCATTCCCAGCACCAGATGAATGCGGAAAACAAACGCCACACCGCTCAGCATTTCCGAAGACCCGCCGCGGAAGGTGACAATACTTTGCGCCCAGCCCACCAACTTCATCATTTCGCTGCCATCCGGATATTGCGCCGAAAACGGAATGGTGCTCAGGCCAAGCAGGCACTGAATCAGCAAAATGCTCATGATGATAATATCAGGTGTAGTGGATGTCGCCCGCACACGCTGATTGGTCAGACGACGCCACAGTAATCCCGCGCCGCCGATCAACGTTAATACGCCGCACACGCCGCCGAGGATCATCGCCATCTGCTGTTTTACCGCAATCGGCAGGAACCAGGCATACATCCAGTGTGGTGTCAGCATCCCAAACAGATGGCCAAAAAAGATCCCCAGAATGCCAATATGGAACAGATTCGACCATATCACCATCCCACGCTTATCCAGCATCTGGCTGGACGACGCGCGCCAGGTATATTGTCCGTAGTCATAGCGCAGCCAACTGCCGAGGAAGAAGACCGTGGCGCAAATATAGGGGTAGATATCGTAAAAAAAGACGTTCAGGTACTGTATCATTTCGGGCCTCCCGCGCTGACGTCGACGTACTGCGGCGCCGCGTCCTGGCTAAAGCGTCGTTGATAATGGTGTAACGGTGAACTGTCACAGGTCGTGGCGTTATCTTCGATAAACTTCACCTGCTCTTCTTCCCAGACGGCGTCCAGTGCCTGACGGGTATCATCCCGCGATTCCTGAACAATCTGCTTGGTGACACTGTCACTTGTAAGCGTACTGCCCGCCAGCGTCAGCAGGGCGTCAAACAGTTGATACCACGGCGCTCCTCGCTGTTTCAAACGACCGCCCAGCAGCGCCAGAATAGGGGCAATATTCTGTAATCCCTCGCGCGCTTCCGCTTCCGGCAACACGCTTAAGTACTCCAGATAGAGCGGCAGGTGATCCGGCAGTTCGCGGCAGTTGAGCTGCAGGCCCACGGTTTCATACTGGCTTAACAAATCGACCATCGCCTGGCCGCGATCGCGGGACTCCGCATGAACATGCTCGAATAACAGCAATGAAGTGGCGCGCCCGCGGTCAAACACTTCACACCATTCTGCTTGTTTATCCAGTAACGGCGCATAAAGCAGCTCGCGAGTGAAGTCGACCAGCATTGGCGCATCGTGTTGGATAAGGACAAGCGCTTCATCCCGACATTCCCACAACTCGTCGTCCGGATACTCCATCAACAGGCCAATCGCTTTGAGGATTTGCATTATTCCCCCTCCGCTTTATCACGTACTTCGGTGATATTGATGGCATCAATACGGCTACTGTTGAACAGGTTGAATTTGGTATCCGAGCCGTGACAACCGTCGCCAAAAGTAAAGCCGCAGCCGTTGCGCTCCGGAAAGGCATCGCGCGCCATTTCCCGGTGGCTGGTGGGAATGACAAAACGATCTTCATAATTGGCAATCGCCAGGTAGCGATACATCTCTTCAACCTGTTGTACGCTCAGACCGACTTCGTCAATGGCGCGGGTATCCGTCACGCCTTCAACCGTCTGCGAGCGCATGTAGTGGCGCATCGCCATCATCCGCTTTAGCGCCCGAATGACCGGGCCGGTATCGCCCGCGCTGAGCATATTGGCCAGGTACTGGACCGGAATACGCAGCGTCTCCACCGCCGGCAGAATATTGCCATTGTGCGGCAACCCGCCCGCGTCGGCGTATGACTGGATGGGCGATAGCGGCGGTACGTACCAGACCATCGGCAGGGTACGGTATTCCGGGTGCAGCGGAAGCGCCAGCTTCCAGTCCATCGCCATTTTGTACACCGGCGACCGTTGGGCTGCGTCGATAACGTTTTGCGGGATGCCCTGTTTAAGCGCCTCTTCGATGACCGCCGGATCGTGCGGATTGAGAAACACATCGCACTGACGTTCATACAAATCTGTCTCGTGTTCGGTACTGGCCGCTTCTTCAATCCTGTCGGCGTCGTAGAGCAGAACGCCAAGATAACGGATGCGCCCGACGCAGGTTTCCGAGCAAACGGTCGGCTGGCCGGATTCAATACGCGGATAGCAAAATATGCATTTCTCAGACTTGCCGCTCTTCCAGTTAAAGTAGATTTTTTTGTACGGGCAGCCGCTGATACACAAACGCCAGCCCCGGCATTTATCCTGGTCGATTAGCACGATGCCGTCTTCTTCACGCTTATAAATAGCGCCACTTGGGCAGGTGGCGACACAACTGGGGTTCAGGCAGTGTTCGCACAGGCGCGGCAGGTACATCATGAAGGTGTTTTCGAACTGACCGTACATCTCCTTTTGTATGTTGTCGAAGTTACGGTCGCGGGCGCGTTTTTCAAATTCGCCGCCGAGCAGCTCTTCCCAGTTTGGCCCCCAGATCACCTTGTCCATCCGTTTTCCGTCAATCAGTGAACGAGGGCGGGCAGTGGGCTGATGCTTACTCTCCGGCGCAGTATGTAAATGCTGATAATCGAAGGTAAAGGGTTCATAGTAATCATCGATTTGCGGAATCACCGGGTTGGCGAAAATTTTGCTAATTACCCCCATTTTGCCGCCCAGACGGGGCCTTATCTTGCCATTAACATCACGAACCCAACCGCCTTGCCACTCCTGCTGGTCCTCCCAGTTTTTGGGATAGCCGATGCCTGGTTTAGTTTCGACGTTATTGAACCATGCGTATTCCATCCCTTCACGTCCGGTCCAGACGTTTTTACAGGTGACGGAGCAGGTGTGACAGCCAATACATTTATCGAGATTCAGTACCATCCCAACCTGTGAGCGTATTTTCATTTTTTCGCCTCCTGTACCTGATCCCGGCCCTCATCATCCAGCCAGTTAATGTTTTTCATCTTCCTGATCATGATGAATTCATCGCGATTCGAACCCACGGTTCCGTAATAGTTGAAGCCGTAAGCCAGTTGCGCATAGCCGCCGATCATATGCGTCGGTTTTGGACAAACCCGGGTCACGGAGTTATGGATCCCGCCGCGCATCCCGGTCACTTCCGAACCCGGAATATTCATAATTCGCTCCTGGGCGTGGTACATCATGGTCATACCCGGCGGGACGCGCTGGCTGACCACCGCACGAGCGGTAAGGGCGCCATTAGCGTTGAAGGCTTCAATCCAGTCGTTATCTTCAATACCCAATTCACGGGCATCGGCTTCGCTGATCCAGACAATCGGCCCGCCGCGCGACAAGGTCAGCATCAGCAGGTTTTCGCTGTAGGTGGAGTGAATTCCCCATTTCTGGTGCGGCGTCAGGAAGTTAAGCGCTTTTTCCGGGAAACCGTTGGGCGGAATTTCTCGCATTTCGCTGACGCTGCGGGTATCAATCGGCGGGCGATATGCCACCAGGCTTTCGCCAAAAGCGCGCATCCACGCATGATCCTGATAGAGTTGTTGCCGCCCCGACAACGTGCGCCACGGGATCAGTTCATGTACGTTGGTATATCCGGCGTTATAAGAGACATGCTCGCTTTCCAGTCCTGACCAGGTCGGGCTGGAGATAATTTTGCGCGGTTGCGCCTGGATATCACGAAAGCGAATTTTCTCATCTTCTTTATTGATGGCCAGATGGGTGTGCTCGCGCCCGGTCATCTCGCCCAACGCCTGCCAGGCTTTCACCGCCACCTGGCCGTTAGTTTCCGGCGCTAAGGCAAGAATCACTTCCGAGGCATCCAGCGCGGTGTCGATGCGCGGACGTCCTTTCGCCGGGCCATCGTGTTTGGTGTAATTGAGCTTACCGAGGAAATCGACCTCGGCCTGGGTATTCCAGGAGATACCTTTGCCACCATTTCCGAGTTTGTCCATTAGCGGGCCGAGCGAGGTAAACCGTTCATAGGTGGCCGGATAATCGCGTTCAACCACGACGATATTGGGGGCGGTTTTGCCCGGAATAAGTTCGCACTCGCCTTTACGCCAGTCGAGAATATCAAATGGCTGCGCCAGTTCCGCCGGGGAATCATGCTGGAGCGGGTGTAACACCACATCGGTTTCCTGTCCGAGGTGTCCGACACACACTTCAGAAAAGGCGCTGGCGATGCCTTTGTAGATCTCCCAGTCGCTTTTGGATTCCCAGGCAGGATCGACCGCGGCGGAAAGGGGGTGGATAAACGGATGCATATCCGAGGTATTCATATCGTCTTTTTCATACCAGGTGGCGGTCGGCAAGACGATATCGGAAAACAGACAGGTACTGGACATACGGAAATCAAGCGTGACCAACAGATCGAGCTTGCCCTCAATCGCGGCGGACTGCCATTCCACCTCTTCAGGCTTAATTCCTTCGCTGGAGCCCAGCGCTTCGCCCTGGATACCGCTGTCTGTGCCCAGCAGATATTTGAGCATGTACTCATGACCTTTCCCGGAGGAGCCGAGCAGGTTAGAGCGCCAGACAAATAAATTTCGCGGGTGATTATGACCACTGTCAGGCTGTTCGCAGGCAAAACGGATAGCGCCTGATTTCAACGCTTGCACGGTATAATCCGCCGCAGACAGCCCGGCTTTATCGGCGCTCGCTTTCACGCTGAGCGGGTTAAGATTAAGCTGCGGCGCCGAGGGTAGCCAGCCCATACGTTCCGCGCGCACGTTGAAATCGATCAGGTGTCCGGAAAATTTAGCCGGATCGGCCAGCGGCGACAGCAACTCTTGCGCAGTCAGTTTTTCATAGCGCCACTGGCTGGCATGGTTGTAGAAAAACGAGGTACTGTTCATCTGACGCGGCGGGCGATTCCAGTCCAGCGCGAAGGCCAGCGGCAGCCAGCCGGTTTGCGGCCGCAGCTTCTCTTGGCCGACATAATGCGCCCAGCCGCCGCCGGTTTGTCCAACACAACCGCAGAACACCAGCATGTTAATCATCCCACGGTAATTCATATCCATGTGATACCAGTGATTCACTCCCGCGCCGAGGATGATCATCGAACGACCGTGAGTTTTATGGGCGGTCTCGGCAAATTCACGCGCAATAGTTTCGATATGTCGACGCGGCACGCCGGTAATCTGTTCGCCCCAGGCCGGCGTGTAGGCTTTTACGTCGTTATAATTATTGGCGCTATGGCAGTCATCCAGACCACGATCCAGCCCATAATTCGCCAGCACCAGATCGTAAACGCTGACGACCATCCGCTCGCTACCGTCCGCCAGATCCAGGCGTTTCACCGGTAACTGACGTACCAGTACCGGTTCCTGCCGCACGCTGCGAAAATGTGGGTTTTCGTTGCCGCCAAAATAGGGGAAAGCGACACCCGCCACGTCATCATGCTGACCGAGTAAAGAGAGCGACAGTTCAGTTTCGACGCCCGCCGCCACCGGTTCCAGGTTCCATTTTCCCTTTTCGCCCCAGCGAAAACCGATAGAACCGTTGGGCGCGACCAGTTCGCCCGTACTGTTGAGCGCGACGGTTTTCCATTCCGGATTATTGGCTTCTCCCAGTCCATCCACCAGATCCGATGCGCGCATCATACGCCCCGGCACATAACTGCCGTCTGCGCGCTCATCCAACAGGACCAGCATTGGCATGTCGGTATAACGGCGGCAATAGTTAAGAAAATAGTCGCTGGGATTATCGAGATGAAACTCTTTTAAAATAACGTGACCCATTGCCATCGCCAGCGCGCTGTCGGTACCTTGCTTTGGCGCCAGCCACTGATCGCATAGTTTAGCGACTTCGGAATAGTCCGGGGTGATGGCGATTGTCTTGGTGCCTTTGTAGCGCACTTCAGTAAAGAAGTGGGCGTCCGGGGTACGCGTCTGCGGCACGTTAGAGCCCCAGGCAATAATGTAGGCTGAGTTATACCAGTCGGCGGACTCCGGCACGTCAGTCTGCTCGCCCCAGGTCATTGGCGACGCGGGCGGAAGATCGCAATACCAGTCATAGAAGCTCAGGCAAGTACCGCCAAGCAATGACAGATAACGTGTTCCGGCGGCGTAAGAAACCATCGACATCGCCGGAATAGGTGAAAATCCCGCCACACGATCCGGGCCATAGGTTTTGATTGTCCAGACGTTAGCGGCGGCAATGAGCTGATTCAGCTCTTTCCAGCTCGAACGAATAAAGCCGCCATGTCCGCGCACCTGTTTGTAACTTTGGCATTTTTGCGGGTCGTTCATTATAGATTCCCATGCCAGTACCGGATCGCTGTGCCGGGAAAGGGCCTCGCGCCACAGTTCTATCAGCCGCTTACGCACCAGAGGGTATTTCAGACGGTTGGCGCTATAGAGATACCAGGAGTAGCTGGCGCCGCGCGGGCAGCCGCGCGGTTCATGGTTCGGTAAATCGGGACGCGTGCGCGGGTAGTCGGTTTGCTGGGTTTCCCACGTCACCAGACCGTTTTTGACATAAATTTTCCAGCTACAGGAGCCCGTGCAGTTGACGCCGTGGGTTGAGCGTACGATCTTATCAAACTGCCAGCGCTGGCGATAACTGTCTTCCCAGTCGCGGTTGGTATGCATCACCTGACCATGGCCGTCGGCAAAGGTATCGCCTTTTTGTTTAAAGTAACGAAAGCGATCCAACAGTTTACTCATGACATTTCTCCTGCTTCGATAAATTTTCCGCCATCCTGTCGATTTGGCGTTAAACCATTGCCGGATGGCCGTCCTACAGGTGCGTATGTTGTTATTGTTGTTTAGGCTTACGACGCCCGTAGACCAGCCAGGTCAGCAGGACGCAAGCGATGTAAAACAGCAAAAAGATTTTCATGGCGCCCACCGGCGAGCCGGTCAAGGCCAAAGAGGTGCCAAACGCTTTTGGAATAAAGAAGCCGCCCACAGCGCCAATAGCGGAGATAAAACCGAGCGCGGCGGCGGTATCCGTCACCGCTTCGCGCTGCGCCTGCTCATCGCTCCCGCCGCGCAGTTTGACGTTGTAGAGCGTGATCTGCCGGAAGATCACCGCAATCATCTGGAAGGTAGAACCGCTGCCGAGACCCGCTGTCAAAAACAGGCCCATAAAAACAAGATAGAACGCGCTAAAGCTGCCTGCGCCGGAGCCTGGCAGCGTGAGGAATAGCAGGGCGGTAAACAGCGCCATAAAGATAAAATTAATGAGCGTTACGCGAACGCCGCCGAATTTATCGGAGATCACGCCGCCTGCCGAACGCGCCAGCGCGCCGATAAAGGGGCCAAAGAACGCCAGTTGCAGAATGTTTACGTCGGGAAATTGCGTTTTGGCGAGCATGGCGAAACCTGCGGAAAAGCCGATGAATGACCCGAATGTCGCCAGGTACAGCAGGCTAAGCAGCCACAGGTGCAGACGTTTTAGCACCGGCAATTGCGAGGCGACAGACGCTTTTGAACTGCCGATATCGTTCATACCAAACCAGGCGGCAAGCGTCGCGACAGCCAGTAACGGCACCCAGATCCAGGCGGCGTTAGTGAGGGCGAGCAGGGAGCCATCAGGTTGCGGCACGCCCCGGACGCCTAAAAAAGTAAATATCGGCAGAAAAATAACCAGCGGCGCAATCAACTGCATCACACTGACGCCAAGATTTCCCAGTCCGCCGTTAATACCCAACGCGCTACCTTGTCTGGCTTTTGGAAAGAAAAAACTGATGTTGCCCATACTGGACGCGAAGTTTGCCCCCGCAAAACCGCACAACAGAGCGATGAGCATAAATACCCCGAAAGGGGTGGCAGGATTTTGCACGGCGAATCCCAGCCAGGCGCAGGGAATAATCAATATTACGGTACTTAATACGGTCCATTTACGGCCACCAAACAGTGGTACCATAAAGGAGTAGGGAACGCGTAATATTGCGCCGGAAAGAGAAGGTAGTGCGGTTAATAAAAAGAGTTGGTCGGTGGTAAAATTAAATCCAATTTTATTGAGGTTGACGGCAACAGCGCTAAACAACATCCAGACGCAAAATGCAAGGAGCAAACAACTTACTGAAATCCATAAGTTTCTTCTGGCGATGCCTTTCCCTTTATTCTCCCAGAAGGCTGGATTTTCGGGTCGCCAGTCACTCAAGAGATAACGGTTATAATTCTCGTTTTGTCGTGTCATTTTACCCCTCACATGCGCATATCATTTGAAGAAAAACACAAAAAAGAGACAGAGCGTCACGCGCTCTTTTGAGAACTTATTGAAGTTTTTTTAGAATATTGAGTGAAAGAATAGATAAAAAACCAGGCCAGCGCGGCGCGAAGAGGAGATATAATGTTTCTTAATTGTTACTATTTGTAAATTAAAAGTGATTTTTATTAAATTATTTGTGATTTTACGCAAAGAGTTCAAGCGTAATCATACGATCCAGATGGTATTTAAACGCGGGATCGGCCATTTCCGGAATACCCAGCACATACATACCGTCCAGCCCGCACACCAGTGCGATAAGCCGCCAGGCGATATCCGTGGCGTTAGCAGCAAACGTAAATTCTCCTGCCTGTTTGCCCTGCTCGATAATTGTGACCGTTTCCTCATGCCACATCTGCATCGTGAGGAGATAAGCATCTCTGATGTGCGGATCCCGGTCGGCCAGAATTTGCGCCTCTCGCCACAATTTTATGTAAGGCTCAAAGCCGCCGTCTTCGCTACCCAACATAGCGTGAAGCCGTGCACGCCAGGTGGCGGGCGGCGGAACTTGCCCGGCATCAAGCAGGGTGCGGATCAAATGGACAAAGGCCAGCGCTTTGAGCTCGCCCGCCGAGCTGAAGTGGTGATGCACCTGGCCGGCGGCGACATCGGCTTCTGATGCGATTCGTCGCACCGTCATGGCGGCAAACCCCTCTGCCAGCGCCACGCGCATCGCCGCTTGCAGGATCACTTCGCGGCGTTCATCCCGGTTAAGGTAACTCATATTTTCCCCACATTAGCCAATGCGCGCAGTGTAACAAAAAGCTGGACATTCGTTCAACTTACCGTAGGATCCTGAAGCTGGACAAGCGTCCAAATTTGAGTTTTTGAAGGGAGAGTTATGTTTCGTCAGTGGTTAACGTTAGTCATTATTGTGCTGGTCTATATTCCTGTCGCCATTGATGCCACGGTCTTGCATGTCGCCGCGCCGACACTGAGTATGACACTGGGGGCCAGCGGTAACGAGCTGCTGTGGATCATTGATATTTATTCTTTGGTCATGGCTGGCATGGTGTTGCCGATGGGCGCGCTTGGCGATCGTATCGGTTTTAAACGCCTGCTGATGCTGGGCGGGACGCTCTTTGGCCTGGCATCATTGGCGGCGGCGTTTTCGCATACCGCCAGTTGGCTTATCGCCACCAGGGTATTACTGGCTATTGGCGCGGCGATGATTGTACCGGCGACGCTGGCCGGGATACGCGCCACCTTTTGCGAAGAGAAGCATCGCAACATGGCGCTGGGCGTCTGGGCAGCGGTAGGTTCGGGCGGAGCGGCGTTTGGGCCGCTCATCGGCGGCATATTATTAGAGCATTTTTACTGGGGATCGGTTTTCCTGATCAACGTGCCGATTGTGCTGGTCGTCATGGGCTTAACCGCCCGCTATGTTCCTCGCCAGGCGGGCCGTCGCGATCAACCGCTCAATCTTGGCCATGCGGTGATGCTGATTATTGCCATTTTGCTGTTGGTCTATAGCGCTAAAACCGCGCTGAAAGGGCATCTGTCGCTGTGGGTCATCTCGCTTACCCTGCTTACCGGCGCGCTGCTCCTGGGACTCTTTATCCGCACACAGCTTGCGACATCGCGTCCGATGATTGATATGCGACTATTTACCCATCGCATTATCCTGAGCGGCGTCGTGATGGCGATGACCGCGATGATCACTCTGGTGGGTTTTGAGCTGCTGATGGCGCAAGAGCTGCAGTTTGTTCACGGGCTATCGCCTTATGAGGCCGGGGTATTTATGCTGCCGGTGATGGTCGCCAGTGGATTCAGCGGGCCGATTGCGGGCGCGCTGGTCTCGCGTCTGGGACTACGGCTGGTCGCGACGGGCGGCATGGCGTTAAGCGCGCTGAGTTTTTATGGCCTGGCGATGACGGATTTCAGCACCCAGCAATGGCAGGCCTGGGGGCTGATGGCGCTGCTAGGATTTAGCGCCGCCAGCGCATTGCTGGCTTCCACGTCGGCAATTATGGCCGCTGCGCCGGCAGAAAAAGCGGCGGCGGCCGGCGCGATAGAAACGATGGCTTATGAACTGGGCGCGGGACTGGGCATTGCCATTTTCGGTCTGTTGTTAAGCCGTAGCTTCTCCGTGTCTATCCGTCTGCCTGCCGGGCTTGAGGCGCAAGAGATTGCCAGAGCGTCATCTTCAATGGGAGAAGCCGTGCAGTTGGCGAATAGCCTGCCGCCCACGCTGGGGCAGACAATACTGGACGCCGCCAGACACGCCTTTATCTGGTCGCATAGCGTGGCGTTAAGCAGCGCCGGGAGTATGCTTCTTTTGCTGGCGGTAGGGATGTGGTTCAGCCTGGCAAAAGCCCAACGCCGATAACATAACGCCTGGTGAGATAAGCGCTTAATGCGCTAGCTGGCAGGGGGAGTCCATTTCCTCAACCTCTTTACCGCTGAGGCGTGCGTATTGCCCCGTCAGTCGCCAGAAGGCAGGCTGGGTTTCGGTATAAATTTCCGCAGCCAGAATCAGCCGACGGCGATCAACTTCGTTCAGTTCCAGTAAGGTCCAGGGAATAAAATAACGATCGGTATCGGTAAGCCGAAACCACAGCGGACACCCGCAGCCGGAACAGAAGTAGCGTTCACCGCGCGAAGAGGATGAAAAGTATGGCGGTTCCGGGGAAAGGGGGGCTAGCTGTGGTTGCCCGCAGGCTTCCAGATACATGGCTATTCCACCCGACCATTTTTGACACAGCGTACAATGGCAGGCATAGACATCCAGCATTTCGACGTCAACGGTAAAATGGCTCTGTCCGCAAAGACAACGACCAGTGAACGTCTGCACGGCATACTCCTTATGACCGAGTCTACATCAAGAGAAAAAGCCAGCCCTGAAAGGACTGGCTTTGTATTCAGACTACAACAAAATTAGAACTGGTAGTTCAGACCAACAGCAACGATGTTGTCAGTAGACACTTTAGCCGCTTTGGTGAAATCGCTGTCGTCCAGCAGGTTGATTTTGTAATCAACGAAGGTGGACATGTTTTTGTTGAAGTAGTAGGTTGCGCCAACATCGATGTACTCAACCAGATCCTGGTCGCCGTAAGTACCCAGGTTTTTACCTTTGGATTTCAGGTAAGCGATGGACGGACGCAGACCGAAGTCGAACTGATACTGAGCAACCGCTTCGAAGTTCTGGGTTTTATTCGCGATAAACGCATCACCCGCTGCATCTTCACCAAAGGTGGTCATGTTCAGCGTTTCGGAGTAGGTGGTCGCCAGGTAGATGTTGTTCGCATCATATTTCAGACCAGCAGCCCAGACTTCAGCGTTTTTACCCGCAGCATTCAGGTTGCTCGCTGCTTTCACCTGGTTGTTAGTACGGTCAGACTTCGCATAGGCCGCACCTACGCCAAAACCTTCGTACTCATACGTTGCGGACAGACCGAAACCGTCGCCGTTAGACTCGTACGCGCCTTCACGGTCGTTTTTGCCCTGGTACTGCGCGGCAAAGTTCAGACCTTCAACCAGGCCAAAGAAGTCAGTGTTACGGTAGGTGGCAACACCAGTAGTACGGCCAGTCATGAAGACGTCAGTCTGAGTCCAGGTATCGCCACCGAACTCTGGCAGAACGTCGGTCCATGCGCCGATGTCGTAAGCAACGCCGTAGTTACGACCGTAGTCGAAAGAACCGTAGTCAGCGAATTTCAGACCAGCAAACGCCAGACGGGTTTTGTCTTTGTCAGCGCCCTGGCTTTCAGTACGGTTGCCTTTGAATTCATATTCCCACTGGCCAAAACCGGTTAACTGATCGTTGATCTGCGTTTCGCCTTTAAAGCCCAGACGCGCGTAAGTTTTGTCACCATCACTTCCGTTATCATCAGAGAAATAATGCTGAGCGTGAACTTTACCGTACAGATCCAGTTTATTACCGTCTTTGTTATATACCTCGGCTGCATTTACAACGCCTGCTGCCAACAGGGAAGTCACTGCCACTGCCACTAACTTAAGTTTCATTTTAATAATCCTTATAATTTTCTTAGCGTGTTTCCTCAACCATTGTTAAACGAGGCGTTTGTCAATGGCAGACTATTTTTAAATGACGGAGTGGCATAAGTTCAATAATAAGTTTCATAAGATTACAAATTATTTTAATTTGTGTGATCGAGATCTCCTTAATACATTTGAGAGTATTAATTCAAATAGGGACTGTCTAATAAGATATATTTTCGGAGGGGACTATTGGGCTGTTTATGATTTTATTTTTGGTAGTAACGATTGATTATTATATGCACTAATACAGTTGCCAGCTAACGTTAATTATATATTTGTTAATATAATTATATCATTACATTAACATGTTTAACGATTTTATAAAATTCATTTTTACCAGCGCAATCCTGGTATGGCGCAGGAGGAGCACGTGAAAATGGAAAATCGTCAAATACGCACAGGCAATAGATAAAAGCGTAGTTGTGTTATGAAGAGTGTCAAGGTACAGCGGGTCGATTTAATATCAATATCGGCCCGCCCGTCGCTTAGCGCCGCCGCGTTGCCAGCCAACAAAGTAGCGAACCTACGCAAACCATGACTGCGCCTTGCCAGAAGGAGAATGACAGTGGTGAGCTGAGTAACAGCGCGGCCAGAGCAGAGGACATGACGGGGGTAAAATAAGACCCTACGGCCATGATAGTCACATTGCCATGAAGTATGCCCACATTCCATGCGGCGTAGGCAAACCCTAACGTTAATGCCGCGGTAAAAAGTTTAGCAATCACCGGTAGGCTAAATATCATGGCAGGTTGCGGCGTAAGAAAATAGTGGAACCACAGCGCCACGGCGGTGAGTAACACAAAGACTGTGATACCGTTAAAACCACGCGCATATTTATTTGTGACGGTGCAGTACGTCGCCCATATAAACGCCCCAAGAAATGCCAGTAAATAACTTAGCGGACTGGTGGCGACATTGCTGATAATTTCTCCTGGATTAAGACCATTCTCGCCCCCCAGAACCCAGCAAACGCCAGTAAGTGCAATAAGCAATCCAGGAACAATAAGCCAGTTAGTTTTTTGCCCATTAAAAAGAATGGCAAACAGAATGGTCAGGCTGGGCCATAAATAGTTAACCATGCCGACTTCGATAGCCTGATGGCGAGTGGCGGCATAACCGAGAGAAAGCGCCAGGCATATTTCATAACTGACAAACAGTACGCTGCCTGCGATGAGGTATCGCCCCGGGAAACGGCGGATATCAGGTAATCCGACGGTAAAAATCAGCAGCAGACCGCTTAATGAATAGATCATGGCTGCGCCGCCTACCGGTCCGAGACCTTCGCTGACGCCGCGAATTAACCCAACCATCGTGCTCCACAGAACGATGGCAACAAGCCCTATTAGCGTTGCTTTTTGTGATGTCATGCTTTGTGACTGTCCTGAATACCGCGCAAAATAAACTGCCACTTATAGCACTTTTTCCGAGGGCGATGCCATGCAGTGTCATTTTTTAGTACCTCCCTGGAGTTATTGCGGTTTAAAAATAGGGCTATTTAATAGCGGAACCGTTTCAATATTGATTTGACGCAAAAAAGTTATCGATTTTGCTGTTAGTTTCCTCGCGAAGTTATACACGCATCCTGGACTGAGGTTTTGATGCAGTTCGAAGGAGGCGTGCATCCGTGGAAAAAAGAGGAAAGCAATGGACGTCAGCCGCAGACAATTTTTTAAAATCTGCGCGGGCGGTATGGCGGGAACAACGGTGGCCGCACTGGGTTTTACCCCTAAAATGGCCCTGGCTCAGGCGCGAAACTATAAGCTGTTGCGCGCAAAAGAGATCCGTAACTCCTGCACATACTGTTCCGTAGGTTGCGGGCTATTAATGTATAGCCTGGGAGATGGGGCAAAAAACGCGAAAGAAGCGATTTACCATATTGAAGGCGACCCGGATCATCCGGTAAGCCGTGGCGCGCTGTGCCCGAAAGGGGCCGGTTTGCTGGACTATGTTCACAGTGAAGATCGCCTACGCTATCCGGAATACCGCGCGCCGGGTTCCGACAAGTGGCAGCGCATTAGCTGGGATGACGCTTTCACTCGTATTGCTAAATTAATGAAAGCCGACCGCGACGCCAACTTTATTGAAAAGAATGAGCAGGGCGTCACGGTTAACCGCTGGCTCTCTACCGGAATGCTGTGCGCCTCGGCGGCCAGCAATGAAACGGGTATGCTGACGCAGAAGTTTGCGCGTTCTCTCGGTATGCTGGCGGTAGATAACCAGGCGCGCGTCTGACACGGACCAACGGTAGCAAGTCTTGCTCCAACATTTGGTCGCGGTGCGATGACCAACCACTGGGTGGATATTAAAAACGCCAACGTCGTGATGGTGATGGGCGGCAATGCCGCAGAAGCGCATCCGGTGGGTTTCCGCTGGGCGATGGAAGCGAAAAACAATAACGATGCGACGCTGATTGTCGTTGATCCACGCTTTACGCGTACGGCGTCGGTGGCGGATATCTATGCGCCAATACGTTCCGGTACAGACATTACCTTTCTGTCCGGCGTTTTGCTGTACCTGATCGAAAATAACAAAATCAACGCTGAATACGTTAAGCATTACACCAACGCCAGCCTGCTGGTGCGGGAAGACTTTACGTTCGAAGACGGTCTTTTCAGCGGCTATGACGCCCAAAAGCGTCAGTACGATAAATCCTCCTGGAACTACCAGTTCGATGAAAACGGCTATGCCAAACGTGATGAAACGTTGACGCACCCACGCTGTGTGTGGAATCTGCTGAAGCAGCACGTTTCGCGCTATACGCCGGACGTCGTGGAAAACATCTGCGGTACGCCGAAAGCGGACTTCCTGAAGGTGTGTGAGGTGTTGGCCTCTACCAGCGCGCCGGATCGCACTACGACCTTCCTGTATGCGCTGGGCTGGACGCAACATACCGTCGGGGCGCAGAACATCCGTACTATGGCGATGATCCAGTTGCTGCTCGGCAATATGGGGATGGCTGGCGGCGGTGTGAACGCCTTGCGCGGCCACTCTAATATTCAGGGCTTAACGGATTTAGGACTGCTCTCCACCAGCCTGCCGGGCTACCTGACGCTGCCATCGGAAAAACAGGCCGATCTGCAAACTTATCTGGCCGCGAATACCCCCAAAGCGACGCTGGCCGATCAGGTCAACTACTGGGGTAATTATCCTAAGTTCTTCGTCAGCCTGATGAAATCTTTCTATGGCGATGCAGCGCAGAAAGAGAATGACTGGGGCTTTGCCTGGCTGCCTAAGTGGGATCAGTCCTATGACGTGATCAAATATTTCAACATGATGGATAGCGGGAAAGTCACCGGCTATTTCTGTCAGGGCTTTAACCCGGTGGCGTCCTTCCCGGACAAAAACAAAGTGGTGCAAAGCTTAAGCAAACTGAAGTATCTGGTCGTTATCGATCCGCTGGTGACTGAAACGTCAACGTTCTGGCAGAACCACGGCGAATCTAATGATGTCGATCCGACAACGATTCAGACCGAAGTCTTCCGTCTGCCGTCTACCTGTTTTGCGGAAGAGGATGGCTCTATCGCTAACTCCGGTCGCTGGTTACAGTGGCACTGGAAAGGTCAGGACGCGCCGGGCGAAGCGCGTAACGACGGCGAGATTCTGGCCGGTATTTACCATCGTCTGCGTGAAATGTATCGCGCAGAAGGCGGTAAAGGCGCCGAACCACTATTGAAGATGAGCTGGAACTACAAGCAGCCGGATGAACCGCATTCGGAAGAAGTGGCGAAAGAGAACAACGGCTATGCGCTGGAAGATCTCTATGACGCCAACGGTACACTGCTTGCCAGGAAAGGCCAGTTGTTGAGTAGTTTTGCATTACTGCGCGATGACGGTACGACATCCTCCTCCTGCTGGATTTATACCGGTAGCTGGACGGAGCAGGGCAACCAGATGTCCAGACGTGATAACGCCGACCCGTCAGGGCTTGGCAATACTCTGGGTTGGGCGTGGGCGTGGCCGCTAAACCGTCGCGTATTGTATAACCGCGCTTCGGCGGACCCGCAGGGTAAACCGTGGGATCCAAAACGGATGCTGATCCAGTGGAATGGCGCGAAGTGGACAGGGAACGATATTCCTGACTTTAACAACGCGGCGCCGGGGAGCGGGACCAATCCGTTTATCATGCAGCCGGAAGGGCTGGGACGTCTGTTTGCTATTGATAAGATGGCGGAAGGGCCGTTCCCTGAACACTACGAGCCGATGGAAACGCCGCTGGGCACTAACCCGCTGCACCCGAATGTGGTCTCGAACCCGGCGGCGCGTCTGTATGAAGAAGATGCGCTGCGCATGGGTAAGAAGGAGCAGTTTCCGTACGTGGGCACGACTTACCGCCTCACAGAGCATTTCCATACCTGGACCAAACATGCGCTACTTAACGCTATCGCTCAGCCGGAACAGTTTGTGGAGATCAGTGAGACGCTGGCGGCAGCGAAAGGTATCGCTAACGGCGACTATGTGAAGGTGAGCAGTAAACGCGGGTTTATTCGCGCGGTCGCGGTGGTAACTCGTCGTCTTCGCACCCTGCATGTCAACGGTCAGCAGGTTGAAACGGTGGGGATCCCGATTCACTGGGGCTTTGAGGGTGTCGCGCGCAAAGGCTATATCGCCAATACTCTGACGCCAAATGTCGGTGATGCCAACTCGCAAACGCCGGAATACAAAGCGTTTTTAGTTAACATCGAGAAGGCGTAAGGGAGGCGAACATATGTCTATGGAAACGCAGGACATTATTAAACGGTCCGCAACAAACGCCATCACGCCGCCTCCGCAGGCGCGTGATTACAAAGCTGAAGTCGCGAAACTGATCGACGTCTCCTCCTGTGTCGGCTGTAAAGCCTGCCAGGTAGCCTGTTCTGAATGGAACGATATTCGCGATAACGTTGGTCATTGTGTCGGGGTGTACGATAACCCTGCCGATCTCAGCGCCAAATCCTGGACGGTGATGCGCTTTACCGAAACCGAGCAGAACGGCAAGCTGGAGTGGCTGATTCGTAAAGATGGTTGTATGCACTGTGAAGATCCAGGCTGTCTTAAAGCCTGTCCATCTGCCGGGGCTATCATCCAGTACGCGAACGGGATTGTTGATTTTCAATCTGAACACTGTATCGGCTGTGGTTACTGTATCGCCGGGTGTCCGTTTAATATTCCGCGCCTCAACAAAGAGGACAACCGCGTTTATAAATGTACGCTCTGCGTCGATCGCGTCAGCGTGGGCCAGGAACCGGCCTGCGTCAAAACTTGTCCGACCGGGGCTATTCACTTCGGCACCAAAAAAGAGATGCTGGAACTGGGCGAGCAACGCGTGGAGAAGTTAAAGGCGCGCGGCTTTGAACATGCCGGTATCTACAACCCGCAGGGCGTCGGCGGTACGCACGTCATGTATGTGCTGCACCATGCCAATCAGCCGGAGTTGTACCACGGCTTGCCAAAAGATCCGCAGATCGATACCTCAATCAATCTGTGGAAAGGGGCGCTAAAACCGCTGGCCGCAGCGGGCTTTATCGCCACTTTCGCCGGTCTGATTTACCACTACATCGGTATTGGCCCGAATAAAGAAACGGACGACGATGAGGAGGATCATCATGAGTAAGTCGAAAATGATTGTGCGCACGAAATTTATCGATCGCGCCTGTCACTGGACGGTGGTGATCTGCTTCTTCCTGGTAGCGCTGTCGGGGATTTCGTTTTTCTTCCCGACGCTACAATGGTTGACGCAAACTTTCGGCACGCCGCAGATGGGACGTATTTTGCACCCGTTCTTCGGTATTGCCATCTTCATCGCGCTGATGTTTATGTTCGTGCGTTTCGTCCACCACAACATCCCGGATAAAAAAGACATTCCGTGGCTGAAAAATATTGTCGAAGTATTGAAAGGCAATGAGCATAAGGTGGCGGATGTCGGTAAATACAATGCCGGACAGAAGATGATGTTCTGGTCCATTATGAGCATGATTTTTGTGCTGCTGGTGACTGGCGTGATTATCTGGCGTCCGTATTTCGCGCAGTATTTCCCCATGCAGGTGGTGCGTTATAGCCTGTTGATTCATGCGGCGGCGGGCATTATTTTAATGCACGCGATCCTCATCCATATGTATATGGCATTTTGGGTGAAAGGCTCGATTAAAGGCATGATCGAAGGGAAGGTCAGCCGTCGCTGGGCGAAGAAACATCATCCACGCTGGTATCGTGAAATCGAGAAGGCAGAAGCAAAAAAAGAGAGCGAAAAAGGTATTCAGTAATTCTTTCGCGATCTGATAAACAAGGCGCTATCCTCGTAGCGCCTTGTTTTCATCTGCTGTCTGTATACTCAGACGACCACAGCAAATCGTTTAACGGCGGAAATCGATGACCATACGGCCACGAATTTGTCCCTGTTCCATCTCTTTAAAAATAACGTTGATATCTTCAAGCGGACGTAAAGCGACTTTTGGCACGACTTTTCCTTCCGCCGCAAACTGGAAGGCTTCGGTCAGATCCTGGCGTGTCCCCACCAACGAACCGACAACCTGAATGCCATCCAGCACCAGGCGAGGGATATCAAGGTTCATGGCTTCTGGCGGCAGCCCGACTGCCACCACGCGGCCTCCGGCGCGAACGGCATCTACTGCGGAATTAAACGCCGCCTTAGCGACCGCGGTAACCACCGCTGCGTGCGCGCCACCGGTTTTTTCCTGCACAATTTTAGCCGCATCTTCCGTACGTGAATTAATGGTCAGATCTGCGCCCATTTCCTCGGCCAGTTTCAGTTGTCCATCATTGACATCAATGGCGATCACTTTCGCATTGAAAACGTTTTTCGCGTACTGCAAGGCCAGATTACCCAGACCGCCCAGACCGTAGATGGCAATCCACTGGCCAGGTTTAATATGAGAAATCTTCACCGCTTTATAGGTGGTAACGCCCGCGCAGGTAATACTACTTGCCGCCGCAGAGTCCAGACCTTCCGGTACTTTCACCGCATAATCCGCGACGACAATACACTCTTCGGCCATGCCGCCATCTACCGTGTAACCGGCATTTTTCACGTTGCGGCATAAGGTTTCATTGCCCGTATTGCAATACTCACAGTGTCCGCATCCTTCATAAAACCACGCGACACTCGCGCGATCGCCGGGTTTCAGCGAGGTGACACCGGGACCGACTTCCGCCACGACGCCAATGCCTTCGTGTCCCAGAATGACGCCGGTTTTGTCACCGAAATCGCCGTTTTTCACGTGTAGATCGGTATGGCATACGCCGCAGCACTCCATTTTTAGCAAAGCTTCACCGTGGCGAAGGGGACGCAGCGTTTTCTCAGTAACATCAACCTGATGATCTTGTGTGACAACAGCAGCTTTCATAACCTTCTCCTTTTATTAATAGTGAACTGCATAGCAGGTAAGTAATAGCAGGTAAGGCGCTATTACCTCTTTAGGATTAATATTTCTGATGAGTTATGCAAGGCGGCAGAAATACAATGTAATAGTTTAGCCAGGATTATCCTGATAAATCCCCGTTCAATACATAAAGGTGGCTAATATTAGTAGCTTGACAAATAAGCAGGGAAAGGAATTCAGGTGTGTCGACAGACTCACTAAAACTCAAGAAGAAAGTGATATCCGGCGGCATTCACCGCCGGGTACGTATTAAATGGAAGTCCGACGGTAGTCGCGGTATTCCGGTTTCCAGAAGTTATCGTCAATCGCCTGTTGCAGCGCTTCCGCTGAGGTTTTCACCGCTACGCCTTGTTGCTGCGCCATTTTACCTACGGCAAAAGCGATAGCGCGCGACACGACCTGGATGTCTTTAAGCGCTGGTAACACTAATCCTTCGCCGTTATTCACCAGCGGAGAATGTTTCGCCAGCGTCTCACTGGCTGACATCAGCATTTCATCAGTAATGCGCGATGCGCCGGAAGCGATAACCCCAAGTCCGATGCCGGGGAAAATATAGGCGTTATTACATTGTGCGATCGGATAAACCTTATCTTTCCAGATGACCGGCGAGAATGGGCTGCCGGTTGCCACCAGCGCGTTGCCTTCCGTCCAAACGATAATGTCCTGTGGCGTGGCCTCCACGCGAGAGGTGGGATTAGAGAGCGGCATGACGATCGGGCGAGGGCAATGCTTATGCATCTCGCGGATGATCTCTTCAGTAAAGAGCCCGGTCTGGCCGGAAACCCCGATCAGAATATCCGGCTTCACGTTACGCACCACATCCAGCAGCGACAGCACGTCATTTTCGGTATCCCAGTGCTGGAGATTGTCGCATTTCTGCACCAGTTTTGCCTGGAACGGCAATAAATTAGGCATCCGGTCCGTCAACAGGCCGAAGCGATCAACCATAAAAACGTTCTGTCGAGCGGCATCTTCGCTTAAACCTTCACGCTGAGTCTGCGCGATGATCTGTTCAGCAATCCCACATCCGGCGGAACCCGCGCCGAGGAAAACGATTTTCTGCTCGCTAAGCTGACTGCCAGCAGCGCGGCTGGCGGCGATCAACGTACCGACGGTCACGGCTGCGGTGCCCTGAATATCATCGTTAAAGGAGCAAATCTCATCACGATAGCGCGTCAACAGCGGCATTGCGTTTTTCTGCGCGAAATCTTCGAACTGTAGCAGGATATCTGGCCAGCGCTGCTTAACGGCCTGAATAAACTCATCGACAAACGCATAATACTCATCGTCGGTAATGCGCGGATGACGCCAGCCCATGTAGAGCGGATCGTTGAGTAACTGTTGATTGTTGGTGCCGACATCCAGCACAACGGGAAGGGTATAGGCCGGACTAATGCCGCCGCAGGCGGTGTATAATGACAGCTTACCGATAGGTATCCCCATTCCGCCGATGCCCTGATCGCCAAGCCCCAGAATCCGTTCGCCATCCGTCACCACAATAACTTTAATGTTGTGGTTAGGCACATTCTGCAAAATGTCGTCCATATTGTGACGGTTCGGATAAGAGATAAATACGCCGCGCGCCCGGCGATAAATCTCAGAGAAGCGCTCACAGGCCGCGCCCACGGTCGGGGTATAGATAACCGGCATCATCTCTTCAAGATGGTTTTGCACCAGTCGATAAAAGAGCGTTTCGTTGGTATCCTGGATGTTACGCAGGTAAATATGCTTATCGATTTCTGTTTTAAACCCCTGATACTGGAGCCAGGCGCGTTCGGCCTGTTCTTCAATCGACTCGACGACCTCCGGCAGCAGCCCTGACAAATTGAAGTTGCGGCGCTCTTCTACGCTAAAAGCGCTGCCTTTGTTTAACAGGGGAAATTCCAGCAATACAGGGCCAGCGTAAGGGATATAAAGGGAACGTGCTTTCTTGGTTGTAGTTTCCATGTTACTCACTCTTTTTCGAATAACTGTCCCTGGCACCGTCGTTTATCATCATATATTGCCTTCCACCAGGGAACCGACCCTGAGTATAAAGCATTGTGAGACGTTAAGGTCATTCCTATAAACAAAAACACCATTGCAGATGCAATGGTGTTTAACGTCATTTCAGGACTGTACGATTACTTTTGGCTATCGGCGCGGCGCTTTCTGCCGGTTGGGTTATTCACCACGCTGCTGGTGTCGCCTTCAGTAACAACCTTACGCTGGTTGGAAATTCTGTAATCCAGTCCAAGTATATGACGAGCCTGACGGTTCGATTTCATGTTAACTCCTCAATCCTGTTGCTAGTTTTAAGGACAAATTCGCTTACGCGAAAGAAACGTAACCCCTAAGGTTGCCGATACAGCATAGCAGGTTTTACAGAGTCGGGTGCTGCCCGCTTACCACATAGTTGATGGTCTGCTGGTAGATGTCACTGAGGATGTCATTGTCGGAAGCCTCAACCCATTTGGTCAGCTCCATTAAAATATCATCTTCAGTGACAACGCCTAACTCCGCGCGTAATCCTTGTTCAATCGCGTTGACCAGGGCCGGTTGTGCTGCTGAGGTATTTGCTGAGTGATAAGTAAACATATAATGCCTCCGTGAACATGTATTTATTTAGTACGGCTCGCAGAAAATTAATTCGTATTCAGCATGGCAAATATTTTTGCGGCTGTGGTTAAGATTAGTCCTGGAGTTATTTTAACGCAAGGCGGAACTCTAATTGTTTACCCCAGAAGAAAATATATTACGTTTGCCAATTACATATCCTCATACAAATAGTGGTCAATTAATATACATTTAAAAGGCTACTTATTGTGATTTTTATCCTTTATTACAATGGGATAGGATAAATCTCAATATACATATAAAATATACATAATGGAATACGCCTCCAGAAGAAAAAGTAAGGACAAAAGGAGGGATATATTCTTTAAAGAAAGGGAGTCCTGTTGGTTTAATATTCATCACTGAAAAAGCATACAACTATTTTCTATATCTGAAGTGCGGGTAATCGACAACATGCTACCTCCATCGGCATGGACAACGCAGATTAGCAGCATGGTCTATACTTTATTTTTTGAGCCAACAGGAGAGCAAAAATGACAATCCATAAGAAAGGTCAGGCACACTGGGAAGGCGACATCAAACGGGGTAAAGGTACTGTATCAACAGAAAGCGGCGTGCTTAATCAACAACCGTATGGATTCAATACCCGGTTCGAAGGCGCGCAGGGAACCAACCCGGAAGAGTTAATTGGCGCCGCACATGCGGCCTGTTTCTCCATGGCGCTATCACTCATGCTGGGAGAGGCTGGATTTACGCCGACATCCATTGACACCACCGCTGACGTATCGCTTGATAAGGTGGAGGCGGGCTTCGCCATTACCAAAATTGCGCTACAAAGCAAAGTCGCGGTAGCAGATATTGATGCTTCAACTTTCGATCAAATCATCCAGAAAGCAAAAGCCGGGTGCCCGGTATCGCAGGTTCTGAATGCGGAAATCACCCTCGACTACCAGCTTAACGCCTGATAACCTCTCCAGCCCGGTAACGATGGGTTGATCGGGCTGATGAATATACATTCAGACGGAGGGCTCGCTCCCGGTCTATCTGAATGCCTGCCGCATTTCTATCACCTCAACGCGCCGTAGACCACATCAGTGGCTATTGTCGTGGTCTACTTTTTCGCCTTAAAATCTGCTCGCCATGTTGCTTTATTCATCAAACATCAAAATCAGTCAACGTAAATATCAATAATAGCCATATCACGGAGGGTGATCTTTATTCCTGAGAGAGGAGGGGTATTATTTTCTGTGTTCTACATTAACGGGTTAACGCGCAGATGTAGAGGTTATTTATATAATTATTGGAGCAACAACAATGAATAAATTCTCCCTTGCTACAGCAGGTATTATCGTGGCAGCGCTGGTAACCAGTGTTAGCGTGAATGCGGCAACAGATACTACTAAAACAAACGTTACGCCTAAAGGTATGAGCTGCCAGGAGTTTGTTGACCTCAATCCGCAGACGATGGCGCCAGTCGCTTTCTGGGTGCTGAATGAAGATGAAGATTTTAAAGGCGGGGACTACGTTGATTTCCAGGAAACTGAGACGACAGCAGTGCCGCTAGCCGTTGAGCTTTGTAAGAAAAACCCGCAGAGTGAATTAAGCAAAATAAAAGACGAAATCAAGAAAGAACTCTCAAAATAAGAGTAAACTGATATCAAAACCCGGCCTGTGTGTCGGGTTTTACTATTTGTGACACCGTCACAAATAACATCTTCCATTTCTTCTACCAATCACGTGGTATTGCACTATTTTCATTAGAGCCCTTTCACTATATGGAGACCTAATGAAAATTTTACCGCTGGCACTCTTTATCATTCCTTTTCTGGCCGGATGTGGCGCCAATAATACGCCGCCGCAAACGCCTATTCCTGGGGAAAAAACCTCTGCCAAATTACGTACCCTGGAAACAGGCGCGGCGGCTATTCAATCCAGACCACCTGTCGATGCCATCAGTACCTACCTTGACGGGTTCCATTTTTATAGCGGTGATAAAAACGGACAGATGGAAGCGCACCATTACGTTACCGTCCTGAACGAAGATGTCATGCAGGCGGTGATTTACGACGGCAACACGAAAAACGCGCGCCTGATGGGGGTGGAGTACATTATCAGCGAACGTTTATTTAAAACGCTTCCTCCCGAGGAGAAAAAACTGTGGCACAGCCACCAGTACGAGGTGAAATCCGGTAGCCTGGTGGCGCCTGGCTTACCGCAGGTCGCTGATAAGGCGTTGATGAGTAAGATTGTTAATACTTATGGCAAGACCTGGCACACCTGGCATACCGACCGGGATAAAACCCTGCCAATGGGTATCCCTGCGCTGATGATGGGCTTTACTGGCGACGGGCAGCTTGCCCCCGCGCTGCTGGCCGATCGGGATCGCCGTCTGGGAATTGATACCCGGGCCATTAAACGCGAGCGGCAGGATCTGCCTGAACATCCCGTTGTTAAGGGGGCTAACGCCTGGGAGCAGGGGGAGGTTATCCAGCTACAGCGTGTTCAGGGCTCTGGCGAACACGGGCGAGGCGATACCGCGCACTTCGGTACATCTGAGCAATCCCGACAATAATTCCACGGTGTTACACGCAGATAGGAAAAAGAACGCCTGTTAAGTGACAGTGTCACGTAAAAATTAGCCCCATAGTCTATGCTTGTTTTTCGGATGCTGTAGAGGTTATGGGTTAAACGGAGCGACAAATGAGTTCAAAAATTTTTTGCAAAAGCTGGGGGGCTGAATATATCGCCGCTGATGTTGTCCGCTTTCGTCTTTGGGCCACCGGTCAGCAAAAGGTTATGCTCAGGCTTGCGGGTAAAGACCAGGAAATGCAGGCGAGCGGTGACGGCTGGTTTACGCTGGACGTCTCCGGGGTGACGCCAGGTACGGAGTATAACTTTGTACTCAGCGATGGCATGGTGGTCCCCGATCCGGCTTCCCGCGCCCAAAAAACTGACGTCAACGGTCCGTCATATGTGGTTGATCCAGGCAGCTACGCGTGGCGCAACACCGGGTGGAAAGGTAGCCGTTGGGAGCAGGCCGTGGTGTACGAGATGCATACAGGCACGTTCACTCCGGAAGGCACCTTCCGCGCCGCAATAGCGAAGCTGCCTTATCTCGCTGAACTCGGCGTTACCGTTATTGAAGTGATGCCCGTTGCGCAATTTGGCGGCGAGCGCGGCTGGGGCTATGACGGCGTACTGCTTTACGCGCCGCATTCTGCCTATGGGACGCCGGATGATTTCAAAGCGTTTATTGACGCCGCGCATGGGTATGGTCTTTCCGTCGTCCTGGATATTGTGCTGAACCATTTCGGCCCGGAAGGAAATTATTTACCGCTATTGGCACCGGCGTTTTTCCACAAAGAGCGCATGACGCCGTGGGGAAATGGTATCGCCTATGATGTCGACGCCGTGCGGCGCTATATCATCGAGGCGCCGTTATACTGGCTGACAGAATACCATCTCGACGGCTTACGCTTTGACGCTATCGATCAGATTGAGGACAGTAGCGCCAGGCATGTGCTGGTTGAAATCGCACAACGTATTCGGGAAGACATTACCGACAGACCCATTCATCTGACCACCGAAGATAGCCGCAATATTATTTCTCTGCATCCCCGAGATCAGGATGGCAATGCGCCGCTGTTTACCGCCGAATGGAATGACGATTTTCATAATGCCGTCCACGTTTTTGCGACCGGAGAGACCCAGGCCTACTACAACGATTTTGCTGATACCCCGGAAAAACACCTCGCGAGAGCGCTGGCCGAAGGATTCGCTTATCAGGGAGAAATTTCCCCCCAAACCGGCGAACCTCGCGGCGTAAAAAGTACCGGACAACCCCCGGTCGCCTTTGTGGATTTTATTCAGAACCACGATCAGGTCGGTAACCGCGCCCAGGGCGACAGACTGATAACCCTGGCGGGTGCTGAACGAACAAAAGTATTGCTCGCCACGTTGCTGCTTTCACCGCATATTCCGCTGCTTTTTATGGGCGAAGAGTATGGCGAAAGCCGTCCTTTTCTTTTTTTTACCGATTTCCATGGGGATTTAGCCCGCGCCGTTCGTGAAGGTCGCGCAAAAGAGTTTGCCGATCATGCAGGGGAAAATGTTCCGGACCCGAATGCGCCAGAGACCTTTCAACGCTCAAAACTTAACTGGAAGCAACAGCACAGTGAAGAGGGTAAAGCGTGGCTGGCGTTTACCCGCGAACTACTGCTTTTGCGCCAGAAGCATATCGTGCCGCTGCTGTCCGCTGCCCGTGAGAGCTCAGGAACGGTATTGCAAACCGCGCCCGGATTTATTGCCGTTAGCTGGCGTTTACCGGGAGGAACACTGTCACTGGCGCTGAATATTAGCGCCACGACGGTATTGCTGCCCGATTTACCGGGTAAGACCCTCTTCGCCTGGCCGAATGAATCCACCGGGTCGCTTTCCCAACATTCTCTTATTGTCCGCTTAGCCCAGGGAGAGTCTGCATCATGATCCCAACTGCAACGTATCGCCTTCAGTTTCGCAATGGCATGACTTTCGATCGCGCTGCGGCGCTGGTGCCTTACCTTAAAAATCTGGGTATCAGCCATCTTTATGCCTCACCCATCTTTACCGCCACCAAAGCGTCAACGCATGGTTATGATGTCACCGATGCGAATGAGATTGAGCCTTCTATTGGCGGGCGTGAAGGATTTGAAAGACTGGTGGCCGAACTTAAAGCGCAAGGGCTGGGATTGATCATCGATATTGTGCCTAATCACATGGCCAGCTCGCTGGAAAACGCCTGGTGGCGCGACGTGCTTGAATATGGCAAGGAGAGCCGTTACGCGCGCCATTTCGATATTGACTGGTCGCGCCGACTGACGCTGCCTTTTTTAGGCGACACGTTTGACGCCGTGCTGGAAAACGGAGAAATTGCGATCAAGCCCGATCCCGCTACGGGTAAACCCACGTTCGCCTATTATGATAACTATTATCCGCTTGCGCCGGCGACGTGGCAGGGGCGCGAGGCCGAAATACTGGCGCTTACCGATAAAGCCGCTATTGCTGATTTGCATGAGCGCCAGCCGTGGAAATTAATGTCCTGGCGCGATGCCGCTCGCTCGCTTTCATATCGGCGTTTCTTTGAGGTCACAGGGCTGGTAGGAATGCGGGTGGAAGATAAAACCGTCTTCGACGATACACATCGGCTGATTCTGGAGCTGGTCAGAACGGGGGCGGTTGACGGTTTACGTATCGATCATATCGACGGCCTTGCCGATCCGAAAGCCTATCTTGCGCGTTTACGTCAGGAAGTGGGGCCGGCGTGCTATATCACCGTGGAAAAAATTCTCGCTAAAGGCGAGCAACTTCCTGATGACTGGCCGGTTTCCGGCACCACAGGCTATGAATTTATCGCCTCGCTGGCGGAGGTGCTGGTTGACGATGAGCAGATAGACAATCTGCGCCAGGCTTACGAGACCGTTAAAGGCGCGCCAGTGGATATGCGGGCGGAATTACGGGCGGCTAAATTGCTGATGGTCGATCGCAATTTCGAGGGGGAATTTACCCGGCTGCTCGCGCTTGCGCTGTCGATTGCCAGCGAGCTACAGATCGCACAGGAAGAGAGCGTCGTTCGGCAGGCGTTACGCGAGTTATTAATTGCCTTTCCCGTATATCGCACTTACGGCACGGCAGAAGGGCTACCGCCGACCGATATTTGCCTGTTACACCGTATTGTGGAACGGGTAAAGACGCTTGAAAATCCTCCGCAGCCAGAAGCGCTTACATTTCTGAGCCGTCTTCTTACCGGCGATGTTCCCACCTCCAGCCAGGAGGAGGCGACACAGTTTCGCGTTCGGTTCCAACAACTCACCGGTCCGCTGATGGCGAAATCGGTAGAGGATACGCTTTTCTTTCGTCAAAACATGGGACTGGCGTTAAATGAAGTCGGCGCCGAGCCCGTCACGCATCACTTCTCCATTGAACGCTTTCACCATGAGATGAAAACCCGACAGGCGCGACAGCCTGATGCGTTATCCGGTACGTCGACCCACGATACCAAGCGAGGCGAGGATGCGCGAGCACGGCTGTATACGCTTACCGAAGCGCCGGAGCAGTGGAGCGAATGCCTTGCCCGCTGGCGGCAGATGAACCAGACCCATGTCAAATTTTTGAATGATGGCACTGCGCCAAAATCGGCGGATACGTGGATGCTATATCAGGCGCTGACCGGCGTCTGGCCCCCGACGCTACAACCACAGGACGAAACAGGTTTAAACGCGCTGAAAACACGCTTTGAAGCCTTTGTGGAGAAAGCGCTACGCGAAGCGAAGCTACGTACCGATTGGGTGGACAGTAATGAGGCTTACGAAACGGCAATGCTTGATTACGCCCGTTATTTACTGGCACCGGATAATCAGACATTTTTGCAGGATTTTTATCGTTCCTTGCAACCCTTCATCCGCGCAGGGCTGGTTAACAGCCTGACGCAGACCGTTATCAAATTAACCGCGCCGGGAGTACCTGATATCTATCAGGGAAGCGAGGCGTTGAATTTTAGTCTTGTCGATCCCGACAACCGCCGCGAACCGGATTTCGCCACGCTGGCGCAGCAGTTAGACCAACTGACGCCGGGAGTTTTCTCGCGCGAAGAGAGTTGGCTGAACGGGCAGGTAAATCAGTATGTCACCGCCGCCTTACTGCGTCTGCGTCAGCAGAATCATGAGCTCTTCCGTTTTGGCGACTATATACCGCTGCGGGCTGTTGGTCAGCGTGCCGACAAGGTCATCGCTTACGCCAGAGTCAATCATGATGATGCGCTGATTGTTGTTGCGCCCCGACTGGTGTTCGCCGAATGTGACGGCTTATTGTCACAATCGCATAGCGGTTTCTGGGCAGGAACAGACATTATTATACCCGGACAGCTTAATCAGCATCATTATCGCAATGTGCTTACCCAGGAGAGGTTAATGCCTGGTGAACGCCTGTCGTTGGCCTCACATCAGGGCGGCGTACTGGTTTTAATGAGCGACTGAGTTTATGTGTTGATGTGCCGTGACAGGACAACGTTTACCGTGGGTGGAGAAAGAGAATGACAACAAACAGGGCTTTTGAAATCAGATCAGGATACAACCATACGCTTGGCGCAAATTATGACGGCGAAGGCGTGAATTTCGCTATTTTTTCCGCCCATGCGGAACGCGTCGAGCTTTGTCTTTACGATCCGAGCGGGGAGCATGAAATCGCTCGTCTGGAGTTACCGGAATATACCGACGAAATATGGCACGGCTATGTCCCGAAGTTGCAGCCCGGCGCGCTGTATGGGTACCGCGTTTACGGTCCTTATGACCCGGAAAATGGTCATCGTTTTAACCCCAATAAGCTGCTTATTGACCCTTATGCCCGTGAGCTGGTGGGCGATATTCAGTGGAACGATGCGCATTTCGCGTATCAATTACTTCATGACGATAAAGATTTGACCTTTGATGACCAGGATAGCGCGCCATTTACGCCTAAATGCCGGGTGATTGATCCGGCTGAGGCTAACTGGGAGGATAGACAACGGCCCTCCATACCGTGGTCGAACGCCATTATTTATGAAACGCATGTAAAAGGCTTTACCCAGCTTAATTCCGCGATCCCTGAGCCTCTACGCGGTACGTTTGAGGGCATGGGGCATAAAGCCAGCGTGGATTACATTAAAAGTCTGGGGATTACCTCCGTCGAGCTTTTACCCGTTCACTGGTTCCCGGACGATCAGCATCTGCTCGATAAAGGACTGAAAAATTTCTGGGGATACAACTCGCTGGGCTTTTTTGCGCCGGCGACGCGCTACTATGGTCCAAAAGGTATTCAGGGATTCCGCGATATGGTGCGCGCTTTCCATGATGCCGGCATCGAAGTGATACTGGATGTGGTCTATAACCATACGGCAGAAGGGAATGAACTTGGCCCCACGCTGTCATTCAAAGGTATCGATAACTTCTCTTACTATCGCACCATGCCCGATCAGCATCGCTATTACATTAACGATACAGGGACAGGTAATACTGTCAATACCTCTCATCCACGGGTACTGCAAATGGTGATGGATTCGCTTCGCTATTGGGCGGAGTCAATGCATGTCGACGGCTTTCGTTTTGATTTGGGCACCATTCTTGGTCGTGAGCCGGAAGGCTTTGATCAGAGAGGCGGCTTTTTTGATGCGGTAACGCAAGACCCGGTGCTGGCAAAACTGAAACTGATTGGCGAACCCTGGGATATCGGACCGGGCGGCTATCAGGTTGGCGGTTTTCCACCAGGGTGGGGCGAATGGAATGATAAATACCGCGATACGGTACGCGAATACTGGAAAGGTGACAACGTCACAAATGATTTCGCCGCGCGCCTGCTGGGTTCCGGCGATCTCTATGATTTGCGCGGCCGTCGCCCATGGTCAAGCGTTAACTTTATTACTGCCCATGACGGCTTCACGCTGAACGATCTGGTGTCTTATAACGACAAACATAATGAAGCCAATGGCGAAGATAATAATGACGGGCATAATGATAACCGCTCCTGTAACTATGGCGCAGAAGGGCCAACCGACGACGAAGGCATCAATGCGATACGCGAGCAACAGAAACGCAATTTCCTGACCACCTTGCTTTTCTCGCACGGCACGCCGATGTTATTAGCGGGCGATGAGTTTGGCCGCAGTCAGATGGGCAATAATAATGGCTACTGTCAGGATAGTGAAATATCGTGGGTCCACTGGGATAATTTGCCGGAAACCGCCAATGCGCTACGAGAGTTTACCCGTCATCTGATTCAACTGCGCGCCACGCAACCGTTGCTGCGCCGGGAGAGCTGGCGTGACGGTCTGGAGATCCGCTGGTTTAACGCCGGCGGAGGGGCGCAGCAATCCGAACAATGGGATGAGGGATCGACCATAGGCGTATGCATTAGTCGTCCCGATCTCCAGCCGGAAGCGGGGATCTGGCATGACGCCTTACTGCTTTTCAATCCGTTTGAAGGCAGCGTACCGTTCCGTATTCCGATGTGGGGAGAAGGCGGCTGGGTACTTGAACTGACGACTGCCGATAACGCGCAGCAGGGAATGCGGATTACCGAAGAAATGGATTTCGATCTGGCCGGGCGCAGCATCGTATTATTCAGACGCCCCTGATAGTAAAACTGCGCTCCGGACCCAACCGGCCTTGATGGCCGGTTTTTTTACTGGCGCTCAGGCGATATCATGTCGCAGAAATAACACCGTTGTCAGTTTACCGCCCGAAAAATTCATCCGCCTGTTGGTATTCCTTTGATTGTCTTCACCGATATTCGCTTCAGGCCGTCTATTGCCATTTCAAGGTAGGTACGTGGACATCCCAGATTTAAACGGATAAATCCGCTGCCCGCCGGGCCAAAGCCGCTGCCCATTGAAGGAGCAATACCCGCGACATCCGCCATTACCCATTTTAGCTGTTCGTCATCCAGTCCCAGTTTTTTACAATCCATCCATAATAAATAGGTTCCCTGCGCCGGGACAATTCTTGCCCAGGGAAGGTGCTCTGTCGCCTGTTCAACAAACCAGCGGCGGTTTTCCGCCAGGTAATCCAGTAGCGAATCCAGCCACTGTCTGCTTTCATTCCATGCGGTAGTCGCCGCCTGAACGGAGAGGGCGTTAAAGACGTCCAGCCCATGAGCGTCCAGACGAGACAGGAATCGCTGGCGAAGCGTAGGATCGGGAATGAGAAAATTAGAAATTCGCAACGACGATAAGCCAAACGTTTTGCTGGCCGCAGTGGCGGAGATGACCCGTTTATGCCAGCGCTCCCCTAAATGCAGTACCGAGGTAAAGGTTTCGCCGGGCAGCAATAGATCGGCCCATATTTCATCCGAGATGAGAGTGACATCATAAGCTTCACATAATAAAAGCAGTTGCTCCAGCTCGTTGGCCGACCAGCAACGCCCGGTTGGATTATGTGGATTACACAAAATCATCAGCGGAGGGCGCTCATGGCGAAACAGCCTTTCCAGTTGGCAAAAATCCATCTGGTAGCCGTCGTCCGGCGACTCGCTAAGGGGATTCTCCAGCAGTTTTCTACCATTAAGCGTGATTATTTTGGCGAAGGAGCCATAGTATGGTCCCTGTACCACTACGCCGTCGCCTGGATGCGTCAACATTTGCACCAAGAGCGCCAACCCTGGTACGACGCCTTCCACGCTGCATACCCATTCCTGTTTTAACGTGAGCTGGTGGCGTGACGAAAACCAGTGAAGCAGGGCGTTAAAATAGGCCTCATCACGTTCGCTATAGCCAAATACGCCGTGCTCGATTCGCTGATGCAATGCCGCCTGAACCTCAGGCGGGCAGGCAAAATCGAAATCAGAAACCCACATCGGCAGCAGTTTCCCAGCGCCGTCGCCAAAGTGACGCTCAATAAAATCCCACTTTACCGAACCAGTATTGTTGCGATTGATAATCTGGTTAAAATCCATCTTGTTTCCTTATTATTTCGTCACTGACGTTTGCGGCGACTTTTCTGAAGCGGAGGCAGTTCTGGCAATACCAACTCCGCTAAAACCATAAATTAATGCGAAGAAGATCGCCGCATAGCACTGGATAGCCCAGGGCAGAAGATCAAGCGTGCTAACGCCCAGCGTGGTTGCCATGTAGACGCCAGCCGAGGTCCACGGCAGGAGAGGTTCGATAACGGTACCGGCATCTTCTATCGTCCGTGAAAGGTTTTTAGTATCCAGCCCCATACGACGATAGGCATCTTTAAACAGTTCGGCGGGAACTAACAATGCCAGTTTACCGTCGCTGGTCGCTCCTGTGACCAAAATTGTGGTGCCGATAGTGGCGGCAATGAGTTGACCAACGCTATGAATAATGGTCAGCAGTCGGTTAATGATGATCGTTAACGCGCCGGTTAACGTTAGCGCTCCGGCAAATGAAAAAGCGCAGAAAACTAACAGTATTGTTCCCATCATCGAGAACATTCCGCCCCGGTTTAGCAGTCGCGGAACATCGGCCACGACACCTTCTGCGCCTTGTGGGAACATGGCGATATCAAATCCATCAATGAAAGCGTCCAGTCCCTGTTTGATGCTCAGTCCCTGCATGATGACGCCGAGGAACAAGGCAAGTACGCAGGCGCTTAACATTAATGGGATGACAGGCTTTTTGCGAATTGCGCCCCACAGTACGATCACCGGCGGCAAAATAAGAACAATATTAAAATGGTATAGCGACTCCAGCGAGTGGATGATGTCCGTAACGCGCTGCGGCGTGGCCACCTCGCCCAGCATATTACTGTGTCCGGCGATAAGATAAACCACGGCGGCAAGCAGGAAACTTGGCAGGGTCGTCCAAAGTAAATGCTGAATATGCTCAAACAGAGTAGTGTCTGCGACAATCGCGGCAAAGTTAGTCGAGTCGGACAACGGTGAGATTTTGTCGCCGAAATAAGCGCCAGAAACAACGGCGCCAGCTGCTGCTGCAAGAGACACGTCCAGCCCGGCGGCAACCCCCATTAACGCAACGCCAACCGTCCCGGCGGACCCCCACGATGTGCCGGTACAGACGGAGACCACGCTGGTTAAAAAGAAGGCTGCAATCAAAATATATTCCGGGCTTATGAGTTTTAGCCCCCAGTACACCATGTAGGGAATGGTGCCGCTAAACATCCAGGTGCCAATCAAACCGCCCACGCAGATCAGGATCATGATAACCGGCATTGCCTTAGCCAGTTTATCCACCACTGAGTTGATGATGTCTTCCCAACAGTATCCTTGCCACCATGCAATGCCTGCCGCTACCGCCGCAGAGCACAGAAGGAGCGGTTCGATACGTAGCCCCATGATGCCGTAACCGATAATCAACAATAACAACATGGAGATGACTGGGATTAGCGCTAAACCCAATGACAGCGTTTTCTTCTTGTTTTGTGATGCACTCATAATGGAGCTCCGGTCAGTAAGGTAGCTCAAGGGTAGGGGGATACGCTTCTCACTACTGTGATCCATTACTTTCGTCCATGTAACCGATTACATGAGAAGGGTTAATTTGATAGTCATCACAGTTTTTACTGTTGACGACGCATTCATCGTGAAAAATAGGGCGCGACAGAATCGCGGATCACCAGTTCGGCATTGAAATGATTGCTGCTGGGCGGCGGCGTAATGCCCTGGTATAACTGTATCGCCAGTTGCGCGGCACAACGCGCCATTTGTTCGACCGGATAATGCATTGTTGTTAACGCCGGATAAAGATACCGGGCCAGCACCACATCATCAAAGCCGACAATAGAGAGCTGTTGCGGAAGCTGAACGCCGCGTTGATGAAGAATACGCATAATGCCAGCGGCCATCACATCGTTAAACGTGACCGCTGCCGTAAGGGGAAGCCCGCTATTAATAAGTTGATGCGCGGCCCGCTCGCCGCCTTCTTCGTTAAACGGAACGCTAATCACCCAGCGAGGGTCTGGAGAAATACCATATTCTTCCAGCGCCTCACGGTAACCATCAAGGCGTTCCTGACGATCAATAATTGGCAAGTCAGATGTCACACAGGCAATGCGCCGATGCCCGTTCGCCAGGAGATATCGGGTCGCTTCCCTGGCGGCGCTGCGATTTTCCAGCCAGATACACCGGTTGGCCATACCGGCGATATAACGATTAACAACAACCAGCGCTGGAAAGTGGGCTGCGTAGCGCAGCAGCTCTTTATCCGGTAATCGGCTGGCGTGTACAACAATAGCCTCACAACCTTGATTAACCAGAAAATCCAGTCCCGCTTTTTCCATTTCTTCGTCGTGGCCGCCGCTACATACCATCAAGCGATACTGCTGCTTACGAGAAACATCTTCTACGCCGCGAGCAAGGCGGGCAAAAAAAGGATCAGCCAGATTGCCGGTTAACAATCCGAGCATATCGCCGCTGCGTTTCGCCAGCGCGATAGCGGCGGCATTCCGGCGATAATTGAGATCGCGCATGGCTTTCTCTACACGTTCGCGCGTGACGGGTTCAACCCACGCGGTCTGGTTAATGACGCGTGATACAGTCGCGGTTGATACACCGGCCATGGATGCAACATCCTTTATTGTCGCCATGTTAAGCTCATATTTGTTCGTTTAAAGGGTATCAAAGCCATTGATTATCATGTTACGTGGAAATCAGTGCAATCACTGCGGCGCAGCCTGAATTTTTATAAAAATTTTTAAAATCATCCTAAATCCTGGTAACTGCAAATTTTAGTAGCTACCTCAATGAGTTATTGACCACTGAATTTTCTACGATAACATGACTAACAATATACACATGATAAGAACCACTACACTGGGAAATCGTTGAGTGGTGGTTCGGAGATAGATGATGAGTAGTATTACAAAAAGCATACAGAATGAATATGTTTTATTGATGGAAAACGCTTTTTCTGAAAAATATAAATATGCATTTAGAAATTTAGAACTGAAAGAATTACGTAGATTCATCCTGAAAGAGCTAATTAGCTCTCCCGAGTTAGATAATCAACTTACAAACCTAATGGTGTTGCTAAATAAATTTTGGGATACTCACGCCGCGGCGCTTATAACAGAAGTGCGGGCGTCTAAAAGCTATCGATTATTACTTCCAATTCAACGATTTGGTTATAACATATCTAATCATCTTAGATCACTGGGGATTTATTTTGATAGCATCATAATGGTTGATCCATTACACTTTCCTTCTCTTAGCTCTCTGCATTCATTTTTGTCATTGCCACCAGATAATAGTTATGTCCGCATGCGCAGGTTGGTATTACTTGAACATGTTTCCAATCTATTTCGCGCCATCCCATTTATGACTATTGATGATGATTATCCAATTTTTCTAATCGTTCCTGAATTACTGGATTTTGATAAAGAACGCAATCATGAACAATCTGCCGCTTTTCTAAGTCAGCTCTTTTTTAAAGATAGAAAAATGGATTACGCTACTTATTTAGCGTTTCTTGAGCACTTTGGGAGAAATGAAGAAACATTCCAGAAGATCCTAATAAATAAAGAATTATTAAAAAAATTGCTTAATAATTTCAATAACATCGAAAAAGAAGTCTGGGTTTACGATACAGATTTAAAGAGTTTTACAACAAGAGAGGTAGATCTTCTGGATTACGATCTGCCGTCAGCTATAGGAACCTTACTGGGTAAGGTTGAAGGTGCAATTTATGCACAGCGATCAACTCAATTATCGGCAACACTATTAGGCATTGATCCGGTTATTTATAGTAACCATATGTTTTTACATGAATGGACTACGGAGCAGTTAGTTAAGGATTATGGTAAATTAAATCCTCTTTCTTCTGAAGAGCAAGCGATTACAATGGGCCTTTCAGCCGCGGAAGTAAAATTCCTTACTGCGCTTTCCGATCTGGAATTAAAAAAGATTAGAGAAAGAGGTCAACTGGAATCCTTAAGGCATGAACTAAGAATCTCAAGGCATGACTTGCAAGGAAAAACACCAGATCAAATGCAAGATGCGGCAAATAATTTTTCAAAACATTTAATCAATGTGGTCGAAGAGTATGGAAAGTCGCATGAATCAGCCATTAAGAATTCAAAGAAAAAAAAGATCTCATCTGGATTAATTTTTGCAGGAACAGCCACGTTAGGTATAGCTTCACTTGCCATGCCGCAATTGACATTACTTTCAGCAGCAGCAACGGGAATTGGCCTGGCCTTTGGAGGTAAAAGTCTGGCAGATATTTTTAGTGAACATAAAGCACATAAAAATGAAATCCAGATATTAGAAAAAACACCCGTATCGCTTTTGTATGGGGCATATAAAAAGAAATAGTAATACTGTGTATACCGTCTGGTAGCGGAAGTCTGGCATTTGATAGTTTTTGAAGCAATTGTCGTAAAGTTACTCAAACAATCACATTGTTCAGGAAAGCCTATGAGGAGATGGTTGAGAATAGGGGGTCTTCCGCTGATTCCCCGAACTATCCACCAGTTCATGCAAACGCTGTGCTAACTGGCCACTGTTTTTCCCCGGTTGCTGCTTTGACCGTCAGATTTTCCAGTGTATTGTCAGTATCATAACGATCTGGACGCCGGCGAATTATCTGAGGAGTAAAAAACATGGCCGCGTATGACATCGAAAAGACATCGGGCCGCGGGTTCAGATTATCCAGGAGATACACGAATTAATTCTGGCGGGTGAAATCGAAGTCGCCAAAGAAATGCTGCGCACGCTGATTAAAGTCACGTGCGGTTATCCTGCGATTTTTGACGAGGTTCGGCAGGAATGCCAAATCAACAATGCGCATGTTGTCGCCGGATGTGGATCCGTGTGTTAAAGCATTCATGGCCGTTGTCAGAGCTGCGGAACGTCAGTCAGAAAAAGGGAAAAATCCACTGAGTTGAAAACTAACGTGACGAACAGGCCACAATGATGCCTGCGCGGCGTGTGCTGCGTGAAATCGTGTGCAGGATAGCGGTTGCAAATCAGCAGAATTCGCGCAGCGTCACGGCAGGGAAGGGATCAAACTTATGGTCCAGAAGTTTTTTGATATGCACGAATCCAGCCGTTTTAACACGTCTTTTAAAATGCCCTGATGTATTTAACATAATATACATTATGCGCATCAACATTGTAGAGGCTCAATGCTAATGTCTATTTGTGGCTCATATGTCCAGACTATAGTTCTCAGATCTGCATGTCTAGACAACGACTCGCATTTTCCTGATGAGGCGTTTTCTATGGCTATACATGACGCCGGGATGTTCACCGTGAAAAAAATCAACCGCCTCAAAATCCTGCAGGATGTCATCGACAGCAATTTACGTCCCGGTCAGGCTGCTGAGATGCTCAGCATTACGCCACGCCATTGCAGCCGGCTGCTGAAACGTTATCGCCAACTCGGACCACTTGGCATGAACAACCATAGTCGTGGCCGCGCTGGTAACCGTCTGTTGCCAACTTCACTGACAGATCAGGCACTCCGTATAATCCGGGAGCACTACCGTGATTTTGGCCCCACGCTGGCGCGGGAAAAGCTGGAGGAAGTTCACGGTCTGGTTCTTGGCAAGGAAACTATCCGACGCCTCATGATAAAAGCCGGAATCTGGATCCCTCGCAGATAACGCGCGCCGAAAATTCATCAGCCTAGTTACAGGCGGCCTTGTACTGGCGAGCTGATACAAATTGATGGCTGTTAGGTTCTGGACATCTGAACTTAGCCTTGAAAAAACCGTCAGCTGCCCGCATCACTGACCGGGCTGGAGCTGAATCCCCTTCGTGAAGGATGCTTTTATTAGTACTATTAAAGGTGCTATATTTAGTCATCAACCAGGAGGTAAATTATGGCATTTCAAATTTTAACGACTACTGCAGCAAGCATTACAGAACTGAAACGTGATCCAATGGGAACTTTCAATGCCGGAGATGGCGCTCCAGTTGCCATTCTTAACCGCAATGAACCGGCTTTCTACTGTGTGCCTCCGGCACTTTATGCTCATCTTATGGATATTCTTGAGGATGAAGAACTCGGTCGTATTATCGATGAGCGTGCGAATGAACGCGTCATTGAGGTCAACATTGATGACTTATAAGCTGGCATTTAACGAATCAGCACTAAAAGAGTGGAAAAAACTGGGTCATACCATACAGGAACAGTTTAAAAAAAAGCTAAGGGAACGGCTTGAAAACCCTCGGGTTCCGGCTTCTCAATTACATGGAAGAAAGGATCAGTACAAAATTAAGCTGCGTGGTGCAGGATACAGACTGGTGTACAGCGTCGAAGATGAAATTATCACGGTAACTGTCATTGGTGTTGGAAAGCGTGAAAATGATGCCGTCTACAAAATGACACGACACAGAAGCTAATCACTCAGAAAATGCTCTCTTTCCCGTCAAACGATACGACAAACAGGCTCAGTTCTTTTATGTGACGGCACCTTGACATATGCCACGTATATGAAACTATGGCCTACGTTGTGTATGTGACATTCATTTTATTCCCGCCCGAAGTGTTTACGCTATCTGAGGATAACATTATGACGCAACGTATCGCGGTTTTTCCTGCTGACCGCCATTCTCTGTATGAGGAACATGGGTATTCCGCAGCCATCCGTTCTGGTGATTTACTGTTTGTTTCAGGCCAGGTAGGCAGTCACACAGACGGAACGCCGGAGCCTGATTTTCAAAAACAAGTGAGGCTTGCTTTTGAAAACCTGAAAGCAACACTGACTGCAGCAGGATGCACATTCGATGACATAGTGGATGTCACCACCTTCCATACCGATCCAGAGCAACAACTTAACGACGTGATGGCGGTGAAACAGGAGATATTTGCCCATCCCCCTTATCCTAACTGGACCGCTGTTGGCGTTACCTGGCTGGCCGGCTTTGATTTCGAAATAAAGGTTATTGCCCGAATCCCCTGATGCTTATTCTCGGTAAAACCGGTAGCATTATATGTACCGGTTTTATTTTATTCATCCCTGCCCTTCATCCTGTATGATTAACATGCAATCACCAAACATATCGAACTGACATGACTGGATATGTTCTGAGGTATAGGCCTTAATGAGTAGATCAACCCCAGCAAACTGACCAGTTAACACCATATGCGTCGTTTTTGGCTGATGTAAGTTCGTTAGCAGGCAGTCAACCACTTTCAGTTGATAGCCTGGATGTATATAAAGCGCAGTCCAGCCAGAACTTGCTTTGAGGCAATTGTGCTCCCTCGAATACGCGGACTCCAGGCATCGTGTAACGGTAGTTCCTACGGCAAAAATACGTCCGCCATTTTGCTTCGCAGTATTAATGATATCCGCTGTTGCTTGCGGAACCTCGTAGTATTCTTCGTTGATAGTCACTTCCTCTACACATTTTGTTTGTATTTTTCTGTTGGACAACATTTCTGTTGATGCAACATGTAAAGTGATGAAGGATATTAACCCACCTTTATCTTTGATTTTTTGGATAAGATCCCAGGTAAAATGAATGCCGGCAGAAGGTATTTCCAAAGAACCATACTTTTTAGAAAAAACGGAACGGTAAGCATCTGGATATTTATAAAATAGGCTGGAATCCACATACTCATCAAGACGCTCACCATGACTGGCTAAATAGCAAATTAAGGCCTCATGATTTTCTACAACGGCCCGGTACTGGCTCTCCTCGCTAAACCTTTGCTCTATCTTAATGGAAATTTCAGGGTTATCAACCAAATAGAAAACATCATTCGCGTTAAGCCTTTCTTTTAAAAGTCCGGAAATAATTACTCTATTATTTGGTAAAAATCCCTCTAAAACAATTTTAATTAACCTATTCCGTCTTGTTTTACAGATAAACATATGGTTTATTATAGTACTGTCGTTAAAACAGATTACATCACCTTCTTTGATATAATCTGTTACTTTACTAAAGTCTACCTTATGAATTTCCCCTTTACTCCGGTTGAGGACAAGCATTTTACACTTTTCCCTGTATGAATCATTGGCTATCCAATGAGGTCTGAGTGGGATAGTCATCTGATCGGTAATGCGAAAATCATATTTTTCGGTAAGCATATATTTACCCTTTGAAAAACCATTGATACGGCGATTGTTATATAGCCGTATTCTGCAGTATACGTTGGCCTTTCAAAGGGTGAAAATTAACTCGATAAATGTTGTTGTTATATTTACTTTGCTGGCTATTTAATCAATGTCAGATACCGATATTAACCTGGACGATCGGATTTGACCGCCCTTTTCTTTTGCTTATTCCGGTATTGAAGCATCGCTATCCATTGCATCGGCAAACTTTTGCATTAACCGAACAAAGATATCAATTTCATCCTGAGGCCAGTCTTTAAAAACAACGTTGCCCATTTGCTCTCGCGCAGCGTCTATACGCTCCGTCATCGCCTTTCCTGTCCGGGAGATAACGGCCTCGCGTATACGACGATCGATGGCATTATGTTGCCGTATTATCAATCCCAACTTCTCCAGTTTGGCGACCTGTCGGCTTACCGTCGTATAATCACGACCGGCACGTTCGGCTAACTCAACAACGCCAATCGGCCCTAAACGTTCGATACTAATAAGGCTCGAAAATAGCGCGCGATCGAGTTGAATGCCCGCCTCTGCAATTAATTTCTCATCATTACGAGGCCGGTTGAGCGCGCTCACCACGCGAATCAACGCACCGTGAAGCGCCTTCATTTGCTCGGAAATATGTGTATCTTGCACATTTTTATTTTCTGACATAGCATGTCTCCTCTTATGTGCATAATACACATATCGGAGAGACGATGACAAGATACACCACTACAGATGTACTGATCTGCGGCGCTGGCGTTACCGGGCTTACTTTAGCCATCGAACTGGCGCGTCACGGGGTCTCATTTCGCCTGATTGAGAAAAGAACGACGCCTTTTATCGGCTCCCGCGGTAAAGGTATTCAGCCGCGAACGCAAGAAATCTTCGAGGATCTTGGAATACTCAATAAAGTGGTCGCCGCCGGCGGGCTCTATCCCCGACTACGAACCTACCGTCACGACGGAAGCTATGTAGATTCAGATATTGCGCATCATACAAAACCGACCCACGCCGAACCCTACCATCTGCCATTGATGGTTCCACAGAACGTGACAGAAACGATTATGCGAGAGCAATTAAAAGCATGGGGACATCGGGTGGAGTTCGGCTGCGAGTTACGACATTTTGCGCAAACCCCACGCACAGTCACCGCGTATGTTGCCGGGCCGGCTGGAGAAGAGGTCATCATCGCGCATTATTTGATAGGCGCGGATGGCGGCGGAAGCTTTGTCAGAAAAAAATTAGGCGTCAGCTTCCCCGGTCGTACGTTGGGAATCCATGCGCTTGTGGCTGACGCTTCACTTTCCGGTCTGAACCGGGATGTATGGCACCATTTTAACGATGGCGATATGACGCGGATGATAACGATTTGCCCTCTCGCCGGCACGCAGCTCTTTCAAATCCAGGCGTTGTTGGCCCCGGACGACTCGCAGAATTTCTCAGCCGACGTGCTCACGGCTTTTCTTACTGAACGAATCGGGCGGACGGATGTTCGCATCCATTCGATTCCCTGGGTATCGAAGTACCAGATGAATGCGCGCATAGCGGAACATTACCGTGTGGGTAAGGTATTTTTAGCCGGTGATGCCGCTCATGTGCATCCGCCGACGGGTGGGCAAGGATTAAATACCAGCATCCAGGATGCCTATAACCTGGGGTGGAAAATGGCAGCCTCGCTGCGGGGCGCAGGAGAAGAGCTTCTCGATAGCTATGAACAGGAACGCCGCCCGGTAGCCGAATCACTGCTCCACCTTTCGACCCGATTACTTGACTCTCAAAAACAGGGTGGCATCAAACGAGAACGCGACGTTCAACAACTTGACATCCAGTATACCGACTCCCCCTTAGCCCACACGTTGCCCGAACGTCAGCATGGGTTACAAGCGGGAGAAAGAGCTCCGGATGCTCCTCTTTTGGGCGCCGGCGGCCAATCATTACGATTATTTCAGTTACTACAAGGTCCGGACTGGAATCTGTTGGCCTACGAAACCCACGGTAAGGTCATCGATGCGCGGCGAGGACTGCGTATTCATCACATTGGCGAGCAGGACGAGCTCATCGATACCCTGGGGCACTTCCGGGAGTCCTATCAACTGGCGCCGGGTCAATGCGTGCTGATCCGACCCGATGGCTATGTCGGCGCATTCTTTCACGGCAAACAGAGCAACGATATTGAAAATTATCTCTCTCGTTTTGCCATAGGGATTAAAGATGAATACTAATGTCTATGAGAACACCGACAGCGAAACTATCACCCCGCTCAACAAGCGGCGTATTTTGCCTGTTTTCCTGCTTGTCGGCCTTTATGCCGCCAGTACAGCGGCTGTAATGTCGGTACTGCCTTTTTATATCCGCGAGATGGGCGGTTCGCCGCTTATCATTGGAATCATCATCGCCACTGAAGCTTTTAGCCAATTTTGTGCGGCGCCCCTGATTGGCCACCTTTCCGATCGCGTTGGCCGCAAGCGAATATTGATTGTCACGCTGGCTATTGCGGCGATAAGTTTACTATTACTCGCCAACGCGCAATGTATCCTGTTTATCCTGCTCGCCCGCACGCTTTTTGGCATTAGCGCCGGGAATTTGTCAGCCGCCGCAGCCTATATTGCCGATTGTACGCACGTCAGAAATCGGCGTCAGGCAATCGGTATCCTCACAGGCTGCATTGGTTTAGGCGGTATTGTCGGGGCAGGCGTTTCCGGGTGGTTATCGCGTATCAGTCTGAGCGCGCCGATCTACGCCGCCTTTATACTTGTCCTTGGGTCTGCCCTGGTCGCGATTTGGGGGTTAAAAGACCCTTCCACAACATCACGTACCACAGATAAAATAGCGGCGTTCTCTGCCCGCGCTATTTTAAAGATGCCTGTCCTTCGCGTCTTAATCATCGTAATGCTTTGTCATTTCTTCGCCTATGGCATGTACTCTTCACAATTACCTGTTTTTCTTTCTGACACCTTCATCTGGAATGGGCTTCCCTTTGGGCCAAAAGCGTTAAGCTATCTGTTAATGGCGGACGGGGTTATTAATATTTTCGTTCAGCTATTTCTGTTAGGTTGGGTGAGCCAATATTTTTCGGAGCGAAAGCTAATTATCCTCATCTTCGCCCTTCTTTGTACTGGATTTCTCACTGCGGGTATCGCCACGACCATACCTGTGCTTGTTTTTGCTATCGTTTGTATTAGCATCGCTGATGCGCTAGCCAAACCCACTTATCTTGCCGCCTTGTCCGTCCATGTATCGCCTGCCCGACAAGGTATCGTCATCGGAACGGCGCAGGCATTAATCGCAATCGCTGATTTTATATCCCCCGTATTGGGCGGATTTGTCCTGGGTTATGCTCTGTATGGCGTCTGGATCGGTATAGCTATCTCTGTCGCCATTATTGGTCTGGTGACGGCAATGATTTACCTTTCAAAAAGTTCACCGCTAATAGTGAAACCAGAAACAGAATAATGTGACAACGTCACAAACATTATTGTTCCCTTCTTCCCTTATTTATCAAAAGTATTGTACTTATATTGAATGTTTAAGAGGTATTTATGGAAATTATGCTGGCTGGCATTTGCCCTTGTAACGCGCGGGGAAAGCATGAAAAAAATATATCTCGTTGTTATCGTACTGTTTTTCATTTCTACAAAAGTTTATACACTACTTCATAACAACATCTTCTTTTGTCGAAACAGCCCGGAGTGTGATTTGTCTCATGTTCTCCCCGACTACCGGGAGCAGATTTCAGGCACACCGCTAAAATATACCTTGATTAATACAGCTCCATTAGCACAGGTGGTAGTCAGACACTATGAATTATTATCGCAACACTGGTCGCCAGATGACATGGTAACCCCTGCGCAATGGCGACATAACGTTGATATTTATATCCCTGAAACGGCAAAAGAGCACCATGCTTTGGTGGTTGTAAACAACGGAATTAATTATGATAAAGGCGTACAAATCACTGGTAAACCCGGTGATTTCCCCCAGGAAACACTGGCAAGCATCTCCCGTGATACGAATACCATCGTAATATCAGTGAGTGATATACCTAACCAATATTTAACCTTTCAGGATGATAAAAAACCACTGAAAGAGGACGAAAGCGTTTCCCGAAGCTGGGCATTATTTATGGAAGCGCCGGAGCAACGCAAGTTAATGCCTTTAAATATTCCTATGGTCACTGCCCTATCGCAAGCGATGAGATTAGCAAAAAAGGAGTTAACGCAATGGAATATAAATTCCTTTATCATTACAGGTATTTCAAAGCGTGGGTGGACCACCTGGTTGTCAGCTATCGCCGATCCTGATGTTGAAGCAATTGTTCCCTTCGCCATTGATCTACTTGATATTGATGCTTCACTTGAGCATATTTATCAATCATACGGTGGAAATTGGCCCATTACATTCTACCCCTACTACCAGCAAGGCATAGATGAGAAAATAAAATCCCCCACATTTACCCAACTAAGGCAAATAATAGATCCGTTAAGATATCTCAATACTATTTATCAACCCCGCCTTGCAATACCGAAATATATTATTAATGCAAGTGGCGATGATTTTTTCGTACCAGACAACACTCGCTTTTATTATAGCAAACTTCCTGGCGTAAAATCATTACGTATAGTGCCTAATATGAACCACTACTCAATTAACCAGTTCGCTGAAGAAAGCCTCGTTCCATTTATTAATAGGTTTCAAAGTAAAAAAACATTACCACAGTTGATCGGCCTTATTCACCACCATCTTCTTACGGTCTATTTCTCAGAAGCGCCGGTAAAAGTCGTTCGCTGGACAGCCAACAATCCAAATGCGCGTGATTTTCGTTATGCCTGTGGCATCCGCTATCAGCCGCTTACAATAGATATTCCCGCCAACAATAAGATCAGTATTACGTTAAATGAACCGAAGACAGGTTGGGAAGCTACCTATATCGAAGCCACTTTTAATGATGGCTATGTCGCCACGAGTCAGGTTTATATTACGCCCGATGAAAAATACCCACAGACAGCGCCACCTTCTGTTAACGCTGCATGTCAAACGTTACCGGGGCGTGGATTAGGGGAAAACGATAGTCTCGATTGAATTTTCAATTAATTGTATGATTTTAAAGAACTTTATCCATCGCACTTGCGATGGATAAAAATCCTCTGCGATAAATTTTTGTTATATTGATCACGTTCTAACCACAAGAGAGGTGATTTGAAAATAACCTTAAAATATTGTGGTCAGGCCGCTAGACCACAATAAGAGGATTAATCATGAAAAGAAAAACAATGGGATGGTTTATCGTTTTTCTTCTATTTATAGTTTACATGCTCAACTATATGGATCGTTCAGCATTGTCGATAACTGCCCCCTTGATCGAAAAGGAGTTAGGATTTAACGCCGCGGAGATGGGGATGATCTTCAGCGCATTTTTTATCGGATACGCCCTGTTTAATTTTATTGGTGGCTGGGCCAGCGATAAAGTTGGGCCAAAAACGGTTTTTCTCATCGCAGCGTTACTATGGTCTGTATTCTGTGGCTTAACTGGTTTAGTCACCGGATTGTGGACAATGCTTATCGTGCGCGTTCTTTTCGGTATGGCTGAAGGACCGGTCAGCGCTGCCGGAAATAAAATCATCAATAACTGGATTTCCCGAAAGGAGTCTGCCACGGCGATCGGAATTTTTAGCGCCGGTTCCCCGCTCGGCGGCGCGGTGTCCGGGCCGATAGTGGGCCTGCTGGCGTTATCCTTAGGCTGGCGCCCCGCATTTGGCATTATTTTCTTATTTGGCCTGGTCTGGGTACTACTGTGGTACTTTATCGTTAGCGATAAGCCAACAATGAGTAAACACCTGGCGCCGGAAGAACGCATTGATTTTGAAAATCATGAGGACGTTATTTTATCTGATGATGGCCGGGCTACGCCTTCACTCGGCTATTACATGAAACAACCAATGGTATGGGCGACAACTCTGGCTTTTTTCAGCTACAACTATATTCTTTTTTTCTTCCTGACCTGGTTCCCAAGTTACCTGAACCATTCGTTACATCTCGATATTAAAGAAATTAGTATCGCCACGGTAATTCCCTGGGTCATCGGCGCCATTGGTATGGTGCTCGGCGGCGTCTGTTCTGATTTAATTTATCGGATTACCGGTAATGCTCTGCTCTCACGTCGACTTATTCTGGGCGTATGTCTGGCAGGCGCAGCGGTATGTGTTGCCGTTTCCGGTACTGTTAGCACTATTGGTAGCGCAATTACGCTCATGTCAGTTTCACTCTTCCTGCTCTATTTAACGGGCCCAATTTATTGGGCGGTTATTCAGGATGTTGTTCATAAAGATAAGGTAGGGAGCGTCGGCGGAGCCATGCATGGCCTGGCTAATATATCCGGTATTATCGGTCCGCTTGTCACCGGTTTTATCGTTCAATTTAGCGGTAAATATGACTATGCGTTCTATCTGGCTGGTGCTATCGCTATCGTTTCAAGCCTGTTGGTCTTCGTGTTTGTAAAAAGTAAAGGATTCAAAGCCAATGAAAGTCAAAGCTGTGTTCATTAATAAGCCTGGTGAAGTTGAAACCCGCTGGGTGGATTATCCCCATAAGAAAGAAAATGAAGTATTAATTAAGGTTGATGCTGCAGGCATTTGCGGATCGGATATCGGGGCTTTTCGTGGAACGAACCCACTGGTTACTTACCCAAGAATTATTGGGCATGAAGTGACCGGAATTGTTCTTCAGGAAGGCGCCGGAATGCCGGACAATATTAAAGAAGGTGACCGCGTAATTGTTGACCCCTATATTTATTGTGGTCACTGCTACCCTTGCTCTGTCGGCAGAACTAATTGTTGTGAAAATTTAAACGTCATTGGCGTGCATGTCGATGGCGCAATGCAGGAGGTGGTTACTCATCCCGCACATTTAATTCATAAAATACCAGATAATGTGCCTTCTGAAATGGCGCCGCTGGCAGAACCGCTGACCATCGCTCTGCACGCGCTGCATCGGGCAAACGTTAAGGCTGGGGAATATGTTGCCATCATCGGCGCGGGGGCCATTGGTCTTATGGCGGCATTAAGCGCGCGTCATTACAAGGCAACGCCTATTCTGATCGATATTGTGGAAGAAAGGCTACGCTATGCGCAAAAGCTTGGCGTTCCCTATGTGCTGAACGCCGCTGACGATCAGGTTATCGACGCTATTAAAAATATCACCCACGGCACCATGGCGCAGGTCGTGATAGAAGCCTCCGGCGCAAATAGCGCTATTCGAAATACGCTTGATTTAGCATCGTTTGCTGGTCGTATTTCGTTTACCGGATGGCCAAAACAGGAAACGTCGCTGCCGACGAACCTGATCACCTACAAAGAACTGGATTTACGCGGTTCCCGCACCAGTGCCGGTGAATTTGATGAGGCATTACGCATGCTGTCAACGCTGGAGATTAATCCGCAAGATGTTGTCAGTAAGGTCGTCAATCTTGATGAGATCCCTGATGCAGTTAAAGAACTTGATCGCTATCCGGAGCGCTACTTAAAGATTAATGCTGTTTTCCATTGATTTACGGCAAGCTCCACCGCATGGCATATCCGCCATGCGGTGTTATTTACCGACAAACTTAGCCGCCGACAATCTTTCTCACATAGCGTAAATGTTCCAGAGATCCCTCATAGGCGCTGTCAGCATCAGACTGGCGCATCGCATCCACTATCGCTTTATGTTGTTTGTTGAGATTAAGTAAAACATTTCTGTCTCCAGACTGCTCATCAAGCCCGGCATAAGGGATATTAATCCGTTGTTCCCATAACATACGGGACATATCGAACAACACCCGGTTACGGCTGGCCTCAGAGATCGCAAGGTGAAACTCTTTATCCAGCGAGTAAAAGCCGTGGACGTTATTATCGTTAATGGCTTGATCCATACGATGATAAATCGCCTCTATTTGGTTGATGACGTCAACGTTATCGTTTTGTGCGGCTAAGCGCGCACAATGGCTATCGACCAGCTCGCGAGTAGAGAGAATTTCTTCAATGGTATAGTCGCTGGCAAGGTGTTTTTTATCTGAAACGATAACCCCATTACCGGACTGAATCACGATCCATCCCGAGATCTCCAGTACAATAAGGGCTTCTCGCAAGGAGGCGCGGCTCACGCCAAGCTGTTTTGCCAGTTCGCGTTCTGGCGGTAAAAAAGTTCCCGGTGGAAAAATATTATCATTGATCAGCTTAATGATGAGGTTGGCTATCTTCTGATAGAGCCTCTCCTGCCTGACCTCAGGTATAACCATGCGCCCTCCAATCCATATCCAGGGGATTTTGAATGGATTTAGCATACCATCCTGGCGCTGGTGATCGTGATAATTAATTACCGTGCATGATAAAGAGAAGCAACCGCCGGTAGCCTCCATTACCTTCGCCGAGACTACCGGGGAAACTAAACCGAGATGAGCTATTTATCCTTTGACGTTGATTTTCTCGAACACGGGCGCTGTCGCGTTCTTAAACTGAGAAAGAGACCAGGTTTTATAGTTGATATCATTGTAGCCGCGCACCATCATCTCACCGTGCGTTAAGTCAGACAGCGTTGTCCAGACCGTATATTCTGAGACCGGTTTGCGGGTGGCGTTGCCTTCCCCTTCACTCCCCATATAATCAACCGTAATATTTTTCGGACGATCGAAACGGCTCATAATATGCGCAAGCGTATTCATTGCATCGTGGGCGGATGTCGCTTGCGGCGCATATGTGGTGTAATAAACGCCGCGTATAAAACGGGAAACCGACGTATCGGACGATGGCAAGTCTGCAATAGCAATCCCGCTATCAGGCTGCATCACTTTTATCCCGCCCAGTGTGCCTGAAGAGCGGTCCACATTGGTTAATTGCGTATAATTATTCAGATTTGTCAGATGCCAGGGGAATGCGGGACCATTTGTCATCACGCGAGTGGGATTGTCATAGACATGGAATTTACCATTTTCCACTTCAACGACAATGCTTCCTCCTTTCTTGTCGTAAAACGCGTAATGAAATGGCGATTTCAGATCGCCAAACCGATGCAGTTCCGGTGACCAGAATTTGCCCTCTTTTATTGCCTGTTTTACCTCGCCGACAGTAGCAAAACGGGCCAGCGCCCATTCTCCCAACGAGGTGACAGGAATTGCCTGTTTATATTCACTCGCGGGCAATGGCGGCAACTGCGCATTCATGATCATGTTTTCACTAAATGACAATCCCGCGCTATTCATGCCTTCAAGTATGTCTCTGCTATCGCCATCAGTAATGGTGGAAGTAATGGCCAGTATCGGATACTTCGCCTGATAGCTTATCCCCTGGCTGCCATCCGGCGTTTTTTTATCAAACTGTGTTCCCGCCGGGTAATACGTTAACCATGAGGGTAAATCCTGCATATATTCCAGCGTACGCCCATGAAAAATATCGCCTTGTTTATCCTGAATAGCAAGGGTCGTGCAGGCCTGTGCCGCCAGGGCGTATGAAAACAGCGCCGGAGCGATAAATAACATTGCTTTACTTTTTTTCATCATGCTCTCCTTGTTTGTAAAATGGATTGGATGAATATATTAAATTAAACCTATCAATGGTTATGCAGCACGTAATTAATTGTGATCTTATTTTACAAGCTAATAAATTTAACTGACGGGTTTAAAGGAGAGTTAAACACAGCGAACTAATATGAAACGCGTTATCCGTGTGACCATTTAAAAAAATCCCATCATGTTATAAATAAAAAACACGGTTTCTTATCAACATTAAGAGATGCCATCACAACGCTATATTTACTCAACATCACCAATAACATTAAATTAATTTATGTTTTTGAGTAATGTGAGTAGCACACATGTAATCAGTTGTTACGAATTAGAAACATAATTGCTACTAAAACACGTTGAGAAAGACAAGAAATGCAACATATGATGCCCACACTAACTATAGTGGTTTGGGATAAACGTTATGCAAACACAAGATACATTTTATCAAGTTATGCGTAGACACGGCGTGACAAGGCGTAGCTTCCTCAAGTTTTGCAGCCTTACCGCAACGTCTTTAGGCCTGAGCAGTTCGATGATTCCTCAGATAGCTTATGCCCTGGAGAATAAACCGCGTACGCCAGTGATATGGCTGCATGGTCTTGAATGTACCTGCTGTACCGAATCTTTCATTCGCTCTGCGCACCCGTTGGCAAAAGATGCCATTTTGTCGCTCATTTCCCTGGATTATGACGACACCATTATGGCCGCCGCAGGGCAACAAGCCGAGCAGGCGTTGGCGGATGTGATGCGCGAGTACAAAGGAAATTATATCGTTGCCGTGGAAGGTAACGCGCCGCTGAATGAAGATGGGATGTTTTGCATACTGGCTGGCGAGCCGTTCCTGGAGAAGTTAAAACGCGTCAGCGCGGATGCTAAAGCGATTATCGCCTGGGGGTCCTGCGCATCATGGGGCTGCGTGCAGGCAGCCCGTCCCAACCCAACTAAAGCCACGCCGGTTCACAAATTAATTACCGATAAACCCATTATTAAAGTGCCAGGCTGCCCGCCTATACCTGAAGTGATGTCCGCCGTTATCACCTATATGCTGGCATTTGATCGCATCCCTCCCCTTGATCGTCTTGGACGACCAAAAATGTTTTATGGCCAGCGAATTCATGACAAATGTTACCGACGCGCGCATTTCGATGCCGGTCAGTTTGTGGAAGCGTGGGATGACGAAGGCGCCAGAAAAGGGTATTGCCTGTACAAGATGGGCTGTAAAGGCCCGACCACCTATAACGCCTGTTCAACCGTTCGCTGGAATGATGGCGTGTCTTTTCCTATCCAGTCGGGTCATGGATGCCTCGGATGTTCGGAAGATGGATTCTGGGATTACGGTTCTTTTTACAGCCGGGCAACGGGCATTCCGCAAACCGGCATTGAGGCTACCGCCGATAAAATCGGACTGGGCGTTGCCGGCGTCGCGGGCGCTGCCGCCATCGCTCACGCTACGGTGAGCGCCATAAAACATGCCCGCAATAAAAACAACACGTCATCAGAAAACGCTCCGGAAGAGAAAAAATAATTATGGCATATCCTTATCAGACTCAGGGTTTTACGCTGGACAATAGCGGACGGCGAATTGTGGTCGATCCGGTTACTCGCATCGAAGGGCATATGCGCTGCGAAGTGAATATCGACAGTAATAATGTCATTACTAACGCCGTGTCGACCGGCACCATGTGGCGCGGCCTGGAGGTTATCCTGAAAGGTCGCGATCCGCGAGACGCCTGGGCATTCGTTGAACGCATTTGCGGCGTCTGCACCGGTACACACGCTCTGACCTCAATCCGTGCCGTAGAAAATGCGCTGGGAATCGCGATTCCGGACAACGCAAACTGTATCCGTAATATGATGCAGGCTACGCTACACGTTCACGATCACCTGGTGCATTTTTATCATCTGCACGCGCTGGACTGGGTTGATGTGGTTGCGGCCCTGAAAGCCGACCCGCATCAGACCTCCGCCATCGCGCAAAGCCTTTCCGCATGGCCGCTATCCTCGCCGGGATATTTCCGCGATTTGCAAAATCGACTGAAGCGGTTTATCGAGTCCGGTCAACTTGGCCCTTTCCGTAATGGCTACTGGGGACATCCGGCGATGAAACTTCCGCCGGAAGCCAATTTGCTGGCGGTCGCCCACTATCTTGAAGCGCTCGATTTTCAAAAAGAGATCGTAAAAATTCACACCGTTTTCGGTGGTAAAAACCCGCATCCTAACTGGCTGGTGGGCGGCGTTCCTTGCGCCATCAACCTTGACGAAACGGGCGCGGTCGGCGCAGTGAATATGGAACGCCTGAACCTTGTCAGTTCCATCATCCAAAAAGCTCGCCAGTTCTGCGAACAGGTTTATCTTCCGGACGTCTTGCTGATTGCCAGTTATTACAAAGACTGGGCAAAAATCGGCGGCGGGTTATCGAGCATGAACCTGCTGGCTTATGGCGAGTTTCCGGATAACCCTAACGATTATTCCGCCAGTAATCTTCTGCTTCCGCGTGGGGCTATCATTAACGGTCGTTTCGACGAAATTCATCCTGTCGATTTAACCGCCCCCGATGAGATTCAGGAGTTTGTCACTCACTCCTGGTATACCTATGGTAACGGCAATAACGATAAGGGCCTGCATCCGTGGGATGGTCTGACCGAACCGCAACTGGTCATGGGCGAACACTATAAAGGCACAAAAACCTTTATCGAACAGGTGGATGAGTCCGCTAAATATTCATGGATTAAATCGCCGCGCTGGAAGGGACATGCGATGGAGGTAGGTCCGCTGGCGCGTTATCTGATTGGATATCATCAAAATAAACCGGAATTTAAAGAACCTGTGGATCAACTGCTTAGTGTATTAAAGCTGCCTAAAGAAGCGCTCTTTTCTACATTAGGACGTACTGCCGCGCGTGCGCTGGAATCCGTATGGGCAGGCAATACGCTGCAATATTTCTTCGATCGTCTGATGCGTAACCTCAAGTCCGGCGATACGGCGACGGCAAACGTCACGCTCTGGGAACCCGATACCTGGCCTACATCGGCAAAAGGCGTTGGTTTCAGCGAGGCGCCGCGCGGCGCGCTGGGGCACTGGATAAAAATTGAAAATCAGAAAATCGACAGCTATCAGTGTGTGGTACCGACAACCTGGAATGCCGGGCCACGTGACGATAAAGGTCAAATTGGCGCGTACGAAGCGGCGTTAATGGGGACTAAACTCGCCGTTCCCGATCAACCATTGGAGATTTTACGTACTCTGCACAGCTTCGATCCCTGCCTGGCCTGCTCCACCCATGTTATTGATAATCATGGAGGGGAGCTGGTCAGGGTTCAGGTACGATGACGACGATTCGGAGGTCTCAATGCATCTCAAAGAAATAACCAGCCAGGGGTACTATATCTATGAAGCGCCGGTCCGTTTATGGCACTGGATCACGGCGTTATCCATTGTCGTCCTGGCTGTTACAGGATATTTCATTGGCCGCCCCCTGCCATCGATTCAAGGTGAAGCGACCTTTATGTTTTGGATGGGCTGGATACGACTTATCCATTTTACCACGGCGTATATTTTTACTGTCGCGCTGCTGTTTCGTATTTACTGGGCATGTGTCGGCAATGAGTACGCCAGGGAGATGTTTCTGGTTCCGTTCTGGCGCCGCGCCTGGCGCAAAGGCGTTATCAGCGAAATCCGCTGGTATTTTTTCCTCGAAAAAGAGGCCCATCGTTACTATGGACATAATCCGGTAGCGGGACTGGCGGTAATGTTCTATTTCTGGATGTCCGTACTGATGGTGTGTAGCGGCTTTGCGCTCTATGGCGAAGGACTTGGAACAGACAGTTGGGCGTATCAATGGTTTGGCTGGATGATTCGCCTGACTGGCAACGATAGCCTCGCGCTGCATTTCTGGCACCGGCTGGGCATGTGGTTCATTATCGCCTTCGTCATTGCGCATGTTTATACCGCTATCCGTGAAGACATTATGAGCCGACAAAGCGTGATTTCCGTCATGATAAGCGGCTGGCGCTGGTTCAGGTGATAACAATGGCAGAAGTAACAATCTTAGGGCTTGGCAACCTGCTTTGGGCAGATGAAGGGTTCGGCGTCAGAGCGGCGGAAAAGCTGTTTGAACAGTATGCCGATAACGAGAAAGTTGACGTTGTTGATGGCGGTACGCAGGGGCTGGCGCTGCTGCCCTGGCTGCAACAGACCGAAAAATTGTTAATCATGGATGCTATCGATTTTGGTATGGCGCCAGGTTCGCTGGCGATGTTTCGTGATGAACAGGTTCCCGCCTATCTGACGGCGAAAAAACTCAGTTTACATCAGACCAGTTTTTCTGAAGTGCTGGCATTGCTGCAATTAACCGGCGGCCAGTTATCGGAGATTGTGCTGATTGGCGTGCAGCCGGAATGTCTGGATGACTATGGCGGGAGTCTTACGCCGCAGGTAAAGGCGCAACTGATGCCTGCGGTCTGTCTTGCGCAGGAAGTGCTGGCGCAATGGGGTATTACCGCCTCTTCAGCGGCCTTGCCCACTGAAAGGCTTAATCATTACAGCCTGTGTATAGAACGCTACGAAGATGAACGGCCAGATGCGCAAAGCGCTTGCCGGGTCGGCGATATTCGGGTGCTACAGAGAGAGAAATCATAATGTGTATCGGCGTTCCTGTGCAGGTTATTTCACCCGGTCAGTGGTTCGCCAAATGCCGCGACCGACACGGCGAGCTTATCGACGTTGATATTCGGCTTGTGGCTCCCCCCTTAGCAGGCGCATGGCTGCTGACATTTGGCGGCGCAGCACGACGAGAAATGGACGAAGCGGAAGCCGCTGAGGTACTGGCGGCGCTGGACTCGCTGGAACAGGCCATGCTCACGCAAAGCGATCCGCTGACCGGTTTTGCCGATTTATTATCTCGCACGCCTGAATTACCGGAGCATTTAAAAAAATGACTATCTCACCCCAAAATCCTGTTTGTCCACTGGCGGATAAAGGCTTTCTGGTTACCGATGCGCAAACGCTCCCGTCGTTGATTAATGCGCATCCGACTGTGCTGGTTTTGCTGCAAAGCGACCCCAACAAACATCCGGAAGTCGCCGACAGTTGGGTCATTATCCCGGAGATCCTCAAGCAATTTCCGGCGACGTCTTATACCGCGGCATTTGCGGATAGCGAACAGAGTGAACTGATCGCCCGGGAGTATCGCATTCTGAAATATCCGGCGCTGCTTATCTTTCGCCAGCACCGTTTTGTCGGCAGTCTGGCGGGATTATATAGCTGGCAAGAATACTCTCAGCGGGTGGCCGCATTGCTGACCACACCGGGCTATCGTCAGGATATTCCCGTTATCACGCAATAGAATGAAAGGTAACACACGTGAATCATTCCAGAACTATTCCAGTCGTTAATATTGCCGGACCAGGCTCGCAGCCAGAAGAGGAAGACTTTAACTTTCTTCCTATCCCCGCCGGCATTAATCTCCCACTGACGCCGGTTTTACCGGAACAGGCGCTGCCCGCTGAGCTTCGTGTTGCCAGACACATCCTGACTACGCTTATTCGCGATATGGATAACCCGGTGGCAACGCTCCCCTTTCCCCTGAGCTATAAGCTGAATGCCACTGAGCAACAGAATAGCGGTTTGTTGGATCAACTGCTCGGCGAAGGTGAAATCTCCGCCCGGGTACTATTATCCGATGGAAAAGAACAGCGTATTCAGGAGACGGTTTTTACGGGCGTCTGGCGTGTACGTGAATATAACGCTGACCAGCAACGGGTTGCCGATGAAATTATCATTGGCCCGATCCCGGAGAGCATCTGGCAGACGCATCCGCAGCCGCCGATTACGCCAGAATTGCCGCCGCAACCGGCGGGATTGATGAATGGCGCCTTTATCGCGCATGAAATAGCCGAGCGCGTAAAACAGCCGGTAAAAGAGCCGCATATCATTAACTTAACGCTATTGCCAGTAAACGATGCCGATCGCGAGTATCTGGATCATTTTTTAGGCGAAGGGTGTAGCGCTATTTTTTCACGCGGATATGGTAAATGCCGGATTGTAAGCACGCATTTTCCCGGCGTATGGCGGGTCAATTATTTCAATGATATGAACACATTACTGCAAGATATGATTGAGATAGCGGACATTCCTGATATCGCCGTTGCAGGCATCGACGATATCGAAGATGCCTACGCGGGGCTAAAAAATACGTTGGAATGGTTGAAAGAATACCCAGTCACAGAAAATGAGCCAGTGGTGCGCATGGAGTGCAAAGTATGTTGGTGGGTTTACGACCCTGCGCTGGGCGATGATGTATGGCAAATTCCACCCGGCGTGCCCTTCAGCCAGTTACCTGATTACTGGTGCTGTCCGGTTTGCGAAACCAGTAAGTCCGGGTTTATGGTGATCGATGAAGGTAATAGTTCGTGCAAAGATTGACCGTCTATTCTCACCCGCTACGGATTATCTGGCAGGAGGCGCCGATCGGTCGTTTGTTACAGGGCGCAACGCCGGTATACGCAAAAACGCTTATTTCACGTTTGTTTACGTTGTGCGCTCAGGCGCACAGCGCGGCGGCGGCTTTACTGTTGTTTCCTGAAAAGAAGCCAGATATGCAGGCCGCACAACAAGAGCTGGCGCGAGAAACGCTCCGTCGCGCGTTGACAGACTGGCTCCCCCTGTTTAGCCACCGACAGGCAACCGCTGAAGAATGGGCGTTGTTACGTCGCGGAGAGTTATCCCCGCTGGCAAGCACAATCTTTTTTGACGATGATCCTCAGACCTGGCTTGCCGCTGGCGTAAAGGGCTGGGAAGCCTGGTTTTTGCAAGAGCGTTCTGAAACCGCCCGCTGGCTGGCGGCAGTACAGAATATCATTACACCTACACTACCGATGGCATCGTCCCCGGACCATACGTTAATAACCCATGGTCCCCTGGATGTCTCGCCTCTGGCTATCGAATATCCGCTGCTGTCAGCCTGTTGTCTTAGCGGTAAAACGACTGCGCTACGTCTGCTGGCCCGCTGCATTACGCTCGCCCGAAGTTTGAGCGCCCTTCCCACCCTGCGCTGGAATCGTTTTGATGATGGCGAATGGAAAATAGCGGTAGTGGAAACCGCGCGAGGATGGTTAGTTCATCAGGCCAGACTGACGACGTCAGGCAATATTCTTGATTACCGTATTATCTCGCCTACCACACGTCACGCCCAACCTGACGGCGTCATTGCTCGCGAACTGGCCACTATTCCACTCTCATTGTGGTCGCAACAGTTACAGGTAATTGATCCTTGTGTCGCCGTAAATATTGTTGAATGAAGGAGCTGGCCCATGCATGAATTAGCCCTGGCGCAAAATATTATCGAATTGCTGGAGGAACAGGCAGTAAATCACCAGTTCAGCAAGGTAAAGCAAGTCTGGCTGGAGATTGGCGTTATGGCCTGTGTTGAGGTGCCGGCGCTGCATTTTGGCCTGGACGTCGCCGCTCGTCATACCCTTGCTGACAATGCGCGTTTCCACATTACTATCGCACCGGCGCAAGGTTGGTGTCTGTCCTGTAATCAACCCTTCACCTCTCAAACATCCACACTCTGTTGTCCCTTTTGTCATTCAGGCAAAGTGCAGATAGATGACAGTAGCAGAATGCGCATTCGCGAGATCGAAGTCGAATAGTCAACGAATAGGCAATAAAAAAGGACGCCAGAAGCGTCCTGAAATAATAAAAGAATAAATTAACAATAATAAAGGTTAAGCAGTGACCCAGTTTTGGGAAAAGGAGGGTATCCCTAAACTGTCTTAATCAGCAAGTTTTATCAAAACTCGTAGACTAAGCCGAGCGCCACGGTGTTGTCTGTATTAGGATTCGATGGGTTGCCATCTTTTAGCAGATTGATTTTGTAGTCAACATACGCGGACATATTTTTATTGAAGTAGTAATAGGAACCCACATCAATATATTTCACAAGGTCGAACGAACCCAGTCCATCAACATCATTGGCTCTGGATTGCAGGAATGCCAGTGACGGGCGTAAGCCATTATCAAATTGATATTGCCCTACCATTTCCCAGTTATCGGTTTTATGTGCAAAGCCGCCCAATGTATCGCCCATATAGGTCATATCATAAGTACGGGTATAGTTTGCCGCTAGGTAAATATTATTGGCATCATACTTCACGCCGCCAGTCCAGGCTTCAGCGCGGTCGCCATTGTCGTATTTATCTTGCGTCATCTGATCAAGCGTGCGTTTGGAACTGGTATAGGCTGCCCCCAGGCTCACCCCCATGCCCAAATCATATGTCGCTGATGCCCCGAAACCATCGCCATTCTGGTACGCGATACTTTTTCTGGCATTATTACTTAAAGGATCGCCTTCTTTCGACAGGCCGTCATTTTTACCCTGATACTGCAACGCAATATTCAGACCATCAACCAGACCAAAGAAATCATTATTGCGATAAGTCAGAACGCCATTCGCGCGCCCGGTCATAAAATTATCGGAAGCTTCATACGAATCATTACCAAATTCAGGCAGTACGTCAGTCCATGAACCAATGTCGTATAACACGCCATAGTTACGACCATAGTCAACAGACCCCATATCGGCAAATGCCAAACCAGCAAAACCGAGACGCGTCCAGCTTTGCGGGGAACCGCTGGAGTCACCATCTTCAGGACGATTGGCGTTGACCTGATACTCCCACTGTCCAAAACCGGTTAGTTGATCGGTAATTTGAGTCTCGCCTTTAATACCCATACGGATATAAGATTGATCGCCATCCGTACTATGATTACTGGAAAAATAATGCAGGCCGTCGACCTTGCCATACAAATCCAGTTTATTGCCATCCTTGTTATAGATTTCTGCTGCGTTGGCGGCTCCAGCCATCATCACGGCTGCGGCTACCGCAGATAACACCACTACTTTTTTCATTTTATATGCCTTATTTGTCTTATTTTTGGACTTTCCGCAAAACCTGCTCGCGGAACTGTCCAGGACAATATCACTAACAATTACCGTGCGTTAAGTTTCAAAGTGTAATATTAGCTTGCTATGTATTAGTGATGTTAAAATGCAAGTTAAGCATGACTACATCAATGATATGCCCTGTTTTCTGCTGTAATAACAAGGGGGTTACCAGTAGAGAACTGGCTTACGGTCGGGGATGCCAGGGCGAGAATGGCACTTAACACTCGGCTGGCATTCGTTAAGACGGAATCATAATCAAGTCAGTTGAGGCCACAGCCCTTCTTATTTTTGTGTATAATTTGTTACGTTTACATTTATTTTTAAATTAGCGTTATGAAAATATCAGTACTACTGAAATAGCACTTCTTCGCTTCGTGTATTTTTACTATGGTTAATTATCACATAGCGCAAACGGTCATTTGTGTATCACTATTCATAAGATTAACTATTTACCAGTGGTAATAAATACAAAAACAAATCAAGGGACAACAACAATACTGAAACTCTAAATGTTGATATTTTGAGTCATGTCGTTACAAACAAATACGATATTCTTAATTGCACTATTCCCTTTTCGGGGTAATTTTATAGAAGGATGTTTTTTATTGTTCGTGAGCCATGCTCCTTTAGTATAAAAGTGAACGTAACAGGAAAGATAAAGCGTCTCAAAAACAGACCATATGGGTATAACTATTATGCAAAAAACGTCACTATTGTTTTCGGCCGCCGCGATAACGTTAACTCTGATGGTGTCATCGGCATCAGCGGCAACGCCAACCGCCGCACAAAATGAAGCTACGTCGACCGTTAAACAAGAAATTACAGAAGGCATTAACCGTTACCTTTATTCAATAGATAAGGCAGACCCAACGTTAGGCAAGCAGCTCTTTTATGTTTCACCGGAAACCAGTTTTATTCATCCACGCGGTCACGAACGCGGATGGTCGCAGATCGCTGAAAATTTTTATGGCACCACTATGGGTAAAACGTTCAGCAAACGCACGTTAAAACTGGACGCTCCCCCGGCTATTCATGTGTATGGCAATGCCGCCGTTGCAGAGTTCGACTGGCATTTTACCGCGGTACGCCGTGATAATGGGCAGACTCAACACACGACAGGCCGCGAAAGCCAGGTGTGGGCGAAGATACCAAACACAGGATGGCGAATCGTTCATGTCCACTACTCCGGTCCAGCCAAAACCGGCGTTGGAGAAGGCTATTAAGCTTTGCTCTTCAGGTTATGGCGCAGATGAACATTCTGCGCCTGTTAAGACAAACTCAGGTCAGTTGATAGCGCTTATCCGGTATCCGTTTTTCCGGAATATCCCTTTCATCATTCATTTGCAGTAAATCGATTTCTATCGCATTGCATATCGCATCCAGCGGTAAATCATTATTTTCAGTACCGAACGGATCCTCCAACTCTTCTGCTAACGCATCCAGCGCGATAAACGTATAAGAAATAAGCACCGAAATAAACGGTGTCATATAGTGCAGATCAACCACCAGTGCAAATGGCAACATAATGCAGAAAAGATAAACCGTACGATGCAAAATTAACGTATAGGCAAAAGGCACCGGCGTGTTGGCGATGCGCTCACAGCCGGCCAATACTGACGACATATCATTTAAGCGGTTGTTGAGGCTATGAAATAAAATATCGGAAAGCTTTCCGCTGCGGCGGCGAATCGCCAGCCACTCTCCCATCAGCAATAAGATACGGTTAGCGGGGGAATGGGAAGCGACAACTTTCTGTAACGCCTCCTGGTCAAGATAGTTGCCCAGAACTTGCGTTTGAGGCTGTCGACGCAATGTCATACGCAAACAGTGGGCAAAAGCGATTTGTAACCGAACAAAATCCTCGATACCGCGTTCATCAGGTAAGGTTGTTTTCACCTCACGCAGTATTGAGCGTGAAGCGATCATCAACTGCCCCCACAAATGTCGGGCTTCGACGTAACGCGCATAACAGGCATTATTGCGAAACCCCAGAAAAATGGCGATAGCGACGCCCAGTATGCTAAACGGCGCAAGGGTAAACTTAATACCCAGCATTGTGTACCAGGGCAGCATGATAATAACGGCGATAGAAAGAAGAAAGTTAAGGAGCAGTCGTGAAAAGATTTTAGATAACACGGAACCATGCCAGACAAATATCAGGCGAATCCAGTGCTGTTGTGGTCTAACGATCATGATTATCTTCAGCAGGTAAAAAAGCACTGTCATTAAACGTGATCCAGATCAAGGTTGCAAGCTTCTGGTGATACACGGCTCCCCTGCCCTGTAGAACATTTTTTTGCACAGTGCTGACAGGCGTTGAAAAAAAACAACCAAATGTATGTTGTAACTAAAAAGACACTTCAGCACATGAGATATATGACGGTCAACGGCTGCTATCAGTGGTATAGGGTGATTTATCGGGGAAAGCGTCAGCAACGACACACTGCCCTACTGCTGATTCATTTGTATGACCAGCCAGTAATGGATAACGCTGACAATATACTGTTGCTGCGCTTCGCTCAGCGGTTCTCCCTGAGGTATCTGGTGCCACTTCGCCAGGCACCCGCGACAGCAGGTTGCCGTCGCATGTTGCGCGATAAATACCGGATGGCCCCGCATCGGCGTTTGCTTACCATCATTCGCCGGGTGAGCTGGCGCCAGTCGCTGGGCGATAAAATCGGCGGCGTGTTTATCAATCACCTCCGCGCCTTTATCCCAGCAATATTGTCTTTCTTTTATCCCGAGACGAAAACGCGAACGAAATGTCGATCGCGCCAGGCGGGCAAAGAGCGGTTCAAGCGCATTCATCAGTATACCGAACGTCCTAACGTTTGTGTTAATTGCTCAAGCGCGGCGATACCTGCCAGAGAGTTTCCCGCAGGATCCAGCTCCGGACTCCAGACGGCAATCGCCATTTCATGCGGCACTATGGCGACAATACCGCCGCCCACGCCGGATTTAGCGGGCAATCCCACCCGCCAGGCAAACTCTCCGGCATTCTGATACATCCCGCTGGTCGCCATTAGCGCATTAATCTGCCGGGCCTGCATGGGGGTCACTACCGGCTCGTCGAGATGAAACGCCTCGCCCTGATTCGCCAGAAAGACAAACGTCCTCGCCAGTTCCATGCAGCTCATTTTCAACGCACAGTAGTGGAAGTAATTTTGCAACACGGTAGGCACATCATGATGAAAATTACCGAATGATTTCATCAGCCAGGCAATAGCGGCGTTACGGGCGGAATGCTCAAATTCAGAGCGCGCGACCGTAGCGTCATACGTAATATCCGATACGCCGCAAAGCGCGCGCACAACTTCCAGCATCCGCTGACGCGGCGCGCTAAGCCGGCCTTGCAACATGTCGCATACCACCAGCGCGCCCGCATTAATAAATGGATTACGCGGGATGCCTTGTTCCATCTCTAACTGAACCAACGAATTGAACGGCGAGCCGGAAGGATCTTTTCCGACGCGCTGCCAGATCTCCTCTTCCGGATAATGACGCATCGCCACCACCAGACTGAGCACTTTCGAAATAGACTGAATAGAGAAGCGTTCGTGCGCATCGCCCGCCTGATAATGCTGCCCGTCCACGGTACAAATCGCTATCCCCAGCTTTGAACCCTCGACGGACGCTAATGCCGGAATATAGTCAGCGACTTTGCCCTGGCCAATGAGGGGGCGAACGCGCTGTAAAATCGTCTCTAAAATTGCATTATCCATGGCCCTGGCCACAACATGCTCCTTGCTCGCAGGTCTGAAAAGGCCTGCGAGTATAGCAGAGGGCGCCACGCGACGTCAGGGCGATTAGACGCGGTTCTTCCAGACGGTCTGCACATTACAAAATTCGTGTAAACCAAAGTGCGAAAGCTCGCGACCGAAGCCGCTTTTCTTCACCCCGCCGAATGCCACACGCGCATCGCTGGCGCTGTACCCATTAATGAATACCCCACCGCACTCAAGACGCGCCGCCATCTCCGCGGCCAGCGTATCGTCGGCGGTAAAGATCGTCGCCGACAGGCCAAACTCACTGTCATTCGCCAGCGCGAGGGCGTGCGCCGCATCTTTTGCGACGGTAATGGCGGCAACAGGCCCAAAAAGCTCCTGACGAAATGCCGTCATGTCAGGTGTGACATCCGCCAGAACGGTCGCGGCATAATAGTTGCCCTCCCCGGCGATTTTCTCGCCGCCCAACAGTAGCCGTGCGCCTTCGGCGACGGAAGCCTGCACCTGTTGATGGAGTTCATCACGCAGATCAAAGCGCGCCATCGGCCCCAGGTCATTCTCTTCAACCAGAGGATCACCCATCTTTAATGCTGCGGCAGCCGCCACAAAACGGTCGGTAAACGCCTGCGCAATGCCCTCTTCGACAATAAAACGTTTGGCGGCGGCGCAAACTTGTCCGGTGTTTTGATAGCGTCCGGCAACCGCGGCTTTTACCGCCAGTTCGAGATCGGCATCATTGAGTACAATAAACGGATCCGAGCCACCCAGTTCCAGTACGCACTTTTTCAGCGCCGCCCCAGCCTGAGCGCCAATCGCCGCGCCGGCGCGCACGCTACCGGTCACCGTCACCGCCGCGATTCGCGGATCGTTAATCATCTGACTCACGCCCTCATTATTGGCGTTCACCCATCCATAGACGCCAGCAGGAGTACCGGCTTCCGTCAAGATTCGGGCTATCATCTGCGCGCAACCCGTGACATTGGGCGCATGTTTTAACAAGTAGCTATTCCCCGCCAACAGTATCGGCACTGCCCCGCGTAACACCTGCCATAAAGGAAAATTCCACGGCATTATCGCCAGGATGACGCCCAGCGGACGGTATTCAATCACCGCCTGCTGATTTTCTACCAGCGTAGGCTCAGGATTCAGCATTGCCGGGCCATGTTCCGCATACCAGTCGCATAACGCGGCGGATTTCGTCACTTCCGCACGCGCCTGCTTTATGGGTTTACCCATTTCACGCGTAATACATTGCGCCATCTCTTCTGCATGAGCGCGAAGCGCCTGACCAATATCGCGTAATGTTTGCGCCCGTTGCGCTACCGATGTCAATTTCCACTTTTTGAAACCGCTCGCCGCCAGATTCAGCGCATGTTCAATCTCTTGCGCGTTAGCCCAGGGCATTGCCGCCAGCGTCTGGCCGGTCGCAGGATTCACGGATAACGCCTGTGTTGCAGTCATCATGGTCATGTTCTTTCTCTCGTTATCAGGGGAGTTGTACCATCATGACGCCCTTTACCCTTTCTGAAAAATGAATAATATTAACCAGACTATTCACGAACTGAGAAAACCATGGACCTGACGCAACTGGAAATGTTTAACGCTGTCGCTCTGACGGGCAGCATTACGCAGGCGGCGGCAAAAGTACACCGCGTTCCGTCCAACCTGACCACGCGTATCCGCCAGCTTGAAGCCGACCTGGGCGTCTCTCTGTTTATTCGCGAAAACCAGCGACTCAGGCTGTCACCAGCCGGGCATAACTTTTTACGTTACAGCCAGCAGATCCTGGCGCTGGTCGATGAAGCCCGCATGGTGGTTGCCGGAGAGGAACCGCAAGGACTGTTTTCACTCGGCGCGTTAGAAAGTACTGCCGCCGTACGTATCCCCGCGCTGCTGGCGGGTTATAACCAGCGTTACCCTAAAATTCAGTTCGCGTTAACGACCGGTCCTTCCGGCGCCATGCTGGATGGCGTGCTCGAAGGAAAGCTGAACGCCGCCTTTATTGATGGCCCGCTAATGCATCCGGGGCTGGAAGGTATACCGGCTTACCAGGAAGAGATGATGATCGTCGCGCCACACGGCCATTCCGTCGTTTCGCGGGCCAGCGAGGTGAATGGTTATAACATCTATGCTTTTCGCGCCAACTGTTCTTACCGACGGCATTTCGAAAGCTGGTTTCATGCCGATGGCGCGACCCCCGGTACGATTCACGAAATGGAGTCATATCATGGAATGTTGGCGTGCGTAATTGCCGGCGCAGGTATTGCGCTGATGCCAGCAAGTATGCTCAACAGTATGCCAGGACATCATCAGGTGGAAGCCTGGCCGTTGGCGGAGAAGTGGCGCTGGCTTAACACATGGCTAATGTGGCGGCGCGGGGCGATGACGCGTCAGCTTGAGGCCTTTATTGAGTTACTTAACGCCCAACTGGCGAGCACCGACTGAAGACGAAACGGCCTGCGAAGTAAATGAGAAGCAGGTCACAAAATGATTGTCTTTTCGCCAGTAAACGTTTTAAGATCGCGGTCTCACCTTCTCGCAACTAACCCGAAATATTTTTATGACAATCAATCCAGTTTCCCGCAAGGTCGCGTGGCTACGGGTAGTTACGCTTGCTATTGCCGCTTTTATTTTCAATACCACAGAATTTGTGCCAGTTGGTTTGCTATCAGACATTGCTGAAAGCTTTCATATGCAAACCGCGCAGGTCGGCATCATGCTAACCATTTACGCCTGGGTAGTTGCCGTCATGTCGCTGCCTTTTATGCTTCTTACCAGTCAAATGGAGCGCCGTAAGCTACTCATTTATCTGTTTGTTTTGTTTATTGCCAGCCATGTGCTCTCCTTTCTGGCATGGAACTTTACCGTGCTGGTCATTAGCCGTATTGGTATCGCTTTCGCCCACGCTATTTTCTGGTCGATAACCGCCTCGCTGGCGATCCGCCTGGCCCCTGCCGGGAAACGCGCGCAGGCATTAAGTCTGATAGCGACCGGCACCGCGTTGGCCATGGTGCTTGGGCTGCCCATAGGTCGCGTTGTTGGTCAGTATTTTGGCTGGCGCACCACCTTTTTTGCCATCGGCATGGGCGCATTAATTACGCTGCTATGTCTGATTAAGCTTCTACCGAAATTGCCGAGCGAGCATTCCGGCTCACTAAAAAGTTTACCTTTACTATTCCGACGCCCGGCGCTGATGAGCCTCTATGTACTGACCGTCGTTGTGGTGACTGCGCATTACACAGCTTATAGCTATATTGAACCGTTCGTTCAGAATGTCGCCGGGCTCAGTGCGAATTTTGCTACCGTTCTGTTACTGATCCTCGGCGGCGCCGGGATCATCGGCAGCCTCGTGTTTGGTAAACTGGGTAATCGCCATGCCTCGTCGCTCGTCAGTATCGCTATTGCCCTGCTGGTTGTCTGTCTGCTTCTGCTGCTGCCTGCGGCGGATAGCGAAGCGCATCTGGCCATACTGAGCATTTTCTGGGGCATCGCGATTATGGTGATAGGGCTCGGTATGCAGGTGAAAGTACTGGCGCTAGCCCCGGACGCGACCGATGTCGCAATGGCGCTATTTTCAGGCATCTTTAATATTGGTATTGGCGCTGGCGCGCTGGTAGGCAATCAGGTGAGTTTGCACTGGTCAATGTCGGCCATCGGCTATATTGGCGCCATACCCGCCTGTGCCGCGCTGGTATGGGCTGTGCTCATATCCCGCAAATGGCCAGTGACGCTGGAAGAACAACCGCATTAAGACATTCGTCTGCCGGGAACAGGTTTCCGGCAGACGACAATGCGCCTTAGTGGTACGTTTTAATAATTTCCAACACGCCGTTGATAATAAATTGCACGCCCATACACACCAGCAGGAATCCCATTAAGCGGGAGATCGCTTCAATCCCCCCTTTACCCACCAGCCGCATAATAGCGCCAGAACTGCGTAAGCATCCCCACAGGATCACCGCCACGGCAAGAAAAATAATCGGCGGCGCGACCATAATGACCCAGTCGGGAAACTCGCCGCCATGACGCACCGTGGAAGCGGAACTGATGATCATTGCGATGGTCCCCGGTCCTGCGGTGCTTGGCATAGCCAGTGGAACAAACGCAATATTGGCCGTCGGTTCGTCTGCCAGCTCCTCCGATTTGCTTTTCGCTTCCGGCGACTCATGCGCCTTCTGCTGCGGGAAAAGCATTCTGAAGCCGATAAACGCCACGATTAACCCCCCGGCGATCCGTAGCCCTGGAATCGAAATACCGAAGGTGTTCATAACTAACTGCCCGGCGTAGTACGCCACCATCATAATAGCGAAGACATAAACCGAAGCCATATAGGACTGCCGGTTGCGTTCCGCACTATTCATATTGCCCGCAAGGCCAAGAAACAGCGCCACGGTGGTTAGCGGATTGGCTAACGGGAGCAGTACGACCAGCCCCAATCCAATCGCTTTAAACAAATCCATCATAATACTATCTCTTACCCATCAGCGTTTCATGAACCGGAAGTATAAAGTGAAATTGCCCAGGCGCGCCATTTCGCCAGTGTGCAAGTTAATATCCTCTACAACCTATAACCTGTAATTATCAATTAGTTACAAGTTATCACAGCACAATACCCCGGACGCCTTTTAGCAAATCGTGGCATCGGCCAATTCATTTAGTTGACTTATACTTGCCTGGGCAATAGTATCTGACGAAATTAATTACTTGCCGGGGCAACCATTTTGAAAAGCACCAGTGATCTGTTCAATGAAATCATTCCGCTGGGTCGCTTGATCTACATGGTAAATCAAAAAAAAGATCGCCTGTTAAATAACTATTTATCCCCGCTGGATATCACCGCAACACAGTTTAAAGTGCTTTGCTCGATACGCTGCGCGGGATGTATTACCCCGGTTGAACTTAAAAAAGTGCTGTCTGTCGATCTCGGCGCATTGACGCGAATGCTCGACCGCCTGCTGTGCAAAGGCTGGATCGAAAGACTGCCGAATCCTAATGACAAACGCGGCGTACTGGTGAAGCTAACGCCGGACGGCGCGGCAATTTGTGAGCAATGTCATCAACGACCAGGGCAAGACCTGCATCAGGAATTAACAAAAAACTTAACGGCGGACGAAGTGGCAACGCTTGAGTATTTGCTCAAGAAAATTCTGCCGTAGACAAAAAAGAGGTATGACGATGTCCAGACGCAACACTGACGCTATTACTATTCATAGCATTTTGGACTGGATCGAGGATAACCTGGAGTCGCCGCTCTCACTGGAAAAAGTGTCTGAGCGTTCAGGATATTCCAAATGGCACCTGCAACGGATGTTTAAAAAAGAGACCGGTCATTCATTAGGCCAATACATCCGCAGCCGTAAAATGACGGAAATCGCGCAAAAATTAAAAGAGAGCAACGAGCCCATTCTCTATCTGGCGGAACGCTATGGCTTTGAGTCACAGCAAACATTGACCCGGACGTTCAAAAACTACTTTGATGTGCCGCCACACAAATACCGGATCACCAATATGCATGGCGAATCACGGTATATGCTGCCACTGAACCATGGCAACTACTAGTTTGTTTATGCGCCACGCGAAGAGCACCATGAAAATGCTGTTTCCCGCCCTGCCGGGTCTGTTACTTATCGCCTCCGGATATGGCATTGCAGAACAAACTTTGTTACCTGTGGCGCAAAATAGCCGCGATGTGATGCTTCTGCCCTGTGTAGGCGATCCGCCAAATGACCTTCACCCCGTGAGCGTGAACAGCGATAAGTCAGATGAATTAGGCGTGCCCTATTATAACGACCAACACCTTTAACCTCTTTGCCCCGTTTTGCGGGGCATTTTTTTAGTACCGTCTGGCTATGACAAGTCCGCCGCTATTACCCCGCGGCATGGTCTGAAATTAGCGTTTGTCTTCTTAGTAACATAATGCCTCATCCCCTGACGCGCGCAGTACGGCGCACACGAAATCCAAACACATTGATATAGAGTCCAGCCATAATCAGTACTGCGCCCGCAAGTTGCATCCCGGTCAACGTTTCCCCGAGTAACACCGCGGCGCTCGCCAGCCCGACTACCGGCACCAGCAATGATAACGGCGCTACGCGCCAGGTCTCATAACGTCCCAGTAACGCGCCCCAGATGCCGTAGCCAAGTATAGTGGCGACAAAAGCCAGATACAGCAGCGACAATATCGTCGTCATATCAATGGTAATAAGGCTTTGCGTAATGTGATCCGCCCCCTCCAGTAGCAGCGATGACAGCAGGAACGGCAGGATCGGGATCAGCGCGCTCCAGACCACCAGCGACATCACCGCCGGGCGCGGGCTATGTTGCATAATTTTTTTATTAAAGATATTGCCGCAGGCCCAGCTAAATGCCGCCGCCAGAGTCAGCATAAATCCCGACATCGCTATATGCTGTCCGTTGAGACTGGCTTCAATCAATACCAGTACACCTATAATCGCCAGGGCGATCCCCGCCAACTGCTTACGTTGTAACCGCTCGCTAAAAACAAACGCCCCCAAAGCCATGGTAAAAAAGGCCTGCGCCTGTAATACCAACGACGCCAGTCCTGCGGGCATACCAAACTTTATCGCGCAAAAGAGAAAGGCGAACTGCCCAAAGCTTATCGTCAGGCCATAGCCCAGCAACAGCGTAAGCGGGACTTTAGGCCGGGCGACAAAGAAAATTGCCGGAAACGCCACCAGTAAAAATCGTAATCCTGCCAGCAATAATGGCGGCATATGGTGCAGGCCTACTTTGATGACAACAAAATTGAGCCCCCATACGACAACCACCAGTAACGCCAAAAAACCGTCTTTACGCGACATCATCGGCCCCTGTCATTATTAAAATTTTGTAAAAAGGTAAGTTATCGGAAATCAGTGCGCCATAACAGGACTTTTCTTTTTACCGTGAGCATGGCATTGAACAACACACGATGGGCAAAATCCTGCGTTATGGTATGTTAAGACTACGCTATAGCGTATAGACATCATGCTTTTGCGGGCACGGTAGATTAAAACGTCCCGATACGTAACCTCCATTTCAGGCAGGAAAAATGAATCCAGGATTGAGACGTTCGACGTTGGCTCTACTCGCCTCATCGCTGTTATTGACAATTGGACGCGGCGCCACGCTCCCCTTTATGACCATCTATCTTAACCGTCAGTACGGTTTAGGCGTGGATCTGATTGGCTACGCGCTGACCAGCGCGTTAACAATCGGCGTCGTCTTTAGTCTTGGCTTTGGAATTCTGGCGGACAAGTTTGATAAAAAGCGCTACATGTTACTCGCAATTATCGCCTTCGCCTGCGGATTTATCGCCATCCCAATGGTGCATAATGTCGTACTGGTTGTCCTGCTTTTTGCGCTTATTAACTGCGCCTATTCGGTTTTTTCTACCGTACTGAAGGCCTGGTTTGCCGATAACCTCACCGCGACAACAAAAACACGGATTTTTTCGCTCAATTATACCGTACTCAATATCGGCTGGACGGTTGGCCCGCCGCTCGGCACGCTGCTGGTGATGCAAAGCATCAATTTACCCTTCTGGCTTGCCGCTATCTGTTCCGCATTTCCGCTGGTCTTTATTCAGGTATGGGTGACACGTTCGGTTGCCGCCAGCGAGGGGAAAAATGCCGCTATCTGGTCTCCCTCCGTTCTGCTGCGCGACAAAGCATTATTGTGGTTTACGCTTTCGGCATTTCTGGCCTCCTTTGTGGGGGGCGCCTTTGCGTCCTGTATTTCACAGTACGTTATGGTCGTTGCCGATAGCGGCTTCGCGGAAAAAGTGGTAGCCGTCGTCCTGCCGGTTAATGCGGTTATTGTGGTCAGTTTGCAATACGCCGTGGGCCGTCGACTTACCGCCGTCAATATTCGACCAATGATGACGACCGGCACCGTCTTTTTTATCGCCGGGCTCATCGGATTTATTTTTTCAGGCGACAATCTGTTTTTTTGGGGGCTTTCAGCGGCAGTATTCACGATTGGCGAAATTATTTATGCCCCCGGCGAATATATGTTAATTGACAACATTGCGCCTGCCGGGATGAAAGCCAGCTATTTTTCAGCGCAATCGCTGGGCTGGCTGGGTGCGGCGGTAAACCCGCTGGCCAGCGGCGTCATCCTGACGACGCTTCCCGCCTGGTCGCTTTTCGTTGTCCTGATAATCGCCATTGTGTTCGCCTGGGCACTGATGTTAAAAGGAATGCGGATTACCCCTACGCAACAGGCTATTACCTGTTAATTATCTGCAGCCAGTGATGTGCGCAGTTTCTGGCGCACCGGGTTAACCCTATATATTGCAGGCTAATTATCTGCTGTCACTGCGGTAATTCAGGAATATTCCTGGGCGCTGACGAAAATATTCTAATGCTTTACCCTTCCAGTAAAATAAATACGCAATTCAGACTTTGCTTAAGTATAAATTAGTACTATAGTCTGTACGAGGTTTTTTAAAAAAGAGGATGCACACTAAAATAAGGAGAAACGAGATGTTAGGCAGTATTAACCTTTTTATCGTTGTATTAGGAATTATTTTATTTTCCGGATTTCTGGCCGCCTGGTTCAGTCACAAATGGGATGATTAATGAACGGAGATAATCCCTCGCAGAGCCGGCCCCTTGCTGCATCGTTGCGCAAGGGGCCGCTTTTGTCTGGATGGCAGGCAAAAAAAAACCGCCGGTTCACCAGCGGTAAATGCTTGCATGGATAGATTTGTGTTTTGCTTATACGCTACCGGGCAAATTCTTGCGAGGATAACGGATCGCTAACGACTGTAGCACCGTCAATATCAATGAAGCTTAAACGATACGCAACCAGACCTGAATAAGACATTATGGGACCTTTTGTCCCCCAGGCGCTTTTACAAGACCCATGGTATCAGGCCAGCCGCATGCCCCGTATGGCTGACCTGGAGATTGCCGGTTAGCGCGCGTTATTTTTGCAGTCGGTTCACGCGAACAAGCGGTTCCTTCGCTTTCTTGTCCAGACTACCGTTAATGTTGATCATTTGATCCGGCTGAACTTCCCGCCCATCAAATACGGCGGAAGGAATTATCACGTTAATCTCGCCGGATTTATCACGAAATACATAGCGATCGTCGCCTTTATGATCAATAAGGTTGCCGCGCAGCGAAACGGTCGCGCCATCATGCAGGGTTTTTGCCTGTTCGATGGTCATTTTTTCTGCATCATCCGTACCGCGATAACCATCCTCAATAGCATGAGGCGGCGGCGGTGCCACGTCTTTTTTTAATCCCCCTTGATCATCCGCTAGCGCGTAAGGCATTATCAGAAAACTTAAAAATGCAGCCACCTGTAGTTTCATGCTCTCTCCTTAATAACGTCTATTTGACGTATTAAGTCTGGCCGCTATTTTTAGTTTTTACAAACATGAATTTACCCGCAGAATATTAAGCAATAAAATCAACCCATCCGGATTAATATGCAACCGATATCAGCGCCGGTGAGCGCGAAAGCGTAACGGCGTAATAGAGAACTTGCCACATAGCTGAAGTCATATGCATCAACGTTTTGATAGCAATTCAGAATAATCGGCTTTATTTTTTGAGGATAATGGCCTTACGCATAATCAATGACAGTCATCGCCGCAGAAAAGTAAGCAAGTTATGCAACAGCGGGTTTGTTGGTAACTGGATAAAATAATCATTCACTGACAATGTCATAAAATAAATATGCCATACTTGAGAAGAACGAACAGATTTCATTTGTCTCTGTAACGGAAAAATAAACGATGAGATTAGAACAGCACGATATTGTCACCCTTGATGAAGGCGAATCCGTCGATAGCCTGACAAAAAAACTTGGTGATTTACTGGTTAACCAGAAACTCCGTCTGACCACTGCAGAATCCTGCACTGGCGGGAAACTGGCTTCAGCATTGTGCGCAGCAGAAGATACGCCCTCATTTTACGGTGTGGGGTATGTCACCTTTACTGATGAAGCCAAAGCAAAAATCTTACGCGTACAACGCCACAGCCTTGCCGAACATACCGCCGTCAGCGAAGCGGTCGTTACTGAAATGGCACAGGGCGCTAAGGATCAGGCTGAGGTCAATATTAGCATAGCGATCAGCGGCTATGGCGGTCCGGAAGGCGGCGAAGATGGCACGCCGGCGGGCACCGTTTGGTTTGCCTGGAATATTAACAATACAACTTTTACAAGCCGACAACATTTCAACGGAGATTGTCAGGAAGTATTAGAAAAATGCGTACGCTTCGCCCTCGCTGAATTGCTTTTTCTGTTAACGAAGAAAGCATAAACAATAATTTTATCTGACCGGCCAGAATAACTCCCGGTCAGAATAAAAAAATGCGAGCCTATGGCCCGCATCGTATGCGCAATATTTCAGAATATATTTACGAAATATCAGGAGTAAAATTAATTGCCGGATTTCCGTCCGCCACTGTGGCTATTCTGGCCACCTTTTTTACCCGCTTCAGATGCACGCTGTGGGTCGTTTTTAAAGTTCCCACCGCTATGCTGGCCGCCTTTACGACCTGCTTCTGAGGCTTTCTCTTTATCTTCTGCAAAATTACCGGAACCGCCGCGATGTTCTGCCATAATATAATCCTCATGATGATGTTGCGTTTTAAATATGATATGTCTTCTCATATCATGTGATACAGTTCTAAATCTAGTCGCCCTGTGCGCAGTGTCAAATTCATTTCTGCATTATTTACATAATACCACCACATGGCGGAAAATATATTTTTTGAAAACATCAACAGCGAAACGGTAATAAATCTTTGGCAATCAAGCCACCACGAGAAAATAAGTAGAAAAATCCGAATGCACACCCTTGTTATATTCAGACAATTTAACCCCATAAATTTAACTGGCTGTCATCAGAAGTGCAGGATTCATTTTCAGGCGGTTGTTCGACAGTGCCGAACAACCGTATCAGCTTAGCGATCGAGCCCACGATATTGCAACATGGGGTCAATATGCGGTTCATGTCCACGCCAGTCTGAATAAAGCGTTTCTAAATCAGTACTATTCCCCCGGGAAAGGATAGCATCACGAAAACGCTGCCCGTTTTCACGCGTCAGGCCGCCCTGCTCTACAAACCATTGATAACCGTCATCCGCTAACATTTGCGTCCAAAGATAGGCGTAGTATCCCGCTGCGTAGCCGCCGCCGAAGATATGGGCAAAATAACTGCTGCGATAGCGGGGCGGCACCGCCGGTAAATCAAGATGCTCGGCGGCCAGCGCCTGCTGCTCGAACTCAGCGACAGACTGCTCTGCTACGCTCTCCTCCAGCATATGCCAGCGCATATCCAGCAATGCGGCGCCGAGCAATTCAGTCATATCGTAACCTTTATTAAATAAACTCGCCTTGCGCATTTTTTCCTGTAAATCAGCAGGCATTTTTTCACCGCTGTCGACATGACGCGCGTAGCGTTCGAACACGCGTGGATGGCTCGCCCAATGCTCATTAATCTGGGAGGGAAACTCGACAAAGTCGCGGGGCGTATTGGTACCTGAAAGCGTGGCATAGCGCTGGACGGCAAACAAACCATGTAACGTATGACCAAACTCATGGAAGAGCGTAATAACGTCGTCCCAAAGCAGTAATGCAGGCTGCCCATCAACCGGTTTCTGATAGTTACAAACATTGTATATAACGGGCCGGGTTTCATTGAGTGTGGATTGCTCGACAAAATTCCCCATCCACGCGCCGCCGCTTTTCGAGTCCCGCGCGAAGAAGTCGCCATAAAATAACGCCATGCCGACACCATCGGAGTCGAAAATCTCCCACACCCGAACATCAGGGTGATACACCGGAATGTCAAAACGCTCGACGAAGGTGATGCCGAATAGCTGGTTGGCGGTCCAGAAAACCCCCTCTTGCAACACCGTATTTAAGGCAAAATAGGGCTTCAGTTGCGCTTCATCTAACGCATATTTTTCCCGCCGTACCTGTTCGGCATAGAACATCCAGTCCCAGGCCTGAACGGTGTAGCCGCCCTGCTCACCATCAATGACGTTCTGAATTTCCGCCTGTTCATTGAGTACCCGCTGACGCGCTGGCGGCACAATGCCACGCATAAAACTCAGTGCGGCTTGCGGCGTTTTCGCCATCTGATCGGCCATTTTCCATGCGGCATAATTGGGGAAACCCAGCAGTTTTGCCTGACAGCGACGAATCTCTACCAGACGCTGAACGATAGCGCGGGTATCGTGGGCATCTCCTTTTTCCGCCCGAGTCCATGACGCTGCGAATAAATTTTCGCGGGTCTGGCGATCGCGCAGCGTAGCAAGCGTAGGCTGTTGCGTCGTATTAAGGAGCGGAATGAACCAACGCACCTCCAGGCCTTTTTCACGCGCCGCTTCAGCAGCGACGGTCATTTCTTCCGGGCTTAATCCTGCCAGGCAATGCGCGTCATCTACCGCCAGCCCGCCCGCTTTACTTGCCGCCAGCAGACGCTGATTAAACTGACTCATTAAGGTCGCTGATTCGGTATTCAATACTTTCAGTCGCGCTTTATCCTCTTCGGCAAGCTGCGCGCCTGCCAACACAAAACGCTGATGGATAACATCGACCAACCGTAGCGACTCATCATCCAGCCCCAGTGAGTGACGCTGTTGCCAGACGGCATCCACGCGAGCGAATAACGCGCTATTCAGATAAATATCGTTGGAGAGCGCCGCCAGCTCGGCAGAAAAGGCCTCATCCAACCGCTGGAGTTCATCGTTAGTGTGTGCGGCCGTCATCGCGAAAAAAACGCTGGTGACGCGTGACAGAAGCGCCCCGCTTTGCTCCAGCGCCAGAAGCGTATTCGTAAAGTCAGGGGCCGCCGGATGATTGACGATGGCCTCGATTTCCACGCGTTTTTGCCGCACGCCCTCATCAAAAGCAGGACGATAATGGCAATCTTTGATCCGATCAAAACGCGGTGCCTGATAAGGCAACATACTCTGGTCTAACAAAGGATTCGTCGACATTTTTCACTCCTGAAAATAGGTTGATCATAAGAGTAAGCTTCCCCCTATGCTGACCGCAACCGTGTTAACCAGGATTACCCTTTCATAAACGCCGCGTGCTATGGTAATACAACACAAAAAGCGTTGAGGAACTGTGTGATGATCGTTTTAGTAACTGGAGCAACCGCAGGGTTTGGCGAGTGCATTGCACGCCGTTTTGTTGAGAATGGACATAAAGTCATTGCCACGGGACGTCGTCATGAACGCCTGCAAGCGTTAAAAGATGAGCTTGGCGAGAACGTATTGACCGCCCAACTGGACGTGCGCAACCGCGCGGCCATCGAAGAGATGATGGCCTCTCTGCCTGCGCAGTGGCGCGATATTGATGTGCTGGTCAATAACGCCGGTCTGGCGCTGGGCCTTGAACCGGCGCATAAAGCCAGCGTAGAAGACTGGGAAACTATGATCGATACTAATAATAAAGGCTTAATTTATATGACCCGCGCCGTGCTGCCAGGAATGGTCGAACGTAATCGCGGTCATATCATTAACATCGGTTCAACCGCCGGCAGTTGGCCTTATGCTGGTGGCAACGTCTATGGCGCGACGAAAGCCTTTGTGCGCCAGTTTAGCCTGAATTTGCGCACGGATTTACACGGCACGGCGGTTCGCGTGACCGACATTGAACCGGGTCTGGTTGGCGGTACCGAGTTTTCCAGCGTCCGTTTCAAAGGCGACGATGAGAAAGCGGGTAAAACTTACGAAAATACCACCGCGCTCACGCCAGAAGACATTACCGAAGCGGTATGGTGGGTGGCCACGCTCCCCGCGCATGTGAATATTAATACCGTTGAAATGATGCCTGTTACCCAATCCTTCGCAGGGCTCAGCGTCCACCGTAGCTAAGAGGTTATACCCGGTCTGCGGGCCGGGTAATCCCTGGCAAACGTATCTGCAACCAGAAACATGATCGGTATAGACCACCACGGAAAAGTGGTAGAGTATCCGGGTCAACCGCCTAAAAAGTAAGAATGAATGACCGTCGAAACACAGCTTAACCCTACACAGCCTGTCAACCAGCAAATTTACCGTATTCTTCGGCGTGATATCGTGCATTGTCTTATCCCGCCTGGCACACCGCTATCAGAAAAAGAGGTCTCAACCCGTTTTAACGTTTCGCGTCAACCGGTGCGCGAGGCTTTTATAAAGCTGGCGGAAAATGGGTTGATTCAGATCCGCCCTCAGCGCGGTAGTTATGTGAATAAGATTTCGCTTTCTCAGGTACAGAATGGCTGCTTTGTTCGGCAGGCTATCGAATGCGCGGTGGTCCGCCGTGCGGCGGCGATGATCACCGACAACCAGTGCTATCAACTGGCGCAAAACCTGCACCTGCAACATATTGCCATCGAGCGCAAACAGATTGATGATTTTTTCCAGCTTGATGACGATTTCCACCAAAAACTGGCGCAGATCGCCGATTGCCAGTTAGCGTGGGATACCATTGAAAATATCAAAGCGACAATCGACCGGGTTCGCTATATGAGTCTGGATCATGTTTCTCCGCCGGAGATGTTGTTGCGCCAGCACCATGATATTTTCTCCGCACTGGAAAATCGTGACGGCAATGCGGTTGAGAGCGCAATGACCCAGCATTTGCAGGAAATTAGCGAATCCGTCCAGCTTATCCGTCAGGAAAACAGCGGCTGGTTTAGCGAAGAGTAACCCCCTTTAACGTCGGGGTGAGACGCCTTCTCCGCTTTCTCACCCTGCACATTCCCGCCTAAAAAGCCGTGAGCTTGATCAAAAACAAAAAAATCCGCAACGATAAGCGTATTTATATGTCGCCCGTCATGCGGGGAAACCTGCGGGCTTTGGCAGTAAGTTTGAAAGGAGAAAACACCATGATGACATACGATCGTAACCGTAACGCAATCACTACCGGTAGCCGGGTCATGATAAGCGGCACGGGTCATACCGGGATTATCAAAGCCATTGAGAGCGAAGGTCTGGATGCAGGTCAAATTCGCCGCGGCAAAACGGTGATTGTCGAAGGTTGTGAAGGTAAATTCGCGCCGGTCGAATTGATTCGTCTTGGCATGAACTGATACCACAGGCCGCCAGGAACCGTTCCGGCCTTCCCGGTAGCATAATGCTACCGGGTCTCTGTTACGCTATTTCAAGCGCTCGGCATATTTCGCCACGCTCGCTTTCGCGCCATATGTCAGTAAACTGTCATAGGCTTCTTGCACTTTTTGCGTAAACCGCGCCGCCTGCGGCAAATCGTTGCCGAAAATTTCAGCCATTCCCAGCAGCGCCTTAACACGACTGGCGCCTTCTTCACTGTTTGCCACGGCGCGCTGAATAACCGGCAATAGCGGATCGCTAATGTCGATGGCCTTGCCCTGCTCATCCACGCCGCCAACGTAACGCATCCACCCCGCCACGCCCAGCGCCAGCAAATCAAAATCGCTATGATTAGCAAGATGCCAGCGAACGGAGTCCAGCATACGCTGCGGAAGTTTCTGGCTGCCATCCATCGCAATCTGCCAGGTACGATGACGCAGCGCCGGATTACGGTAACGCGCAATCAACTGATCGGCATAACGCTGTAAATCTACCCCCTGGACTTTCAGCGTGGGCGCCTGCTCGCGTAACATTAACGCCTGCGCGGTCAGACGATAGTTGTCGTCAGCCATGCAGTCATTAATATGCTGATAGCCGGCAAGATACCCCAGATAAGCCAGGAATGAATGACTGCCGTTAAGCATTCGCAGTTTCATCTCTTCAAACGGAACCACGTCGGCGACCAACGTCGCGCCCGCGTTTTCCCACAGCGGACGACCCGCCACAAACGTATCTTCTATCACCCACTGACGAAACGGTTCGCAGGCGACGCCCGCCGGATCGCGCACGCCGGTCAGTTGTTCGATTTTATCCAGCGTCTCCGGCGTGACCGCAGGGACAATCCGATCAACCATGGTTGACGGAAATGTCACGTTTTGCTCGATCCATATCGCCAGTTCCGCATCCACCTCCCGGGCGTAAGCCGTCACAACCTGACGCGTCACATGCCCATTTTCCGGCATGTTATCGCAGGACATCACGGTAAATGCCGGTAAGCCTGCGGCTTTACGACGCGCTAACGCTTCGACAATAATACCCGGTGCCGTTAGCGGTTGATGCGGATTTTGCAGGTCGGCGGCAATCATGGGATGTTCCAGCAGAAGTTGGCCCGTGGCTGGCGAATGACAATACCCTTTCTCGGTAATGGTCAGAGACACAATCGCTATTTGCGGTTCGCACATCGCCGCCAGCACACGTTCCAGACCATCAACCTGGACATGCAACGCCGCTTTGACGACGCCCACCACACGCGCCGTCCAGGCTTCCGCCGACATCTCCGCCACGGTATAGAGGTTATCCTGCTGCTTTAGATCGGCAATCTGCTGTTCGCCGCCAATAAGATTAACCTCATAATAGCCCCAGTCGCTATGCTGCTCCGCAGCCAGAATATCTGTGTAAACCCCCTGATGCGCGCGATGAAACGCGCCAAAACCGAGATGGACCATCCGCGCCGCCAGCGCCGCGCGATCGTAATCAGGAAGCGTCGCCTTTGCCGATAAAAGCCTGTTTTGCATTTTATAACCTCTATATTCTGAAAGCGGAACAATCGCAGAGTAACGCCTGCCCTGGTGCATTTGGATTTACGCTAATTAAACAAAAGTGACCGGGCAGCATGGCCGAAACCGCATTAGCGTTCCGGCCATACCGCCAACACGATTTAACTCGTCTGAGTTGCGGAGTGGCGTAACTTCTCTGCCGCTGTCGCTTCCGCCGCATCCTCAGGCAAGCTCAGATCGCGATCTCTGACCTCCGGCATCAACAGCGCAGAAATCAGACCAATACACGAGTAGAGCACCAGCATAATTAAGATGGGCAGCCAGGAATCGGTCATGTTACAAAAGATCCCTGCGAGGACGGGGCCAAAACCTACCGCCACCAGCCCCCCTGCCTCTTTTGAAATCGCCATCCGGGTGAAGCGATTACGCGATCCGAAAATTTCCGCCATGGTGATGTTTTCCAGCGCAAATAATCCCAGCACGGCAAAGTTATGAATAACAATGAGCGCCGCCATAATTACGCCAGGGCTATACGTTTTATCTACCACAATAGACAGCATCGGCCAGGCGAGAATAATCGCGGAGATATTCAATATTATATACGGCAGCCGACGACCGTATTTATCGGACAACCACCCCAAGAGTGGGATAGTGATAAAACCAATTACGGAACTTATCATTAACGCATCGGTTGGGATAGATTTGTTAAATAATAACGTCTGAACCAAATATCCGGCAAGGAAGGTTTGAATAAGCCCGGAATTCCCCGCTTGTCCAAAACGTAAACCGGTGGCCAGCCAGAAAGATTTGCTGGTAAACATCGCGCCCAATGTATTTTCTGACGCAGGCGTTAACGCTGGCGATTTTTCACCTTCGCTTACTTTTTCGAATACCGGACTTTCTTTCAGATTCATTCGCAGCCAGATCGCGAATATCATAACAACGACGCTCGCCAGGAAAGGAATACGCCATCCCCAGGCGATCAGTTGTTCGCGTTCAAGCGCAAAGAACATCACCGCCCAGATCGCCGTCGCGCTCAACGTACCGCAATTGGTGCCCATCGCGACCAGCGAGGAAATGATGCCACGCTTTCCTTTCGGCGCATACTCGGCCAGCATGGTACCCGCGCCGGAAATTTCCGCCCCGGCGCCCAGCCCCTGTATAATTCGCAATGTCACCAGTAATACTGGCGCAAAAATGCCGATTTGCGCATACGTCGGCAGTACGCCAATCAGCGTGGTGCAGATCCCCATCATGGTGATGGTAATAAACAATACTTTTTTTCGTCCGATTCGGTCGCCCATTTTACCAAAAACAAAGGCGCCGATAATTCTGGCTATATAACCTGCACCATAGGTGCCCATTGCCAGAATAAGCGCCATCGCGGCAGACTGTTCCGGAAAAAATATCTCATGGAAGACCAGAGCCGCGCCTAGTGAATATAACTGAAAATCCATAAATTCAAGCGCGGTGCCTAACCAGCCAGATACGGCAGCGCGCACTAAATCCTGAGTCGATCGTTCATGCTTTATTTGTGTCATATAGGCAATCTCTAAGAGGTAAGATGCGTACCACTTACTCGCAATTATTTATATTATTTCGCAAACGTGAGTAAGACTTTGCAGCATTGACGCTGGTCTTTCTCGAAAAGCTCAATCGCGTCGGTGACATGTTGATAATCAAATGTATGCGTTATCAGCTTATCCGGATCAATAAGCCCTTTATTCAGCCAGTCAATCACGACCGGGAATTTATTGGCATTAAGACGCGATGAATAAATAGCCAGCTCTTTTCCGGTAATACCCTGCTGTACAATCTCACACGGGTCGCTGGAAAATCCCATCAGGACAATGCGTGCCGCAGGCGATGCAAGGGTAATCGCCTCTTGCAGGATAGCGGGATGACAGGCGGCATCGACAATCAAGGTCGGTTTTAGCGCCTTCTGCTGTAGAAATTCCGCCAGTGAATGTTGACCATTATTGAGGGTCCAGTCAGCGCCGCTCTGCTTCGCCATCGCTAAACGCTCTTCAATGCGATCAACGACTATGACCGTTTTAACCTGATAAACCCCCTTCAGCGCCTGTACGGTCGTCAGTCCCATCGGGCCTGCGCCATAGATAAGCGCCACGTCCTGCTCGGTCGGATTCACCTGCCCCGTCACATTTGCCGCAATGGTAAACGGCTCAACCATGACGGCATGATGATCTGCGATGCTGTCCGGTATGCGATGAGCATTACGGGCCGGCGCCACCGCATACTCGCTGAAACCGCCGTCACGATGCACGCCCAGCACCACCAGCGAGGTACACACATTGGGTTTACCGACTGAACAAGGGTAACAATGCCCGCAACTGATCACCGGATCGACGGATACCCGTTCTCCTATCCGGTCGCGATTGACGTTGTCGCCTACCGCGTCGATGACACCGAAAAATTCATGGCCTATGACACGGGGATATTTTGCAAAGGGATTATGTCCCCGATAAATATGGCTATCGGAACCGCAGATACCCGCCAGTTTCACTTTAATGCGAACTTCGCCCGGCGCAGGCTGCGGAAGCGCGCGCGTTTCGATAGTTAATGTATTCGGTTTTTCGATTACGATGCTTTTCATTTTTCGCTCCTTACCAGTTCCACAGTGTGCCGTCTTCCAGGCGGGCCACCGGCAAATAGGCTGGATCGTACGGATATTTCGCCGCCAGTTTTTCATCGAACTCAATGCCCAGTCCTGGCTTGTCGCCCGGATGCATATAGCCGCCCTCGAACGTCCAGTTATGCGGGAAAACCTCCAGCATCTGTTCGGAGTAGCCCATAAACTCCTGCACGCCAAAGTTAGGCACCCACAGGTCGAAATGTAATGCAGCGGCCATACAAACCGGCGACAGATCGGACGGCCCATGCGAACCGGTACGCACCTGGTAGAGCGAGGCAAAATCGGCAATGCGGCGCATCCCGGTAATACCACCGGCATGGGTAAGCGTGGTGCGGATATAGTCAATCAATTGCTCTTCAATGAGCTGTTTGCAATCCCAGATACTGTTAAAGACTTCGCCTACGGCAATCGGCGTGACCGTATGCTGGCGGATGAGGCGGAAGCACGCCTGATTTTCAGCCGGCGTCGGGTCTTCCATCCAGAACAAACGATAGTCTTCAATACTTTTGCCAAAGCGGGCAGCCTCAATAGGCGTCAGTCGGTGATGCATATCGTGCAGAAGATGTTCATTAAACCCGAACGTATTACGCACGGCGTCAAACAGCTTTGGCGTAAAATCGAGATACTTTTCCGTTGACCACAATTGTTCTTCCGGCCACTGGCCTTTTGTCGCGGGCTCATAGGCCAGCCCCTTGCCTTTCGCCATGCCGTAGGTGGTTTTCATTCCCGGAACGCCGCACTGCACGCGGATTGCTTTGAACCCTTGCTCTTTATGACGCGCGTAGTCTTCCAGCACATCGTCAATGGTGTGGCCTGTGGTATGGCAATACACCATGACGCCTTCACGCGAAGCGCCGCCGAGTAACTGATACAACGGCATATTGGCGGCTTTGGCTTTAATATCCCATAGCGCCATATCAACCGCGGAAATGGCGGACATGGTGACAGGGCCACGGCGCCAGTACGCGCCTTTGTAGAAGAACTGCCAAATATCTTCGATGCGGCGAGCATCCCGCCCGATGAGCTGTGGGCACAGGTGATCGGTAAGGTACGAGGCCACCGGGAGCTCGCGTCCGTTCAGGGTGGCATCCCCCAGACCGGTGATCCCGTCTTCCGTGGTTATCTTTAAGGTGACGAAGTTACGCCCTGGACACGTAACAAAAACTTCAGCCCCTACAATCTTCATTTTTATTCCTTACATCGCATTATGGGATGCAGGAAATTTACCCAACTGAGCTACTACCATACAAGTATATTGATGTAAAAAGCGCTGCCAGATCACAAAATGTTCTGGTCGCGCGGCAATGTTACGTACGTCCCCATCCGACGACGATAATCAGCATTCCACACAGCGCGATCAGCGCGCCGCACCAGTCATAAACCGTGAGCCGGACGCCATCGACAACACGTAACCACAGGAGCGCAGTACAGACATATACCCCACCGTAAGCCGCATAAACCCGCCCACTCGCCGCCGGATGCAAGGTCAAAAGCCAGACGAATAACGCAAGTGACGCAGCGGCGGGCAGAAGCCACCACACGCTGGCGCCGCGCTTAAGCCATAGCCAGGGAAGAAAACATCCAATGATTTCACAGAGGGCGGTGACAAAGAAAAGCAGAGTCGTCTTTAGCATGAGATTCATTTGGTTACGAAATGATAAGTGATAATACAACAGAATATCGTTACGGTTATCCGGCCATTCTTGTGTATATGCCAGGCATAAGGATTGGTGTAGAATTTACAGGTGGTTTACCGCTTTTTCCCCTCTAATGAAAGGATGTTGTGATGAACAATACGCTGAGCAAACGCCTGTGCCTGACGGCAATGCTTACGTTGGCGGCCGTTGTATATACTACTTCCGCATTCGCTGAAACCAGTAAACTGGTGATTGAATCGGGAGATAGCGCACAAAGTCGTCAGGAAGCGGCGATGGAAAAGGAACAATGGAACGACACTCGCAGTCTGCGCCAGAAAGTGAATACCCGCGCAGAAAAAGAGTGGGACAAAGCCGATGCCGCCTTTGATAACCGCGATAAATGCGAGCAAAGCGCCAACATCAACGCCTATTGGGAGCCCAATACGCTGCGGTGTCTGGATCGTCGTACAGGTCGCGTTATTACGCCCTGATGCAGGATAACTAAAAGGAAGTGTAAGGATACAGTATGACAAGTGACTACAAGGTCAGACTGCGCCCGCTTGAGCGTGAAGATTTACGATTTGTCCACCAGCTTGATAATAATGCCAGCGTTATGCGTTACTGGTTTGAAGAGCCGTATGAGGCTTTTGTCGAACTGTCGGATCTCTACGACAAACACATCCACGACCAAAGCGAACGGCGCTTTGTCGTCGAATGCGACGGTGAAAACGCCGGGCTGGTAGAACTGGTGGAAATTAACCATGTGCATCGGCGGGCGGAATTTCAGATTATTATCTCGCCGGAGTACCAGGGAAAAGGCCTGGCGTCACGCGCGGCCAAACTGGCGATGGATTACGGATTTACCGTACTCAATCTCTATAAATTGTATTTGATCGTCGATAAAGAGAATGAAAAAGCGATTCACATCTACCGTAAACTCGGGTTTAGAGTAGAAGGCGAGCTGATTCATGAGTTCTTCATTAACGGCGAATACCGTAACACCATCCGCATGTGTATCTTCCAGCAGCAGTATCTGGATGAACATAAAACGTCCGGTTCTACGCTCCTGAAACCCACCGCGCAGTAAACGCGGCGCGGTAGTCACGGAGAGTCGCACCGCGCCCGGTTTAGTAGTAATCGATACGATTTTTAATGGTGTAATGGTGGGACACTGCCGGCTTAACGCTCTCATCGACGATAACAAGCCGGCAGTCAACAGGGTTCGCGTACGCATCATATTCGCAGCTCTGTGTGACGTTGCCGACCTGTCGATCATCCACCCGGCTGACTGCCGTGTAATCCAGCTTTTTACGCGGGTCTGCGGAGGGTTTTGCCGTCACAGAGAGCGTATTCTGCGAGTTTATGGTTGTCTTACCTAGCGGATAGCCTTCGCTATCATAGCGATACTCGACTTTCATCTCTTTGCCCGTCGCCGATACCACAAAACCGTTGTCGTCCGTTTCCCAGGTCACGCCCGCCGAAGGCAACGCCGCCAGCTGGCACTTCCCCTGTAACTGCACCTTTTTTTCCAGCGTCTGAGCATCCCGGTAATAATTGGCATCCAGCACGAGCGCCAGCTCCGTATTATTCTCCAGATCGTGTAACTCAAGCGTATCAAAACAGCCTTCTTGTGAAAGCGTACCGGTGACCTGCTTCGCCACTTCGCCATTCTCACTCATCAATGTCTGGCTGAAATCCTTTACCGGACCACGTAATGGATCAAAATCAAATTCGTTCGAAAAACTGGCCATTTCCGGCGTAAAAGACTCAAGGGATTTCGGGTTATCACAACCTGCCAGTATCATGCACAATAACGTCAGTAAAAGGGGGTTCTTCACACGTATCACCAGGATGAAAAGATATTTATCATCATATTAGCAAATACAGTTATTTACACGAAAAATGCTAAGCTTAGAACATCGTCATTAATCACAGGAGTTCATGATGAAAATCGCAACTGCAATAGCCGCTCTGGCGTTAGTTAGCGCCCCCTCGCTGGTGATGGCGGCACCGGGATCGTGCGAGAGAGTAAAAAGCGATATTGAACAACGTATCATCAATAACGGCGTGCCGGCGGATAATTTTACGCTCACTATCGTTCCTAACGACCAGGCCGATCAGCCGGACTCACAGGTGGTGGGCCATTGCGCGAACGACACGCATAAAATTCTTTATACCCGCACCAGCAGCGGCAATGCGCCAGCCAATACCTCTCCCGCTCAGGACGGTTCATCCGCCGAACCGCAATAACCTCCTCCTGCCCTCCGGGTCCGGAGGGTAACGCTCTTTGACATGGATTAATAATCCTTACTCCCAAAGGGGTAAACTCATTACATCATTAGCATGTTAATAATTTCGCTATAGTCATTAATATATAGCGAAACGATAACGACAATGGAGTGAGTGATGCCCGGAGAAAAGCAACAAACAGGCGTTAGCCGCAGGACGTTAGTGAAATCAGCGGCGCTTGGCTCACTGGCGCTGGCTGCCGGAGGCGTATCTTTACCGTTTGGGATGCGTACCGCGGCCGCGGCGGTGCAGCAGGCCATGCGCAACGAAGAAGATAAAATCGTCTGGGGCGCCTGTTCGGTCAACTGCGGCAGTCGCTGCGCCCTGCGTCTGCATGTAAAAGATAATGAAGTCTGGTGGGTTGAAACTGATAATACTGGCGACGATGTCTACGGCAATCATCAGGTTCGCGCCTGTCTGCGGGGCCGTTCAATCCGTCGGCGCATTAACCATCCGGATCGCCTTAACTATCCCATGAAACGCGTTGGCCGCCGCGGCGAAGGCAAATTTGAACGCATTAGCTGGCAGGAAGCACTGGACACCATTAGCGCCAGCCTGAAAAAGACCGTAGAGACCTACGGCAATGAAGCCGTTTATATCCACTATTCATCCGGCATCGTAGGCGGCAACATAACCCGCTCGTCGCCTGCCGCCTCGCCGGTGAAGCGTTTGATGAACTGCTACGGCGGTTCGTTGAATCAATACGGCTCATACAGTACCGCGCAAATTTCTTGCGCCATGCCCTACACCTATGGCTCCAACGACGGCAACAGCACATCTGATATCGAAAACAGTAAACTGGTGGTCATGTTCGGCAATAATCCGGCTGAAACACGCATGAGCGGCGGCGGCATTACCTGGTTTCTGGAGCAAGCGCGTGAACGCTCAAATGCGCGCATGATCGTGATAGATCCGCGCTATACCGATACCGCTGCCGGACGTGAAGACGAGTGGATACCGATTCGCCCCGGCACCGACGCCGACGCCGCGCTGGTGGCGGGAATTGCCTGGGTATTAATTAACGAAAATCTCGTTGACCAGCCTTTTCTCGACAACTATTGCATCGGCTACGATGAAAAGACCCTTCCGGCTGACGCGCCCCCCAATGGCCATTATAAGGCTTATATTTTGGGCCAGGGCGAGGACGGTATCGCCAAAACGCCGCAGTGGGCATCACACATTACCGGCATCCCCGCCGATCGGATTATCAAACTGGCGCGCGAGATAGGCAGCGTCAAGCCGGCCTACATCTGTCAGGGTTGGGGCCCGCAGCGTCAGGCGAACGGCGAACAAACCGCTCGCGCCATCGCCATGTTACCGATTCTGACCGGCAACGTCGGCATTCATGGCGGTAATAGCGGCGCACGCGAATCCACTTACACCATTACCATTGAACGTCTGCCGGTCCTGGAGAATCCCGTTAAAACCGCTATCTCCTGCTTTAGCTGGACGGACGCCATTGCGCGCGGCCCGGAAATGACCGCCCTGCGCGACGGCGTACGCGGCAAAGATAAGCTGGATGTCCCGATCAAATTTCTATGGAACTACGCTGGCAACACCCTGATTAATCAGCATTCGGATATTAATAAAACCCATGAAATTCTTCAGGATGAAGCAAAATGCGAAATGATTGTGGTCATCGACAATTTTATGACCTCTTCCGCGAAGTACGCCGATATTTTACTGCCGGATCTCATGACCGTCGAACAGGAAGATATCATCCCCAATGATTACGCCGGCAATATGGGATATCTGATTTTTATCCAACCGGCGACGACGCCTAAGTTCGAGCGCAAGCCCATCTACTGGGTACTCAGCGAAATCGCCAGACGCCTCGGCGACGATGTGTATCAGCGGTTTACCGAAGGCCGTACCCAGGCGCAATGGCTGCAATATCTGTACGCCAAAATGCAGGCAAGAGATCCGGCATTGCCCGCGTATGACGATCTAAAAAAAATGGGCATCTATAAACGTAAAGATCCCAACGGCCATTTTGTCGCCTATAAAAAATTTCGTGAAGATCCGCAGGCCAATCCGTTAAAAACGCCGTCCGGTAAAATCGAAATCTACTCAAGCAAACTCGCTCACATCGCCAGTACCTGGGAGCTGGCGGAAGGCGACGTGATAAGCCCACTGCCGATTTATACCCCTACTTTTGAAGGATGGGACGATCCGAAGCGGAGCACCTTCCCGCTACAGCTGTTTGGCTTTCACTATAAATCCCGTACCCATTCAAGCTACGGCAATATTGATGTTCTGCAGGCCGCCTGTCGCCAGGAGGTGTGGATAAATCCGCTCGATGCGCAAAAACGCGGTATCGCGAATGGCGATAAGGTTCGCGTCTTTAACGATCGTGGAGAGGTGCGTCTACCCGCCAAAGTCACGCCGCGTATTCTGCCGGGCGTCAGCGCGATGGGTCAGGGCGCATGGCATAATGCGGATATGGCTGGCGATAAAATTGACCACGGCGCCTGCATCAATACGCTCACGACGCTGCGTCCTTCCCCCCTGGCAAAAGGGAATCCTCAACATACAAATCTGGTGGAAATCGAAAAAATCTAAGCCGCCTGCTCCGGGACGTTTTTACGCGCCCGGAGCTCCCCGTTTTGCGAACACAACAACATTTAAAACTCTTTTTTGGATGAGCATAGTGAGCTGTTATGAAAATCACCAACCCTGAGGCATTAATGGCGGCCAGTATCAGCCGACGAAGCCTGGTGAAAACCTCCGCTATCGGTAGCCTTGCGCTTGCCAGTAGCGCTTTCACCCTTCCGTTCTCCCGCATCGCCCACGCCGCAGCAGACCTCGCATCTGGCAATGTGGCAGAAAAAGCGGTCTGGAGTTCATGTACCGTTAACTGCGGCAGCCGCTGCCTGCTGCGCCTGCACGTAAAAGATGACACCGTATATTGGGTTGAGTCGGATACCACGGGCAACGATGAATATGGCAACCATCAGGTACGCGCCTGCCTGCGCGGTCGTTCTATTCGTCGCCGGATGAATCATCCCGATCGCCTGAAATATCCGATGAAACGCGTTGGTAAACGAGGAGAAGGCAAATTCGAACGTATCAGTTGGGATGAAGCGTTGGATACCATCGGCGATAACCTGAAACGTATCCTCAAGGACTACGGCAACGAAGCGGTACATGTCCTTTACGGTACCGGCGTGGACGGCGGCAATATTACCAATTCTAACGTACCGTATCGCCTGATGAACGCCTGCGGCGGCTATCTCAGCCGTTACGGTAGCTACAGCACCGCCCAAATCAGCGCGGCCATGAGCTATATGTTCGGCGGCAACGACGGCAATAGTCCGGATGATATCGCCAATACAAAACTGGTGGTGATGTTTGGCAATAACCCCGCGGAAACACGTATGAGCGGCGGCGGCGTGACATACTATGTCGAACAAGCGCGCGAGCGCTCCAACGCCCGGATGATCGTCATTGACCCGCGTTATAACGACACTGCCGCCGGCCGCGAAGACGAGTGGCTGCCGATTCGCCCTGGTACCGATGGCGCGCTGGCGGCGGCAATCGCCTGGGTGCTGATTACCGAAGATCTTATTGATAAACCGTTTCTGGATAAATACTGCATCGGCTACGACGAAACCACTCTGCCCGCCTCGGCCCCGCGTAACGCGCACTATAAAGCCTATATTTTGGGTCAGGGCGACGACGGTATTGCTAAAACGCCGCAATGGGCCGCGCAGATTACCAGTATTCCGGCGGAAAAAATCATTCAACTGGCGCGGGAAATCGGCTCGGCGAAACCGGCTTACATTTGCCAGGGCTGGGGACCGCAACGCCACTCTAACGGGGAGCAGACCGCACGCGCAATCGCCATGCTGTCTGTACTCACCGGTAACGTCGGCATAAATGGCGGTAATTCCGGCGTGCGCGAAGGCACCTGGGATCTGGGCGTCGAATGGTTTTCTATGCTGGAGAACCCGGTAAAAACCCAGATTTCGGTCTTTACCTGGACCGACGCTATCGATCATGGCGCGGAAATGACCGCCACACGCGACGGCGTGCGGGGAAAAGACAAGCTCGACGTGCCGATCAAATTTTTGTGGTGCTACGCCAGTAATACGCTGATCAATCAGCATGGCGATATCGCCCACACCCACGAGGTGCTTCAGGACGACAGTAAATGTGAAATGATCGTCGGTATCGAGCACTTTATGACCGCGTCGGCAAAATATTGCGACATTCTGCTGCCTGATTTAATGCCGACCGAGCAGGAAGATCTGATTTCCCACGAATCCGCAGGCAATATGGGCTATGTCATTCTTGGTCAGCCCGCCACCTCGCCGAAATTTGAAAGAAAGCCCATTTACTGGACGCTCAGTGAAGTGGCTAAACGGCTTGGTCCGGACGTATACCAGACCTTCACAGAAGGCCGCACGCAGCATGAGTGGGTCAAATACCTGCACGCAAAAACCAAAGCGCGTAACCCGGAAATGCCGGATTACGAAGAGATGAAACAGACAGGGATTTTCAAGAAAAAATGCCCGGAGGAGCACTACGTCGCTTTCCGCGCCTTCCGCGAAGACCCTGCCGCCAACCCACTGAAAACGCCGTCCGGTAAAATCGAAATCTATTCCGAGCGTCTGGCAACCCTCGCCAACACGTGGGAGCTGAAGAAAGATGAGATTATCCATCCTTTACCCGCCTATACGCCAGGCTTTGACGGTTGGGACGATCCGCTTCGTCAGCGCTACCCGCTACAGCTAACCGGCTTCCACTATAAAGCGCGTACCCACTCCAGCTACGGCAATATCGACATCCTGCAACAGGCGTGTCCGCAGGAGATCTGGATCAACCCGATTGATGCGCAAACGCGCGGCATTCAGCACGGCGACACCGTGCGGGTCTTTAACCAGAACGGACAGATGCTCATTCCGGCAAAAGTCACGCCGCGCATATTGCCTGGCGTCACCGCTATCGGCCAGGGCGCTTGGTTAAATGCCGATATGTTTGGCGACAAAATCGATCGCGGCGGCTCCATTAACATTCTGACGTCGCACCGGCCTTCCCCACTGGCGAAAGGTAATCCGTCACACAGTAATCTTGTTCAGGTTGAAAAGGCGTAAGGAGTAACCGATGACAACCCAGTATGGATTTTTTATTGATTCCAGTCGTTGCACCGGTTGCAAAACCTGCGAACTGGCCTGCAAGGACTACAAAGATTTGACCCCGGATGTCAGCTTCCGCCGCATTTATGAGTATGCGGGCGGTGACTGGCAGGAGGATAACGGCGTCTGGCACCAGAACGTGTTTGCCTATTATCTCTCCATTTCATGCAACCACTGCGAAGACCCGGCCTGTACCAAAGTCTGCCCGAGCGGCGCGATGCACAAGCGCGATGACGGTTTTGTGGTGGTGAACGAAGAGGTCTGTATCGGCTGCCGCTACTGCCACATGGCCTGCCCGTACGGCGCGCCGCAATACAACGCCGCCAAAGGTCATATGACCAAGTGCGACGGCTGTTATGACCGGGTGGCGGAAGGCAAAAAGCCGATTTGCGTCGAATCCTGCCCGCTGCGGGCGCTGGATTTCGGCCCGATAGACGAACTGCGTAAAAAACACGGTGAGCTGGCTGCCGTCGCGCCGTTGCCGCGCGCGCATTTCACGAAGCCGAATATTGTGATTAAACCCAACGCCAACAGCCGCCCGACCGGGGACACTACCGGTTATCTGGCCAATCCGAAGGAGGTATAAGATGGGAAGTGGATGGCATGAATGGCCGTTGATGATCTTCACGGTCTTTGGTCAGTGCGTGGTCGGCGCGTTAATCGTTAGCGGACTGGGCTGGCTGACGGCAAAAGACGATACCATCGCCCGTCAGCGCATCGTGCGCAGCATGTTTTTTCTGTGGCTGGTGATGGGACTGGGATTCCTCGCGTCGATTATGCATCTCGGCTCGCCGATGCGCGCGTTTAACTCGCTTAACCGCGTAGGCGCTTCCGCACTGAGTAATGAAATCGCCGCAGGATCGGTGTTCTTTGCCGTAGGCGGCATCTGGTGGCTGGTGGCGGTACTCGGTAAAATGCCCCCGGCGCTGGGTAAAGTGTGGCTGCTGGTCAGTATGGCGCTCGGCGTTGCATTCATCTGGGCAATGACGCTCGTTTATCAGATAGATACCGTGCCAACCTGGTATAATGGCTACACCACGCTGGCCTTTTTCCTCACGGCATTCCTGTGCGGCCCGGTGTTTGCGGCGCTACTGCTACGCATCGCGCGCGTCCCATTTTGCAGCGTGACGTTTGCCAGTATTAGCGGCCTGGCATTGGTGGTGTGCGTGGCGGTCATCGTACTACAAGGACTGTCTCTCTCAACCATTCACAGTTCCGTGCAACAGGCCAGCCATCTCGCACCGGATTACGGTATGCTACAGGTCTGGCGCATTGTCTTGCTTGCTGCCGGATTAGGCTGCTGGCTATGTCCGCTAATCCGTCGCCGCGAACCGCATACCGTTGGTTTGCTGCTCGGTGTCGTGCTGGTGCTGGCAGGCGAAATTATTGGCCGCGGACTTTTTTATGGCCTGCATATGACCGTAGGTATGGCCGTCGCAGGTTAATTTATGCGTGCGGGGCGACCCGCACCTTTCGGGATTGTTTGAATGACTACTTTTTTACAACGTGATGATTTTGCAGTAACGGCGCGTGTTCTTGGCGCGTTGTTTTATTATTCGCCGGAAAGCCACGAAACCGCTCCCCTGGTCCAGGCGCTATTAAACGACGACTGGCAGGCGCAGTGGCCGCTTGATGCCGAGGCGCTTGCGCCTGTGGCGGCTATGTTTAAGACCCACAGCGAAGAGTCGTTGCCACAGGCCTGGCAGCGTCTGTTTATCGGCCCTTACGCTCTGCCGTCTCCGCCGTGGGGTTCCGTCTGGCTGGATCGTGAGAGCGTATTATTTGGCGATTCTACGCTGGCGCTACGTCAGTGGATGCGCGAAAACGGGATTCAGTTTGAAATGCAACAAAACGAGCCAGAAGATCATTTTGGGTCGCTGTTGCTGCTGGCGGCCTGGCTTGCCGAGAATGATCGTCATCATGAATGCGAACAACTCCTGGCCTGGCATCTGTTTCCGTGGTCGTCCCGCTTTCTGGACGTATTTATCGATCATGCCGGGCATCCGTTTTATCAGGCGTTGGGGCAACTGGCGCGTCTGACGCTGGCGCAATGGCAAGCTCAACTTATTATTCCCGTCGCTGTAAAACCGTTATTCCGTTAATCCCCGCAAAAGGCAGGATTTTACCTGCCTTTTCTCTCATTGCGGCCTATTTTTATCCATAAAAAGTGACAACGTCACACCACGCTTCTATTTTTAAGATAATTCTTTATCGTGAATGTTCACCCTAAGCCGCATAAGGGCAAAGCATAATTGTTAATAGATGTTTAATAGTGTTAAACATCACGCTTCGCTGGAATCCTTCCCAACCTGTTGCTATAGCTCAAAGCACCCTGCCGGAACATGGCATAACAACACGCGACTCTTAACGTCGCCATAACACATGCAAACAGGGAGACACACCGCAATGCACACCCTCACCCTAAAACGCGTACTTGGGTTCACTATCGTCATTTTGCTGTTACTGGCGCTGTTTATCTGGGGAATCGGTCTGGAGACGCTGAAAGCGCGTCAGGTCGATCTGCTGTATCTCGGACAACGGCATTTGATGCTGGTATTTACGTCCATGTTTTTTGCTTTACTGGTCGGTATCCCGAGCGGGATTTTACTCAGCCGTCCTGCGGCAAAGGGATTTGCTGAATATGTCATGCAAATCTTTAATGTTGGTAATACCTTGCCGCCGCTGGCCGTCCTGGCCTTAGCGATGGTGATTATCGGGATCGGCGATACGCCCGCCATTGTCGCGCTATTTCTGGCCTCCCTTCTGCCTATCGTCCGCAATACCTATGCGGGCCTCTGTTCCGTTCCCGCCTCACTGATTGAAGCGGCGAACGGGATTGGGATGACAAAATGGCAGCGGCTTCGCCAGGTAGAGCTACCTAATGCGTGGCCAGTGATGCTGTCCGGTATTCGCATCGCGACCGCCATCAATGTCGGCACCGCGCCGCTGGCCTTTCTGATCGGCGCCAGCAGCTACGGCGAGCTGATTTTCCCGGGAATTTATCTCAACGATTTTCCGACGTTGATCCTCGGCGCAACGGCCACGGCGTTATTCGCGCTGATTCTTGACACTCTGCTTGCCTGGTTTGGGCGACGTCTTAGCCCTCATACCGTCTGAACGCATAAATAACAATAAGGAGCGTTAAATGAGATTCAAAAAACACCTGTTGGGATGGCTTGCCGCAACGCTGTTGTTCAGTAGCCAGACGCAGGCCGCGCCGCTGGTTCTCGCCACCAAAAGCTTTACCGAGCAGCATATTCTTTCCGCTATGACCGTTCAGTATTTGCAGAAGAAAGGCTTTCAGGTTCAGCCGCAAACCAATATCGCCGCGGTGATTTCACGTAATGCGATGGTGAATAAACAAATTGATATTACCTGGGAATACACCGGTACATCGCTGATTATTTTCAACCGTATCGATAAGCGCATGAGTCCACAGGAAACCTACGACACGGTAAAACGCCTGGATGCGAAGCTGGGCCTGGTATGGCTCAAACCGGCTGACATGAACAATACTTACGCGTTCGCGATGCAGCGCAAACGCGCCGAGTCGGAAAATATCACCACCATCTCGCAAATGGTGGCAAAAATTGAACAGGTCCGGCAGAACGATCCTGACCACAACTGGATGCTCGGTCTCGATCTGGAATTTGCCGGGCGCAGCGACGGGATGAAGCCCCTTCAGCAAGCCTACCAGATGCAGCTTGATCGCCCGCAAATACGACAGATGGACCCAGGGCTGGTCTATAACGCCGTTCGGGATGGGCTGGTTGACGCCGGGCTGGTCTATACCACCGACGGACGGGTGAAAGGGTTTGATCTGAAAGTGCTGGAAGATGATAAAGGCTTCTTTCCAAGTTACGCTGTCACGCCCGTGGTGCGTAAAGAGGTGCTGGAGGCCAATCCTGGCCTTGATGACGCCTTAAACACCCTTTCCGGCCTGCTCAATAACGATGTGATATCGACCCTAAACGCCCAGGTCGATATCGAGCATCGCACGCCGCAACAGGTAGCCCATCAATTTTTGCAGGACAAAGGTCTGCTGTAAGGAGCGCCTATGGATACGATACATTATATGCTGGATAACGCAGGCTATCTCGCCAGCCTTACCTTTCAGCATCTCTGGCTGGTCGCGCTGGCCGTCGGTCTGGCGATTATCATCGGCGTACCGTTAGGCGTTTTGATTGTACGCCACAAATGGCTGGCAACGCCGGTATTGGGCGCCGCCACGCTACTTCTTACCATTCCGTCTATCGCGCTGTTTGGATTAATGATCCCGCTCTTTTCGCTGATCGGGCATGGTATTGGCGTTCTGCCCGCCGTGACGGCCGTTTTTCTCTACTCTTTACTGCCGATTGTCCGTAATACCCATACTGCGCTTGATAGTTTGCCGCCCGGTCTGCGTGAAGCGGGACGCGGCATCGGTATGACTTTCTGGCAACGGCTGCGCTGGGTCGAAATCCCAATGGCCCTACCGGTTATTTTCGGGGGTATCCGCACCGCGGTAGTGATGAATATCGGCGTGATGGCGATTGCCGCGGTTATCGGCGCTGGTGGTCTGGGGCTGCTACTGTTAAACGGCATTAGCGGCAGCGATATTCGCATGTTAATTGCCGGCGCGCTGATGATCTGTCTACTGGCGATTGTGCTTGACTGGCTGTTGCATCGTCTGCAAGTCGTACTGACACCTAAGGGGATACGATAATGATAAAACTGGAAAATCTCACCAAACAATTTGTACAGAAAAAGGGTCAGCCGCTAAAAGCCGTCGACAACGTCAACCTGAACGTGCCGGAAGGCGAAATGTGCGTCTTACTCGGTCCCTCCGGCTGCGGCAAAACCACCACGTTAAAGATGATCAACCGGCTGATCGCGCCCAGCAGCGGTAATATTCTTATCAACGGCGAGAATACCAACGATATGGATACGGTAACGCTACGCCGCAATATTGGGTATGTTATCCAGCAGATCGGCCTGTTTCCTAATATGACGATTGAAGAAAATATTACCGTTGTGCCGCGCATGTTGGGTTGGGACAAAGCGCGCTGCAAGCAACGCGCCGAAGAGTTGATGGACATGGTGGCGTTGGATGCCAGAAAATTTCTGCATCGCTATCCAAAGGAGATGTCCGGGGGACAGCAGCAGCGCATTGGCGTGATCCGCGCTCTGGCCGCCGATCCGCCGGTACTGCTGATGGATGAGCCCTTCGGCGCGGTGGACCCCATTAACCGCGAAGTGATCCAGAACCAGTTTCTGGATATGCAGCGTAAGCTAAAAAAGACCGTGATGCTGGTCAGCCATGATATCGACGAAGCGCTAAAACTCGGCGACCGTATCGCCGTGTTCCGTCAGGGGCGAATTGTACAGTGCGCCAGTCCTGATGAACTGCTGGCCAAACCGGCTAACGAGTTTGTCGGGTCGTTTGTCGGTCAGGACAGAACGTTAAAGCGTTTGCTACTGGTCTCCGCGGGCGATGTTACCGACCAACAGCCAACCATTACCGCGCGGCCTTCCACGCCGTTAAGCGAGGCATTCGGCATTATGGATGATCACGATATTCGCGCCATTACCGTCATTGACAACGACGGTAAGCCACTGGGATTTGTGAAGCGCCGGGAAGCGCGGAACGCCAGCGGAATCTGCGCCGATATCACCCATCCTTTCCGTATTACGGGCAAAGCGGAAGATAACCTGCGTATTGTGCTGTCCAGATTGTACGAAAGTAATACCAGCTGGATGCCGATCGTTGATGAAGACGGACGCTATAACGGTGAAATCTCTCAGGATTACATCGCCGATTATCTCAGCTCAGGCCGCACGCGTCGGGCGCTAAATATTCACGAAAGCAGCTAACGTTGCCGCCGGATGGCCTCTCGCTATCCGGCAGTATCATTATTGTACGCAATATTATATCGCACATAGTGCTTTTGCGTCTGACGCCATTTCCCCGCAGAATAGGCTATCCTGAAACTCCCTGTTTACCCGCTCATGCATCGTTTACACGCTTACCCGGATCTGCGCGCGATGTTTCGTCGCCTGCTGATCGCTACGCTCATCGGTATTCTCGCGGCGCTGGCTGTCGCCGCCTTCCGTCATGCGATGCAATTGCTGGAGTGGATTTTCCTGAGTAATGACACCGGCAGTCTGGTGAATGCGGCTGAGGGGCTTTCGCCCTGGCGACGGCTGATTACGCCAGCGCTTGGCGGCCTGGCCGCTGGTCTGTTGCTGTGGGGGGGGCAAAAAATGAACCAACAGCGCCCCCATGCGCCCACTGACTATATGGAAGCATTGCAAACCGACGGGCAATTTGACGTTGGCGCCAGTCTGGTGAAATCGCTGGCCTCGCTGCTGGTCGTGGTCAGCGGCAGCGCAATTGGTCGCGAAGGCGCAATGATCCTCCTCGCCGCGCTGGCGGCATCCAGCTTTGCCCGACGCTTCACGCCGCGTGAGGAATGGAAATTATGGATCGCCAGCGGCGCCGCTGCGGGCATGGCGGGCGCTTACCATGCGCCGCTGGCGGGCAGCCTGTTTATCGCGGAAATCCTGTTCGGTACCTTAATGCTGGCTTCCCTCGGCCCGGTTGTCGTTTCCGCCGTCGTCGCCCTGCTAACCACCCATCTATTAAACGGTAGCGATTCACTACTCTATACCGTACATCTGACCGTTGATCTCCACGCGCGGGAGTACGTCATGATAGTCAGTACCGGCCTGGTCGCCGGTCTGTGCGGCCCATTGCTGATGTGGCTGATGACGGCCAGCCATAATAGTTTCTTACGCTTAAAACTGTCCCCGCCCTGGCAACTGGCGCTGGGCGGGCTTATTGTCGGATTACTGTCGTTACTCACGCCCACGGTATGGGGAAACGGCTATAGCGTCGTACAATCATTTCTGCTCTCCCCGCCGCTATTCTCGCTGATTGGCGGAATTTTTGCGTGCAAAATCCTGGCTGTGCTCGCCAGCAGCGGGTCTGGCGCGCCGGGCGGCGTCTTTACGCCAACATTATTTGTCGGATTATCAATTGGAATGTTTCTGGGTCGGATATGGGGATTCTGGCTGCCAGGCTCGGATGAAATAGCGATTTTATTGGGGCTGGCGGGTATGGCGACGCTACTGGCGGCGACAACCCATGCGCCGATAATGTCCACCCTGATGATTTGTGAAATGACCGGCGAGTATCAGTTACTCCCCGGTCTGCTGATTGCCTGTGTAGTCGCGTCAGTGCTCTCGCGAACGTTACGCCATGATTCTATCTACCGCCAGCACGCTGCCGAGCATTGACAAACGAATATACTGCCCCAGCTCACGCTGCTCGGCGCGCGGCAGGTACGGTAACTCGCCAATCAGCGGCGCTGGCAGTTTTTTCCCAAGCACATCAATAATTTCAGCATAATGCGCCAGGCCAGGATTGATACGATTCGCCACCCAGCCAATTAAGGGCAGTCCATCATTAGCGACAGCTTGCGCAGTCAGTAGCGCATGATTAATGCACCCCTCCTGAATCCCTACCACCATCAATACCGGTAACTGTTCCTGTACCACCCATTCGGACAATGGGCGTAAATCATTCATCAAACTACGCCAGCCACCAGTGCCCTCCACAACAACGTGGTCCACTTTATCGCTCAGGCTCGCCAGACCGTTGGACAGCAAGGTGTAATTTATAGGACAGCTATGCGCGACGCTGCTTTCCTCTTCGCTTAACGCGATCGGATTAATCGCCTCATACGGCAACTCCAGCGAAGAGACGCTTTGCAATACCAGCGCGTCTTTGTTGCGCATCCCTTCTGGAGTCTCTTTGCTCCCTTTAGCGACAGGTTTATACCCTGCAACGCTCTTACCACCCGACGCTAACGCTTGTAGTAATGCGCGGGAAACCACCGTCTTCCCAACAGAAGTGTCTGTACCTGTAATAAAGAAACGCTTCAGCATCACTAACTCCACCGTTATGCTTCGAAAATATAAGCCAGGAAAATAATACAGTGGAGAAAGTCTAAGATATGGCAAGGGCAATCAGCTTGAGTTAGCGCAAATTTTTGTACAACAGTTAAAAAATGTTAACCCTGTAATAGACGAATCAACAAAGAGCCGTTATACATCGCGTCTTTTACCAACGCCGCCCCGGCCATCGTACCCTGGTTGGTAAACTGCGTGCTTTCCACAACCGTATTCCTGCTGTAGGCGGGCAGCGCCTGTTGACGGATACTGTCAGCAATGGCTGGAAAAAGGATATCAGCCGCTTTACTTAGCGGCGAACCAATAAGAATTTTTTGCGGATTAAATAAATTCACCATGATAGCCAGAATGCGTCCGACATGCGCGCCAACGCCGCTAATAATATCTTTTGCTAATAGATCTCCCTGCATCGCCGCCTGACACAGTGAATCTACCGTTAACGGCTGGCCGTGCAACATTGAACTCATCGACTGATTAAGCCGAAGCTGCGTAAGTTCCAGCACGCTATCGACGCTGGCGATGGTCTCCAGACAGCCATGATTACCGCAATAACAGCGCTTACCATAAGGATCGACCTGGGTATGCCCAATCTCTACCAGACTGCTACTACCCGCATGAAGCAAATGACCGTCGGTGATAACGCCCGCCCCCACATTATGATCAATCACCACCTGGATAACGTCGCGCGCGCCGCGTGAGGCGCCAAAAAGCGCCTCTGCCATCGTCCAGGCGCTAATATCATGCTGAATGTAAACCGGTACGCCGGTGTGCCGCTCCAGCGCATCTCCCAAAGGCATCTCTTTGACATCTTCGTAATACGGCATCCGGTGCACAACGCCGTTTTCGGTATCGATAATGCCCGGTAACGTAATGGCAATGGAGGTCAGACGCTCCAGTTTCTGCTGATGGCGGGTAAAAAACCGATCAACGTGCGTAATAATTCGCTCAAGCAACGGCGTAGCTTCGTTTAACGGCAGCGCCAGACACTCTTCTACCACCAGTTTGCTGCTAAGATCGCGCAGTGCAAGGAAAATTTCGCCACGGCTAATACGAATAGATAAATAGTGCCAGGCTTCCGTTTCCACCATCAGCCCGACGGCGGGGCGTCCACGACTGCCCGCTTCTTTAATTTCAAGTTCCTGAACCAAATGCGCTTCCAGCATTTCGCGAACAATTTTCGTAATACTGGCAGGCGCTAACTGCGCCAGACGAGACAGGTCAATTCGCGATACCGGTCCGAGCTGATCAATCAGGCGATACACTGCGCCAGCATTGGTCTGCTTAATTTGATCGATATGCCCAGGCTGACTATCAGCAACCACCGCTCACTCCCTTTATTTTCGCGCTCCGAAATAATCTGTGTGCTATGGTGAAACACTTCAATACTCGCCGTCAACTTTTTGCTTAGCCGTGTGATTAACTGCACATTTTCACCCTTTTTAAGCGTAATTAATCCTGTCGGGCAGCCAGTAATAGCAGTTGGCAAAACCGCTGTACGGCATGACTCTGTTCATGATGCTTCGGCCATACCAGCCACATTTCAGATACGGCGTCCTCTTCTGCCAGGGGAACCCAGCGCATCTCGCTCATCTGTACACGCTTAAAGGATGCCGGCAGAATCGAGACACCCAGTCCCGCCGCCACCAGACCGATAATGGTCATTGCCTCGCCAACCTCCTGCGTGATGGTCGGCGACAGGTTATAGCGCCGCATCAAGCCGAGAATATCGTCGTAGAGGCCCGTCCCGACATGTGGATCGAAAAAGACGAAAGGTTCTTCCGCCAGTTCTGTCAGACTGACGACCGGCTTTTGCGCCAGCCGATGTTCGCGCGGGATCATGGCCATAAGCGGCTCATGCAAAATCACCTCACGATTAAGTGTGTCGGGCAGCGGCGTATTCCGCAGCAAGCCAATATCCAGTACGCCTTCGTTGAGCGGCGCGATTTGCTCACGCGTATTCATTTCACGCGTTTGCATATGCACTCCCGGATAGGACTGGCGGAACAGCGAAAAGGTATGCGATACCGCCCGAATAAAAGGCGCTGAAGACGTAAAGCCAATACGGATTTCACCCGCTTCGCCCTGATGCAACCGCTCGGCGCGAGCGGCGGCGTCGTTTACCAGACTCAGGATGTGTCGGCTATCCACCAGAAACTGTCGCCCGGCGGCGGTTAACGCTACGCTGCGGTTAGTCCGCGCCAGTAATCGCGCGCCGACCTGCTGCTCCAGAATTTGTATCTGCTGACTCAGCGGCGGCTGCGAGATATTGAGGCGCGCGGCGGCGCGACCAAAATGTAGCTCTTCTGCTACCGCCACAAAGTAACGTAAATGACGTAATTCGATATTCATATTTTTAACGTCTTATTTGAGACAATTAATATATTAGACAGAATATTTTGCTTTTTCTATGCTTTACATGTCGGTTATACCCGTCTCCTGTTGACGGAGATGTAAAGCAAGGATTTAACGTGAGTCGTACAACTATTCTCGATGACGCCACGGCGAGCGATATCGATGAACAACGCCATTCTCAGCCGGTTCAATTTATTAAACGCGGTACAGCGCCTTTCATGCGCGTCACGCTGGCCCTTTTTTCCGCGGGCCTGGCGACTTTTGCGCTCCTTTATTGCGTTCAGCCTATACTACCGGTACTTTCCCAGGAGTTTGGCGTCTCCCCCGCCAGCAGCAGCGTTTCACTTTCTATTTCTACCGCCATGCTGGCTATCGGCTTACTTTTTACCGGCCCGCTTTCTGATGCGATAGGCCGTAAACCGGTGATGGTCACCGCCTTGTTATTAGCCTCCTGCTGCACATTGTTATCAACCATGATGACCAGCTGGCATGGTATTCTGATTATGCGCGCGCTGATCGGTCTGTCGTTAAGCGGCGTCGCCGCGGTGGGAATGACCTACCTGAGCGAAGAAATCCATCCCAGCTTTGTCGCTTTCTCTATGGGGCTCTACATTAGCGGTAATTCCATCGGCGGAATGAGCGGACGTTTATTAAGCGGCGTCATGACCGACTTTTTTAACTGGCGCATCGCGCTGGCGGCCATCGGATGCTTTGCGCTGGCGTCCGCGCTGATGTTCTGGAAGATTTTACCCGCCTCGCAACATTTCCGTCCCACGTCGCTACGGCCTAAAACGCTATTTATTAATTTTCGTCTCCACTGGCGCGATCGGGGGCTACCTCTGCTGTTTGCGGAAGGCTTTTTACTGATGGGCGCGTTCGTCACCCTGTTTAACTACATTGGCTATCGCCTGATGCTCTCCCCCTGGGAATTAAGCCAGGCCGTGGTCGGACTGTTATCCGTAGCCTATCTCACCGGCACATGGAGCTCGCCGAAAGCTGGCGCAATGACCTCACGCTATGGCCGGGGGCCAGTGATGCTGTTCTCTACCGCAGTAATGCTGGGCGGGCTTTTACTGACGCTTTTTACCTCGCTTTGGCTGATTTTTGCCGGGATGCTGCTTTTTTCCGCCGGCTTTTTCGCCGCGCACTCCGTGGCCAGTAGTTGGATTGGCCCGCGTGCGCGCCGGGCGAAGGGACAGGCCTCGTCACTTTATCTTTTCAGCTATTATCTGGGGTCCAGTATCGCCGGGACGCTAGGCGGCGTATTCTGGCATAGTTACGGCTGGAACGGCGTAGGTGGTTTTATCGCGCTAATGCTGGTGCTGGCCATCCTGGTCGGGACGCGGTTACATCATCGTCTTCACGCCTGAAAAGAAATAATCCGGCGATAGCAACGTGCGCTATCGCCGGGCTGGTTTCACGCCACGACTCACTGTTCACCATAGACCTGTCAGGCTTGATACGCCCATAACTTCTCTGATTGCATCCAGCGCCAGAAGCGTAAATACCACCCAGATTATCGGATTCATATACGGTGTGCCTGTTATTCTGGAGGGCGGATATTACCGACTCTGCGACCAAAATAACGGCCGGTAACGTAAAGCTACCTATTATGGTGGGGGCTTACATCGCGTTACCGGGGGATTGTACATAGCGTTACATGCCGAAACCAATCACTCACGGAAGCCTTTTGATAACAGCGATATAGTCATTTCACCGGCCCCGCAGTGGGGTTGAATGAAAACCAAATTGAGGGTATCAAAATGAAAAAAGTATTAACTCTGGTTGTTGCCGCTGCAATGGGTCTCTCTTCCGCTGCATTCGCGGCTGAGACTGCAACGCCTGCGAAAACCGCAGCGCCTGCCAAAACAACCCAGAACACCCAGCACCACAAAAAACAGCATAAAAAAACCGTTGAGCAAAAAGCGCAGGCGGCTAAAAAGCACCAGAAAAAAGGTGGTAAAGCGCCAGCCAAAACCACGTCAAAACCAACTACTCAACCGGCTGCGTAAGTCGTAACATGCTGCGGCGCGCCCCCGCGCCCGTTTTTACGGCGCTAAATTATTCTGGTTTAGCGCCGCCTTCCGGGAGGGCAAAAAAGTGTCTCGCTACCGCTTTGAGCTCATTCTTATCGTGCTTATTTTATGCGCCGCTATTGCCACGCATTTCTATCTTTCCTGAGTGTAGTTATCTGATTTTACTCCCACTTTCTTACCGTCACGTCTATAGTAGTACTGAGGGTTTGTTGTTAATAATCATAATTACCCACCAGAGTGTGATATGCATAAAACCATTGCTGTATTACTGGGCATAGTGTGTTTTTTACCGGTTATGGCGAAAGCCAGGGGGGCTGAAACAGACGCCACGGATGCCAGCGACGTTAAAACGCTTTTTTTTAACCATGACGATCGGGTGCCCGTCGCCGATCCTACCCAATCGCCGTGGGATGCCATCGGGCAACTAGAGACCGCCAGCGGTAATTTGTGTACGGCAACGCTTATCTCCCCGCATATCGCCCTGACAGCAGGTCACTGCCTGCTAACGCCACCGAAAGGAAAACCAGACAAGGCGGTTGCGCTGCGTTTTGTGGCGCGAAAAGGAGTATGGCGCTATGAAATCCACGGCATTGAAGGCCGCGTTGAACCGTCGCTGGGCCGACGCCTGAAAGCGGATGGCGATGGCTGGATTGTGCCGCCTGCCGCGGCAAGCTGGGATTTTGGTCTGGTAATATTGCGCTACCCACCTTCCGGTATCACGCCAGTGCCTTTATTTACCGGCGATAAAGCGGCGCTCACTGCGGCGTTGAAAGCCGCAGACCGAAAAGTCACGCAGTCCGGTTATCCGGAAGATCATCTGAATGCGCTCTATTCCCATCAGGATTGCGTCGTGACCGGCTGGGCGCAGAATGCCGTACTCTCACACCAGTGCGACACGTTACCTGGCGACAGCGGCTCGCCGCTCTTATTGCACACGGATAGCGGATGGCAGCTCATTGGCGTACAAAGCTCCGCCCCTGCGGCTAAAGATCGCTGGCGCGCCGATAACCGCGCTATATCCGTCACCGGCTTTCGCGATAAGCTGAAAGCTCTGGCGCAGGATTAATGCGGGAATCGCTGCCTGAACCGACAGGCAGCGATCGTCTCAGGCAAATTTGATCATGACCATTCCGGCGAGCAGCAATATCACGCCAACCCAGCCTTTGGGGTTTAAGCGCTGGCCGAAGAGCACCCAGCCCGCCGCCAGCGTGGCGGCAATACCAAAACCGCCCCATAACGCATACGCCACCGACAGGTCTATCCCTTTTACCGCCTGGGAAAGCGCGCTGAAGGCGGCCAGAACAGCGGCAAGCGATAAGATGCCATAGCATTTACGACGAAAGCCGTCCGAAAATTTCAACAGTACGTTAGCCGCGATTTCCAGCATTATTGCCAGCCCAAGCCAGGCGCCGTGTATCCATTCAAATTGTTGCACGAGTCGCCTCCTTCACCGGTTTGCCGGGTTTACGCGTCCCTGATTTGATCAATACTATGCCGGCGACCAGCGTCAGCAAGCCGGCAATCTTCATGGTTGATAATGCTTCATCAAATAGCAGCACGCTAAAAATGGTAATAAATAAAATGCCGATCCCTTCCCATAAGGCATACGCTACACCCAGGGCAATCTTTTTTACCGCAAAAGAAAGAAATATATATGACAGCGTGATCATCACCAGCATTAAAATAAAACCCGCATTGCCATTACCCACGCTAGCCCATTTCATTGAGAGCGTGCCGGTAATTTCAGTCGCGATAGCCAGAGCTAATAAAATCCAGTAAAACATGACACTTCTCCTGCATGAGAATATACTCTTTCGAGTCTGCTGCACGCAGCAAACTAAAAAATAAAATCAGTTAGCACAGCGCATTGCGCCAGCTCAGGCAGAAGTGAGAGACTAAAGTGCGTTACGCCAGTGCTGCTCGCCGATAAGCAGGAAAAAGGAGGTAGAGTGAAGATGCGTTTGCGTGGAGAAAAAAGCGCTGAACATATTGTCCATAATATTACAATTATCCGCAGTGTTGCTTCTCGTCATCGCGGATGATAATTGTCCTCGGTAGTTGAACACGCCTGATTTGTATCATAAGCCAGGAATTAACTCAAAATATTTTCACTTCTTTACCTGAAGTGTTTGATTTTAACCAGAACAGGTCGACCGACATCACATTATTATTCGTGTCGGCATCAGAAAACAGGGACTGATATGGCAAAACCGATCATCACGCTCAATGGTCTAAAAATCGTCATTATGCTGGGAATGCTGGTAGTTATTCTGAGCGGTATCCGCTTCGCCGCAGATATCATTGTTCCCTTTATTTTGGCGTTATTTATTGCAGTCGTTCTCAATCCCGTTGTGCAACGGATGACCCGATGCCGAATTCCGCGCGTTATCGCAGTATCATTGCTCATTGTGATTATTGTTATGTTAATGGTACTGCTACTGGCCTATTTGGGAACATCATTAAATGAACTGGCTCGTACCCTACCGCAGTATCGCTCCTCATTGGTGATACCGTTGCAACGTATTGAACCGTGGTTACAGCGAGCAGGCATTGGCGTGTCGGTTGATGAGCTGGCGAAATATATCGATCCAAACGCCGCCATGACTCTGGTAACGAACCTGCTCACCCAGCTGTCCAATGCTATGTCGTCCATCTTTTTATTGTTATTGACCGTGGTATTTATGCTGCTGGAGGTTCCACAGCTGCCTGAAAAACTGCAGCAGATGATGAGCCGTCCGGTGGAGGGCATGGCGGCAATTCAACGCGCGCTTGATAGCGTTTCCCATTATCTGGTGTTAAAAACAGCGATCAGTATCGTGACGGGGCTGGTCGCATGGGGAATGCTGGCCGTGCTGGATGTCCGCTTCGCCTTTGTCTGGGGTCTACTGGCCTTCGCGCTGAACTATATTCCTAATATTGGATCGGTGCTCGCTGCCCTGCCGCCCATTATTCAGGTGCTGGTATTTAACGGGTTTTATGATGCGCTGCTGGTGCTGGCAGGCTATCTGCTGATTAATCTGGTCTTCGGCAATATCCTTGAGCCACGAATTATGGGACGTGGTTTAGGCCTTTCAACCTTAGTGGTATTTTTGTCGTTAATTTTCTGGGGCTGGCTATTAGGTCCGGTGGGCATGTTGCTCTCCGTTCCGTTAACCATCATTGTCAAAATCGCCCTCGAACAGACCACTGGCGGGCAGAGTATCGCCGTTCTGCTTAGCGATTTAAACAAAAGATAAAATGCAATACATACACAAAATCATTCAAGATGCCTCGCGGCGGCAAGGGAAGAAATCCCCGGGAGCATAGATAACGATGTGACCGGGGTTTCTGAGCGCAGCCAACAAAGAGGCAGCTTAAAGGATGAAGTGTATAAAAACGGCCTCCGAAGAGGCCGCCGCACGTTTAAAAGATTAAAGCGCTTTCAGAATTGCATCCACGCTGGCTTTGGCATCGCCAAACAGCATTTGCGTATTCTCTTTAAAGAACAGCGGGTTCTGCACACCAGCATAACCAGTATTCATTGAACGCTTAAAGACCACGACATTCTGTGCTTTCCACACTTCGAGAACCGGCATACCGGCGATCGGGCTGCGGGGATCGTCTTGCGCCGCCGGGTTCACCGTATCGTTCGCGCCAATCACCAGCACGGTATCGGTATCGGCGAAATCATCATTGATTTCGTCCATTTCCAGCACGATGTCATAAGGCACTTTCGCCTCTGCCAACAGCACGTTCATATGCCCCGGCAGGCGACCCGCCACCGGATGAATGCCGAAACGCACGTTGATACCGCGCGCACGCAGTTTTTCGGTGATTTCCGCCACCGGATACTGCGCCTGCGCCACCGCCATCCCGTACCCCGGCGTAATAATGACGGAGTGGGAGTTTTTCAGCATCTCAGCGGTCTCTTCCGCCGTGATTTCGCGATGTTCGCCAGCTTCCTGATCGTCGCCCGTTGAGGAGCCGTCAGTACCGAACCCACCAGCAATAACGCTGATGAAAGAGCGGTTCATCGCTTTACACATAATGTAAGACAGGATCGCGCCTGACGAACCGACCAGCGCGCCGGTCACAATCAGCAAATCGTTGCTCAACATGAAGCCAGCCGCCGCGGCAGCCCAACCGGAATAGGAGTTCAGCATTGAAACAACCACCGGCATGTCCGCCCCGCCGATAGAGGCGACCAGATGCCAACCAAACGCCAGCGCGATAATGGTCATCAGCAGCAGCGCCAGAACCTGTAGACCCACGCTTTCGGTGCGGACAAAAACCAGCAGCAACAGGAAAGAAACAACCAGCGCCGCCAGGTTCATTTTGTGACGGTTAGGCAACATCAACGGCTTAGAAGAGATTTTGCCGCGCAGTTTACCAAACGCTACGATCGATCCAGTGAAAGTGACTGCGCCAATAAAGATACCGAGGAAGACTTCGGTCAGATGAATATTCACCAGCACCGGCGCCAGACTGGCGTCATGGTACAGATAGCTGTTAAAGCCAACCAGTACCGCCGCCAGGCCCACGAAACTGTGCAGAATCGCGACCAGCTCCGGCATCTCGGTCATCTCAACTTTTTTCGCCATGCGGATGCCAATCGCGCCGCCAATAATCATGGCGACCAGAATCCATGCCACGTTGCCGGTATCCGGCCCGAAAATGGTCGCCAGCAACGCGATCGCCATCCCGGCAATACCGAAGTTATTCCCCTGGCGGGACGTTTCATGCTTTGAAAGCCCGGCAAGACTGAAAATAAACAGGATCGCGGCAACAATGTATGCAGCTGTAACTAATCCTCCAGACATGTGTTACCCCTTAGTTTTTCCGGAACATTTTCAGCATACGCTGAGTCACGGTGAAGCCACCGAAAATATTAATGCTGGCGATAAGCACCGCGATAAAGCTCAGGAAGCTGACCCAGCCGCCCTGACCAATTTGCAATAATGCCCCGACAACAATAATCCCTGAAATTGCGTTGGTCACCGACATTAATGGCGTATGAAGCGCATGAGACACGTTCCACACCACGTAATAACCAACCACGCAGGCGAGCGCAAACACGGTAAAATGGCCGAGGAACTCTTTTGGCGCGACATCGGCCAGCCAACCAAAAAGAATGATCGCCAGCGCCATTAACGCATACTTCCGCCAGGGTGAAGCGGGCTTTTCCGGCTCTTTTGGCGCAGGTGCTGCTTTAGGCGCGGCTTGTGGCTGCGCGGAAACCTGGATTGGCGGCGCAGGCCAGGTAATGTCGCCGTCGCGAATCACCGTCACGCCACGGATCACGACATCGTCAAAATCCACGTCAATATTGCCGTCTTTCTCTTTGCACAGCAGCTTCAGCAGGTTAACCAGGTTGGTGCCATAAAGCTGGGATGACTGCGTCGGCAAACGCCCCGGTAGATCGGTGTAGCCAATCACTTTCACGCCATTGTCCGTCGTCACAACCTGATTAGCGACGGTATATTCGCAGTTACCGCCGTTCTGCGCGGCCAGGTCGACAATCACGCTGCCAGCCTTCATAGAATCGACCATATCGCGGGTAATCAGCTTCGGCGCAGGTTTGCCCGGAATCAACGCGGTGGTAACAATGATATCGACTTCTTTGGCCTGGGCGGCAAAGAGCGCCATTTCCGCTTTGATAAACGCCTCGGACATCACTTTGGCGTAACCATCGCCGCTACCGGCTTCCTCTTTAAAATCCAGTTCGAGGAACTCAGCCCCCATACTCTGGACCTGCTCTTTGACTTCAGGACGAGTGTCAAACGCGCGGACAATCGCCCCCAGGCTGTTTGCCGCGCCGATAGCCGCAAGACCGGCTACGCCCGCGCCAATCACCATCACCTTCGCCGGCGGCACTTTCCCGGCGGCGGTGATTTGGCCGGTAAAGAAGCGCCCAAATTCATGCGCGGCCTCTACAATGGCGCGATAACCCGCGATATTCGCCATTGAGCTTAACGCGTCGAGCGACTGCGCGCGGGAAATACGCGGCACGGAGTCCATCGCCATCACCGTGACCTTACGTTCGGCAAGTTTCTCCATTAACCCAGGATTTTGCGCAGGCCAGATAAAACTGACCAGCGTAGTCCCGGGGTTCAGTAAAGCGATTTCATCTTCTTCAGGCGCATTAACCTTGAGAATAATTTCCGACTGCCAGATAGCATTGCCGTCTACAATATCCGCGCCAGCCTGCGCAAACGCTTTGTCGTCAAAACTTGCCAGTTGACCCGCCCCGCTTTCGATAGCGACGCTAAACCCCAGCTTCAGTAGCTGCTCTACCGTTTTCGGCGTCGCAGCGACACGGGTTTCATTGGGTAACCGCTCTTTTGGTATGCCAATTCGCATAAATGTTCCCTTCCATCGGTATTTTTGATGATGGTTTGTCAGTAAGCGCGAGAAGCGTACGCCTGCCCGCGTTTGAGGTAAATGTTACCCCAGCAGAATAAAACCGTTACAAACTCTCTATAACCTACTGAAAATAACGCCTGTGATCTAGCGCCAAAAAACAGAATTTTTTATCAAATTTGCAAAACATGAACGATTCAGCCGCTAAGCAGCCATAATGCCTTGAAAATGGCCTGCGAGGGCTGATAATTCGCTCAAATTTGACAGCAAAACATCATTAAACCTCTGCTGGGATCAAGAAATTAACATTAAATTAACTTATTAAATTTATGCGCTTCATTAGCTTAGCCGCCCGGACGCCGTTTTTTTCGACATATCGGCAAATGTTATCATCAAAGATAGGATACATGACACGATGCGTGAAAAATCCCGCAGACATCCATATGGTTTAAATGCAATAATCAGCCACGTTTCTAGTCAATAACAATACCAGTACCTGGTTTGCGCAAGGCGAAGGATTATTTTTATGAAGCTTAAGAACACTCTCCTGGCGTCGGCTCTGCTTTCTGCGGCTGCTTTTTCTGTCCATGCAGCAACAGAACTGACGCCGGAGCAAGCGGCTGCACTAAAACCTTATGACCGCATCGTTATTACCGGTCGTTTTAATGCTATTGGCGATGCGGTCTCCGCCGTGTCCCGCCGCGCAGATAAAGAAGGCGCAGCCTCCTTCTATGTTGTCGACACCTCGGAGTTCGGCAACAGTGGTAACTGGCGTGTTGTGGCGGACGTGTATAAAGCCGACGCGCCGAAAGCCGACGCGCCCAAAAATCGTGTCATTAATGGCATCGTGGAATTACCGAAAGACCAGGCCGTACAATTAGAACCGTATGACACCGTCACCGTTCAGGGCTTCTACCGTAGCCAGCCGGAAGTTAACGATGCCATTACGAAAGCGGCGAAACAAAAAGGCGCATACGCTTTCTATATTGTTCGTCAGATAGATGCGAATCAGGGCGGAAACCAGCGCATCACTGCATTTATCTATAAACAAGATGCGAAAAAACGCATCGTCCAGAGCCCGGACGCTATTCCGGCAGACTCTGAAGCTGGCCGCGCCGCGCTGGCTCAGGGCGGCGAAGCTGCGAAGAAAGTCGAAATTCCAGGCGTCGCCACGTCAGCCTCGCCGAGCGCCGAAGTGGGCCGTTTCTTCGAAACGCAATCCTCCAAAGGCGGACGTTACACTGTCACACTTCCGGATGGCACAAAAGTTGAGGAGCTGAATAAAGCGACGGCTGCGATGATGGTGCCTTTCGACAGCGTTAAGTTCACCGGCAACTACGGCAATATGACAGAAATCTCCTATCAGGTCGCCAAACGCGCGGCGAAGAAAGGCGCTAAGTATTATCATATTACGCGTCAGTGGCAGGAGCGCGGCAATAACATCACCATCAGCGCCGACCTCTATAAATAAGGCGCGCGTCGCCATCAGGCTTTCTCGCCGGATGGCGGCATACCTGCCTTATCAGGCCTACACGATCGTTCAACGGTAGGCCTGATAAGCCGCCATCCGGCACTTTCTCGCGGGTTGCCAGTTCCGTCAAATATCGCGATGAATCTCACTTTTCGCTTTTTTGGCGATAAATCTTATCCAGGCCGTTGCATGCGGTCCCTTCTCTCCGTAAAATCCCGCGCCTTAGTGGCTTTCACCATTTTTATGCGTTTTGCCATAATAATTATTCTTCCAATTTCATTTTTATAGCTGGATACCAATGGAAAAAAAACTGGGACTGAGCGCGCTGACCGCGCTGGTTTTAAGCTCAATGCTTGGCGCAGGTGTTTTCAGCCTGCCCCAGAATATGGCCGCTGTTGCCAGTCCGGCTGCGTTGTTAATTGGCTGGGCCATTACCGGCGTGGGGATACTCTTACTGGCATTCGCCATGTTAATCCTCACGCGCATTCGCTCCGAGCTTGACGGCGGTATCTTTACTTACGCCCGCGAAGGCTTCGGCGAACTGATTGGCTTTTGTTCTGCCTGGGGCTATTGGCTGTGCGCGGTCATCGCCAACGTATCCTATTTGGTTATCGTTTTTTCAGCGCTGAGTTTCTTTACCGATACGCCTGCCCTGCGTCTGTTTGGCGACGGTAATACCTGGCAGGCTATTGTCGGCGCTTCAGTCTTGCTCTGGATTGTCCATTTCCTCATCCTGCGCGGCGTACAAACGGCAGCCAGCATCAATCTGGTCGCGACTCTGGCGAAACTGTTGCCGCTCGGCGCGTTTATTGTGCTGGCTATCATGATGTTCAAACTGGATACCTTCACACTGGACTTCACCGGTGTTGAACTCGGTATTCCCGTATGGGAACAGGTCAAGAACACCATGCTTATTACGCTGTGGGTGTTTATTGGCGTTGAAGGCGCCGTCGTCGTCTCGGCCCGAGCGAAAAATAAACGCGATGTAGGCCGCGCCACGCTACTGGCAGTACTCGCAGCGCTGGGAATATATCTCCTGGTCACGCTGCTTTCTCTTGGCGTTCTTGCGCGTCCGGAACTGGCGGAGATGCGCAACCCGTCGATGGCCGGTCTGATGGTGAAAATGATGGGGCCGTGGGGAGAAATTATTATTGCAGCGGGACTGATTGTGTCTGTCTGCGGGGCTTATCTAAGCTGGACTATTATGGCGGCGGAGGTGCCATTTCTGGCGGCAGCCTATAAATCCTTCCCGGGCATCTTCGCGCGACAAAATGCGCAAGGCGCGCCTTCTGCGTCGTTATGGCTCACCAATATCTGTGTGCAAATCTGTCTGGTGCTGATCTGGCTTACCGGTTCAGACTACAACACGCTATTGACGATTGCGTCAGAAATGATTCTGGTGCCCTACTTTCTGGTCGGCGCATTTCTGCTGAAGATTGCAACGCGTCCCCTCCATCGGGCGGTCGGTATCGGAGCCTGTATTTATGGCTTATGGTTGTTATACGCGTCGGGCCCTATGCACCTGCTGCTGTCCGTCGTACTGTACGCGCCTGGATTACTGGTTTTCCTGTATGCGCGTCGGACGCACAAGCATGACAACGTGTTAAATCGTCAGGAAGTCGTGCTGATTGGTTTATTGCTGGTCGCGGCGGTTCCGGCTACGTGGATGCTGGTGGGTTGACAACCTCCCCATCGTAATATCCGTCTGTATTACGATGGGGAAACCACGGTCTTTGCCAATATTAATGCCATTTAATCCAGCAAAAAATCAGCAGCCACGCGCTTAGCCCCCAGCAGACCACCGCACCGCCAAGCGCGACGGGCAGGCGCATCACGCCGCTGAAATACCATAGCGTTGCAAGATAAATGAAATAAGGAATGATCGACCACATGCTAAAGACGATGGTGGTACGCATCGCGTCGATGCCCCGCTCGCTGGCCACGATATAGTGCGCGATAAGCGCAAACGTTGGAAACAGAGGAATTAATCCGGCGATATAATAATTTTTTGTTTTTGACAGCAGACCAATCAATACGACGACCAGCGCCCCCAGGGCAGCTTTAATCACGAGTCCCATTACCTTGCCTTAACATGCTAATAACAACAGCGTGTAGCATAACGGAACCGCTCTCGTTTAGAAAAGATTTATGGAAGGGAAAACAGAGGCGGTGTATGTTGGCGTTTTCTATTCTCCATTTATAATATGAACCGCATTGTATTTGTTGAAGATGACGCTGAAGTGGGTTCTCTCATTGCCGCTTATCTGGCGAAACATGATATTGATGTCATTGTTGAGCCGCGTGGTGACCGGGCGGAGGATCTTATCCTCACCACTCAGCCCGATCTGGTTTTACTGGATATTATGCTTCCAGGTAAAGATGGCATGACGATATGCCGCGATTTACGCCACCGCTGGCAAGGCCCGATTGTCCTGCTCACCTCGCTGGACAGTGATATGAATCATATTCTGGCGCTGGAGATGGGCGCCTGCGACTACATCCTCAAAACCACGCCTCCGGCCGTTTTGCTGGCGCGTCTGCGCTTACACCTGCGGCAAAGCGAACAAACGCAACAGGCAAAAAGTCTTCAGGAGAGCGCGCTTACGCCGCATAAAGCGCTGCGTTTTGGCGCGTTAACCATCGATCCCCTTAACCGGGCGGTCCAGCTCAATGGCGATTTCATATCGCTCTCCACCGCCGATTTTGAATTGCTCTGGGAACTGGCGACACACGCCGGACAAATTATGGATCGCGACGCGTTGCTAAAAACGCTGCGCGGCGTCAATTATGATGGTCTGGATCGCAGCGTGGATGTGGCGATTTCCCGCCTGCGTAAGAAACTGCTGGATAGCGCTGCTGAGCCCTATCGTATAAAGACCATTCGCAATAAAGGCTATCTTTTTGCCCCTCATGCCTGGGACGAAACGACGGGATAAGTTAGCCGACAAATTTTACCTGCCTTTATCAAGTCATAGTGGCGATGCTCATCACCGCCACTGTTCAAAAAACAGACATTGTATATATGAATGCTATTTTTATTAGTCGAAACGGCCCCTTTATTACCGTTTTCTCTGCGTTGTGGTTCATGATTACGTCTTTTTCGCTCAAGAAAGTTAAATTAAAAAAACTCGAAGCCAGTTCACAAAATTGATAACAGAATGTCTGCCCGCCGCTATATTGCCATCTTTTTTCGCAAATTGTGAAATAAAACAAATCACAGACATGAATACATAATAACAAATATATTCACCATAAATATATGCGTTTCCGATAGTAACTTTTGTATTAATTAATAACATATAAGAAAAGTTAGCATTTGCTGAAATAATATTATTCAGATTAGGATGCCTTTGATTCAACGAATCTGTAGAAGTTCAATCTTTTGCAAATAAGTTAAGTTTTTAAGGATAAAAAAATGAAAAGAAAAGTATTGGCACTTGTCATCCCGGCTCTGCTGGCTGCTGGCGCAGCACACGCCGCTGAAGTTTATAACAAAGACGGCAATAAGCTGGACCTTTACGGTAAAGTAGACGGCCTGCACTATTTCTCTGACAATAGTGGCTCTGACGGCGACCAAACCTATGTTCGTTTCGGTTTTAAAGGCGAAACGCAGATTAACGACCAACTGACCGGTTACGGCCAGTGGGAATATAACGTTCAGGCTAACACTACCGAAGGCGAAGGCGCTAATTCCTGGACTCGTCTGGCATTCGCCGGCCTGAAATTCGGCGACTACGGCTCATTCGACTATGGTCGTAACTACGGCGTCCTGTACGACGTGGAAGGCTGGACCGATATGCTGCCTGAGTTCGGCGGCGACTCCTATACTTACGCTGACAACTACATGACCGGTCGTGCTAACGGCGTGGCCACCTACCGTAACACTGATTTCTTCGGTCTGGTAGACGGTCTGAGTTTTGCTCTACAATACCAGGGCAATAATGAAAATAGCGGTAACGGTAATGAAGGTACAAATAACCGTACTGATGATGACGATTTCCGTAGAGAAAACGGAGATGGTTTTGGTATTTCTACCACTTACGATTTTGGCATGGGCTTTAGCGCAGGTGCTGCTTACACAACATCTGACCGTACAAACGATCAGGTTTCGCGTGGCGAACAGTATGCAAAAGGCGATAAAGCAGATGCATGGACTGCTGGCTTGAAATATGATGCCAACAACATCTATTTAGCCACTATGTATTCTGAAACCCGGAATATGACGCCATATGGCTCTTTGGATTCTGATGCTCATGGTGGTGTGGCTAATAAAACACAAAACTTTGAAGTTACTGCGCAGTACCAATTTGATTTCGGTTTACGTCCGGCAGTTTCCTTCCTGATGTCTAAAGGTAAAGACCTTGTCAATAACGGCGTAAATGATGACAAAGATTTGGTCAAATATGCTGATGTCGGCGCCACCTACTATTTCAACAAAAACTTCTCCACCTATGTTGATTATAAAATCAACCTGCTGGATGACGACGATAACTTCTATGCAGATAACGGCATTAATACCGATGACGTTGTCGCGCTGGGTATGGTTTACCAGTTCTAATTATTCATTAATTCTTCTCAAGCCCGCCGTTTCGGCGGGCTTTTCTTGTCTATGGAAAACCCCCAGCTAGGCTGGGGGTTCCGGAAAGCTTTCAGCTTTAAGCCAGTTATTAAAACCCCTTTTGATTTGTTAAAACATCTTGCGGTCTGGCAACTGCAAAAGTTCAACAAGAAATCAAAAGGGGGTCCCAATGGGGGACGAAAAGAGCTTAGCGCACACCCGATGGAACTGTAAATATCACATAGTTTTCGCGCCCAAATACCGAAGACAAGCGTTCTATGGAGAGAAGCGTAGGGCAGTAGGCAGCATATTAAGAAAATTGTGTGAATGGAAAAACGTACGAATTCTGGAAGCAGAATGTTGTGCAGATCATATTCACATGCTTCTGGAGATCCCGCCGAAGATGAGTGTGTCGAGTTTCATGGGATATCTGAAGGGTAAAAGTAGTCTGATGCTTTACGAGCAGTTTGGGGATCTAAAATTCAAATACAGGAACAGGGAGTTCTGGTGCAGAGGAGAGGGTACTATGTCGATACGGTGGGTAAGAACACGGCGAAGATACAGGACTACATAAAGCACCAGCTTGAAGAGGATAAAATGGGTGAGCAATTATCGATCCCTTATCCGGGCAGCCCGTTTACGGGCCGTAAGTAACGAAGTTTGATGCAAATGTCAGATCGTATGCGCCTGTTAGGGCGCGGCTGGTAAGAAAGCCTTACAGGCGCATCAGAAAAACCTCCGGCTATGCCGGAGGATATTTATTTTTCTATCACCACCGTTCTAAAAACAGAACGCACTGTTCCCTGGGTACGGATTGAACGATTCTTGTTCGCTCTCTATGGTTTGCTTATCGCCCGACAAAAGGAACATGCTAATGATCAGTCTCGTCCCGTCTCTGCTTTCCAGAACCGCGCTTCTCTTTCTGCTCACGGCCACAGGCGCAGCCACCGCCGCCCGCCCGGCAGCGGATATTATTTTACATAACGGTAATATCATCACTCTGAATGATGCCCAGCCGCAGGCCAGCGCGCTGGCGATTTCCGGCTCGCGGATTGTGGCGATTGGCGATGATACGGCGACAAATGAATGGCGCGGCGACCATACCCGTACCATCGATTTACAGGGTAAAACCGTGATACCCGGCCTGACCGATACCCACATTCATGCCATTCGCGGCGGACAAACCTGGACATTCGAAACCTACTGGTACGACAGCCCTTCGCTTAAAGACGCGCTGGATAAATTACGCGCCGACGCTAACCGTCGTCCCCACGATCAATGGGTAGCCGTAGTGGGATCGTGGATACCGGCGCAATTTGCAGAAAACCGGGCGCCGACGGTAGCCGAATTGAGCCACGCCCTTCCCGATCATCCGGCTTATATTCAGTATCTTTACGACTATGCGTTAGTGAATCAGCGCGGTATAGACGTACTTGGTCTTAACGACACCCCTCCTCCTGATTTAGCGGGAATCCGCGTAGAGCGCGACGCAAAAGGTAGCGCCACGGGGAAATTATTTGGTGACATCGCCGCGTTCAATCAGCTTTTTGCCAGCATAAGTCGTAACGCCGATCGCGAGGGTGGTCTGCGGCAATTTTTCGCTGATATGAACGCTCGCGGCGTGACCGGCATCATTGACCCCTCTGCCGGGCCTGCCGCCGCTTATGAGCCTTTATTTGCAATGCGAAACCAGGGGGATTTACCGCTGCGCGTGGGGTATCGCATTCCGGTACAGCCAGAAGCGAAAGGTCATGAAGCGCAGTGGTTCAGCAACCTGATGGCCTTTCGCCCGGCGCGTGCCGATGACGGGCAACTGGCTTTTCTTGGTCTGGGGGAAAGCCTGGTGGCCGGAATGAATGACGGCGTGCGGATGGCCCCAGGGTTTTCTTCCTCAGAGCAGGACAAAACCGCGCTTCGCCAGGTCGCGACGTTTGCGGCAAAACGGGGAATACCGCTTGAGATCCATGCCTATACCGATGACAGCGCCGACACGATATTGACGATTTTTGAGCAGGTAGCGCAGCAGTACGATCTGCGCCCTCTCCGTTGGTCTATTGCGCATCTGAATACCGGTTCGCCACAGACGCTTGAGCGAATGCGTAAGCTGGGTCTGGCATACACTGTGCAAATGGGGCCTTACTTTGAGGGGCTTGCCATCCGTGACGCCAATCCACCCGGCGCGACGGACAATTCGCCGCCGGTTCGACTGGCGCTGGATAAAGGGCTTGTCGTGGCTGGCGGTACCGATTCGACGCGTATTGGCATTGCCGGTGTCTGGCACGCTATCGAATATCATATCACCGGTATAGCGTCAGGCGGTTCCGTGCGTAAACCCGCCAGCGAGCGGCTCACGCGTCTGGAAGCGCTAGCGTTATATACACGTCATGCCGCCTGGCTCGCCTTTGCCGAACAACACCGGGGCCAGCTTAGCGTCGGAAAACAGGCCGATCTGGCGGTACTCAATCAGCCATTTATGACGATGCCGGAAGACAGAATTGATACCATTCGCGCTGTTTTGACACTTGTCGATGGACGCATTGTTCACGAAAGTCCGGACCTTAACGCCGGACAATGAGGTTGTCAGTTGACGCAAAGCCTGCTTTTATAACCCACCAGCGGCGCTGACGGGAAATCTTTTCCGCCAGCGCCGCGATAGAGTTAATGTATTGAGATCCGGTGGGCGTTGATGAAAAAGCTGTTTGTGCAGTTTTACCTTTTGCTGTTCGTCTGTTTTCTGGTCATGACCTTATTGGTCGGACTGGTGTACAAATTCACCGCCGAACGCGCGGGCAGGCAATCGCTCGACGATCTGATGAAAAGTTCGCTCTATCTGATGCGCAGCGAACTGCGGGAAATTCCGCCGCGTGAATGGGGGAAAACGTTAAAAGAGATGGACCTGAACCTCTCTTTCGATTTACGCGTTGAACCGTTAAATCACTATAAGCTTGATGCCGCCACCTCGCAGCGACTGCGTGAAGGCGATATTGTCGCGCTTGACGATCAATACACCTTTATTCAACGTATCCCGCGCAGCCATTACGTCCTGGCGGTTGGCCCGGTTCCCTATCTCTATTTCCTGCATCAAATGCGACTACTGGATATCGCCTTAATGGCGCTCATTGCCTTTTCTCTCGCCTTTCCTGTGTTTATCTGGATGCGCCCGCACTGGCAAGAAATGCTCAGGCTCGAATCCGCCGCGCAGCGCTTTGGCGAGGGTCATTTGACTGAACGCCTGCATTTCGATAATGGTTCCAGTTTCGAACGTCTGGGCGTCGCGTTCAACCAGATGGCGGATAACATTAATGCCCTGATCGCCAGTAAAAAACAGCTGATTGACGGTATCGCCCATGAGCTTCGCACGCCGCTGGTACGTTTACGCTATCGGCTTGAAATGAGTGAAAATCTGACACCGCCGGAATCACAGGCGCTCAATCGCGATATTGGTCAACTGGAAGCGCTGATTGAAGAACTGCTCACCTATGCGCGCCTTGACCGACCGCAAAATGAACTGATGTTGACCGAACCCGACCTCCCCGCCTGGTTGCTCGCGCATTTGCAGGATGTGCAAAGCGTGACCCCGGAACGCGCCGTAAACCTTGTCACATGTGTAATCGGCGATTATGGCGCGCTTGATATGCGGTTAATGTCGCGAGTGCTGGATAACCTGCTGAATAATGCGTTGCGCTACAGTCGTACCACCGTTCAAGTCAGCCTGTTACTCGACGGCAGTCAGGCAACGCTGATAGTTGAAGATGACGGCCCCGGCATTGAAGCGGATGCGCGTGAGCGCATATTTGAACCTTTTGTCAGACTCGACCCCAGTAGAGACCGGGCGACAGGCGGCTGCGGGCTTGGACTCGCCATCGTACACTCTATCGCCCTGGCGATGGGCGGTAGCGTCGTCTGTGACGAGAGCGAACTGGGCGGCGCAAAATTTAGCTTTCACTGGCCGGTCTGGCACGCGATGCCCAACGTGACCGCTGCCTGACGTATTTTGCACGCTGGTTGAGCGGCGGGAACTGTGCTATACAGATAGTATGTTGTAACTAAAGTGAGTGATACCATGTCCCGCTACGATCTCGTTGAACGCCTGAATGGCACTTTTCGCCAGATAGAACAACACCTGGCGGCGCTGACGGATAATCTACAGCAGCATTCGCTACTTATCGCCCGTGTCTTTTCACTGCCGCAGGTGACCAAAGAGGCGGAACATGCGCCGCTGGATACTATCGAGGTAACGCAACATCTGGGGAAAGAGGCCGAAACGCTGGCGCTATGTCACTATCGCCATTTGTTTATTCAACAGCAGTCCGAAAATCGCAGCAGTAAAGCCGCCGTCCGCCTGCCTGGCGTTTTATGCTATCAAGTGGATAATGCGACACAGCTAGATCTGGAAAATCAGGTACAGCGCATTAACCAGTTGAAAACCACCTTCGAGCAGATGGTTACGGTAGAGTCCGGTCTTCCCTCAGCGGCACGTTTTGAGTGGGTGCATCGGCATCTACCCGGCTTAATTACTCTGAACGCTTACCGCACGCTGACGCTTATCAATAACCCCGCCACCATACGTTTCGGCTGGGCAAATAAACATATTATTAAAAATTTAAGCCGGGATGAGGTTCTGAGCCAGTTGAAAAAAAGCCTCGCGTCGCCGCGCAGCGTCCCGCCGTGGACGCGCGAACAATGGCAATTCAAGCTGGAACGGGAATATCAGGATATCGCTGCCTTACCGCAGCAGGCCCGACTCAAGATTAAGCGTCCGGTTAAAGTACAGCCGATCGCCCGCATCTGGTATAAGGGCCAGCAGAAACAGGTGCAACACGCCTGTCCCACGCCGATTATCGCGTTAATCAACACGGACAACGGCGCTGGCGTGCCGGATATTGGCGGGCTGGAAAACTATGACGCCGACAATATTCAGCACCGTTTTAAACCACAGGCGCAGCCGCTGCGACTGATTATTCCGCGACTGCACCTGTATGTGGCGGATTAACGTCCCGGCGTCATACTGCCAACCATCAACTCCGGACGTACCCAGGCGTCGAACTCCTCGTCGCTAAGGTATCCTAATGCCACGGCTGAGGCTTTGAGCGTCAGCCCTTCTTTATGCGCCTTCTTCGCAATCTCCGCCGCTTTATCGTAACCGATGTGCGTATTGAGCGCAGTGACCAGCATCAGCGACTCATTCAGCAACTGCGTAATACGCTCGCGGTTTGGCTCGATTCCTGACGCACAGTGTTGATTGAAGCTCGCCATGCCATCGGCCAGCAGGCGCACCGTTTGCAGAAAATTATGGATAACCATCGGACGATAGACGTTGAGCTCAAAGTTGCCCGATGCGCCCCCCATATTGATGGCCACATCGTTACCCATCACCTGGCAACATAGCATCGTTACCGCTTCACACTGGGTCGGGTTCACTTTACCAGGCATAATGGAACTGCCTGGCTCATTTTCCGGGATGGCAATCTCGCCAATGCCGCAGCGCGGGCCGGACGCCAGCCAGCGAACATCGTTGGCGATTTTCATCAGCGAGGCCGCCAGTCCTTTTAATGCGCCATGCGCCTGTACCAACGCGTCACAGGTCGCCAGCGCTTCGAATTTATTCGGGGCGGTAACAAACGGCGCTGCGGTAATCGTCGCCAGTTCCTCGGCCACGCGCCGGGCATATTCCGGGTGGGTATTAAGCCCTGTCCCTACTGCGGTTCCGCCGAGCGCCAGTTCCGCGACGTGCGGTAAACTGTGCTCAATGTGCCTGAGGTTATGTTCCAGCATAGCTACCCAACCGGAAATCTCCTGGCCTAAGGTGAGCGGCGTCGCGTCCTGCAGGTGAGTACGGCCAATTTTGACAATATCGGCGAAAGCGTGGGATTTATCGCGAAGCGTATCCGTTAATGCAGATAATTGCGGGATGAGGTGTTCGCGTAACGCCAGTAACGCCGCCACGTGCATGGCGGTTGGGAACACATCGTTTGAGCTTTGACTCTTATTGACGTCATCATTGGGATGCACCTTGCGTTCCATACCGCGAACGCCGCCCAAAATTTCACTGGCGCGGTTCGCTAACACCTCATTCATATTCATGTTGCTTTGCGTACCGGACCCGGTCTGCCAAATCGCCAGCGGAAACTCATCAGCATGTTTTCCCGCCAGCACTTCATCAGCCGCCTGGATAATCGCGCTGGCTTTTTCCGCCGCCAACAACCCTAAGTCCTGGTTGACCTTCGCAGCGGCGCGCTTGGTCAACGCCAGAGCGTGAATGAGCGAGACGGGCATTTTCTCCGTGGAAATCCGAAAATGCTCCAGCGAACGTTGAGTCTGCGCCCCCCACAGTTTATCTGCCGGGACTTCAATCGCGCCCATTGAATCTTTCTCGCGGCGTACCGTTACCATTACCTGCTCCTTACTCAAGTTGATGAGATCATGTGTCGACATTGCTCACATGTTTGCGGTCTTATGAGTATTAACGATAACAACACAACGGTGTAGACCGGATAAGGCGCTTGCGCCGTTCTCCGGCAAAATAGCGAATCATGTTACCGCCCCGCAGGGCGGCGACATTACTTAACGCAGCGTGCGCACTGCGATGACTGAATCTGCTGGAAGAAATCGTTGCCTTTATCATCCACCAGAATAAAGGCCGGAAAATCCTCCACTTCAATTTTCCAGATAGCCTCCATACCCAGTTCAGGATATTCCACGCACTCCAGGCGCTTGATACTGCCCTGCGCCAGAACGGCTGCCGGGCCGCCGATACTGCCCAGGTAGAAGCCGCCATGTTTCTTACAGGCATCGGTCACCTGCTGGCTGCGGTTGCCTTTCGCCAGCATGATCATACTGCCGCCCTGCGACTGGAGCTGATCAACATAAGAGTCCATTCGTCCTGCGGTAGTCGGCCCAAGCGACCCGGAGGCATACCCTTCCGGCGTTTTTGCCGGCCCCGCATAATAGATAGGATGATCTTTGATGTACTGCGGCAAACCTTCGCCTCTGTCCATCCGTTCTTTCAGTTTAGCGTGCGCGATGTCGCGGCCCACAATAATCGTGCCGTTCAGCGACAGGCGCGTTGATACCGGATACTGCGACAGTTGTTGCAGTATCTCGCTCATGGGACGGTTAAGATCAACGCGCACCGCCTCGCCCTCTCCCGCCTGGCGCAGCGCCTCTGGAATATATTTACCGGGATTGCGCTCCAGCTTCTCGATCCAGATCCCGTCCCGGTTGATCTTCGCTTTAATGTTTCGATCCGCGGAGCAGGACACGCCCATACCTACCGGACACGATGCCCCGTGGCGCGGCAATCGGATGACACGAATATCGTGAGCGAAATACTTGCCGCCGAACTGCGCGCCTAAGCCAAGATTTTGCGCCTCAAGCAACAATTCTTTTTCCAGCTCAATATCGCGGAAGGCCTGCCCGTGTTCATTGCCTTCGGTCGGTAGCGCATCATAGTATTTTGCCGAGGCCAGCTTAACGGTCTTCAGGTTCGCTTCCGCCGAGGTGCCGCCAATGACAAACGCAATGTGATACGGCGGACAGGCGGCGGTGCCCAGCGTACGCATCTTATCGACGAGATAATTTTTGAGCTTACCCGGCGTCAGAAGCGCTTTTGTCTCCTGATAGAGGTAGGTTTTATTCGCCGATCCGCCGCCTTTAGCGATACAGAGGAATTTATATTCATCGCCATCGACGCTGTAGAGATCGATCTGCGCCGGCAGGTTAGTACCGGTATTGACCTCTTTGTACATATCCAGCGCCGCGTTCTGTGAATAGCGCAGGTTATCTTCGATATAGGTATTATATACGCCGCGAGCCAGCGCCGCTTCATCACCTCCGCCAGTCCAGACTCGTTGGCCTTTTTTGCCGACAATAATGGCCGTACCGGTATCCTGGCAGGTGGGCAACACGCCCTTGGCCGCGATATCGGAGTTTCGCAGGAATTGCAGCGCGACATATTTGTCGTTTTCACTGGCCTGCGGATCGCGCAGAATATCCGCCACCTGCTGCTGATGCGCGGGACGTAGCATAAAAGACGCATCGTGGAAGGCCTGACGCGCCAACAGCGTTAGCGCTTCCGGCGCGACTTTCAGGATCTCTTGTCCTTCAAATTCGGCGACGGAAACATGTTCGCTGGTCAACAAGTAGTACTCGGTATCGTCCTTTTTGAGGGGAAAAGGGTCTTGATAAAAGAAGGGTTTGTTTGACATTGTGCTCTCACTTACCGCTCGGTATGGTTATTCTCTGGGCAGGTGTTCCATTGCCCGACTCAAAGCGAGTAACACTATCCTACACAATTTTTTAACAAAAACTGAGACAAGTACGACTTTTTACGCCCGGAGGTTACTTCATGCGGGTTTCTTGGTTTAATACCTCCCATTGATCTCCACATTGAAACAGGGCTTGATAATGCAAAAACTCATTAACTCAGTGCAAAACTATGCCTGGGGAAGTAAAACTGCGTTAACGGAACTTTATGGCATCGCCAATCCGCAGCAGCAGCCAATGGCTGAACTCTGGATGGGCGCGCATCCCAAAAGCAGCTCGCGAATCACCACCGCCAACGGCGAAACCGTCTCCCTGCGTGACGCCATCGAAAAGAATAAAACCGCCATGCTGGGCGAAGCGGTAGCCAACCGTTTCGGCGAACTGCCGTTTCTGTTTAAAGTACTGTGCGCCGCGCAGCCGCTCTCTATTCAGGTGCACCCGAATAAGCGCAATTCCGAAATCGGTTTCGCGAAAGAAAATGCGGCGGGTATCCCCATGGATGCCGCAGAGCGGAACTATAAAGATCCTAACCATAAACCAGAGCTGGTTTTTGCCCTGACGCCTTTCCTGGCGATGAACGCGTTCCGCGAATTTTCTGACATTGTCTCTTTACTGCAACCTATCGCCGGCGCGCATTCCGCTATCGCCCACTTTTTGCAGGCGCCGAATGCTGAACGTCTGAGCCAGCTTTTCGCCAGCCTGTTGAATATGCAAGGCGAAGAAAAATCCCGCGCGTTAGCCGTACTCAAAGCGGCGCTTAACAGCCAGCAAGGCGAACCGTGGCAAACGATCCGCGTGATTTCAGAGTATTATCCTGACGACAGCGGGCTTTTCTCTCCTTTGTTGCTGAATGTGGTCAAACTGAATCCCGGCGAGGCGATGTTCCTGTTTGCCGAAACGCCTCATGCTTATCTGCAGGGCGTTGCGCTGGAAGTCATGGCAAACTCCGATAACGTTCTGCGCGCTGGCCTTACGCCAAAATATATCGACATCCCTGAGCTGGTCGCGAACGTGAAGTTCGAACCTAAGCCTGCTGGCGAGTTACTGACTGCCCCGGTAAAAAGCGGCGCGGAGCTGGACTTCCCAATTCCGGTTGACGATTTTGCTTTTTCACTGCACGACCTGGCGCTTCAGGAGACGAGCATCGGCCAACACAGCGCCGCGATTCTGTTCTGCGTTGAGGGTGAGGCGGTGTTACGTAAAGATGAACAGCGTCTGGTACTGAAGCCGGGTGAATCGGCCTTTATCGGCGCGGATGAGTCTCCGGTTTACGCCAGCGGCACGGGCCGTTTAGCGCGTGTTTATAACAAGCTGTAGCAACGTACTGAATTTTTTAACAACTCTTGCTAAGCTTATAACAGACGTAAAACTCCTCCAGGCGGTTTAATCCGCCTGGTTTCATTTTTATGGACAATTGATATGAAAAAAACACTGGTAGCTGCAGGTGTAGTAATTGCACTTGGCATCGTCTGGACAGGCGGCGCCTGGTATACGGGGAAAAAGCTGGAGAACCATCTTGCAGAAATGGTGACTCAGGCCAATGAACAGCTCAAGCGTACTGCGCCGGAGGCCGGTGTCGAATTAAGTTATCAAAACTACCAGCGCGGCGTGTTCAGTAGCCATCTGCAACTGGTTGTCAAACCGGTTGCCGGCGCAGACAATACCTGGTTGAAGCCCGGGCAAAGCATTGTGCTGGACGAGTCCGTTTCACATGGCCCCTTCCCGCTCGCCCAGCTCAAAACGCTCAATCTGATCCCTTCTATGGCGTCGGTAAAAACCACTCTGGTGAATAACGATGCGGCAAAACCCCTCTTTGATATTGCGAAAGGCGACGCGCCCTTTGTTATCAATACCCGCATTGGTTATGGCGGCGATACCCGCTCCGATATCTCTCTCAAGCCGTTAAACTACGAGAATGCCGGTGAAAAGGTCGCCTTTAGCGGCGGCGAGTTCCAGCTTAACGCCGATAAAGACGGTAATGTGGTTTCGCTGTCAGGCGAAGCGCAGAGCGGCCTGGTCGATGCCGTTAACGAATATAATCAGAAGGTCCAACTCACCTTTAATAATTTGAAAACCGACGGTACCAGTAAACTGGCAAGCTTTGGCGAACGTGTGGGCGACCAAAAGTTAACGCTGGATAAACTGTCCATCGCCATTGAGGGTAAAGAGATGGCGGTGCTGGAAGGGATGGAAATTGCCGGCAAGTCCGATCTCGTCAACGACGGAAAAACCATTAACAGCCAGTTGGATTACTCGCTTAACAGCCTGAAAGTGCAGAATCAGGATTTGGGCAGCGGTAAATTAACGCTGAAAGTCGGCCAAATCGACGGCGAAGCCTGGCACCAGTTTAGTCAGCAATATCATGCGCAAACGCAGGCGCTGCTGAATCAGCCGGACGTGGCGCAGAATCCTGAGCTTTATCAGCAAAAAGTCACTGAAGCGTTCTTTAGCGCTCTCCCCGTGCTGTTAAAAGGCGATCCGGTTCTGACCCTGGCGCCGCTTAGCTGGAAAAACGCCAAAGGAGAAACCACGCTGAATCTGTCGCTGTTCCTCAAAGATCCGGCAACCACAACGGCACAACCGCAAACGCTGGCGCAGGAAGTCGACCGCTCCGTGAAATCGCTGGATGCGAAACTGGCAATTCCAATGGACATGGCGGTCGAGTTTATGACGCAGATAGCAAAACTGGAAGGCTATCAGCAGGATGATGCGGAAAAACTGGCAAAACAGCAGGTGCAGGGGCTGTCCGCAATGGGTCAGATGTTCCGACTGACAACGCTGAAGGATAATACTATCGCCTCCAGTTTGCAGTACGCCAATGGCCAGATCACGCTCAACGGACAAAAAATGCCGTTGGAAGACTTTGTCGGCCTGTTTGGAATGCCAGCGCTTTCCGTACCGGACGTTCCGGCGCTGCCTCAACAATAATCGCCTTGCCGGGTGTCGCGACGCTGCACCCGGTCTGCGCCGAACGACGCGCAGCCTCTACTTTTGCGTTACCAGGCGAGCGGCTATCGTTTGACTCCGCACATGGTGCTCGTCGTGAGCATTAGGCGGCACGGAAAACATCGTGAGTCTGGACAACTGCATCCCCCCTACGCCTGTCAGTGAAAGATATGTCGTTTGTCGATGTCCAGGCATTGAAGGACAATCACGCGACAGGCATCGTACAGCTCAATCAGCATAATTTGCAGGTAATTATCGGCCCGCAGGTTCAGTCGGTAAAAGATGAAATGGTTGGCCTGATGAATACCGTTCAGGCATAAGGAAGGGATATGTTCGATTTTTCACAGGAAGTTGACCGACGCGGGACATGGTGTACGTAGTGGGATTATGTCGCCGATCGTTTTGGCGAAGCCGATCTGCTCCCCTTTACGATCTCGGATATGGATTTTGCCACCGCACCGTTCGCTGATACTGTCTACAGGCGGGGGGTTGACCCTTTATCCTGAGAGGCGATAACAGAGACGCCCCCGTGAGCTGACCGGGGGCGCGTTAAAGAGAATGATACAAAATTTCTCCCGCGCTCTCGCGAAGTTGCAACGTAATGACTCCGTTTTTGCAAAATTTCCAGAGCATTATCAATCTGTAGTATAATGGTGCGCACTTTTATTAAAAATTGAGTGCGCCCATGATTGATATTACGCTTCCTTTGACTGACATCCACCGCCACCTTGATGGCAACATTCGCGCCCAAACAATTCTGGATCTTGGTCGGCAGTTCAACATCGCCCTTCCCGCCCAAACGCTGGAAACGCTGATTCCGCATGTCCAGGTCACCTCAACCGAACCCGATTTAGTAAGCTTTCTCACTAAGCTCGATTGGGGGGTAAAAGTCCTGGCATCGCTTGACGCCTGCCGCCGTGTGGCCTTTGAAAATATTGAAGATGCCGCACGTAACGGCCTGCATTACGTCGAGCTTCGCTTTTCGCCCGGCTATATGGCGATGGCGCATCAGTTACCGATAGCAGGCGTGGTTGAAGCCGTTATCGACGGCGTACGCGACGGCTGTAACACGTTTGGCGTCGAGGCGCGACTCATTGGCATTATGAGCCGTACCTTCGGCGAGGCGGCATGTTTACAGGAGCTTGATGCGCTGCTGGCGCACAGAGAGAACATCACCGCGCTGGATTTAGCCGGTGATGAGCTGGGCTTTCCCGGCAGTCTGTTTTTGTCGCACTTTAATCGGGCGCGCGATGCGGGCTGGCATATTACCGTTCACGCTGGCGAAGCCGCAGGGCCGGAAAGTATCTGGCAGGCGATTCGCGAACTGGGGGCCGAGCGTATCGGACATGGCGTAAAAGCAGTCGAAGATCGCGCGTTAATGGATTTTCTTGTACAACAGCGTATCGGTATTGAATCCTGTCTGACCTCGAATATTCAGACCAGTACCGTCGCATCGCTGGCAGATCATCCGCTCAAAACCTTCCTTGAACATGGCGTTCTCGCCAGTCTTAATACGGACGATCCGGCTGTTCAGGGCGTAGATATTATCCATGAATATCACGTTGCCGCGCCAGCGGCAGGATTGAGCCGCGAACAGATTCGCCAGGCGCAGATTAACGGTCTGGAAATCGCCTTTTTGAACGATGGCGAAAAACGTGCGCTGCGCGAAAAAGTGGCCGCGGCGTAAAATTGCTTTATTGATGCTAACGCCCTCTCTCCGCCTGCGATTTAATGCTATCCCAGGCGGAGAAATGCGACATCTCAGGCAAGACACAGCGTCGCGCGATGTTTTGCCGATTCCATGCCCAGTTCAATCAACTCCATAATTTGAATCGCCTGGCTTGCCGGCACGGGATTTTCACCGTTACCGTTTAACGCATCGCGGATGGCGGCATAATATGCCGGATAGTTACCCGGCAACGTAAGCCAGTTCTCTTCTTTGCGCGTCTCTCCCTCAACCAGAGTCAATACGCCGTCACGCATGTCGTATCCCCAGTCTTCCTGCGGTAAACGCTCGCCGTTTTTTAACCGTTCTTCCTGAGGATCGAGGCCATATTTTACATAGCTACCGCGCGAACCATGAACGATGTATCGCGCGGATTCCGCCGCGGCCAGCATCGTACCGTGCAAAATCACGCGGCGCTGGGGGTAGGATAAAATCGCGTGGAAATAATCTGTAGATTGCGCGCCCGGACGCAGTTGCGCTAAATCCACCGTCATGCTGACCGGCAGGCCAAAAAGTTGAATTGCCTGATCCAACAAGTGCGGCGCCAGATCGTACCAGATACCACTTCCCGGCCCGCCTTGCTCGCGCCAGCGGTCGCGCACCTGGGGACGGAAGCGATCAAAGTGGGATTCAAACAAGGACACCTCGCCGAGCACGCCATCCGCCAGCAAGGCTTTCAGCGTCAAAAAATCGCTGTCCCAGCGTCGGTTGTGGAAGACGGAAAGTACCCGGCCAGTGCTCCGCGCAAGCGCATCCAATTCTCGCGCCTGTGACAGTGTCACGGTAAAGGGTTTATCAACCACCACATGCTTACCGGCTTCCAGCGCAGCTTTCGCCAGCGGGAAATGGGTATCGTTGGGCGTCGGGATCACGATCAGGTCGATATGCGGATCGTTAAATAAATGTCGGGGCTCAGAGACCACGGAAACCGCCGGCCAATCTGCTTTCACTTTTGTTTCATCGCTGCTGGATACCGCCGCAAGCTCTAGCCCTGGCGTTCCCATAATTAAGGGCGCATGAAAGGTTTTACTGGCGTAGCCATAACCGATTAACCCAACGCGGATTTTATCATTCATCTCACTGCCTCCGGTTTTAGATATCGCTATTCCACACCATCGTGCGATTAGCCGCAATAGCGTCCTGACCATCAACGTAGCATCAAATGATTAACTTGTTACAGAACAGAGGCTGAAAACGTTTCCCTCCCTCTTGCCGACCGTTCGCCAGGAAAGTAACATTTACCCCCTGTGTTTATGGATAAATCAAAGCAAATGTCGTCAATAATGAATCGTCTTATTGAATTAACTGGGTGGATAGTTCTCGTTATCTCAGTCATTCTTTTAGGTATTGCCAACCATATTGACAATTACCAACCACCAGAGCCCACGGCTTCCGTTCAGAAGAAGTAAGCGTCAGATAATGTAAAGGCATTTTCGCGTGGCACGGTAAGCGGCGCCCCGGGGGGTGCAAAGAAAAGTCAAAAACCGGCAAAAAAAACGAAATATGTCCTATCTGGTCTGACGTTTATTGCCTGTTGTAGGAAAGCGCGTTAACCTTTCGCCCCAGGCGCCATGTGGCGCCTGACTCTTTACCGGTAAGAATATTCCCTTTTTACCTGCACCCCTGACCTCTCACTGGTGCGGTTTTGTTTATTTTTTATCAGTGACTACTCCGTTGGCATTATATTTAATATGGATCAACTTTATATGACTGTTCAGGATTATCTATTAAAATTCCGCAAAATTAGTTCGCTCGAAAGTCTGGAAAAACTGTTCGACCACCTTAACTATACCCTTACTGATGACATGGACATTGTTAATATGTATCGCGCTGCAGATCACCGCCGTGCCGAACTGGTTTCCGGAGGACGCCTGTTTGATGTAGGTCAGGTTCCGCAATCCGTCTGGCGCTATGTGCAATAAAGAAAGTAGCGTTTAACATCAAAAACCTTATAATATTTGCCCCAAAATGAGCGGCATGACCGTTAATGCGCGTAACCCCGGAGAAGATATGACTACAACACCGCCACAACGAATTGGAGGCTGGCTTCTTGGCCCGTTAGCCTGGCTGTTAGTCGCGTTGTTGAGCGCCTCGCTGGCGTTATTACTCTACGTTATGGCGCTTGCCACACCGCAAACGTTCAAGACGCTTAGCGGACAGGAAACCGGTAATTTACTGCTATGGGGCATTTCATTTATTACCGCTATCGCCATGTGGTACTATACCCTGTGGTTGACGATCGCATTCTTCAAGCGCAGACGCTGCGTGCCGAAGCATTACATTATCTGGCTGCTGGTGTCGGTGTTACTGGCGGTTAAAGCATTTGCCTTTTCGCCCGTCTCAGATGCCTTTGCCGTGCGTCAGTTACTCTTCCCACTGTTGGCGACGGCGCTCATTGTGCCTTATCTCAAACGTTCAGCGCGCGTTAAAACAACGTTTGTTAATCCGTAATAACCCTACAGTTAACCTGTTGTCGCCTGTGGTAGTTTGACAGATAATAGGCGGCTTTTTTATTTCAGGCCGAAACATGACTGATTACCTGCTGCTCTTTGTCGGAACTGTACTGGTCAATAACTTTGTACTGGTCAAATTCCTGGGCCTTTGTCCCTTTATGGGCGTATCCAAAAAACTGGAAACCGCCATGGGGATGGGCCTCGCGACGACCTTTGTCATGACGCTGGCGTCGATATGCGCCTGGCTTATCGACACCTGGATACTTATTCCGCTGGATCTGATTTATCTGCGGACGCTGGCCTTTATCCTCGTCATTGCTGTGGTCGTGCAATTTACCGAAATGGTTGTGCGGAAAACCAGCCCGGCGTTATACCGCTTGTTAGGCATCTTCTTACCACTGATTACCACTAACTGTGCGGTTCTGGGCGTAGCGTTACTGAATATTAATCTCGGTCATCACTTTCTTCAGTCGGCGCTGTACGGATTTTCCGCCGCCGTCGGCTTTTCATTAGTGATGGTTCTGTTTGCCGCCATCCGCGAACGCCTTGCCGTGGCGGATGTGCCCGCCCCTTTTCGTGGTAACGCGATAGCATTGATTACCGCAGGATTAATGTCTTTGGCCTTTATGGGCTTTAGTGGTTTGGTGAAGTTGTAATGAATACTATCTGGATTGCCGTTGGCGCCCTGACCCTTCTGGGTCTGGTGTTCGGCGCCATTCTGGGTTATGCCTCCCGCCGATTCGCGGTTGAAGATGATCCGGTTGTTGAAAAAATCGATGCGATTTTGCCGCAGAGTCAGTGTGGTCAGTGCGGCTATCCCGGCTGTCGCCCCTACGCCGAAGCCGTGGGTCTCCAGGGCGAGAAAATCAATCGTTGCGCGCCCGGCGGCGAAGCCGTCATGCTGAAAATGGCAGAGTTGCTAAACGTAGAGCCGCAACCATGCGATGGTGAAGAACAGCAGGCCGCGCCAATACGTATGCTGGCAGTTATTGATGAAAATAACTGCATTGGCTGCACAAAATGCATTCAGGCCTGCCCGGTTGACGCCATCGTTGGCGCAACGCGCGCCATGCACACGGTCATGAGCGATCTCTGTACTGGCTGTAATCTGTGCGTCGATCCGTGTCCGACGCACTGCATCGAATTACGTCCGGTGAATGAGACGCCCGACAGTTGGAAATGGGATTTGAACACCATTCCCGTTCGCATCATTCCCGTGGAACAACATGCTTAAACTATTTTCCGCTTTCAGAAAAGATAAAATCTGGGATTTCGACGGTGGTATTCATCCGCCCGAAATGAAGACCCAGTCAAACGGCACGCCGCTGCGCCAGGTGCCTTTAGCGCCGCGCTTCGTTATCCCCTTAAAACAGCACATTGGCGCTGAGGGCGAGCTGTGCGTTAGCGTCGGCGATCGCGTGCTACGCGGCCAGGCGCTTACCCGTGGACGTGGGAGAATGCTGCCGGTACACGCGCCCACCTCCGGGACGGTTATCGCTATTGCCCCCCACTCGACGGCGCATCCTTCGGCGCTGGCGGAGTTAAGCGTCATCATTGATGCCGACGGCGAAGACCGCTGGATTGAACGCGAGGGCTGGTCTGATTACCGCGCCCACAGCCGTGAAGCGCTCATTGAACGCATTCATCAGTATGGCGTTGCCGGGCTTGGCGGCGCAGGGTTTCCCACCGGCGTTAAATTGCAGGGCGGCGGCGATAAAATCACCACGCTTATTATCAATGCCGCAGAGTGCGAACCTTACATTACGGCGGACGATCGTTTGATGCAGGACTGCGCCGCGCAGATTGTGGAAGGTATTCGCATCCTGGCGCATATTCTGCAACCGCGTGAGGTATTAATCGGCATTGAAGATAACAAACCGCAGGCTATTTCCATGCTGCGCGCCGTACTGGCTGACACCCACGATATTTCGTTACGTGTGATCCCAACCAAATACCCTTCCGGCGGCGCAAAACAGCTCACCCAAATACTGACGGGAAAACAGGTTCCCCACGGCGGGCGCTCCTCTGATATTGGCGTGCTGATGCAAAACGTCGGTACGGCTTATGCCGTTAAACGCGCCGTGATTGACGGCGAACCGATCACAGAACGCGTTGTCACCTTAACGGGTGAAGCGGTAAGCCGTCCGGGTAACGTCTGGGCGCGGCTCGGCACTCCCGTTCGTCATTTGCTTAACGATGCCGGGTTCTGCCCTTCCGCTGACCAGATGGTCATCATGGGCGGCCCGTTGATGGGATTCACCCTTCCCTGGCTTGACGTACCGGTCGTAAAAATCACCAACTGCCTGCTGGCGCCATCCGTGACTGAAATGGGAGCGCCTCAGGAAGAGAAAAGCTGTATTCGTTGCAGCGCTTGCGCTGACGCTTGCCCTGCCGACCTTTTACCGCAGCAGCTTTATTGGTTCAGCAAAGGGCAGCAGCATGACAAGGCTACCGCTCACCATATTGCTGATTGTATAGAATGCGGCGCCTGCGCCTGGGTCTGCCCGAGTAATATTCCGCTCGTCCAATATTTCCGTCAGGAAAAAGCGGAGATTAATGCGATCAGGCTTGAAGAAAAACGCGCCGCCGAAGCCAAAGCACGTTTTGAGGCTCGTCAGGCAAGACTGGAGCGCGAAAAAGCCGCCCGCCTTGCACGTCATAAGAGCGCAGCGGTACAACCAGCGGCAAAAGATCAGGATGCCATTGCCGCTGCGCTGGCGCGGGTAAAAGAGAAACAGGCGCAGGCCACGCAACCGGTGGTTATTCAGGCGGGTAGTCTGCCAGACAATAGCGCCGTCATCGCGGCCCGTGAAGCGCGTAAAGCGCAAGCGCGCGCTAAACAAGCCGCTCATCCGGTGGCTGACAGCGCGATATCCGGCGGCGATCCGCGTAAAGCCGCGGTGGAAGCGGCCATCGCCCGCGCCAAAGCCCGCAAACAGGAGCAGCAGGCCGGAAGCGAACCTGCCGAACCGGTCGATCCGCGCAAAGCCGCGGTGGAGGCGGCCATCGCCCGCGCCAAAGCCCGCAAACAGGAGCAGCAGGCCGGAAGCGAACCTGCCGAAGCGGTCGACCCGCGCAAAGCCGCGGTGGAAGCGGCTATCGCCCGCGCCAAAGCCCGCAAGCAGGAGCAGCAGGCCGGAGGCGAACCTGCCGAAGCGGTCGATCCGCGCAAAGCCGCGGTGGAAGCGGCTATCGCCCGCGCCAAAGCCCGTAAGCAGGAGCAGCAGGCCGGAAGCGAACCTGCCGAACCGGTCGATCCGCGTAAAGCCGCGGTGGAAGCGGCCATCGCCCGCGCCAAAGCTCGTAAACAGGAGCAGCAGGCCGGAAGCGAACCTGCCGAACCGGCCGACCCGCGTAAAGCCGCGGTTGCTGCGGCTATCGCCCGCGTTCAGGCAAAAAAAGCAGCACAGCAGCAGGTTGTTAACGAGGATTAAATGGTATTCAGAATCGCAAGCTCGCCTTATACCCATAACCAGCGCCAGACATCGCGAATCATGTTGCTGGTATTAATCGCCGCTCTGCCGGGGATTGCCGCGCAGACGTGGTTTTTTGGTTGGGGAACGCTTTTCCAGATCGTTCTGGCTGCTATCACGGCGCTCGTCGCAGAAGCCATTGTCCTCAGGCTGCGCAAACAATCGGTCGCCAGTCACCTGCAGGATTATTCCGCGTTATTGACGGGGCTTTTGCTGGCGGTCAGCATCCCTCCGCTTGCGCCCTGGTGGATGGTCGTGCTGGGAACCGGATTCGCCATTATTATCGCTAAACAGTTATATGGCGGGCTGGGACAAAACCCCTTTAATCCGGCCATGATCGGTTACGTGGTGCTATTAATTTCCTTTCCGGTGCAAATGACAAGCTGGTTGCCGCCTTATGAAATAGCCGCAACAACGCCCGATATGCTGGACACGTTGCGGATGATTTTTACCGGGCATACCGCCAGCGGCGGCGATATGACGCTGCTACGTATCGGTATTGACGGTATCAGCCAGGCGACGCCGCTGGATACTTTTAAAACGTCCTTGCGCGCCGGGCACTCCGTTGAGCAAATCATGCAGTACCCGATATACAGCGGTGCGCTGGCTGGCGTGGGCTGGCAGTGGGTTAACCTCGCCTGGCTTGTCGGCGGCGTATTCCTGCTGTGGCAAAAAGCCATCCGCTGGCATATCCCGGTCAGTTTTCTGCTGACGCTGGCGCTATGCGCCGCGTTAGGTTGGCTTTTCTCGCCCGCTACGCTGGCCTCGCCGCAGCTTCATCTGCTGTCAGGCGCCACCATGCTGGGCGCATTTTTTATCTTGACGGATCCGGTTACCGCCTCCACGACCAACCGTGGACGTTTAATTTTCGGCGCGCTGGCTGGGGTATTAGTGTGGCTGATTCGTAGCTTCGGCGGCTACCCGGACGGCGTTGCTTTTGCTGTCCTGTTGGCGAATATCACGGTTCCTCTGATCGACTACTACACGCGCCCCCGCGTCTATGGACATCGCAAAGGATAAACCATGCTGAAAACGATTCGTAAACACGGTATTACGCTGGCGCTTTTTGCCGCAGGCTCTACGGGATTGACCGCGGTGATTAATCAGATGACAAAATCAACCATCCACGAACAAGCGCTGCAACAACAACATGCCTTGTTTGATCAGGTATTGCCGCCAGATCGTTACAATAATAATCTGCAAGAGAGTTGTTATCTGGTCGATGCGCCCGCCCTCGGCAAAGGCACACACCGTGTTTTTATCGCTCGCAAGGATGATAAACCCGTAGCGGCCATCATTGAGGCCACCGCGCCAGATGGCTATTCCGGCGCTATCCAGCTTATTGTTGGCGCAGATTTCAACGGTACCGTCCTGGGGACGCGTGTGACGGAACATCATGAGACGCCAGGGTTAGGTGATAAAATTGAGCGCCGTTTGTCTGACTGGATTACCCACTTTAGCGGTAAAACCATCAGCGGTGAAAATGATACGCACTGGGCGGTGAAAAAGGATGGCGGTGATTTTGATCAATTTACCGGGGCGACAATAACGCCGCGCGCCGTGGTGAATGCGGTTAAACGCGCCGGGCTGTACGCCGAATCACTGCCCGCTCAGCTCCCCCATTTAACCGCCTGTGGAGAATAACCATGAGCGAAATAAAAGACATTGTTGTTCAGGGGTTATGGAAAAATAACTCTGCTCTGGTGCAGCTACTTGGCCTGTGCCCTTTACTGGCGGTGACGTCTACGGCAACCAACGCTCTGGGGCTGGGTCTGGCCACAACGCTGGTATTAACGCTGACCAACCTTACGGTGTCCGCACTACGTCGCTGGACGCCGGCAGAAATCCGTATCCCGATTTACGTCATGATCATTGCCTCGGTGGTAAGCGCAGTACAGATGCTGATCAATGCGTATGCGTTCGGTTTGTATCAGTCTTTAGGGATTTTTATTCCTCTGATTGTAACGAACTGCATTGTTGTTGGTCGCGCCGAAGCGTTTGCCGCGAAAAAAGGACCGTGGCTTTCCGCGTTGGACGGTTTTTCCATCGGCATGGGCGCGACAGGCGCGATGTTCGTGCTGGGTTCGCTGCGCGAGATCCTCGGGAATGGTACGCTTTTCGATGGCGCGGATAGCCTGCTGGGAGGCTGGGCAAAAGTATTACGGGTCGAGATATTTCACACCGACTCGCCTTTCCTGCTGGCGATGCTGCCGCCAGGCGCGTTTATCGGCCTGGGGCTCATGCTGGCGGTAAAATATCTTATTGATGAAAAAATGAAGAAACACCGCGCCGAAACCGCGCCTTCCGCTGTTCCGGCAGGTGAAACAGGGAAAGTCTGATGAACAAAGCAAAAAGGCTGGAAATTCTGACGCGCCTGCGCGACAACAATCCGCACCCCACAACGGAACTCAATTTCACGTCGCCGTTTGAGTTGCTGATTGCCGTGTTGCTTTCCGCGCAGGCAACCGACGTCAGCGTGAACAAGGCTACCGCCAAACTTTACCCGGTCGCCAATACGCCAGCCGCGATGCTGGAACTGGGCGTAGAAGGCGTGAAATCCTATATCAAAACCATCGGTTTATTTAACAGTAAAGCGGAAAACGTGATTAAGACCTGCCGTATTTTACTGGACAAGCATAATGGCGAAGTGCCGGAGGATCGGGCGGCGCTGGAAGCGCTTCCCGGCGTGGGGCGTAAAACCGCTAACGTAGTACTAAATACCGCCTTCGGCTGGCCGACCATCGCCGTTGATACGCATATATTTCGTGTATGCAACCGAACACAGTTCGCGCCGGGTAAAAATGTCGAGCAGGTAGAAGAGAAGTTGCTGAAAGTGGTGCCGAATGAGTTCAAAGTGGACTGCCATCACTGGTTAATTTTGCATGGCCGCTATACCTGTATCGCCCGAAAACCCCGCTGCGGCTCCTGCCTCATTGAAGATCTTTGCGAATACAAAGAAAAAGTCGATATTTGATATGGTCGGAGTGCGTCCGTCACGCCAGCGCGCTCCCACCTTCGGCCTGGATCTATTTTAGCCATCAATCATTCCAGTCTCTGTCCTTTTTCTGATGTAATGTGCTTTCGTTTTTACTCCACGTCAGGTTAATCATTTTTTTAATCGCAAAAAATTCTATCTATCCGTGATCAGGATCACTTTGATAACTTCATGTGAAATTTAATGACATCTAAGGTTACATTTACAACCGGATAGACTGACGCCCCGTTTTCACTACAAAACATTACTCTGCCATTTTTTCAGATAATGGCCTATATCACTGCTTTTCACCTTAAATAGCAGAAGATATCGCCTTTCACCCAAACTAATGGCCTTTTTGCAGTGTAAAAATCTGCCATTCTTCAAATGAAGAAATTTAACGCTGGATAACATTTCTGACATCGGACGATTCAACCAGAAGAGTTATATGTAACAGATTATTACAAAGCTCTTGTCTGGAGAGGAAAGATAGTGAACATTACCTGCCGTTTCCCCTCCAATATAACAATCGGACGGATGAGTCTGACTCATCACGCGCCAGACAATCCCTGTTAATACGGGGCGTAAAAAAGAGGTAAAAGTGTCTACTGCAAACAAAAAACCAACTGAAAGCGTCAGTTTGAACGCTTTCAAACAACCGAAGGCGTTCTATCTCATCTTCTCGATAGAGTTATGGGAGCGTTTTGGTTATTACGGCCTGCAAGGCATTATGGCCGTCTACCTGGTAAAACAACTGGGTATGTCAGAAGCGGATTCCATCACCCTTTTCTCTTCCTTCAGTGCGCTGGTGTACGGCCTGGTCGCCATTGGCGGTTGGTTAGGTGATAAAATTCTGGGCACCAAACGCGTTATTATGCTGGGTGCCGTGGTGCTGGCTATCGGTTATGCGCTGGTCGCATGGTCTGGTCATGACGCTGGCATCGTCTATATGGGCATGGCGGCTATCGCTGTGGGTAACGGTCTGTTTAAAGCTAACCCGTCTTCCCTGCTGTCTACCTGTTACGCGAAGGACGATCCGCGTCTCGACGGCGCATTTACGATGTATTATATGTCCGTCAACATCGGCTCCTTCTTCTCTATGCTGGCGACGCCGTGGCTGGCGGCGCGTTATGGCTGGAGCACCGCGTTTGCGCTTAGCGTCGTCGGTATGCTGATAACCGTCGTTAACTTTGCTTTCTGCCAGCGCTGGGTGAAAAGCTACGGTTCCAAACCCGACTTTGAACCGATCAACTTCCGTAATCTGCTGCTGACAATCGTGGGTATTGTCGTTCTGATTGCGGTCGCCACCTGGCTGCTGCACAACCAGGATATCGCGCGTATGGTGCTGGGCGTAATCGCTCTTGGCATCGTCATTATCTTCGGTAAAGAAGCGTTTTCCATGCACGGCGCGGCTCGCCGTAAAATGATCGTCGCCTTTATTTTGATGCTGCAGGCGATTATCTTCTTCGTACTGTACAGCCAGATGCCGACGTCGCTGAACTTCTTTGCCATTCGTAACGTCGAGCACTCTATTCTCGGTATCGCGTTCGAACCGGAACAGTATCAGGCGCTGAACCCATTCTGGATCATTATCGGCAGCCCGATTCTGGCCGCTATCTATAACAGGATGGGCGATACGCTGCCGATGCCGATGAAATTCGCCATTGGTATGGTGCTGTGTTCCGGCGCGTTCCTGATTCTGCCGCTGGGCGCCAAATTTGCGAACGATGCCGGCATCGTATCCGTAAACTGGCTGATCGCAAGCTACGGCCTGCAAAGTATCGGTGAGCTGATGATCTCCGGTCTGGGCCTGGCAATGGTCGCACAGTTGGTTCCGCAGCGTCTGATGGGCTTCATCATGGGTAGCTGGTTCCTGACAACGGCAGGCGCTAACATCATCGGCGGTTATGTCGCCAACCTGATGGCTGTGCCGAGCGACGTGACTGACCCACTGATGTCCCTGGAAGTCTATGGTCGCGTATTTATGCAGATTGGCATAGCAACCGCCGTTATCGCCGTCCTGATGCTGCTGACAGCGCCTAAGCTGAACCGTATGACCCAAGACGATGATACCGCTGAAAAAGGCTCTAAAGCCGCTACAGTTTAATTTTCCGGGAAACAACATTCAGGCCGCTAACTGTGCGTTAGCGGCTTTTTTTTTGCTCGTCCCCGCACTACCATACTTTAAACCTCAGCAAAAAGGAGTTACCGATGAAACTGTTCTACAAACCGGGTGCCTGCTCTCTTGCTTCCCATATTACCCTGCGCGAAATTGGCAAAGACTTTACGCTTGATGGCGTCGATCTCGCAAAAAAACGCCTGGAAAACGGTGATGATTACCTGGCAGTCAACCCTAAAGGACAGGTTCCGGTTCTGCTGCTGGATGACGGCACACTGTTGACTGAAGGCGTCGCCATTATGCAGTACCTCGCCGACAGCGTTCCCGACCGCCAGCTTCTGGCGCCGGTAAGTAGTCTTGCTCGCTATCATACGCTGGAATGGCTCAACTATATTGCAACGGAACTGCATAAAGGCTTTACCCCGCTGTTCCGCCCTGACACGCCGGAAACACTTAAACCCGCCGTTCGCGCCGGTCTGGAAAAGAAATTGCAGTATGTGGATGAGTCGCTTTCAGACGACCAGTGGATTTGCGGCCAGCGTTTTACCATCGCAGACGCTTATCTGTTTACCGTATTGCGTTGGGCCTATGGCGTAAAACTGAATATGGACGGGTTAACGCATATTGAAAGTTATATGCAGCGTGTCGCAAAAAGACCGACCGTTGCGGCAGCGCTTAAAGCGGAAGGACTGAATTAATGTCATGTTGCCGGATAGCTCGCTGTACCGCCATCCGGCCTCTTTTTAGCAGCAATAATTACAGCCGCGTTGCGCTGAAGTAATGTTCAGGGTTAGCGATCCTGTCCTGGGCCGCCACGACCTGCAGTTCGTACTCCTGCATCGTTTTGGTGGCGATCATAATCTCATAGACTGCCGCCGTAACGTGCTCCAGCGCCTGCTGCAACGTCGCGCCCTGCAAAAGTTTGACCAGCAATAAACCACTGGTGACATCGCCAACGCCAACCGGCTGACGTGAGCCGAAATCCACCAGCGGACGGCTAATATGCCAGGCTTCCTGCGCTGTCACCAGCAGCATTTCAAAGCGTTCTGAACTGTAACCGGCGCGGGCGAGATGTTTTACCAGTACAATTTCTGGCCCCTGAGCAATCAGTTCACGCGCCGCCTGCACGGCGTCATCCATATTATTCACGCTATGTTTGCTGAGAATTTCCAGTTCAATCAGGTTAGGCGCGATAATATCGCTGGCGGGTAGCGCATAACGCACATGGAACTCTGCGACGCCAGGCGCCACGATACAGCCCTTTTCCGGATGCCCCATCACGGGATCGCAGAAATATTTTGCCTGCGGATTTGCCGCTTTAACCTGGCGCACAATACCGAGAATGTGTTCTCCCTGCTCGGCAGATCCCAGGTAACCGCTAAGTACGGCGTCGCAGTGCGCTAACTGGCCAATGTCCGCAATCCCCTGGACAATCTCAGTCAGATGGCTGGGCGGCATGACACAGCCGGTCCATTTACCATATTGCGTGTGGTTAGAAAACTGAACGGTATTCAGCGGCCAAACATTCGCGCCAAGACGGCGCATGGGAAATTCGGCGGCGCTGTTGCCCGCATGTCCGAAAACAACATGGGACTGGATAGCGAGGATATTCTTCATTTTTTTACCTGAACATCAAAAATAAGGGAGTGATTTCTCACTCCCTGTTACTTAATGCCTTATTTCCAGCAAATCAGACAATAGTTCTTTTTGCCGCGACGTAATAAGGTATAGCGGCCAAACAGACGGTCCTCATCGTTAAAGATGTATTCAGGATCGGATTGTTTTTCACCATTGATAGTGACAGCGTTGGAGGCGATAGTCTTACGCGCCTGACCACGCGACGGCTGGAGTTCGGCATCTACCAGCGCCTGCATCAGGTCGGCGCCTTTTTCCATTTCAACCATCGGTACGCCGTCCTGCGCCAACTGCTCAAAGTCAGCTTCGCTCAGCGCGCTCAGTGAACCGCTGAACAGGCATTCAGTGATCCGTTTCGCCGCGACCAGCCCCTCTTCACCATGAACCAGGCGCGTCACTTGCTCGGCCAGTACATACTGCGCGCGCGGCGCTTTACCGCTGTTTTTATCTTCTTCTTCCAGGGCATTGATCTCTTCAATGTCCATAAAAGTGAAGAATTTCAGGAAGCGATAAACATCGGCATCTGCGGTGTTAATCCAGAACTGGTAGAATTTGTACGGACTGGTTTTCTTCGGATCCAGCCAGACAGCGCCGCCTTCGGTTTTACCGAATTTCGTGCCGTCAGCTTTGGTGATCAGCGGAACGGTCAAACCAAATACCTGATTCTGGTGCAGGCGACGGGTCAGGTCGATACCGGAAGTGATGTTCCCCCACTGGTCAGAACCGCCAATCTGTAAGGCAACGCCGTGCAGTTTATTCAGACAAGCGAAGTCGTACCCCTGTAGCAGGTTATAAGAGAACTCCGTGAAAGAGATACCCTGATCGTCACGGTTCAGACGCTGCTTCACCGCTTCTTTGTTGATCATCTGATTAACGGAAAAATGTTTACCGATATCGCGCAGGAAAGTCAGCACATTCATGCTGCCGAACCAGTCATAGTTATTGGCCGCGATGGCGGAGTTTTCGCCGCAATCAAAGTCCAGGAATGGGGCAACCTGTTTACGAATTTTCGCCACCCACTCCTGAACGGTCTCTTCAGTGTTCAGTTTACGCTCGGCGGCTTTGAAGCTCGGGTCGCCAATCAGACCGGTCGCGCCGCCTACCAGCGCAACAGGTTTGTGCCCTGCCTGCTGGAAGCGTTTCAGGCATAACAATGGAACCAGATGCCCCAAATGCAAGCTGTCAGCGGTAGGATCGAAGCCGCAATAGAGCGCGATCGGGCCTTGCGCCAGTCGCTCTGCCAACGCGTCTTCGTCCGTCACCTGGGCTACCAGCCCCCGCTCTTGCAATTGTTTAATCAAGTTACTGCTTGCCATCAAAATCTCCATGTATAAAACGACTGCACCTTTGCCGGTACACGACTTTTCGCCAGACGCGAAAGAGACATAGCATAAAACGGCGGATTCATCCGCACCAGTGCTTAAAACAAGATTTTTGCATCTTTAGGGCGCAAGACGGTCGATTTTCCATGCGCCGTCGTCGCGTTGGTATAAAAAGCGATCGTGCAGACGATGTTCGCCGCCCTGCCAGAACTCCATCTGTTCGATACTCACGCGAAAACCGCCCCAGAAGCTGGGTAGCGGCACTTCGCCCTGTTGAAACTTCTGCTTGAGCTCCAGGAATTTGCTTTCGAGGATACCGCGCGCGGAAATGCGGCTGGATTGTTTAGAGACCCATGCGCCGATCTGGCTGTCGCGCGGACGGCTGTGGAAATACCTCACCACCTCAAGAGTGGAGAGACGCTCGGCTTTGCCTGTCACCATCACCTGGCGTTCAAGCATATGCCAGGGAAATAACAGGCTGATACGCGGATTGTGCTCAATTTGATGCGCCTTGCGGCTTCCCAGGTTGGTATAAAAGACCAGGCCTTTTTCATCATAATGCTTGAGCAATACAATACGCTGGTACGGTTGCCCCTTGTCATCTACGGTCGCCACGACCATTGCCGTCGGATCGGCCAGTCTGGCGTCGCACGCTTGCCCAAGCCAGCGCTCAAATAAGGTTAACGGTTCAGCGGGTAAATCGCGGCGACGCAAGCCGCCTTTCGTGTATTCACGGCGCAGATGCGCGATCTGCTGCAATTGGTCGTTATCAGACATGGCGTTGATCAGAAATAATCAGTGGGTGGCGCTATTGTGCGCCCCCATACTGAAAATCTCAACGCTTCGGATTTTGTAACTGACAGTTATCAAGCACAATTCTGTCTCGTTTATAGACCGTGGCGCTCTCGCCTTGCGACCAGAAAACATAAATCCCGTCGGTATAACGCGCGCCCGAGGCCGAGATTCCTTGCTTCAGGGTCAGCAGCTTATTGTCATAGACAAAACTGACCTCTTCACGCGGGTTATTGACTTTAACGGTAAGCGGCTTCTCATCACACTGGTATTCCAGCGTATCCGTTTGCATACGTTCAACAAATTGTTGATAAACGCTACAGCCGGTCAGCAGCACAGGTAAACACATTATTGCGATCTTTTTCATAGACATATCCCGAAAGCTCTCCTGCTTCTGGAAGGGCAAACGCCCCTTCCTGACCTTGCTAGTTTACCGATATAGGGTCCGGGAAAAATTCAGTTAACTCTGAGTTATTGGGTTAGCCGGGTAAATAGCGCCTAAAACACTGGCTTCTGTAGCCCCCGTCACGGAAGGTAAATTTCCCGGCAGGCCCGCGAGCGTTCGCCAGGCAAGCCAGGCAAAGGCCAGCGCTTCCATATCATCGCCGCTGATCCCCGCCTTATCGGTGGTCGAAACCTCGATACCGGGCAACAGCGCCGCCAGACGGGCCATCACTAACGGATTCCGGCTTCCGCCGCCACAGACCATCAGCCGCTCGCAGCCGCCATTGAGCAGCACCTGTTGGGCGATGGAGACCGCCGTCAGCTCCGCCAGCGTGGCCTGTACATCGCGCGCGTCTGCGCCAGGGAAAGCCGTAAGATGACGCTCTAACCAGCCATAGTTGAAATATTCGCGTCCTGTACTTTTGGGCGCCGACGCAGCAAAGTACGGATCGCGCAACATCTTTTGCAGCAATGGAAGAATAACCTGACCTTCTTTCGCCCATGCCGCGTCTTTGTCGTAGGGCTGCGCGCATTGTCGCCAAATCCACGCATCCATCAACATATTACCCGGCCCCGTGTCGTACCCGCGCACCGCCTGTCCGGGGAAAAGCAGAGATAAATTGGCGATGCCGCCGATATTCAGGACCATACGTTTTTCCGTCGGATGTCCCAACAGCGCGTGATGGAAAGCGGGCACCAGCGGCGCGCCTTGTCCGCCCAGCGCAATATCCCGCCGCCGAAAATCGCCGACCACTGTAATCCCCGTATGGGCGACGATGTGATTATTATCGCCAATTTGCAGCGTATGCGGGGCCTCGCCGGTCGGCTCATGCCAGACCGTTTGCCCATGACAACCAATGGCGACGATATCCCGCGGCTGCAAACGTTGTTGCGCTAACAGCGCATTAACCGCCTGTGCAAAAAGCCGGCCTAACTGGGTATCAAGCTGGCCGAGTTGCGAGAGCGTAAGCGGCTGTCCCTGGCAAATATCGAGAATGCCTTTTTTCAGATGAACGGGAATGGGCCAGGTGAGACTTGCCTGTTGCGCAACCATGGTTTCATCAATTGCCGCCAGTACAACATCCACGCCATCAAGGCTGGTTCCGGACATAACGCCAATAAAACGGCCCGATTTCATACCTCTTCCTTTTAAGCTGGGTTAAGCCTTAACACTCGGCATAACGTATTTTGTAATGCTATGCCCACGTCACATTTTTTGCCGTGTCGTCCACGGATATCAATGACCTATCTTTTCTTGCTTCCGACTTCGTTTAAGATTGGTTAATTAACTTCTGATTATGATTTTCACATTCTTTCGGCAGAAGATATGACCTTAACTGCATAAATGCCATATAATTTAGCTATAGGGATGCTGAAATAGCGTTTCGTGAAGAACAGGAGATGGGTAAATGATTAAACGTGTACTGGCCGTTTCACTGATGGGGTTATCCCTAGCGGGGTGTGTTAACAATGATAGCCTTTCGGGTGATGTTTATACCGCATCCGAGGCTAAACAAGTTCAGAATGTAACGTACGGTACTATCGTTAACGTTCGTCCGGTTCAAATTCAGGGCGGTGATGATTCTAACGTGATTGGCGCTATCGGCGGCGCGGTGTTGGGCGGATTCCTCGGCAACACTATCGGCGGCGGTACGGGTCGTTCACTGGCGACCGCGGCAGGCGCGGTGGCTGGCGGCGTAGCGGGCCAGGGCGTCCAGAGCGCAATGAATAAAACCCAGGGTGTGGAACTGGAAATTCGTAAAGACGATGGCAACACCATTATGGTTGTGCAGAAACAAGGAAATACGCGTTTCTCGGCAGGTCAGCGTGTCGTGCTGGCCAGCAACGGCAGCCAAGTTACCGTCTCTCCACGCTAAACCAGGCTTTACGTGTGGTCACATGGCCACACGTATGCCCCTGCACCTCAATCGTGAGAGTGCAATTCCATAATATTGTGTTCAAGTTTGGCGATAAGTTTAATCAGAAGCTCAATCTCCTCTGAAGAAATCCCAGCCAAAATTTCACCGCGCGTTTTATGAATGACCTCTTCCATCTCAGCGATCAGCGGCTCCGCTTTTTCGGTCAGTTTAATCCGCTTAGCGCGACGATCGCTGGCGCAGGTTTGCCGCGAAATTAGCCCCTTATCTTCAAGTTGATCCAACGTGCGTACCAGCGATGGCTGCTCAATGCCTATCGCTTTAGCCAATTGAATCTGCGACTGGTCAGGCGGCAATTGATGAATATTGTGCAACGTGACCCAATGTGTCTGCGTCAATTCCAGAGGCTTGAGGCGATGGTCAATCAGAGCACGCCAAATGCGCACCAACCGTGCCAGATCAGAACCTAGTGGCGATTCCAATTTCATCTCCTTATAATTAGCTTGCTAAGTTATTATGCTGATTTTAGAATAGTGTGCAGTATTTGTATTCTCAAAACAAATGTATTGCTAAATTTGCTTACCAATAGACATTTTTTCAGACATAGTGCGCACTTGGCACCTGTAGCTTCAGTTTTGGCTAAAACTAAAGCATCGATGTCTGACGCAAAGGAACATTGCTTGTGAAGTGTATACTCAACGCCACAGGATTGCCCTTACAAGATCTCATGTTGGGAGCATCTGTTTACTTTCCGCCATTCTTTAAAGCCTTTGCGCTTGGGTTCGTTATCTGGTTGTTTATTCACCGACTCCTGCGTGACCGGATATACTCTGATGAAATCTGGCATCCCCTGTTAATGGATCTCTCCCTCTTTACGCTTTGCGTATGTCTGGGCCTCGTTTTACTGATCGCGTGGTAAATATGTCGTTAAAAACAATAAAATATTTTTCTACTCTCATTGTCGCCGTCGTCGCCGTTCTGGCCGCGTGGTGGCTATGGAATTACTATATGCAGTCACCGTGGACGCGCGATGGTAAAATCCGCGCGGAACAGGTCAGCGTAACGCCGCAGGTTTCTGGCAGCATTACCCAACTCAATATCAAAGATAATCAGTTCGTCAACGCCGGGGACGTTCTTTTTGTCATTGATAAAACGCCCTTCCATATTGCAGAACTTAACGCGCAGGCGCAGTTGGCCAAAGCGCAGTCCGATCTGGCAAAAGCGAATAATGAAGCCGATCGACGTCGACATTTATCGCGTAACTACATCTCTGCTGAAGATCTGGATAGCGCCAATCTGAATGTTAAAGCGATGCAGGCCAGCGTAGATGTCGCACTGGCAACGTTAAAACAGGCGCAGTGGCAGCTTAGCCAGACGGAAGTAAAAGCGCCGGTATCCGGCTGGGTGACCAACCTTTCCACGCGTACCGGTGATTATGCCAGCACCGGTAAGCCACTTTTCGCCCTGGTAGATAGCCATTCATTTTATGTAATGGGATATTTCGAAGAAACCAAACTACGCCACATCCGCGAAGGTGAGCCTGCATTAATAACACTGTATAGTGGCAATGTTAAGTTACAGGGTCACGTTGGCAGTATCGGGCGCGCTATTTACGACCAAAGCGTGGAAAGCGACTCCGGTTTAGTGCCCGATATCAAACCCAACGTACCGTGGGTACGTCTGGCGCAACGCGTACCGGTACGTATCGAATTTGACGCTTTGCCGCAGGATATCACGCTCGTCTCCGGCACTACCTGCAGCGTAGCCATTGGACAGCGGTAATGAAACTCTCCCTGCCGGCCCTGCGAAATACGCCCTGGTTTAAAGCGACCTCCGGCCAGTGGCGTTACGCGTTGCGCAATACCATTGCCATGTGTCTCGCGCTGACATTCGCTTATTATCTCAATCTGGATGAGCCCTACTGGGCGATGACTTCGGCCGCAGTGGTGAGCTTTCCGACCGTAGGCGGCGTAATCAGTAAAAGTCTGGGGCGTATTGCCGGGAGTTTACTCGGCGCGACCGCCGCGTTGATTATTGCCGGCCATACGCTGAATGAGCCCTGGTTGTTCTTGTTTAGCATGGCCGCCTGGATCGGTTTTTGTACCTGGGCCTGCGCGCATTTTACCAATAATGCCGCTTATGCTTTCCAGTTGTCCGGCTACACGGCGGCGATCATCGCGTTCCCGATGGTTAATATTGTAGAAATCACGCAGTTGTGGGATATCGCCCAAACGCGCGTATGTGAAGTTATCGTCGGCATCCTCTGTGGCGGCATGATGATGATGATCCTACCCAGCACATCGGATGGTACCGCCCTGCTCACCGCGTTGAAAAACATGCATGCGCGCTTGCTGGAACATGCCAGTCTACTGTGGCAGCCGGAGACTACCGACGCTATCCGCTCCGCGCATGAGGGGGTCATTGGGCAAATCCTGACCATGAACCTGCTGCGTATTCAGGCCTTCTGGAGTCATTACCGTTTTCGCCGCCAGAATGCATTACTAAATGCATTGTTACACCAGCAATTACGGCTAACGAGCGTGATCTCCAGTCTGCGTAGAATGCTTTTAAACTGGCCGACGCCACCGGAAAACAGCCGCGAAGTCATTGAACAACTCTTAGCTGAGTTGGCAAAACCGCGCGCGGACAGCTACACCGTGGCGCGGATTATTGCGCCGCTACGCCCGCAGGATGAACAGGATTATCGTCACCTCGCGTTCTGGCAGCGATTACGCTATTTTTGCCACTTATATCTGCGCAGCAGCCGCCAGTTATATCTGATCGAAAGCGGCGCGCCGGTGGATCAAATCCATATCCGCCGCACTCCCGGCCTTGCGCGGCATACGGATAACGCAGAGGCCATCTGGAGCGGCGTGCGTACCTTTTGCACGCTCACGGTGATTGGCGCCTGGAGTATTGGCGCGCAATGGGAATCCGGGCCCGGCGCATTAACCCTGGCGGCGATCAGTTGCGTCCTCTACTCCATCGTCGCCACGCCGTTTAAGTCGCTTTCCTTATTGATGCGTACTTTAGTGCTGCTGTCCTTATTCAGCTTCGTGGTGAAATTTGGCCTGATGGTGCAAATCACCGATCTGTGGCAATTCTTGCTTTTCCTTTTTCCGCTGTTCGTCACGATGCAACTGCTTAAACTGCAGATGCCTAAGCTGGCGGGACTGTGGGGGCAGCTTATCGTTTTTATGGGCTCATTCATCGCCGTGACCAATCCACCGGTGTACGACTTCGCCGACTTCCTTAACGATAATACCGCCAAGATCGTCGGCGTCGCGATTTCCTGGCTGGCGTTTGCGATTTTGCGCCCCGGTTCCGATGCCGTAAAAAGCCGCCGCCATATCCGCGCGCTACGCCGGGATTTCGTCGATCAGCTTAGCCGTCACCCTTCCCATAACGAAAGCGAGTTTGAATCGCTGACCTATCATCACGTCAGTCAGCTCAGCAATAGTCAGGATGCGCTGGCGCGCCGGTGGTTATTACGTTGGGGAGTGGTGCTGCTGAACTGCTCGCATGTGGTGTGGCAGCTGCGCGCCTGGGAGTCGCGTTCCGATCCGCTTTCCCGGGTGCGGGATATTTGTATATCCCTGCTGCGCGATGTGATGAGCGAGCGCGGCGTACAGCAACGCCCGCTTGCCGTCACGCTACAGGAACTACAGCGTATCTGCGACACGCTCGCACATCATCATCAACCCGCCGCGCATGAACTGGCGGCGATTATCTGGCGTTTACACTGTTCGCTGTCGCAGCTGGAACAGGCTCCAGCGCAGGGAACACTGTCTCCGGGTTATTTAATGACGCCGCAGGCGTAACGCGTTCCGCCGCCGCCGAGCGGTTTCGGCTGATCGGACATGTTATCGCCGCCCACATGGATCATGAGCGCTTTATCTTTCACTTCATCAAGAGACTTCAGACGCGGCGCAGTAACCGGTTCGGTGGCGATACCATCATTATTAACGACTAACACCGGGAGGTCGCCCAGATGCCCCTGGCCTTCCGGCCCTTCATGCTTGCCGGTATTTTGTGGGTCCAGATGACCACCAGCGGCTTCTGCGGCAACCGCTTTGCCGTCTTTAATCGCGGGCTGGCAGCTACCGTTGGCATGAATGTGAAAACCATGCTCGCCCGGCGGCAACGCTTTAAGGTGTGGGGTAAATTTTAAGCCGCCTTCGGTTTCATCGATGACGACGGTGCCGATAGACTGTCCTACGCCTTGCGCCGTCACCAGATTCATCTCTACTTTCTCGCTGGCGGCCTGCGCACCCGCACAGGCCAGCAGCGTCACCATCGCTAAACTTAATCGCTTCATAAAACCTCCGTTACATGTGGTCGCCTGTTAAGTGTAAACCACTGGCGAAAACATGTACGGAAAGTCAACGAGTTGGCGATTACGGCACGTCATAACCCAGTGCCGCCTTGCGGATTCGGAACCACTGTTGACGCGACAATGACAGCGTTTCCGCTTCTAGTGCGGCACGTACGCGTTCGATTTTACCCGAGCCAATAATCGGCAGCGGCTGCGACGGCAAACGTAAAATCCAGGCATAGACCACCTGTTCAATAGAACTGGCGTTGAGTTCTTGCGCGATAACGGAAAGTTCCTGGCGCAACGGCTGATAAGCCTCATCATTAAACAGCCGACCGCCGCCAAGACATGACCAGGCCATCGGACGAATACGCAATTGCTGTAATTGATCTAATGTGCCGTCCAGCAACAAAGGCTGATGAACCGGCGAGATCTCTACCTGGTTGGTCGCCAGGGTGAAAGGCAGGCGCGATTGCAGCAACGTAAATTGTGCTGGCGTAAAATTAGAAACGCCAAAATGGCGCACTTTGCCGCTTTGGTGCAGATGTTGAAACGCCTCGGCGACGTCATCCGCATCCATTAACGGATCGGGACGGTGAATTAACAACATATCCAGATAATCTGTCGCCAGATTTTTTAATGACTGTTCGGCGCTCAGAATAATATGGCGGCGATCGGTAATATAATGACCGAGCCTATTTTCCGCTCTGGCGGTGGTCGCAATACCGCATTTGGTAACGATTTGCAGTTTTTCCCGCAAATGCGGCGCCAGCGTTAGCGCCTCGCCAAACGCCGCTTCGCACTGATAACCGCCATAAATGTCCGCATGGTCAACGGTAGTGACACCCAAATCCAGATGTTCTTCGATAAAACTCACTAACTGACGCGCGGACATATTCCAGTCCATCAAACGCCAGTAACCCATGACAAAACGCGAAAACTCCGGGCCTTGTGGAGCGATGGTGACACGCTGAACCATAACAGATTCCTCATAGAGAATAATGAGGTTGAGTATACGCAATTCCGCGTTTAAAAGAGTGAAGGTTGTTGAGGATCTTCCGATGGGAGAGGCTTATTTGCGCGTATTTTACGCAAGAAACGCTGGCGACAAAGCCGCAGTACATTTTGTTTCTCGACATCGCTCATTTTTTGCCAGTTAAACCGTTCGTCGCGGCTGCGCATACAGCCCCGACAAAAGCCACGCTCATCAGACTGGCAGATACCGCGACATGGGCTTGCTACAGGAAAAAACTCCAACTGCTCGGCCACATCCCCTCCTCAACGTTTGACGCTTATGACTATTGAAGACGCTAACTGACATTATGGCAACTCTGCTTGTAGTAGACCGACTGGTCTACTATACTGCCTGTCATGAATAAGCAAACCGAACACGATACCCGCAAACATCTGCTGGCCACCGGCGAGCAGCTTTGTATGCAACGGGGTTTTACCGGCATGGGGCTTAGCGAATTGCTCAAAACCGCCCAAGTGCCTAAAGGGTCGTTTTATCACTACTTTCGCTCGAAAGAAGCCTTCGGCGTCGCCATGCTTGAGCGACATTACGCCTGCTATCATCAGCGTCTTATGGCGCACTTCACCTCCGGTCCCGGTAATCATCGCGATCGTCTTCTCGCCTGGTATCAGGAAACGTTAAAGCAGTTTTGCCAGCAAGGCGCCATTAGCGGTTGCCTGACGGTGAAACTGTCAGCGGAGGTCTGCGATCTGTCGGAGGATATGCGCTCTACGATGGATAAAGGGGCGCAGGAGATCATGGCACTGCTTGCACGCGCGCTGGAAGATGGCCGTAATAGCCACTGTTTACATTTCACCGGCCAGCCGTTACCACAGGCGCAGGTACTTTATGCTCTGTGGCTGGGCGCCAATTTGCAGGCCAAAATATCCCGTAGCGCCGCGCCGCTGGAAAATGCGTTGGCGCATGTTAAGACCATCATTGCAACGCCTGAGCAGTAACAGGCGTTTTTATTTCCTTTATTACAAGACGACCGGTCTACTTATATCAGGAGCCACTATGTCATCAGCAAAACTGTTTACCCCCCTCAAGGTGGGTGCCATCACGGCGACAAATCGCGTATTTATGGCGCCTTTGACGCGTTTGCGGAGTATTGAACCGGGCGACATTCCTACGCCGTTAATGGCGGAATATTACCGTCAACGCGCCAGCGCCGGATTGATCATCAGCGAAGCCACACAAATCTCCGCACAGGCGAAAGGCTATGCCGGCGCACCGGGATTACACAGCGATGAGCAGATCGCCGCCTGGAAAAAAATCACTCAGGGAGTCCATGCCCAGGGCGGCCATATGGCGGTGCAATTGTGGCATACGGGCCGTATTTCACACGCCAGCCTGCAACCAGGCGGACAAGCGCCCGTCGCGCCATCCGCTATCAATGCGGGAACCCGCACCTCTTTGCGTGACGAAAACGGTCAGGCCATCCGCGTAGAGACTTCCACGCCGCGCGCGCTGGATACTCACGAGATCCCCGGGATCGTCAACGATTTCCGCCAGGCTATCGCCAATGCCCGAGAGGCGGGCTTCGATCTGGTGGAGCTGCATTCCGCGCACGGTTATCTGCTGCACCAGTTCCTCTCACCGTCTTCTAATCACCGTACCGATCGGTACGGCGGCGGCGTAGAGAATCGCGCCCGTCTGGTACTGGAAGTGGTTGATGCCGGCATTGAAGAATGGGGCGCGGACCGTATCGGCATCCGCCTTTCTCCTGTCGGCACTTTCCAGAATGTCGATAACGGCCCGAATGAAGAAGCTGACGCCCTTTATCTGATTGAAGCGTTAGGCAAACGCGGCATTGCTTATCTGCATATGTCTGAACCAGACTGGGCGGGCGGTGAACCGTACAGCGACGCGTTCCGTGAAAAAGTGCGCGCGTGTTTCCACGGTCCCATCATCGGCGCTGGCGCCTATACGCCAGAAAAAGCGGAAGGTCTGATCGAAAAAGGGCTGATTGACGCCGTGGCGTTTGGTCGCGATTACATCGCGAACCCGGATCTGGTAGCGCGTCTGCAACGTAAAGCGGAACTTAATCCACAGCGTCCCGAAAGTTTTTATGGCGGCGGCGCGGAAGGCTACACTGACTACCCTACTCTGTAATTTCATTGATAGCGGCCTCACATCGCCGCTATACTTTGAATATCTTGACTATTTTAAGGACAACGAAAATGCGTTTATTGCATACTATGCTGCGCGTCGGCGATTTGCAGCGTTCCATCGCTTTTTACACCAACGTTCTGGGCATGAAATTGCTGCGTACCAGTGAGAATCCGGAATACAAATACTCGCTGGCCTTTGTGGGATATGGTCCGGAAACGGAAGAAGCGGTCATCGAACTAACCTATAACTGGGGCGTTGAGAGCTATGACATGGGCAATGCGTACGGGCATATCGCGCTGAGCGTTGACAATGCTGCTGAAGCCTGTGAACGCATTCGTCAGAACGGCGGCAACGTGACCCGTGAAGCGGGGCCGGTAAAAGGCGGTTCGACCATCATCGCCTTCGTTGAAGATCCGGATGGCTATAAAATCGAATTGATTGAAGCTAAAGACGCAGGCCGCGGTCTGGGTAACTGATCCCCCGCCGGGCGCAGGTCACTGCGCCCGTTGTTTTACTGCATCCCGGCGTAAAATTTGCCATAATACGCGCTGCATTTTTTCGTATTAAGAGACTCAGATGTCCGATAACGCTCAACTTTCCGGTCTGTGCGACCGTTTTCGTGGTTTTTATCCTGTCGTCATCGACGTTGAAACTGCAGGATTTAACGCTAAAACCGATGCGCTGCTCGAAATAGCCGCCATCACGCTGAAAATGGATGAACAAGGCTGGCTGATGCCGGACATGACGCTGCATTTCCATGTGGAGCCGTTCGCTGGAGCCAACTTACAGCCGGAAGCGCTTGCGTTTAACGGTATCGATCCCTCTAACCCGCTACGCGGCGCGGTGAGTGAATATGAGGCGCTACACGCTATTTTCAAAATGGTGCGTAAAGGTATCAAAGACAGCGGTTGTAGCCGCGCCATTATGGTCGCGCATAACGCCACTTTTGATCACAGTTTTATGATGGCCGCCGCAGAGCGCGCCTCGCTGAAACGTAACCCGTTTCATCCGTTCGTCACCTTTGATACTGCGGCATTGAGCGGACTGGCGCTGGGACAAACGGTGTTATCAAAAGCGTGCCTGGCGGCAGGTATGGAGTTTGACGGCGAAAAGGCCCATTCCGCTTTGTATGATACCGAGCGGACAGCGGTGCTGTTTTGTGAAATCGTCAATCGCTGGAAGCGCCTGGGCGGCTGGCCGTTACCTTTGCCGACGGATAAATAACGTGGCTAACGACGCCGCTTTTGCTCACGATGACGGTAAAAAAGCGACCTTTACAGGTCGCTTTCCCCTTTCACAGATTACTCTGCGTCCGGCTCTTGAGTTTTATATTTTGCCGCAGTTTCTTTAATAAGCTGCTGTAACTCGCCACGCTGATACATTTCAATCACAATATCACACCCGCCGACCAGCTCGCCGTCCACCCACAGTTGTGGGAATGTCGGCCAGTTGGCGTATTTCGGTAATTCAGCGCGAATATCCGGGTTTTGCAGGATATCAACATAGGCAAAACGTTCCCCGCAGGCTGAAAGCGCCTGAACGGCCTGCGCAGAGAAACCACAGCTTGGCAGTTTCGGTGAACCTTTCATATACAGGAGAATCGGGTTTTCAGCGATCTGGCGCTGAATTTTTTCGATAGTGGTGCTCATTGTCTCGCTTCCTTAAACTACTTTTACGACCGAAGCCTGGCATTGTAACGGGTCAGGCTGGCAACGGAAAATAACATTTTCATCATGCCTTATTATTTTACCGTCTGCGGGAATAAGTTGTATACAAAATATCTTTTAAGCGGGTTGCCACGCAGTGATTCGTCGATAACGCGTTCGTGTTTAGCATTAATTGCTATTTTTTTTACATCTGTTAACGAAACACAGCTTCAGAAACCAAAAGCAATTACCAATCTGTGCTTTTGTAGATTAGAATTATCAGGTTTTGTAAATCATACGCAGGCATGAATCGCCTGCCTTTAACAGAGGATTGCTCAGTGGCGCGGATAAACAAAATCTCGATCACGCTCTGTGCTTTACTTTTTACTACTCTCCCTTTTACGCCAATGGCCCATGCTTCCAGGCAAGCCAAAGCGACGCCTGCTGTTTCTCATGTCACGAAAACGGCAGATAAAAAGAAAAGCACAACGAAAAAGATCAGTAAAACCAGCAAAAAAAACGTAAAAAAAACCTCAAAAACCAGCCGTTCTTCTTCCGCTTCTACGCCAAAACGTACCACCGCCTCCACGAAATCTCGTCATACGACGCATCGTCGTAACAGAACCGCGCCCACGTCAATCGCCGCCCTCGACGTAACGGAAAAATGCACGACGCGTAAAGGCCGTAAGCCGCACTGCGTGAAGGGGAAAGGAACATTGCCGGTCTCTATTGCCGATGCGCATCGTGCAAAAGTACAAAAAGCGACGAAAACCGCGATGTCCAAACTCATGAATCAGATTGGTAAACCGTATCACTGGGGAGGCGCGTCGCCGCGCACCGGTTTTGATTGCAGCGGTCTGGTTTATTATGCCTATAAAGATTTAGTGAAGATCCGTATCCCCCGAACGGCGAATGAGATGTATCACCTGCGTGACGCGGCGCCCATTGAGCGTAGCGAGTTGAAAAACGGCGATCTGGTGTTCTTCCGTACGCAGGGGCGCGGCACCGCCGATCACGTTGGCGTCTATGTCGGCAACGGTAAGTTTATCCAGTCTCCGCGCAGCGGTCAGGAAATTAAGATCACCTCACTGAACGAAGAATACTGGCAACGTCATTATGTCGGCGCCCGCCGGGTGATGACGCCTAAAACAATTCGCTAATATTTTATCCTGTCGTTTAACGACAGGATAACTTCTTCTTTTGCGCCACCTCTCAATTTGCTACCCTATCCTTACGCGCACCAGGGGTATTGTGCGTGCGCAATATTAATAATAAGGAGAGAAGCAATGTCGTTCGAATTACCTGCATTACCGTATGCCAAAGATGCTCTGGCGCCGCATATTTCTGCTGAGACGCTGGAATATCACTATGGCAAACATCATCAGACTTACGTGACCAATCTTAACAATTTGATCAAAGGCACGGCGTTTGAAGGCAAATCGCTGGAAGAGATCGTGCGCACTTCCGAAGGCGGCATCTTTAATAACGCCGCTCAGGTGTGGAACCACACCTTCTACTGGAACTGCCTGGCGCCAAACGCTGGCGGCGAACCGACCGGGAAACTGGCTGATGCTATCGCGGCATCTTTTGGCAGCTTCGCGGAATTTAAAGCGCAGTTCACCGATGCCGCTATCAAAAACTTTGGTTCCGGATGGACATGGCTGGTAAAAAGCGCTGATGGCAAACTGGCTATCGTTTCTACCTCAAATGCCGGTACGCCGCTGACTACGGATGCAACGCCGTTGCTGACGGTTGATGTGTGGGAACACGCGTATTACATCGACTACCGCAACGCCCGTCCAAACTATCTGGAGCATTTCTGGGCGCTGGTTAACTGGGAATTTGTTGCGAAAAATCTCGCCGCATAAGTCTGAGTACGCAGAAGGTACGCCTTCTGCGTTTTAGAGAGGGATAGAATAGAGGAGACGCCCACCCTCAGAAGAGAGGAAATCAGTGCAGAGCGGCCGTTAATCCACCTGCGACAATCACGCCCAGAACAATCAGCGTAGTAATCAACGAAAATTTCAGGTCGGTACTCATCAAGTTTTCTCCTTTTTATTCCCACACAAAAAGTGATATAGCGCATTTTTGCACATTCCCGCACAAAAATCTCTCATGTTTTATATTGATAACTGTTTTTAACGCTTCCCCTTTTCCTCAAGATCAGACAAAATTCCAGGCTTACTGAATTAGCGTAACGGCCATTGACCCCTTCCTGACGTTCCGTGTCGTTTTTCCGGCGTGCCGCAACCCTGATGTTGCGATTAGGGTGTGTGTAGGCAAACGTTTACCTGGCGTTTCTCAGGAGCTTAGCGAGGGTCTGGAGTGAAATGTAATGGCAACAATTAAAGATGTAGCGAAACGAGCAAACGTTTCCACTACAACTGTATCACACGTAATCAACAAAACGCGTTTTGTCGCTGAAGAAACGCGTAACGCGGTCTGGGCGGCAATTAAAGAGCTGCACTACTCTCCCAGCGCCGTCGCGCGTAGCCTGAAGGTTAACCATACCAAGTCGATAGGCTTACTGGCGACCAGCAGCGAAGCGGCCTATTTTGCCGAAATTATCGAGGCGGTTGAAAAAAACTGTTTCCAGAAAGGCTATACGCTGATTTTAGGCAACGCCTGGAATAACCTGGAAAAACAGCGCGCCTACCTGTCCATGATGGCGCAAAAGCGCGTGGATGGCCTGCTGGTGATGTGTTCTGAGTATCCAGAACCTCTGCTTTCCATGCTGGAAGAGTATCGCCATATTCCGATGGTGGTGATGGACTGGGGTGAAGCGAAGGCCGATTTTACCGACACGGTGATTGATAACGCCTTTGCAGGCGGCTATATGGCGGGTCGTTATCTGGTTGAGCGCGGCCACCGGGATATCGGCGTTATTCCCGGCCCGCTGGAGCGCAACACCGGCGCGGGCCGGCTGGCAGGCTTTATGAAAGCCATGGAGGAGGCGCTGATCAACGTGCCGGACAACTGGATTGTTCAGGGCGACTTCGAGCCGGAATCCGGTTACCACGCGATGCAGCAAATTTTATCGCAGTCACATCGCCCTACCGCCGTTTTCTGCGGCGGCGATATTATGGCGATGGGCGCGCTTTGCGCGGCTGACGAAATGGGGCTTCGCGTACCGCAGGACGTTTCGGTGATCGGTTATGACAATGTGCGTAACGCCCGTTACTTTACCCCGGCGCTGACGACGATTCACCAGCCCAAAGACTCTTTAGGCGAAACCGCATTTAATATGCTATTGGATCGCATCGTCAATAAGCGCGAAGAGTCACAGTCTATTGAAGTTCATCCACGCCTGGTTGAGCGTCGCTCGGTCGCTGACGGCCCGTTCCGCGACTATCGGCGTTAATCCCCGCTGTCGGGAGCCTCTTCTGGCTCCCGCAGCCACTCCCGATTCAACGTTTCGCTATCGCCCAAATAGTCCAGCAGCCATGCCAGCGCGGGCGAGGCTTCGTTTTGCTGCCACGTCACGCAACAGGCCGCATCGGGAAACGGATTCTCTAACGTCAGCGCCACCCATTTTCCGCTGTCTATCCACTGTCGGGCAAAATGCGTCGGCACCATTCCCACGCATAGTCCTGCCGACAGGCAGGTTGCCGATGACTCCCAGTCCGGTACGACGACCCTTTTTTGGTTATCCAGCAGCCAGGTAATCCGTTTCGGTAAGGTTCGCGAAGTGTCTTCCCTGACCAGCGACGGCCAGTTGCGCAGGGTATCATCGCTTAACGGCCCAGGCATCGACGCCAGCGGGTGATCGCTTGCCACTACGCAGCTCCAGCTCAGGGTCCCCATATCCCGAAAAGCGTAACGCCCCCCTACCGGAATCGCCTGCGTCGCCCCAATCGCCAGTTCGACACGCCCGTCGGAGAGCGCGTCCCAGACGCCGTTAAACACCTCCTGAAAAACCAGCAGTTCAACATCGTCAAAATGACGATAGAAATCGACGATCATCTGCCGGGTACGTTCTGGTCTGACGATATTGTCCACCGCAATAGCTAACTGCCCACGCCAGCCATTAGCAATTTGCTGACACTGCTGGCGAGTGATCTGCATTTTTTTGATAACAGAACGCCCCTCTTTTAAAAACCAGATGCCAGCAGGCGTTAGTTCAACATCACGGTGACGTCGTACAAAAAGCGGTACGGCCAGCCACTCCTCTAACTGACGAACGGTGTAACTGACTGCTGAAGGTACACGGTGCAGTTCTTGCGCCGCCGCGCTAAAACTGCCATTGCGCGCCACAGCGTCAACCACTTCAAGCGAGTATTCCGACCACATAATTTGCCTACAAAAATTTTGAATTCACTGGACAAATATTAACGTTTCACAACCGTAATTTCACTCCCTACACTCTGCGACAATGTCTGTCTGATAAGAAAGAGAAACAAATATGCAACCTGGAAAAGGTTTTTTAGTCTGGTTAGCCGGTCTTAGCGTGCTGGGATTTCTGGCTACGGACATGTACCTGCCCGCGTTTGCCGCCATACAGGCGGATTTACAAACGCCTGCCGCCGCTGTCAGCGCCAGCCTCAGCCTGTTTTTAGCTGGCTTTGCCGTCGCGCAACTACTCTGGGGACCGCTATCGGATCGTTATGGCCGTAAACCGATTTTACTGCTGGGGTTATCTATCTTTGCGCTCGGAAGTCTGGGGATGCTGTGGGTAGAAAGCGCGGCAGCACTGCTGACGCTGCGCTTCGTGCAGGCCGTCGGCGTTTGCGCGGCAACGGTAATCTGGCAAGCGCTGGTGACCGATTATTACCCTTCGCAAAAAATTAACCGTATCTTCGCCACGATCATGCCACTGGTGGGATTATCCCCGGCGCTTGCGCCCTTACTGGGAAGCTGGATACTGACGCATTTCTCATGGCAGGCGATTTTCGCCACTCTGTTCGTGATTACGTTGTTGCTGATGTTGCCGGCGCTGCGTTTAAAACCATCGGTAAAAGCGCGTACCGAAGGACAGGATAAACTCACTTTCGCGACGTTGTTACGCTCTAAAACCTATCGCGGTAATGTGCTGATTTATGCCGCCTGTTCCGCCAGCTTTTTTGCGTGGCTAACAGGGTCCCCGTTTATTCTCAGCGCGATGGGTTACAGCCCGGCAGTGATTGGCCTGAGCTATGTTCCGCAAACCATCGCTTTTCTGATTGGCGGATATGGTTGCCGCGCGGCGCTACAAAAATGGCAGGGCTACCAATTGCTTCCGTGGCTGTTAGGGCTGTACGCGCTGAGCGTTATCGCCACCTGGGGAGCGGGCCTTCTGAATAATGCCTCACTGGTGAAGATCCTGATTCCTTTCTGCGTAATGGCGATTGCTAATGGCGCCATCTACCCTATCGTCGTCGCGCAAGCGTTACGCCCTTTCCCTCAAGCCACGGGACGCGCTGCGGCGCTACAAAATACGCTGCAACTGGGGTTATGTTTCCTGGCAAGCCTGGTGGTTTCATGGCTCATCAGCACGCCGCTGTTGACCACCACCAGCGTAATGCTCTCTACCGTTGTTCTGGCGGCGTTAGGTTACAAAATGCAGTCTCATGCAGATTGCGCTGAGGCCGAATTTCCCCATGCCAATGTCGCCCACGACAAGTCTCACTAAAGACTTGTTAACCGCTGGTAATTAGCACGCTAACAATTTTCGGTTGAATCATCAAAAATTGCGGCCTATACTGATTCCCGGTTGTTTATATTACGATAATTATTAGGCATTAACGGGAACCGGAGCGTTCCCGATTCACCATGGATGGCCTTTTCGGCAAGGGCTCCTCCCTTCCTCTGTTCTACGTCGGATAACTGGCTCACGGAATTGTCCGTGGGATTTCTCACAAAGCCAAAAAAGCGTCTACGCTGTTTTAAGGTTCTGATCACCGTCCAGTGATGGAGAAACTATGAGTTCATCGTGTATAGAAGAAGTCAGCGTACCGGATGATAACTGGTACCGAATCGCCAACGAATTGTTAAGTCGCGCGGATATTACAATTAATGGTTCCGCCCCGTCTGACATTCGTGTTAAGAATCCCGATTTTTTTAAACGCGTCCTTCAGGAAGGATCGTTGGGGTTAGGTGAGAGTTACATGGATGGCTGGTGGGAATGCGAGCGTCTGGATATTTTCTTCAGCAAAGTCTTACGTGCCGGTCTTGAAAATCAACTCCCCCACCATGTTAAAGATACGCTCCGTATCCTCGGCGCGCGTCTGATTAATCTACAAAGTAAAAAACGCGCCTGGATTGTCGGCAAGGAACATTACGATCTTGGTAATGACCTTTTTTCCCGTATGCTCGATCCCTATATGCAATATTCTTGCGCCTACTGGAAAGATGCCGATACGCTGGAAGCGGCACAGCAAGCCAAGCTGAAATTAATTTGCGAAAAGCTACAGCTACAACCGGGGATGCGTGTGCTGGATATCGGCTGCGGCTGGGGCGGCCTGTCGCAATATATGGCGACCCATTATGGCGTTAGCGTGGTGGGCGTAACGATCTCCGCTGAACAACAAAAAATGGCGCAGACGCGTTGCGAAGGTCTGGATGTCTCCATTCTCCTGGAAGATTATCGCGACCTTAACGATCAGTTTGACCGAATCGTCTCTGTCGGCATGTTCGAACATGTCGGGCCAAAAAACTACAACACCTATTTTGACGTTGTTGACAGGAATTTAAAACCGGATGGTCTTTTCCTGCTCCATACTATTGGTTCTAAAAAAACCGATCATAATGTCGATCCGTGGATCAATAAGTATATTTTCCCCAACGGTTGCTTGCCGTCTGTTCGTCAAATCGCCGAGGCCAGCGAATCACACTTTGTAATGGAAGACTGGCATAACTTTGGCGCCGACTATGACACGACTCTGATGGCGTGGCACGAGCGCTTTATCAATGCCTGGCCAGAGATTGCGGGCAATTATAACGAGCGCTTTAAACGTATGTTCAGCTATTATCTCAACGCCTGCGCGGGTGCGTTTCGCGCGCGTGATATTCAGCTTTGGCAGGTGGTATTTACGCGCGGCGTTGAAAACGGTCTGCGCGTTCCTCGCTAATCATCTCCCCCGCATTTCATGCGGGGGAATCTTATTTTCCGTTAGCCAATGTCGGCCTGATTTCTGACCGCATTTTCTCGCGCAGCCAGTACGCGTTCTACGGTATCGACAACCGCCTGCGTTTGCGGATCGATCTCGATATTCACACGCTCACCCAGTTTTTTTCTGCCAAGCGTAGTACGTTCCAGCGTTTCCGGAATGAGATGCACGCAGAAGCGCGTTGGCGTTACCTCGCCGACGGTCAAACTGATACCGTCAACGCCGATAAAGCCTTTGTACAGGATATACTTCATCAGGGACGCATCCTGCACTTTAAACCACACCTGATGGTTATTTTCGGAGGTCAGGATTTTCGCGATCTCCGCCGTCGTAATAATATGCCCCGACATCAGATGACCACCGATTTCATCGCTGAATTTGGCGGCGCGCTCTACGTTGACCTCATCACCTACCCTCAACGCGCCCAGATTGGTGATGCGCAACGTTTCTTTCATCAGATCAAAGCTTATCTGGTTACCGTTTATTTCAGTCACCGTCAAACAGCATCCGTTATGCGCTACCGACGCCCCCGTCTCCAGCCCCTCCAGCATGTAGTCCGGTAACGTCACCACATGGGTGCGAAAGTTGGGTTTTTCATCAATCGATACCAGTTTCGCGGTACCCTGTACGATCCCCGTAAACATATCTTCAACTCCTGAAATAAATAAAAGCAGAACTGTTCAGCACAATAGCAGGTGGAAAAACAGCTTGCCAGCAATGCGCCGTTAACAACTGTTTTTTCACTGGAGAAATAGTAATACCCCGCTACAATAGACTGAAATTTCCCCTGCTATTTCTTTTGGCTGCCACTACGGCGGCTTTTTAGTCTTTCATATAACAACAAAATAAAAGGTGAATACGTGCAGAAGTATACCAGTGAAGCGCGTCAGTTATTAGCGTTAGCGATACCGGTGATCCTTGCGCAAGTGGCACAGACCGCAATGGGATTCGTCGATACCGTCATGGCGGGAGGCTATAGCGCTACGGACATGGCTGCCGTCGCTATCGGCACCTCTATCTGGCTTCCCGCCATTTTGTTTGGTCACGGCTTACTGCTGGCCTTGACGCCTGTGATTGCGCAACTCAATGGCTCCGGCCGTCGTGAGCGTATCGCGCATCAGGTTCGACAAGGGTTCTGGCTGGCGGGCTTTGTCTCCGTGCTGGTGATGATCGTCCTGTGGAATGCCGGATACATTATCCGCTCTATGCATAATATTGATCCGGCGCTGGCCGATAAAGCCGTGGGTTATCTTCGCGCGCTGCTGTGGGGCGCGCCAGGATACCTTTTCTTTCAGGTAGCGCGAAACCAGTGCGAAGGTCTGGCCAAAACCAAACCGGGTATGGTGATGGGATTTTTGGGCCTGCTGGTGAATATTCCGGTGAACTATATTTTTATCTATGGCCATTTTGGTATGCCGGAACTCGGCGGTATCGGCTGCGGCGTTGCGACTGCGGCGGTCTATTGGGTGATGTTTATCGCCATGCTTTCTTACATTAAACACGCGCGTTCAATGCGTGATATTCGTAATGAAAAAGGCTTTGGCAAACCTGATAGCGTCGTCATGAAGCGCCTGATTCAACTGGGGTTGCCGATTGCGCTGGCGCTGTTCTTTGAAGTGACGTTATTTGCGGTCGTTGCGCTGCTGGTTTCGCCATTAGGTATTGTGGATGTCGCCGGTCATCAGATTGCGCTTAACTTTAGCTCGCTGATGTTCGTACTGCCGATGTCGCTGGCTGCGGCGGTAACGATTCGAGTGGGTTATCGTCTGGGCCAGGGCTCAACGCTGGATGCGCAAACCGCAGCGCGTACCGGTTTAGGCGTCGGCATTTGTATGGCTGTGGTTACCGCTATTTTTACCGTTACTCTGCGTAAGCATATTGCTTTGCTCTACAATGACAACCCTGAGGTCGTGGCGCTTGCCGCGCAATTAATGCTGCTCGCTGCGGTTTACCAGATTTCCGACTCTATACAGGTTATCGGCAGCGGTATTCTGCGCGGTTATAAAGATACGCGTTCCATCTTTTTTATCACCTTTACCGCCTACTGGGTGTTAGGTTTACCCAGCGGTTATATCCTGGCGTTAACGGATTTGGTGGTGGATCGTATGGGACCGGCAGGCTTCTGGATGGGGTTCATCATCGGCCTGACCTCGGCGGCGGTGTTAATGATGCTACGGATGCGCTATCTACAACGTCAGCCGTCCGCCATCATTTTGCAGCGCGCTGCGCGATAATACGACGATAGCCGTCGCATGGCGGCTATTTTCTCGACATGTTGCATATTTCCACCGCAATCAGGTGATTTCAGGAAGAAAATTGCGATTTCCCTCTTGCCTCATTGCGGTTGTGACGCTAATATTCGTCCCCGTTGTCACCTACAACGTTGCGTTCATAGCTCAGTTGGTTAGAGCACCACCTTGACATGGTGGGGGTCGTTGGTTCGAGTCCAATTGAACGCACCATCATTTTAATGCGTCTGTAGCTCAGTTGGTTAGAGCACCACCTTGACATGGTGGGGGTCGATGGTTCGAGTCCATTCAGACGCACCAATCCATTATCTTGTTTAATTTTATAATACGCTATCTGGTGCTTGTGCCAGGCTAAAAGCGATTATTTTCAGTCTCTCACCTTTATCGTCAAGCACTGCTCTATACGCTATTACCCTCTTAACCTTCGCAGTGGCCTGAAGAAGCATACCAAAAGCATTTATGGTGTTTCGGTAGAATGCGCATAATCTATCTTCATCACCATACGTAACAAGGCTGCAACGGGTTCAAATAACGTTTCAGGAATTTTATCTCCGCGTTCCACTTCAAAAAATAATGAGCGGGCCAGCTCAACATTTTCAACAACGGGGATGCAGTTGCGTTCAGCGATGTTAACAATATAGTTAGCTTGAGCATCACTGCCTTTTTCCAGGACACGTGGTATTGGCATATCGGTGGGATGATAGCCAAGACAAACCGCAATATGCGTTGGATTACGCACTACCGCAACAGATTGTTTAACAGATTGAGCTAAACTCCCACTTTGTATTTCACTCTGCATTTCCCGACGCCGTGTCTTCATTTGAGGGTCGCCCTCCAGATCTTTATGCTCTTGTTTTACGTCATCTTTACTCATTTTTAGATCTTTTCTAATCTTATAATATTGAAAAGAATAGTCCAGTATGCCAACGACGATATAAAAAGCCATCACCCCTACCCATAACCATTTTATTAAAGAAGAAACCACAAGCACGCCACAGGCTAACCCACAGTACGGTAGCGCCCGAAAAGTACTGGCATAATAATAAAAGAAAAAGGCAAAGATAAGAGATAACATGATAACTTTTAGGCTGGATTTACATAATTCTACTACGCTATGTAAAGAGAATATCTGCTTAAAATTACTTACCGGATTTATATGCTCGCTTTTAAAACCAATGGCCTTGCTGGCAATAACCACCCCCACCTGAAGAAACACGCTACCCACAGTAGCAACTATTACCCCAGCGCCCAGAAACAGCAGTACAGAAGCCAATGACTCTATTAAAACATGACTCAATTGCGTTAATGCATAAGAAAATGGTTTATTTACTAATTGTAATGTGAAAGTTATTGACTCAATCAGTATCAAAATCATCTTTTCAGTAAAGAAATGAAAATACAAATAAAGCGCAATCAGCTGAAATAATGATGTTATTTCAATACTTTTGACAACCTGCCCTTCCTTACGGCCATCACGTAATTTCTTTTCTGTAGGCTGTTCTGTTTTCTCGCTCATACAGATGGGAACCAGTCTTTCAGATAAATATAAAACTTATCACTTTCAACCAAATAGTGATGAAGAGCATAAGGGAATGAGATCAGGAGCGTCAGTAGAACCAATATACTTTTGAGCGGCATTGAGAAGAAAAACACATTCAATTGTTGTGCCGACCGATTTAAAAGACCTAAAGCCAGATCGGCTAATACCATACATATTATGGCAGGAAGAGAGAAGCTGATGCATAATTGATAAAGCGTTCTCCACTCTGCCTGGATATATTTTAAAAATTGCTGGTCAAATAATAAAGTACGCCCTGGTGGTAAATATTGATATGACTCATACAGAATGTTTAATATAAACTCCATGCCGCCGCTTATAAAGAAAATAACACACAAGAACTGGCTGAAAAGCAAGCCAAAAAGTGAGGTTTCAGCTTCTATTGTAGAATTGAATATCGTACCCATTGTCGCGCCACGTAAAGTATCAAGCAGAAACCCCGCCATATCAACGGCCCAAAAGGGAACCGCCGCACAAAACCCAATTAAAAAACCAATAATCACCTCTCCGGTGACTAACCCTAACCAGCTGTAATCTTTACCAATATGCATCATAATCTTCTGCTGGTAAATGATTGGTAATATGGGAAAGGTAAGTGACATAAGCACGCCATTACGTAAAATCGCGGACCCTAAACTGCCACTTTTTAATAGGGGAAGTAATAAAGAGAGGCTCAATGGTCGAATAAAAGCCACAGCCAATGCAATAAGCCACTCATTTACCTGTTGTGCCATTCAACCATGCTCTCCAATTCGTAACATTATCTGCCGGGTATAATTCAACAGGATACCGCTAAGCCATGGGTAGCTGACCATTAAGGTTATTGCAATTGCCAATAATTTAATCATGAACTGTAGCGTTTGGTCCTGTATTTGAGTCAAGGCCTGAACAAGGCTTACGATGACCCCAACTACCGATGCCACCAACACCACCGGCATAGACGTAAAAAGGACGATCCATAAAAGTTGCGTTACAAATTGCGTCAATTCAGAATCATTCATGAAAAGCTCTGTACCAATTGCGCCAGTGTCAGATCCCAACCGCCTGCCAGTAAAAATATTAGCAGCTTAAACGGTAATGAAATGGTCATCGGCGATACCATCATCATCCCCATAGCCAGCAGTATATTTGAAATAAGCAGGTCAATAGCCAGAAAGGGAAGATAAATAAGTAATCCAATCCGAAATGCCTGCGTCAACTGACTCACCGTAAATGCCGGAATTAATATGAGCAAAGAATCAGGTTTTATCTTTCTTTTTATGTCTTCAGGCCAGGTTCGTTTTATCAAATTCCGAAAATAATTGGCTTCCTTCTCTTCAGAGTTTTTTTGCAAAAACTGTCGATAAGGCGCTAATGCTTTACTGTCCCACTCAGACGTCCAGAAAGGAGCGCCAGCGACCTGAACCGGATGCCAGCGCTCTTTTACAGCTAATAGCGTCGGCCCCATAATAAATAAGGAAAGTACAAGCGCGAGACCATACAGTGCGATATTTGGGGGAACTTGTTGAATACCCAGAGCATTTCGTAAAATCGAAAATACCACCGCCAGTTTAAGGAAAGAGGTTCCCATGACGATAATGAGAGGCAGTATTGAAAGCAGAAACAATATACCAATCAGTTGCAAAGGCGAATCGGGTAAAGACATACTGTATCTCTCATGACACGACCTGGAACGCTATTATATTGTTCGCATATTATTTTTCTTATCAGGTTTACGCTGTATTTTTGCAAAGATACCAACGTGTAATACGCACCATAAATTCATTGCCACAGGCAATCAACTCACCTTGCCCAATAATACGGTCATTTACTCTTATCGTCACCTCTGGCGCAAAACATCCACCTACAGGCAAAACGTCCCCCGTTTTAAGCTGTCGTAATTGTCCAATTTCCAGACTCGCACGTCCGATCTCAAAGAGCACCTGTTGTGGTATCTGCTCAAGTTCTACTGAAGATGTTCCGTCACTCTTTGACATTGGACTCCCTGACGCAAGTAGCGTTTCGATATCCTGGACTAATTCATCAAATTTCATCGTGTTATCCTCTGTCAGCAACACCCTCGCGTAGATCCCCCCAGGTAGTTGAATAGCAAAAAAACCGAGTCTGATGTCGCCAAAGCAATGAATCCGAACGCCCATGCCGATTTCGATAGACTCAAGTTCAATTAACGTAAGCTGGCACCAGCCTAAATATACAGGGACTACTACAGGAGGGGCAGGATAAATCTGTTGTCGCTCAGCAGAAAGCTCTCCGACTATATTGCGCAAAAAACCCGTTGGCCATGTAAAAATAATGCTATGGAACTCATGTTCTTCAACTGTCCATTTAATATGCAACGCTAGCTGATGTGGTAGATTACTGCAGGATGTTGGCGGTTCGTTCTGACAGAGGGTTGCATCACTGGCTTGCAATAACGGCGCCAGCCCCCATTCAGCTATTCCATATAGCAATTCAGGATCGATAGCCGATCGATTAGCGGTGCCAATTAGCCCTTCACACCAGCGCTGCCAGCATTGTTCTGCAATCCACACCCTACCCAGCTCATTATGATAATTTATGGTAAATAATGTCCCTTGCTGTACTGGATATTGTTGCATACTCAATGTCAGCTCACCAATGGTAGCGCCTTGCGTTGGAAGTATCTCCACCCACGGACGCTCTTCATTCGCTATTCTTAACATAGAATATCTCCAGGGAAATTATATACCCCATATGCAGCAACTGAGACTCCAGCCACTGCTTTAGCGCTTTCATCGAACGGTAAATTTCATGATGAGGGACATTGATTCTTAACTGGATTAGCCCCCCTGATTCACAGACTTCACACTCTACACCGTCAAGATAACCGCCACTAACACGATAACGTTGCGTGAAAACCACGTTCTTATTCAATGCTGCAGGAGGATTATTCTCACCAATGGGTAATGCCTGATGCATGAGTTGTTCAAAGTCCATACGTTCCGCCTCCGCCTCGTTATCATCCTGATAAGACTGGCATGGCAACCCAAGACTTCCCTCAACTTTGGTAATACGCATCGCTTAATACCATAGTAATTTTTTCTTTCTTTTTCATAAGCGCATTAAAATTCTTCTGTAATTCGCTTCGCCGGGAGACAAGCTGCTGATACTGATTCTCTAACTGCTGCCGTTGCGTCAAAAAGCTCTGCGCCTGAGTGAATAACCCGGCCATTTGTTGTTTCTTATCCAACAATAAATGACAAGATAACGTACCTTGCCAGCCCATTAATTCTTTCAGTCTGGTAGACACTGCTAAAGCGCGCGTCTGGCAAATCTGCTGTTCCGTAATAATCGCCTGTTGCTGCTGATCAAGTACGGTAAGTTTGCCGCGTAATTGCTTTTCACGCCGCGCGATTATCTCCAGCAAAGTTTCCATGATCACTCGGTGAGTATTTGGTGTAATTTTTCTATGAGTAGCTCGGGTCCGCATACTTCATCCTTACTTTGTCGCAAAAATGTGCAAATATCCGGATAGGTATCAATGGTTTTGTCAGTATCTGTATCAACTCCTCGCTGGTATTCCCCAATGCGTATTAATAGTTCAACCTCCTGGTAAAGCGCCAGGCACCGTCGCAATATCGCCGCCAGTTGACGATGCTCATGGCTGGTAACGACTGGAAAAACGCGGCTGAGCGTTGCCAACACGTCAATGGCAGGATAATGCCCCCTCTCTGCAAGCCGTCGGGATAGCACAATATGTCCGTCAAGCAGTGAACGGACTTCATCCGCCAACGGCTCATTCATATCATCGCCTTCCACCAGTACCGTATAAAATGCGGTAATACTGCCTTTTTCCCCCATTCCTGTACGTTCTAAAAGTCGTGGCAATGCACTAAATACGCCTGGCGGATATTCTCCAGAAACCGCGGTCTCTCCGGCGGCCAGAGCGATTTCCCGTGCGGCCCTGGCATAACGCGTCAGTGAGTCGGCAAGCAAGACGACTCGCTTTCCATTATCGCGAAAAAATTCTGCTATCGTGGTGGCCACAAACAGCGCCCTCACGCGCTCTAAGGCGGGTCTGTCAGAGGTTGCGACAACAATGACACAACGTTTTCGGGTCTCTTCAGACAGTGTAAAATCGATGAACTCGCGGACTTCTCGTCCACGTTCACCAATTAACACCAGAACATTGCAGTCTGCGTCTGGAGCATTACACAGCATCGCCAGAAGCGTGCTTTTCCCCACGCCAGGAGCAGAAAAAATACCCACTCGTTGCCCTTCGCCACAGGTCGCAACGCTATCAATAGCGCGAATCCCCGTCATTAATGGTTGAGTGATAGGCTGTCGAACCATTGCGGGAGGAGGCATTGCATCATAGTCTTTCCAGCAGACTTCTGGCAGTTCGCGGCCATCAAGGGGACGACCAAAACCATCAATGACTCGCCCTAATAACGCTTCGCCCACGGGAACCTGATGGCGTCGCCTTAAGGCCATCACTTGCTGCCCGCAGTGAAGTCCGATTGTACTCGTAAAAGGAGATAGCAAAGCTTTGCTGCCATTAATCCCCACGACTTCAGCAAGTTCTTCTCCAGGCTTTATACAGCACAACTCACCCATAAATACCCCAGGCAACCACGCATTTAACAACGTTGCGCTGACATCCTGAATTCGGCCCCATCGACAATAACCATCGGGGGGCGGATATTTCAGCCTCAGACGTTGCATCAATTCATTCTTCATTGTCCGCCAACTCCTCTTCGCTAAGGTCAATACTTTCTACCACTTGTATAAGGCTCTCCTCTCCTAATTCCTGCCATGACAAAATCGGTACGTCGAACAAGGTGGCTTCTGTAATTTTTCGCAAGAAACGTCGGGTGTCGACAGAAGTGACAATGAATAATTTGGCTGACTGCTTCAGCGCCTGCTCGATAAGTTGCAGGATCTGCGTCTTATGACGAGACGACAGCGCAGTATAGGTCCCCATTGCCGTCTGGCGAATGGATTCACGCACGAGGTTTTCAATACCTTCGCCGATCCGCAAAATCGGCAGCGGTTTTCCTTCCGGATTAAGACGACGCAGAATATGACGACGAAGCGCGATACGGACATATTCTGTCAACATCAGGACATCTTTTTCACGTGGCGCCCAGTCAATTAAGGTGCCGAAAATAAGACGTAAATCTCTAATAGAAACCCGCTCTGATACAAGCCGTTGCAAAGTTTCAGCGATTTTATTAATGGGTAACTGGCGCTGAAGCTCTTTCACCAGCTCAGAGTAGTTTTTTTCCATCGCATTCATTAGATAACGCGTTTCCTGAACACCAATAAACTCTCCCATATGCCGAAGCAGGACACATTTTAATAAGGCAGAGATACGTTGGCTGCCCGCGAAAACGTCCAGTCCAAAACCTTGCGCCTTATGGGCCATGTCTTTTGTAAGCCAACAGATCTGCCCCATCCCGTTCGGTAACGTCTGGCTGTCACCCACCACACTAGCGTCCGCGCCTATCAATAAATAATCCGCCTGAGCGGGAATAGATAAACTAAATACGGGTTCCTGATATAGCAGTACCGTCAATTTTTCGGTGGGTTCAGGCAAAACCTCAATATTCACCTCAGGGAGAGGGACGCCGGTATCCTCAAATAAAAACCATCTCATGGCGTCAATATCACGAATCAGGTCGGCAGAATGTAACGTCGGGCTAAGACGTAAGATTAGAGGACATGCGCCGGGAACCATACTATCTTTTTCCGGTGCTTCGACGCCATTTGCGGAAACCACAGACTTTTTGCGGCGAATGAGGATAATTGGCAATGCTAACAACGCTGAAAAGAAAGCGAGAGTGATAAAAGGAAAGCCAGGAATTAAAGCGAGGAGCATTAAAACCACAGCGGTTAATATGAGCGACTGAGGTTGTCTGGCAATTTGAGAACTCAACTCTGTCGCCAGGTTCTGGCGTTTCTCACCCGGGACACGGGTGACAATAATTCCCGCGCTAAGGGAAATCAGCAGCGATGGAATTTGCCCACATAAACCATCTCCGATTGACAGTACGCTATAAGTGTGAACAGCCTCACTCATCGACATATCATATTGTACGATAGCGATAATGATACCGCCGATAATGTTCACCAGAACAACAATAATACCGGCAATCGTATCGCCTTTAACAAATTTCATCGCACCGTCCATCGCACCGAGAAAGCGGCTTTCCTGCTGGACATGCTGTCTTAATGTACGGGCATGGTCTGCATCGATAACTCCGGCACGCAAATCGCCATCGATACTCATTTGTTTGCCTGGCATCCCATCAAGCGAGAAACGTGCGCTAACTTCCGCCACCCTCTCGATACCTTTTGTAATGACAATAAATTGCACGATAGTAATGATGGTAAATACGACCAACCCAACGGTGAGATTTCCTCCTACGACAAACTTACCGAAAGCATCCACAATATTACCGGCATTATGTTGTAACAGTACCAGCCGTGATGTGCTGATTGTGAGTGACAAACGATATAATGTAGTAATAAGTAATAAAGACGGAAATACCGATAAATCGAGAGGGTCACTAAGATAAATAGCAATTAAGAGCAGGATCACTGAAAACATAAGGTTGATAGTAATCAGGATATCAACCATCCAGGTCGGCAAAGGTAACAGCATCATCACAATAGCGATTAATAACACCGTCGCCAGAACCATATCCTGCCGACCCGCGCATACACTGAGCCACTGTTGCGCCCTGACTCCCTCACCTAACCATGAACGCATTGCGACTCCAGAAATTTTATTTGTCGATGATGTAATCGTAACCAGAGCTCGGCGGAGCTGGAAAGAGGTGGAGAACAACTCATTGCAAGCCCATCGCGCAACAAAAATAATCGTTGAGGAATACCCTGGAACGCTGCGGGTTTCCAGTTAGCCAACGCTTTAAAAAGCAGTTCTTCGTCTAAGAAGGTTTGCTTGAGTATCTGACATAAGTGAATACGACCGTTATGATAGTTTAGATAGGTTTCATATTGTCCTTGCCGCCAGAACATATTGGTTGCTAAAGGCCGTTCAGCTAATCCTGCTAATTGAATAAAAAGCTGAATATTACGTTCAGTAATGAGATCCCAATCCATCCTGACGCCTCATGATGAGCCAGAAAGCCAATTTACCTAAATATTGAAAGCCAGGTATCAGAATAAAACCTGATTTATCTTTACTTCACGAAGCGTTTCGAGAATTTGTTCACGTTGATCTTCGTCGTTAAAACAGTTATCGGGTATCAGCATAAACTGCGCATCAAGTTGTTGGAGTAACCGATTGAACATCTTCGATGAAGAAACTATAGCGGTAAGTCTATCAAGCAACCAATCACTGAAAAGCCAGCGCTCACAAATAATATCGAGTAGTAGCGGCAGTAATGTATTAGGCGGCAACTGGCAAATCCACTCCTCACGCTGGCACTCTTTTTCAAGGCCAAGGAATAACAGCAAACGACGCAAACGTACTAATGCTGCGGCCAAACGACTTTGCTCCGAGGGTTCGATGCATATGCTAAGTTCAAAGGCTACTGCTCTTAGCAAAATACGGACCCGTTCACAGCGATCCGGCCAGTCTGCCACGCGTCTGAACCACTGCGATAAGGGCATTTCATCGTTGTCTATCGCCTGTTGCATAAAACGCTTCAGAGAGGACAGCGTAGCGGTATCCACTTCGCCAAGTTCCAGTAAACTAAAAACGGCAAGTTCCCATCCCTCCTCCGCTGTAAGCGTATCCAGTTGCGATTGCAAATCGCGTTTTTTCTTTTTTGACAACCCGCCGGCAGTAAGCGCCATTGCAAGAGCGATAATTTGATACGCATTCTGTAAATCAGGATCACTATTCTCTTCGGTAAGCGGACGCAACGCTGCCCCATTATCCTCCTGTATTTGTTTTATCAAACGCAGCAAAGCCTGCTGCCTGCGCTCCAGTTTCTCAGCATCAGTGAATTTATTACTTTCGCGCAGTTTACCACTCAGCGCCATTCCTATTTCTTCCATCGTCTCATAGAGCGCTGCCCCCGTCGTTTCCTGTAACTCATGGAGAGCTAACATTGAAGGCGAAATAACCTCTTGTTCCTCTATAACCTGGCCAGGGGTAAATGCTGTAGGGGGCGTCATTTTTATCTCATTAATTTTAATATTCATCGCTACCTCTTTTATCTTCACCATTACGTAACCATTTCAGTAACGCGTTGAAATGACGAGAAAGTGAAAATTCAACGGCATATCGTGTTGAGGAAAGTTCAGCCTGATCGGGAGAGAAACCAGGCTCGATAATCAACGTAAACCGCTTGCCAAAAGTTTCACTCATCAATGCCTCTTTTTCAGGATGAATACGCAAATAAAGCGCTCCCTCTTCCGCCATAGCCGTGGCCTGGCGTGCCAGACGATGGCACATAACACTGTCTACCGACTGTTGGTCGAACCAGGCCAACAGAACCTGTTCTATACTATTTTTAATATGATGCGCTGCGTGATCGACCAATGAACGAAATTGATTTTCATCTTCTTGTAAATGTTTTACATGCTGCTCCTGCCATTCCACTTCCATTTTTTCCAGCGTATTTTTACGCAAGCACGCTAGTTCTTGTTGCTGCTCAACTTTCTGTTCACGCTGATAACGATAGGCGTCTCTGATGATTTTTTCAGCCTTACGGTAAGCGGAGCTCACAATAGCATGTGAAACTCTCTTAGCTTGTTGCTCTTGCGCAAATAAAGTTAATTGTAATGTTATCCACTGTGACTCAATAATATTTCGAGCGGGTAGCTTATGGTTAATTTCCGTCAGAGGAAGTGAAGTAAAACTCATAGCAAATGCTCCATGAAGATAATCTCGGTAAGAGAAGTCTTCGGCCAAAGTATACGCTGCGGAGGGGGTAATAATACTAATAGCGCATGTAAAACCGCATCGTCATGCGCTTCCCGATTAAGAATGGCGGTACCGATCTGCAATGCAGTTTGTTGCATCACTTGCGGAGGAAGTAATTTGCCATCTCTTTGCCCCAACCAACCATATAGCTGCCAGATCTCATCCTCGCTAAACCACTGTAGAAGCAATTGCCGATACTCTGGTAGCATAAAATAGTCACTACACCTGAGTTTGAATAATCCCAGCCCAAAGGCAAATGCCGATATACGCGGCGCAAGACGAACCTGCCGTTTTTGCCTGTCATTTAAACAGGCTGGAATAACAGAGCTTCCTCTTAGTCTATTTAACGCTCTGTCAAGAAGACGATCCAACTCGGGCCGATCGCCATAACGCCAGCAGTTTGAAAGATGAAAGCCCAGCTTATCCAGCCATTCCGGTACAGCGTAACGAGCAGGTTGCCAGAAATAACGATAAAGTTGCAACACCTCGGGATCAGGTCGGCTCAAAAACGGCGTCTCAGGCAAAAATAGCCGATCAGGATGCCCACTCCTAATAACAGTCCTGTCAACGATAACATCAACTGATAAGGGTATTTCATCAACCACTTCACCACCTTCCCTTTATTGGCGTTGATAACGTCCATAATCCAGAATGTTTGTCTCGCGGGTACGTCAGCTACCATTCTGAATTCAGCAGGCTGCATCAAGATACTAATCTTACTGTATTGCAACCCAGGGATTGACATCTCTATTAAATCCTTAATTTTTACCCGAAAGGCCTCCATATTGACCTGTGGTGAATATTTTATAAATACGGCAACTGAGCTCGGAGAAGCGTTACTTCCCTCATCATAAGTCGGTAGCGCAATGGTCACTTTTGCATTAATCACGCCCTCCATCTGACTCAGCATTCCTTCAATTCTTTGTTCTTTTAAAAAATTAATCTTCTGCTGTTCTTCCTGGGGTGATACCACTAACTGATTAGCCGGAAACATCTTATCCGCCGTTGTAAACTGACGATGCGGATAACCGTTAAGTCTAAGTAGCTCAACCGCATTAATAAACTGCGACTGCTCGACACGTAAGGTAACACCGTCCTCTTCCTGTTTTTTTTCCGCATCAATATGATGCTGCATAAGTAATGCCAGCATTTGATTCGCCTCATCCTCTGGCAATGAGCGATAAAGATCCACATCACATGCCGTAAGAAAGAACGTAAGGACAGTAAGAAATACTATACGATGAACCTTCATGCCATGTTATCCAGCTTATTAAGCGCTTGCGATGCTGCGCCTGATATTCTGGCAAGATAATCGACGCCTACCGTTAACTGCATATAATCCATTTGTCTGGTCAACATAACCTGCGGTAATAAAGCACTGGAGTTACTGGTGGATGCTTCATCTTTCAGCAATTGTTCAAAAAAATTAATTTGCTCCTGGCTCGGTTCTGCAGAGGACTTTACATAAGATTGAGTGCTTACAGGCACTACGCTCATATCAGAAATATTCAATTTTCAAACCCCTCATTTGGTGCAGGAAATAACAGACGCAGCGCCATAGCCTCTGGCAAATCTATATCCGATAAAATTTTCGCGGCTTTTAGCGGCTCATTTAAACCCGCCAACAATAATGCCAGACATACCAACTGTAATTTTTTATCCGGAACAATAACCGTTAGCGCTGGTAACATCGCATGTACCTGGGAAATCAGGCTATGGTTAACGCCCGCAAACATGATTTCCAGCAGTAACCGTCGAACATCGTCGCTAATAACTTCAGATTTTAGCAATGATTCCACTAAGCATATCCTTGATCATTTTGATCAGTGAACTTTCGTAATTAATAAATGTAGAATACTGCTGTAAGGCAAATTGCGCTTTAATCATCGATTCTGGGTTGAGCAAATCATTACCATTCATTTTGTCATTAATGGCCTGGCCTGCCTGGTGCGCCATGTGGGAGAGCATATCCACTAATTGTGCAATATCCATAATGCTTTTCCTTAAAATAAATACATCGTAAGGATACTGGCAACATAGCAAAATTTAGAAAGCAATGAACATCCGGTATATACCTGAAAACGATTACTCCGGCGCACGTTGTTCTGGCGTTACCTGAGCCAGCAAACGATATAATGGGCTGCTGACCTGCATACCGGTCATTGCCATCCCATCCATACCGAAGCGAGTAAAACTCATTAGTCCATAGGTAATATCATTAAGACGCTCTAATAAATGAGGCTGTAGTCCCAAACTACCACTCCAGTATGAATGCGTCATTACCGTCGCGGTTAAGGCTAATCTACCGCCCAGGGAGACGGCTTTAGCAATCGCCATACTTTTGCGTTCATTGGCGAAACAATTAGCAATATAAAAAACGGCATTGCCTATACTGTCGTGAGCCATAGGCAAATGATGTTTATGATGGTAGATAAGACAGGCGACATCCGCGATGGCAATAGCAAGGCCAATCCCTGCCAGGGCTACGAGCGGCGCGCCTCCACCACTTAGCACTGTTAATGCTATTCCAGCGGAACAGCATAAAATCTGTCCGCCCAAAATAACCGTTTGCCAACTAAAAATTTCTTTTGGAAAACACTCTATCACTCGTTTCGCAAGTCCGGCCAATAACCGCTCTTTTCCTTGTTGAGGACCTATTCTACCACTCTCCATATTGGTTTCCGGATGTGGCAATGAGGGACATGGAGGTGATTCCTCAGGCGCGTTAACAGGACGTTGCCCTGCTACCTGAGCATTTGGGCTAACAGGTTTCATGGTTCTCCCCGAGATGTATGACCAGAACTGTCCATTAATGCAGGTGCAGTAGCAGATTGACAGAGCGCTGCCATTTGTTCCGCCAATAACGCACTGGGATCGGCATGAAGTTCATCAACAGAATTTTCCTGATCGTCGCCAGAGGGGCGGGCAAAGCAATAATCCAGTACCGCACCTATCGCCGTCAGGCTAACGGAGGTAATTACACTCCCCATATCCAAAGAGGCCGCTATATTTTCAGCGGCGGGCAGTGGAAACTGTAGGGGTAAAACCAACATAGAAATAGCGATTCCTGAACGTATTAATAAAGAAAGACAATTAGCAAGGGTGTTAGCGCAGTTAAGACTTGCCCCACATTTTAAGGCCAGCGCACTGACCACAAGAGCAACGCTATCACTGGCGGTTTGTAACGGCTCCTTTTGCTGACATATCAATTGATAATTATGATACGCACAGCAAGCATCCCCAATAGCAATCACGAGCGCCGCCCCCGCAAGAATAGCAATGGGTAATCCTGCCCCGCCAGAAATTACCGCTGCAGCAACCGATAACCCAAACACGACTGTCGCACCCAGCGCACGAATAGTGTATTGCATAAAATGTATAGCATAATCCCTCTGCTGCCTTATTTGTTCAGGCGTAAGCAGCACAGGGGCTGCGGGGGTGCCAGGCGCTGGAATTTCAGGGGGAGGAAACGATACCTCCTTCGCTTGTATATCGGAAGGAGGACTATTACCATCGACTATATTACTTGCCGCTGACGGAATATGAATTTTCATATTTCGTTCTGTTATTTAAGCAATAAGAGTATCAACCATTATTTGCGCATTCTGGCGAATCTCACTCCATGAGGCATCCGCATAACTCATCTTGATTGCGGTTTGAAAAGCCTCTCTCGCCAACCCGGGTTCCCCCATCATTTTGAGACAGACGCCCGTTTGGTAAACCGGTTCTGGATGGCTGGCATCCAGCATCAAGGCATGTCCATAGAAATTAATGGCCGTCGTGTATTCTTTAAGCATCATCCAGGTGCCAGCCAATGCAATATGGGCACGCCAACTCCATGGCTGGGCCATCACCAGCCAACTAAAATCGATTACGGCGCGCGAATAATCCCCCTCCTGCCATGAGGCGTAACCACTGGCATAAACGGTTTCCGGATCAACGGATAATAGCTGTTTCAGAATGTCTTCGGGTATTTTATTTTTCTGATCTTCTTTCATCATCATACCTATTGATTGTTATTTTCACGTGATAATGATTTACGTCAGGAAGGTCATTTAAAAACGTCGCTGGATAAGATGCTCGGCGGATAAAACTGTCCAGTTATCGCCATCAAGCTGTGTAAAGGTCGCTCCCATTACTGTCAGGATGCGCAATAATTTCCTGCGTAGCATGGCTTTTTTTTCATCCAGAACGTCGGTGATTATCAACATCTTTAAACATGTTAACTGCGGGTGATGCACAAATATCCCGCGTAAAAGTCCCAGTAAGTGAAACAATTGCTGTGGTCGAGGTTGCCCGGGCGTCAGGCGTCTAAACTCACAAATAATCATTTCTTTTGCCTCAATACGATAGATCACCAGGTAAGGCGATAATATAAACTGCTGCCCAAGTAATATGGCGGTCTCCCCTAAATATGCAGGCTCAGTAAACACCTGATGCCGACGCAACCATTGCTCTATTTCTTGCACCATATTTACCTCGTTAATGCCCGGAGTATTTCAGCAAGAACCGTGACCAGTGACGACCCCACGCCGATGATTTGCTGCATAATTTCAGTTGCTTTCTCCATAATGTCCGTCAGGGATTTATTATAAGATTGGGCCCCATTTTGTTGCAGGTCGGCAATCGCTTTATCTTGATCACTTTGACGTTGCGCTACACCGGCCCCCAGGCCCATGACTCCCCCAGCGGTGTGTCCTACGGCTTGACCCGCTATAAGACCGGTTTCCCCGCCTACAGCCCCTAATCCTATCGTCAGCACTCCCGACAACATGGCGCCACCCGCAGTAATCATTGATGCTTTAAACGCTTGATCAATTGTTTTCATTTGCGTCTGCAAAACATTGACTTGCAGTTCCCAGGACAGTCGTTGTTTTTCTACGTTATAGCTGCGCATGATATCGCGCAGCTTTTTGGCAAGCTCCATTAGCTTCATCCAGATATCATCAAATAACAGAAGCATTGATTCAGTACCCATTCCCTCCCCGGAGGGAGATGGAGTGGAAGAAGGCGTTAACAAGGAAGGCGCTGGTAATACCAGTGCTACGTTACTCGCTTCCATATTTTTATCCTCAGATTAAGCGCGCCAGCCAGCTATTCTCGCCTGAACGCTACTATAGTGATCAATGGTATCTAATACATCTCTAAGCGCGGCACCGCTACCCTTATAAAGCTCCTCTAAGCGTTTTTGTTCTATCTTTTTTTGGTCATCCGTTTGTTGCATTATGAAATCCAGAAACCGTTGCTGAGTTATTAATTGCTCTATTTTCTTTTCAAGCTTCGCTTTTTCTGTGTTAACCATGCCAGTATTCATCTGATTGGCACCCTCGGTTGCACATCTGATAGCCTGTAAGCCTTTAAATGAACAATCCCTCAGTAAGGCATACAGGATTTTTTTGAACATATTGAAGAGAACTTTATTACGAAAATTTTTTAACAGAAACTTTTCCCCTTCTTGCACACATTTTTCCAGGGCTTCTTTTGCCGCTTCTTTTGCCATGGCTTTCACCCCCTCTTTCGTAAAGCTTTTTCCCGCGCTTCGCGTCATATTATTTTCTACGTTACGAGAAAACTCGGCAGCCTCCTCTGCCATCTCATTCGCCATAGCCATTTCACGTTCAAGCGGCTCAAATTGTTTGGAAAAACTTTCGCTCACTTCTTCGCCAAACTTTTCAGCCAACGCCTCTATTTCTGCTTCCCCTGCACCTACCATACGCTCAACCATTTCCTCGCCAAAACCGGAGTCAAGCACTTTTGCAGCTGCGCCAGATAAACCTCTCGTCGCCATAAAAGCACGGCCAATCTGGAAAACATCCAGTGCCAGCGCGACGGCTTCACAACCAAATTGAATCTTACTTGTCACGTCAATAATCGCCTGACAGGTATCGTGGTCAGCACCGCACATCATTGCCGTTTCGGCTCCGGCTTTAACCATTCCTGCACAACCTGCGGCCATATAAGCTACGCCGCTAGCCATTTCTGCGGGATTACCGGACAGAAAACCTTCCACAACTTTTAAGGCGCCAATCACGGTTTCAAATATGCCGGTAATCCAGTCAAAAATAGCGCCAAAAATGCCCGCTTTACGCGCTTTATCCTCCTGCTCTATCGCTTTCTGGATCTGCTCCTGATACTCCTTTACCTGCTTATCACGTAATGCATTTTGCACCTCAGTTGCCCGCTCAAGCTGTTGGCATAACGATTGAGCGTTATTACCAAAAACGCTGAGTATTAATGTCGTCATCAACATTGATAAAACCGCGGGATTGGTCTGCAAAAAGTCAGGCAATGATGGACGCTTATGATTTCCGGGTACGGCATCAAGCAGTTGCTTCAACGCATTGCTTGCCTCCTGAAGACTAATTTTCCCGGATAGCAGACACGCGGCGTTGCCATCGCCAAAAGTAGAATTCACACGATGCTGGCGCTTTCCCAGCGAACCCGAGGAAACGCAACTGACATTGCTTAAGTGATGATGTGTTAAGGCGGTTACTCCTGCGGCGCTATCGCTATTACTGTGAATTCGATTCATTTTTAGCTCCTGTCAGAAAGTTGCTGTAACATCTTTTCTGCACGCTGTCGGAGAATTTGATGTTCACTGACCTCGCCGCAAATACGCACCACGGCCTTTAACGCTTTGATTGCATAATAGACGTTATCACACGCGAGATAGCATTCCGCTGCGGCCCATGGCGCCTGCGGCGCATCAATCTTAATTTGTGCCGCGCGTCCATAAGCGTATATCGCTTCCCCCCAATGTTTTTGAGCCTGGCAGCATTCCCCTAACCTAAACCAGTAGTCAAATGACCAGGCATCATATATCGTCAACAATTGAAAAAGTCGCGCTGCGCCGGCGAACTCTTTTACCTCCATAAGCTGCATGGCATAGCGATACAGAGTATTAAGCGGCTGTGTAACATCGTCATCCAACAACATACGCAGCGAGCCGCCACGCCGGAAAAACCGCATCGTGTCATGTGCCTGTTGTAGGGTCGGGTCTTTTTTCATGAGTACGTTTTCTGCGCTATCATACTGGAAATTTCCCCCCACTTACTGATAAGCCCTGTCAGTTGGGTAAGGACAGCGTTAAGCTCCTGAGACATTTTTTGAATTGTTATCTGCCCCTGACTCATAAGATCGGTATTCCGGTTGGCGTCATTATCCAAAGCCGCTTTGACCGCCTGTAGACCACCTTTATCCAGCTTCCCATGATCGCCATATTTAGCCATATATTCATCAATGGTCATACCATCGATGAGAATACCATTATCGCGCATGTATTTAATTACGTCCTCAGGCACCTCCTCTTTGGTTTTAGCATCCCCTTTGGCTGCTTTAGCAATCACCTCATCCATCTCATTTGACTTTTCCTGGGTATTTCTGGCACGTTCAGCGTTCTTCTGGACTTCAATAAATTTATCGTTTGCGATAGCCTGAATAACCATAAGGAGAATAAGCAAAACACCATACCCTTCGGCAAACGGATTTTGCTGAGATAAGTCATCCTGACTTCCTGTATCAGTGTTACTGACGCCGAAGCTATTTTTAAACACAATAGGGTTTTGACTTCCCCATAAGATGTTTCCTGAAGACATTATGCTTTACCTTTTTGTTTTTCCTGACGGTATCTCCACCGGGGCTTGAGCATTAAGTTGTTTCAGTCGTACTTCAAGTTGTTTAAACAAACTTACTATTTTCTTTAAATCCTTCTCGGCCTCCTGGTTAACCCCGGCAACGCCTTGTGGAAATAGGTTATGAAGAATACTCTCTGTCTCTCTGCTCTTTTTGGGGCTCTCTGCCCTTTCAGCAAGCTGTTGACTCACCTTAGCCCGGATTTGGTGAAATTTTTTAAGACAGTGATTTAGCTGCATGTAACTTTGCTCTAAATCACGATATTCACTAAACGCAGCCTTTTTCTTTATCATCATTCCCCTCCATATACACGATAGATAATTAACGTGCTAACTAAGAGCCTATCCCATTAGGGCTATTTTACTTGCCATTTTGGTCCTGGGCAGTGCTCGCCAAAACGCGTTAGCGTTTTGAACGCCGCTAGCGGCGGCCCGAAGGGCGAGCGTAGCGAGTCAAACCTCACGTGCTACGTGTACGCTGCGGTTTTTGCACGCTGTCCGTGTCCAGGCTGGCTGCGCCAATTAACGCCTGGTGGGATAGGCTCTAAGATATTTTTACTTTACTCTTGCTCACTCACTACAAGTGCGCTGTTATGGTAACGATAATAAATAATGTTGATGATATTTTCGGCCTGCTCGATCGCTTCAAGCAATAAGGTGTTTTGCTGATATTGCTGCGGATCCTTTAACTTACCGTTGTTCTCTTCTAACTGTTTCCGGGCAGCCCTTAATTGTAAAATTATGCCTTTGGCCTCTTCACGCGAATGAAGCAGCAAATCTTCTAACCGGGTCAGAGTTGTCATTTTCCACTCACTTAAAATCTAATGGATAGTTAATCAAAGTATCATGATGTTTAATCGTTACCACATCGGCACTCAGATGGACAATTTCTCCTCCATTGGGTAACAATGCCCCTACACGTAAACGCTCTTTATTCGTCAGTAATAAGTAATTACCATGGCGACTCTGTACAAAGCCAGCCACTGGCGCGGGCAGATACTTGCTTTCATCATGAGAAGGCGCAATATCCTGATAAATTAAAGAAAGAGCGGGGTCCTTTTTCTTTAATGCTGCTAACGTTTCTTGCAAAATGCGTTGATGAGATTCATCCAGTACACCACTGATAACAAAAGAGCGCCGCATTGGCGTAACATTGACAAGCCCCACTAAACCGTTCTCTATTATCGCAGAAATAATATCATCCCCCTGAGACTGATGAGAGTGACTAATCTGCCAGTGCAATAACCCGGGAATATCTGCAAGTAATGGTTGAACCTTACGCCATTGCTGATCCATTTGTATATCATCATGAATTAACACGCTCCCCGGCCCTTCGCTGGATACTTCAGCATGCGGGTAACCCATTTTTATCAAAACATCCTGCACCTCTCGTATCAATAAGTCATCACAGATTACACCATCCCGATACATGACCCCCCATGATTCGAGAGTCGCTCTCACCTTTTGCATCTGTTCGCTTGACGAGCAATAACCGGACAACTGCAGGCTTCCATCTTCTTTCCATTGCGCCCGCACATAATGAATATTGCTTTTGTCTAATAAAAACTTAACCCGCAAAGGTAAGTCATTTACCGTTTCAGGCTGACCACTAATACTTAACAGGACACCCATTCCACCGATGAAAATCAAGAATACGCCAGCCAACCACCAGTACCCTGATCTGGAAACGGGTATTTGATAATCAGCAAGTTCACAATCCTGTTTACCAAACGCGATAGCCACTCCCGCAACCTGCAAAACCCCACTGGATGGTAGCGGCTTATTTGGATTAAATCTGCGACCATTAACTCTAACTCTGGCTTTCCCGGCATCAACAAATAAACTATCTGCCTGTTCTCTCAGAATAATTTTTTCATTTATAGCCAGCGGAATACAAATATCGCATCCCTTCTCCCCCAGTGACAGGTTACCTTCATTCAGCCATACTTCCCGGCCTTGTAAAACGTGACCTAAAAAACGTATTTTCCAGGAACTCTTTGGATTAACCATGAGATATGCCATTATTTACTACTGAGGCTTTAATCAAAAAAAGCCTGATTACACTATGTACTTGAGTCGTATCATTGCGAAACAAATGACCTACAACAGGAATATCGCCCAATAAAGGGATTTTGTTTTGCGAGTGGATTTGTTTACCTTGTTTAAACCCTCCCAGCAATAGACTTTGTCCGGCCAATAATGTGGCCTGCGAAGCAATTTCAGAATTTTGCACTTCGGGCAGCGGGTCTGTTTCGCTTTGCGTATCACTTTGTTGTCCATCCTGAATATTAAGATTAAGCATTATTTTTTGCGTGCCATTGTCATTTAACAAGCGAGGTGTAACGCGTAACAAAGAACCCGTAGTGATGGATTCAAGTTTAGCCACTTTTTCTCCCTGCAGTTTGGTATAGAAAGTAATATTTTTATCTAGCACAGCCTGGATATTATTTAAAGTCACCACAGATGGCTGGGAAAGTACATAAGCCTGAGAGCTTTTTTCCAGGGCATTCAAACGCACCATAAAGTTTGAGGTATCGCTGATTACCGTTGAAAAACCACTAGCACCACCGTCATTCAAACCTGTATTGAACGCAATTTTCTTGCCACCCAGCGACACTGCCGTTCCCCAGTCGATGCCTAACTGGTTAATATCTCCAGCATTAACATCGATAATTTTCACCGAAATCTCTATCATCTGCTGGCGTTGATCTAATTCTGTGATGAGTTTCCGATACCCGGCCATATTGGCCGCATAATCACGAACGATCACTGCATTCTGGCGTGGGTCGGCAGCAAACATGGGCAATGCCTGTGTAGCGGGTGAACCATTGGTCGTCGATGACGCCGGTACGCTGGTTTTACTCATCTCACGCAATACACTCACGACCCCTGGAACCACGACGGACTGATCGCGATATTGGTATTGGGTATCCATCGCAGTGGCATACTTAAGCGTGTATATACTTACACTCACCGCACTGTCTTTTCGTTTGATTAACGCATTATCCAGCACGGAAGCTAATTGACTAATACGAGTCAGACAGCTGGGAACACCGCTCACCTCCACAGCTCTGGTACCGGTAATTTCTTTAACCTCGCATCCCGGTGATGAAAGGATATTCTGGCTGCGTAAGTAATGAATGAACCGTCCAGTAGATAAAATATTGAAAGTGATAACCTGATGTTTTAATAACGATGCAGGATATACATATAACATGCTGCCATCAAACCAGGTAAGCAAATCATATTGTGCTGCCAGGTTATTCAAAATATCGACTGGTGGTCCAGGCGGAATTTTTCCACTAAATGTAGCTGTTATCAATGGGCTAATAGTAATAGCCGTATCATAGTTCTCTGAGAGCAGATGTAAAACCTCTGCTAATGGCATTTGTCTGGCATAAAGGGTGAAGTCATTACCTTTCCATGATAACTCATCACTCTTTACTGTATTGAGTATAAATAGTAAAATTAAGATTAAACGTTTATTTACTACCATTTTATACCCCACCCGAATAAAGTTTATGGTGATTGCGTATTACATTTTTTAAAATGCAAGCTAAAGCCAGGTGTTTTTCTATCTCAATAGCAATAAGCTCAGAGCTACTACTTGTGGTATAATAACCGTTTAACCATCCCCCATCCGCTGTGAGCTGTATAGCATAATCATGGACGTCCGGGTGTGCTGCAAGCAGTAGTGTCACATAGGCAAGACAAGGCTTAGGTAAGCTTTCCAGGTCATTTAAGAACAAAGAAATAGAAAATGCTTCTGAGAAGATTTCTCCTCTGGCAGGATGCCCATCAATAGTCATTATCCAGGATCGGCTATTACCTTCGGCCCTGATATCCTGAATTAATGGAATGCCTTTTAAAACTGCCAGCATGAATCCCTCCTCAGACATAAATGGGAGTTTCTATCAAATTCGCTCACAACCACATCCGTAAAAAGCCTGATTCACATTTATTTCGACTATACTCTTCTTGTACAATATCAGGATGCTGTCTACATATACCTTGTCACAGGCGATTCTATCATTCGGATTTTCCGATAAATTCACAATTACACTTTCAGCATTGACATAAAAAATTACAATTTGAAAAATTATTTATTAAATAAACTGTTACGATGTTTTTACATCGCCATCTTATTAAAAAGTAATTGTAGTCATCGACTGGGTTATATATGAAGAAATTTATCTTCCTAATGATAACACCATCGATTAATCTTCTGATGAAACTATATGTACTGCGATAGTGATCAAGTGCCAAAGATTTTGCAACAGGCAACTGGAGGGAAGCATTATGAATTTGCTCAATCTCAAGAATACGCTGCAAACATCTTTAGTAATCAGGCTAACTTTTTTATTTTTATTAACAACAATAATTATTTGGCTGCTATCTGTGCTTACCGCAGCTTATATATCAATGGTTCAGAAACGGCAGCATATAATAGAGGATTTATCCGTTCTATCCGAGATGAATATTGTACTAAGCAATCAACGGTTTGAAGAGGCTGAACGTGACGCTAAAAATTTAATGTATCAATGCTCATTAGCGACTGAGATTCATCATAACGATATTTTCCCTGAGGTGAGCCGGCATCTATCTGTCGGACCTTCAAATTGCACGCCGACGCTAAACGGAGAGAAGCACCGTCTCTTTCTGCAGTCCTCTGATATCGATGAAAATAGCTTTCGTCGCGATAGTTTTATTCTTAATCATAAAAATGAGATTTCGTTATTATCTACTGATAACCCTTCAGATTATTCAACTCTACAGCCTTTAACGCGAAAAAGCTTTCCTTTATACCCAACCCATGCCGGGTTTTACTGGAGTGAACCAGAATACATAAACGGCAAAGGATGGCACGCTTCCGTTGCGGTTGCCGATCAGCAAGGCGTATTTTTTGGGGTGACGGTTAAACTTCCCGATCTCATTACTAAGAGCCACCTGCCATTAGATGATAGTATTCGAGTATGGCTGGATCAAAACAACCACTTATTGCCGTTTTCATACATCCCGCAAAAAATACGTACACAGTTAGAAAATGTAACGCTGCATGATGGATGGCAGCAAATTCCCGGATTTCTGATATTACGCACAACCTTGCATGGCCCCGGATGGAGTCTGGTTACGCTGTACCCATACGGTAATCTACATAATCGCATCTTAAAAATTATCCTTCAACAAATCCCCTTTACATTAACAGCATTGGTGTTGATGACGTCGGCTTTTTGCTGGTTACTACATCGCTCACTGGCCAAACCGTTATGGCGTTTTGTCGATGTCATTAATAAAACCGCAACTGCACCGCTGAGCACACGTTTACCAGCACAACGACTGGATGAATTAGATAGTATTGCCGGTGCTTTTAACCAACTGCTTGATACTCTACAAGTCCAATACGACAATCTGGAAAACAAAGTCGCAGAGCGCACCCAGGCGCTAAATGAAGCAAAAAAACGCGCTGAGCGAGCTAACAAACGTAAAAGCATTCATCTTACGGTAATAAGTCATGAGTTACGTACTCCGATGAATGGCGTACTCGGTGCGATTGAATTATTACAAACCACCCCTTTAAACATAGAGCAGCAAGGATTAGCTGATACCGCCAGAAATTGTACACTGTCTTTGTTAGCTATTATTAATAATCTGCTGGATTTTTCACGCATCGAGTCTGGTCATTTCACATTACATATGGAAGAAACAGCGTTACTGCCGTTACTGGACCAGGCAATGCAAACCATCCAGGGGCCGGCGCAAAGCAAAAAACTGTCATTACGTACTTTTGTCGGTCAACATGTCCCCCTCTATTTTCATACCGACAGTATCCGTTTACGGCAAATTTTGGTTAATTTACTCGGGAACGCGGTAAAATTTACCGAAACCGGAGGGATACGTCTGACGGTCAAGCGTCATGAGGAACAATTAATATTTCTGGTTAGCGATAGCGGTAAAGGGATTGAAATACAGCAGCAGTCTCAAATCTTTACTGCTTTTTATCAAGCAGACACAAATTCGCAAGGTACAGGAATTGGACTGACTATTGCGTCAAGCCTGGCTAAAATGATGGGAGGTAATCTGACACTAAAAAGTGTCCCCGGGGTTGGAACCTGTGTCTCGCTAGTATTACCCTTACAAGAATACCAGCCGCCTCAACCAATTAAAGGGACACTATCAGCGCCGTTCTGCCTGCATCGGCAACTGGCTTGCTGGGGAATACGCGGTGAACCACCCCACCAGCAAAATGCGCTTCTCAACGCAGAGCTTTTGTATTTCCCCGGAAAACTCTACGACCTGGCGCAACAGTTAATATTGTGTACACCAAATATGCCAGTAATAAATAATTTGTTACCACCCTGGCAGTTGCAGATTCTTTTGGTTGATGATGCCGATATTAATCGGGATATCATCGGCAAAATGCTTGTCAGCCTGGGCCAACACGTCACTATTGCCGCCAGTAGTAACGAGGCTCTGACTTTATCACAACAGCAGCGATTCGATTTAGTACTGATTGACATTAGAATGCCAGAAATAGATGGTATTGAATGTGTACAATTATGGCATGATGAGCCGAATAATTTAGATCCTGACTGCATGTTTGTGGCGCTATCCGCTAGCGTAGCGACAGAAGATATTCATCGTTGTAAAAAAAATGGGATTCATCATTACATTACCAAACCAGTGACATTGGCTACCTTAGCTCGCTATATCAGTATTGCCGCAGAATACCAACTTTTACGAAATATAGAGCTACAGGAGCAGGATCCAAGTCGCTGCTCAGCGCTACTGGCGACAGATGATATGGTCATTAATAGCAAGATTTTCCAATCACTGGACCTCTTGCTGGCTGATATTGAAAATGCCGTATCGGCTGGACAAAAAATCGATCAGTTAATTCACACATTAAAAGGCTGTTTAGGTCAAATAGGGCAGACTGAATTGGTATGCTATGTCATAGACATTGAGAATCGCGTAAAAATGGGGAAAATCATCGCGCTGGAGGAACTAACCGACTTACGCCAGAAAATACGTATGATCTTCAAAAACTACACCATTACTTAATATTATCTTAATTTTCGCGAGGGCAGCAAAATGAAAGAATATAAGATCTTATTAGTAGACGATCATGAAATCATCATTAACGGCATTATGAATGCCTTATTACCCTGGCCTCATTTTAAAATTGTAGAGCATGTTAAAAATGGTCTTGAGGTTTATAATGCCTGTTGCGCATACGAGCCTGACATACTTATCCTTGATCTTAGCTTACCTGGCATCAATGGCCTGGATATCATTCCTCAATTACATCAGCGTTGGCCAGCAATGAATATTCTGGTTTACACAGCATACCAACAAGAGTATATGACCATTAAAACTTTAGCCGCAGGTGCTAATGGCTATGTTTTAAAAAGCAGTAGTCAGCAAGTTCTGTTAGCGGCATTGCAAACAGTAGCAGTAAACAAGCGTTACATTGACCCAACGTTGAATCGGGAAGCTATCCTGGCTGAATTAAACGCTGACACGACCAATCATCAACTGCTTACTTTGCGCGAGCGTCAGGTTCTTAAACTTATTGACGAGGGGTATACCAATCATGGGATCAGCGAAAAGCTACATATCAGTATAAAAACCGTCGAAACACACCGGATGAATATGATGAGAAAGCTACAGGTTCATAAAGTGACAGAGTTACTTAACTGTGCCCGAAGAATGAGGTTAATAGAGTATTAACCAGGGGCGTCCGATGATATTAAGCATTGGTCATATTTTGATGAGCCTTACGCCACGCAGTATTGCTCATCATCGACAAAATCCATACGGATGCCCTGGTATGCCGCACCATTTATCACTACCTTAGTCTTCATTTGATCATGATATAGTAGAATCCCCTTATTTAACGGGCTTTACCATGTCGTATTCTATAGGCGAATTTGCCAGACTATGCGGTATCAATGCCGCCACGCTAAGGGCATGGCAGCGACGCTATGGTTTATTGAAACCGCAGCGTACTGATGGCGGGCATCGCTTATACAGCGATGACGATATTCGACAAGCGCTTAGCATCCTCGACTGGGTGAGAAAAGGCGTACCGATAAGCCAGGTCAAACCCTTACTGTCGCGTCCGGTCATTCGCCTGGGCGATAACTGGATAACGATCCAGGAGACGATGCTCCAACATCTCCACGAAGGGCGAATTGACGCGCTGCGGCAGTTGATTTATGACTGTGGCCGGGAATATCCTCGCGCAGAACTGGTGACCCATTTATTGCGTCCGTTGCGCAGCAAAGTGTCCGCGCACCTTCCCGCCGTGATGACGCTGCGCGAAATACTGGATGGCATCATTATTGCCTACACCTCTTTTTGCCTTGAAGGCGACAGAAAAGCGCCTGGCAACAATGCCTTTATTAGCGGATGGCATCTCTCGGATCACTGTGAAATCTGGCTGGAAGCGTTGACTCGTACCGGACAAGAGCTGCGGCTCAATGTGCTTCCCTCTCCCCCAGTCGTGCTGGCGCCCGAGCTGTTCGCCCAGAGAAAATGGTTCCTGGTGACCACCGGAAAGCTCACTGCCGGGCAGAAAAAACAGCTTGCCCAGTGGCGCAACGTGGTCGCTTCGCTGGAGGTTATCACACTATAGGCGCTGAAATAGATTTATTCCCCTCATTCTATCTTATTGATATTTAATTACGTCAAAAAAAATCTCCGCGAAAACTTAGACAAAAAAACAAAGTTGTGTAAGTTTTAAATCAGCGTGAGATAACATTTTGCGCCATTGGCGTCAGTCGTCGTACTTTCAATAAGGGGGAATCATGAATAACAAACCCGTAGTCGGCATTAGCGGATGTCTGACTGGCGCCACGGTACGCTTTGATGGCGGACATAAGCGTATGGATTTTGTCATGAACTCTCTGGCGCCGTGGGTGGCCTACAAACCGATCTGCCCGGAGGTGGCGATCGGCCTGCCCGTGCCCCGCCCTGCGCTGCGTCTTATCCAGACGACCTGTGGCGACATTCGGATGCGCTATAGCCATGCCCCGCACGATGACGTCACCGAGCGAATGAATGCCTTTGCTGATCGGTTTCTGCCAACAATAGGCGAACTGGCGGGGTTTATTGTGTGTGCAAAATCGCCCAGTTGCGGAATGGAGCGCGTTCGCCTGTATGATGAAAAGGGTAACAGGGGCCGCAAAGCTGGCACGGGGCTGTTTACCGCCGCGATGATGGACAAATATCCCTGGCTGCCGATAGAGGAAGATGGTCGCCTGCACGATCCGGTACTACGCGAGAATTTCATCGCACGTATCTTCGCGCTACATGAATTAAATGCGCTACGCGCGCAGGGCTTGAGTCGTCACAGTTTGCTCGCGTTTCATAGCCGATACAAACTTCAGCTTCTCGCCCACCACCAGGCCGGCTACCGCGAAATTGGCCCTTTCGTCGCGCGTCTGCATGAGTGGGACGATCTGGATGCCTTCTTTGTCCGATACAGAGAAAAACTGATGGCTATCCTGCGCCACCCCGCTTCACGTAAAAATCACACCAATGTGCTGATGCATATCCAGGGCTATTTTCACCGCGCGTTGAACAGCAGGCAACGCGCGGAATTACGCGAGGTGATTCTCGGCTACCGGGCGGGCCGACTACCTATCCTGGCACCGTTAACGCTGCTGAAGCACTATCTGGCGGAACATCCGGATGACTATCTACGCAGCCAGAATTATTTTGAGCCGTACCCTGATACGTTAGGGCTGCGCTTAGCCATCACCTGATAACCCTGCGCATCGCTAACGGCGGGCAACCAGCCCGCCATGGTGACAATCGCGACGATTCAAAGGCGATGCCCACTAGCATTTCGTCATTGCCAACAGGCCGTTCCCACCATGATACCGGCTATGACCGCGCCAGAGCGTTAATCACGGTTTCCATAGCCTGTTTTTCTAACGCGCTACGTTGGATGCGTTGATTCGCCAGCGCGGTTCTTAACACGCCCGCAATAACAATATATTTAGGCTCCTGCCCCAGATCGCGCATTTCCAGCACGACCTTGCCCACCACCCGGCACATCTCGCGGTACAGTTCGTCATCTTTTGTCGGTTTTGTCATACGTTTTACTCGTCGCCAGATCAAACCAACAGAATATAACAGTCTTCTCTATTAAACAAAATTTGATGCAAATCAAAGAAATAACGCAGTTTATTATTCATGGCTCATACGTTGTTCGTATTCTGGTCTCTGGCGAGGCCATTTTTTCGAAACGCCTAATCAGTTCCGCCAGGCTACCGGCCTGCATTTTTTCCATGACTCTGGCGCGGTGCACCTCTACGGTACGCACCGCGATATTCATCGCTTCCGCAATTTCACGGTTCATAAATCCTTTTGCCACCAGGCTGGCCAGCTCACGCTCTTTCGGCGTCAACTGCTGGTAACACAGTATAATCTCACGACGCGCCACCGCTGCCGATGAAACCGTCAGCGCACGCTCCAGCGCCGCCTGTAGCGGTTTTACCGATACCGGTTTTTGCAGAAAATCGACGGCGCCGCGTTTCATCTGCTCCACGGCCATCGGTACATCGCCATGCCCGGTAAGAAAAACAACCGCCAGGGTACTTCCGCACTGGCGCAACGCATCATGAACGCCCTGCCCATCCAGTACCGGCATTCGCATATCCAGTAATACGACCCCGGCCTGATACAGACTGGCCTGCGCCAAAAAATCCGCCCCCTGCGTCCAGCATTTTACGTCATATCCCAGACTTTCCAGTAAAAACGCGCACGCGTTAGTGACCGCCGTATCATCATCCAGTAGATGAATTGTCGCCATCCCTGCCCCCATTTTCATGTAAGAAATGTATCGTGACCACCGTTCCCGACAGACCGTCCGGCGCGGTCTGGTTCCTGATGCTGATATCGCCCCGCCCATACCGCACCAGCCGCTGGCAAATCGCCAGCCCTAAGCCCATCCCCTCTTTGCGGGTGGTCATAAACGGCTGAAACGCCTGACGTAATAGCGCCTCATCGATTCCCCCGGCGTTATCCTGTAAAGCGATACTGATGCCGTGTTCAGTGCGTTCAGCAACGACCCATAAATGGGTGGCGCCCGCCTGAGCCGCATTAAGAATGATATTCGCCAGCACCTGTTCCAGCAGCACTGACGGCAGCGTTACGCGCAGCGCAGCGCTAACCTCGGTATGCAGAGTCACTGTCGGAAACTGTTGCGCCATACGCAACAATTGCCAGACATGATCAATCGCCTCGCGAATGGCTATGGCCTTCCACGCTTCGGTTAGCACCGGGTTGCCCTGCGCCTGGCTGACCCAGTGACGCAGGTTACGCAGAGTATCCGCACCGCGTTGCGCCTGCTGGTCAATCTGCTCCAGCGCCAGCAGCAAGGGATGCTGTTCATCTGCAGCGCGCAGTCGAATCAGGCACCCCTGGGCATAATGTCGAATCGCGGAAAGCGGCTGATTAAGCTCATGGGCAAACCCGGAGGTCATTTCACCCAACACGCTCATTTGCCGGGCGGTTTCCAGCGCCCGCTCATGCTGATGAAGAACTACATTATTACGTTCCAGTTGTTTTCCGCGTCGACGCACCAGCAGCATGACCCAAATATAATTGAGCGTGAGCAACAGGAACGCCAGAATCACGCCGCCGACCATCAGCTGGTGCTGGATTAACCAACTTTTGACATCCAGCCACAGTCGACGCTGCTGAGGGTGCTGACGAACATCACGCAGCAAGGCTTCCACCTGACTGGTGGACGCAGGCGCGCCCCAGTGAAATGACGCGGCGGCGGGCGCGTTGAAGAGCGCTCGCGTTACGCGATCCGCCAGCGCATCGCTTACCGCAGGTAGCGCCGCGAACGACCAGTCAGGATATAACGGCGTACTGGTTAAGCAAGGCAGGGGCGTCGGTCGGGAAAGCAGCGCGATAAAGTCCTTTTTATTAATCAATCCTTCCTGATCCATATTTTCTAACAGGCACACTGGCACAATTGCCGCCTGCACCGCTTTTTCGCGCAGCATATAGACTAAGGCATCGCCAGGAAATCCGGTAAAACGGAGATGAAAATCGCGCTCCGGGCGTAAGCCCGCGTCGCTGAGCGCTTTATAGCCTAATAAATAGCCGCCAAACGCCTGAGCATCAATCGCGCCGACGGTCTTACCGATGAGATCATGCGCCGTGGTGATGCCGCTATCGCGTCGGGTCAAAATCACGCTGCCAATAACATTACTCACTGCTTTCCCATCGCGCGTGGAGCGCAGGGAAGCTAACCAGCGCAGCGGCGCATGGCTGTTCAGTTGGACAAATTGCGCCGGGTTGGTTATCACAAACTGCACGGTTCCCTGGTTAACAGCCTCCTGCATTTGATGCAGATCCAGCGGCTGGATGTGAAAGGTTTCGCCTGGAAGCTGTTGGCTTAATGTCTTTGCCAACGGTTGCCAGTGGCTACGCGTAGACGCCTCGCCGCGCATGGCCAAAATACCGATATTCCACGTCCCTGCCCACGCGCCATGACAAAGTAGCCCTACTGCCGCCAACACCGCCAGGCGCCTTACGGTTTTACCTCTCACCCTAATATCTCTGTCAATTATGTTGTTTTAGATCAACAACAAGCCGGGTATGTGGTTAACCACAATAGAGCGCACCCCGCCTCGATTTTTACACTGTAAATCATCGACATTTTTTATTCATTACACATGAACCAACATCGTGACAAATGTTTCATTGTTGGCAATGTGGACGGGAGTCAATATGGACAGCAGTAAACGGCAATTTCTCCAGCAGCTTGGCGTCCTGACCGCTGGCGCCTCGCTGGTTCCGCTGGCTGAAGCGAAATTTCCTTTTTCGCCGGAGCGGCATGAAGGCTCTCCCCGACACCGTTACGCCATGCTTATCGACCTGCGGCGTTGTATCGGCTGTCAGTCCTGTACCGTAAGTTGCACTATTGAAAACCAAACGCCGCAGGGCGCGTTTCGTACGACCGTGAACCAATACCAGGTCCAGCGTGAAGGTAGTCAGGAAGTCACGAATGTGCTATTGCCGCGTCTGTGCAACCATTGCGATAACCCCCCCTGTGTGCCGGTCTGCCCGGTACAAGCCACCTTTCAGCGGGAAGATGGCATTGTGGTGGTGGATAACAAACGCTGCGTCGGCTGCGCCTATTGTGTCCAGGCGTGTCCTTACGACGCCCGATTTATCAATCATGAAACGCAAACTGCCGATAAATGCACGTTTTGCGTCCATCGTCTGGAAGCCGGGCTGTTACCCGCTTGCGTAGAGTCCTGCGTCGGCGGCGCGCGTATTATTGGCGATATCAAAGATCCCCATAGCCGCATCGCCACCATGCTTCATCAGCATCGCGACGCTATCAAGGTATTAAAGCCGGAAAACGGCACGTCGCCCCATGTTTTCTACCTGGGTCTGGACGACGCCTTTGTCACCCCATTAATGGGCCGTGCGCAGCCCGCGCTTTGGCAGGAGGTCTGAATGACGCATTCACTCATCATTGAAGAAGTGCTGGCTCACCCGCAGGACATTAGCTGGCTGCCGTGGGCGGTACAATATTTCTTTTTTATTGGCATTGCCGCCTGCGCCGCACTGTTTGCCTGTTATCTTCACTGGCGGAAAAAAGACGCCGCAACAGAAGAAAATCGGGCATTACTGATTGCCATTACCTGTGCGATTACTGCACCGCTGGCGCTGACGGCGGATCTGCACCAGACCGCCCGCGTCTGGCATTTCTATGCCTGGCCGACGCCCTGGTCGTGGATGCCCTGGGGAGCGTTGTTCCTGCCGCTGTTTACCGGATTTCTCGCTCTGTGGTTCCTGGCGCAGCAGATTAAACGATTATTCAATAAAAGTTACAACGTCACTAAATGGTTGGCGTTAGCCAGCGCGCTTTGCGCGGTGGGCCTGTTGATTTATACCGGCCGCGAAGTCTCCGTTGTGCTGGCGCGCCCAATCTGGTTTAGCTACGCCTTCCCCGTGGCGATGTTTCTTAGCGCCTTACAGGCGTTCTTCGCGCTGATGATTGTCGCCGCCCGACGCGACTCGGTAAGGCTGCCAAAAATATTGTGGGGACAAATCTGGACACTGGCGGCGCTGGGGCTGGTTGTGGCCATGTGGGTTAGCGGCGATACGCTTTCCGGCACGGCAATCCGTCAGTGGATTACCGTCGCCCTGTCAGCCAAATATTACGCTGTCGGCTGGGTAGCGCTGTGGGTATGCACACTGCTGTTCTGTAGCCTGGCGCTACGCCATCCGTTATCACAGCTAAGACGCGTCCTGCTGGTTCTCAGCGCGCTGGCGCTATGTTGGCTGATGCGCTGGACATTGTTGATTCAGGTACAAACCGTCCCCAAGTTCAACGCGCAATTTAACCCTTACTCGTTACCAGGCGGAACGGATGGCTGGCTGGCTATTCTCGGCACCTTCGGCCTGTGGATAGCGCTACTGATTATTATTCGTGAAACGCTGAACGGACTCACCAGGAGATTACAACATGACTAATTTAACCCGTCGTCAGTGGCTAAAAGTCGGTCTCGCCGTCGGTGGGATGGTCACTTTTGGTCTGAGCTACCGTGATGTGGCGAAACGCGCAATTGATGGCCTGTTAAACGGGACATCCGGCAAGGTAACGCGCGACCGCATCTTTGGCAATGCGTTAATTCCGGAGGCGCAGGCGCAAACGCACTGGCAGCAAAATCCACAACAAACCATCGCCATGACGCAATGCTTCGGCTGTTGGACACAGTGCGGTATCCGCGCCCGGGTTAATGCCGATGGCAAAGTGATACGCATCGCCGGCAATCCCTATCACCCCTTGTCGCAGGAACACCCGATTGACTCGTCCGTCCCTTTTAGCGAAGCCATGGAGCAACTGGCGGGAGAAAGCGGTCTTGACGCCCGCTCAACCGCCTGCGCGCGCGGCGCCACGCTGCTGGAAAGCCTGTACAGTCCGCTACGACTGCTTGAACCGATGAAACGCGTGGGTAAACGCGGCGAAGGGAAATGGCAGCGCATCAGCTTTGAGCAGCTTATTGAAGAAGTCGTGGAAGGCGGCGATCTGTTTGGCGAGGGTCATGTGGACGGACTGCGCGCGATTCATGCGCCGGATACGCCAATTGACGCAAAGCACCCCAGTTTCGGGCCCAAAACCAATCAGTTACTGGTCACGAATACCAGCGACGAAGGCCGCGATGCGTTTCTGCGTCGTTTTGCGCTAAATAGCTTCGGCAGCAAGAATTTCGGCGCGCATGGCGCCTACTGTGGACTGGCTTACCGGGCCGGCTCCGGGGCGCTGATGGGCGATCTGGATAAAAACCCGCATGTCAAACCCGACTGGGAAAACGTGGAGTTTGCGCTCTTTATGGGCACCTCCCCGGCACAGTCCGGTAATCCGTTTAAACGCCAGGCGCGTCAGTTGGCGAGCGCCCGGCTGCGTGAGAATTTTCAATACGTCGTGGTCGCCCCCGCCCTCCCCTTATCAACGGTGCTCGCCGATCCTCGCGGTCGCTGGCAACCGGTCATGCCCGGCAGCGATTCGGCGCTGGCAATGGGGATGATCCGCTGGATCATGGATAATCAACGTTATAATGCTGATTATCTGGCGATTCCCGGCGTACAGGCTATGCAGCAGGCCGGCGAGCAAAGTTGGACCAACGCCACGCACCTGGTCATTGCGGATGAACTGCCGACGCTTGCCGGACAACACCTGACGCTGCGCCATCTTACGCCCGATGGCGAAGAGACCCCTGTCGTGCTGAATACCGACGGCGAGTTGGTCGATGCGTCCACTTGCCGACAGGCACGGCTTTTCGTGACGCAGTACGTTACGCTCGCCGACGGCCAACGGGTCACGGTGAAGAGCGGGTTGCAACGCCTGAAAGAGGCGGCAGAAAAGCTCTCGTTGGCGCAATACAGCGAACAGTGCGGCGTACCGGAAGCGCAAATTATCGCGCTGGCGGAAACCTTTACCAGTCACGGACGTAAAGCCGCGGTCATCAGTCACGGCGGCATGATGGCCGGCAATGGGTTTTATAACGCCTGGTCGGTCATGATGCTTAACGCGCTGATCGGCAACCTCAGCTTGTCCGGCGGCGTCTTTGTCGGCGGCGGCAAATTCAACGGCGTTAGCGACGGCCCCCGCTACAACATGAATAGTTTTGCCGGAAAAGTGAAACCGTCCGGGTTAAGTATTGCCCGTAGCAAAACCGCTTATGAAGCATCGGAAGAATACCGCGACAAAATTGCCGGTGGGCAATCCCCTTATCCAGCCAAAGCGCCGTGGTATCCCTTTGTGGCAGGCCAGCTTACCGAACTGTTGACCTCCGCGCTCGAAGGCTATCCTTATCCGCTTAAAGCCTGGATTTCCAATATGAGCAACCCGTTTTACGGTGTTCCCGGTCTACGCGCCGTGGCGGAAGAAAAACTAAAAGACCCTCGCCGACTGCCGCTCTTTATCGCGATTGACGCCTTTATGAATGAAACGACGGCGCTGGCGGATTACATTGTGCCGGATACGCACAATTTTGAGAGCTGGGGCTTTACGGCGCCCTGGGGCGGCGTAGCCAGTAAAGCCACTACCGCCCGCTGGCCGGTTGTCGCCCCCGCCACTCACCGCACGGCGGACGGGCAACCTGTCTCAATGGAAGCATTTTGTATTGCGGTAGCAAAACGGCTCCATCTGCCCGGCTTCGGCGACCGGGCGATAACCGATCCGCAGGGCAATACTTTTCCACTGAACCGGGCGGAAGACTTCTATCTGCGCGTAGCCGCTAATATCGCCTTTATGGGCAAGACGCCGGTCGCGCTGGCAAATCAGGAAGATATTTCGCTTACCGGCGTCAGCCGCATTCTGCCAGCAATTCAGCACACGCTTAAAGCTGATGAGGCCGGTCGCGTGGCGTTTATCTACTCGCGTGGCGGCCGGTTTGCGCCCGAGGATAGCGGCTATACGGAGCAACGGTTAGGTAACGCGTGGAAAAAACCCTTACAGATCTGGAATGCAGATGTCGCCGCCCACCGTCACGCCATCACCGGGGAGCGCTTCAGCGGTTGCCCGGTCTGGTATCCGGCGCGTTTGTCAGATGGTCGTGCGATTGACGACCAGTTTCCCATTGGGCAATGGCCGCTGAAACTGATTTCATTTAAATCAAATACCATGTCCAGCTCAACAGCCGTCATCCCGCGCTTACACCATGTGAAGCCAGCAAACCTGGTGGCGCTGAATCCGCAAGACGGCGAGCGTTATGGACTGCAACATGGCGATCGGGTACGGATCATTACGCCGGGCGGTCAGGTCGTGGCGCAAATCAGTTTGTTAAATGGCGTGATGCCAGGCGTCATCGCCATCGAACACGGATATGGCCACCGCGAGATGGGCGCAACGCAGCACTCTCTGGATGGCGTGCCTATGCCGTATGATCCACAAATCAGGGCAGGCATAAATCTTAACGATCTGGGCTTTGCCGATCCGACAAGAACCATTACCAACACCTGGCTCGACTGGGTTTCTGGCGCGGCAGTACGTCAGGGGCTGCCGGCAAAAATCGAGCGTATATAACCCCCGGGCCGGAGAGCGATATCGTCTTATTTCGTCGAGGGTAGCGACTGATAAGCGAACGCTGTCCGGCTGCATATACTCACTGAATCGTGCAAGCCCAACTATTTTACGTTCACCCCGTCATATTACATAGAAAATATATGACAACACTCACAAAACTATTTTCCCCTTCTGTAAGCAATTAATATTTAACACATTGGCTGCGCTTCTGATTATTGACATTCATTTGGGGTTACTTCCGGTTGACCGCATAATCTGTGATTGAATTCACCGCATGACAACATTGCCATAAATACAATTCAACTCACTACCCGGAGGCAATATGTTTAAAGAAGAAAGACGTCATGCCATCATTAATTTACTGATAAAGGATAATAGTGTTAGCGTCAGTAAACTTTCAGACCTTTATAAGGTTAGCCAGGAGACTATTCGTTCCGATCTACGCTATTTCCAGAAATCAGGTATGCTTCAGCGTTGCTATGGCGGAGGGATTTTAAACCGTGACGCGCTGAGTAAGCTTATCACTGAAAATAAGATTGATATCTCCAGCACTATCGCCACGCCAATCCATCAGGATGCAAAACTGCACCGGGAAAACACAAAAAAAGCAGGCAAGGTGTGTGTTTTAGGCTCATTCAATATTGATGTTTCAGCAACCGTGCCGTGGTTTCCACAAAGCGGAGAATCCATTCTGGCCAGTCAATTTGGATTCTATCCTGGCGGTAAAGGAGCCAACCAGGCTTTAGCGGCAAACAATGCCGGCGCTGCGGCACATTTTATTTTTAAAGTGGGTAAAGATCAGTTCAGCGCATTTGCTATGAATCATATTATTCAATCAGGCATCACCTCATACAGCGCGTATCAAACAGATAAAGCGCCCACCGGTAGCGCATTGATCTATGTCTCCGCCGTGGATGGCGATAATATTATCGCCATCTACCCTGGCGCCAATATGATGCTCACCACGCAAGAGATTAACGAGCAACACCGTTATATCGCCGAGTCTGACGTTATGTTAATGCAGCTCGAAACGAACATTGAAGCGTTGACTGAATTTATTCACCTGGGCAAACAAGAAAATAAAATGATCATGCTGAATCCTGCCCCCTATACGAAACAGGTGACGCATTTATTATCTGATATTGACATCATCACGCCGAATGAAACTGAAGCCTCTTTTTTATCCGGCGTAACCATTACTGATATTAATGATGCGAAAAAAGCCGGAAATATTATTCTGCAATCCGGGGTGAAAAAAGTCATCATTACCCTTGGCGCCCGTGGCTCTCTGCTCTGTGAGCACGCCCGCACGTTGTATATTCCTGCGTGGAGCGCCGTGGTAAAAGATGCCGCTGGGGCCGGTGACGCTTTTAATGGCGCCTTAGCCGCCGCGCTGGCGCGACAAGCAGACATGGTCGCAGCCATTCAATATGCCTCCGCTTTCGCTTCTCTGGCGGTGGAACAAGTCGGTGCGTCGAGTATGCCTCAGCACTTGCAGGTTTTACATCGAATGCGTACCCAATCTAATAAAGTCATTCACATTAATTAACAGGTGACATAATGAAAATTTTATTTATTGGCGAATCCTGGCACATTCATATGATTCACTCTAAAGGTTTTGATAGCTTTACATCGAGCAAATATGAAGAAGGTGCAGACTATTTATTATCCTGCTTACGCCAGGGTAATATCGATGTGGACTACATGCCTGCCCATATTGTGCAAACTCGTTTTCCACAAACCGCCGAAGCATTAGCCTGCTATGATGCGATCGTCATCAGTGATATCGGTAGCAATACGTTCCTGCTACAAAACAGAACGTTTTATAATATGGACATTATTCCTGATGCATTACAACTTATCGCCGATTATGTTGCTGAGGGCGGCGGTCTGTTAATGATCGGCGGGTATTTATCCTTTACGGGAATAGAAGCAAAAGCCAATTATAAAAATACGGTTCTGGCGGAAGTATTGCCGGTTGATATGCTGGATGTAGATGACCGCGTAGAACTACCGCAAGGATGTAAAGCAGTAAATACTGCGGTAGAGCATATTATTACCCAGCCATTTAGCGAATGGCCGCCGCTGTTGGGCTATAACAAGCTTATCGCCAAAGAAAATAGTCAGGTCCTTGCTGAAATTAATGGCGATCCACTGTTAGTTATGGGTACTTACCATAAAGGGAAAGTATGTTGCTTTGCCAGTGATTGTTCGCCGCACTGGGGAAGCCCGCAGTTTCTGCAATGGGAACATTACGCCACCTTCTGGTGTAATGTTTTACACACAATAAAAAAATAATATTACCCAGGCGAATATAAATTTCGCCTGCCCTGCCACACACTGAGTCATTAAGAATATGAATGATACTTATCTCTATGGCGAAATGTTTTCTGAAAACATATTGACAAGCTATCGGATTTATGGAGACAGAAAATCATTACTCACGCCGCTCATTATCCTTCATGGCGGCCCTTCTGGCGGCTTTGATTATTTATTAAATTATCGCCGTCTGGCTGATGACGGGCGCATGGTAATATTTTACGATCAATATGGCTGCGGTCGTTCAACGCATTTTCCTCATGCTGACGCGTCTTTCTGGACTATTGCGCGTTATCTCCGTCAATTAACCCAATTAATTCATCACCTGGGTATTGGACACGGGTATTCGATACTGGGACATTCCTGGGGCGGAATGCTTGCCGCAGAGCACGCCTGCTTACAGCCTGCCGGGCTTCGCGGGACGATACTGGCCAGTTCGCCGGCCAGTATCGCCCTGTGGCAACAGGAAGCCATACGGCTCTTTAACGCTCTGACGCCAATGTCCGATGACGATATCAAAAACGTCATTATGCCCGCCGTCATTTATCAAAACCCACCGGAACAGCTGGTCGCTTATTATGCCAGACACGTTTATACCCTCGCGGAAGAAGCCGTTCATGTTCAGCGCTCTAATGCGCAGTTCGCCGCCGACCCTACGGGTTATCACATTTTATGGGGAACCAATGAACTGGCGGCAAATGGCAAACTTGCCGACTGGGATATTACGCCCCATTTGTGCCAGATACGCTGTCCTGTTCTGGTACTACGCGGCGAAAACGATCAGGCAACCGAGCGCGTCGTCTCTCCGCTTCTCTCTCACATTTCAGACTGCCGCGCGGTCACTATTCCCGGCAGCAGCCATAACCCGCATGAAGAAAATATCGCGCCCTGCCTCGCAGCGGTAAGCGCGTTTTTACGCGATCTGGCATAAAAAGCCATTAAGGTATTTATCATGAAAAAAGTCAAAAAATTGTCTCTTACCGATTTAGTGCTTTATGGTCTGGTGTTTATGGTGCCTATCGCGCCAGTCTCTCTTTATGGCGTCGTTTATAATCTTTCGCACGGTATGGTTGCGCTGGTTTATATTATTGGCGCGATCGCGATGTTTTTTACCGCGTACAGCTACTCTACCTTATCGCAACATATCTCCTCGTCGGGTTCGGCCTATGCGTATGCTGGCGTATGCATTAATCCCGCCGTAGGGTTTCTTACCGGATGGATATTACTGCTGGATTATCTTTTGTTCCCTACGCTCGTGGCAGTGCTGGGCGGCGTCGCGGTCCACGCTATTTTACCGCAAATCCCGGTCTGGGTCTGGCCGTTGATTTATGTGGCTATTGGCACCGGAGTCAACTATCTCGGGATACAGCAAACGGCGAAATTCGATAAGTTACTGGTCTTTATTCAACTCGGTATTCTGGCGATTTTCGTGCTACTCATTGTCCGTCTGATGCTGCTGGACAGTAGTCAGATAACGCTTTCCTTCCGGCCTTTTTTCGATTCACAGTGGTTCACCCCAGGGCTCATCGCGACGGCGATTTCGGTGGCTGCGCTGAACTTTCTCGGCTTTGACGCTATCAGTACATTAAGTGAAGAAAGCGAAGGCGGGGGACGCGCCGTCAGTAAAGCAACGCTGTTGGCATTAGTTTTGGCGACGGTACTGTTTATTATCGTTGTGGCGTTTGCGGCGTTCGCCACCGGTAACGTCGACCGCTTCGCGGAAGGTAATGCGACGAATGAAGCATTTTTCACCATTGCCGGCAACGTTGGCGGTATCTGGCTCAAAGTGGCGTTTTCCATCATTGTGGCGTTTGTGTGCGCCGTCGGCAACATTATTACCGCGCAAACGGCGGTGTCCAGAGTGTTATTTTCAATGGGGCGCGACCGAATGTTGCCCGCCTTCCTCGCTCACGTCCATACCACGCGTAAAACGCCGGATTATGCCATTCTGTTTACCGGCGGCGTCACCCTGCTGCTCAGCTACCTGTTTTCCGGCAAGATTGAATCTATCTCCACGCTGGTGAACTTTGGCGCGCTTTTCGCTTTTTTTGTCGTGAACCTGTGTGTGTTTATCCTGTTCAATTTCCGGATGAAAGCCCAGCGGCGCATTTTCGCCCATGTCATTTCGCCGATCATGGGGATGATCGTCATCGGCTACGTCTGTTTAAACATGAACATTCACGCTCTGATACTCGGAATTAGCTGGGCAGCCATCGGGATAGCGATTCTGTGCTATCGAAAAGCACACAACCAAAACATCGCCATCGACCTGGAAGGCAAAAAGTTGCTCGATTGACATTATGCGCAACAACACCCGCTGTTGCGCAACGCCGCCCCCTGTTCGGGCGGCGTTATCGCCAGCGACATCGTAAACAGCGTAATAACAAACCGTTGTGGATCTGCACAGATGTCTTTTGAAACAGGGTTTTCATTTTCCTTTTTTGTAAATTTCAGCGTATAATGCGCGCCAATTGTCTCTTGAATGGTTTCAGCGCATTGGACTGTAAAACTCAACGACTAAAATTATCCCCTTCCCGTTGGGCTGAAACGCGAGCACACATTCCTCTGCACGCTCTTTCGATGTCACCTATCCTTAGAGCGAGGCATCATCACTTTAGCAACACAGGCTTAGCTTCCGGGCCGTGCGCGCCCGAAGCCAGATTTCCATATCCTCCTCAACTTAAAGACTAAGACTGTCATGAAAAAGACGAAAATTGTTTGTACTATCGGTCCGAAAACCGAATCCGAAGAGATGTTAAGCAAAATGCTGGACGCGGGCATGAACGTGATGCGTCTGAACTTCTCTCATGGCGATTATGCAGAACACGGTCAGCGTATCCAGAACTTGCGCAACGTGATGAGCAAAACCGGTAAAAAAGCCGCTATTCTGCTTGATACTAAAGGACCAGAAATCCGCACCATTAAACTGGAAGGCGGTAACGACGTTTCGCTGAAAGCGGGTCAAACCTTCACTTTTACCACCGACAAATCCGTGGTCGGTAATAATGAAATCGTTGCCGTCACCTATGAAGGCTTCACCAGCGACCTGAGCGTTGGCAACACCGTCCTGGTTGACGATGGTCTGATCGGTATGGAAGTGACCGCCATCGAAGGCAATAAAGTCATTTGTAAGGTGCTGAACAACGGCGATCTGGGCGAGAACAAAGGCGTTAACCTGCCGGGCGTTTCTATTGCTCTGCCGGCGCTGGCTGAAAAAGACAAACAGGACCTGATCTTCGGTTGCGAACAGGGCGTTGACTTTGTTGCGGCGTCCTTTATCCGTAAACGTTCTGACGTTGTCGAAATTCGCGAGCATCTGAAAGCCCACGGCGGCGAAAACATCCAGATTATCTCTAAGATCGAAAACCAGGAAGGCCTGAACAACTTCGATGAAATTCTCGAAGCTTCCGACGGCATCATGGTTGCGCGTGGCGACCTGGGCGTAGAAATCCCGGTTGAAGAAGTGATTTTTGCGCAGAAAATGATGATCGAAAAATGTATCCGCGCACGTAAAGTCGTGATCACCGCGACTCAGATGCTGGATTCTATGATCAAAAACCCGCGTCCGACCCGCGCAGAAGCAGGCGACGTTGCGAACGCCATCCTCGACGGTACGGATGCGGTTATGCTGTCCGGCGAATCCGCAAAAGGGAAATACCCGCTGGAAGCCGTTTCTATCATGGCGACCATCTGCGAACGTACCGACCGCGTCATGAACAGCCGTCTGGACTACAACAACGACAGCCGTAAACTGCGCATTACGGAAGCAGTATGCCGCGGCGCGGTAGAAACCGCCGAAAAACTGGAAGCGCCGCTGATCGTGGTAGCGACCCAGGGCGGTAAATCCGCTCGCGCCGTGCGCAAATACTTCCCGGACGCCACCATCCTGGCATTGACCACCAATGAAGTGACCGCCCGTCAGTTAGTACTGAGCAAAGGCGTGGTATCGCAGCTGGTGAAAGAAATCAATTCTACTGATGATTTCTACCGTCTGGGCAAAGATGTCGCCCTGCAAAGCGGCCTCGCCCAGAAAGGCGACGTCGTAGTGATGGTCTCCGGCGCGCTGGTTCCAAGCGGCACCACTAACACCGCCTCTGTTCACGTACTGTAATAATTGTTGTGTGAATTAATTTGTTTAAAAAAGCGCCCTTCCGGCGCTTTTTTTATTTAATCGATAGCCACTATTAATAAAAAAATCAAATCGGATTTTACTATCTAATTGCGGATTATCTAAGAAGAATCCGATGGAAGCCCCCTGTTTTCTTTCGGTTTTTTAGGGACTTTCATGCATTTCGATGCTTCTTTGAGCGAACGATCAAAAATAAGTGCATTCCCATCAAAAAAATATTCTCAACATAAAAAAGTTTGTGTAATACTTGTAACGCTACATGGAGATTAACTCAATCTAGAGGGTATTAATAATGAATCGTACTAAACTGGTACTGGGCGCGGTAATCCTGGGTTCTACTCTGCTGGCTGGTTGCTCCAGCAACGCTAAAATCGATCAGCTGTCTTCTGACGTTCAGACTCTGAACGCTAAAGTTGACCAGCTGAGCAACGACGTGAACGCAATGCGTTCCGACGTTCAGGCTGCTAAAGACGACGCAGCTCGCGCTAACCAGCGTCTGGACAACCAGGCTACTAAATACCGTAAGTAATAGTACCTGCGTAATAAAAATGGCGCACATCGTGCGCCATTTTTTTTACCCACATAACCACACAAAGTATAATGTTATTGTTATGAACCGTACTAACCATCTGATCTTAGGTGCAGTAGTTCTGGGTTCCACGTTACTGGCAGGTTGTTCAAGCAACGCTAAAATCGATCAGTTGTCTTCCGATGTACAGACGCTGAGCGCTAAAGTTGATCAACTGAGTAATGACGTAAATGCAATGCGTTCCGACGTTCAGGCTGCTAAAGACGACGCAGCTCGCGCGAACCAGCGTCTGGACAACAAAGTAGTATCCCACGTCCGTAAGTAATTTGACGCACGATATAAAATGGCGCACATCGTGCGCCATTTCTTTACCCACATAACCACTCATAATATAAGGATATTATTATGACCCGTACTAACAAGCTGATCTTAGGTGCAGCAGTTCTGGGTTCCACGTTACTGGCAGGTTGTTCAAGCAACGCTAAAATCGATCAGTTGTCTTCCGATGTACAGACGCTGAGCGCTAAAGTTGAGCAACTGAGTAATGACGTAAATGCAATGCGTTCCGACGTTCAGGCTGCTAAAGACGATGCTGCTCGCGCGAACCAACGTCTGGACAACAAAGTATTCCGCATCTGTAAATGATTTGACGCACGATATAAAATGGCGCACATCGTGCGCCATTTTTTTGTCCGTCGTTTGCTGCGAAGGCTACTGCGTGACGCGCGTTTGCCCCTCTTCTCCGACAAAACCGTTCTGAGCGGATTCGACTGCGGTCGTATTTACCGCTGGCGTCTGCCCGGCGCTCACGCTGACTGGATATCCGGCTCGCCGGTATAGCGCCTTATCGACCAGGCGACTATCCACCCCTTGTGCGTTTCTGAACGCGGTAAATTCCGCAGGCAACACATAGGGCATTGTCTGCACGTTTTGCTCTTCTTCCGGCGATAGCGGCCTGTGTACCTCTACATAACGAATGCCATTCGGCTCGACAGAGAATTTCACTGGCTGGTTAATCACTTTTACCGGCGTCCCCGTTCTGACCTGCGCAAATAACGCTTTGATGTCCGGCGCGTTCATGCGAATGCAACCGGAACTCACGCGCAGACCCACGCTATCCGGCGCGCTGGTGCCATGAATGAGATATTCCCCATTACCGTGCGCCAGACGCAGCGCATAGCGTCCCAGCGGGTTATTTGGCCCGGCAGGGATCACCGGCGGCAGCGTGATCCCCCGCTCAAGCGAACGTTGGCGTATGCCCGCCGTCGGCGTCCACGTCGGGTTGGGGATCTTTTGCCCTATCCGGGTGTCCATGACGGGAGTTTCCAGTCCCTGCAAACCGATGCCGATGGGATACACCTGAACGCGGTTTTCTCCCGGCGGGTAATAATACAACCGTAGCTCCGCGAGGTTGACGATAACGCCTTCCCTGGGCGCATCCGGCAATAGCATCTGCGAGGGAATGGTAATTAGCGTACCGGGCTTAGGCACCGGCGCAATCGTATTGTTCGCTTCAAGAATGAGCATCGCCGCCGTATCAAAACGCCGGGCGATAGCCTGCAGGTTTTTATCACCTTCCTGTACGGTATAGGTTTGATTCTGACCAATAAGACGGCTGCCTTCGGGCGGTAATGGATAATCAACCGCCCAGGCTGCCTGTAACGCGCTATACGCGCCGATAATAGTTAGCGTAATGAAAGACGCACGTTTCATACCAAACCTCCTGTATTCCTGGTGATGCCCTCTGCGACGACTGGTAGCGCTTCGCTTATCAGAACAACAAAATATACGCTCTGTCCACTCTGGATAAAGCGACGTCGCCGTCCGACAAAGGATTTGACATCAGGTAGAACGCTGTCTGTACAGTTTAGCTAAAAGTGGCGGCCTTAGCGCGAATTGCGCGAATCATTGCTTCCAGCCCCTGAGAACGAGAAGGCGTGAGGTGCTGCGTAAGCGCCATTTTTTCGAACCATGGCCGGACATCAAAATGCACAATATCCTGCGCCGTCATTTGGTGGTACAAAATAAATACCACCGCCATAAGGCCCTTAACGATCGCCGCGTCGCTGTCGCCCTGCAATTCGATAATGCCGTTGGCGTTTCGCCGCATCACGATCCACACCTGGCTCTGACAGCCATGAATCGTATTTTGCGGATTACGATCCTGCGGATTTAACTCCGCCAGGCGCTGCCCCAACTCAATAATATATAAATATTTCTCTTCCCAATTAGCGCAACGCGTAAAGTTACGCAGCAGTTTTTCTTTATCCGGTAGCGCAGCCATAAAACCTCACTGTTATCCCAATAAGCGGTGGATACGCGTTAATCCTGCCACCAGTCGGTCCACTTCTTCATGGGTGTTATACATCGCCAGCGAAGCCCGGCACATTGCCGGCACGCCATACCAGGCCATGAGCGGCATTGCGCAGTGATGTCCCGTTCGTACCGCGATACCGTAATTATCAAGAAAGCTGCCGACGTCGTAAGCGTGGTGTTTACCCAGATTAAACGCGATGACGCCCAACCGCTGCGCCGGGCCATATAGCGTGATATCAGGCACCTGCGCCAGTTGCTCCAGCGCATAGCGCATCAGCATCTGCTCATAATCGCCAATCTTATCCAGTCCCAGCGACGTCACATAATCAATCGCCGCGCCGAGACCGATGATGCCGCCAGTATTCGGCGTTCCCGCCTCAAAACGCCAGGGCGCTTTCGCCCATGTCGTTCCCTGCGTCAGGCTGACGGTCGAGATCATCGACCCGCCCCCTTCCCACGGCGGCATTTCTTGCAGCAACGCCTCTTTAACATACAGAATGCCGATGCCGGTCGGCCCGTAAAGTTTATGGCCGGAGAAAACGTAAAAATCGCAGTCCAGCGCCTGGACGTCAACAGCATGGTGCATCACGGCCTGGGCGCCATCCACCAGCACTTTCGCCCCATGCTGGCGCGCCAGCGCAATCATGTCCGGCAGTGGGTTTTCCGTCCCCAGCACATTGGAAACATGGGTAATGGCCAGCAGTCGGGTCCGGTCATCGAACAGCGCAGCTAAGGTCTCCAGCCGCAGCGTACCGTCAGGATGCAATGGGATCACGCGCAGTTCAGCGCCTTTGCGCTCGCACAGCATCTGCCAGGGAACGATGTTGGCGTGATGCTCCATCTCGCTGATGATAATGTTATCCCCGGCGCGAATATTTTCCGTTCCCCAACTGTTGGCGACAAGGTTAATGCCCTCCGTCGTACCGCGCACGAACACCAGTTCTTCTGCGGAGCGGGCGTTAATAAACCGCGACGCCTGCTTACGCACATTCTCCATGCTTTCGGTCGCCTGCGCGCTTAACGTATGGATACCCCGATGTACCGCAGCATAGCCGTGACGGTAGAAGGCAGATTCAGCATCAATCACCTGATTAGGTTTTTGAGCGCTGGCTGCGCTGTCCAGGTAAGCCAGCGGCAGGCCGTTAACTTCACGCTGCAGTATGGGAAAATCCGCCCGTACTTTTTCTACAGGAAATGTCATACCAGGCCTCCGGGCAGTCGCTGGCCGATTCGCGCCAGCACCTGCTGTTTAAGGGCGCTATCATGGATAGCTTCCGTTAACTCTGCGGCAAACGCGTAAAGAATCATGTGCCGCGCCTCCTGCTGCCTGATGCCGCGTGATTGCAGATAAAACATCTGCTCATCGTCAATACGCCCGATCGTCGCGCCGTGGCTGCACTTCACGTCATCGGCATAGATCTCTAATTGCGGTTTGGTATCGACTTCAGCCAGTTTTCCCAACAACAGGTTATTATTGGTCATCTGGCCGTCGGTTTTAATGGCGTGTTGCGCCACGTTAATCAGGCCATTAAAGACCGCGCGTCCTTTGTCGCTGACGATGGTCTTGTGCAACTGGCGGCTGTTACAGTAGCCTTTGTTATGTTCCAGCCATGTCCGCGTATCGCAGACTTCATTTTTCACCGGCATCGCCAGACTATTCAGTCGAAGCGTCGCGTTTTCACCATTCAGTTGTGAGCTGCTGTGGTGACGTAGTACTGCGGCGCCCAGCAGAAAACTGTGGCTAAACGCCGAGGCGTCTGTCGCCAGCAGAAGATCGTTATGCGCAAAGTGATAGCTGGACGCATTTTCAAACGCCAGTTTGATATGACGCAGTTGCGCATTGTCTGCAACGTTCATCGTCAGACGCGCGCCGGTAAAATGTTTTGCCGCTGTAAGGCTGACATAATGCTCAATAACCGTCGCTTCCGCGCCTTCCGCCAGCGCCAGATGGTGGCGATAATGCGCGGTGTTCAGCTCGTCGCCATCCACGCCCTGCGTGATATGCATTAACAGTAGCGGCCTGGTCGGACGCTGATTTCGCCGTACCTGTATATACGTGACACATTGCGCCAGGCTTTCCGTCAGATGCAGAAAAACCTCGGGATGTACCGGCGCGGCAAGCGTCTGGCGCTCATCCCTGACGCTAACGTCAAATCCGCTGTTTTGCGTGCTATCACTGAGCTCTGGCATAAACCGACCATCGACAAACACCAGCCGCACGGCATCGATTTGCAGCGCCAACGCATCACGCTGTGCGGCGCTGATAGTCGCACACTGCTGGATAAACTGGCTATGGGTTAAGCCCTCCAGCGGCGTGTATTTCCAGTCTTCATGTTTACGCGTCGGCAATCCCAGACGTAACATCTGTTGTAAATGTTGTCTTGCCTGCTCAGTTCGACTTTCTCTTTTTTCCTCAAAGAGATGCTGCCATTGCTGTAGCGCTTTACTGCTGTTCGGTAAGCCAGCCATAACCCTGCTCCTCCAGTTGTTTGACCAGAGTAAAATCGCCGGATCGGACAATTCGCCCCTGATAGAGGACATGGACGTAATCGGGTTTGATATAGTCCAGTATGCGCTGATAGTGGGTCACGATAATAAAAGCGCGTTTATCGTCGCGTAACGCGTTGACGCCTTCCGCCACAATTTTCAACGCATCGATATCCAGTCCGGAGTCCGACTCATCAAGGATGCACAGTTCCGGCTCCAGCACCGCCATTTGCAAAATATCATTGCGCTTTTTCTCCCCGCCGGAAAAACCGACGTTTACCGAACGGGTCAGCAAATCTTCCGGCATTTTCAGCAATGCGATCTTCTCTTCCATCAGATCCTGAAAATCAAAGCGATCCAACGACGCCTGCCCGCGGTAGGCGCGCACGGCATTCAGCGCGGTTTGCAGGAAAAACTGGTTACTGACGCCGGGGATTTCTACCGGGTACTGGAAGGCCATAAAAATCCCTTCGCCCGCCCGTTCCTCCGGCGACAGTTCAAGCAGATCTTTACCTTTGAACGTAACCGAGCCGCCGGTGACCTCATAATCTTCACGTCCCGCCAGAGTGGCGGAGAGCGTGCTTTTCCCGGAACCGTTCGGCCCCATAATGGCATGAACTTCGCCGGGGCGAATCTCCAGATTCAGGCCACGCAAAATCGCTTTTTCTTCCACACTGACCTGTAAATCTTTAATGCTTAACATGGTTTTTCCTTCATCATTAACCGACGCTGTGCTCAAGGCTAATCGCCAGCAGTTTTTGCGCTTCAACGGCGAACTCCAGCGGTAGTTCCGAGAAAACGTCTTTGCAGAAACCGTTGACGATCATCGAAATAGCGTCTTCTTCGCTGATGCCGCGTTGCAGACAATAGAAAAGCTGATCTTCACCGATGCGTGATGTTGTCGCCTCGTGCTCCAGCTGCGCGCTGTTATTGCGGCATTCAACATACGGGAACGTATGCGCGCCGCAGTCCGCGCCAATCAACATGGAGTCGCATTGGGTGAAATTTCGGGCGTTGGTTGCCGTCGGCATAATTTTTACCAGCCCACGGTAGCTGTTCTGGCTGTGGCCGGCAGAAATGCCTTTTGAGATAATGGTTGAGCGCGTGTTTTTACCGATATGGATCATTTTGGTGCCGGTGTCAGCCTGCTGATGTCCACTGGTCAGCGCAACGGAATAGAACTCGCCGATAGAATTATCACCGCGCAGGATACAGCTCGGGTATTTCCAGGTAATCGCCGAACCGGTTTCCGACTGGGTCCACGACATCTTGCTGTTTTCCCCTTCGCACAACGCCCGCTTGGTCACAAAGTTCAGAATGCCGCCCGTGTTGTTGTCGCCCGGGAACCAGTTTTGTACGGTGGAATATTTTACTTCAGCATCTTTATGGATGATGACTTCCACTACCGCGGCGTGGAGCTGATAACTGTCGCGTACGGGCGCGGAGCAGCCTTCGATATAACTCACATAGCTGCCTTCATCCGCCACCAGAATCGTGCGCTCAAACTGACCGGTTTTTTCGGCGTTAATGCGAAAATAGGTGGATAACTCCATTGGGCAACGCACGCCTTTGGGAACATAGATAAATGTCCCATCGGAAGCGACTGCCGCATTCAGCGCGGCAAAAAAGTTATCGTTCCCCGGCACGACGGTGCCAAGATATTTCCTGACCAGGTCAGGGTGATCGTGTATCGCCTCGCCAAAAGAACAGAAAATAATGCCCTGTTCCGCCAGTTTTTCACGGTATGTGGTCGCTACGGAGACCGAGTCAAAAATCGCATCGACGGCGACCTTTTTCCCTTCGCGAACTGGAACGCCAAGTTGCTCGAAGGCGTCTTCAACCTCTTTACTCAAAAAGGTATTCGCGCCCGTTTGCTGTACGGCTCCCGGCTGGGAAACGCAGTTATCGTCGCAGTTTCCGCATGATGGCGCAGAGTAATAGCTGTAGTCCTGATAGTTCAGTTTATCGTAGTGCGCTTTCAGCCAGTGCGGTTCATCCATGTCCAGCCAGGCTCTATAGGCATTGAGACGAAATTCCAGCATCCACTCAGGTTCGTTACGCTTTGCGGAAATCGCGCGCACCACCTCTTCGCTAATGCCTTTTGCCAGTTCATCAGTGGGTAGTTGCGTGAAAAATCCTTCTTTGTAATTAAGGCGTCCGCCTGTCCAGATGCCGACCTCTTCCGTTGCTTCAGTGTTACGAGACATAGTACCGCCTATACCCCAAAACTTTCGCCGCAGCCGCATTCATTCTGGGCTTTGGGGTTATGAAATTTAAATAACTGGTTCAGCCCTTCCTGTACGTAATCCACTTCTGTTCCGTCAATAAAAGGCATCGCCTGTAACGGTGCGAAAAGCTTTGCGCCTTCGGCTTCAAAAACCAGATCGTCTTTATCCGGCTCCCGAACGGTATCCAGAACATAGCCAAATCCGGCACATCCCGTCTGTTTTACGCTTAACCGCACGCCCAACATGCCCGGCTGCTTTTCTGCCAGCTCACGTATGTGCGCTGCCGCCGCTGGCGTTAGCGTCAGCCCTTGCCAGGGGAAGTCCTCCGGGTTAAACGTGTCTGAATGCAATTCCATAGAGTTACCTCGCGTTCTAAATCACCAGGATATAACAGCATGTTAGTGATAATGATTATCACTTCAACCCCTTAACCGCAGGGGCTTTCCAACAAATGGTCATATTGAGCGCCTTTTATTAAGCATAGACCCTGTCCGCCAGGTCATACGACAGACAAAAAACAACTTAACTTTTTGATAAGTAATGGTTTATAAGATATTAACCGTTCTGACAGGTCAAAAACGAAAAGATGTATAGAAAATGACTATTTAATTAATAGGCTGTCGACATTGCCGGGCGGCGAGGTCAGAACCCCATTTTTTGTATGGATACCTGGCGTTGCGCTCTTTATAATCCGCTGCGGTTCTATAACTCAGTTTGAGCTATAGGTTTATGTAAACTCTTTCCGGCATTTCAGGTGCTGAATGAGGCAAGAGGCTTAAAATATGGTTGTTACGCTCGCGTATATCGTACTTTTTTTGGTTTTCTCGTGGGTCATCTTGAGAATTAATCAAAAAAGCGATTCCCTGTCGAAAAGCGTTTTTATCGCTATCTTTTTAGGGGCTGTTATTGGTTTATCCCTACATTTTATTTCAGCAAATCACACTAAAACTATTATCGAATGGTACAGCATCGTCGGCAATGGTTACGTCCACCTGCTAAAACTGGTCGCTATACCGCTAATTTTTATTTCTATTCTTTCCGCCATCAATAAACTGGAAAATAGTGCCGGCATCGGAAAAATGTCGCTGACGATCGTCGGATGCATGTTATGCCTGGTGATGGTTGCCGGTTTTATCGGATTACTGACCGCTCATGTGCTGGGGCTTGACGCCAGCGCTTTTGTGCACATGCCGTCAATGTTAACTACAGAAGAAGTCAATAAGACTGCCGCGGTGTCGATTCCCCAGTTAGTGACATCGCTGATCCCGACTAATATTTTTCTTGATCTTACGGGAGCCAGAAGTGTTTCCGTTATCGGCATCGTTATCTTCACGCTAATAGCGGGGATCGCCCTGTTAAAGGTCAAAAAAGAGGCGCCGGAAGAAGGTCAGAAATTAAGCGCAGGCATTAACGCTATTCAGATCTGGGTCATGAAGATGGTACGTATCGTTATTGCATTAACGCCCTATGGCGTCATGGCATTAATGACCACCGTATTTTCATCATACCGCCTTGAACAATTCGCCAGCTTACTTGGTTTTATCGGCGCCTGTTACATCGCGATTTTCATGATGTTTATCGTGCACGCCATCTTGCTGATCCTCAGCGGTAATAATCCAGCGCGTTATTTCAGAATGGTGTGGCCCGTCTTAACCTTTGCGTTTGTTTCCCGCAGCAGCGCAGCCTCTATTCCGCTGGCCATTTCCGCCCAGGAAAAATTTGGCGTACAAAGCACCATTGCCAATATTTCCGCCTCGTTTGGCTCCAGTATGGGGCAAAATGGCTGCGCCGGGATTTATCCGGCTATTATGGTAGCGATGATTGCACCCACCATCGGCATCGATCCGCTCTCGCTGCATTTTCTGGCCGCGATGTTGCCTGCCATTGCGCTAGGGTCTATTGGCGTAGCCGGCGTCGGCGGCGGTGGTACGTTCGCGGCGCTGATTGTCCTGTCGACGTTGAATTTTCCCGTTGCGCTGGTCGGTATTTTTATTGCCATCGAACCTATCGTTGATATGGCCCGCACGGCACTGAACGTTAACGGATCGATGATGTCAGGTGTGCTGGCTAACCGTATTTTGAATAATCATACGGCTGACGACATGCCGGCGGTTATTGACAGACCTTAGTTTTTTACGCGCCCGGAAAAGAAAAACCCTTAAGTCTGTTCAATACAGGCTTAAGGGTTCCGGCCCCATCCGGCGCTTATCTCCGGCACTCTTAATGGCTTAGCTCTTGAAGGGGCATAAGAATAATCTCATAAAGAACGCGCGCCTTTTTAGCACAAATGGCGATCTGTATTTTTTTTAAACAAAATCAAGGGGGTTATCTATTATCTGGGGACAGTGTCTGGTGAGATTGCCTGGTAACATAGCCGGATGGCGGCTAACGCCTTATCCGGCCTACACAGACTTTATTAATGCACGCCCAACCGCCAGGCGAAATAGATCTCTTCTTTCAGTTCGGTTGCAGAGAGGGTGAGGAGATCGGCAAACTCTAACTCCAGCTGTTTTAAACGCTTCAAATACTGCGCGGGAGAAAGTTCGGTTTTATCACGGCGTAAAAATTCAATCGCCAGTTGGGTTGGGTCTAAATCAGTAGACATATCATCCTCGCTTATGTGTAAACGTGCACAGTATATCACCTTTTTCTGCGCACATTTTGACCAAAAGCAATATGCATCACACTTTTATGGTGACAACGTCACACAATCGCCGTAGTAAGGCGCGAAGAACAGCACAGACGTCCCTGTTCATCAAAGATCTCTATCTGCCAGACCTGATGGCGAGCCCCGGTATGCAACGCTTTACAGACGCCTCGTACGCGCCCCTGACGCGCCGACCGTACATGGTTGGCATTCACCTCCAGCCCCACCACCTTTTGCTCCCCCTGCGTACACAGATAACCTGCGACCGAGCCGATACTTTCCGCCAGCACCACAGACGCTCCGCCATGCAGCAAGCCGAACGGCTGTTTGGTGCGATGATCGACGGGCATTGTCGCTTCCAGCGTATCGTCCCCAATACGCTCAAAGCGGATATCAAGCAGGCCAACCATATTTCCTTCCCCCATCGCATTAAGCGCATCGAGGGTCACTTCACGTTTCCAGATCAACCTATAATCTCCAGTAATGCCTGCAACGGGTGACGCACGCCCGTACCTTCAATGCGTTTAACCTGGCTTCGGCAGGAATAGCCGGTTGCCAGGCAGCGGTTTCGCGGTAGACGTTGCATCGCCTGATGCCAGGATAGCTCATAAATTCCCAGCGAATTTTTATGATTGGTGAGTTCATGTCCATAAGTGCCCGCCATACCGCAGCAGCCTACGCTGACATTTTCCAGCTTCGCGCCAAAATGGGCAAAGATGGCGGCCCACTGCGCAGGCGCGCCGGGTAAAGCCGTGACTTCCGTACAATGACCAAAAAAGTACCACGGTTCGCCGCTCACCTCGACGGACAGTCTTGCATTTATTTCCTGCGCCAGCCATTCATTCACCAGCAACACATGAAAATCGCCGCGCTGTTCACCCAGCGCCAGTTTGTATTCGTCGCGATAACACAGAACCAGCGCCGGATCGACGCCCACCATCGGCATCCCCAACGCGGCGATCCGATTAAGGAACTCAGAGGTTTTTTTCGCCGTTTTCGCAAAGCGATTAAGAAAACCTTTAATATGCTGCGCCTTACCATTCGGCGAGAACGGTAACAATACCGGCCTCCTGCCCAGTTTTTCCGCCAGGCGGATAAAGTCCGCCACGACCCGGGCGTCGTAGTAGCTGGTAAACGGATCCTGAACCACCAGTACCGTTTTCGCTTTTTGCTCGGCGCTCATGCGTTCCAGTTGCTCAAGCGTCATATTGGCAGACGGATGGCCCACCAGTTGCTGTTGCAATGAAGGGGCAGAAAGCAGAGGTAAATCCACCATACCGATATGTTTTTTCGCCAGATTGCGAACCACCGGTTGGTTAATAAAAAAGTTAAAGGTCTTTGGCGCACGCGCCATCAGCGGCGCATAGGTCTCGACCGTCGCCACCAGATGATCGCGTACCGGGCGCAGATAACGCGTATGGTAAAGCTGTAAGAAACGTGAACGAAACTCCGGAACATCGATTTTAATCGGACACTGGGTCGTACAGGCTTTACACGCCAGACAGCCGGACATGGCCTCTTTAACTTCATGGGAAAAGTCATACTCGCCTTTGCGTTTGTGCCAACTATTCCGGGTGCGGGCAATCAGCGTGCGTAAGCTGGCGCGTTTTTCTGGCAACTCCTTTTCCAGCTTCAACGGATCGACGCCGCGATCGGCCAATAGACGGAGCCATTCCCGCACCAGCGTCGCCCGCCCTTTCGGCGAGTGGATCCGGTTAAGGCTAATTTTCATCGACGGGCACATCGGGCTTTTCGCATCGAAATTAAAGCACAGGCCGTTACCATTACACTCCATAGCGCCGCGCCAGGTCTGCCGTACCGCCAGCGGAATTTGCCGATCCCAGGTGCCGCGTTTTACCGCATCCACCTTCATCATCGGCGCCTCTATCCCCTGCGGCGGACAGATTTTACCCGGGTTAAGTCGATTATGCGGATCAAAAGCCGCTTTTATTTTGCGCAGCTCGCCATACAGGACTTCACCGAAAAAGGCCGGGCTGTATTCCGCACGAAAACCTTTTCCATGCTCGCCCCACAACAGCCCGCCGTATCTGGCGGTCAGCGCGACGACCTCATCGGAGATCTGTTTCATCAGCAGTTCCTGCTGCGGATCGCACATATCCAGCGCCGGACGCACATGCAGCACCCCGGCATCCACGTGGCCGAACATGCCGTAACTTAAGCCATGACCATCCAGCAGAGCGCGAAATTCGGCGATGTAATCGGCCAGATGTTCAGGCGGCACGCAGGTATCTTCCGCGAAAGGAATCGGTTTGGCAGCGCCTTTCGCATTACCCAGCAGCCCTACCGCTTTTTTACGCATCGCGTAAATACGCTCAATACCCGTCAAATCGGTACAAAGTTGCCAGCCGATCACGCCCGCTTCCGCACGTGCCATCAGGCCATCCAGCCGGTGGCACAGAGCCTCGACCTGTCCGTCAATAAGCGCTTCATCGTCACCCGCGAATTCCACGATATTCAGGCCAAGCATTTCTTTATCCGGCACATCGGTAATCAATTCGCTAACGGAGTGCCAGACAATATCTTCCCGCGCGAGGTTAAGGACTTTGGAATCGACCGTCTCGACGGATAAGGCGCGCGCATCAACCATAAAAGGGGCGTTACGCAGCGCGGAATCAAAGGAGTCGTATTTTACATTTACCAGACGGCGGACTTTGGGTATCGGGGTAATATCCAGCCGGGCTTCAGTAATAAACGCCAGCGTCCCTTCCGACCCCGTTAAGATGCGGGTAAGATCGAAGCGGGTCATGTCATCGTTAAAGACGTGGCGTAAATCGTAGCCTGTCAGGAAACGATTGAGCTTTGGAAAGCTATCGAGGATAAGTTGACGGTTTTCCAGGCAGGACTGATAGACGGTCTGATAGATGCGGCCTGGCATCGTCGTGTTTTCACCCAGCGTCCGGGCAAGCTCTACGGGCATCGATTGCGTGTCAAGGATATCGCCCCCCAACAATACGGCCCGTATGCCTAAGACGTGATCTGACGTTTTTCCATAGACCAGCGAACCCTGACCGGAGGCATCGGTATTAATCATACCGCCAAGCGTGGCGCGATTACTGGTGGAAAGTTCCGGCGCAAAAAAATAGCCATACGGCTTTAACGCTTGATTAAGCTGATCTTTTATCACTCCCGCCTCTACCCGCACCCATCCCTCTTCAGGATTAATTTCAATAATGCGGTTCATATAGCGGGACATATCAACAATAATGCCCTGGTTTAGCGCCTGGCCATTCGTGCCAGTACCGCCGCCTCGAGGGGTAAATATCAGCGACGTAAAGCGCGGCTCCGCCGCCAGACGGGCAAGAAGCGCGACATCCGCCGTAGAACGGGGAAACACAACAGCATCGGGAAGAAGCTGGTAGATACTGTTATCGGTCGACATTGTCAGACGGTCGGCATAGCTGGTTGCCGTATCGCCCGTAAACCCTTGCTGCTCCAGCGCCTGCAAAAAATTGAGCACCAGCTGAACGACGCCGGGTGCCTGAGAAATTTGTGGAATCATTATATTGACCTTTTCCTGCGGTCTATGTTGTGAACGGTGGCGCCCAACCCGGCGAGCGCGAGCGGTCTACGCACAGGAAGGGATGCTTAATCGTTTGCGTGTTGCGTTATTTGTTGTATCACATTTTTTTCCTGTGCGCCCAACAGAATTACATGCAGAATCGGCCTGTTAAAAACCGCTGAAATTGCTCATCATTATAGGGTGTGGTTTGCATGTTCACGTCGCGCCAACGTTCTGGCGCAAAGACAAAGGTGAAAAGTATTTATGGTAAATGTTCGTCAGCCCAGGGATATTGCGCAAGTGCTGCTATCGGTGCTGTTTTTAGCCATCATGATTGTGGCCTGTTTGTGGATAGTACAGCCTTTTATTTTGGGGTTTGCATGGGCAGGTACGATTGTTATCGCGACCTGGCCCGTTTTGCTGAAATTACAAAAAATATTGTGGGGCCGCCGCTCGCTTGCCGTACTGGTCATGACGCTGCTGTTAGTGCTGCTCTTCGTTATTCCCGTCGCCTTGCTGGTGAACAGCATTGTCGATGGTAGCGGCCCGCTCATCCATGCAGTGACCGGCGGCGATATGACGCTACCCGATCTGGCATGGTTAAATAATATTCCGTTAGTTGGCGCCAAACTGTATGCCGGATGGCATAGCCTGCTGGATATGGGCGGTAGCGCTATTATGGCGAAAGTGCGGCCTTATATCGGCACAACCACGACCTGGTTTGTCGGTCAGGCGGCGCATATCGGACGCTTTATGATGCACTGCGCCCTGATGCTGTTGTTTAGCGCCCTGCTTTACTGGCGCGGCGAACAAGTGGCGATGGGAATACGTCATTTTGCCTGTCGTCTCGCGGCTAAACGCGGCGATGCGGCGGTTCTGCTGGCTGCCCAGGCGATCCGCGCCGTGGCGCTTGGCGTGGTGGTCACCGCGCTGGTACAGGCGGTACTTGGCGGCGTCGGGCTGGCGATTTCCGGCGTGCCTTACGCTACCCTGTTGACGGTAGTGATGATCCTTTCGTGTCTGGTTCAGTTGGGGCCGTTGCCGGTATTGATTCCAGCCATTATCTGGCTTTACTGGACAGGCGACACCACCTGGGGCACCGTGCTGCTGGTTTGGAGCGCCGTCGTCGGCACTCTGGATAACGTGATTCGCCCGGTACTCATCCGCATGGGCGCCGATTTACCGCTGCTTCTGATCCTTTCCGGGGTAATCGGCGGCCTGATTGCATTCGGTATGATTGGTCTGTTTATTGGACCGGTGCTTCTGGCCGTGACCTGGCGTTTGTTCTCCGCATGGGTACATGAAGTTCCGGCGCCGACGAATGAACCAGAGGAGATCCTTGAAGAGCTGGATGACATCGAGGAAGCCAACAAGCAGTCATAATCCCGTCGGGCGGCATTGCCGCCCGATGCTTTAGCGACGTTTATCAATTCAACGCACACCCCATTTTGATTCGCCCGTCTGTTCCCCGCCGCATCTCATTTCTGTCGCAAATCCGTTACAGTTTTTAAACTATTGAGACGAATCTGATCGACGCAAAAAGTGCTCATGCCTACTATTAGCACACGGTTATAAATCAACACATTGATTTATAAGCATGGAAATCCCCTGAGTGAAACAACGAATTGCTGTGTGTAGTCTTTGCCCGTCTCCTACGATGGGCTTTTTTTTTAACTTTTTTCGCTGCATTGTTACATAAGCCAGCTCCCGTTTCCCTTCAACACCGCGATATCTGCAACGAACAAATAATATTGCACAAAATAGTGTGATTCTGTTCAAGTCGAAACGGTGTCGGTGGTGCTATTTATAGCATCACTTTTTTCATATAAAAGCCTAAAAAATGATGAACGCGTTAGAACTACAAGCACTACGGCGTATTTTTGATATGACGATTGAAGAATGCACAATCTATATCACCCAGGATAATAATTCGGCAACCTGGCAACGATGGGAAGCTGGCGACACTCCCATCTCTCCAGAAATCATTGCCAGGCTAAAGGAAATGAAAGCCAGGAGACAGCGACGAATTAACGCCATTGTTGACAAAATAAATAACCGCATCGGCAATAATACAATGCGTTACTTCCCTGATTTATCTTCTTTTCAGTCCATTTATACAGAGGGTGATTTTATCGAGTGGAAAATTTATCAATCTGTTGCTGCCGAACTTTTCGCACATGATCTGGAGCGGCTGTGTTAGACGTAAACTTTATCGCCGCATCGTATTGATACCGGATAGAAAACCACACAATCACGACATTGACTTGTCACCCTATCCAATATGCTTCCTGCCTGTGTATACCACTGTAACGTTCAGGCGGCATCTCTGAGTCAGATAATATGAAAAATCGTTATTTCCCTACCGCTGTAGGGTTGTATTTTAATTACTTTGTACATGGCATGGGGGTTATCCTGATGAGCCTGAACATGTCATCGCTTGAACAGCAATGGCATACCAGTGCCGCAGGCGTATCTATTGTGATCTCTTCGCTTGGTATTGGCCGGCTAAGCGTTTTGTTAATCGCCGGTATGCTTTCCGATCGCTTTGGTCGCCGTCCTTTTATCATTCTGGGGACCGCCTGTTACCTGATTTTTTTCATTGGCATTCTTTATGCTCAGACGATTTTTGTCGCTTATGCCTGTGGCTTTTTAGCGGGTATGGCCAACAGTTTTTTGGATGCAGGTACCTATCCCAGTTTGATGGAAGCCTTCCCTCGCTCCCCCAGTACGGCAAATATTCTGATCAAAGCATTTGTCTCTGGCGGGCAATTCTTGTTGCCCATTATTATCAGTTTATTAGTCTGGGCTAATATGTGGTTTGGCTGGTCCTTCCTGCTTGCCGGGGCGATCATGCTTATTAATGCTCTGTTTTTATTACGCTGTCCTTTTCCACCCTATCCTGGTCGGATATTGAAGCCCAAAATCTCGCAAGCGCCTGTCACAGGCGTACATCATTGCTCCCTCATCGATCTTATCAGCTACACCCTTTATGGTTATATCTCGATGGCAACCTTTTATCTTATCAGCCAGTGGCTGGCGCAGTATGGACAGTTCGTCGCAGGAATGTCGTATACCCAATCCATCAAACTGTTAAGTATTTATACCTGCGGATCGCTACTGTGCGTTTTTATTACTGCCCCGCTGGTCAGAAAAACAATTCGCTCTACCACATTATTGATGTTTTATACCTTTATCTCTTTTATTGCGCTTCTGACGGTCTGCCTGCATCCTCAGGCCTATGTTGTTATGATCTTCGCATTCGTCATTGGATTCTCTTCCGCCGGTGGCGTAGTACAAATCGGCCTGACGCTGATGGCGGCCCGTTTTCCACAGGAGAAAGGTAAAGCGACCGGCATTTATTACAGCGCCGGCAGTATCGCGACGTTCACTATTCCGTTGATCACAGCGCGGATTTCAGAAATGAGCATTGCACATATTATGTGGTTTGATACCGGTATCGCCGCAGCGGGATTTCTCCTCGCGCTGTTCATCGGTTACCGAAGTCGGGCTGAATCACAACATCACGCTGAAGCAGCGTCAACTGCACAATAAATGTTAGCGTGCCAACTGCAATATTATTGCCTTGCTATGCAAAATAAAACGTTAGCCATTATCACCGGGAAACAAAAAATGTAATTTTCGTGTTAATTATTATTCATTATCTTCACACTTATCAGAAAAATTGCGATGAGCATCACGAGTTATATGTGTTAAACAACAAATTCGCAGCAATTTTTATATTTCCCGGCTAACAAATGAAATGCTACCAATGCAATAAACCTGGCATTTTAAACGCCATGTTATGTACATATAACGACAGTACCGACTTATAGTGTTACTGAACAATCGCTGCATGTAGTAAAGCAGTAATAAGCAGGACATTGAATCAAACCATCAGCAAGGAGCTGTGAACAAATGTCTCAGAACAAGGCTCGCAACATGCCATATTTGCTGGCTGTTATCTGCATTTATTTTAGTTACTTTCTCCACGGCATGAGTGTTATTACACTAGCCCAGAACATGACCTCCCTTGCACAGAAATTCTCCACGGATAGTGCCGGTATCGCCTATTTAATCTCTGGCATTGGTCTTGGTCGTCTGGTCAGTATTTTATTCTTTGGCGTACTGTCCGATAAATTTGGCCGTCGGGCAATAATACTGCTTGGCGCCGTACTATATATGCTATTTTTCTTCGGTATTCCCGCCAGTCCTAACCTGATGATCGCTTTCATATTAGCGGTGTGTGTCGGCGTGGCGAACTCCGCGCTGGATACTGGCGGATACCCTGCATTAATGGAGTGTTTTCCCAAAGCATCGGGCTCGGCAGTTATTCTGGTTAAAGCGATGGTCTCTTTTGGGCAAATGATTTACCCCCTTATTGTCAGCGCCTTGTTAGTCAACCATATCTGGTACGGCTACGCGGTGGTAATCCCCGGTATCCTTTTCGTCCTCATCACGTTGATGCTGTTGAAAAGCCGCTTTCCCAGCCAACTTGTCGATGCCAGTATTGCGAAAGAATTACCCCAGATGAACAGTACTCCCCTCGTCTGGCTGGAAGGCGTAGCTTCCGTTTTATTTGGCGTCGCCGCGTTCTCAACCTTCTATGTGATTGTGGTCTGGATGCCTAAATATGCGATGGCCTTCGCCGGAATGGCGGAATCCGACGCGCTGAAAACCATCTCTTATTACAGTATGGGATCGTTGGTTTGCGTGTTTATTTTTGCCGCATTGCTGAAAAAAATGGTTCGCCCTATCTGGGCCAATGTTTTCAATGCCGGGCTGGCGACACTCACCGCTGCGGCAATTTACCTGTATCCCTCTCCACTGATCTGTAATGCTGGCGCCTTCGTGATTGGTTTTTCCGCTGCTGGAGGTATTTTACAATTAGGTGTATCGGTAATGTCGGAATTTTTCCCTAAGAGTAAAGCTAAAGTCACCAGTATATATATGATGATGGGGGGCGTAGCTAACTTTATTATTCCACTGATCACCGGTTATCTCTCTACTATTGGCCTGCAATATATCATTTTGTTAGATTTTGCCTTTGCACTACTGACATTTATCACCGCCATTATTGTATTTATTCGCTATTATCGCGTATTTAAGATCCCGCAAAACGATGTCCGATTTGGCGAGCGTTATTTCCAGTAAAAATGTTAACGATGCGCAACAGGCATGCGCCCTGCTCTGCACTGTCCACTTATTAAGGAGTATAAAATGGATGTTACCGCAAAATATGAATTAATTGGTCTTATGGCGTATCCTATCCGTCATAGCTTATCGCCCGAAATGCAAAACAAAGCGTTAGAAAAAGCGGGGCTACCGTATACCTATATGGCTTTCGAAGTGGATAACACGACGTTTGCCAGCGCCATTGAAGGACTGAAAGCATTAAAAATGCGCGGTACGGGCGTCTCCATGCCAAACAAACAGCTCGCGTGTGAGTATGTCGATGAATTAACGCCAGCAGCAAAACTGGTTGGCGCTATCAACACCATTGTTAACGATGACGGCTATCTACGCGGCTACAACACGGATGGTACGGGCCATATTCGGGCAATTAAAGAAAGCGGTTTCGATATTCGGGGAAAAACCATGGTGCTGCTCGGCGCGGGAGGCGCGGCTACCGCCATTGGCGCCCAGGCAGCCATTGAAGGCATTAAGGAAATTAAACTGTTTAACCGTAAAGATGACTTTTTCGAAAAAGCGGTTGCCTTTGCGAAGCGGGTGAATGAAAACACCGATTGCGTCGTTACCGTCACCGATCTTGCCGATCAGCACGCTTTTACTGAAGCGCTTGCCAGCGCAGATATTCTGACGAACGGTACCAAAGTTGGCATGAAACCATTGGAGAACGAATCCCTGATCGGCGATGTTTCCCTGCTCCGCCCTGAATTGCTGGTCACCGAATGTGTTTATAATCCGCATATGACAAAGTTATTGCAGCAGGCGCAACAAGCTGGTTGCAAAACAATTGATGGTTACGGCATGTTGTTATGGCAAGGAGCCGAACAGTTTGAACTGTGGACAGGAAAAGCGTTTCCATTGGACTATGTGAAGCAGGTGATGGGATTCACAGCCTGACCGGTAAAATTATAATTGCGACGAATGACAATGAAGGGTACCAAATGAAAACCGTAACTGTAAGAGATCTCGTGGTTGGCGAAGGCGCGCCAAAGATCATTGTGTCGCTAATGGGAAAAACCATTACCGATGTGAAATCGGAAGCACTCGCCTACCGTGAAGCGGATTTCGATATTCTGGAGTGGCGCGTTGACCATTTTGCCAACGTGACAACGGCGGAAAGCGTACTTGAGGCCGCCGGCGCCATCCGGGAGATTATCACCGATAAACCCTTGCTATTTACCTTCCGCAGCGCGAAAGAAGGCGGCGAACAGGCGCTAACCACCGAACAGTATATCGCTCTGAATCGTGCAGCAGTTGACAGCGGTCTGGTCGATATGATCGATCTTGAGCTTTTTACCGGCGACGATGAGGTGAAAGCCACCGTCGGCTATGCTCATCAACACAATGTTGCGGTGATCATGTCTAACCATGATTTTCATAAAACGCCCGTAGCGGAAGAGATTGTTCAGCGTCTGCGTAAAATGCAGGAACTGGGCGCCGATATTCCGAAGATCGCCGTCATGCCACAGACTAAAGCCGATGTCCTGACCTTACTTACCGCCACTGTAGAAATGCAGGAGCGCTATGCGGATCGTCCGATTATTACCATGTCGATGTCGAAAACCGGGGTAATATCTCGTCTTGCCGGCGAAGTGTTCGGTTCTGCGGCAACGTTTGGCGCGGTGAAAAAAGCATCTGCGCCGGGACAAATATCGGTAGCCGATCTGCGTACCGTATTAACTATATTGCACCAGGCGTAATACTTTATCGTGTGGCGGAATATTCTCTTTCTGCCACAATAAAATAAATAGTTATCTGATATGAATATGTTCCATATTCATTGAAAGCCGCTGTCTTTATTACCTTAACACGGTTATATCGATATTGCTTTCAGGGATAATAGTGGAGTAAATATGAAAATCAATAAGCCATCACGCATTAATGGCCGCGTTCCCGTGCTCTCTGCACAAGAAGCAGTAAATTATATTCCAGATGAGGCCACTTTATGTATTCTGGGCGCAGGCGGCGGTATTCTCGAAGCGACAACATTAATTACCGCACTGGCAGATAAATATCAAACAACCCAGTCACCACGAGATTTATCTATTATTAGCCCTACCGGATTAGGTGACCGCGCCGATCGCGGCATCAGCCCGCTGGCGCAGGAGGGGCTGGTAAAATGGGCGCTATGCGGACATTGGGGGCAATCTCCCCGTATTTCTGAACTGGCTGAACAAAATAAAATCGCCGCCTATAACTACCCACAAGGCGTATTAACCCAGACGCTGCGCGCCAGCGCCGCACACCAGCCGGGTATTCTGAGCGATATTGGTATTGGTACCTTTGTCGACCCTCGCCAACAGGGCGGAAAATTAAACGACGTGACTAAAGAAGATCTCATTAAGCTGGTAGAGATCGATAATAAAGAATATCTCTATTATAAAGCGATAGCGCCTAATGTGGCTTTTATCCGCGCCACCACCTGCGACAGCGAAGGCTATGCATCATTTGAAGATGAGGTGATGTATCTTGATGCGCTGGTGATCGCCCAGGCCGTTCACAATAATGGCGGTATTGTAATGATGCAGGTGCAGAAAATGGTAAAAAAAGCCACGCTGCATCCAAAATCCGTGCGTATTCCCGGCTATCTGGTGGATATTGTGGTTGTCGACGCCGACCAGACGCAACTCTATGGCGGCGCGCCGGTGAACCGATTTATCTCCGGGGATTTTACTCTTGATGACAGTACCCAGCTTACCCTGCCCCTTAATCAGCGCAAGCTGGTAGCCCGACGCGCGCTGTTTGAAATGCGTAAAGGCGCGGTAGGCAATGTGGGCGTAGGCATTGCCGACGGTATTGGTCTGGTCGCTCGCGAGGAAGGCTGCGCCGATGACTTCGTGCTGACCGTGGAAACAGGCCCGGTGGGCGGTATTACCTCTCAGGGCGTGGCCTTCGGTGCCAATGTCAATACCCGCGCGATCCTTGATATGACCTCACAATTTGATTTTTATCACGGCGGTGGGCTCGATGTCTGCTATTTAAGTTTTGCCGAAGTGGATCAACACGGTAATGTCGGTGTACATAAATTCAACGGCAAAATTATGGGCACCGGCGGGTTTATCGATATTAGCGCAACGTCGCAAAAAATTATTTTCTGCGGAACTCTGACGGCCGGAAGTTTAAAAACTGAAATTACCGATGGCAAATTAAATATTCTGCAGGAAGGTCGCGTCAAAAAATTCGTCAGCGAACTGCCGGAAATTACGTTCAGTGGAAAAATTGCGCTTGAGCGCGGGTTAGATGTGCGTTACATCACTGAACGTGCGGTTTTCACTCTCAAACAAGATGGCCTGCATTTAATTGAAATTGCGCCTGGCGTCGATCTGCAACGGGATATTCTTGACAAGATGGATTTTTCACCGGTTATCTCACCAGATTTAAAACTGATGGACACAAGATTATTTACCGATAGCACTATGGGATTCACGCTTCCTGACGCAACACATTAAAAGGAGTACAAATATGGATTTTTCATTAACTGAAGAACAAGAACTATTACTGGCCAGTATTCGCGAGTTAATCACCAGCAATTTTCCGGAAGAGTATTTCCGTACCTGCGATCAAACGGGCACCTATCCCAAAGAATTTATGCAGGCGCTGGCGGAAAACGGTATTTCGATGCTGGGCGTCCCGGAAGAATTCGGCGGCATTCCGGCTGACTATGTAACGCAAATGCTGGCGCTGATGGAAATCTCAAAATGCGGTGCTCCGGCCTTTTTGATTACCAACGGCCAATGCATTCACAGTATGCGCCGTTTTGGTTCCGCAGAACAACTGCGTAAAACAGCAGAAAGTACTCTGGCCACCGGCGATCCAGCATATGCGCTAGCCTTAACAGAACCTGGCGCGGGCTCTGATAATAATAGCGCCACAACAACCTGGACGCGTAAAAACGGCAAGGTTTATCTTAACGGTCAGAAAACGTTTATCACCGGTGCAAAAGAATATCCTTACATGCTGGTTCTGGCGCGCGATACGGAGCCAAAAGATCCTAAAAAAGCGTTCACGCTTTGGTGGGTGGACTCAAATAAACCGGGCATAAAGATTAATCCGCTGCATAAAATTGGCTGGCACATGTTGAGTACATGCGAAGTTTATCTCGATAATGTCGAGGTGGACGAAAGCGACCGGGTCGGTGAAGAAGGCATGGGTTTCCTCAATGTCATGTACAATTTTGAAATGGAGCGTTTGATTAATGCGGCGCGCAGTACAGGTTTCGCCGAATGTGCATTTGAAGATGCCGCCCGTTACGCCAACCAGCGTATCGCCTTTGGTAAACCCATCGGCCATAACCAGATGATCCAGGAAAAGCTGGCGTTAATGGCCATCAAAATCGAAAACATGCGCAATATGGTGTTGAAAGTCGCCTGGCAGGCCGATCGGGAAGAGTCACTGCGTACCAGCGCCGCGCTGGCTAAGCTGTACTGCGCACGCACAGCGATGGAAGTGATTGACGATGCGATTCAGATTATGGGTGGGCTTGGTTATACTGACGAAGCCCGTGTCTCCCGCTTCTGGCGTGATGTTCGCTGCGAACGTATCGGTGGCGGCACGGATGAAATTATGATCTATGTGGCAGGACGCCAAATTCTGAAAGACTATCAGAACAAGTAAGGATCGTACCGGAACGTCTTATTCGGCCTGACTGCTTTACGGCATCAGGCCGAATAAATCAGATAAATTTCGCCGTCAGGTATTTGGCAGCAAATACGCCTGCTCAACCAAGCTATTTTTAAATTGCTTACGATAATCGTTGGGAGAACATCCTACATGCCGCATAAACAATTTGGCAAAATGGTCCACATTTTCATATCCTACCCGCCATGAAATTTCTGCCAGTGGCGACTCTGTGTTTGTCAGCGCAAACTTGGCCTCGGTCATACGTCGTTGAATAACATAGTTGATAGGGGATATATGATATTCTTTGGCAAATTCATGGCATATATAACTGACGCTGGCGCGAAATTTTTTCGATAGCTGGTCAAGCGTGATTTTTTCACGATAATTATTATTGAGATAAACAAGCACATCCTTAATTAATACATCTTTTTTAATGTAGCCTTGTTCAGAACGATAGGCATTTTTAAAATTTTCATAGTAAAGTGCGGTCAGAGTGTAAGCAAATGCATCGTATACAGAGGAAGCCAATACGTTTTTCCCCTGCGGAAGTAACACGCTTAATTCATTAAAGATACTTTTAATGACCTCTTTCCCCTGAACCACGGAAACCACCGGACAGGAATGACTCTGCAATAGTTGGTTTTCTTCCCAACCTGGAAAACAAAACCCATACAGCGCACAGGTATAGGTGGTAGCCGGCGAATTGCTGTCGGATGCTACAGCGTGTAGCCGCCCCCGCTCAACGACGACAATATCGTCCGCATGCGCGACGTAGAGTGAAGAGTCAATAATTAACCTGGCTATCCCTTTTTTGACGTAAATAAGCTCTGTTTCATTATCATGCATATGATGGCCAGACTCCCAGTTTGGATCATCGCTAATGACAAAACGTGAAAATCGAGGGGTCTTGTCCTGTTCAAAAATCGTCTCCGCGGCGGAGTCAAAACAGCGCTGATACATAATAACCTCTGTCAGGTTTAAAAAGATAACCAGGATAAAATAAAGCGAGCGTCAGTGTTGTACAACCGTGGAGATTACCAGCAAAACAAGATTATTCGTTCCGAATGCAAGATATTATGTTCTTTTGCAGACAGCTCAGATTATCTGTCGATAGCGTATTATCAGACAAAAATACATAGCCGACATATCTTTGATGTTTTCTTTTAACCTCACAGAAACAACATCGCACGTTTCATGTTAAAAAATGATGATATGCTTCGCACTTATTATTCTCACTACCGTATTTATATTTTTATGACGCCCTTTTCAGATGGTTGCTAACGATTCTCTGTTCGCAGATTTTTCGTGCAAGATTGTTGGCAAGGAAAACAGATTGACCCATCGAAAACCTCTTCAGACTGCCGCAGACTATTTTCAGTCAGATTTACGTTACTTATCCGCACGCGACTCACTGGAGATGCAATGAAAATAATAACCTGCTTTAAGTTGGTGCCTGAAGAACAGGACATTACCGTGACCCCGGAGCATTCGCTCAATTTTGATCGTGCCGAGGCCAAAATCAGCCAGTTTGATTTAAATGCAATTGAGGCCGCCGCGCAGTTAGCTGGCGATGGCGACGAGATCGCCGCGCTCACCGTCGGCGGCTCTCTGTTACAAAATTCAAAAGTCCGCAAAGATGTGTTATCCCGCGGGCCAGATGCGCTTTTTATGGTTCAGGATGCGCAGCTGGAGCACGCCCTGCCCAAAGAAACCGCGCTGGCGCTAGCATCCGCGGCGGAGAAAATCGGCTTTGACCTGCTGCTCTTTGGAGAGGGCTCCGGCGATATTTATGCCCAACAGGTGGGCCTGCTGACTGGCGAACTCCTGAAACTCCCCGTCATCAACGCAGTAAGCCATATTCAACGCGACGGCGACAAAATCATCGTTGAACGCACACTGGAAGAAGACGTTGAAATTATCGAGCTCACGCTGCCCGCGGTGCTTTGCGTGACCTCAGATATTAACGTTCCACGCATCCCGTCAATGAAAGCCATTCTCGGCGCCGGGAAAAAAGCCGTTACGTCGTGGCTGGCGAGCGATATCCACTGGACCCCAACCACGCCACTGGCGGAACTGGTCGCCATCTCGGTACCGCCGCAGACAGAACGCAAGCATATCATTCTCGATAACGATTCGCCGGAAGCCATTACCGCACTGGCCGACCATTTGAAAAAATCCCTGAACTAAACCCAACGGAGAAAAATTATCATGAATCATTTAGCTAACGTATGGGTATTTAGCGATAACGTAGAGCGTTATGCCGAATTAATGACCGGCGCGCGGCAGTGGGGAGAAAAAGTTTACGCCATCGTGCAAGGAAACACGGAGATCGACTACGTGAAAGCGCTTGGCGCTGATGAGATAGTCGTTCTTGAATCGCATACGGATTTGCAGCGCGTGGAAAACTATGCCGAAACGCTGGCCTCATTATTAGGCGACCAAAATGGGCTGCTGCTCATGGCGGCGACCAAGCGCTGTAAAGCGCTTGGCGCCCGGCTGAGCATCCAGCTTGACGCCATGATGGTGAACGACGCGACGTCTATTGACCTCCTCGACGGGACGCTACACGCAGAGCATCGCATGTACGGCGGACTTGCTTTCGGCAAAGAGAAATTAAACAGTCCGCAGGCGATTATTACGCTGGCACCCGGCGTGCTGGAACCCGCCGCCCCTCTCCCCGGTCATACTTGCCCGCAGACCACGCTGGCATATATTGCCCCACGCCACGAGGTATTGTGCCAGCAGCGGCGCGCGAAATCGCTAAGCAGCGTCGATTTGAGCAAAGCCAAACGGGTCATCGGCGTAGGACGAGGCCTGGCGGCGCAAAGCGATCTGGATATGGTGCATAAACTGGCGACCGTCCTCGGCGCAGAAGTGGGCTGTTCCCGCCCCATTGCGGAAGGTGAAAACTGGATGGAACGCGAGCGTTATATTGGCGTATCCGGCGTTCTGTTGAAATCCGATCTCTATCTGACGCTGGGCATTTCCGGCCAAATTCAACATATGGTGGGTGGAAACGGCGCAAAAATTATTGTCGCAATTAACAAAGATAAAAACGCGCCCATTTTCAATTATGCCGATTATGGTCTGGTGGGCGATATCTATAAGGTTGTTCCTGCCCTCATCGACCAGTTAAGCCGCTAATTCCTTTTTCAACGCACATCTCCCGTCGTCGATACGGCGGGAAAGGAGCATAAAGCATGTCGGATGATAAATTTGACGCTATTGTGGTGGGCGCAGGCGTAGCAGGAACGGTCGCCGCGTATGTGATGGCAAAAGCGGGACTGGATGTACTGGTTATTGAACGCGGAAACAGCGCGGGCAGCAAAAATATGACCGGTGGCCGGCTCTACGCTCACAGTATCGAAAGTATTATGCCGGGATTCGCAACGTCCGCCCCCATCGAACGCGTCGTTACCCGTGAAAAAATCTCCTTTTTAACCGAAGAAAGCGCCGTCACACTTGATTTTCACCGCGCGCCCCCTACTCCGCCCCTTACGTCATATACCGTACTGCGCAACAAACTGGACCCGTGGTTAATGGCGCAGGCGGAGCAGGCTGGCGCGCAGTTTATCCCAGGTGTACGGGTCGACGCTCTGGTACGTGAAGGCAATCGCGTCACTGGCGTTCAGGCCGGGGATGATATTCTTGATGCGAATATTGTGATTCTCGCGGACGGCGTGAATTCCATGCTGGGCCGTTCACTGGACATGGTGCCTGCCTCGTCTGCGCATCACTATGCCGTCGGCGTAAAAGAGTTGATTGGGCTCTCTCCGGCACTTATTGAAGAGCGCTTTAATCTGGCGTCCCATGAAGGCGCCGCCTGGTTATTCGCTGGCGCGCCCTCCAACGGGCTCATGGGCGGCGGGTTTCTTTATACCAACCGCGATTCGGTTTCTCTGGGGCTGGTATGTGGCCTGGGCGACATTGCTCACGCGACCAAAAGCGTACCGCAAATGCTGGAAGATTTTAAACAGCATCCGGCGATACGCCCTTTGATTCAGGGGGGAACGCTGCTTGAATACTCCGCTCATATGGTGCCCGAAGGCGGCATAGCAATGATGCCGGAGCTGGCAAATGACGGTGTGATGATTGTCGGCGACGCCGCCGGTCTTTGTCTGAATCTCGGCTATACCGTCCGCGGCATGGATTTAGCCATCGCGTCCGCGCAAGCGGCCGCTCAAACCGCCATTGACGCTAAAGCGCGGCAAGATTTTTCCGCCGCGAGTCTTGCCGGTTACAAACGCGCGCTGGAGAAAAACGGCGTGTTACGCGATATGCGGCATTTCCGCAAACTCCCCGGATTAATGGAAAACCCACGGCTTTTTACCGAGTACCCGCGTATGGCGGCAAACATTGTGGGCGATCTGTTCACCGTTGATGGCGGTCCAGTCCCACCGTTGCGTAAAACTATCCTGTCACATGCGAAAAAAATTGGACTGGTGAATCTATTAAAAGACGGCATAAAAGGGGCTACGGCATTATGAGTTCGGACAATAAGGTGAATGTTGACGTCAAATTGGGCGTAAATAAATTTTACGTAGATGAAGGACACCCACATATCATTTTGCGCTCCTCGCCTGACATGCAGGAGTTTAATAAATTAATAAAAGCCTGCCCTGCCGGACTCTATAAGCTGGACGATGCGGGAAATATTCATTTTGACTCCGCGGGCTGCCTGGAATGCGGGACCTGCAGGGTTCTCTGCGGCAATACTCTTCTCGAAAAATGGGAATACCCGGCGGGAACGTTCGGCGTTGAGTTTCGCTACGGCTGACGCTCTGAAACACCGGATAACGACGCTACGGCGTCTTAGAGCCTATCCCAGTAGGCGTTATTGGCGCAGCCAGTTTGGACACGGACAGCGCGCAAAAACCGGAGCGTACACGTAGTACGTGAGGATTTTGAGCACTGCCCAGGTCTAAAATGGCAAGTAAAATAGCCCTAATGGGATAGGCTCTTATTCGGCTTGCCCCCGGAGATTACGTCATTTGTATTAATAGAGAACAAGTCAATGAGTGTTACATTAACGTTTGACGCCGCAAGGCGGAAAACCTATCGCGAGTCCGGCTACTGGGGCGATGCTTCACTGGGCGACTACTGGCGGCAAACCGCACGCGCCGTACCCGATAAAATCGCCGTGGTCGATAATCATGGCGCGTCCTGGACCTACGCCGCACTCGACTGCGCGGCAAGCCGCCTGGCAAACTGGTTACTGTCTCAGGGGATTCAACCGGGCGATCGCGTGGCCTTTCAGCTTCCGGGCTGGTGTGAGTTTACCCTCATTTATCTGGCCTGCCTGAAAACGGGCGCGGTATCTGCCCCGCTACTTCCCGCCTGGCGAGAAGCAGAGCTGGTTTGGGTGCTGAACAAATGTCAGGCTAAAATATTCTTCGCCCCCACCGTATTCAAACAGAATCGTCCGGTCGATCTTATCCTTCCGCTACAAAATCAACTGCGCCATCTGACGCATATTGTCGGCGTGGATAAACTGGCGCCTGCCACCACAGCGCTTGCGCTTAGTCAAATCATCGACCGCAGCGAACCGTTGCAGTCAGACATTAACATTCACGGTGATGAGCTGGCGGCAGTGCTGTTTACCTCCGGCACAGAAGGAATGCCGAAAGGGGTGATGTTGACCCACAATAATATTCTTGCCAGCGAACGGGCGTATTGCGCGCGGTTGAATTTAACCTGGCAAGATGTGTTCCTGATGCCTGCGCCACTGGGCCACGCCACCGGATTTTTACACGGCGTCACCGCGCCCTTTTTAATCGGGGCGCGTAGCGTATTGCTGGACATCTTTACCCCAGAAGCCTGCCTTACCTTATTAGCGCAGCAACGCTGTACCTGTATGTCAGGCGCGACGCCGTTTATTTACGATCTGCTTTGTGCCGTTGAGCAACAGCCTGCCGACCTCTCCTCACTGCGATTCTTCTTATGCGGCGGCACGACTATTCCCAAAAAGGTTGCCCGCGACTGCCAGCAGCGCGGTATCAAATTATTGAGTATTTACGGTTCTACAGAAAGTTCTCCACACTCTATGGTTAATCTGGGTGATTCGACTTCACGCATGATGAACACCGATGGTTATGCCGCCACCGGTGTAGAAATTAAAATCGTGGATGAAGATCGCAATACGCTTCCAGCAGGCCACGAAGGCGAAGAAGCCTCGCGCGGGCCGAACGTTTTTATGGGATACCTGGACGAGCCGGAACTTACCGCCCGCGCACTGGATAATGAGGGCTGGTATTACAGCGGCGACCTCTGCCGCATGGATGAAGACGGTTATATCAAAATTACCGGGCGCAAAAAGGATATTATTATACGTGGAGGTGAAAATATCAGCAGTCGCGAGGTGGAGGATATTTTATTGCAACACCCCCGCATACACGATGCTTGCGTCGTTGCTATGCCTGATGAACGCTTAGGCGAACGTTCATGCGCGTATGTAGTCTTAAAACCGCCGCACCTTTCGCTGACGCTGGAAGAGGTGATCGCTTTTTTCAGTCGAAAACGGGTAGCGAAGTATAAATATCCGGAACGGATCGTCATCGTAGAAAAACTGCCCAGAACCGCCTCTGGCAAAGTGCAGAAGTTTCTGTTGCGGCAGGATATTATTGAGCGGCTGCGCCAGGAGCACACTGCGGTATAAATTGCCGGATGGCGACGTTAACGCCGCCATCCGGTATTACACTACTTCTTCAGTTCCGCCAGACTCAGCCAGGTCTGAACCACGGTGTCCGGGTTCAGCGACAGGCTGTCGATCCCCTCTTCCATCAGCCAGGCGGCAAAGTCTTCATGGTCGGACGGACCCTGACCACAAATTCCAACATATTTGCCCTGTTTTTTCGCCGCGCGGATCGCCATCGACAGCAGCGCTTTCACCGCGTCGTTACGCTCGTCAAACAGTTCAGACACCACGCCGGAATCGCGATCCAGCCCCAGCGCCAGCTGCGTCATGTCGTTAGAACCAATCGAGAAGCCATCAAAATACTCGAGGAACTGTTCAGCCAGCAAGGCATTGGACGGGATCTCGCACATCATGATGATCTTCAGCCCGTTCTCGCCGCGTTTAAGCCCCTGGCGCGCCAGCTCTTCGATGACCGCTTTCGCCTGGTCGACCGTCCGCACGAACGGGATCATGATTTCGACGTTGGTAAGGCCCATATCGTTGCGCACGCGTTTCACCGCTTCGCATTCCAGCGCAAAACAATCGCGGAAACTTTCTGCGACGTAACGGCCCGCGCCGCGGAAGCCCAGCATCGGGTTTTCTTCATGCGGCTCATAACGTTCGCCGCCGACCAAGTTGGCGTATTCGTTGGACTTAAAGTCAGACAGGCGAACGATAACGCGTTTCGGGTAGAAGGCGGCGCCTAACGTCGCGATCCCTTCCGTCAGTCGACCAACGTAAAATTCACGCGGCGAGTCAAACCCTTTCATCATCTCACGAATGTCGTTTTGCAGCGCAGCATCCTGGTCGTCAAACTCCAGCAGCGCGCGCGGGTGAACGCCAATCATACGGTTAATGATGAATTCCAGTCGCGCCAGACCTACGCCTTCATTCGGCAGGCAGGCAAAGTCAAATGCCCTGTCCGGGTTGCCGACGTTCATCATGACCTTCAGCGGTAGCTCTGGCATGGTGTCTACGCTGGAGCTTTTTACGCTGAAATCCAGCATGTCGGCATACACATAACCGGTATCACCTTCCGCACAGGAGACGGTTACTTTTTCGCCATCTTTCATGCGTTCGGTGGCGTCGCCGCAGCCGACTACCGCCGGAATGCCCAATTCGCGGGCGATAATCGCCGCGTGACAGGTGCGCCCGCCACGGTTAGTGACAATCGCCGCCGCTTTTTTCATGATCGGTTCCCAGTCCGGGTCGGTCATATCGGTGACAAGCACATCGCCAGGCTCAATACGGTTCATTTCGCCGATATCGTGAATAACTTTTACCGTACCTGCGCCGATACGATGCCCAATGGCGCGACCTTCGGCAATGATTTTCCCCTGCGCATGTAGCGTATAACGCTCCATCACCTGGCCACGAGAGCGCACGGTTTCCGGACGTGCCTGCACAATAAAGAGCTTACCGGTATGACCGTCTTTCGCCCATTCGATATCCATCGGACGACCATAGTGCTGCTCAATCTGCACCGCTTGTTTCGCCAGTTCCTGCACTTCTTCGTTGGTGAGCGAGAAAATGTCGCGCTGTTCCTGCGGCACATCCTCAATCTTCACTTGCTTGCCGTGCTCCTGGGTGGCGGCGTAAACCATGCGGATTTTTTTCGACCCCATGGTGCGGCGTACGATGGCCGGACGGCCTGCCGCCAGGGTTGGCTTATGGACATAAAATTCATCCGGGTTAACCGCGCCCTGCACCACCATTTCACCCAGTCCCCATGCCGAGGTGATAAAGACCACCTGGTCAAAGCCGGATTCGGTATCGATAGAGAACATTACCCCTGACGAGGCGAGATCGGAGCGAACCATCCGCTGCACGCCAGCGGAAAGCGCTACGCCGCGATGATCATATCCCTGGTGAACGCGATAAGAGATGGCACGATCGTTAAACAGAGAAGCAAATACGTGTTTCACTGCCACCAGCACCGCGTCGAAGCCCTGAACGTTAAGAAACGTTTCCTGTTGACCCGCAAACGAAGCATCTGGCATATCTTCCGCCGTGGCGGAGGAACGCACGGCAAAAGAGGCATTTTCATCATCCGACGAAAGCTGCGCATAGGCATCGCGGATGGCGTTTTCCAGCTCCGGCTGGAAAGGAGTGTCGATAATCCACTGGCGGATCTGCGCGCCCGCTTTCGCCAGCTGGGAGACATCATCAATATCTGTCTTATCCAGCAGCTCATAAATGCGCTGGTTTACGCCGCTTTGATCCAAAAACTGGTTAAACGCATCGGCAGTGGTTGCAAAACCATTCGGAACGGATACGCCCATGCCGGAAAGGTTAGTAATCATTTCACCCAGGGAGGCATTTTTGCCCCCAACTCTGTCTACATCATTCATGCCGAGTTGGTTATACCAAAGCACCAGCGGTGACGAGCCATTGTTGGACATCGAACAATCCTTTTGTGATAAATGAACGAGTTTAAGAAACACATAGTTGCGTATTTATCCTGGCATACTTAAACCCGCGAAAAAAACGGTGAATCGTTCAAGCAAATTTATTTTTTCATTTTTTCAGATTGTTTACGTAGTTGCGCAAACCCGCGCATAGCACGGCATTCCCTTAATCACCCCCGGTGTAAACTGCGTTTCCAGGAAATGAAACATACTTTTCATTAATTATAAAAAGCGCCTGTCATTTTATAAAATAAGCGACAAGTTATACGTTTCCCGTTACTTTTAATTTATGCTTTCAGATAATTATGTTTACTCTTCAGGATGAACAGAATGGATAATGTTGTTGATCGCCATGTTTTCTATATTTCTGATGGTACCGCCATCACCGCCGAGGTCCTGGGTCACGCAGTTATGTCGCAGTTTCCGGTGACGATCAGCAGCATCACGCTGCCATTCGTGGAAAACGAAAGTCGCGCCCGCGCCGTCAAAGACCAAATTGACGCCATTTATCAGCAAACCGGCGTTCGCCCGCTGGTGTTTTACTCGATTGTTTTACCTGAAATTCGCGCCATCATCTTACAGAGCGAAGGTTTCTGCCAGGATATCGTCCAGGCGCTGGTGGCGCCGCTTCAGCAGGAGATGAAACTGGATCCGACGCCGATCGCTCATCGTACTCATGGGCTTAATCCGGGTAACCTGAACAAGTATGACGCCCGTATTGCCGCTATCGATTATACCCTGGCGCATGATGATGGCATTTCATTGCGCAACCTCGATCAGGCTCAGGTCATTTTGCTTGGCGTTTCGCGCTGTGGAAAAACGCCCACCAGCCTCTATCTGGCAATGCAATTCGGTATTCGTGCGGCTAACTACCCTTTCATCGCCGATGATATGGATAATTTGACGCTGCCCACATCGTTAAAACCGCTACAACATAAACTGTTCGGCCTGACAATTGACCCTGAACGCCTGGCGGCTATTCGCGAAGAACGCCGTGAAAACAGTCGCTATGCCTCGTTGCGTCAGTGCCGCATGGAAGTGGCAGAGGTCGAAGCGCTGTATCGTAAAAATCAGATCCCCTGCCTGAACAGCACCAATTATTCCGTTGAAGAGATAGCCACCAAGATTCTCGATATTATGGGGCTTAACCGCAGAATGTACTAGCAAACTAGTTTAATGGATTGGTTTTTGTTATCATGCCGTTCTGCCTGCGAGGTGTGACACGCCTCGCACTTGAAATCAGCAGGGATTGGTTTATCGTGATGCCCATCACTTCCCGGTAGTCCTGCCGTTGAAGCAACAAATTTCTGAGACTTGTAATGAACAGAACCGACGAACTCCGTACTGCGCGTATCGACAGCCTGGTAACACCGACCGAACTCGCGCAGCGGTATCCTGTATCGTCCTCCGTCGCCAGTCACGTTACCGACTCCCGACGCCGGATAGAAAAGATTTTAAATGGTGAAGATCCACGGCTACTGGTCGTCATTGGCCCCTGTTCGATTCACGATCTGAATGCTGCCATGGAATACGCGACGCAGCTCCAGGCACAACGCCAAAAGCATCAGGCGCGTCTGGAGATCGTCATGCGCACCTATTTTGAAAAACCGCGCACCGTCGTGGGATGGAAAGGCCTGATTTCCGATCCCGACTTGAATGGCAGTTACCGCGTCAATTATGGGCTTGAACTGGCGCGTCGCTTGCTATTGCAGGTGAACGAACTGGGAGTACCGACCGCCACAGAATTTCTTGATATGGTCACCGGCCAGTTTATTGCCGATCTGATCAGTTGGGGAGCGATTGGCGCGCGTACCACCGAAAGCCAAATCCATCGGGAAATGGCTTCTGCGCTCTCTTGTCCGGTCGGCTTTAAAAATGGTACGGATGGCAATACCCGCATTGCCGTTGATGCTATTCGCGCCTCCCGCGCCAGTCATATGTTTCTCTCGCCGGATAAAGACGGACAGATGACTATCTACCAGACGAGTGGCAACCCGTATGGGCACATCATCATGCGCGGCGGTAAAAAACCGAACTACCACGCTGAAGATATTGCCGCCGCCTGCGACACGTTGCATGAATTTGATCTGCCGGAACATCTGGTCGTCGACTTCAGCCACGGCAACTGTCAAAAACAGCATCGCCGCCAGTTAGAGGTATGTGATGATATTTGCCAGCAGATTCGTAATGGCTCCACGGCAATTGCCGGGATTATGGCCGAGAGTTTTTTACGGGAAGGCACGCAAAAAATTATCAGCGGTCAACCATTAATCTATGGTCAGTCCATTACCGATCCTTGCCTGAACTGGGAAGATACGGAAGTTTTGTTGGAAAAACTTGCCGCGGCGGTAGACAGCCGCTTTTAATAGCTCGCCCATCCTGCCGGGATGGGCGTTTCTTCGATGCGTTACCCACCCTTTTCTCTACGCGCGCGTATATCACTCCACAGAATTAGCACTTGCTGTTATCGCATTAATTATTGATAATAATAATCATTGTGAGTTTGATTATTAATAAATAACATGTCGCGTATGGATAACACCGAGCTGCCTCACCCTAAGGAAATAGACAATGAAACGCTTCTCCCTGCCGCTGAACGGCGCGTCAACAGTCAGGCGCTATTAGGTCCGGACGGCAAAGTCATTATCGATCACAACGGTCAGGAGTATCTGTTGCGTAAAACTCAGGCCGGTAAGCTACTGTTAACCAAATAGCGCTCCCGCCAGCAGACGATTCTGCTGGCATCTGGCTAACTTGAACAACTGACCTCCAGCCGCTTTCCCCACTCCGGCGGTCGGCTGGCATAGTCATCATCTCGATCGGTAAAAGGTTGACGTAAAACTTCATGCAACCGATGCAGTTCCGCCATGTCTCCCTGTTCAGCCGCATCTATCGCGCGTTGCGCCAGCCAGTTGCGCAACACAACCGCAGGATTCACGCGTTGCATCTGCTGTTGGCGCAGCGCGTCATCCACCGCCTCTGTGCGCAATCGCGCCCGGTAGCGGTCGAACCAGGCATCGAACGCCGCGCGATCGATAAACGTATCCCGCAACGGCGAGGAGGCGCTCTGTTGCTCCGTATGGCTTAACATCCGAAATGTACGGGTATAATCACTCCCTTCGCGCGCCATCAGACTAAACAATTCATTCAGTAAAACGTTATCGTCTTTTTGCTCGGTAAAGAAGCCCAGCTTCTGGCGCATTCGCTGCCCATAGTGCGTTAACAACGCGTCCTGGTAACGATCCAGCGCTCTGTTTAACGCGTCGATCTCAATAAAAGGGGTTAACGTCTGCGCCAGACGTTGTAAATTCCACAGCGCCACCGACGGTTGATTATCGAAGCGGTAACGTCCCTGATGATCGGAATGGTTACCAATGAAGCCGGGATCGTAGTCGTCGAGAAAACCAAAGGGACCATAGTCGATGGTCAGCCCCAGAATCGACATGTTATCCGTATTCATAACGCCGTGCGAAAAACCGACGGTTTGCCACTCAGCGATGAGTCTTCCGGTACGCGCCGCCACCTCTTCAAACCACAAAGCATATTTTTCCGGAACATCCTGCCATTGCGGCCAATAATGACGAATAGCGAAATCAGCCAGTTGCTGAACTTTTTCCGGTTCACGGCGGTAGTAGAAATGTTCGAAATGACCAAAACGCATATGACTTTGCGCCAGACGCATTAACATCGCGCCCGTTTCCTGCGTCTCTCGCTGAACCGGCGTATCGCTGGTTACGATAGATAACGCGCGCGTAGTGGGAATACCCAGATAATGCATGGCTTCGCTGGCAAGGCTTTCTCGTATGGTTGAACGCAGGACGGCGCGTCCATCCCCCATTCGCGAATAGGGTGTTAATCCGGCGCCTTTCAGATGCCAGTCGAGGGTCGAGCCATCCGCCAGGAGCTGTTCGCCCAGCAAAATACCGCGTCCGTCGCCGAGTTGTCCCGCCCAGACGCCGAACTGATGCCCGCTATATACCTGCGCGACAGGCGACATACCGAGTAATAAGGTTTCGCCGCCCCAAACGCCAGCGCCATTGGTAGCGTCAAATAACGACGCGGGAATGGCTAACTGCTGCGCCAGTTTGTCGTTATACCAAATCAGTCGCGCATTTTTTAACGGTGTGGGTAAAAGCGCGGTATACGTTGCTGGCAGTTCATCGCGCCAACGGGCAGTAAAAGACAGGGTCATAGGGCCTCCTGTCTTCAGTGTAGACGGTTAATCACCGGTTAAACACCGGCAAACAGAAAGGTTATCGCTGAACGAGTTTAATGAGCTGGCTTACCGGCACCGGAGGCCATAGTCCGCCCTGGAATGCGCTAAATCCCAATGGCGCTGCGCGCGAAAACATCGCCTCATTATCAATACCGGCAATCATCAGCGACTCGCAGCTGGAGGAGATCTGGGCAACAATAGCGTGCATGAATGGTTCGAATGAGATCATTTCAGCTCGCTGCTGAATAAAATTTTTATCCAACATGACTCGTTTGAAAAGCCCATCGAAAATAGCTTTAGTCGACGCCTCGCCTGCCCCAAAATTTGCCAGCATTAATGGGAAATGCATTGCCAGATTAGCTAACGTTTCATTGTTTTTGCCCTGGTTTAACCCAGGATAATTCTCATTTATAGCTAATTCAAGAAACGGAAAGCGCGCTGCCCGGGAAAAAAGTTCGCTATCTAATAATAAGTCACTAATTGCGGGCGGTAAATTAAGCCATGCAATAAGTTTATGCTGAATAAAAAAGTGCTGACAGGTTTCTAACAACGCCAGTTTTTCAACAAACAGACAGTATTGTTCCTCCACCGAAAGGCGAGGCGCTACCAACTCAGTCGGCATCCGCACGGCGCCGTCTTCAGCGGCAAACGTTGCAATAATCTCTAAACCAACAAGCCGAGCATTTTCATCCATGACGGGAAGGAAAAAGAGTTCGGAATGGTAAAGCTCATCAAGTGAAGCAATCATTACGCCAGTCCCATGGTTAGGGCGCTATTCGCCATCCAGTCACTACGGACGGAAACAGACGTAACTTCAGATACTAATTGAAGCGTCATCATTTTTCTTGTTTACCGGTGAACCGGTTCCTTTTTTTAACTTACTCTGATTATAAACCAATATCCAATGTTGTACTTTTCACAGGGCGTGAACACGCCCGTTTTTAATAAAAGTACGTTTGTAAATGCTACGGTTATATCATTATATATGATGACAACAGATGTCATAAGTTCAACCGGCGATATGTTAAAAATAGACTATAAAATTTATATCGTCTGCGAGGTTAAATTCGCCGTGCCTGCCAGAAGTTTTTTCGCCAGTACACATTATCCAGCGATGAACGCATCACGCCACGACTGGTAGAGGCATGAATAAACTCATTATTTGTATCGTAAATACCAACATGTAAACCACTTTCGCCCGAACCGGTTTTAAAGAAAACCAAATCTCCGGGCAGCAATTCATCTTTATCGATTCTGGTGCCGATTTTTGATTGTTCACGCGTATCACGAGGCAACTGCAAATCAAACTTGTCGCGCATAGTGACTACCACAAAGCCGGAACAGTCCACGCCTCTGCGACTCATGCCGCCGTAACGGTATGGCGTACCGCGCCAGGACTGCAACTGATCGTTCAGACCCGCAATGACGGTAATGGAGTCTGATAATCTGGCATTTGGCGCCGGTGCCCGATGAGTACTGCATCCTGCCAGGAACAATGCTGTGATAACAAGAAGCCAAAAACGCATGCCGCAACAATCCTCTGTTTTTATTTTGGTATTAATTTAGCGTCGAAATTACCTGCTTTTCAAGAAACGATTTTACTTAAGTGGCCGAAATGAGCATTGGATGCCCCTCGACGTCGAGTCGTCGAAAGCGCAGACCGTAGGCTTGCGCCAGATAAGAGGGGGTGAGCACCTCTTCCCGGCGGCCGCAGGCAATGAGTTTACCGCGCTTTAGTAACCAGGCTTTATGCGCATGGCGCAGCGTGTGGTTCAGATCGTGGCTACTCATCACAATCGCAATTCCTGCCTGACATAAATGATGTAATACCCGATCCAGAGCGTTTTGTTGCGCAACATCGAGACTGTTCATTGGCTCATCAAGCAGCAATAATTGACCGACCGGATTAGCGTCGGGATGAATTTGTAGTACAACGGCAGCAAGGCGAACACGCTGCCACTCGCCACCGGAAAGCTGATTCACGCTTCGCCCCAGTTTGTCGCCCAATCCAAGCATATCGGCCACCTCGTTAAGCTGCCCGGTTCGCGTTTTATCAGGTTGATGCAATGTCAGGTAATGCCAGACCGGCATGGCGAACGGCGGATTTTGCTGTTGCGCAAGATAAGCGCGGTGTTGGGCAAGCGTTGCCGTCGCCCATGCCTCCAGCGGCGCTCCGCCAAACCTGATGCTCCCCTCGCCTGAGGTTAATCCCGCCATACGCGCCAGCAACGTGCTTTTTCCGGCGCCGTTCGGCCCGACAAGGTGAAGGATCTCTCCTGCGCTTACTTCGCCGGAAAGCGGCCCCAGGCGGGTGCTCTCGACAACGTCCTTTAATTGCATCAATTGAGACATTATTTTGCCAACGCGATTTTTATGCTTTCCATCACAATAGGATCTTCAGGCGTCATATCCGGCGAAAAACGCTGTACCACCTGACCATCCCGGCCTACCAAAAATTTTTCAAAATTCCACAGAATATCATCCGGATAGAGTGGCGTACGCCCTTTACTTACCATCCGTTCGTAAAAGCCGCTCTTCTCCGGCGCGACTGCCGTTGGCGCAGCGGCTATCAGTTTTTGATACAGCGGATGGCGCGCGTCGCCATTCACATCAATTTTACTGAACATCGGGAACGTGACGCCCCAGGTGCTGGCACAATAGGTTTTAATCTGCTCTTCGCTGCCTGGCTCCTGCCCCATAAACTGGTTGCAGGGAAAACCCAACACGACAAACCCCTGATCTGCCCACGCCTTCTGGATATTTTCCAGCTGTTCATATTGCGGCGTCAGACCACATCTGGAGGCGACGTTTACAATGAGCAGCACTTTTCCGGCGTATTTTTCAAGTGTAGTGACCTCTCCATCAATCGTCGTAACGTGAGTATTAAGAAGCGAGTTTTGCATGGTGTCTCCCTGATGTCGGTAGAATAGTGGGTTTCATCGTTAGCCTTTAATCATAGACTGCGAATGATGAAAGCAGTTGTTTACCGATGCGCTAACGCGCGGATTTGAGCAGCAGCCAGATAAACACTGGCGCCCCCAATGTGGCGGTGACCACCCCGATAGGCAGTTCAGCCGACGCCAGCGCCAGTCGGGCGACCACATCAGCCAATAGCAGGGCGATAGCCCCGGCCAGCGCGCAGCCGGGAAGTAAAACCCGGTGATCGGTTAAACCACATAAGCGCAGGATGTGCGGAATAACCAGACCGATAAAACCAATCGCCCCCGCCATCGCCACGCTGACGCCCACCATCCAGCCAGTGGCGACGACCAACAAATTGCGCCAGAACCACAGCGGCAGGCCAAGCTGCCGCGCCGAGGTTTCCCCTAGCGCCAGCATATTCAGCGGTTGCGACTGGCAACATATCCAGATCAGTACCGGGATGAGCGCAATCATTAGCCAGCTCTGCTGCCAGTCAACGCCGCCAAATCCTCCCATCATCCAGTACATTAATTGCCGCAGATCGAAAGAGGTGGAAAAATAGATAGCCCACGTCATCAGCGCGCTACAGATAATGCCCAGCGCGACGCCCGCCAACAACAAGCGGCTGGTAGAGAGATGGCGGCGCGCAAAACGCAGCAGGATTAACGTAATAATGAGCGCGCCGGCTATAGCGCACAGTCCCAGCGCCCATCCTGGCAGTTGCCCCTGCCCCAGTAAGACGGCGGCAATAAGCCCAACACCGGCCCCATTCGAAACGCCGAGCAGACCCGGTTCAGCAAGTGGGTTTTCAAACAGCGCCTGCATCACAGCGCCAGATAGCGCCAGCGCAGCGCCAACCAGCAATACCGCAAGCGTGCGGGGAAGGCGAATTTGCCAGACAAACAGTTCCCCCCGGGCGCTTAACCAGTCACCGGGGGCAATCCACTGTTCGCCTGCGCATAAGCTCAGAAGTGTAGCCAGTAGCACCAGCAGTGACAGGCTCAGAAGCCAGCGAACGTTTCGTCGCTGTTGTTGGCGGGCAAAAGTCAGCATGTTATCCATTCAGCTGAAAAGAGGTAGCGTGATTTTACGGTGGGTATCCTTTACTTGAAAGAAAAAAGGCCGCAATGCGGCCTTTTTAGTTATACGGGTCATCTTTCAGGCTGACAAATACGCTGTCATCCCGCTGATCTACTTTCGGGATGGCAGCGTATCTGCCGCAATACACCCTGATGGATGTTATGCCTGGATCTGATTACTCTTCTTTGGGCGAAGCGTTTTCGACCCGGCTCTTTAACTTCTGCCCGGGTCTGAAGGTCACCACGCGCCGTGCTGTAATAGGAATATCTTCACCCGTTTTCGGGTTACGCCCCGGACGTTGATTTTTATCACGCAGATCGAAGTTACCAAAACCAGAGAGTTTCACCTGCTCACCGTTTTCCAGAGCACGACGGATCTCTTCGAAAAACAGTTCAACCAGTTCTTTGGCATCCCGCTTGCTAAGCCCAAGCTTATCAAACAGATATTCTGACATTTCAGCTTTTGTAAGCGCCATAGGTTCAATCCCTCAATGATGCCTGGAATCGCTCTTTTAATGCCTCTACACATTTGGCGACGGTAGCGGCAATCTCCTCTTCTTCGAGTGTACGGTTGGTATCCTGAAGGATCAGGCTGATAGCGAGGCTCTTATAACCCTCCGCAACACCCTTACCGCGGTACACGTCAAATAAGTTTACGCCAACTACCTGATTTACGCCAACTTTCTTACATTCGGATAAAATATCCGCTGCGGGAACGTTTTCTGCAACAACAACCGCAATATCGCGACGGTTGGCCGGGAAGCGTGAAATCTCCCGCGCCTGCGGCACGATACGGTCTGCGAGCTTATTCCATTCCAGTTCAAACACCAGCGTACGACCATTCAGATCCAGTTTACGTTCCAGTTCAGGGTGAACAACCCCAATAAAACCAATACGTTCATCTTTCAGATAAATCGCCGCAGACTGTCCCGGATGCAGAGCCGGATTCATCTCCGCCTTAAACTGGATATCACCCAGTTTGCCGGTTAAATCCAATACTGCTTCCAGATCGCCTTTCAAATCATAGAAATCAACGGTCTCTTTTGCCAGGTTCCAGTGCTCATCATAGCGGTTACCGCAAATCACGCCAGCCAGCATCAGATCCTGTCGAATACCCAGATTGGCTTGTGTATCCGGAACGAAACGTAAACCGGTTTCAAAAATACGCACGCGATTCTGCTGACGGTTTTGGTTATAGACCACCGTCGCCAACAATCCGCTCCACAGAGACAGACGCATCGCCGACATCTCAACGGAGATAGGGTTTGGCAGCAGCAGCGCTTCTGCGCCTGGATGGATGAGCTGTTGTACTTTAGGATCGACAAAGCTATAGGTAATCACTTCCTGATAGCCTTTGTCGTTCAGCATGGTTTTAACCCGCTTCAACGACAGATCGGCTTCACGGTGCGTCCCCATGATTAAACCGGCCTGGATTGGCTCGTCCGGAATATTGTTATAGCCGTAAACGCGGGCAACCTCTTCCACCAGATCTTCTTCAATTTCCATATCGAAACGCCAGGTCGGCGCTACGGCTTTCCACTCGTCCTGCCCTTCGGTCACTTCACAGCCCAGACGACGCAGAATATCACTGACCTGCTCATCCGCAATATGATGCCCGATCAGGCGATCCAGTTTACTGCGACGCAGCGTAATGGTGGCGCGTTTCGGCAACGTTGCTTCGTTGCTCACATCAATTATCGGACCCGCATCACCGCCACAGATATCAAGAAGCAGACGAGTAGCGCGCTCTATCGCTTTATATTGCAGCGCCGGGTCCACCCCGCGCTCGTAGCGGTGAGACGCATCGGTATGCAGACCGTGGCGGCGAGCGCGACCGGTGATAGACAGCGGATTAAAGTACGCACATTCCAGCAGCACATTTTGCGTTTCGCCGTTCACGCCGGAATGTTCGCCGCCAAAAATACCGGCTATCCCCAGCGCCTTATGGTGATCGGCGATCACCAGCGTGTCCGCATTTAACGTCGCTTCGCTACCGTCCAGCAGGACGACGGTTTCACCCTCTTTTGCCATCCGCACGACAATACCGCCATCAATGCGATCTTTATCGAAAGCATGCATTGGCTGACCCAGTTCGAGCAGCACATAGTTCGTGACGTCAACCACCGCATCGATGGAGCGAATACCGCAGCGACGCAGTTTCTCTTTCATCCACAGCGGCGTCGGCGCGTTAACATTAATGCCTTTTACCACCCGGCCCAGATAGCGAGGACACGCATCAGCGGCCTCTACCGTAATCGGCAGCGTATCGCTGATGGTTGCCGTAACCGGCGCCATTTCAGGCTCCTGGAGCGGCGCTTTGTTCAGTACCGCCACATCGCGCGCAACGCCGATGATACCTAAGCAATCCGCACGGTTCGGCGTGACGCTAATTTCGATGGTATTGTCGTCAAGCTTCAGGTATTCACGGATATCGGTACCCAGCGGCGCATCCGCCGGCAGTTCGATAATGCCGCTGTGATCGTCGGAAATCCCCAGTTCGGAGAAGGAGCACAGCATCCCTTCAGACGGTTCGCCGCGCAGTTTCGCCGCTTTAATTTTGAAATCGCCCGGCAGAATAGCGCCAATGGTGGCCACCGCTACTTTCAACCCCTGACGACAGTTTGGCGCGCCGCAGACGATATCCAACAGGCGTTCTCCGCCGACGTTGACTTTCGTTACACGCAATTTGTCAGCGTTCGGATGCTGGGCGCACTCAACCACTTCCCCAACCACAACGCCATTGAAGCTTCCCGCGACCGGCTCAACGCCGTCTACTTCCAGGCCAGCCATCGTAATCTGGTTAGCCAACGCATCGCTATCAATTGCCGGGTTAACCCACTCGCGTAACCACAGTTCGCTGAATTTCATTGTTTTATCCTGCCTTTATTTAAACTGTTTGAGGAAACGCAGATCGTTTTCGAAGAATGAACGCAGGTCGGTGACGCCATAACGCAACATGGTCAGACGTTCCATCCCCATACCAAAAGCGAAGCCAGAATAGATTTCCGGATCGATACCGACATTACGCAGCACATTCGGATGCACCATCCCGCAGCCCAGCACTTCCAGCCATTTGCCGTTTTTCCCCATCACATCCACTTCTGCAGAAGGTTCGGTAAACGGAAAATAAGAAGGACGGAAGCGAATCTGCAGATCCTCCTCAAAGAAATTACGCAGGAAGTCGTGCAGCGTACCTTTGAGGTTGGTGAAGCTGATGTTGGTATCAACAATCAGACCTTCCATCTGATGGAACATCGGAGTATGCGTCTGGTCGTAGTCATTACGGTATACACGGCCCGGCGCAATAATACGGATCGGCGGTTGCTGCGCTTTCATCGTCCGGATCTGGACGCCAGACGTCTGGGTCCGCAGCAGACGGGTCGCGTCAAACCAGAAGGTATCATGATCGGCGCGGGCCGGATGATGACCCGGAATGTTTAACGCATCGAAGTTATGGTAGTCATCTTCGATTTCCGGGCCAGTCGCCACGGTAAAACCAAGCTCGCCGAAGAAACTTTCAATACGGTCAATGGTACGCGTGACCGGATGCAGACCACCGTTCTCAATACGGCGCCCCGGCAGGGAGATATCGATGGTTTCAGCGGCCAGACGGGCGTTAAGCGCTGCGCTTTCCAGCTCGGCTTTACGTGCGTTAAGCGCCTGTTGTACCTGCTCTTTCGCGGCGTTAATGACTGCCCCGGCTGCCGGACGCTCTTCCGGCGGCAGATCGCGTAGGGTCGTCATCTGAAGGGTTAAATGCCCTTTCTTGCCCAAATATTCGACGCGTACATTGTCTAACGCGGCAACATCTGACGCCTGGTTAATGGCGGCCGCTGCATTGGCAACCAGCTCTGCGAGATGTGACATGGTTTTCCTCATTGTGTCGGTGAAGACACCGGTTCATTGGACGTAATCTCTCGATTTCAGATACAAAAAAAGCCTCCATCAGGAGGCTTTTTTGCGCTGTTTTTCGTTTCGTTTTTCACGCGCTAGCCTCCTGGAATCAGGTGCTAAAGTAAAAAAAGAAACGGAAAATAGCAGCGTTCATGCTTGCGTTACCTTATGTGGTAAAACCGAATATCCTTTATTGAAAAGGGTTACAGGTCAATTGTCAACTCACTGAACAGTCAATAAAAGAGAGGGAGCCAGGCTCCCTCTTTTCACTGGCTTATGCCAGAGCTGCTTTCGCTTTTTCAACCAGCGCGGTGAACGCGACTTTGTCGAATACGGCGATATCAGCCAGGATCTTACGGTCGATTTCAACAGAGGCTTTTTTCAGGCCGTTGATGAATTTGCTGTAAGAAATACCGTTCTGACGTGCTGCTGCGTTGATACGCGCAATCCACAGTTGACGGAACTGACGCTTACGTTGACGACGGTCACGGTAAGCATACTGACCAGCTTTGATAACTGCCTGGAAGGCAACGCGGTATACGCGAGAACGCGCACCGTAGTAGCCTTTGGCTTGTTTCAAAATTTTCTTGTGACGTGCGCGTGCAATTACACCACGTTTTACGCGAGCCATATGTGCTCTCCTGTATCTATTCTAATTAAAAAGTTAAAAACGTTAACGGCTTATGCGTACGGCAGGCACGCGATAACCAGGCCCAGATCGCCTTTAGAAACCATGGCTTTCGGACGCAGGTGACGTTTACGTTTAGTCGCTTTTTTGGTCAGAATGTGACGCAGGTTAGCGTGCTTGTGCTTAAAACCACCTTTACCGGTTTTTTTGAAGCGCTTAGCAGCACCGCGTACGGTCTTAATTTTTGGCATTTTAATAACTTCCACTTCGCATTGTTAATAAACGAAACATAGGCGAACAAAACCTGTGAAGCCCGAAGGCTTCACAGAATTGTTACTTGAAGGCCTTACTGTTTCTTCTTAGGAGCAAGCACCATGATCATCTGACGGCCTTCGATCTTCGTTGGGAAGGATTCGACCACTGCCAGTTCTTGCAAATCGTCTTTCACGCGATTAAGCACTTCCATACCGATTTGCTGGTGGGCCATTTCACGACCGCGGAAACGCAGCGTGATTTTGGCCTTATCGCCCTCTTCGAGAAAGCGAATCAGGCTGCGGAGTTTTACCTGATAGTCGCCTTCATCTGTCCCAGGACGGAATTTAATTTCCTTCACCTGGATAACTTTTTGCTTTTTCTTCTGTTCCTTAGAAGACTTACTCTTTTCATAGAGGAATTTGCCGTAATCCATTATACGACAAACCGGCGGCTCGGCGTTAGGGCTGATTTCGACTAAGTCTACTCCGGCTTCTTCAGCTTTTTCCAGAGCTTCTCTCAGACTCACAATACCAAGCTGCTCGCCTTCCAGACCTGTTAAGCGAACTTCTTGCGCGCGAATTTCGCTATTAATACGATTCGGACGCGCCGTTTGAACTCGTTTTCCGCCTTTAATACTTTATTCCTCCAGTTGTTGAAGACTGCGGCTGCGAATCTCTTGTTGCAGCTTCTCAATCACGTCATTTACGTCCAGACTGCCCAGGTCTTTACCGCGGCGGGTGCGAACGGCAACTTTGCCTGCTTCCACCTCTTTATCACCACAGACCAACATATAAGGGACACGACGTAAAGTGTGCTCGCGGATTTTAAAGCCAATCTTCTCATTTCTCAAGTCTGCTTTTACACGAATGCCCGCATTTTGTAGTTTCTGCGTCAATTCGTTAACGTATTCAGACTGCGAATCGGTAATATTCATCACGACTACCTGAACAGGCGCGAGCCATGTCGGGAAGAAACCAGCGAACTCTTCGGTCAGGATACCGATGAAGCGCTCCATCGACCCAAGAATCGCACGGTGAATCATTACCGGCACCTTACGCTCGTTGTCTTCGCCTACATAGGAGGCGCTCAAACGAGACGGTAAGGAGAAGTCCAGCTGTACTGTACCGCACTGCCATGCACGATCGAGGCAGTCATATAAGGTAAATTCAATTTTCGGACCGTAGAATGCGCCTTCACCCAGTTGATACTCAAACGGGATATTATTTTCTTCCAGCGCAACCGCCAGATCCGCCTCAGCACGATCCCACATCTCATCGCTGCCGATACGCTTGTCAGGACGAGTGGAAAGCTTGACGACGATCTTCTCGAAGCCAAAGGTGCTGTACATATCGTAGACCATACGAATACAAGCGTTAACTTCATCGCGGATCTGCTCTTCGGTGCAGAAGATATGCGCATCATCCTGCGTAAAGCCGCGTACGCGCATCAGACCATGCAGCGCGCCTGATGGCTCGTTACGGTGGCAGCTACCGAATTCCGCCATACGCAGCGGCAAATCACGATAGGATTTCAGACCCTGGTTAAAGATCTGAACGTGGCCCGGGCAGTTCATCGGCTTGATGCAATATTCGCGGTTTTCTGAGGATGTGGTGAACATCGCATCTTTATAGTTGTCCCAGTGCCCGGTTTTTTCCCACAGCACACGGTCCATCATGAACGGGCCTTTAACTTCTTGATACTGGTACTCTTTGAGTTTAGAACGAACAAAGACTTCCAGCTCGCGGAAGATAGTCCAGCCGTCGTTATGCCAGAACACCATGCCCGGCGCTTCTTCCTGCATATGATACAGGTCGAGCTGCTTACCAATTTTACGGTGGTCGCGTTTTGCGGCCTCTTCCAGGCGCTGCAGATAAGCGTTCAGGGCTTTTTTATCTGCCCATGCCGTACCGTAAATACGCTGCAGCATCTTATTATTGCTGTCACCGCGCCAGTATGCGCCAGCAGTTTTCATCAGTTTAAAGTGATGGCAGAAACGCATATTCGGCACGTGCGGACCACGACACATGTCGACATATTCTTCATGATGGTACAAGCCTGGCTTATCATCATGGGCGATATTTTCATCAAGAATAGCGACTTTGTAAGTCTCGCCGCGCTTCACGAAGGTTTCGCGCGCGTCATGCCAGCTCACCTTTTTCTTGATAACGTCGTAATTTTTCTCGGCGAGCTCATGCATCCGCTTTTCGAGCGCTTCGACATCTTCCTGAGTTAGCGTGCGGTCAAGATCAACGTCATAGTAAAAACCGTTGTCGACAACCGGGCCGATCGCCATTTTCGTGTGCGGCCAAAGTTGCTTGATTGCGTGACCTAACAGATGCGCGCAAGAGTGACGAATGATCTCCAGACCCTCTTCATCTTTTGCGGTGATGATGGCAAGCGTCGCATCATTTTCAATCAGATCGCAAGCATCAACCAGCTCGCCATTCACACGGCCCGCAATGGTGGCTTTCGCCAGGCCAGGACCAATGTCCAGAGCAACATCCATCGGGCTTACAGGGTGGTCATAATGGCGTTGGCTGCCATCAGGAAGAGTAATAACAGGCATGTAATATCCTTATTTGCAGTGGTGACCCATACGCAAGATCACATACAAAGAGAAAATGAATTTATTGACAGTGAGTTGTGTATCCATCTAGCCAACCATTGCTAAATTGGCGCACAACCTTCGACACAGACGAAAATCGCTATTTTCGTCCGGCATGACGATGGTAACACTAAAAAAAGGGAGATTGCATCACTCTGTAGCAAATCAAGACCCTTGACAGGGTTTCTCCATTATCTTTCTACGCGCCGTATAGCACTTCTCATCGACAACCTAACTTCTGCGCCAGACTCCCCTTTGTCGTTTTCACCTCGCTGGCTACCGCTTCAGGCAAGGCAGACCACAGCGTCAGCACTGGCTTCGTTTTATGTTCGATAGTGTCCACGGTAACCTGATAGTCGCAAAAATTCGCCGAACGGGGCGTATTCTGATCCATAATAAACGCAGCGTAATTTCCTTCACTTTTTGACGGCGCCATTCCGGTGAATAAAACCTTCCAGTACCCGCTGGGAATTTCTACCGTCGCATCTTCTGGCAATGTGACGATATGCCGCTCAAAAAGGGGGCCGGTCACTACGTGCACTACAGATACATCAGCCTGTTTGGCAAGTTCGCGCACCCGGTTTTCCAGTGCAGCCCATGCTCCCTGATTCAGGGTGGATTTCTGCGGCGTAATATTCGATAAATAATTTAACGACGGCCAGTCCGATACGCCGCCCAATCCTGCCAACGGCGCCTGGTGTCCCCTGTCGACTTTTAATAGCGTATGGGCATTTTTATAGGCCGAAGGGGCCAACGTATCCGAGGGCGGTAAATCGGGGTCCTGCGCCCAGTTCCGCGGGCGACCGCTTGCCTGGCTGGTTTTTGTCACGCTATAGGCAACCCAGTTGGCAAATTTCGTGACGCTATTATTATTGAGCGTATAGACATGGCGATAGATTGTTTGTTGACTTCCTCCTTGAGGACAGCCAACGCTACAGTTATCAGGTTGCTGAACGAGTACGTTACGATGGGGTAACTCGGGTGCCGATGTTGTATCCTGGGGAGGATACGATGTAGTACATGCGCTTAATAATACTACGGGCAGTAATTTTAGCAGATTAATGGTTTTATTCATTTTTTCTTTCTTAATAATAACTGCCCTAATAATTCAGGTAGCAATAATTTGGTTATATTACCCTGCCAGCCGTTAGATGCGCTCATCATTAAAGACAACACTATCACGGTAAAAATTAATAACAGATAAACATCGAAGCCATCATAGAAAATGAGCTCAAAAGAATACAACGTGATATTCATATTGATACCAAAAAACATCGTATTATATGCATAATCGTAAAGCCAATAATTTCTCGCACTCAGATAGCGAATGAAAAATGGATATTCAATAATATCTGGCGCATGTTTTTTAACACCATTTTTCAACATTAAGGCAACGTATCCTCTCAATGACTCGCTGCTGGCAGGAGTTTAGTTATATTTAAAGGTTTAATAGGCACTGCGCATCATGCTGCTGTGCTTATTACTTTGTAAAAATAAGAGTATTCACTTTCATATTCAGGGGTAAAAAGTGAACAAATACAGCTATTGCGCAACGATGATTGCCGCCATACTCAGTACGACCACAATGGCCAATGCCAGTAGCCTTGCTATTTCAGTGGCGAATGATGATGCAGGTATATTTCAACCATCCTTAAATGCCCTTTATGGGCACAAGGCTGCAGACCGGGGTGATTATACTGCCGGGCTCTTTTTAGGCTACAGCCACGATCTCACTGACGCCAGTCAACTCTCTTTTCATATCGCGCAAGATATTTATTCTCCATCAGGTGCCAATAAGAGAAAGCCTGAAGCCGTCAAAGGCGACCGCGCGTTCAGCGCCTTTCTTCATACCGGACTGGAGTGGAATTCATTAGCCACCAATTGGTTACGTTATCGTTTAGGTACCGATATCGGCGTTATTGGTCCTGACGCAGGCGGTCAGGAGGTTCAGAATCGGGCGCATCGAATAATAGGCGCAGAAAAATACCCTGCCTGGCAGGATCAAATTGAAAACCGTTATGGTTATACGGCAAAAGGAATGGTCTCCCTTACGCCAGCTATTGATATTCTGGGTGTCAATGTGGGCTTCTATCCAGAAGTCTCTGCTGTCGGCGGCAATCTCTTCCAGTATTTAGGGTACGGCGCAACCGTTGCGCTGGGAAATGATAAGACCTTTAACTCTGATAATGGGTTTGGGTTACTGTCCCGCCGAGGATTAATACACACTCAAAAAGAGGGATTGATCTATAAGGTATTTGCTGGCGTTGAGCGCAGGGAAGTTGATAAAAACTACACGTTACAGGGGAAAACGCTGCAAACAAAAATGGAAACGGTGGATATTAATAAAACCGTGGATGAATATCGCGTCGGTGCTACCATCGGCTATTCTCCCGTCGCATTCTCTCTTTCTTTAAACAAAGTCACGTCGGAATTTCGCACCGGAGACGACTATTCTTATATCAACGGCGACATCACCTTCTTCTTCTGAGGCGTCACCACAGAATAACCGGGTTACGTAACGTAACCCGGCGCAATATTACATCTTATAGCCCAGCGTTACCGTAGTGCGACGATCGGTATGTTCCGGCGCTGATTCAGGCGGCTGCGAGTTCCACGTTAAATTATACCCCACCTTTAGACCAAAATGTTCGTTAATGGCGACATTGAGGGCTGTTTCCGAATTTAGTGTGGTGTCTTCTGCGCCAAATACTGACACCCCCTGTGTAAACTTAGCATTGTCAGTTAACTGCCAGGCATAGCTGCCGGAAGCATAACCCAACGGCTGCGTTTCAGTGGTATCGTCCGTATGTTCGTCATAGCGAACCCCAGGACCGAATTCAAAACGGAAGCTGTGCACTGGACCATTAAGGAACTGCCGCCCGTAACCGGCGGTCAGTACGTCGCGCTGACGATAACCGTTGAAACGGTCTGTCAGCCAACTGGCCTGGCCAAAGGTATAATCATAATCCGTCATATTAAAACGGTTACGCGCGCCTACCGCATATTTTTCTGAAGAGCGTTCATCATTAGAGGAGGTATTGCTGGCATTGCCCCATAATGACCAGGCGGTACGTTGTCCATACCAGGTCATCGCCGTGTCAGCCGTTAAGGAAGAACTTTTAGTATTGCCTGACTGAGCAAGGTAGCCCGCATTCAGATTACCTTCAAAAGGTTTTTTCGCGGTGGAGGGATCATCCATGACAGTAAAAACGGAATCATCGGCGGCGGCATACAGAGACGCGAACACGCCACCCGCCAGCATAACTACAGCGGGTACTGCCTTCAAAAGCTTCATTTATATAGAGTCCGTACAACTAAAAAAGAGACCACGACGGTCCCGGAAACTTTCATAGGGATCAATGACAAACGCCCCTGGAAAGGTAGCGAATTATAAGAAGCCCCGAATAACATAGCAATCAATTACTATTTCATTTTTTGAATAAGAACCCTCCCGAAGCATTCATTTATTTATATAACTTTACATCGTACTTCTTTAAATAAAGATCCGGAAAATCATATTGTTAATTCCTTCACTTTCCGGGGATTAAGTGCCAGACTGAAATCAGCCTAACAGGAGGTAACGATGGTACGTATCTATACGTTGACGCTTGCGCCCTCTCTCGATAGCGCAACAATCACGCCGCAAATTTATCCCGAAGGTAAACTGCGGTGCTCCGCGCCGGTATTCGAACCCGGCGGCGGGGGTATTAATGTCGCTCGCGCCATTGCGCATCTTGGCGGCACCGCGACCGCAATTTTCCCGGCTGGCGGCGCTACCGGCGAACATCTGGTCGCACTACTGGCTGATGAAAATGTCCCCGTGTCTACCGTCGATGCGAAGGACTGGACGCGTCAGAACCTGCACGTCCACGTCGAGTCCAGCGGCGAACAGTATCGTTTTGTTATGCCCGGCGCCACGCTGGACGATGACGAATTTCGCCAGCTTGAAGAACAGGTACTGGAAATTGAATCCGGGGCAATTCTGGTTATCAGCGGCAGCCTTCCGCCCGGCGTTAAGGTCGAGAAACTCACGCAACTGATTTCCGCCGCGCAGAAGCAAGGCATTCGCTGCATTATTGATAGCTCTGGCGACGCGCTCACCGCCGCGCTGGCGCTTGGCGATATCGAACTGGTGAAACCGAACCTGAAAGAATTGAGCGCGTTGGTTAATCGTGATCTGACGCAGCCTGATGATGTGCGTAAAGCGGCCCAGGAATTAGTGCAAAGCGGCAAGGCTCGCCGGGTAGTGGTCTCTCTGGGGCCGCAAGGGGCGCTGGGCATAGACAGTGAGAATTGCATCCAGGTTGTTCCTCCCCCGGTGAAAAGTCAAAGTACTGTTGGCGCAGGCGACAGTATGGTAGGCGCGATGACGTTAAAACTGGCGCAAGACGCGTCGCTGGAAGAGATGGTGCGCTTCGGTGTGGCGGCAGGCAGCGCTGCTACGCTCAATCAAGGTACGCGTCTGTGTTCTCGTGACGATACCCAAAAAATATACGCCTATCTTTCCGCGCAATAATCGTTTCCCCCTCGCCGAGGGGGATAACGGAAAATCGGTTAACGGGCGGCGCATCCGCCGCTGTTAAAAACACAGTTGCTCCCAACGAGGTGAACGATGGCCAGTGGCGATATTACCCGTTATGTTATTACCGTAACCTTCCATGAAGATTCCCTGACCGAGATTAACGAACTCAATAACCATCTGACGCGTAGCGGTTTTTTGCTGACATTAACGGACGATGAAGGGAATGTGCATGAGCTCGGCACCAATACGTTTGGCTTTGTTAGCGCTCAGAGCGCTGATGAAATCAAAGCGCTTGTCGCCGGACTTGCGAAAAGCGCGTTAGATAAGGATGTCGACATTACCGTGGCGACCTGGGAGGCGTGGAGTAAAAACGCACAATAAGTGCCATTCCCGCCGCGGCGCGTCCGCGATGTGCGTTAGTTCGTATTTTTCAACCGCATTTTTGCGCTAACCTTATGATCTGGCAGACAACGTGGGGAGAGACATTATGTGGCAAGCTATCAGTCGTCTTTTAAGCGAGCAAGTCGGTGAAGGCGAAATCGAACTGCGTAATGAACTGCCAGGCGGAGAAGTTCATGCCGCATGGCATTTACGTTATGCAGGCCATGATTTTTTCGTGAAGTGCGATGAACGAGAAATGCTCCGCGGTTTTACCGCAGAAGCCGATCAGCTGGAGCTGCTCTCCCGCAGTAAAACCGTTGTTGTGCCTAAGGTATGGGCGGTAGGTTCGGATCGGGATTACAGCTTTTTAGTCATGGACTACCTCTCGCCCCGCCCGCTGGATGCCCATAATGCGTTTATTCTTGGGCAACAGCTGGCGCGCCTGCACCAATGGAGCGACCAACCTCAATTCGGCCTCGATTTTGACAACGCGCTCTCTACCACGCCGCAGCCGAATACCTGGCAACGCCGTTGGTCGACTTTTTTCGCCGAACAGCGCATTGGCTGGCAACTTGAACTCGCCGCGGAAAAAGGCATTACTTTTGGTAATATTGACGCCATTGTTGAACATGTTCAGCAACGTCTGGCGTCGCATCAACCGCAGCCTTCTCTTTTGCATGGCGATCTATGGTCGGCGAACTGCGCGCTTGGCCCTGACGGCCCCTATATCTTCGATCCAGCCTGCTATTGGGGCGACAGAGAATGCGATCTGGCGATGCTGCCGCTGCATACCGATCAGCCACCGCAGATTTATGACGGCTATCAGTCCGTTTCGCCGCTACCGCTGGATTTTCTCGACAGGCAGCCGATTTACCAGCTCTACACCCTGCTTAATCGGGCAAGGCTGTTTGGCGGTCAGCACCTGGCCACTGCGCAAAAAGCGATGGATCGGCTGCTTGCGGTATAGGTACAGCCCATGCCGGATACGGGCTATCCGGCATTTTTCAGTTTACATGAAGCCTAACAAGGAAAAGAAAAAGTAGCCGAGCACGATAATAATGACCGGCAAAATATAGAGCGGGAAAAACTGTAAAAAGATGGTATGGTGCGGCACCACGATACGTGACTCTATCTGCTCACGCGTTAGCCCTTCCGCGCCTTTTGCTTTTTCCAGGATCAACTGATCTTCCACGCCTTCACGCAAAAAACGTGACTGGCGGCTCATTCTGGCGCCGGAATCCTGCATCGCCAGCCCGACAAAAATCAGAATAAAAATGAGCCAGAAACCGATATTCAGGCTTCCCTGAAAATTTGGCGTCGGCGAGTTGTACCAAAAAACATTCAGAAACGGCGTATTCACGCGCATCATGTCTATCATTACGTGGGTAAAATCCAGCATTACCGCATTTATCCCCTCCTGCTTTTCACTGTGCGCATACATAAATTTAAGGACTGAGATGAGCGTGGAAAGCAGTGCCGGAATAAAAATAACCCACCCTACAACTCTTTTTAGGATTGCAATGCGTCCAGCTTGTTGATACGTCATGAGTTCCCCTTGATAAAGACGCGTCGTTTTGGCCTAAGTCTACCTGTTGATTCCCGTTTTCGCCTGATCTTTAAGGGCGATATACTAAGAACATGGTCATAATGAACGCTTAATTCGTTATTTTTTAATCTCAACAGGAGAGGTTGTGATGTCAACCCCACGCCAAATTCTTGCTGCAATTTTCGATATGGATGGACTACTGATCGATTCCGAACCGCTCTGGGATCGCGCTGAACTGGACGTAATGGCAAGTTTAGGCGTAGATATTACTCGACGCCATGAACTGCCAGACACGCTTGGGCTACGCATTGATATGGTTGTCGATCTCTGGTTTGCGCAGCAACCGTGGAGCGGCCCCGATCGCCAGGAAGTGACAAACCGTGTTATTGCCCGCGCGATTACGCTTATCGAAGAGACGCGCCCTCTTTTGCCGGGTGTGCGCGAGGCCGTGGCGCTGTGTAAAGCGCAGGGGCTATTAGTGGGGCTTGCCTCGGCATCGCCGCTACATATGCTGGAAAAAGTGCTCACCATGTTCGAACTGCGCGACAGTTTTGACGCGCTGGCCTCTGCGGAAAAATTGCCCTACAGCAAACCGCACCCGCAGGTCTATCTGGATTGTGCGGCCAAACTAGGCGTTGATCCATTAACCTGCGTGGCGCTGGAAGATTCGGTGAATGGTTTAATCGCGGCAAAGGCGGCGCGAATGCGCGCCATTGTGGTGCCAGCAGAAGAAAACCAGCCTGATCCGCGCTTTGCGCTGGCGAATGTCAAACTTAACTCACTGACAGAGCTGACGGCGGCGCATCTACTCGGTTAAGATGTTTCCGAAACAAAGTCAACGGGCAATTAGCCGCTGAGCCAGACGGCAAGCGGCTTTGACAGAGACAAAGAGTTACAACGTCACCACTTCCGCCTACTGTATAAAAACCCTATACTGTATGAATTGACAGTTTAATGGGTTTTATCATGACGGCGGAAGGACATCTTCTTTTTTCTATAGCCAGCGCGGTTTTCGCCAAGAATGCCGAGTTAACGCCCGTCCTTGCGCACGGCGACTGGTGGCATATTATTCCTTCGGCTATTTTGACCTGTCTGCTGCCGGATATCGACCACCCCAAATCTTTTCTTGGCCAGCGCCTGAAATGGGTATCGAAACCGATCGCCCGCGCGTTTGGTCACCGGGGGTTTACCCATAGTCTGCTGGCGGTCTTTGCCCTACTGGCGACCTTTTATCTCAAGGTTCCGGATACGTGGATTATCCCGGCGGATGCGCTGCAAGGCATGGTACTCGGCTATTTAAGCCATATCGTCGCGGATATGCTCACCCCCGCAGGCGTTCCCTTACTGTGGCCGTGCCGCTGGCGTTTCCGCCTGCCTATTCTGGCGCCGCGCAAAGGCAATCAGCTGGAGCGATTTTTATGTATGGCGTTGTTTGCCTGGGCGGTGTGGATGCCGCAGTCCATGCCGGAAAACAACGTCATACGCTGGTCTTCGCAGATGATCACTATCCTGCAAATGCAGTTCAATCGTTTTATAAATCACCAGATTGATTAGTAAATCAACGCCAAAGTCATTTTTGGTATAAACCATTCCATTTGAATATAAGAGCCAGCTCACAGTTCTGCTAATCTTGCGCGAACAGAATCGCTAAAACACAGCGCTTCATAATAAAAAAATCAGGAGAACGGGGATGAATTTTCCATTAATTGCGAACATTGCGGTGTTCGTCATTCTGCTGTTTGTACTGGCGCAGGCCCGTCATAAACAGTGGAGTCTGGCTAAAAAAGTGCTTGTCGGCCTTGTGATGGGCGTGGTCTTTGGTCTGGCCCTGCACACCATTTATGGCGCTGACAGTCAGGTGTTAAAAGACTCCATTCAGTGGTTCAATATTGTCGGCAACGGCTATGTGCAATTGCTACAAATGATTGTGATGCCGCTGGTATTCGCCTCTATTTTAAGCGCCGTGGCACGACTGCATAACGCCTCTCAATTGGGGAAAATCAGTTTTCTGACTATCGGCACGCTGCTGTTTACTACCCTTATCGCAGCGCTGGTGGGCGTGCTGGTCACCAATCTGTTCGGACTGACGGCGGAAGGTCTGGTTCAGGGCGGCGCGGAAACCGCGCGTCTGAATGCCATTGAGACGAGCTATGTCGGCAAAGTGGCCGATCTCAGCGTGCCGCAACTGGTGCTGTCTTTTGTACCGAAAAATCCGTTTGCGGATCTGACTGGCGCAAATCCTACGTCTATTATCAGCGTGGTGATTTTCGCCGCATTCCTGGGCGTGGCCGCGCTTAAACTGCTGAAAGATGATGCGCCAAAAGGCGAGCGTGTGCTTGTTGCTATCGATACCCTGCAAAGCTGGGTGATGAAGCTGGTGCGTCTGGTGATGCAACTTACGCCTTACGGCGTACTGGCGCTGATGACGAAAGTGGTTGCCGGCTCTAATTTGCAGGACATCATTAAGCTTGGAAGCTTCGTGGTAGCGTCATATCTTGGTCTGGCGATAATGTTTGTGGTTCACGGCATACTATTGGGCGTGAACGGGATTAGCCCGCTGAAATATTTCCGCAAGGTGTGGCCGGTGCTGACATTTGCCTTTACCAGCCGCTCCAGCGCCGCTTCCATTCCACTCAATGTCGAAGCGCAAACCCGCCGCCTGGGCGTGCCGGAGTCCATCGCCAGCTTTGCTGCCTCTTTTGGCGCGACCATCGGCCAAAACGGTTGTGCCGGTCTTTATCCTGCGATGTTGGCGGTAATGGTTGCGCCGACGGTCGGCATCAACCCCTTAGACCCCGTATGGATAGCCACGCTGGTGGGTATCGTTACTGTAAGTTCGGCGGGTGTTGCCGGCGTTGGCGGCGGCGCGACCTTCGCCGCGCTGATTGTGCTGCCTGCCATGGGCTTACCGGTCACGCTGGTCGCGCTGTTAATCTCCGTCGAACCGTTGATTGATATGGGCCGTACCGCACTGAACGTGAGTGGCTCAATGACCGCTGGTACGCTGACCAGCCAGTGGCTGAAGCAGACCGATAAAACCATTCTCGATAGCGAAGAAGACGCTGAACTGGCGCATCGATAATACATTATCGGGAGTTCACATCGTCTGAGACATGACGATCGGCAACTCAAAATGTCTGTCACTAAAAACGCCGGTCTCCAGTACCGGCGTTTTGTTTTTTTCTTAGTCAGCGATTTCGTTTTCCTGGCGAACCTGATTCGCCCAACGCTGCGCCGATTCTGGCACGCTAAAGGCGGGCGACCGTTGAAATGACTCCCCCGTCAGAACAAAGGCAACATATTTACCGCGCAGTATCCAGACGTCGCGAAACGTATCCATTTTTATCGCATGCTCCGGCGGCGCGGGTTCAACACGCGGAATATAGCTAATAATCTGGCGATTTTGCTGGCGAAGAGGTTTCATCATTAATGCTTCACTAAAAGAGGCTAAGAGCCTATCCCATTAGGGCTATTTTACTTGCCATTTTGGTCCTGGGCAGTGCTCAAAATCCTCACGTACTACGTGTACGCTCCGGTTTTTGCGCGCTGTCCGTGTCCAAACTGGCTGCGCCAATAACGCCTACTGGGATAGGCTCTAAGGCTAAAAATCAGAAAAACACTATTTTAGCCGATCTTCGCCCCCGACGTCCTGTTCCGCGCGTGCGATTTCCCTGTTATACCCTGTCTGCCGTTCCGCTCTCCCCCGGCATAATTGCTGAAATGTTCTATAGTTAGAGTGATTTTGACTACTACCACGCCCATTTCAGTGATGAAAGCAGGAGACGAGTTCAATGTCGCATAATGAGAAATCCCCCCATCAGTCCCCCGTGCATGATACCCGTGAATCACAGCCCGGCCTGGACTCCCTGGCGCCGTCAGACGGTTCACATCGCCCCACGCCAGAAACGACGCCGCCGGGCGCGCAACCGACGGCCCCCGGCAGCTTAAAAGCGCCCGAGACCGCGAATGATAAGCTCACTGCCCTCGACGCCTTTCGTAAAGGCAGCGAAAATTATGCGCTGACCACCAATCAGGGCGTGCGCATCGCCGACGATCAAAATTCTCTTCGCGCCGGCAGCCGCGGCCCTACGCTGTTGGAAGATTTTATCCTGCGCGAGAAAATTACCCACTTTGACCATGAGCGCATCCCGGAGAGGATCGTTCACGCCCGCGGATCTGCAGCGCACGGCTATTTCCAGCCATATAAAGACCTGAGCGACATCACGAAAGCCGCGTTTCTGTGCGATCCACAGAAAATTACCCCGGTCTTTGTTCGCTTTTCGACAGTACAGGGCGGCGCGGGGTCTGCTGATACCGTACGTGATATCCGCGGTTTTGCGACCAAATTTTATACCGAAGAGGGAATTTTCGATCTCGTCGGTAATAACACGCCGATCTTTTTTATCCAGGATGCGCATAAGTTTCCGGATTTTGTGCACGCCGTTAAGCCCGAACCACATTGGGCTATTCCGCAAGGGCAGAGCGCGCACGACACCTTCTGGGACTATGTTTCCTTACAGCCTGAGACGCTGCACAACGTCATGTGGGCAATGTCGGATCGCGGTATTCCACGCAGTTATCGGACGATGGAAGGGTTCGGCATTCACACCTTCCGTCTGATCAATGCACAAGGGAAAGCGACCTTTGTCCGTTTCCACTGGAAACCGTTGGCAGGTAAAGCCTCGCTGGTATGGGATGAGTCACAAAAACTGACCGGTCGCGATCCGGATTTTCACCGCCGGGATCTGTGGGAGGCCATCGAAGCGGGCGATTTCCCGGAATACGAGCTGGGCCTACAACTCATTGCCGAAGAGGATGAATTTAAATTCGATTTTGATCTGCTCGATCCGACCAAACTGATTCCGGAAGAGTTGGTGCCAGTACAACGCGTCGGCAAAATGGTGTTAAACCGTAATCCGGATAACTTTTTCGCTGAAAACGAACAGGCGGCATTTCATCCAGGACATATTGTTCCCGGCATTGATTTTACCAACGATCCGCTGTTACAGGGGCGTCTGTTCTCTTATACCGACACGCAAATCAGTCGTCTGGGCGGGCCAAACTTCCACGAAATTCCGATTAACCGCCCTACCTGCCCCTACCATAACTTCCAGCGTGACGGTATGCACCGGATGGATATCGACACCAATCCGGCGAACTATGAACCAAACTCCATTAATGACAACTGGCCACGCGAAACGCCGCCAGCGCCAAAACGCGGCGGCTTCGAATCATACCAGGAACGCGTGGATGGCAATAAAATCCGCGAACGCAGCCCCTCTTTCGGTGAATATTACTCGCATCCTCGCCTGTTCTGGCTCAGTCAGACGCCGATAGAACAGCAGCATATTATTGACGCGTTCAGCTTTGAACTGGGTAAAGTCGCCCGCGCGTATATTCGGGAGCGGGTGGTCGATCAGTTAGCGCATATTGATGTCACGCTGGCTCAGGGCGTCGCGCATAATCTCGGTTTTGCACTCACCCATGAGCAAACGCAAATTGCCCCGCCTCCTGATGTCAACGGTCTGAAAAAAGATCCGGCGCTCAGCCTGTATGCGGTGCCGGACGGCGATGTTAAAGGCCGAGTGGTCGCTATTCTGCTGAACGACAAGGTTAACGCCGCCGAACTGTTGACCATTTTGCAGGCTTTAAAAGCCAAAGGCGTCCACGCAAAACTGCTCTATTCACGGATGGGTGAAGTAACGGCTGATGATGGTTCAACATTAACGATTGCGGCAACCTTTGCCGGCGCGCCGTCGCTAACGGTCGATGCGGTAATAGTACCGTGCGGCAATATTGCCGATATCGAGAGTTGCGGCGATGCCCGTTACTACCTTCTGGAAGCCTACAAACATCTGAAGCCCATCGCACTGGCAGGCGACGCCCGACGGTTTAAGGCGCTTTTAAACATTGATAGCCAGGGGGAAGAAGGACTTGTTGAGGCAGATAACGTTGACCACCACTTTATGGACACTCTGCTGACGCTGATGGCGGCACACCGTGTCTGGTCGCGTGCGGGGAAAATTAACGCGATTCCTGCATAAACGGCAAAAAATGCGGCGCATTCTTGCGCCGCAAACTCAGGAGCTAAATATCAAGAAAACTGCCAGGACGATATCCACGTTCCGCAATCGCTGCCTTGAGTGACGCAGACGTCAACACCTCCAGTTCAGTTAAGCGGGGGTAACAATAGGCGCTCTGGCGAATAATGTTGTCCACAAACGCCGGATGACACATCACCTCCAGAGAGGCTTCTCCTCGATGCGCCGAGGCATCCAGAATGCGTAAAAAGCACGTTTCGGTGATCTCCTCGCCGTAAAATTCACTACTAAATCCTTGAGTGCTGCGCAAATCCGATGGCAGATCGTCTGCGTTCAACACCGTCTGGCGGTCAATACGTAACGCAATCCCGCGCTGCGCCGCAAAGCGGGCGACGATGGGGAAAATTTGCGGGAACATATGCACATGATGGTGACTGTCGAGATGCGTTGGCTCGCGGCCAAATACGTCGATGAAACGCTGATACTGACACGCCAGTTCATGCGCAATTTCATCCAGCGGAAGCGTATCCTCCTCCGCCATTTGCCAGATCCATTTCCCCAACAGGCCGTCTCGCGTCAGGCCCGGCATCTCTGACACCGGTTTGCCTAACGTCAAAACAAAATGCATTCCCACCCCAAGCGCAGGCAGCTCGCGGCTAAGCTGCGCCGCATGGTCAATAGCCTCGCCATTGACCAGCGCCGTCGTGGAGGTCACAACGCCGTTGCGATATGCTTCAACAATGCCGTAATTTTGCCCTTTACTCAGGCCAAAATCATCGGCATTCACAATCAACACGCGTTCCATAGCCTACCTCTGTCAGTGGTGCTTACCTTTAAGCGCTTCGATGCAAGCGGCAAAATTAGGCAGCCATTTTTCATGCGCCAGAATGAGCTCACGCGCCAGGACTTCTGCGTCTCGGTCGGAATGCACCAGCGGACTCAGGTTAAGCGCCAGCAGCACATCATTAAAGTTTCCGCTCAGCGCCGCATTGCTGGCCGCGACCTCAAATCCTTTAATAGTGTGGATAAGCCCCAGCACTTTTTCGTCAAAACGGGTGATACGCGGGTGCGGCGTCGCGCCATTGCGTCCCAGAATGCAGGTCATTTCCACCGCCCAGTCCGCCGGGATATTCTCGACATGCCCATGATGTGGAATATTAACGTAATGCTCAGTCTGCTTGTCATTATAAATAGCGTTAATGACTTCACAAGCGGCATCGGAATAATAAGCGCCGCCGCGTTGCTCAAGCTCTTTCGGCTTCACGTTTAGCTCAGGATTTTTGTACAAGTCGAAGAGTTGTTTCTCCACTTTCTGTACGACCTGAGCGCGCGCGCCGCCTTTGTAATATTCGCCCATTTCAATCGCCAACATCTCTTTTTGCTTGAAGTAATACAACAAATAAGAGCACGGCAGCATGTTCAGCGAGCGAATCAATCCTTCACTAAACGGCAGATCAAAGATATTTTTTACGGTGGACGCTTTCAACTGACCGGACGCCACGCCATCCAGTAATTCTGCGAACCGTGAGGTGCCATTCACCAGCACATCTTTAATAAAGACCATATGGTTTAGACCAAACAGGTCAATGGAAAGATCGTCATTCTCATTCAGCGCCAGCACGTCATGAATAAACATTTTCATGCCGACAGGAATATTACATACGCCGATGAATTTTTTAAAGTTGGTATGACGATAAACCGCTTCCGTCACCATCCCCGCCGGGTTAGTAAAGTTAATGACCCACGCATTCGGACATAATTCTTCAACATCCTTAATGATGTCAAAAATAACCGGAATGGTACGCAACCCTTTAAATAAACCGCCAGCGCCGTTGGTTTCTTGCCCCAGATAGCCGTGGCTAAGCGGGATACGCTCGTCCAGCTCACGGGCTTTGAGTTGACCAACGCGTAGCTGGGTAGTGACAAAATTAGCGTCTTTCAGCGCTTCCCGGCGATCCAGCGTTTTATACAATTTTAGCGGAACGCCTGCTTTATCAATCATTCGCTGGCAGAGATCATAAATAATGCCCAGCTTCTCTTTCCCGTCTTCAACGTCAACCAGCCATAATTCGGTGACAGGTAATTCATGGTAGCGTTTAATAAAGCCTTCAAGTAATTCAGGGGTGTAGCTGCTCCCGCCACCAATAGTGACGACTTTTAATTTCTGGCTCATAATATCTCCCTTCAGTGTATAACACTGATATGTATTACGCTATGCCCGCTCGTAAGAAATAGCGTGACGTTCCCCGCGCTATTGGGGCAAGCGTGAAATGTAATTAATCGAGCAATGCAAACCGTTACTCATTAATTTCCGTCAATCGCTTCCGATAACTATTCGGCGTAAATGAGGTCATCTTCTTAAACGTTTTAATAAACAGACTTGGACTGCTATACCCGGCTTCATAAGCAATATCCGTAACCGAATAGTTGGTCATTTCCAACTGTTTCTTGGCAAAATTAATGCGAATCTCATTAATGATTTGCATCGGCGTTTTGCTGTAATAACGTCGGGTGGCGCGCGTCAGATACTCCTGGGATTTTGCCGACAGGCGCACCATATTTTCCAGCGCATGTTCGCCAAACTGCGTTTTATCATGCATTATCTCCACGGTTGCTTTCAGCCATTGTGGAATATCATCATAAACCTGCTCTTCGCGGTAATGACGTAAGCGGTTTATAATATAAAATGTCACCACTTCGATAAATTCGTCGAGCCCATTGCCGCGAAAATTCAACGACGCAATCACCGTTTCAATATAGGTAAGGAAGGTGCTATTCGCCCTGTATACCTGCGATGCCACAAAACAAAACGGCAGTAACGGAAGATAATGCTGTTCAAAAAAACGTTTACTAATTCCTACGTTCAGAATACGCGTTGCGCCAAACTCATAGAAACTTTGGTGATTCGACCCCACCGGGATAAAAACAAAATCTCCACGTTCCAGCAGCACACGCTTCCCGTTGATCTCCTGGTAATAACGTCCGGTTAATACCAGGGTAAATTCATAGTAGTCGTGCTGATGCAGCCCGGTGACGCTTTCCGTCTTGTTATAGATAAACACATGGAAATTTTTGCCATTGAAGAGCTGCTGCTCATAAACCGTTTTGATTTCCGTTGCGTTAACCTGTAGCTGCATCATCCGCCCCCTGTTATTTCAGTTTTTCATGGAGCTCAATCAACTCGGCGATCAGTTCACGAGCCAGCATTGATGTCATCAAATGATCCTGAGCGTGAACCAGGACCAGACTAACTTTCATTTTGCCTTCGCCCTGATCGCCTTCGATGAGTTTTGTCTGCACAAGATGCGCTTCATTGAGCGCTATGCGCGACTGGTCCATCATCGCTTTCGCCGCCTCAAAATCGCCTTCTTTCGCTTTTCTGAGCGCGCCATATGCCAGGCTGCGCGCCTGACCAGAATTGATGATAAGCCCCATAACGACTTCTTCGAGTTCCTCAGCCGCTGTCTGGTTATCTACAACATTTTCAAGATCAAACATAGTCTTTCCTCTGATTCAGCCCGGCATGGCATCCCATGCCGGCGCGGAGTTTAGAATTTCAGTGCGTTAGCGATATCTTCTTCGCTTTCTTCCTGCTCGATGGCGTTCTGCGCTTTGTTAGCCACCACCACGAAGGGGAGATAAATCAGGGTAGCGACTGCCAGGTTAAATAGCGCAACCAGCAACGCGGCGACACTGCCGTTGGTGTTAAAGAACGCCCCCAGCCCGGTTGGCATGGTCCACGGCGCAATATTGGTAATCGGCGGAATAATACCCAAATAGTAAGCCACCAGCGTAATCGCCGCCAGAATCGGCTGAACCAGAATGAAGGGGATAAACATCACTGGGTTCATAATAATCGGCAGGCCAAACAGGATGGGTTCGTTAATCTGGAAGATACCTGACGGCAACGCCAGTTTTGCCACCTGGCGATAGTCCGCGCGACGGGATGCCAGGAAGATAGCGATGATCAGACCCAACGTTGCGCCGCTACCACCGAGGAAGATATAAGAATCCAGCATCGGTTTCGCCCAGATATGGAACGTTTTACCGGCTTCCAGCGCCGCATCGACGGAGCCATACTGCTGGTAAATAGAGATGTTTTCCAGCGCCCAGGGCGTCATGATGCCGCTGTCCAGCGCGGTCAGCGCCAGCGAACCATGAATACCAAAGAACCACAGCAGCGGTACAAAAATGACATATGCCCACCCTACCACGCTACCCAGCGATGCCAGCGGCGTAGAGATAGTGTCCATAATAATCTGATGGAAGTTAGAACCGTAATTAGACAGCGCCCAGGAAATAATCCCCATAATAGAGAGAATAATAAAGCCGGGAATTAATGCTGAGAATGAACGAGACACCGAAGCCGGTACGCTGTCCGGTAGTTTAATCACCCAGTTGCGCCGGACAATAAATGTAAACATCTCCGCGACCACCAGGCCAATAATAATACCGGAGATAATATTCGCGCCGCCCAGCCAGTTAGCGCCTACGGCATAGGCCTCGCCGACACTATACGGCGTTACGGTCATAAATGCCGCCACGGAGAGCAATCCGGCGGCCAGCGCATCAACCTTGCGCTCTTCCGCCAGCGCCATGCCGATAAAAAATGGCGCCATGAGCGACATAATGCCCAATGTGCCGTTATAGACGTTCCCGCCGATGCCTTTCAATCCATTAAGTGTTTCAATGGTTGAGGCATCAAGTCGAATGCCCATGGAATAAAAAAACGACCCCTCCCCAAAGCTCAGGAAAACGTTATTAATTAATACAAACATCGCCCCCGCAAGGGTTAATGGCATTAAACGAATAAAGCCGTTCTTGATTGCATTAACGTGTGGCTGCTTTCCTATTTTTACAGCAAAAGGAAGGAGTACCTTTTCAAGTGAAGCAATAACGTTACTCATAGAAAAATACCCTTAAATACCGCAATAAAATATTGCGGTTAGTGTATGAAATAACTCTTTGACGGGAAAAATTAAAAAATAATTAATTCGCGGCGGCTTTTTTAATTGCCGCTACCGCAGCTTTAAGCACGCCTAAGCCATCTACCTTGCCGTACAACATTGAATCAATGACTTCTACCGGTTTACCGGGTAATAAACGCTGAATTTCGGGGAGCATATAAGCAATTTGCGGGCCTAATAACACGACGTCCGCTGCCGGGCCTTTTTCACCGGCCAGGGTTTCAGGGAATGCTTCAATAATCACCGGCACTTCATATTTTTCAGCCTGAGCGCGCATTTTTGATACCAGTAACGATGTTGACATGCCCGCAGAACAAAACAGATAAATGTGTTTCTTTTCCATAAAAACCTTCCTCATGTGCGATTATCTGTCAACCAGATACGCCGCAAGCCTCAACCTGCATCCATACTCTGGGCGACTTGCGTAACCGGATTTACTTTTTTAGGTGGCTGAAATGAGTATACGGGATCGGACCGCCGGATGGTATTTCCTTGACCCACTAAATTGTCTCTCATTGACCTGGCGTTATGACCCCCCTCACATTTCGGGCAAATAATTCGCGATAATAAATAAGGTTATGGCAGGCACAAAAAAACCGGCTCGCAGGCCGGTTTCCTTGAATGTTCAGGCAATGTACAGTTGTTACTGCTTCGGCGCCTGTGGGTCAGTGTCGTACTCCGCACAGGTCTGGTAGCCGGAGTTAATCACGTGCCCGGTATCATCCAGCGCAACAAAGTAGGTTTCCGCTTTACCATCACGTTGACCCAGGATGTAGGTCTGACAGGTACCACGCGCATGAATCATGCTCACTTCAGATGACGGTTTGCCCGCAATCTGCGCAACTTGCGCCCTGCTCATTCCTTTTTTAACATCTTTAACGACAGGCTCAACAAATTGGTCTTTTGTACGATCATACGCCGTACAGCCTGCCAGCATAGTCATTACCGCCGCTGCGCTTAAAATTCCTGCTACGTTCTTGTTCATTTTCCGTCCTCTTGTTTATCAGCGTGTTATGTAAGCCTGGAATACATCAGAACATTTTTCAAGCCGCGCCTCGCCACAAAAAGTCTTTCGGAAAATTCTCTAACGCAGCGATATGTTGTTTTAAACACCGCTTAGCCCGCCAAACCTTGTCGTTTCAGCGGCGAAGGGTTAGCTTTAACAGGGTAAAGATTCATTTTTTTAATGTCGAAGGGGGTTAAATGACTCTGCAGCAAGAGATAATCCAGGCGCTTGGCGCGAAACCGCATATCAACCCTGAAGAAGAAATTCGCCGCAGCGTGGATTTTCTTAAAGCGTACCTGAAAACCTATCCCTTTTTGAAATCGCTGGTGTTAGGCATCAGCGGCGGGCAGGATTCGACGCTGGCCGGGAAACTCAGCCAGATGGCTATCGCCGAATTGCGGGAAGAGACCGGTGACAATGCGCTGCAGTTTATCGCCGTTCGTCTGCCTTATGGCGTGCAGGCCGATGAACAGGATTGCCAGGACGCCATTGCTTTTATTCAGCCGGACAGAGTACTCACCGTCAATATTAAAGGCGCCGTCCTCGCCAGCGAACAGGCGCTGCGCGAAGCGGGAATTGAGCTGAGCGATTTTGTTCGCGGCAATGAAAAAGCGCGTGAGCGAATGAAAGCGCAATATAGCATCGCCGGTATGACTCACGGCGTCGTGGTGGGTACCGACCATGCGGCGGAAGCGATAACCGGGTTCTTCACCAAATATGGCGATGGCGGTACCGATATTAACCCGCTTCATCGCCTTAACAAACGCCAGGGCAAACAGCTTCTCGCAGCGCTGGGCTGTCCTGAGCATCTGTATAAAAAAGTCCCCACCGCCGATTTGGAAGACGACCGCCCTTCACTGCCTGATGAAGCCGCGCTGGGCGTAACATATGACAATATTGACGATTACCTGGAAGGCAAAACGCTGGACTCCGCCATCGCTAAAACTATCGAAGGCTGGTATGTAAAAACTGAACATAAGCGCCGTTTACCGATTACGGTATTCGACGACTTTTGGAAAAAGTAAGCGTACTTCTACTGTTGTGCCGGATATCGCTCGTCTATCCGGCCTCCTCTCTTCCCAGCCTCTTTTTTAATCACCCATCCGCTGTTATACTGGATGAATAACCAGTTAACGGAGATCACTGTGGTACGGCGTCAATCAGCCCCCCGCCTTGAGTTTGAAGCGGCGGCCATTTACGAATATCCAGAACATTTACGTCCTTTCCTCAGCGAAGCGCCAGCCTTACCGGGCGTCTATATATTTCATAGCGAAAGCGATACGCTGCCGCTTTATATCGGTAAAAGCGTGAATATTCGCAGCCGGGTGCTTTCACATCTGCGAACGCCTGACGAGGCCACTATGCTGCGACAGGCGCGGCGGATAAGCTGGATCTGCACCGCTGGGGAAATGGGCGCGTTGCTGCTGGAGGCACGGCTGATCAAAGAACAACAGCCGCTGTTTAACAAGCGGTTACGTCGTAATCGCCAGCTTTGCTCGCTACAGTTGAGCGAACAAAAGATTGAGGTCGTTTCCGCCCGCAGCGTCGATTTTTCCCATGAGCCGAACCTGTTTGGGCTCTTCGCCAACCGTCGGGCGGCGCTGCAAAGCTTACAGAACCTCGCCGATGAACAAAAATTGTGTTATGGCCTGCTGGGGCTTGAACCGGTAAGCCGTGGGCGCGCCTGTTTTCGTTTCGCTCTGAAGCGCTGTGCTGGCGCATGCTGTGGGCAAGAAACCCCGCAGGCGCATTTTCTTCGTCTGCAGGCCTCGCTGGAACGGTTACGTGTGGTTTGCTGGCCCTGGAAAGGCGCTATCGCGTTAAAAGAGAGCCGCCCACAAATGACCCAGTTCCACATTATCAACAACTGGTTATGGCTGGGGGCGGTCCCCTCGCTGGATGAGGCCGCCACCCTGGTGCGCACCCCTGCGGGCTTTGATCAGGATGGCTATAAAATTCTCTGTAAGCCACTAATGTCAGGTCAATATGAGATCATTGAACTGCACACCGACTGTCGCCAGTCATAAAGAAAACCGCCGATCCTGTCCACCTCAACGATTGTGTTGTCGACAAGACCGGCGGTCTTAAATTATGCGGAAAGTTATTCTGCCGCAGCAGGCATTTTACCTTCTTGCGCCGGGCGTTCTGTCAGACGCTTCTCAAAATTAGCGTTATATTGCTTTTTCTGCTCCGGCGTCAGAACGTTATAAATTTTATTCTGGGTTTCCATATGCGCCAGCATATTGGCCTTGCGCTGTGCTTCCATTTTCGTAATTTGCGCTTCGGCTTTGGCTTTATCGAAGGTATCGCTGGCAATAATATCATGCATGGCGCGACGCTCTTCCAGCAGCGGACGTTTCATTTGCTCGCGCTGCGCTTTTATAATGTCGCGAATTTGTTGCTTCTGCGCGTCTGTCAGGTTCAGGTTTTTAAACATCATATCGTGATGTGGGCCAAATTTACCTTTATGCTGCATCATTGGCTTCGCATCCGCTGGCGCGGCGGTGGTAGTCTCAGCGGCATGAGCCAGATTCGCAGCACCCATCGCCAGGGTAGAGGCAACAAATAGAGCAGTCAGTTTACGCATATTTCCATCCTTCCTTTCAGTTATTTTTACGGCATATTTAAAACAGCACCGTGTTGTCGTGATTAACTTTAACTGTCTTAGCGTCAATTAGTCATAACAACGGTAAAACAATGAAAGTATAAAAAACACTTTTTCGCCAATTGTGAAGAAAAAAAGAATAAATTGCGCAGAGTTGAAAGAGAAATATACAACAGCATGATATAGCAGAAATTATGCAGAACTATAACGCAGCAACGCTTATTAATAAAGCAATTCTCCAGGAATAATCCGTAATAGCATGAAACTGTATCCCAAATCATCCCTGTAACCCTAACGTGAGCTTACAGGGACATTTATCAGGGCAGTCTTTCCAGCATTAATCCAGCCCGCAATCCGCAGGCGACAGAGGGATTAGGAAAGAGAACATATTCAACGTCATGCGTCACCGTCACGCGCTTATCCCCCTCCTCGGCCAGCAACGTTCCCTTCGCAAAGACAGTAAAATTCAGCGTTTGCACATCCATATAAAGCGCGAACTTGTCGCTGTGACGCGTGATTTGCGACACCACCCGATAGCGTAGCGGCGGCGAAGACGAGGTTGACGTTTCGACACCGCTCAGCAGCGCCGACAACGCCTGCGAGGTTACATTGAACTGCGTCAGATCGTTTTGCCCAAACGGCAACGCCTTTCCCAACTCCAGCGTACAGGAAAGCGCGCCGAAATGTTCAGAGCTAAAGTGCGTAAACGTACCGCCGGGCGCCTGATGAAATACCAACGCCTCCAGTCCTGCCGCGCCCAGCCACGCCAGAAAATCTGTCTCCCACGGGCGGTCGCGCTGCGGCAATACGCCAAAACGCAAATGATGCGAGCCACGAATGGCGGTATGCAGATCCAGATGCCAGCGTACCCGCGCCTGACCAGAGGAAAAGAAGGTCTCCAGACTTAGCTCCAGCTCACGCGCCCGCCGCGTTTCATCGCTTTCGGCAAAGGACTGCCAACGCCCGCCAAACATACGGTTCATATCGCTGTGACAATAGCGTATTCCCGCCGCCAGCGCCTGCGGATTGCCGAGTACCACCAGCACTCGCCACGTTAACGTCAAGCTGCCTGAGAACAGCGCCGACAGCAGCCTATCCAGCATCTCTACCGGCGCGGTTTCATTACCGTGTATCCCCGCAGAAAGAATTAACGCGCGGTCGACCGGCGCATCGGGCGTGAGTTCAAGCAGACCATGGCCTAACCAGCGCCAGCGAAAACCCGCGCCCTTCCCCTGCGTCACCCGTGGTGTCGTGCCGCTTAGCGTCAACGCCAGAAAGTTATCCATCAGCCGCCCCCGTTTGCTGGAAAGGATAAACCGACCCCAAATCCAGCAGACGCGTTAACACATCCAGCGCCTCCCGGCCTTCTCGCAATAATAACGGATCGGCCAGATCGGCGGCGGTCAGGCGATCGCGATAATAACGATCCGCCCACGCGTTAAGGGCCGTAAACAGAGCGTCATTCATCATTACCGCTGGATTCACCGCCCGTCGTTCTTCTTCTGTTAACACCACGCGTAATCGCAGACAGGCCGGGCCGCCGCCGTTGGCCATACTTTCTCGCAAATCAAACACCTGCATCGCGCTGATGGGGTTATCCTCCGCCACCAGCTTATTCAGATAGCGCCAGACGCCGGCATGGTCCTGACATTCCCGCGGCAACACTAACAGCATTGAGCCGTCGTCACGGCTTAGCAACTGACTATTAAACAGGTAGGTCGCCACAGCATCTGATACAGAAACCTCGCCGGCGGGCACCTCTATCGCCATAAAACCGTCAACGCGCGTACGCAACTGATTAATGAGCACTTTCTGACGGGCAAACGCCGCTTCGTGACAAAACAATACCTGTCGATTCGAAACGGCGATGACATCATTATGGAATACGCCTTGATCGATGACCTCCGGGTTTTGCTGAGCGAAGATAACCTGTTGCGGATTCACCTGATTAAGACGCGCCACGGCCTCGCTGGCTTCGCGGCTCTGGCGCGCCGGATAACGAGCGGGTCGTATTTCATTCTCCTCTTCGCGCCCATAGACAAAAAGCTGCACGCCTGCCGAACCATACTCGCCGCCAAGACGGTTATGATTCGCCGCGCCTTCATCTCCCAATAATGCGACCTGCGGTAACGCGCTATGCACTGAAAACTGACTTTCATCGCGAAATATGGCGCGTAGCAGCGCTTCGGTAACAGGCGCCTCAAGAGCGCGATGAAATTTATTGTTTAAATTCGCCACCGTCAGGTGAACTTTCCCGTCCAGCGCGTCTGCCGATGGGCAAACCGTCGCCGCATTCGCAACCCACATTGGCGACGCGGAACTCACGCTAGAAAGCCAGCGTGGCGCCTGACGCGCAACCTTATCCAGAATCTGCTCATCGCTACCCGTGAAGCCGAGCTGACGCAACGCCGGAATAAAAGGCCGCTCATGCGGCGGGATCACCGCCTGGGGAAAGCCGGCATCCGCCAAAGCCTTCATCTTTAGCAGCCCCTGCTTTACCGCCAGACGAGGATTCGACATCTGAAAACGGTGGCGGGTCGATGCCTCATTGCCGAAGGATAGCCCGGCATAATGGTGCGTAAGCCCCACCAGCCCGTCAAAATTAACTTCATGCGCCGTCATACCGCCTCCCTGCGAGAAAAGTCGAGGCCGGGGCTTAATGTCGCAGGCAACGTCAGTTCGGGAGATTCCAGACTGGCCATCGGCCAGGCGCAATAATCGGCGGCATACCAGGCGCTGGGTCGATGGTTGCCAGACGCGCCGACACCACCAAACGGCGCAGTACTCGCTGCCCCGGTGAGCGGTTTATTCCAGTTAACGATCCCTGCCCGCGCCTCCAGCAAGAGCTGTTCGAACTGCGCGCGATCCGTCGACACCAGCCCACACGACAGACCAAAACGGGTATTATTCGCCAGACGAATCGCCTCATCGAAATGCGCATAACGCCAGACGTTCAGCAGCGGACCAAACACCTCTTCATCCGGCACATCCGCGACGCCCGTCAGCTCAATGATGCCAGGCGTCAGCAGAGAGGTTCCCTCTTTGACCTTCCGCGGCGCCAGTAACGTGCGCCCGCCTAATGCCTCTCGTTGACGCCAGGCCTCCATCACATGCTGTGCCGCCTGCGCTGAAATCAGTCCGCCGATAAACGGCTGCGGATCGTCGTCCCATCTGCCGGGCTGCAGACGTCCGGCGATGTCAACCAGCCGCGCCAGAAATGCATCTCCCTGCGCACCCTGTTTTACCAGAAGGCGTCGCGCGCAGGTACAGCGCTGTCCGGCGGTAATAAACGCCGATTGCAGCGTCAGATGTACCGCCGCATCTATATTTGCCACATCCTCAATAATGAGCGGGTTGTTTCCGCCCATTTCAAGAGCCAGGATTTTTTCCGGCTGGCCGGATAGCTGGCGATGAAGCTGATATCCGGTACTGGCGCTGCCGGTAAACAGCAGTCCGTCGAGATCGTCGAGCGAACTTAGCGCTTGTCCGGTCTCCCGGCCGCCCTGCACCAGATTAAGAACGCCTGCCGGTAGCCCCGCCCGTTCCCAGAGTTTTATTACCGTTTCCCCGGTCCATGGCGTTAGCTCGCTAGGTTTGAAGATCAGCGTATTGCCTGCCAGCAACGCGGGCACAATATGGCCATTCGGTAAATGGCCGGGAAAGTTATAAGGGCCGAATACCGCCAGCACACCGTGAGGACGATGGCGCAACGTCGCGGCGCCATCGACAAGTTCGCTTTTTTGTGCACCTGTTCTGGCGTGGTAAGCCTTAATCGAGATGGCAATCTTATTGATCATCGCCGTCACTTCCGTCGCCGCCTCCCAGCGCGGTTTACCGGTTTCACGCGCGATGACCTCCGTGAGATCGGCTTTATGCGCCTCCAGCAGGGCGGCAAATTTCTCTACGATAGCCTGTCGTGCCGCAAAAGGCTGTCTGGCCCAACAAGGAAACGCCGCGCGCGCCGCCTGACAGGCCTCGGCGACCTGTGCCGCATTAGCGTCATTCCCCTGCCAAAGTATCTCCGCACTCACCGGATTCGTTTTGCGGCGGCGTTCGCCCTGACCGGTTATCCAGTCGCCGTTTATCCATAGCGTCATACGGTTTTCTCCTCAGCGCAAAGGCGTACCAGCCGAACGTGGTCGCCCGCGCGACATTTCAGCGCATCCAACTGCGCTGCGGTAAGTACAAGTCGTGAAGTCTGCGGATCGGCACGCACCAGCGCGGCCCGAAAGTGGTGATAGTTTTCATTGGCGACCAGACATGCCGGATAGTCGCCAGGCGCGGGTTGCCCTTCCGCGACTTCCACCAGTCGGCTTTTACGAATAGCCCGCACGCGGTCAATATCACACTCCAGCGTCGGCCCACCGTCGAAGATGTCGATATAGTGGCGATAGCGAAAGCCTTCCTTTTCCAGCACCGCGCGGGCTGGCGCAGTTTGCGGGTGGACTTCGCCAATCACGGCCTGTGCCTCTTCAGATAAGAAGTGGGTATAAATAGGATGTTTGGGCATCAGCTCGGCGATAAACGCTTTTTGCCCGGTACCGCATAAAAAATCCGCCCGGCTGAAATCCATAGAAAAAAAGCGTTTGCCGAGACTTTGCCAGAAGGGAGAATAACCGTGCTCGTCAATGACGCCGCGCATTTCCGCCACCACTTTCTCATTGAATTTATCGCGAAACGCGGCCATAAACATAAAGCGCGATTTTGACAACAGGTAGCCGTTACCCTCTTTACGCCATTCGGGATCGAGAAACAGCGTGCAAAGCTCACTGCTGCCAGTGTGATCATTACTCAGGAATAATGTTGGCAACGCGTTATATACATTCAGCTCTTTGGAGGCATGAACCAGCGTACCGACACGATAGTTATACCAGGGGTCATTAAGGCCGACCGCGACCTCAATGGCGCAGATCCCGCCGACCTCACCCGTTTCACTGTCCTCGAGAACGAATACATACCCTTGTTCGCCTTTTGGCAGCTCGCCGGACCAGGTTTTTAGCGCGCGTTCAATGCGGGCCGCCAGCGTCGCTTCATTTGCCGGTAGCGAGGTTAAGCCGCCGCCCGTTTTGCCTGCAAGCTGCATCAGCGCGGCGATATCCGCATGTTCGACAGGACGAATCACCCGCATGGTGCGCCTCCCGTCTGAAGGCGTTCGCACGCCAGGGCAAAACGATCAAGCCCGGTGGCTATCTCCTCGTCGCTCACATTTAACGCTGGCGCAAAACGCACCACGTCGCCGCCGGCGATGAGCACCATCACACCTGCTTTTGCCGCTTCCTGAGCGATGAGTTTGGCTTTTCCGGCAAACTCCGTCTGTAGCACACAGCCAAGCAGTAGCCCCAGCCCGCGAATTTCACTGAACATGCCAAAACGTACATTAATGGTATTTAGACGTTCAATAAACGCATCGTGGCGCTGTCTGACGCCGTTTTGCATCTCCGGCGTATTGATGATATCCAGTACTTTTCCGGCAACTGCTGTCGCCAGCGGATTACCGCCGTAGGTGGTACCATGCGTGCCTGGCGTCATGACGCTGGCATAGTCTTGCGTGGTCAGCATCGCGCCGATCGGGAAGCCGCCACCCAACGCTTTAGCAGTCGTCAGGATATCGGGCGTAACGCCATAATGCATATATGCATACAGTTCGCCGGTACGTCCGACGCCCGTCTGCACCTCATCAAAAATCAGTAACGCCTGATGCCGGTCGCACAATTCACGCAGCCCCTGCAAAAAAGCTTTCGTGGCAGGGATCACGCCGCCCTCGCCCTGCACAGGCTCTACGATCACGGCGCAGGTATTGTCATCAATGAGCGCGCTGGCGGAGTTCAGATCGTTATAGGCTGCATGACGAATATCCGGCGGCAGCGGCGCAAAGTCCTGTGAATAGGTGGGTTGACCGCCAGCGCTGACGGTAAAGAGCGTGCGACCATGGAACGCGTTTTTAAAGGCCACAATGCCGCTTTTATGATTGCCGATACGATCGTGGGCATATTTGCGCGCCAGTTTTAACGCTGCTTCATTTGCTTCAGCGCCTGAATTACAAAAGAAAACGCGTTCGGCGAAGGTCGCGTCGATCAGTTTTTTCGCCAGTCGCAGCGCCGGTTCATTGGTGTAACCGTTCCCGGTATGCCAGAAGCGATTCGCCTGTTCATTTAACGCCTCGCGCAGCGCCGGATGCGCATGTCCCAATGCGTTGACCGCGATCCCGCCAGCAAAATCAATGTACTCTTTCCCCTGCTGATCCCACAGGCGTGAGCCTTCTCCGCGTACAGGAATAAAAGGCGCGGGAACGTATACTGGCACCATCCATTCATCAAAGTTTTCACGCGTAACTGACAGAGACATAGCGACCTCTTTTGGTAAAAATAAAGTTATTTATATGTTAATTAATATGAGTGTTTGCGCTGTAAATGTAGATTGCAGCATTCGTGCCAGCCAGCGTTAACATTGCATAAACAGAAGTGATAAACGGTAAATCAATGGGTTACAGCGTAGCGATATTCACTTTTACTGCATGAAAAGTGAATATTCCCGCATAATCGGTGACTAAAAAGAGGAAAAAGCGAAATATTATTCAGTTGCCAAATATAATTCTGGAATTGTGATCTTATACGAAATTTACTGGAAATTACCGCCCCGTTCTGGCGCATCTGCACGCAAACCGTGCCATTTTCGCGCTATAGAAAACACCATACGCTTCCATTGGCCGAATCTGACGATGAGTGGCAGTCACCCGGTAAAATTTCTGTTACCATCCCAACACGATTCACCTTGCAAAGTGGCAGTGACTATGAAATTTGTCTCTTTTAATATCAACGGCCTGCGCGCCCGTCCCCATCAGCTTGAAGCGATTGTCGAAAAACACCAGCCCGATGTGATCGGTCTACAGGAGACAAAAGTCCACGACGAAATGTTCCCGCTCGAAGAGGTCGCGAAGCTGGGCTATAACGTTTTCTATCATGGACAAAAGGGCCATTACGGCGTCGCGCTGCTAACAAAAGCCACGCCCATTTCCGTCAGACGCGGTTTCCCGGATGATGGCGAAGAGGCGCAACGCCGCATTATCATGGCGGAAATCCCCTCGCCGCTGGGTAATATCACCGTCATTAACGGCTATTTCCCGCAGGGGGAAAGCCGGGATCATCCGTTGAAGTTCCCCGCGAAAGCGCAGTTTTATCAGAACTTGCAAAACTATCTTGAAACGGAACTCAAGTGCGATAATCCGGTATTAATTATGGGCGACATGAATATCAGCCCGACCGATCTGGATATTGGCATCGGCGAAGAAAACCGCAAACGCTGGCTGCGTACCGGTAAATGCTCCTTCCTGCCGGAGGAGCGTGAATGGATGTCACGGTTACTGAAGTGGGGATTAGTGGACACGTTCCGTCAGGCGAATCCGCAAACGATGGATAAATTTTCGTGGTTTGATTACCGCTCAAAAGGTTTCGTGGATAATCGCGGACTGCGCATTGACCTCTTGCTGGCAAGCGCTCCGCTGGCGGAACGTTGCGCAGAAACCGGTATAGACTACGACATTCGCAGTATGGAAAAACCCTCCGACCATGCGCCGGTCTGGGCGACGTTTCGGGTTTGATTCCGCTTTCTGATTAACCGTAAGGCCGGGATAGCGCGACGCTTCCCGGCAGGAATAACGACCTTAACGACAATGATAAAAAAACTCGATGTTGTTGCCGCCATCATTGAACGCGACGGCAAAATACTGCTGGCCCAGCGCCCAGCTCATGCGGATCAAGCCGGTTTATGGGAATTTGCCGGCGGTAAAGTCGAACCCGGCGAAACCCAGCCGCAGGCGCTTATCCGCGAGCTACGCGAAGAGTTAGGGATTGACGCCACGCCCGGCGTCTATATCGCCAGCCATCAACGCGACGTGTCTGGCCGACGAATTCATTTGCACGCCTGGCATGTGCCTGCGTTTAACGGTCTGATACGTGCGCTGGAACATCAGGCATTAGCCTGGTGTACGCCGGAAGAGGCGCTGGAGTACCCCCTCGCCCCGGCGGATATTCCGCTATTGCAGGCGTTTATGGCTTTACGCGACGCCAGACTAACGGATTCGTGCTGATGGTTTTTTCGTCACGCTGGCACTGGAGCAAGACGCCTTCCACTTTTATTACCGCGCCTTCGGAGTAATTCTGATCCTGGTAAACGCAGCACTGAATGCAGGGCTGGGACGACTGACCGCGCGTGCTGAAAACTTCCGGCGGGACATTCACCTGAATATCAGGACGACTGTTCTGGTTTGCCAGCCCGACCATTGGCATTATCGCCATCACGGCGACCACGAGGCTTCGGCGCATAGGATTTCCTTATTTTTCTAAGTATATTCTCAGTATAACGGTAAGCCGCCGTGAAAACTTTAATCCTCTTTTGTCATCGCTTTTAGTTATGACCCTCGCCCCGTTATGAATTTACTTAGCAGCGTCATTTTTTTCTTGCTTACCGTCACATTGCTGATGGTATAGTCGAAAACTGCAAATACATATTCTGATAAAACGCAAATACAACCACATTAATATATAAGAGGTTTTTATATCTATGGATCAGACATGTTCTCTGGAATCGTTCCTCAACCATGTACAAAAGCGCGACCCGCATCAAACCGAGTTCGCGCAAGCCGTCCGTGAAGTCATGACCACCCTGTGGCCGTTTCTTGAACAAAACCCCCGTTACCGCCACATGTCTTTACTGGAACGTTTGGTTGAACCAGAGCGCGTAATCCAGTTTCGCGTAGTGTGGCTGGACGACAAAAACCAGGTGCAGGTAAATCGCGCCTGGCGCGTGCAGTTCAACTCTGCTATCGGCCCCTATAAAGGCGGTATGCGCTTCCATCCTTCGGTAAACCTTTCCATCCTTAAGTTCCTCGGCTTTGAGCAAACCTTTAAAAATGCCCTCACCACGTTGCCGATGGGCGGCGGTAAAGGCGGCAGCGATTTCGATCCGAAAGGGAAAAGCGAAGGCGAAGTGATGCGTTTCTGCCAGGCGCTGATGACTGAACTGTATCGCCATTTAGGGCCGGATACCGACGTGCCTGCCGGGGATATCGGCGTGGGCGGGCGCGAAGTGGGCTTTATGGCGGGAATGATGCGCAAGCTTTCCAATAACAGCTCCTGCGTCTTCACCGGCAAAGGGCTTTCCTTCGGCGGCAGCCTGATTCGCCCGGAGGCGACGGGCTATGGCCTGGTCTACTTTACCGAAGCGATGCTTAAACGTCATGGTCTCGGTTTCGAAGGGATGCGCGTCGCCGTGTCCGGCTCCGGCAACGTAGCGCAATACGCCATTGAGAAAGCGATGGCCTTTGGCGCGCGCGTGGTTACCGCGTCGGATTCGAGCGGGACGGTGGTCGATGAAAGTGGCTTCACGCCAGAGAAGCTGGCGCGTCTGTGTGAAATTAAAGCCAGCCGTGACGGTCGCGTCGCTGACTACGCCCGTGAGTTTGGCTTAACCTATCTGGAAGGCCAGCAGCCCTGGAGCGTACCGGTGGATATCGCCCTGCCATGCGCGACGCAGAACGAACTGGACGTTGACGCCGCGCGCGTACTGATTGCCAATGGCGTAAAAGCCGTGGCGGAAGGGGCAAATATGCCAACCACGATTGAAGCGACCGATCTCTTCCTTGAAGCGGGCGTACTGTTTGCGCCGGGTAAAGCCGCCAACGCGGGCGGCGTGGCGACATCGGGGCTGGAAATGGCGCAGAACGCCGCGCGGTTGAGCTGGAAAGCCGAGAAAGTGGACGCCCGTCTGCATCACATTATGCTGGATATCCACCACGCCTGTGTCGAGTACGGCGGCGACAATAAGCATACCAACTACGTTCAGGGCGCCAACATCGCCGGTTTCGTGAAAGTCGCCGACGCCATGCTGGCGCAGGGCGTCATTTAATCCCGTCGTCAGGCCAGATAGCTTTACGCTTATTCGGTCTGACGGCCTGTCTCCTCAGCAGGCGGGCTTTTTTTGCCCGCTCGCTTACGCGGCGCGCTCTTTTTCTTGTCTCCACCGCCTGGCGCGACTATCCCTCTGAAGCGCTTCACCGGCGTGCGCTTAGCCTGCTCGATCAGCTGATATAACGTGCCGACCAGCGGTTGCATGAAATCCTGGTAACGGCACTGCTTTTCGCTGATTTGCGTCAAAACAGATTCCCAGTGCGCGGTCATATCTGGACGGGCCGCCATTTCCGGCAGCGAATGTATTAACGCTTTGCCAGCATCGGTAGAATGAATGTAGCGCCCTTTTTTGGTCAGAAAGCTACGTTTGAACAGCAGCTCGATAATCCCGGCGCGCGTGGCTTCCGTCCCCAGCCCATCGGTCGCGCGCAGGATCTTTTTCAGATCTTTATCCTGCACGAAGCGGGCAATTCCGGTCATCGCGGAAAGCAATGTCGCATCAGTAAAATGACGCGGCGGCTGGGTTTGGCGCTCGACCACTTCCCCCTTTTCACACAGCAACTCATCACCTTTGGCGACAACCGGCAGCGGCGTACCGTCGTTTTCCTCGTCGCGCTCTTTACTGCCCAGTAACGTCCGCCAACCGGCCTCCGCCAGAAAACGCGCTTTGGCGACAAATTTCCCTTTGGCGATTTCCAGTTCAATAACGCATTTACGAAACACCGCGTCCGGGCAGAACTGCATCAGATACTGACGCGCAATCAGGGTGTACACTTTCGCTTCGTTTTCCGTCAGATGGACAGAAGAACTGCGCGCCGTCGGGATAATCGCGTGGTGCGCATCCACTTTTTTGTCATCCCAGCAGCGATTGCGCGTATCAGGATTAACCACAGGCTGCGGCAGTAAATCCGGGGCGTGGACGCTAATCGCGTTCATGACCGCCTGCCGTCCGGCAAAGTGTTCTTCCGGCAGATAACGGCAGTCGGAACGCGGATAGGTAATCAGTTTGTGGGTTTCATAGAGCTTCTGACAAATATCAAGCACATTTTGCGCGCTCAGGCCAAAGCGTTTGGCGGCTTCAATCTGTAGCGTCGAGAGCGAAAACGGCAGCGGCGCGGATTCTGATTCCCGTTTATCATTATAACTGGTTACCAGCGCGGGCTGACCGTTGATTCGGTTCACTACATGCTCCGCCAGCGGACGATGAAGCAAGCGCCCCTCTTCATCCTGATAAGGTTCGCACGCCTCGCTCGGCTGCCAGATAGCGGTAAAACGCTCGTCGGCAGGCGTAACGATGTGCGCCTTCACTTCAAAGAAGTCTTTGGCGACGAAGTTCTCAATCTCTTCGTCTCGCCGCACCACCAGCCCCAGTACCGGCGTCTGCACGCGTCCCACGGATAACACGCCCTGATAGCCGGCATTACGGCCCAGGATCGTGTAAGCGCGGGTCATATTAATGCCATACAGCCAGTCCGCTCGCGCTCGCGCCAGCGCGGAGACGCACAGCGGCACGAAGTCGCTGTTCGCCCGCAGCCTGTCAATAGCACGCTCGACCGCCTGCGGGTTAAGGTCGTTTATCAGACAACGCCGCACCTGCTGGCGCTTTTCGGCAGGAAGCTGGAGATAATCCAGCACTTCATCAACCAGAAGCTGCCCTTCGCGATCCGGGTCGCCGGCGTGAATAATTTCACCGGCTTGATGCAAAAAGCGCTTAATCACATTGAGCTGTTTGGTGACGGAAGGACGAGGCTGAAGCTGCCATTTTTCCGGCACGATAGGCAGGTCAGCCAGATTCCAGCGCGCATAACGGCTGTCATACGCATCGGGCTGCGCCTGTTCCAGCAAATGACCAATACACCAGGTGACGACCTGCCCGTTTCCGCACTCAATAAAACCATCGCCTTTACGGTGCGGTTTTGGCAGCACATCCGCAATGGCGCGCCCCAGACTCGGTTTTTCGGCAATAAACAACCGCATCAGGTTAACGAATCTCAACCATAGCGCGACCGCCGCGGGCCTCGACCAGTTCGCCAATCGCGGTCAGCTCGATACCAAATTCCGCCGCAGTGGCTTTAACATCGTCTTCGGCGTCCGGCGTTACCGCCAACAACAGACCGCCTGACGTTTGCGGATCGCACAGCAGGCTACGAACTTCACGCGACATGTCGCCCATCAGATGACCATAGCTGGCGAAGTTGCGCTCTGTGCCGCCCGGTACGGCGCCCAGAGCAATATACTCTTCCACGCCCGGCAGTTTAGGGATGTCCTGATAGCAAAGCATCGCCTGCACGCCTGCGCCCTGGCACATCTCGCTCAGGTGCCCCAGCAGGCCAAAACCGGTAACGTCAGTCATGGCTTTTACGCCATCGATATTGGCAAACGCCGCGCCAGCAACGTTCATCCGACACATGACTTCCGTCGCCAGCCCCTGATGTTCAGGTTTAAGCAGCGATTTTTTCTCGGCGGTGGTCAACACGCCAATCCCCAACGGTTTGGTCAGAAAGAGTTTGCATCCCGCCTGCGCGGTACTGTTTTTCTTCACCCGTTCGGTCGGCACTACGCCTGTGACCGCGAGACCAAAGATCGGCTCCGGGGCGTCAATAGAGTGTCCGCCCGCCAGCGCGATACCGGCCTGACGGCAGGCAAAGCGCCCCCCCTCGGTCACTTCACGCGCAATATCGGGCGACAGGGTATTAATCGGCCAGCCAAGGATCGCGATCGCCATAATCGGTTTGCCGCCCATCGCAAAAATATCGCTGATGGCGTTTGTTGCCGCAATGCGGCCAAAATCGAACGGGTTGTCGACTATCGGCATAAAGAAGTCGGTGGTGCTGATAATACTGGTGCCATTACCCAGATCGTAAACCGCCGCATCATCGCGGGTTTCATTACCCACCAACAGATTCGGGTCGACGAACTTCGCCTGCTCGCTATGCAGGATAGTCTCCAGCACTTTAGGGGAAATTTTACAACCGCAACCAGCGCCGTGGCTGTATTGCGTTAAACGAATGGCTTGCTCGCTCATGGACATCTCCTGTCATTGCATTCGCGCTATGGTAGCGCTCATTCCCTGATGTGGTAAGTATCACTGTCTGAATTACCGCGCCTTTGCTCAGAATCCAGACAGTTTTATCCCTCAGCGTCAGAAATAACGCACAAACGGCGTGGGGTCGGGGGTACTGATCGTCGTTGACGCTTTGAGCTGCGGCGTGCCGAGATAGAGAAAACCAACAATTTTATCCTGAGGACGGCACTCAAAGGCTTCCCGCACGATAGCGCTCTCCGTTAATGCGCCGCTACGCCAGATACCATTAAACCCTTGCGCAATCGCCGCCATTTGCATCGCCATCACCGCGCATCCGGCAGACATCTCCTGTTCCCACACCGGAACCTTATGGTTTTCTTCGCATTTCGCCACCACTGTAATGATCAGCGGCGCGCGAAACGGCGCATTACGCGCTTTTTCGATCGCTTTCTCATCGCCCCCGGCAGCGACAGCGCCTTGTTCAAGCACGGCGCTGAAGCGGTCGCGCCCCTCTCCTTCAATCACAAAAAAACGCCACGGCTGTAGAGATTTATGATCGGGAACACGCATTCCCGCCCGCAGAATGTTCTGTAATTGCTCTCCGACAGGCGCCGGTTCTGCGAGACGAGAGGCGCTACGACGGTTGACCAGCAGTTCTAGTGCATCCATTTGATTAACTCCAGCAATGATATTTATTCACAAAATTAACACGGGAGCGGATTTTGTTACAGCGCAGGCAGTGATTCCTGCTGACAACTGCCTGATGGGTCATTACGATAGCCACATCTTAATGCTTTATCCTCACCAAGGTATAAGCGTTGTTACTCAGATAGGGAGAATACATGCGAACCCTGTGGCGATTTATTGCCGGATTTTTTAAATGGACGTGGCGAGTGTTGAACTTCGTCCGTGAAATGGTACTCAACCTGTTCTTTATTTTTCTGGTCCTGGTGGGCGTTGGGATCTGGATGCAGATCGGTAACGGCAGCAACAGTGAGCAAACCGCGCGCGGCGCTCTGCTGCTGGATATTTCCGGCGTCATTGTGGATAAACCGTCCACCAATCATCGTCTGGGCGCGCTGGGTCGCCAGTTATTTGGCGCCAGCTCCGACCGTCTGCAGGAAAACTCCCTGTTTGACATCGTCAACGCTATTCGTCAGGCGAAAGATGACCGTAATATCACGGGTATCGTTCTGGATCTGAAAAACTTCACCGGCGCCGATCAGCCATCAATGCGCTATATCGGTAAAGCGCTGCGCGAATTCCGCGACAGCGGCAAACCGGTTTTCGCCGTGGGTGAAAACTACAGCCAGGGTCAGTATTACCTCGCCAGTTTCGCCAATAAAATTTGGCTTTCCCCACAGGGTCAGGTAGATCTTCACGGCTTCGCTACGAATGGCCTGTACTACAAAACGCTGCTGGATAAGCTGAAAGTCTCTACCCACGTTTTCCGGGTCGGCACCTATAAATCCGCCGTCGAGCCGTTTATCCGCGACGATATGTCGCCCGCCGCCCGCGAGGCCGACAGCCGCTGGATAGGCGAACTGTGGCAGAACTACCTGCATACCGTTTCCGCCAATCGCCAGATTTCGCCGCAACAACTCTTCCCCGGCGCGCAGGCTATTATCGACGGGTTAACTAGCGTGGGCGGCGACACCGCCAAATATGCGCTCGACCATAAACTGGTGGACGCCCTCGCCTCCAGCGCAGATGTTGAAAAAGCGCTGACGAAGCAGTTTGGCTGGAGCAAAACCGAAAATAACTATCGCGCGATCAGCTATTACGATTATTCGCTGAAAACGCCTGCGGATACCGGCGGTACTATTGCGGTTATTTTCGCCAATGGCGCGATTATGGATGGCGAAGAAACGCCAGGGAATGTCGGCGGCGACACTACGGCATCGCAGATCCGCGACGCACGCCTTGATCCTAAAGTGAAAGCGATTGTGCTGCGCGTCAATAGCCCAGGCGGTAGCGTCAACGCCTCCGAAGTTATCCGCGCCGAACTGGCGGCGGCAAGAGCGGCTGGCAAACCGGTGGTGGTCTCAATGGGCGGCATGGCGGCCTCCGGCGGTTACTGGATCTCTACGCCGGCAAACTATATCGTGGCCAGCCCCAGCACGCTGACGGGTTCAATTGGCATCTTCGGCGTCATCAATACGGTAGAAAACAGCCTGTCGTCGATTGGCGTACACAGCGACGGCGTTTCCACCTCGCCGCTGGCGGATATTTCGATGACCAAAGCGCTGTCACCGGAAGTGCAGCAGATGATGCAACTCAGTATTGAGTACGGCTACAAACGCTTTATCACGCTGGTGGCAGACGCGCGTAAGCGTACGCCGGAGCAGATTGATAAAATCGCACAAGGCCATGTCTGGACCGGAGAAGACGCGAAAGCCAATGGTCTGGTGGACAGTCTCGGCGACTTTGACGACGCCGTCGCCAAAGCGGCGGAGCTGGCGAAACTGAAACAGTGGCATCTTGATTACTATCAGGACGAACCGACGGTCCTTGATATGGTCATGGACAGTATGACCGGATCAGTACGCGCCATGCTGCCGGAGGCCATTCAGGCGATGCTCCCGGCGCCGCTCGTTTCCGCCGCCAACACGGTGAAGGCCGAGGGGGATAAACTGGCGGCATTTAACGATCCGCAAAACCGTTATGCGTTCTGTTTGACTTGCGCGAACGTTCGCTAATGCTTCATCAATAGCCATACCGGATGGCGGCGTCTGCTCATAGCCGCCATCCGATAATCATTAATACGTCCTTCGCGACACGACTGAACATTATCATGCAAAAGAAATCAATTTACGTTGCCTATACCGGCGGTACTATCGGTATGCAGCGCTCAGATAAAGGGTATATCCCGGTGTCTGGGCATCTTCAGCGTCAGCTGGCGCTGATGCCGGAATTCCACCGCCCGGAGATGCCGGATTTTACCATCCATGAATATGCCCCGCTGATGGATTCATCAGATATGACGCCGGAAGACTGGCAGCATATCGCTGCAGATATCAAAGCGCACTACGATGAGTATGACGGTTTTGTTATTCTGCACGGCACCGACACGATGGCGTTTACCGCATCGGCGCTCTCTTTCATGCTGGAAAATCTGGGCAAACCGGTCATTGTGACAGGGTCACAAATTCCGTTGGCTGAGCTGCGCTCCGACGGGCAAATTAATTTGCTGAATGCGCTTTATGTCGCCGCCAACTACCCTATTAATGAAGTAACGCTGTTTTTTAATAATCGTCTGTTCCGCGGCAATCGCACGACCAAAGCCCATGCGGATGGTTTTGACGCTTTTGCCTCTCCTAATCTGCCGCCCTTGCTGGAAGCAGGAATTCACATTCGCCGTTTAAATACGCCTCCCGCGCCCTACGGTTCTGGTGAATTAATCGTTCACCCTATTACGCCGCAGCCGATAGGCGTAGTGACGATTTATCCGGGGATTTCCGCCGAGGTAATACGTAACTTTCTGCGTCAGCCGGTAAAAGCGCTGATTCTGCGCTCTTATGGCGTAGGCAACGCGCCGCAAAATAAAGCGTTTTTACAGGAGCTGAAAGAGGCCAGTTCGCGCGGCATCGTGGTGGTTAACCTGACGCAATGCATGTCAGGGCGAGTCAATATGGGCGGGTACGCTACCGGTAATGCACTGGCGCACGCTGGCGTGATTGGCGGTGCCGATATGACTGTCGAAGCCACCTTAACCAAACTGCATTATTTGTTAAGCCAGGGTCTGGACACTCAGGCGATTCGTAGCGCGATGGCGCAAAACTTGCGTGGTGAATTGACGCCGGATGATTAAAAAATCCCGACGACAAGGAGAAGATAATGACAAACCGGGCCTTATTACTGGTCGACTTGCAAAATGACTTTTGCGCCGGCGGCGCGCTGGCTGTAGCGGAAGGCGACAGCACCATCGACATCGCCAACGCTCTTATTGACTGGTGCCAGCCCCGGCAGATTCCGGTGCTGGCCAGCCAGGACTGGCATCCCGCGCAGCATGGCAGCTTCGCCAGCCAGCATCAGGCGGAACCCTATAGTCAGGGAAAGCTGGACGGGCTGCCGCAAACGCTCTGGCCGGATCACTGCGTTCAACATACCGACGGCGCGGCGTTACATCCCCTGCTTAACCAACATGCGATTGACGCCTGTATCTATAAGGGTGAAAACCCGCTGATTGATAGCTACAGCGCGTTTTTTGACAACGAACATCGGCAGAAAACTACCCTTGATACCTGGCTTCGCGAGCATGACGTTACCGAGCTTATCGTGATGGGGTTGGCGACCGATTACTGCGTAAAATTTACGGTGCTGGATGCGCTAGAGTTGGGCTATGCCGTTAACGTTATCACCGATGGCTGTCGCGGCGTGAATATTCACCCGCAGGATAGCGCACACGCGTTTATGGAGATGGCGGCGGCAGGCGCGACGCTGTATACGCTGGCAGACTGGGAAGAGACGCAGGGCCAGGCTGTCGCCAGGTAGCGGAGCAGGTATCGTATCCGGTCAATACATCACGCAACGGTGAGACCATTGCATAGATCTTTGGGCCGGATACGTCACGTCAGCGTCGCTACCAGGCAAAGCTCAACGCAGGCTGGAGAGCGCTTCTAACAAAACAGATTAAAAAGCGCGGGCTGGCTGTCGCAATGTTCTGGGAATAAGGCACCGATGACAATAATCAGTTAGCGACACAGTTGGCGGACTCGCTGGACATTAAGCGTTATTCGTAAAAATATGGCGGGCCTGTGCCTGGCAGCAATGAGCAGGCCCGGTAAGCACAACGCATTGGCAATTAAACCACCGGATGGCGACTACCTCTTATCCGGCTCCCCGTTACTGCATTTTCAATGTCGCAATCGGCTTTGACGTAATACCGAAATCCGCTTTGAGCTGCTGCTTGCTTTTCATCACCATCTGACCGTGAGTATCGATCGTCATATGTTGCGCTTCGGTATTGTGCCGCGCCTGCCATAGCATCACCAGTTGCAGGCTGTTTTCTTTCTGTTCCGGCGTCAACGCCACGCCATCCGGCCATTTACCCAGCTCAACGGCGGTGGATAAACGTTGATACACTTCCGGCGTCATGCTGTTAATGATCTCATCAAGATTCATGATGTGTCCGCTCCTGTGGAATAATTTGCTGAATCGTTTTTTCAGCCTTTCAGTTGATCGCCGTTTTTCTCGTCAGAAAAGGCCAGCGAGGCCGAGTTAACGCAATAGCGCTCACCGGTTGGCTGCGGCCCGTCCGGGAAAACGTGTCCGAGATGCGCATCGCAGTTACCGCAACGAATTTCGACACGCTGCATGCCATGAGAAAAATCGTCTATGTAACGAATCGCCTCTTCGCTGACGGGCTGGTAAAAGCTAGGCCAGCCGCAGCCTGAATCGTATTTGGTGTGGGAGTGAAAAAGCGGCGTATCACAGACCAGGCAGTGATAAACCCCATCGCGTTTATTATGTAGCAGGCGTCCGGTAAATGGCGGTTCTGTGCCACGATCCTGCGTCACATAGAATTGCATTTCGGACAATTTTTTCTTGAGTTCTTCTGCTGAAGGTTGGTTAGCCATTTGCTCACATCTCACTTTAAACGTGCTCACATTGCCTGACCGATTCTAACAAAACATTAACACCTCAGTACCAACTTTTGTTCTAAACTTGATCATTGCGAAATGGCGGCTCACGAATCGTGACTGATGTCACATTATTATCTCGGTTGCCCTTTAAAATTCGGGGCGGCGCCCCCATGTGGTTTCAAGCCGAAAGGAAGAGTGAGGCGAATCAGCCGCGCAAAGGTTGTGCAGAGGATTGATTTGTCGCAATGATTGACACGATTCCGCTTGACGCTGCGTAAGGTTTTTGTAATTTTACAGGCAACCTTTTATTCACTAACAAATAGCTGGTGGAATATATGACTATCAAAGTAGGTATCAACGGTTTTGGCCGTATCGGTCGCATTGTTTTCCGTGCTGCTCAGAAACGTTCTGACATCGAGATCGTTGCAATCAACGACCTGTTAGACGCAGAGTACATGGCATACATGCTGAAATATGACTCCACTCACGGCCGTTTCGACGGTACTGTTGAAGTGAAAGACGGTCATCTGATCGTTAACGGTAAAAAAATCCGTGTTACCGCTGAACGCGATCCGGCTAACCTGAAATGGGACGAAGTTGGTGTTGACGTAGTGGCTGAAGCTACCGGTATCTTCCTGACTGACGAAACCGCGCGTAAACACATCACCGCTGGCGCGAAAAAAGTGGTTCTGACGGGTCCGTCTAAAGACAACACCCCAATGTTTGTTAAAGGCGCTAACTTTGACAAATACGAAGGCCAGGACATCGTTTCCAACGCTTCCTGCACCACCAACTGCCTGGCGCCGCTGGCTAAAGTTATCAACGACAACTTCGGCATCATCGAAGGTCTGATGACTACTGTTCACGCGACTACCGCAACCCAGAAAACCGTTGACGGCCCGTCTCACAAAGACTGGCGCGGCGGCCGCGGTGCATCTCAGAACATCATCCCGTCCTCTACTGGCGCTGCTAAAGCGGTAGGTAAAGTACTGCCAGAACTGAATGGCAAACTGACTGGTATGGCGTTCCGCGTTCCGACTCCGAACGTATCCGTTGTTGACCTGACCGTTCGTCTGGAAAAAGCGGCTACCTACGAGCAGATCAAAGCTGCTGTTAAAGCTGCTGCCGAAGGCGAAATGAAAGGCGTGCTGGGTTACACCGAAGACGACGTTGTATCTACCGATTTCAACGGCGAAGTATGCACTTCCGTGTTCGATGCTAAAGCAGGCATCGCGCTGAACGACAACTTCGTGAAACTGGTCTCCTGGTACGATAACGAAACCGGTTACTCCAACAAAGTACTGGACCTGATTGCTCACATCTCCAAATAAGTTGAGATGACACAGTCATTGGTAAGAGCGACTCAGGTCGCTCTTTTTTTTGCTTAAAGATATACCCGTCATACTTCAAGTTGCAGGTGTGTTGGCTATGCTTTCTCACCCGAATCACTGACGGAAGTCGAACTTATCGGGATGAATCAGGGATGTCCATGTCCCTGGCCGAAGGTTACCTACGGTTGTTCAAATTCGTTCCCGATGAATTTGTCGTCACTTGCCGCGTTACTCGGCCTGCGGCCTCGCCTCTACGGGCCAGCGCAAGCACTGGTCAAGGCACAAGCGCCTTGTCATGCAACTCGAATTATTTAGGGTTAAGAGGATTGCGTAATGATTAATAAAATTTTTGCCCTCCCGGTTATCGAACAGCTTACCCCTGTCCTTTCCCGTCGTCAGCTTGATGACCTGGATCTGATCGTCGTTGACCATCCGCAGGTTAAAGCCTCTTTTGCATTACAGGGCGCGCACCTTCTCTCCTGGAAACCCGTTGGCGAGGATGAGGTATTGTGGCTCAGTAATAATACGCCTTTCAAAACCGGCGTGGCGCTACGCGGCGGTGTACCGATCTGCTGGCCCTGGTTTGGACCTGCGGCTCAACAGGGTCTGCCGTCACACGGCTTTGCGCGTAATCTTCCGTGGGCGCTAAAAGCGCATAATGAAGATGATAATGGCGTAATGCTGACATTTGAGCTGCAAAGCAGTGAGGCCACCCGGAAATACTGGCCGCACGATTTCACGCTGCTGGCTCGTTTTAAAGTGGGCAAAACCTGTGAAATTGAACTGGAAGCGCATGGCGAGTTTGCAACCACATCCGCGCTCCACAGCTATTTTAACGTTGGCGACATCGCCAACGTTAAGGTCAGCGGACTCGGCGATCGGTTTATTGATAAAGTTAACGACGCTAAAGAAGGTGTCCTGACCGACGGTATACAAACCTTTCCGGACCGTACCGATCGCGTTTACCTCAATCCTGAAGCATGTAGCGTGATCCACGATGCGACATTAAACCGCACGATTGATGTAGTTCACCACCATCACCTTAACGTCGTAGGCTGGAATCCTGGCCCGGCGTTGTCCGTCAGCATGGGCGACATGCCGGATGACGGCTATAAAACGTTTGTCTGCGTTGAAACGGTTTACGCTACTGCGCCGCAACAAGCCACAGAAGAAAAACCCTCTCGTCTGGCGCAGACTATCTGCGTCGCTAAACGCTAAAAGTGAATGGATAACGGCGTTGCTATAGGCTCTGGAAGACGCCAGCCGCCATCAGGCATGACCTGCCGGATGGCGGCACTTACACATTTTATCCGGCGTCACACCATATCCAACGCGGTTTTCCCTTTTGGCGTAGGCCAGGCGTTGTCCAGTAAGGCAAGTTCGTTTGCTGACAAGGTAATCTCAAGCGCCGCCGCATTTTGCTTCACGTGTTCTGTACTTCCGGCTTTCGGGATCGCCATCACGCCCGGATGCGCAATCACCCACGTCAGTAAGATTTGCGCCGCCGTAGCGTTATGCGCTTGCGCAATTTCATTCACCACCGGATGATTCAGTAAACCGCTACGTAACCGGCCAGCCTGCGCCAGCGGGCTATAGGCCATCACTGGCATTCGCTGTTGTTGACACCACGGCAATAAATCATACTCAATACCGCGTGACGCCAGATGATAGAGCACCTGATTTGTCGCGCATTGCTGTCCCCCAGGGATGCGCCACAGCGCCTGCATATCGTCATAATCAAGATTAGAGACTCCCCAACGGCGAATTTTTCCCTGCGCGATTAGCCGCTCCATACCTTCAACGGTCTCTTCGAATGAAAAGCTTCCGGTCCAGTGCAATAGATAGAGATCGAGATAATCTGTTTTCAGACGACGCAGGCTTTCTTCACAGGCGGCAACTATCTTCTGGCCGCCAGCGTTCCACGGGTACACTTTTGACACCAGAAATGCCTCATCGCGTCGCCCTGCTAACGCCTCGCCCACGACCTTTTCCGCCCCGCCGTCGGCATACATTTCCGCTGTATCAATAAGGCGTAACCCCAAATCCAGCCCCGCGCGCAACGCCGAAACCTCGCGCTGACGTTGATCCGCGCGCTCGCCCATATACCATGTTCCCTGTCCGATGGCAGGAAGCGTCACCTGCCCGCAAAACGTTACGTTTTTCACTGATTTCATTTCCTTTTCAATGTCACTCGACGGTAAAACAATACAGGACTCTTAGACCCTACGGTAATGTCCGGCATCATACCGCGCAAGGGGGGCGATTTTCTTGTCACTGACGAACGTCATCTGCAATCATGTCGACGATGCGGGTAATATGCGCGGCGGGTCGCTGATTCAGTAATAATTGACGCATCACATTCATATAGGGCGTCACATGTTGAAAGAACTCCAGATATCCTTTACAGAGATAATTTTGCCGTTCGCCGCCGTCCATACAAATTCGATGTTTCGGACAACCGCCGTGACAGGCAAAGCGCCACGTACAGTTCTGGCAGCGTGAAGAAAGGTTTGCTTTAGCCGCGCCAAACTGCTGCTGAAAAGGAGAGGCCGCCATTTCTTCTAAAGAGTGTTGCTGCAGATTGCCCAGTTTATAGGCGGGAAAAACAAAATGGTCACAGCTAAACACGTCGCCATTCTGCTCCACCAGCAAACTTTGCCCGCAGGTCGACTGCATCGTACAAAGCGTGGCGGGCTCCCCCATCCAGACGCCAAGTAAGTTGTCAAAAAGCTGTACGAATATGCGTCCGACATCGTGACGTATCCATTGATCAAAAACATCGCACATAAAGGCGCCCCACCCTTCAGGCGTGACGGAAAAGGGCATCAGCGAAGGCGAATCTTCATTGTCAGATAACGTCAAAGAACGCTGCGCTTTTTGCGCGAGCGGCTCAACAATGGGAATAAATTGCAGGTGTTTACTTTCCAGTTCCTGCGTCAAAAAATGATAAATAGCGTTGCCATGACGGCATGACGCATCATTCACGACAGTGAGCGTATTGAACTCGACATCATTTGCCTGCAGAAGGCGGATAGCATTAACGACTCGGGAAAAAGACGCCCGCCCTGACGGTGTTTTCCGGTAATTATCATGAACGACTTGCGGCCCATCAATCGATATACCAATCAGGAACTGATGCTGCGCAAAGAATGCCGCCCACTCTTCATTGATTAATACGCCATTGGTTTGCAGACTGTTGTAGATAGTTTTGCCGTTGGCATAGCGTTGCTGCAAGCGCACCACTTTTTGGTAAAAAGAAAGACCGCATAGCGTCGGCTCTCCCCCCTGCCAGCAAAACGAGACCTCTGAGGATGGCGTATCATCAATTACCCGGCGGATATACGTCTCCAGCACATCGTCAGACATGACGCGCTGCCCCCGGGGTTTATCAAGATAGAAACAGTACTTGCAGGATAAGTTACACAGACTGCCGCTGGGCTTGGCTACGGTATTGAATACTATGCTCATTCGTCTTACTCGCTGTGAAGAATGGGTATAGCATAAGCGGGACGTGACAGGGCGATATCAGCCAGCATTGCAACAATTATTACGCTAATTGTTAGCGCAGTTGTAATCACCTGGATTTTTCATATAAAAGGCTAGTTTTTTAAATTGATGTAACAAAGTATAAATCACATAAGGCTGCGCCATACCCGGTCAACAGCGCATTTATGCAAGCCGTCATGTTCGCGTTTCAGACAGCACAAAGCCCGCATAACGCAGGCTTTGTCGTGGTTTTTCCGGCAAATTCAATCAATCAGAATCTATAGGTCACGCCAGTAGAAAGGATACCGGTCCAGGATTTATCCACCATCGGGCTGTCGGTAATTTCATCCGACAGGCGGGTGTAGCGCGCAGTACCATATACGCTCCAGTTACCGGCGAAATTATAGTTAGCGCTAAGTTCAAGATACGGGTTCCAGCTATCGTTCGGGTTATAGCCGCGCAGGCCGCTACGCGAAGATTCTTTACGTGATACGCCGTAATAGTAATCGTTCTGGTTCTCGCTATTCCATTCAACCCCGATACCAGGCGTTAAGGTCAGCCCGCCATTGGTATACCGATACAGCCAGGCCAGATCCCAGACAATACCGTTACTGTTATCCAACGTATCCCCTGCCAGTGAGGTACGCAGGAATCCATACTGGGTGTGATGCGCGTAAGAAACGCCCGCCATCATAGTACTTTTACGCCTGTCCAGACGACGCAACTGATGGTCATCGCTGTCGCCCGGTTTGAAGTACATCGGGGACCAGTATGCCATGATTGACAACTTATCGGCATTGTCATTCCACAAGTAGTACCCGCCGCCCAGACCACGGAACCAGAAGTTTTCGCTTTCATAAGCGATGACCGGTATCGGATAAACATCGCTATCGTAATCTTTATAAGGGTGTTCAACCACACCAACGCCTGCGCCCAACGTCAGGTTGCTTTCAGCGTGCGCGACGCTGGCGGATGTTGCAATAAACACGCCAAGAGCCAGAAGTTTAAGTTTGGTCACAATCCATAATTCCTTATTCAAATGTTCTGCGGCAAAAGTGTAACCGCCAATACCTGTAAGCCCAACTATTTTACACAATGTAACCGTTTAATATCACCACAACCGATTATTTTCAGATGATCGGCTGATGATCGTTATGTGACCGGGAACGCTTTTTCTGATATCCACCAGCCTTTTCTACCTGATGAGTTATTGATATGTCATCGAAATCCACTGACGCGTACAGGCAAGTTTTGCAAATGCCATCTACGCTTAATGTTAAGAAGGTGTATCACCGGACACGTTGATCTTCTGACCAATAAAATGGCATGAGAGTTGCTTTTTTTCCCTTAGCAGAGACGGCGTTCAGTCTACCTCTTCCGGGAGCCTCTACTATTCATATGAACGGCTCTTAACATGTGCGAAAAAACGAAAGGATGGCATATCATGAATATATTCGATCACTATCGCCAGCGTTACGAAGCTGCCAAGGACGAAGAGTTCACACTGCAGGATTTTCTTACCATTTGTCGGCAAGATCGCAGTGCTTATGCCAACGCGGCAGAGCGGCTATTAATGGCTATCGGCGAGCCTAATATGGTCGACACTGCCCAGGAACCCCGACTTTCCCGACTCTTCTCCAACCGGGTTATTGCTCGCTATCCTGCGTTTGAAGAGTTTTACGGCATGGAAGACGCGATTGAACAGATTGTCTCTTATCTGAAACATGCGGCGCAAGGGCTGGAAGAGAAGAAGCAAATTCTCTATTTGCTGGGACCTGTGGGGGGTGGCAAATCATCGCTCGCTGAACGGCTGAAATCGCTAATGCAGCGCGTGCCAATTTATGTTTTAAGCGCCAACGGCGAGCGTAGTCCGGTCAACGATCATCCGTTATGCCTGTTTAATCCGCAGGAAGACGCGCAGATTCTGGAAAAAGAGTACGGTATTCCGCGCCGCTATCTCGGTACGATTATGTCCCCGTGGGCGGCCAAACGCCTGCATGAGTTTGGCGGCGATATTACTAAATTCCGCGTGGTGAAAGTCTGGCCCTCCATTCTGGAGCAGATTGCCATCGCCAAAACGGAACCCGGCGATGAAAACAACCAGGATATTTCGGCGCTGGTCGGCAAGGTGGATATTCGTAAACTCGAACATCACGCCCAGAACGATCCGGATGCGTATGGTTACTCTGGCGCGCTGTGCCGCGCTAACCAGGGGATCATGGAGTTCGTCGAGATGTTTAAAGCGCCTATTAAGGTGCTGCACCCCTTGCTGACCGCAACTCAGGAAGGTAACTACAATGGCACGGAAGGTATTTCCGCCCTGCCCTTTAATGGCATCATACTTGCCCACTCAAACGAATCTGAATGGGTGACTTTCCGTAACAATAAAAATAACGAAGCGTTCCTCGACCGTGTCTATATTGTGAAGGTGCCTTATTGCCTGCGAATCTCCGAAGAGATCAAAATCTACGAGAAACTACTTAATCATAGCGAGCTGGCTCATGCGCCCTGCGCGCCGGGCACGTTGGAAACGCTTTCGCGCTTCTCGATTCTTTCCCGCCTGAAAGAGCCGGAAAATTCCAGTATTTACTCGAAAATGCGCGTTTATGACGGTGAAAGCCTGAAAGATACCGACCCCAAAGCTAAATCGTACCAGGAGTATCGCGACTATGCGGGTGTGGACGAAGGGATGAACGGTCTCTCCACCCGATTCGCCTTTAAGATCCTCTCCCGCGTATTCAACTTCGACCATGCGGAAGTGGCGGCAAACCCGGTACATCTGTTCTACGTTCTGGAACAACAAATCGAGCGCGAGCAGTTCCCGCAGGAGCAAGCTGAGCGTTATCTGGAGTTCCTGAAAGGCTACCTGATCCCGAAATACGCCGAATTTATCGGCAAGGAGATCCAGACGGCCTATCTCGAATCTTACTCTGAGTACGGGCAGAACATTTTTGATCGTTACGTGACTTATGCGGATTTCTGGATTCAGGATCAGGAGTATCGCGACCCGGATACCGGTCAACTGTTCGATCGCGAGTCGCTGAACGCCGAACTGGAAAAAATTGAAAAACCAGCGGGTATCAGTAACCCGAAAGATTTCCGTAATGAGATAGTAAACTTTGTCCTGCGCGCCAGAGCCAACAATAGCGGCCGTAATCCAAACTGGACCAGTTACGAGAAGCTGCGCACGGTGATTGAGAAAAAAATGTTCTCCAATACTGAAGAGCTGTTGCCGGTCATTTCTTTTAACGCCAAAACGTCGACTGACGAGCAGAAAAAGCATGACGACTTTGTCGATCGGATGATGGAAAAAGGGTATACCCGTAAACAGGTTCGTTTGCTGTGCGAGTGGTACCTGCGCGTGCGTAAATCGTCGTGATGTTAATGCCCGGTGGCGCTTGCGCTTACCGGGCCTACAAAGTAATGTTCTGTAGACTGGCTAAGCGTTAGCGCTATCCGGCACTGACAGAACAGGCGCTCAGTTGGCAGTACGGGGGGCATATGACCTGGTTCATAGACCGACGTCTTAACGGCAAAAATAAAAGCACGGTGAATCGCCAGCGCTTTTTGCGTCGTTATAAAGCACAAATTAAGCAGTCGATTTCCGAAGCGATTAATAAACGCTCTGTGACCGATGTCGACAGCGGAGAGTCCGTCTCTATTCCAACCGATGATATTAGCGAACCGATGTTTCATCAGGGGCGCGGCGGTCTGCGCCATCGCGTCCATCCGGGTAACGATCACTTTATCCAGAATGATCGCATTGAGCGTCCGCAAGGCGGTGGCGGCGGCGGTTCCGGTAGCGGTCAAGGTCAGGCCAGCCAGGACGGCGAAGGCCAGGATGAGTTTGTTTTTCAGATTTCAAAAGATGAGTATCTGGATCTGCTCTTTGAAGATTTAGCGCTGCCTAATCTGAAAAAAAACCAGCATCGCCAGCTTAACGAGTATAAAACTCACCGCGCCGGTTTCACCTCAAACGGCGTGCCGGCCAATATCAGCGTGGTACGTTCGCTACAAAACTCTCTGGCGCGCCGTACAGCAATGACGGCAGGAAAACGCCGCGAACTGCACGCGCTGGAAACGGAACTGGAGACCATCAGCAAAAGCGAACCAGCGCAACTGCTTGAAGAGGAGCGGTTACGTCGGGAGATTGCCGAACTACGGGCTAAAATCGAGCGGGTGCCGTTTATCGACACTTTTGATTTACGCTATAAAAATTATGAAAAACGACCTGAGCCCTCCAGCCAGGCGGTGATGTTCTGTCTGATGGACGTCTCGGGTTCGATGGACCAGGCAACCAAAGATATGGCCAAGCGTTTTTACATTCTGCTTTATCTGTTTTTGAGCCGAACGTATAAGAACGTCGAAGTGGTTTATATCCGCCACCATACCCAGGCGAAGGAAGTGGATGAACATGAGTTCTTTTATTCGCAAGAGACCGGCGGGACGATTGTCTCCAGCGCGCTTAAACTCATGGACGAAGTAGTTAAAGAGCGCTACGACCCCGGTCAGTGGAACATCTATGCGGCGCAAGCGTCAGACGGTGATAACTGGGCCGACGACTCACCGCTGTGCCATGAGATTCTGGCGAAAAAGCTGCTGCCGGTAGTGCGCTATTACAGCTATATCGAGATTACCCGCCGCGCCCACCAGACCTTATGGCGCGAGTATGAACATCTGCAGGCGACGTTCGATAACTTCGCCATGCAGCATATTCGCGATCAGGAGGATATTTATCCGGTATTCCGCGAATTGTTTCAGAAACAGAGCGCCAATCAAAGTGCATAACCCTAAACCTGCCCGTTGTTATTACGGGCAGGTTTATTAGCAACTTAACATTCACCCTTCGCGACTGATATCATTATTCGCGTATAGCATGAATAAAGCTGTTCTGGCCTATGTTACAAATTGATTCGTTAGCGCTATGCCTTTGCGTTAATATTACAAACACCACGGCCATTCCATGCCTGGCAACGGCGGCAACTCCATACCATCTGGATCAAAGAGAGTACACCAGTGTACATGTTCACCAACGGGCTTAACTTCAGCTGCTGGAACTCTTTCAGGCGCCTGGTCGTCTGCCATAACCGATGCGGAAAAACCCGCCGCCAATAATGTAAAAAGCGAGATAGCAGCCATTTCTTTCAACTTTTTCATCATTCCCCCTACAGGAATAAGAGAATAACTAAATTATCCTTACCGCTCGACGCTCCTTTCACGGTAATAATAATGGTTTTCCTATTTTTAAAAGAAATAACGTAACATCGTTACCTGAAAATTTACTTTCGCTACCATTAATAACCATTGAAAATATCAACACATCGAATTATTGCCGTAATTAAACCGAGAATGATTTTTATTCCATAACATCAACACGTTTTATTTTTAAACAGTCTATTAGAGGAATTCTCATCGCTATGGTAAACTAACGCATCCGACTTTCAGGGCTGTAGTTCATCATGAATTTGCATCATAAAGCGCTCAGGCACTTTATCTCGGCAAGCGTCATCGTTTTGACATCGTCCTTCCTGATTTACGAACTTATTGCCAGCGACAGGGCAATGAATGCCTATATGCGTTATATCATGGAGAGAGCCGATTCGTCGTTTTTGTACGATAAGTACCAGAATCAGAGCATCGCCGCACATTTGATGCGAACTTTTGAAGCGCCGGGAGACCCCGTCACCGCAGAAAAACGCCGCGCGTTTTGCGACGCCTTTGAGGCTATTAACGGTACGCACGGTGTCAACCTGACCCGGCATAATTATCCGGCGCTACATGGTACCCTGCAAACCGCCGCTACACAGTGTACCGATAATCTTGATGACGCCCTTTTACTGCCTGCATTTGATCAGGCGGTAAGCATCAACCGTTCGCAGGACGACCACAGTCACGGGCTGGGCACACTGGAGCTTAAATTCCGTTATTACGTTGATTTAAATAAACATTATGTCTATTTCTATGATTTAATCAACTCACGGCGCTTCGCCATGCATCGTTGGACTTTTTTACAAAAAGGCACAATGGGTATTAACAGAAAAGATATAGATAAACTTTTTACCGGCCGTACGGTTATTTCAAGTATTTACATGGATGATATTACCCAGGAAAACGTCATGAGCTTTTTAACGCCAGTCTATCTGGCGGGAACGTTAAAAGGTATCGTGATGGTGGATGTTAACCAGGATAATTTAAAAAATATTTTTTATACCCAGGACCGTCCGCTGGTTTGGCGTTATCTTAACGTAACACTAAAGGATATGGACTCCGGAAAAGAAATTATTATTAATCAAAGCAAAAATAATCTGTTTCAATATGTGAATTATAGCCATGATATCCCTGGTGGGCTGCGCGTTTCGTTGTCCCTTGATTTAACCTATTTCCTTGTCTCGTCCTGGAAAGCGCTGGCCTTTTACTTACTGGCAACGGCGCTCCTGCTTAATATGGTACGGATGCACTTTCGGCTTTATCGCAACGTCACACGCGAAAATATTAGCGATGCCATGACCGGGCTTTACAACCGTAAAATATTAACACCGGTGCTGGAACAGCGACTGCAACGCCTGGTCAATACCGGGACGCCGGTGACATTTGTCGCTATTGATTGCGATAGGTTAAAACTGATCAACGATACCCAGGGGCACCAGGAAGGCGACCGAATTATAACCCTGTTGGCGAAAGCGATTAAAACATCGATTCGTAAAAGCGATTACGCCATTCGCCTCGGCGGCGATGAGTTCTGTATTATTCTTGTTGATTACGCGGCGGATTTGGCTATCCATCTGCCGGAGCGTATTATTCGTAACCTGCAAATTATCGCACCGGATAAGACAGTCCATTTTTCTGCCGGGATTTATAATATGCAGCCCAATGATACGATTAATGATGCCTACCAGGCTTCCGATGCGCAGCTCTATCTGAACAAACAACAAAAACAACATCGTTCATCATAGTGCTTCGCAGTAAATGTTCATATTGCACCAGGAGTGAGAAATGGCCGAAATGACTGAAGTCGCGAAGGGTGTCGCTACACACCAACGTTTAGTGGCTTTATTAACCCAGGAGAACGCGCGCTATCGTGTGGTGAGCCATGAAGCAGTAGGAAAATGCGAAGCGGTATCTGAAATACGCGGTACTGCGCTGGGCCAGGGCGCAAAAGCGCTGGTCTGTAAAGTCAAAGGCAACGGCGTCAACCAGCACGTTCTTGCTATTCTGGCGGCCGATCAGCAAGCCGACCTCTCTCAGCTTGCTTCACATCTGGGCGGCTTACGCGCTTCCCTTGCCAGCCCGGCGGAAGTCGATATGCTGACCGGCTGCGTTTTTGGCGCGATCCCGCCTTTCAGTTTTCACCCTAATCTGAAACTGGTCGCCGATCCGCTCCTGTTTGAGCGTTTCGATGAAATTGCCTTTAATGCCGGCCTGCTGGAAAAATCAGTCATTATGAATACACAGGACTATCTGCGCATCGCCCGACCAGAACTGGCAGTCTTCCGCCGCTTTCAGTCATCGCCAACGGCTTAGTCCCCTCCCCCTTCAAGGAGCAATACCGACACAACGATAATGATAAAAATGGCGAAAAACGACGCCGTAATCATCAGCGCTTCAAGAAACGGTGGATCGTACATAATTGTATCCTCAGGAAGACAACAATGACGGTTCACCTGTTAGCAATACGCGGCGTTGATGGCAATTTAATGACAACGCCGTTTTTCACGTAGAGATTGTCTTTCAGGCAGTTGCCTGAAATCCGCATCAATCGTTAAAAAGGCCTGTGCGCTTTGCCGTTTGGGCGTAAAGTAGTCAGGCTTACTTTTTGGCAAGGAAACCATAATGTTTGATGTCACTCTGCTGATCCTGCTCGGACTGGCAGCTCTGGGATTTATCAGCCACAACACCACTGTCGCCGTCTCAATTCTGGTGCTGATTATTGTCCGCGTAACCCCGTTGAATACCTTTTTTCCCTGGATTGAAAAACAGGGACTCACCGTCGGGATTATCATTCTGACCATCGGCGTAATGGCTCCCATCGCCAGCGGAACCCTACCGCCCTCCACATTGATCCACTCTTTTGTGAACTGGAAATCGCTGGTCGCGATTGCCGTCGGCGTTTTCGTCTCCTGGCTGGGCGGTCGCGGCATTACGCTGATGGGAAACCAACCGCAGCTCGTCGCCGGGCTGCTGGTCGGTACGGTACTTGGCGTCGCGCTGTTTCGCGGCGTGCCGGTCGGCCCACTGATTGCGGCGGGGCTGGTCTCTTTAATTGTGGGGAAGCAGTAACTCGCCCGTCAGATACTGGCCTGGCGTCTGCCCCAGGCCTTTTTTAAACATGGTAATGAATGCCGTGGTGGAATCATAACCCAGCATTTGCGCCGTCTGCTGTACATTACGTCCCGCGATCAGCGCTTGTAGCGCCAGGATTAATTGCAACTGATGACGCCAGCGACGAAAGCTTAGTCCCGTCTCTTTGACGACCAGCCGGGCAAGGTTACGCTCGCTCATCGCGAATACGCTGGCCCACTGCCCTAATGTATTCCATCGCGCGGGCTCCTGCGCCATTGTCTCAACCATTTGGCGGATTTTCGGATGCCCCGATACCGGTAATTGCAATTGTTCCTGCGGCTGCTGCGGCAGTTCATCAAACAACACCTGAATAAGGCGCTGCGTTGGCATTTGCGCTCTTTCGGAATCGGTTCTGCGCGCCAGCGACAAAATCAACTCCCGGCATAACGGCGAAATTTTCAGCGTGCAGCAACGCTCCGGCATGACGACCGCCGCAGGTTCAATAAATAAAAAGCACAGCTCCGCCCCTGCGGTCACATGATTACTGTGCGGCAGCGAGCCGGGGAGCCAGACGGCATACTGGGGCGGAACCATCCACATCGCATTTTCCACCTCACAGGTGATCGCGCCGTGCAGAGCGAGAATCAACTGTCCCTTGCGATGCTGATGGCGAGGGCTAAACAGTTCATCATCCCTGGCGCGAATACAAAAGGCCACAGCAGCATCGTGGTGAAGGTCGGGATCGTAACCGTCCAGTCTCAGGCCAATCATTATATTGTCCGATTTTAGCGATAAATTGTCATTTTAGCTTGATTCATCCAAACAGTAAAAACTGTTAAGGTATCGCCTCGCCTGACGAGATGAGAAAACGATGACGACAGCCCTTTCACCACGCGGCAAACAGGGCGCTTTACTGATTGCCGGTATTTTGATGATAGCCACTACGCTGCGCGTAACATTTACCGGCGCTGCGCCGTTGCTGGAGACAATCCGTTCGGATTACGGTCTTTCCACCGCCCAGACGGGCCTGCTAACAACCTTGCCGCTTCTGGCGTTTGCACTGGTTTCACCACTGGCGGCCGGTATTGCGCGCCGGTTCGGGATGGAACGTAGTCTGTTTGCCGCAATGCTGCTGATTTGCGCGGGTATTGCCCTCCGCTCCCTGCCCTCCGCTGCATTGTTATTTGCCGGAACTGCCATTATTGGGTGCGGGATCGCGCTGGGTAATGTGCTGCTACCAGGATTGATTAAGCGCGATTTTTCACAACATGTCGCCAGGCTGACGGGCGCGTACTCATTGACGATGGGCGCCGCCGCCGCGTTGGGGTCTGCGCTGGTGGTTCCGCTGGCGTTGCACGGTTTTGGCTGGCGCGGCGCGCTGTTAATGCTGATGCTGTTTCCGCTGTTGGCGTTTCTTATCTGGTTGCCGCAGTGGCGCACTACCCGCTCAGCTAACCTGAGTAGCTCCCGGGCATTCCATGAACGCGGTATCTGGCGTTCGCCTTTAGCCTGGCAAGTTACGTTGTTTCTGGGACTTAACTCACTGATTTATTATGTGATTATCGGCTGGTTACCAACAATACTCATCAGCCACGGTTACAGCGAAGCACAGGCAGGATCGCTACATGGCCTGCTGCAACTGGCGACCGCGGCGCCTGGGTTAGCCATTCCGCTTATTTTGCATCGCTTTAACGATCAACGCTGGATTGCCGCGCTGGTCTCACTATTGTGCGCACTGGGCGCGGCGGGGCTTTGGTTTGTGCCGGGCCAGGCGATCATCTGGGCGCTACTGTTCGGCTTCGGTTCAGGCGCGACGATGATCCTCGGCCTGACGTTTATCGGCCTGCGCGCCAGTTCGGCGCATCAGGCGGCGGCGCTTTCCGGCATGGCGCAGTCGGTCGGGTATTTACTGGCGGCATGTGGGCCGCCCGTCATGGGAAAACTTCATGATGCCAGCGGTAGCTGGTATCTGCCGCTATCGGGCGTAACGGTTCTGGCTATCATCATGGCGATTTTCGGCCTCTACGCCGGACGCGATCGAGAGATAGCGTCATAAATAAACCTGATACCCACTTGAATGCCTGATGACGCTTCGTTTATCAGGCCTGATCCATTAAAATCATTACCGCTATCCGACAAAAGTACCGTAAGCGACACCATCACAGGAGGGAAAAATGCGAATCCAGTGTAAGCGCGTCTATTTCCCGGCGGAAAAAGACGATGGTTATCGGGTATTGGTTGACAGGCTATGGCCACGCGGCATTAAAAAAGCAGCGCTGGTCTATGATGAATGGAATAAGGCCATTACGCCCTCCACCGAATTGCGCAAAGCCTTTCATAGCGAACTGATTGATTTTAACCACTTCGCGCAGCAATACCGGGCAGAACTTGCGCAACAGCATCACGAAGGCAAACGGCTGGCGGATATTGCCCGACACCAGCCGCTAACGTTGCTATACGCCGCTAAAGATACTCGCCAGAACCATGCCATTGTGCTGGCAGAGTGGCTACGAGAGCTGTGATTGTCGTGCCGCCGCCTGGCCTGGTTGTCTGTCCGGGGACAACGGCATCAAATGTTCTGCCCGCACCCAGGCAAAACCGTGCTGGCCATCGGCGGAGGCTACATCGCCCGTGACCAGCCACAGCGCCCGAGGCGCTTCTTTCGGCAGTAAGGTGACGTGTCCATTTACCGGGTTAATGAATTCATCTCCGGGTTGGCACAGGCAAAATAGCTCAACCGACTTACCAATATTCCGCCGTCCGGCGGTTGTCTTAGCGCCAATAACTATTGCCAACGCGCCCGGCTTTAACTGAAACATATTTTCTTGCGCCGCATGAAACTCATTATCAGATTGTTCTTAATCATATCCCGTCGGACCGCAGGTTGTCACTTTTTCGTATCAGGGTGCTCTCTGCGCCATAATGTCCACTCATCAATGATTTCGCCATTGGGCAATTTGCAATCGGAACGCACGCCTTGTGGGGTCTGCACCGGCATCAGCGTACCGCCTTGTTGCTCACAATAGACGGCTGCCGGATTAGGCATCCCAATGCGCGGCGGCCTGGGGGCGTTGGGTTGCGACGATGAACAAGCGCTCAGCAGCAATACGCCTGGCAACGCAATCCACGTAAATTTCATAACGACTCCTTAAAGCGATATTTTGTCCAGGATAACCTGGCGGGTACGCTATTTCCATACTTTCTGTCAGCGCTTTAGCGGGTGTTTATCCCGGGTTAAGTCAGTAATAGCCACGCCCTGTCACAAAGCAACCGACCTTTTGTCGCTGAGAAAACCCTGCTATTCTGGCGCCCCCTGAACAGTGAAGGTAATAGCATGAGAGTGGGTATCCTCTTCCCTGTCGTCATTTTCATTACGGCAATATTATTTTTGGCATGGTTTTTTATTGGCGGTTACGCCGCGCCGGGAGCATAACCATGAGGAAAACAACGATGGTGTTGATGGGCATCGCGCTAATTGCGGTGGCGGGTACCGAACTGGGCTGGTGGTAAATTCATTTTGAATAATAAAGGCTACCTGTCGTAGCCTTTATTATCTCTGAAAGTTCTGCGTTTAGCTTTTGATTTTTCTGTAGATTAACAGCACGACAATCGCGCCGATCACCGCGACTGCAAAGCTGCCGAAGTTGAAACCATCCACTTTGCCAAAGCCAAAGAACGTACTGATCCATCCTCCGACTACCGCACCAACGATCCCCAGAATGATCGTCATAAAGAATCCGCCGCCATCTTTACCTGGCATGATCCACTTAGCCAAAATACCCGCAATAAGTCCAAAAATAATCCATGAAAGAATGCCCATTTTTTCCTCACTTATGTCTTAACGTTAGCGGTTTATTTGCCGTTAAAAAGAATAGCACATCGTCAGGAAAGTGAAGTTTGTGATATCCATCACCTTTTAGCGCCGTGGATAAAAGCGCATAAATATCAGGGTTGCAATCATTAATGATAACGATTATCTTTATCAACGCCGAGTAGTTGAGTTTATAACCCACCTGTTCGGTACGACATTGCTCACATTGCTTCCAGTATTATTTGCCCGCCTCACCGAGTGCGGGCTTTTTTTGCTAACCGCTATCTACCCCATGTCGAATTCATGGTCTTTTTTTAGCCGCGCTATTTTGCGTGATACGGGGTCATCTCCAGCGCAGTACATTCATCCTGCTTGTCCTGCTGCATAAAACCCACGGTCACCATAAACAAACCGATCATAAATGGCACTTCATAAAGCTCTTCAATCAAATCCGTGTAACGAGCGTTATGCAGGAATATCGGCGACAACCACCGATGATGCTCGACAGTGTCGGAAATCAGATATGAACATGCCGTCACGGCAAACAGCCACAATGGCAGAGGAACGTCCCGCAGACGACGAACAATCTCCTTACGGAGCCCGGCAGAAAACAGGACTGGCAAGACTAACGCAGCAATTAATATCACTGAAATCGTTCTGAACAGCATACGCGGCTCGTCAGGGAAATAGTCACGCCCCCAACTGGTGCTTCTACCCAACAGCACCACCCACCAGACAACAGCCCATAGCCAAAACTGCTTTGCCCCTTCGGGACGGGAAAGTGGCCGTATATACCAGGCGGTAAATAGCGCCCCAAACAGTAACCATAACGCTTGTCCGTTTTCAATCCATCGGACCACCACGCCGTTAAGCAAAGGCAATTGCCAGTCCGCCGTAAACGGGATGACCACAGCGGCAAGCGCAAGAGTAAGTGCTGACGAAGTTAATCGGGTATCGAGTTTCATGATTATAAGACTCTTCTGGTTTTTAATACCCAATCATAAGTTTTATGAATACGCTCTCATTAGCAAACAATGCGATATTCTTAATGTTTTCTTAATGTTTCTTTTCAACCCATGTCTGATGTAAATAAACAGCGCTTTTCAATACGCAAAAACCGCATCACGCTGGCGACGCGCGATGCGGCTTCTGATTTAAAAAATCACTTTATATCAAATAGATACTACAAGATCCTTACCAACCGCAAACGTCGTGTTCGTTTTCGGTATCGTAGGAACGCACGGTATTGACCAAATCCTTCACAACTTCTGCTGCAACTTCAGGTACCAGCAACGTCATCGGTGCTTCCGTTTCATAGTCCACAGAGACGCCGTTGCTATTATTCGTGACCGTGACGGTATAAGTAGCTTTTCCCATTATTATTCTCTCCCGGCATGAATGACTTTTCGTGAGGTCGCCCCTTCCATCAGTACTTCCGGCGCGACAAAAAAGTCGATGTTAAAATAGGTATCATCCGTCATGACCTCAATATTGTGCCACTTTTCCGGAGGAAACACGCCAAACTCGCCGGCATTGATCACCATGATCTCTTCCGGCTCAGAGCAATGTTCATCAGCGTATCCGAGATATTTGACCGCCCCCTGCATCACCGAGAGGCGAGGATAAACGCCGGGTCGCGTTCCCTTATCAAGGTGGCGTTCGAAAATTCCGGCAGGCGCCGTCTCTTTGTTCCAGAAGGGCGTGGAACGTGTATGGATATGATTTTGTGGAATTTGCCGCATTTGCTTCCCTCTTCACGCAGGTTACTCAACGATAATCTCATCGCTGTCGTAAAAAGGTTACGCTCCAAAAACAGCATTTTAAATACCATTTATTGGTTACTATTTTGCTGTTTTCCACGCGATAAAACCGAAAGGAGAGCAATGACCCGCCGTTGTCGACGGGTCCGGGAGGGTTAAGACTGGAGCGTTGCCAGGCGAGCGGCAAACCCGACGAAAAGAAGGCCAATCAAAGAATTGCCCACTTTTGCCAGTTTCTTTTTGGTACCAATATAGTGGGTTACAAAAGCGCCAGAAAGAATTAAAAAGCTCAGATAGCAAAAACTGACGATTTCAAGGGTGGTGGCCAAAATAAAAAATGACACCCCAGTATGCGGCGCAGTAACGTCAATAAATTGCACAAAAAAGGAAACATAAAAAAGTATGGCTTTAGGATTCGTCAGGCTAAGAATTAAAGCACGCTTAAAAATAGCGCCAAAAGGAACTACCGTTTCCGTCGCCGCACGCCCTTTTGAGGTCAGAGTGGCGTAAAGGATTTTTGCGCCAAGGTAGAGCAGATAAAACGCGCCGAGATAGCGAACAATGTTAAACAGAACCGGCGTTGTTTTGATCAGCGTCGCCACGCCCGCATACGCCAGAAACATTAATATCGCATCGCCGATAAACACGCCGCATGCGGCAAGATATCCTCCTTTAACCCCGCGTCCCACGCTGTTTTTAAGCACAAAAAGCGTATTCGGCCCCGGTACCAGAACGATAAAAATCGCCCCAACCAGGTACGTCCAATAATTCAGAACACCATACTCCGCGAACACATTAACCTCTTCCTGAAAACATTTACGCTTAGCTGCGAAACAGTATGCTAACGAATGCACCGGAAGATGGGAAGCGAAACCACGTCTCTCCAGGCCGCTATTCCGCCACGCTTATATCCACATCACCCAAAAACGTTCTTGTATCGCGCCCCCCGCAGGCAATCACCAGGTATTGGCCCACGTTTCCTCATGGGGAATTAACGCGCGCGTCGTACCAAAGATAGGGCTGCCAACACATCACTGATATCGCTCTCATTCAGATTCGGCGCATTAAACTTCGCTCTCAGCCACACAATATCCTCGTGGCTGAAAGCGCCGACCATCAAGCGCTGGCTGATGATGATCAACATTTGATTATCAAGTTGTCGAATACGTTGCCGGGTGACCGACAAGGTTTGTATCGGAAAGGAGGGTCCTGGGCCGGTTCGCCACTGCGCTAAATAGCGGTACTGTATCGCTTTACTGGCATCCATTAGCGAACGAATAAAAGGGATTATCGAATGCGGGTCCAGACCGTTATTTTTCGCTTCTTCTTCAGCCTCGGCAAAAACATTTTTTTCACGCGTGAAATCCTCTATCGGCAGATGGTGCTTCATTTTATAAGCAGCCACATCTTTCATTAATAACATGCGTTCATTGAGCGCGGTTAAGAGCGCGCCAAGCGATACCGACGTTACCGAATCGGCAAAAGTGGTGCTGCACATCAATAAAGAACAAAGAAAAATGGCGATATGACGAATCATTAATCAACCTCCTTTTACGGAGGCTTGACAGTAATTTACCTTTATTAAGATAACATTAAGTAATTATTACAGATGGGTATTAATGCTTATTCGTTTAAACTGGAGTGATAGAAAGAACAGGCCGTTGATTCTGCGGAATCTTCACCTTCATTTAAAGTGTATAAAATATACAACAAATCACACAAATGTGATGCATATCACGTTTTTATGATTTTTTATTACAGTTTTATGATATAGGTCTAACTTTAATAGGTCACTAATTTCTCTCCCCCGCTCAGGGAGATCGGCTTCAATTTACATCGAATATGGTGAAATATGACTACCATTACACTAGTCAACGAACAAAATAGTACTGGCAATCCTTTTTCTGCACATATGTTATGTGAACAGCGAGCTATTCAGGAAATTACTTACGAACTATTGCAATCGCAGCAGCATGTCTCAAATAAGGATATCATCGCCAAACTTATTGAAAAACTGGAAACAGAAAAAGACGTAGTGCAGCTTGATATTTACCGTAATGCCTTAGAAGCCGTTTTGTTTCAGACACCTGACGACATCTAATATATACCCAAAATAATTCGAGTTGCTTAAAGGCGGCAAGGGAGTGAGTCCCCAGGAGCATAGATAACTATGTGACTGGGGTGAACGACAAATCTGCCGGGAGCAGATTTGAACGTCGCTTGCGACGGCCCGTCAGGGCGAGGCCTATGGATGGGCCGAGTAATCCGTAGCCAACACATAAGCAACTTGAAGTATGAAGGGTATAAACAAGGGAGGGGTTACTCCTCCCCTGTTCGTTAATAATGCAGATGCCTCAACGTGCGGTGCCTGATTTTTCGTAGCCGTTTGCATGGATTTGCGGTGCAACATGCTGCATGCTTTCGGGCATCTCATGCTGCCGGTATACGGCTGGCAGTAATGTTAAGCCTGAGCCATTTTTCACATGAAGACTAAATTTACCCGATTCTTTTAAAGCCTGAATAAGATTTTCCTGCGCGGGAGTTAATGTCTCATCATGCCACAAAACAATATGCTCGAAAGACGTTGATAAAAGATCGGGCATCGGCGCCTGCCAGGGGATGACTTCAACTCGCATACCTTCACTACAATATTTAATCGTTTCCAGCCATAGCTCAATGGGGTCGTTCAGCGAAAACGCAGCAATAAGCATTGTGCCTGCTGGCGCCTTTCGTACGCTACTTAGCTGGAACGTGGCGTATTCAATAATCGCAGTATCCAGTAATGCCTTTTCAAATCGGCGTGCATCATCATCGCCTGCGGACAACCACAGCCGTAAAGGACGCAGTATTGACTCAATGACGATACACGGCGGAATTTCCCGACCATAACGCCAGAGTAATTTTCGCAATTTGGCGGGTTCGAATTTTCTACACTGCGCTAAAATCTCTTCCTGGTAGAATAACCATCCCGAGCGGCAATGCGTTTCTTCACCATAGAGGGCAGGTTTAATCTCTTTTAATGAAAAGCCTTTGCTTAACGCGTCGATAATATGCTGTATTCTGATAGCATCTTCTATGCAATAAAAGCGATTGCCAGCTTCATCTTTGGTAGGTTGAAGCAGGCCATAGCGTTCCCAGGACCTGATATTTGCTGTTGTGACACCACACTGCGCCGCCATTGCGCTAATACTAAAAGTAGCCATGCCTGTCTGGCCTCATGATGATGTAAGAAAGCATAGTGAACCTAAACGCCATCAGAAGCAAATCATTATTAAGCAATGACCTTACTATTTACACGGGAAATTACATTATCAACATTATTTATTGTAAGCCAGTGCGTAAAGGCTTTAGAAACGGACAGTATTTGATAATCCAGAACTGTTCTACAACCTAATTTAGTCAGAACATGGTAGCGTACTGAGTAAATAGTTTTTAAATGTACATTCAGCTCACAGCTTATTTGTCGGATATCCATTCCTTTAACAAGCATCGCCAAAACATTTCTTTCATTCGCCGTTAATCTGACTTTCTCTGACCTGGGAAAAAATTGACCAGCAGCGGCCAAAATCAGTAATTCGCGCCACTCAGCAATAGTGGCATCGACCTTTATTCGATATATAGCATGATGTTCATCAATAAAGTTATATTCATTATGGGTAACAATTCCAATGAGTACCGTTTTAAATGTGGAAGTAATATACTGCTGTACGGTGTAGTAATCGTCGATATCAAAAATAATATAATTTACGTTGCCAGCTATTATTGCGACGTCCTTAAATAAGGACTCCAGACCATAATTAAGAAACAGGTTTTCGCTCAATAGTCTTGTATCTGTCTTTAAAACAGATGATGCGGAACCAGTCATATCCACCTCAACAAAACGAGAGCCATGTGGGAATATCCATTCGATGGCCCGCATAAGATCATCTGCTTACTTCAGCGATGAGAACCTATTAAGTAGTAGTTGAGGAACGCCGTTTGCGCAACCTGACAGACGTCCTGGGGCATCTTATGTGAACTGCGTGGGGATGTGCGCTTTGGCAAAATCCACAAAGCGTACGACCGCAGGCAGCAAAATATGCCAGTCCTGCTGCTCCAGACCTAAATATTCACGCTGCGCCGCACGCAACGTAGCAGCATAATCTTCTGGCAACTGAGGTAACAGCCAGTCAGCCGCCGCATCCTTAGAGGTAAATCTCCCGGTAGAAAGGGTGTACCAGATACGCGCCAGGGTTAAAACGATATGATACTCATCTCCCTGCACATCTGCCGTGGATTGCCAAAGGTCGAGGGGATAACGCAAGGCCTTCAGCAACTGCGCCACAGGGGCTGGCGTGAACAGCCGTTCCGCGCGTTCGCCCTTTAGCGGTATACTGGTTTCCAGAATTTGGGTTATCAGTAACACAATGTCCCAGTCCTGCTGCGCTGGTTCATAAATCCCCTGACAAATGTCCTCTCTTAGCCACTCGCCAAATTGCATTTCCCTGGAAGGTGGAAAACACCAGGGAACCAGCTGCGAATAAAGCACGACAGTGACCTCCAGAGCGCGTTTTTCTGCCGACGCCCCCGGCGGCGATGAAAGCGCCAGCAATTCCTGCATCAGCGTTGCGCGTTGGGCCTCCGTCAGCGGCTGGCATATTGTCACCAGTAGATCAATGTCGCTGTTTGGCTTCAGACCGCCCGCGACAGCGGAACCATATAAATGAATAGCACGCAACGTATCGCCTGTGACACGAGTAATCAGGCGACATGCCGCTTCCGTTTGGCATTGAATCGAGGGCGGTATGGACAGCGTCATCATCGCTCCGGGGGCGCAGGTATTTTTTATATTGGTTGCCAGAAATATGGCATAACGGCAGAAAAAAAGCTCACTATTCATAGCGAGCTTTTAACATTGCAATCAGACTTAATGATGTAGCATTTCGTCAACGACCTCATTCGCCTTTAACTGATAAGGATAATAGGTAGGCCAGTTTTCCATCTCTTGCAACAATGCCTGCTGCGAGGTATTTCCCATAAAGATATGGAAGTGCGCCGATTTGCGCGGGGCAATGATATGATCGCTAAACTGAACATATTTAGGCGCTTTGCTATTCGCATCTTTACATTCGAACAGGTAGCGCACCCCTTTTTTACCCGATGCGTAAGTCAGAATTTTATAGCCGGCATAATTGTATTTACAGGATGCAACGTTATTGTCGCGATGGAATTCTATAACGCCATTTTCAATGCCGATCGTCTCAACATTCGTCACGTATCCTTTGCGATAATACGCTTTAATATCCTCAAACGTTTTCTCCGGGTCTTTCTTCGCCTTTTGCCTGAAGACAGGGTCCAGCTCGCCGCTGACCAGATAAGGATAGACGGATTGCCACATACCATCCCAGTCGGTGAGCGCGCGATCGCGTACATTAGCGTCATCAAACACGCCCGCTGCCGCTTTTTGCTCAACCTCCGTCATCGGCGCGCCATGAGCATGATGACCATGCGCGAAGGCAGGACTATTCACCAACAGCATTCCCAGAAGCATTGTCAGTTTTTTTAAATGAATCACCAAAACGTTACCCTCATCTTTCTTAGAAAGATGATTGTTATATTATAACATTGCATTTATTTCAACAGAAACTCAGCGGCCACCGCGCAGGTGGCCTTTTTTGATATCAACTGGTCCGCCATCGAGGAATTGAACCCCGAACCTTAGAGGTAGAAGCTCTATGCTCTATCCGGTTGAGCTAATGGCGGAAGAAAAATTACGCGGCCATTTTAAGGCAGGCGTCTGCGCATTGGCTGCATGCCCGCGCGCAATTCTGGCAATGGTCGTGATCGTGCCTTGCACACTCTTCGGCGCAGGCTTTGCAGATATCCGCGCACAGCCGGCATAATTTTTGTGAGTACTCGCTTTCCAATGCCATAAATTGCGCCGCCAGGCGACAAATGGCCGCACATTGCATATCTAACTGGATGCAGTGCTTCATCATTTCGACGTTATCTTCACGCAGACAAGAAGAGGCGCAGATATCACACGCCGCCGCGCATTCATAACACTGCTCAATACACTCACGATGTTCTTGTTGCATAAATGACTCCTTATTTTATTAAGAGGAGTAGATAAGTCTGCACAGAAACGCCGGGATAGCCAAACGGCTACCCCTCTTTTTCATACTTTTTGAACAAAAGTGCTGAATAAAACAGCAATAGTAAAGCCGGAAATCGGCCTCCGTGATGTGACGTCTATACTGTAATGTTCATCTGCTTTTCATCGGAGGTAAAATGGAGTATTTAGCACGACTAAATATCGTTGCGATGCTGATGTCAACGACGTTCTGGATCAATCTGGCGGTCGTTTTTTTCGTCACCCTCATTACTTACTGGCTCATCAACTGGCTACTTAATGTGGTCTATAAAGCGCTACAACGCCCGGATAAAAAGGATGATGCTCATGGGCGGCTGCGGCCTATTGTTTTCGAGATGCTGAAAAAGACCAGTAAGATGCTCATCTTTTTTGCCGCATTTCTCTTTAGCCTGCGCTTTGTCGCCCTGCCCGACCGGTTATTCTCTACCCTCTCTCACGCCTGGTTTTTAGTGGTTGCGATTCAAATGGCGATTTGGCTTGATCAGGGCGTACAGTCATGGATGCGTCATTTACTGTATGCCCCAGGCTCCAATAAAAACCCGGTGACGTTAGTCATTCTTGGTATGATTTTGCGCGTGCTCGTCTGGTCTATGATGTTGCTCTCCATCCTGGCGAACGTCGGCGTGGATATTACCGCACTGGTAGCCAGCCTCGGCGTGGGCGGTATTGCTATTGCCCTGGCGGTACAAACCGTTCTGAGCGATGTCTTCGCTTCGCTGTCGATTGGTTTCGATAAGCCCTTCGAGATCGGCGATTTCGTCGTCTTTAATGATGTAGCCGGTACGATTGAACATATCGGTTTGAAAACCACTCGCATCCGTAGCCTCAGCGGCGAACAGATCGTTTGTGCGAACGCGCAGTTGTTGCAGCAAACCATACACAACTATAAGCGAATGCAAACGCGTCGTATCGTGTTTACTTTTGGCGTCGCCACTGCGACACCGCCGGAAAAGTTACGCCTCATCGGCGATATGGTGAAAAAGATTATTACCGATGTCGGCGAAACACAATTCGACCGCGCCCATCTACTGGCCTTTGGTCAGGATCGGCTGACCTATGAGGTGGTGCATATCGTCAATACCGCGGATTACAATAAATACATGGATATTCAGCAAGAGATAAATATCCGTATTATTGAAAAACTCATTGAGAATGATATCGAACTGGCGCTGCCAAGTCTGGTCGTCAGAGCTCCTGTACAGGTTGAAGAGACCAGGGACTACAGTAATACCGCTGATGCAAAAAACGCAGATAAACGCGTCATGCAATAAAATCTCTGCCGACAATAACGGGAACCCATGGGTTCCCGGTGCGTTAACGGCGACACGGCAATGCGGAGAAACGACTTGCGGCTATTCCACCTGTAAATGGCGGGTACAGACTTGATCAAGTAGCGCAGACTGATGACTAATCACCAACATCCCTAATGAACGGCTGCGGCACACCTCAAGCACGTATCCCCATATCGCTTTTTGAATAGACGGATCGAGTTGCGCCGTCATTTCGTCGGCAATCAGAAAACGCGTTCGTGGGTCAAGCGCGCGCAGTATCGCAATACGCGCCAACTCCCCGCCTGAGAGCTGCATTGGCCGACGCGTCAGCCACTCGGGCTGCACATGCAAACGCCTCATCGTTTCCAGGTCAGGCTGCCTGGCATCACGCACAGCGTCTCCGGCGCTTCGCCAGGGATTAAACGTCAGTTCAGGATGCTGGGGAACAAGCTGTACCGGACAATACTGATGCAGGGGTAACGGGCTGCCGTCCAGCAGAACGTCGCCCGCCGTCGGCTTTTGCCATCCGGCCAGGACGCGCCCCAACGTTGTTTTCCCCGTTCCGCTTGGCGCATGAATTCCTACCCGTTCACCGGCAGAAATCGTAAACGTCAGGTTCTGCCATAAGACTTTCCCGCCCTGACGAATAACGAGGTCGCGGCAGCTTAGCATTCTATTCCCTCTCCGGTCGGCATAAATAACGGGTTTAGTTCAGGCAATGCTTGCCATTGCCGTTTTAACGGTTCACTCATCTTTTCCGGCTGTAACTGCTCGCAGCGGATATTGTCCGTGATATAACCCTGATGCAGCGCCACAATGCGATCGGCATACCGCGCCGCCAGCAGCAGGTCATGAGTCACCCACAGCACGCCGCATCCCCGCCCGCAGAGACCTCGCAAGTGCTCAAGCAACTGGTTTGCCAGTGCGGTATCAAGCCAGGCGGTGATCTCATCCGCGAAAATATAACGTGCCTGGCTGAGCGAGGCGTGGCACGCCAGAATTCGTTTAGCCATCCCGCCAGAGAGCTGGCGGGGAAAGCGTTCCAGGACTGTCGGTTCAAGATCGCTTTGCTGTAATAGCTGTACCATCTGCGTCTCATCCCAGGCGCGTCCGGTCAGATGACATGCTCTGTTCAAATGTTTTCTGATATTCAGCATGGGATTAAGCGCCTGTACCCCCTGCGGCACGTAGCTAAACGTATTGCCCCTAAGCTGCCTGATGGTATGTCTGTCCAGCCGGTTGCCATCAAGCGTAATCTCCCCCCGAAAGCGTAAGTTTTCCGGCAGCAGATCGAGCAGGCATTGCAGCAGCAGACTTTTTCCCTCCCCGCTGCCGCCAACCAATGCCACCATTTCGCCGGGTGCGATATCAAAAGAGACATTCTGTAATAACGGCGACCAGCGTCTCGTGCCATACCAGCGATAACGCGCGCTTTCCAGCGTAACCTGTTGTAAACTTAGCATACGTCACTCCTTAGCCACAGCCGCTGAATGGCGCGCGCAAACTGATCGAAGAGCATCACCAGCGTGAATAACATTAGGCCGGGAAACAGCACCAGCCACCAGTTACCATGGCTAATAAACCGTAACGCATCTGCCAGCAACAGCCCCAGCGAAGGCTCATGCGGCGCCAGCCCAAACCCCAGAAAACTTAACGCCGCGCTGTGCAATACCGCATGAGGAAACATCAATAACGTTCCCGTCAACCATTGCGGCAATAGCGCCGGAAAATAGTGATATCGCCAGCAATAAAGGTGTCCATGCCCCAGACGATAGGTCAATGTCAGGTAGTCACTCTGCGCTACCCGCTCCGCGTCGGCGCGCAGAATCAGCGCCAGACGGGGCCAGTGCGTTAACGCCACGGCCGCAATGACGCCGCTTTTACCGCCGCCGAGCGTAAAACAGATAAGGATCAGCAAAAGTAAATGCGGCATGGCGAGCATAGCATCGGTTATCAGCCGCATCAGGAGGTCCAGCCGGGGATGAATGCGCGCCGCTGCCGCCATCACTAGCGCGATAACGCCGCTGCACAGCGCGGCGCCAACGCCAATTTGTAAACTGGTGAAGGCCCCCTGAAAGCAACGAAGCCATACATCACGCCCCAGATTATCGGTGCCAAACCAGTGCTGGATATCAGGCGACAGATGCCGGGCAAGTAGATTAACCTCTGGCGGCTGGCTCAACGTGGCATAACCGTATCCGGCAATAAACAGCAGACAGGTAACGGAGAGGATCAGACGAAACAACGTCGGGGCAGGATTATAGAGCATCGGGACGCTCCAGCGATCGATTAAGCACCACCACAAGCCAGACTGAAATCGTATTTCCGGCAAACACTAATAGCGTACAGAATAAAACGATCCCCATGAGCAGCGGAACATCGCCACGCAGGCCGGCATCGATAGTGGCCTGTCCCAGCCCCGGATACGCAAAGACTTTTTCTGCCAGTAACGCCCCCCCCATCAGTTCGCCCAGAGAAGCAAACTGTAAGCAGAGCGCTGGGGTAATCGCATGACGTAACACCTGGTGACATAACAGCGACCATCCTTTATCCCCCTGAGCACGCGCAAAACGAATAAATTCGCTCTTCATTACGCTGGCTATTTTTTCTCGCGTATGCAGCGCAATTTGCCCCATGCCCAACAGACTTAACGCACATACCGGCAACACAAGATGGCGTAAACGTTCCGATAAAAGAGCTGTTCCTGCATTATTTCCGGGGTCCCAGGCGCAACAAACAGGTAATACCGGCCAGCGGACGGCAAACAGCGCCAGCAACAGCATTGCTATCCAGAAAGTGGGCAACGATGACAATAAGTAGCTGATACGGCAAATCATCTTATCCGGCCAACGGTGGAGAAAACGTCCGGCCAGAAAACCCAATGTTACGCCCAGCACACCAGACAATAGCCAGGCGCCTGCCAGCAGCGCGAATGACGTCGCAAAACGTTCCCGGATCACGCTGGCGACAGGCATGTTGAACAGCATGGAATACCCCATGTCGCCCTGGAGCAGACGCCAAAACCAGTGACCGAAACGCTCCCACAGCGGCTGGTCAAGCCCCCAGCGCGCCGCAATCCGCGCATATTGTTCTGGCGGAACATGGAGCAGATCGTTGCCAATATAAGCACGGATAGGATCAACGGGCGAAAAGCTAAGCAAAATGAAGGTGCCGACAGCCACCAGCACCAACAGAATAATCAGCCGCAAAAAATGACTGAAGAACAATTTCATCACCGACAGGTCCAGGTCCAGTCATCAAGATTGTTTAACACCGACCAGCTACCGTGGATTTCTGGCGCGCCTTTTCCCAGATCAATACAGGGGTTGGCCAGATAGGTATGCTGAATATTAAGCAGCCATGCCCATGCCGCATCGCCCTGGACGCCCGCGCCCTGCTTTCCATCCCACTCAACCTGCTGCCAGAAAGGAATCGCCTTTTGCCAGTCAGGCGCATCTATAGCCTGTTTCAGATGTGCTTCTACCGCAGGGTTGCTGTAATAGCCCGGGTTATAATATTCCACACCAGCGGCTTTCCCGCTGTAGTGATGGAAGAGTTCCATCGGGTCCAGACTTCCCCAGCCAAACAGCGTAGGGTTAGCGTGCATATGGCGCTCTACGGTTTCCCAGCTTCCCGATTGCAACGAGACGACAATGCCTAAAGGCTGCAACATGGCGCGCACCGCCTCGGCCAGATCCCGCCGGGTGCTGTCGCCACTGGCATACCATAAGGTCAGACGCGCTTCTTTACCTGCTTTTTCACGCACGCCCGCACGGTTTATCTTCCAGCCAGCCTCTTCCAGGATGGCGCGCGCTTTTGCAATATCGCCATCGCTGAATACCACTGAAGGATTTTGCCACGGCAATCCCTGCACCGCGCTATAGGCGGGTATCGCATGGCCTTCCATCACCTGTTCCGCCAGTTGCTTACGATTAATGGCATAGTTAATTGCGCGTCTGATAGCGACATCAGCGGTCACATCGTTGCCGACAGGATAACCGTTAGTATCCTTTTTACCGGCTGGCACCATCGGGAAGACAATGCCCCGGTTTTCAACACTATCGCGTACCCAGAGTTTAAGATTATCCTGCTGCGGGGCCACCGCCATAGAAGGGGCAATGCGCACCAATCCCAACTGTCCGCTGCGCGCGGCGGCATAAGCATTATCTTCATCCAGAAAGACAAAAACCAGCCGGTTAAAGTCATTCTTTTTACCCGCATACCAGGGATTAGCTTCAACGATCAGTTGCTGACCCGGCTGAAAGCTGACCAGTCGGTACGGACCGGCGCCTATCGGTTCGCGGGCGAACGTTTTTTCATCATAACGGCTGGCCGGAACAATCCCTAACGACCCGAGTACATTCACAAAGGTGCTCTGCGGATGGCTCAGCGTCATCTCAATTCGGCGTGCGTCCAGCGCTCGCGCATGGCTAAAATTGCCCATGTCAATTTTACCGCCGCTCTTCGCCGCTTTATTGTATGTAAAAACGACATCTTCGGCAGTTAATGGCGAGCCATCGGAGAATTTCAGCCCGGGCTTTAAGGTTAGCGTCCAGATTTTACCGTCGGGGCTGGTATCCACTTTTTCCGTCAGTAAATTACCCCAACTCATGTCGGCGTTTTGCTTAAGCAACGGCGCATGAAGCAATAAGTAGCTGCCGTGGCTCCAGCCCAGCATAGGATCAAAGCCTTCCGTTGGCTCAGGGCCAATGGCCAGCTTCAGGGTACGACCGTCTGCCGTGTCCGACGCGGCGAAAAGCGACGAAGTGAATACCAGAGTCAGCGCGCACGTCACGAGCGCCAGTTTGCCTTTAATCATCAATTTGTCCCAGATTATGCGTTGTTTTTGTTTCTCCCGGCGCAGCATAAACGTCGGGAGACCTCCTGAGGACGGCATTATGGCGAGCATTTGTAATGAAAAAATTGACGCAGAACAGAAAGTATGACGATCTTTTAAAAACATCATACGCACAGACGTCGGGAGCGCCAACGTGGGCTAAAGGCCGCTTTTGACGGGGATAAAACGCAAGGGAAATGACGCCAGGAATACCGGGTTAATTAACGCCATCTTATTCTCTTATTTCCTTTCTATTCTGTATTACGTCTTCCCATCCGACGCTGTTCATTTTCTCAACGTTATTAGTCAGTACTGAAACGTAAGAAGGTATCGTAATTAGCGCTTCCTGGCTTTAAACCTAAACCAATATTAAACGAACCGGGCGTTAATGAAACTTACCAGCAGAACGCCAGTCATATGGCAACCCGATGAAATGACATGCTATGGAGTCCAACCGAAAAATGTTAACGCCGCCAGGGCTCGTGATGATTTTTTTAGCCGTACTGTTCTCATTGCTGACAGGATGCGCAAGTTATAAAAACACGGCATGGGGAATATATCCGGCTTCAACGGATATTTGTCCATCAGGTACGACATCAACAGGAGGGTGCAAAGAGTAATATCGCATATTTAATATACACCACTTTTTAAATGACTGTCCGGACATTTTCGGACGGTAAGTTTTCTATTAATTTATAATGGACTAATCCCATGACAAATAAAAAACACATTTTTTCAATTATCTTTATTGGTTCTCTTTTAACGGGGTGTGCTACAGGACCATCACCGACAGGGATTGGCTTATATACGGATGTTAAAGGGCCAATTACTGCCACGAGTCTCCCGGCAACCAAAACCGGTAAAGCGTGTGCGCAAACGGTATTGGGTATTGTAAATACCGGCGACGCATCTATTGATTCAGCGAAAAAAGCGGGCGATATTTCTTTAGTGTCGAGTGTTGATTATGAAACTACAGGCTCATATCCGTTTTATGGTAAAACCTGTGTTGTCGTAAGAGGACAATAACAACAGTAAGCCGGCGATGCCGCCGGCTTTTTATCCCATTTTACGTGCCGCTATCTCTGTCTGTTCCTTGCGACTCAGCCCCCGCTTTAAGGTTCTGTTAAGATTTTACGCATACCCTACAAGCAGTTGTTAATAAAGGATAATAATAATGGCACATTTCTCAAGACTGCAAATAACGCTTCACTGGTTAACACTGCTCCTGACAGGCATCGCATATGCTGCTATTGAGTTACGGGGGTGGGCGCCAAAAGGCTCCAGCGTTTACCTGTTTATGAAAGACACGCACTATGATATGGGCGTTCTGGTCTGGGCGCTGATGTTTTTACGGTTATATCTTAAACACAAATACCCGGATCCGGTCATTACGCCTCCCCCTCCTCACTGGCAGCACGTAGCCGCTAAATTAATGCATATCGCGCTTTATCTCACTTTTCTCGCCTTACCGCTGCTGGGCGTCGCGATGATGGCATCAGGCGGGAAAAGCTGGAGCTTTTTTGGTTTTACTGTACCGGTATTTTTGACGCCAGATAGCGCCCTAAAATCGGATATAAAGCGTATTCATGAAATGCTGGCCAATATCGGCTATTTCCTGATTGCTATGCATGCAGCAGCGGCGTTGTTTCACCATTACATACAAAAAGACGATACATTTTCAAGGATGTTACCCGGTAAATCATGACTATTCGGCCATCCCGGCGTGAGAGAGCACGCCGGGCAAGGCATTATTATTCCAGCGCTATCGGTTTCGACTGATAGCGCCTTACACCGTTTGTAATCGACAATATACGATATTTTTCCGGTTCCACGTGTAGGTGATATGTACGACGCCGCCCTCGCTAATAATAGCAGGATAAGAATACTCACCACGGTCACTTTCCAGGTCCAGTAGCGGTAGCCATGATTCGCCATTATCCTGGGAAGTAATCAGTGAAAGCGGATAGCGCTTTCCCCAGTTGCCGTTGACCGGATTTAACGCAAGAATCAGCGTACCGTCCTGCATACTAACCAGATCGATACCACTATTATTATTCGGTAAAGATGTCGCGCGGGCAACAGACCAGGTAGCGCCATAGTCGATTGAATCACTGCGAAAAATTGCCCCGCGTGTGCTTCGTAACAACATATGGATATGCCCCGGAGAAGACTCCCACAGCGTAGGCTGAATAACGCCATCCCAGCGCAGGAGGTTTTCCAGACAACATTCCCACAACATCCCCTTTTTTACACCATCCCACAACGCTACGTTTGTCCCGGAAATAGCGTTATCAGGCTCCAGCGGAACAAAAGAGATATTCCAGTGTTTTCCTTCGTCAGAGGATCGATCCACAAATGCCCTCCACCGTTCAGGACTTTCAATCGACCCTGGCGCAATCCAGGCGCCATTTGATGCCAGCAGGAGTTTATTTTTTACGGGACCGCGCGGCAAAATATCATCGTTAACCAACGGAGCTGGCGTACTCCAGGTAAATCCTCGATCGCTGGAGGTGATAAACCAGGTTTTCCACACGTGTACGTCGCTGCCTACTTTATAAAATAACCACAATTTATCCGACGGGTAAAATAACACCGGATTCCAGTGCGCTTCCCCCTCGCGTGCCGCCACTCGCTGCGGTGTTGTCCAGATATTATGTTCATAGCGAGATAGCCAGATGGCTGTATCTTCGCTTCCTTCGCGCAACCCCGCGAACCATGCGGCCACGAGCGTACCGCACGGTAGGCGAACAAGCGTAGAGGCATGACACTGGAAGGACTCGGTTCCGCTTTCCGGTAAAATGACCTGTCGATTGACGAGCGCTAATTTCATACCTGCCTCTATTAAATAAGGTAAAAAGCATCAGCTTTTTTACGTATGAAAGTAGTGTTAGCAGAAATAGCATCAACGCGGTGAAAACGATCAACCGCTATACGAATTTATGTTCAGGTATCGCGCCCATAACAGGCAGAATGTCGAGAGTGGACAAAAATTGGACTGACCTCGCGGATAATTCCAACTTACCGCCGTCCAATGGCGACGAGGTCAGTGGCACGGGATAATATAGAGGTCAGGGCTATAATATTTAGCGATCTGTGCCTACAAGCATGACGGGATACTTTTCGCTACAGACAATGAAGGCCCGTCTAAACGGGCCTCCATTAATGCTTTTATGATTTATGTTCAATCGCCTTTGGTTTGCTTTCTATGGCAATTTTTTTCGGTTTCTCGCTTTCAGGGATCTCCTGGTAAATCTCGACCAACAAGAGGCCCTGTTCCAGTTTCGCATTATTCACCTTAGCATGTTCAGGCAAAGAAAAACTCAACTGGAAATCCGCCTTACGAATACCACGATAAATCCAGTGCGTCTGATCCTCTACCGTCTCTTCAGTGTGTTTACCCGTAATATTCAGGTTGCCGCCAACCGTTTCAATTTCAAGCTCTTCCTCTTTCCAGCCAGGAACGCTCACGGTAAGCAGATAGTTATTCGCATCGCGCTTTTGCAGATCGTAAGCTGGCGTCGCAGTGACTGGCGTATCTCCTGTTAATTGACTGAAAAGTCTATCAATACGGTTGAAACGGTCAGAGAAAAGAGAATCAGCAAACACGGGAAGTGCTGACAAGGTTCTGAGTGCCATCATTAACCTCCTGAATCACTATTCAAAAGTTCAACATCAAGGCAAGCATTGCTTGTCCACTGACTACATAGGGACGGGAAAAACATTTTCAAGTCTATAAAAGCCTTTTTTTAGTCACGAATTTAAGTGGTTAACGAAAGTCTCATCCCGTTCATTGCCATTTCCGCTGTCCCTTCATCTTTACAATTTTTCTCCACCAGTACAATTGATAATGATTATCAATTGCATTAATGTATACAGGTTGGTTATGGCAGTGACCAACGCCCTTCTCCATTATCAAACCCAGCGCCGCCTTCGGGCGGCCTTTTGGGAGGAAATATGGTCGCCAAAAATAAAATTCACGGTCGTCGTATTCGTCAGTCTCTGCAACAGTTACATCATCGTTGTCTTTTTCAGCAACTGGCGGTAAGCCCACCAGGAGCAAAATATGTTTCAGTCACCGCTGAAACAAAAAACTGGCTTATTCATCTTGTGACTTCAGAGGGTCGCTAGCACGCGGTAGTGACTGTCCATGTTGTCGCTAAAATTTTAATGAAATGACATTTATACACCTACAATTTGCGCCCGGCTGCTCCGGGCGCCATACCTGAAGATATGACACCCGTTGCCAACTGACAGGAGTTTTAGTTATCGTCTCCGGCGTAGAAAACTTCGATATCTTTATTAAACCATTTATCAATGTTGTGCCACATCAGACAACCGGTCAGAAAACTTGCGATCAATATCCCTCCTATAAGCCACTTTTTCACATATACTCCTGAATAACCCCTGTTGATGCCATTATCTGATCGATAATAAAAAGACCATCATTTGAAGAAATAGTTTCACTGACAGATACCGTATGAAACGAGACAGTGAACAGTACCGTTTTCTTCGGTTTTTATGCCATAGTATTGAGCAGTGGTGACAATCATTTTCCATCGCGCCATAATGATTTGCAGCCTATAGTTTATGATTTTAAGATTTGTCTACTCATCACATATGTCAGTGATGGATAAATTATAATACGCTTTTCTGGCGCACTTTTCGTCAGTAAACAGGAATACTACAGCATTCATCGTATTGATGCCGCTTTATCTCCCGCTCTTCAGGGAATTAACGACAATTTTATGCACAAAGGATACTAATGATGAAACGTAAATTGATCCCATTTACCCTCTTTCTCGCTGCGCTTAGCGCCAGTACCACCTCTATAGCAGCTTCGCAGGAGATTTCTAAATCTATATACACCTGTAATGATAACCAGGTTATGGAGGTGATTTACGTCAACACCGAGGCTGGAAACGCCTATGCGATTATCAGTCAGGTAAACGAGATGATCCCGATGCGGTTAATGAAAATGGCCTCCGGAGCAAATTACGAAGCCATAGACAAAAATTATACTTATAAACTTTATACCAAAGGCAAAACGGCTGAACTGGTGGAAGGTGATGATAAACCTGTTCTCAGTAACTGTTCCTTAGCTAACTAACCTTAAGAAATGCCTGAAGGCTCATCAGGCATTTCCACTTCAACCTTCCTGTAACGTAACGTTAAAGAATATGTGAATCACTACCGTAGTATAATGGCTAATTAGTAACCACTTTTAAGCATGGTTAATCCTATTTTTAAAGAAAAGTTCGAACTGTCTGAATTGTCGTTGTTGAGCGTTTAAATGTTTTGCTTTATTAAGTGACCCAGGTAGAATTCGCAGCGGCTGGTAACCATTCATATTCGCACTATTGAACGATCACCGGCCAACCGCGCCAGGGTCTTGCATACGCTCTGGCGCGGTTAAATCCCCAGGCCATAAACGAAATCACTGGTTTCTGCTATTGATCATATCTTTCAAGTTAACCTGCATTATGCTTGCCCACCTGATGTAAAAAGACACCGCTCTGAACCATAGGGTGTGAATTTTATTTTATAAAAAATTGCGGTGCCGGGTGCCTCCCGGTGAACCATACCACAGTCAATATGGTTCGCGAGGAACATTAACTATTTGACTGGACGCCCCGCCGCAAAGGGGGATTCACCGCATAAGAAAAATCTACAACTCACAAGTAATAAAAGACAATAACATTTTTGTGCATTTTTTATAAATGACTATCTTGTCACGTAATAAATGAAATTATTCTGTAACAGGATTGCAAGACAATACTTATTCAAAACTGAAGTGGTCAGTGGGAGTCGAACCCACATCATCAGCCTGACACTGAGGTAATAACATTATACGATAACCACATTGGACCGCCACCGAGGCCTCGAACCTCGCACCATCAACTTAGGAGGTTGATGCTCTATCCAGCTGAGCTAGTGGCGGCTGGGGACTTCTGCCAGGCGCAAAAAAGGTGCTCTCCTGGATAAAATACATACCTTGCTACTTTTCAGTAGTCGTTCAACGGCAGGTACAATATGCGAAGGCGGTCACAAAATCTTGATGACATTGTGATTAATTCCAGGAAAATTTTTCAGAGTGAATCTTGTGAGATCTGGCGTTATTTACACCAGATTTTCCTTCCTGCTTATCACCTACCTGAGCAACCTTGATTGCTTACCACAACCCCTTATCTGTGCTTATGCTGGTGAGATGTTATGTACAGCGTCACTATGACGAAGAGAGAAAAGACAGGCAGGTACGTGTTACTGGTAAAGAAGCCCTGTTTTGTGAATGGCGGTGCGGAAGGCGAACCTTCCGCATAGCTTATGCTTTTCAGAAACGGTATCCAACCCCGACGTTGAAGCCGTTTATTTTTGTAGAGGAGATGTTGCTTCCTTCATACCCAACATCGACGACGATATTCTCCAGCGGATTCATCTGTACACCCGCGCCCCAGGCAAATCCCGTTTTCCTTGAGGAAATTTTGTTAGAAAAAGAATCGCCATCCTGAGTGGAATGTTCTTTAAATGTCGCCTTTACCGTGCCGACACCCGCCAGCGCGTATAACGAAAAATTGTCAGACAATCGATAGGCTGGCCCAACCATTAAAGAACCGTACTTCACCTCAAACTTGTCATGGTAATGAATACCTTCAGGCTCAACAGACCCGGAAGCCTGTCTGTCTCCATATAAGTAACTTAGCGAGGAAATAAAACTTACCGGAGAGTCATCCTCATAACGGTATTTCACATTTACCCCTCGGATATTTTTGAAATCCTGAACTTTACTTTGTGCATACCCCACGGAAAAGGCGTTAGTATCGGCCTGTGCAACATTTACAACCAAAACGCTTGTAGTAATAACTAAAGTGGATAAAATAATATTTTTCATAACAACTCCTTAATACTACTTATTATTTACGGTGTGTTTAAACACCTGCAGTACCGATCCGGCATTCAGTTATCGCCACTATGCCGAATCGACAAAACCACGAATAATTCACCGCTATCGCTCCTGATGTGTTTACTTCCTGAAAGATATTTTTACTACCGAAGCACTCTATCGCTCATTTAGGTAACCGGTTCTACAATGTCATCTAACTTTTATAGATTTGAATGCTAATTTTTCTCACGCATATATATTTAACAGAAACCATAAAGTGTTTAGCCACTATAGAACAACAAACCCACCATGCAACATTTTGATATTTAAAGAGAAAATCTCACAACCACATTAAGAAACCTGACACCGATCGGCTAAAAACATGTCATTAAGCAAACTCGCCATATAACCAGAACATATCGCATTGTGCTTCACAGTCCTCACGTGACGCTCCAGCCGCAATACGGTTATATGCCATCGCAGGCGCTGTAATCATATTCACGATGATGCTTAGCACGCTTTATTCCCGCTCCGATTTAATCTTTTAATATATCTATCAGTTACAACATTTCTTGTTATATTATAAGAATAGAATCAACACCACAATTCCAACATAAATATCACCTGTGTTTAGAGAGAATTTACATTCCAAAAAAATAATAACTAACGCAAATATTGAACACGCGATAAAAAAGTCTATTTCGCTATAAAACCCATTATTATTAAGAGTGGTTAACTCTTCGTTGAATAAAAAATGTCAATGACGTTCCATAATTCAGGAGATGAACTTCACAAGTCATTATATATAACAGGAGGTGCTATGAAACATCATGCTTTTATGCTTTGGTCATTACTTATTTTTTCATTCCATGTTTTGGCCAGTTCAGGCCATTGTTCTGGTTTACAACAGGCATCATGGGATATTTTTATCTACGATTTTGGTAGTAAAACCCCGCAACCACCTACAAATACTGATAAAAAGCAAGCCAGGCAGATTAGTTCACCGTCCTGCCCGACGACAAAACCCATGATGTCCGCACCAGTCAATGACGCCAGGAAAGGGAATACTTTCTCCAGAACATAATGTTATTTATCTACAATGGTGCCGAACGACTACTTTTAGCCATCCGGAAATCTTGATTGCCATCAAATATAGCTGGCATTATTTTTCCTGACGTGTATAGTGCGCCTCGTTATCCCCATTAAGGAATTTGTTTGTCTCGTAAAATGACAGGAATTGTCAAAACCTTTGATTGTAAGAGCGGTAAAGTTCTCATCACCCCCTCCGATGGACGCAAAGATGTTCAGGTCCACATTTCAGCATGTCGCCAACACGAAACAGAAGCGCTTATCCCCGGTATACGCGTTGAGTTTTGTCGTATTAATGGCCTCCGCGGACCTACCGCCGCCAACGTTTATCTTTCATAATTCGTCACCCGGCATTTTTTCAGAAAAATTTAGCGAGTACGTCTACCTCCGCAGCCTGCTATGAGGCTTTGCCTGAAAGGCTGCAGAATGTTTTCAGTGGCGAAAATCTAAAAGATTTATTTTGCTAATGACTCCTGTGACCTCTTTTATCATATATCGGGTGCCCCCCCTTCTCACTTTGTTTAACGTGAAGAAATGTACAGCCGTTTTTCACTGTGATAGCATCTAATATTGCAAAAGTATTTAACGCTATATACCCATCGTCACAGGAGTGGCTGGCTGCGCGCATTTAACCGAAGTATTTATGTGATTCTATCGGAATTATCTCTATTGCCGCTCAATGCTACGTCATATTCAGTGGGTATAAATCGCCAATATAGTTGTAACGCTATTTATTTTTAGGGTAATAATTGAATGACTTTGCTTTCAGGAAAAACCACACTGGTTCTCTGCCTCTCCTCTATTTTATGTGGATGTACGACGAACGGCTTACCCACACCTTATAGTATTAATTTGTCGTTCCCGGTCATTACACAAAACCAGATTAATTCCGGTGGTTATTACATAAATGACGCGGAACAAATTCGGACAACTGATGGTCTGTGCCTTGATGCAGGCCCAGATCAACAGAATCGTTTGACGCTGCGGGAGTGTAAGCATGTGCAATCTCAGCTTTTCTCATTTCACCGAGACAGAATCACGCAGGGTGAGAAATGTCTGGATGCCGCAGGACAAGGTACAAAAGAAGGCACACCAATCATTCTTTATTCATGCACGGGTAATGATAACCAGCGCTGGCTCACTGATGATAACAAAATTAAGGGGAAACAGAGCCGAAAATGCCTGGGCACAAATAGCATTATTGTCAGAAAAGGCGACCCTGTTGTGTTGGCCGATTGCGATTTTAGTCGCGCCCTGGAATTTACCATCAGGTAGCAGGACACCGCTGTGAAGAGAGAGCCGCTAACCTCATGACACGCTAACAGGTTAGCGACCTTTACTTCCATATACGGTCAATTTCATTTACGTCCGCAACGTCAGGATGACAAAACGGCGGCTAAACCTTGACACGGGTTGTATACCCAGATTAAATACTGGTCATCCAACCAGTAAAAAGGAAATGGCGATGTTCGTCGAACTCGTTTATGACAAGCGAAATGTTGAAGGTCTGCCAGGCGCACGCGAAATCATCCTCAATGAACTCACAAAACGCGTACATCAACTTTTTCCCGATGCGCAAGTGAAAGTTAAGCCAATGCAGGCGAACGCATTAAACAGTGACTGTACAAAAACCGAGAAAGAACGGCTGCACCGTATGCTGGAAGAGATGTTTGAAGAGGCTGATATGTGGCTGGTCGCCGAATAACGTCCCCTCCTGCGAAAGCGACATGTCCGATCGAAAACAGCGCCCTGAGGCGCTGTCTGTGACGATATAACGCAAACGCTACCACTCAGAACATGTTGTTGTTGATACCTCAGACCGGTATGTGGAACCGACATTCATCGCTTCACTGGCCTGTCGGTATGAGTAGCCCTTATCAACAATCAGCTTGTGCGCATTCCAGCCTGAAATCTGAAAGTACGTTTGGTTTTGTTGTTTATTAAGAGCCTATCCCATTAGACTCTTTTATTCGCCAAACTGGCTTTAACGATTACGCCTACTGGGATAGGTTCTAAACTTATCATCAATACGTAAAATACCTATTTACGAACAAAAAGTAACAGGTAAAAATCCGAAATAAAACCAGCATAACTAAAACTTACTGCAGATATGCACACGCATTATTACTATGTTTCCAGGATAGTCTCGACCAGTCAAGACTATCTATTTTATATAAAAAAGGGAAATACTTCACATGAATAAAATACATGTTACATATAAAAATCTCTTACTTCCGATTACCTTCATCGCGGCAACTCTAATTAGCGCCTGTGATAACGATAAAGATGCCATGGCGGAAGCTGAAAAAAATCAAGAGAAATACATGCAAAAAATCCAGCAAAAAGAGCACCAGCAATCAATGTTCTTTTACGACAAAGCCGAAATGCAAAAAGCTATTGCCAATATCAACGCAAAAGGTGGAGCCAATCTTGCGATTATTGAAGTCCGTTTCTTCAAGGGCGGGTATTCATTCATTCGACAAAGCGTTAACACCCCTGCTAAAGTAGAGATGTTTAAATTTAACAACGGCTACTGGGGGGGACCTTCGCCTGTCAACTTAACCATCTTTGGCACTATAACAGAGGAGCAAAAACAAGAAGCACTAAAAGAGGCTTTATTCAAATTCGACTCGATCAATTTCAGCATTATACCAGAGCGTATTCAGGAAACAATTAAACGTGCTAACGCCAGTGGCATCATTTCCGTTACGGAAGATAGCGATATCGTTGTACGAGCAGAGATAGCTCATAATGGCGAATTCGTCTATGACATTACCATCACTGCTAAAAATACAGCACGTGCGGTAATGACCTTAAATAAGGATGGTTCTATTGCCGGATATGAGATCAAAGAACCTTTCGACCCAAAAAAAGAAGCCGAAAAAGCACAGCAACTTGTTGAACAATCGAGAAAAGACATTGAAAGTCAGCGTAAAAAAGCAGCTGAAAAGATGAACGAAATACAGCAGACATTTAAAAAATAGCAGACGATACAAACATTGATAAAAATTATAGCGCGAAAGAGCGCGTGCCAGGTACTAAGGCACTGCTTGAAGACAGCGAATCGCTATTTCATTCTCTGACACTGTAATTTTTCGTACTCAAGATGTTTATTTATTGAGTCTTTTGTGGATAACCAGGTGAAGTTATGTGACGCCAGGAATCTATTCCAGCGGGCGTACTTGTTGGAGCCAGTGTGAAGCCGGGCAGCGCGCAGAAACCGGAGCGTATACGTTGTACGTGAGAATTTCGAGCACTGCCCGACCTAAAAATGATGAATAAAATAGATATTTTAAAGAGGTAATATGAAGAATTTTTTCAAAATAATTACTGATTTCATCGCGGATATTTCCCTTGATCTATTTGCTATATTTTTATGCATGTTATTCGTATACAAAACAGGACCATCAATTGGTGTGATATCATTTTTTATTGCATTAATTATTTATATCATTCTTCATTTTGTTTTTTACTCATTTCGTGAAAAAATCATAAAAAAAATATTCAAATAAGTATTTAAAATTATTGTTTTGAGGTACAAATTCAGCGCAATAAAACAGAGCAACTAAAAAAAATTAGGCGTAGCGAAGTGGAAAAGGACTGTCATGTACTGGACCGTGAGCTGGTCGGGAGAGCAATGTACGGGAAAGAGCGAAATACTGTCATTGATATGAGCAGGAATATCGATAGCCAGTAAATCACTCCTGTGGTAATACAGGCCACTTGATGACTGTGAAGGTCGCTTCATCTGAAGCACCGGTGAAGTCCAGCATTTTAAGTGAAAAGCAGCCAGCAGGCGCTTCTGCTGGTCCATATTCCTCTATTTTGCCAGACCACACTAAAGTGCCACACAGGTATCTGCCAGAACGGTCCTGAGATAATAAATATAAAAGCAGTTACTGCCTACCTCAAGAAGTATGCGCTCATGATCATTTAAAGCTCTTTTAAAGAGACTGATAATAAGCTTGTCAATATAATATTATGCAGTCTCTATTAAGCGCCTGGTTTATTTGTTTTGCATAATCATATAGTTGACTTTTCGAGTAAGAGTTTTCTTGCAAAGACAAATAAACGTGTTTTATATCTCTGAATAAACATACATCACCATGAATATGAGCCTCTATATAATTCCCTTCATAGCCTTTACCATAATTAGAATGAGCTAAAAATTTTTCGTCCTTAGCCATTTTAACCAAACTCTTAAAGCAATTATAACCAAAAAAATCATTTTGACAGGATGCAATCAGGTTCTCCATATGCCAAAATGTAGATAATTTACTCGTATCCAGGCCAAATCTGTGGCCGTAGATATCAAAAGGTGATAATGTACAATTTGTTTTTACATTATCATTTAATTCAAAAAATGATTTTCCATAGGCGCTGGCACCTCCATTTTCACCGTTCAGAAAGTCCAGTGCAGCATAAATTGGTCTGCTTGTAGGGCTAAAAGTTCTACTGTTGGGAGTATATGCTACGGAAAAACCGCCTGTCTGACCATATGGGGCATAAGGTGAATCTGCAAGCCTCTCCAGTTCAAATGCTTTAGTTTCAACTGAATCACGTCCGACATTATAAGCAGGTAAATCTCCTGGTCTGCAACCTAATGCATAAGAGTTCAGATATTCTTTATTTTTTAAGAGAGAGACAAAGTCAATTTTTGCCGCATTAAAATTTATTGTCAGCCGGGCATTTTGTAAAATATCCACCATCTTATTTAGCAAGAGAGTGCAATCTATTTCGGTACCACACTCACGGCTTATCCGCCTGAGCGCTTTTTCTCTTATTATGTCAGCGTCGCGCTGACACCTGGAATGAATATGCGCAAGTACTTGTTTTCCAAAAAGGCGACCATACACCTTTTTACGCTCTTCATTGCTGAGACCGCAAAACACTTCGTCAAAAGAAAGCCTGTACGCTGCGCTTACAGAACCTCTCGCCGTTCTGCTTTCTGGAAATGGCGGAACATCTTCAACAACATTTCTAACTTGCTGAATGTCTGAAGACAGTGGAGTACGTCCGGCATTTTTTTCCTTATCTGTTTCCAGATATTCCGGAACCTTTATACTTCCACTATGGCAGATAGGTTTGAGCATATGTCTCCTGAATTTTTATGACTAATATAGCATTCACTTTCGCTGACGTATTCTTTATCAGGCTGATATTTCAACACTTCTTAGCAGCCTTGTAGAAAAGCAAATAAAGCATGCTAATAATTTTATAAAATACTTAACCTACCCACTATTGTAGTCAATAAACCATCACTTTTTATTAAAAAATTATCCTGATAATAACAATAAATCTGGTAAGGCACTTTCAAAAAATAGCCAAACCACACATTATAAAGAAAACCACTACAATCAAAATCGGTAACTATCAGCTTTCAGGGGGGTCTCAGGTTATCATGACGATCGGGGTAAAGGATGAACTACTATTGCGGTCTGAATTGAGGGAGTTTTGATAAAGTTTTGATAACCGTTCGAATACTAATAATAAAAACGGGGACGTTAAGTCCCCGTTTTTGTTTTTAACAATTATCGTTATTACATATTCGCGATAATCGCGTCACCAAACTCACTACATTTCAGCAGCTTAGCGCCGTCCATCAGACGTTCGAAGTCATAGGTCACGGTCTTCGCGGCAATCGCGCCTTCCATACCTTTAACAATCAGGTCTGCGGCTTCGAACCACTGCATGTGGCGCAGCATCATCTCCGCAGACAGAATAATGGAGCCTGGGTTGACTTTATCCTGGCCCGCATATTTCGGCGCAGTCCCGTGAGTCGCTTCAAACAACGCGCATTCGTCGCCGATATTCGCACCCGGTGCAATACCGATACCGCCAACCTGAGCCGCCAGGGCATCGGAAATATAGTCACCGTTCAGGTTCATACAGGCGATAACGTCGTATTCCGCCGGACGCAACAGGATTTGTTGCAGGAACGCATCGGCGATAACGTCTTTAACCACGATCTCTTTACCCGTGTTCGGGTTCTTAATTTTCAGCCACGGACCGCCGTCAATAAGCTCACCGCCGAACTCGTCGCGCGCCAACTGGTAGCCCCAGTCTTTAAACGCGCCTTCGGTGAACTTCATGATATTGCCTTTATGTACCAGCGTGACGGAATCGCGATCGTTGGTAATAGCGTATTCAATCGCCGCGCGAACCAGACGTTTAGTGCCTTCTTCAGAACACGGTTTGATACCGATACCGCAGTGCTCCGGGAAGCGAATTTTCTTCACGCCCATCTCTTCGCGCAGGAACTTGATCACTTTCTCAGCGTCTGCAGAGTCAGCTTTCCATTCAATTCCGGCGTAGATGTCTTCAGAGTTTTCACGGAAGATGACCATATCGGTCAGCTCCGGATGTTTCACCGGACTTGGCGTGCCCTGATAGTAACGAACGGGACGCAGACAAACGTACAGGTCAAGCTCCTGACGCAGGGCAACGTTCAGAGAGCGAATACCGCCGCCAACCGGCGTGGTCAACGGACCTTTAATCGCTACGCGGTAATCACGAATCAAATCAAGGGTTTCAGCGGGGAGCCAGACATCCTGGCCGTAAACCTGTGTGGATTTTTCTCCGGTGTAAATTTCCATCCAGGAAATTTTACGCTCGCCTTTATAGGCTTTCTCGACGGCGGCATCGACCACTTTAAGCATGGCTGGAGTGACATCAACACCGATACCATCGCCTTCAATAAACGGGATAATCGGATTCTCAGGAACGTTGAGTTTGCCGTTTTGCAGGGTGATCTTCTTACCTTCCACCGGAACAACTACTTTGCTTTCCATTCACCTCTCCTTCGAGCGCTTCTGGTTTGCTCGTCTGTCATCGCGCTGCATGTGCAATGGCGTCCTGCTGCACGACTGCGTTAGAGCAATTTTTTGTTAATGTTTTGTAATGAGCATGTCAATACTACCCTATTGTTTGCCGCCATGAAAGACACTCATTATTGCGCTATAATGCGGCAATTAATAAGTTCTGAAAACACCATGCAAAAAACTTCTTTTAGAAATCACTACGTTAAGCGATTCAGCTCACGACAAGCATCTAAATCACGGAAAGAAAACCAGCCAAAACGCGTGGTTTTGTTCAATAAACCTTACGATGTGTTGCCGCAGTTCACGGATGAAGCAGGTCGCCGCACGTTAAAAGATTTTATTCCTGTGCAAGGCGTTTATGCCGCAGGCCGCCTGGACCGCGACAGCGAAGGGCTTTTGGTGCTGACTAATGACGGCGCGCTGCAGGCGCGCCTCACGCAACCGGGCAAACGTACCGGCAAGATTTACTATGTTCAGGTAGAAGGCATCCCGGATAATGCAGCGCTGCAGGCGCTTCGTACTGGCGTCACGCTCAACGATGGCCCTACCCTGCCCACCGGTATTGAGATTGTCGCGGAGCCTGACTGGCTGTGGCCGCGCACCCCGCCGATTCGCGAACGGAAGAATATTCCCACCAGTTGGCTAAAAGTCACCTTATATGAAGGCCGCAACCGCCAGGTAAGACGCATGACAGCGCATGTCGGTCATCCCACTCTACGATTAATTCGTTACAGCATGGGCGACTACACGCTCAACGGCCTCGATAATGGACAGTGGCGCGAGATCGCACAGGAGAAAGACAGATGAAACGGCTTCTCATAGCTTTTGCTTTATTAACACCGTTATCCGTTAATGCGGCCAGCTTCGACTGCCAGAAAGCGCAGGCTGCGGATGAAAAGGCTATCTGCGCGCACCTGATGCTGAATGATAAAGACGTGGAAATGCACACCAAATATCAGCTTCTGAAAGGGTTGTTCGCGATGGGCAGTCGCGGCGCGCTGCAGGACGCCCAGCAGAGCTGGCTTAAACAGCGTCAGCAGTGCAAGGCCGACGTCACCTGCCTGACAAAAGCTTATAACGAGCGTCTGAAACAGCTTGACGCGATCTATGACCACATTGATAAACCGCTTTAATAAGGATGCCTATGTTCAAGCCGCACGTGACCGTTGCCTGCATCGTACATGCCGAAGATAAATTTCTGGTGGTGGAAGAGACCATCAACGGTAAATCGTTATGGAATCAACCTGCCGGACACCTGGAGGCAGATGAAACGCTGGCGCAGGCCGCCGCGCGTGAACTGTGGGAAGAGACTGGCATCACGGCGCAACCACAGTATTTTATCCGTATGCATCAGTGGATTGCGCCGGATAAGACCCCGTTCCTGCGCTTTTTATTCGCTATCAAGCTTGATCATATTTGCGCGACCGAACCCCATGACAATGACATCGATTGCTGCCGTTGGGTGAGCGCCGACGAGATTCTGAACGCGCCGAATTTACGTTCTCCGCTGGTGGCTGAAAGCGTTCGCAGTTATCAAACGGGACAACGTTACCCCTTATCTATAGTGGGCGAATTTAACTGGCCGTTTACAGAGGGTGTCAAGTAAAGGGCTGCGTGATAGAATACGCCGCCTTGAAGTTCAATGTCGCGAGTATTCCAATGTCAGAAAGCCCAAAAAAAGTGATCGTCGGCATGTCCGGCGGTGTCGATTCCTCCGTTTCCGCCTGGCTGTTGCAACAACAGGGTTATCAGGTAGAAGGCCTGTTCATGAAGAACTGGGAAGAGGACGATGGTGAGGAATACTGTACCGCGGCAGCCGATCTGGCTGACGCGCAGGCCGTGTGCGACAAGCTTGGCATTGAACTGCATACCGTTAATTTTGCCGCAGAATATTGGGATAACGTCTTTGAACTGTTCCTTGAAGAGTACAAAGCGGGCCGTACGCCGAACCCGGATATTCTGTGCAATAAAGAGATCAAATTTAAAGCCTTCCTTGAATTTGCCGCAGAAGATTTAGGCGCCGACTATATCGCCACCGGTCACTACGTTCGCCGCGCGGATGTAAACGGCAAAAGCCGGTTGTTGCGCGGGCTCGACGGCAACAAAGATCAGAGCTACTTCCTCTATACGCTTGGCCATGAGCAGATTGCGCAAAGTCTGTTCCCGGTTGGCGAGCTGGAAAAACCGCAGGTGCGTAAAATCGCCGAAGATCTGGGGCTGGTAACCGCCAAGAAAAAAGATTCTACCGGTATCTGCTTTATCGGCGAGCGCAAATTCCGCGACTTTTTAGGGCGCTATCTGCCTGCGCAGCCGGGGAAAATCATTACCGTTGACGGCGATGAAATCGGCGAGCATCAGGGTCTGATGTATCATACGCTCGGTCAGCGTAAAGGGCTGGGAATCGGCGGCACCAAAGACGGTAGCGAAGACCCCTGGTATGTGGTGGATAAAGACGTTGAAAACAATGTGTTAATTGTCGCCCAGGGGCATGAGCACCCACGTCTGATGTCGGTAGGCCTCATCGCCCAGCAGCTACATTGGGTCGATCGCGAACCGTTCACCGGCACCCTGCGCTGTACGGTAAAAACCCGCTACCGCCAGACCGATATTCCGTGCACGATTAACGCGCTGGATGACGATCGTATCGAGGTCATTTTTGACGAGCCGGTTGCCGCCGTTACGCCGGGCCAGTCCGCTGTCTTTTACAGCGGCGAAGTCTGCCTGGGCGGCGGCATTATCGAGCAGCGACTGCCGCTGACGGTCTGATTATTCAATACACAACACCATTCAAGTCGCCTCAAAGCGGCTTAAAAGATGAAGTGTATTTTATTTGATACAAGGAAGCAGTGATTGTGGCAAAGAATTATTATGACATCACCCTCGCGCTGTCTGGCATTTGCCAGTCGGCACGCCTGGTGCAACAACTGGCGCACCAGGGGCACTGTGATGCCGACGCGTTGCACGTTTCACTCAACAGTGTCATTGATATGAATCCCAGTTCTACTCTGGGCGTGTTCGGCGGCAGCGAAGCTAACCTGCGTCTTGGTCTGGAAACACTGCTCGGCGTGCTGAATGCCAGCAGCCGACAAGGACTTAACGCCGAACTGACGCGTTATACGCTTAGCCTGATGGTGCTGGAGCGCAAGCTGTCATCCGCCAAAGGCGCGTTGAATACGTTAGGCGATCGCATTAACGGCCTGCAGCGCCAGCTTGACCATTTTGATTTACAGTCAGACACGTTAATGAGCGCCATGGCGGGCATCTACGTGGATGTGATTAGCCCATTGGGCCCGCGCATTCAGGTGACGGGCTCCCCGGCCGTTCTGCAAAGTCCGCAGGTGCAGGCCAAAGTCCGCGCCTCGCTACTGGCAGGCATCCGTGCAGCCGTGCTCTGGCATCAGGTAGGCGGTGGTCGCCTACAGCTTATGTTTTCTCGTCATCGCCTGACGACTCAGGCAAAACAAATTCTTGCTCATTTAACCCCGGAGTTATGATCTATGGAATTATCCTCACTGACCGCCGTTTCCCCTGTCGATGGACGCTACGGCGATAAAGTCAGCGCGCTGCGCGGAATTTTTAGCGAATACGGTTTGCTGAAATTTCGTGTACAAGTCGAAGTACGTTGGCTGCAGAAATTAGCCGCGCACGCAGCGATCAAGGAAGTTCCTGCTTTTGCTGCCGACGCAAACGGTTACCTGGATACGCTTGTGGCAAACTTCAATGAAGAAGATGCCGCGCGCATTAAAACCATTGAGCGCACCACGAATCACGATGTGAAAGCGGTTGAGTATTTTCTTAAAGAAAAAGTCGCCGCGATCCCGGCGCTACATGACGTTTCCGAATTTATCCACTTTGCCTGCACTTCTGAGGACATTAACAACCTGTCGCACGCGTTAATGCTCAAAACCGCGCGCGATGAAGTGATCCTGCCTTACTGGCGTCAGGTGATTAACGCGGTTAAAGATCTCGCCACGCAGTATCGCGACATTCCTCTGCTCTCCCGCACCCATGGCCAGCCGGCAACGCCTTCCACTCTGGGTAAAGAGATGGCGAACGTGGCGTATCGTATGGAGCGTCAGTTCCGCCAGCTCAACCAGGTGGAGATCCTCGGTAAAATCAACGGTGCCGTAGGCAACTATAACGCGCATATCGCCGCCTATCCGGAAGTTGACTGGCATCAGTTCAGCGAAGAGTTCGTCACCTCGCTGGGCATCCAGTGGAACCCTTACACCACCCAGATTGAACCACATGATTATATTGCGGAACTGTTTGACTGTATCGCGCGCTTTAACACCATCCTGATCGATTTCGATCGCGATGTCTGGGGCTATATTGCGTTGAACCATTTCAAACAGAAAACCATCGCCGGGGAGATCGGTTCTTCTACCATGCCGCATAAAGTTAACCCCATTGACTTTGAAAACTCAGAAGGCAACCTCGGTCTGTCTAATGCAGTATTGCACCATCTGGCAAACAAACTGCCGGTTTCCCGCTGGCAGCGCGATCTGACCGACTCAACCGTTCTGCGTAACCTGGGTGTCGGCATCGGCTATGCGCTTATCGCTTATCAGTCCACCCTGAAGGGCGTCAGCAAGCTGGAAGTAAACCGCGATCATCTGCTTGACGAACTGGATCACAACTGGGAAGTATTAGCCGAACCGATCCAGACCGTCATGCGCCGCTATGGTATTGAAAAACCATATGAAAAACTGAAAGAGTTGACCCGTGGCAAGCGTGTCGATGCCGAAGGAATGAAACAGTTTATTGATAGCCTGGCCCTGCCGGAAGCAGAAAAAACGCGCCTTAAAGCCATGACGCCGGCAAATTATATCGGTCGCGCTGTGACTCTGGTCGACGAACTTAAATAATGTCTGCCTCACCCTCTTTTCTTCAGAAAGAGGGTGACTATTTGTCTGGTTTATTAACTGTTTATCCCCAAAGCACCATAATCAACGCTAGACTGTTCTTATTGTTAACACAAGGGAGAAGAGATGATGCGCGTACTGGTTGTAGAGGATAATGCATTATTACGCCACCACCTGAAGGTTCAGCTCCAGGATTCAGGTCACCAGGTCGATGCCGCAGAAGATGCCAGGGAAGCTGATTACTACCTTAATGAACACCTTCCGGATATCGCTATTGTCGATTTAGGTCTGCCGGATGAAGACGGCCTTTCCTTGATACGCCGCTGGCGCAGCAGTGATGTTTCACTGCCGGTTCTGGTGTTAACCGCGCGCGAAGGCTGGCAGGATAAAGTCGAGGTTCTCAGCTCAGGGGCCGATGACTACGTGACGAAGCCATTCCACATCGAAGAGGTAATGGCGCGTATGCAGGCGTTAATGCGCCGTAATAGCGGTCTGGCCTCCCAGGTGATCAACATCCCGCCTTTCCAGGTGGATCTCTCACGCCGGGAATTATCCGTCAATGAAGAGGTCATCAAACTCACGGCGTTCGAATACACCATTATGGAAACGCTTATCCGTAACAACGGTAAAGTGGTCAGCAAAGATTCGCTGATGCTTCAGCTGTATCCGGATGCGGAACTGCGGGAAAGTCATACCATTGATGTTCTCATGGGGCGTCTGCGGAAAAAAATACAGGCCCAGTATCCGCACGATGTCATTACCACCGTACGCGGACAAGGATATCTTTTTGAATTGCGCTAATGAATAAATTTGCTCGCCATTTTCTGCCGCTGTCGCTGCGGGTTCGTTTTTTGCTGGCGACAGCCGGCGTCGTGCTGGTGCTTTCTTTGGCATATGGCATAGTGGCGCTGGTCGGCTATAGCGTAAGTTTTGATAAAACCACCTTTCGTCTGCTGCGCGGCGAAAGCAACCTGTTTTACACCCTCGCCAAATGGGAAAATAATAAAATCAGCGTTGAGCTGCCTGAAAATCTGGACATGCAAAGCCCGACCATGACGCTGATTTACGATGAAACGGGCAAATTATTATGGACGCAGCGCAATATCCCCTGGCTGATTAAAAGCATTCAACCGGAATGGTTAAAAACGAACGGCTTCCATGAAATTGAAACCAACGTAGACGCTACCAGCACGCTGTTGAGCGAGGACCATTCCGCGCAGGAAAAACTCAAAGAAGTACGTGAAGATGACGATGATGCGGAGATGACCCACTCGGTAGCGGTAAATATTTATCCTGCCACGGCGCGGATGCCGCAGTTAACCATCGTGGTGGTCGATACCATTCCGATAGAACTAAAACGCTCATATATGGTGTGGAGCTGGTTCGTATACGTGCTGGCCGCCAATTTACTGTTAGTCATTCCTTTACTGTGGATCGCCGCCTGGTGGAGCTTACGCCCTATCGAGGCGCTGGCGCGGGAAGTCCGCGAGCTTGAAGATCATCACCGCGAAATGCTCAATCCGGAGACGACGCGTGAGCTGACCAGCCTTGTGCGCAACCTTAATCAACTGCTCAAAAGCGAGCGTGAACGTTATAACAAATACCGCACGACCCTGACCGACCTGACGCACAGTTTAAAAACGCCGCTCGCGGTTTTGCAGAGTACGTTACGCTCTTTACGCAACGAAAAGATGAGCGTCAGCAAAGCTGAACCGGTGATGCTGGAACAGATCAGCCGGATTTCCCAGCAGATCGGCTATTATCTGCATCGCGCCAGTATGCGCGGTAGCGGCGTATTGTTAAGCCGCGAACTGCATCCCGTCGCGCCGTTGTTAGATAACCTGATCTCCGCGCTCAATAAAGTTTATCAGCGTAAAGGGGTGAATATCAGTATGGATATTTCACCAGAGATCAGTTTTGTTGGCGAGCAAAACGACTTTGTCGAAGTAATGGGCAACGTACTGGACAACGCTTGTAAATATTGCCTGGAGTTTGTCGAGATTTCGGCTCGCCAGACCGACGATCATTTGCATATTTTCGTCGAAGATGACGGCCCAGGCATTCCCCACAGCAAACGTTCCCTGGTGTTTGATCGCGGTCAGCGCGCCGATACCCTACGACCAGGACAAGGCGTGGGGCTGGCTGTCGCGCGCGAGATTACGGAACAATACGCCGGGCAGATCATTGCCAGCGACAGTCTGCTCGGCGGTGCCCGTATGGAGGTCGTTTTTGGCCGACAGCATCCCACACAGAAAGAGGAATAAACATTTCTGTGCGTTCTTCCACGCATCTCGTTAAGCATCCGTTATAATCGGTGTCAGATACCAGCCTGCGGATACTTAACATGGAATACCAATTAACTCTTAACTGGCCCGACTTTCTTGAACGCCACTGGCAAAAACGCCCGGTGGTCTTAAAACGTGGGTTTAGCAACTTTATCGATCCGCTCTCGCCGGATGAGCTGGCGGGGCTGGCGATGGAAAGCGAAATCGACAGCCGTCTCGTTAGCCATCAGGATGGCAAATGGCAGGTCAGCCATGGCCCTTTCGAAAGCTACGATCATCTGGGTGAGAGCAACTGGTCGCTGCTGGTACAGGCGGTAAACCACTGGCACGAACCCACCGCCGCCTTGATGCGCCCGTTCCGCGCTCTGCCGGACTGGCGTATCGACGATCTGATGATCTCCTTTTCCGTTCCCGGCGGCGGCGTTGGCCCGCATCTGGATCAGTATGATGTGTTTATTATCCAGGGAACCGGTCGCCGTCGCTGGCGCGTGGGCGAAAAGCTGCAAATGCGTCAGCACTGCCCGCATCCCGACCTGTTACAAGTCGATCCGTTCGAGGCCATTATCGATGAAGAGCTGGAGCCGGGCGACATTCTGTATATTCCGCCAGGATTCCCGCATGAAGGCTATGCGCTGGAAAACGCCATGAACTATTCGGTCGGTTTTCGCGCGCCCAATAGCCGTGAGCTGATCAGCGGTTTTGCCGATTACGTCCTGCAACGGGAGTTGGGCAACACATACTACAGCGATCCGGATATACCGTCCCGCAAGCATGCGGCGGATATCCTGCCGCAGGAGATGGATAAACTGCGTAATATGATGCTCGATTTGATCAATCAACCCGCGCATTTCCAACAGTGGCTTGGCGAGTTTCTCTCTCAGTCACGCCACGAACTGGATATTGCGCCGCCGGAGCCGCCGTATCAGCCTGATGAAATTTACGATGCCTTAAAGCAAGGCGAGGTATTAGTACGCCTCGGCGGGCTTCGCGTATTGCGTATCGGCGATGAGGTCTATGCGAATGGCGAAAAAATAGACTCTCCGCATCGCCCCGCTCTGGAGGCGCTCGCCAGTCATATTGCACTGACCGCTGAAAACTTCGGCGATGCGCTGGAAGACCCTTCTTTCCTCGCGATGCTGGCGGCGCTGGTGAATAGCGGGTACTGGTTCTTCGAAGGATAAGAACATCGCAATGCCCGGCGACCGCCGGGCTGACGCAAACTATCCACAACGATCGCCGCCAGGGTTGGCGACATCGTTATATTGCGGATCGCCCGGATAAAGCGAGTGGGCCATTCGATGGCGAAATGACATTTGCCGATAGCGCCGCGCCTGCGCGTTATCTCCAAGACCTTCGGCAATATTAGCCAGTTGCTGTAATCGTTCATACTGCATCTTTGCTGGATAAGCTACGGCATCAAGCGTAAAGGCGCGTTCCGCAAAGTCTTTTGCTTGTTCAAGTTCTTGATTACTCTGATAAATCAGCGAAATACCATACAACACCATTGATACGTCAGACTGCCGACGTTTATATTCTGCCAGCAATGGGAGATAGAGGGAGGTACTGTCCAGGTCGATGTTTTCGGGCAAATAAAAGCGTAATCGTGATATTACCGTCGCCATTGGCGTTAAACGGCTCTGGTAATACGCGATAAGTTTAAGGTAGAGATCTTTCGCTTCCTTATAATGATGGCCCTGTGCATAAAAGCCAGCAAGATTATTGCTGTCAACCGTCATTTCGCCGAATTCGGCGCCATAAAGCGTTTGCTCAATTTTTAGCGCCTGACTTAGCGCATTAATCGCCTCGCTAATATGCCCTGCATTATAAGCAATATCCGCTTTCTGCTGCAAAAAAGAGGCGACGCGCTCACGATTATCCCAGGTTTTATCCCGTAAAATAACGCCCAGCCACTGCTGCTCCGTTGCGTCTATCTTCGCCAAATAATAGGCTTTACGCGCACTATCACATTCGACATCCCGCTCCTCCAGCGCATCAGAATAAGCGTCGCGCATCCTGTTTAAGGTATAAACCAATGCTTCCGTCGATGCCTTTTTGTCTTTAAGACGCCACGTTAATGCCTGCTCTTGCCAGGCTATCCGCTGACGGTAATCAACCTTGATCTCGTATCGCCACTGCTCTGTCGGTGAATACTCTATATGGCGATCGTCACCGTAAACATAAAAGGCCGCCAGGTGTTCAAACATATCGGCCCGATCGCCCGGATAAGTGCCCGCCGGAAATGTTTTCATGATTGCCCACGCTCGCAGCAGCATTTGCGGCGTTAACTCCGGTTTACCCAGCCATTGATAAATATCGCTTTGTAATAGCAGGCTACGAACAAGCTGTATTGAGCGTTTGCCATATTGCTGCGAGGCCAGCCTCACCGCATCATCAATAAACGTCATGCAGGTTTCATCGCCAGTCATAAAACATGCTGCAGATTGTTGCTGGCGCTGGGACCAGGAAGGCGTATATTCGGCGCTCCAGGCAGAAAAATTTATGGCGGAAAATATCCCGCCATAAATAATAAAACGCTTCACCACAATGCGTAACATTCGCTACTGCCCGCGCTTAGCCGTCAGCTCCGCGATACGCACAATCACCTGTACCGCTTTTTCCATCCCCTCCAGCGTCACAAACTCATGTTTACCATGATAGTTATATCCGCCGGTAAAGAGATTAGGACATGGCAGACCCATAAACGACAGTTGCGCCCCGTCTGTACCGCCGCGAATCGGTTTCATCTCCGGCGTAATATGACAGTCGCGCATGGCCTGCTGGGCGATATCGAGAATATGCGGATGTTCAACTACTTTTTCGCGCATATTGTAATAACTGTCTTCAATCACCAGTTCGATATAGCAGTCCGGATGCAGCCCCTTACCGACTTTTTTGGCAATCTCCATCATTTTGCGTTTACGCGCTTCAAACTGCTTACGGTCGAAATCGCGAATGATGTAGTGCATTTCGGCCCGGTCAACGGTGCCTTTCATGCTGGCCAGATGATAAAACCCTTCGTAACCTTCGGTGGTTTCAGGCGCTTCATCCGCCGGCACTTCCGCGTGAATCCTCGCCGCCAACGACAGCGCATTGACCATCACGCCTTTTGCCGTACCGGGATGCACGTTATTGCCGACGATTTTGATATTCACCGAGGCGGCATTGAAGTTTTCAAACTCCAGTTCGCCCACGCCGCCGCCGTCGACCGTATAGGCCCACTGCGCGCCAAAGGCCTCAACATCGAAGTGCTTCGCGCCTTTCCCTACCTCTTCGTCAGGCGTAAACGCCACTTTAATTTCACCGTGGGGAATAGGATTACCTTTCAGCACCGCCAGCGCGGTCATGATCTCCGCAACGCCGGCTTTATCGTCCGCGCCCAGCAATGTCTTACCATCGGTAGTAATCAGCGTCTGTCCCAGTAATTGATGCAGTACCGGGAACATCACGGGTGACAACACCTCATCGCCAATCCCTAATGCTATATCGCCGCCGCGATAATTCTCGACAATCTGCGGGTTAACGTTTTTACCGCTGAAATCCGGAGAGGTATCCACATGGGAGATAAAACCAATGGCGGGAATATCCCCCTCAACATTGGCCGGGAGCGTCGCCATCAACGTCCCTTTTTCACTTAATGTAATGTTAACCAGCCCCATCTCTTCGAGCTGCTGTTTGAGCAAACGTAGTAACTTCCACTGCCCCTCAGTGCTGGGAACCTGCCGAACACCCGACTTTGATTGGGTATCCAGCGATACGTAGTGTAAAAAACGCTCAAGTAGTTTATCCATGCAGTCACCCTCACTTTTCGTGACAACATTATTAATAAGCAAGAAAAGACAAATATTGCGTCAGGTCACTTTTATCCCTGCAAACAAGAATATTTCACTTTGACACGCTTTCTGACTATAAAGCTAAGTCAGTAATTCGCAACAAGGATTGGCGATCACAGTGGTTTGCCGTAGAATGACCGCCCTCATTAAGAGTGATTAAGGTGGTTAACCACAAACCCCGCAGCGGTCAGCCATCCGTTGCGTTTACATGGGACAGAGTAAGAAATTGAATAATCAACCGCGTTCGCTTTCACCGCTGGTGCTTTTGTCGGGAATTAGCAAAAGTTTCGATGGCAAAGAGGTCATTTCACAGCTGGATTTGACCATTAACAATGGCGAATTCCTCACGCTGCTTGGCCCTTCCGGCTGCGGTAAAACAACCGTTCTTCGCCTGATTGCCGGCCTGGAAACCGTTGATGCCGGGCATATCATGTTGGATAACCAGGATATCACCCACGTTCCCGCCGAAAATCGTTATGTAAATACCGTATTTCAAAGCTACGCTTTATTTCCGCATATGACGGTGTTTGAAAATGTCGCGTTTGGCTTACGAATGCAAAAAACGCCAGCCGCCGAGATAGCGCCTCGCGTGACCGATGCGCTGCGTATGGTGCAGCTTGAAGAGTTTGCACAACGTAAACCGCACCAGCTTTCCGGCGGACAGCAGCAGCGTGTGGCTATCGCTCGCGCGGTGGTGAATAAACCTCGCCTGTTATTACTGGATGAATCGCTTTCCGCGCTGGACTATAAATTGCGCAAGCAAATGCAGAACGAGCTTAAAGCATTACAGCGTAAACTCGGTATCACGTTTGTTTTTGTCACTCACGATCAGGAAGAAGCGCTCACCATGTCCGATCGTATCGTGGTAATGCGTAATGGCGTGATTGAGCAAGACGGCACGCCGCGTGAAATCTATGAAGAGCCAAAAAACCTGTTTGTCGCCGGTTTTATCGGCGAAATTAACCGCTTTGACGCAACCGTCATTGAACGGCTTGATGAACAGCGCGTCCGCGCCAGCGTAGAAGGTCGGGAGTGCAATATATACGTCAATTTCGCTGTCGAACCAGGCCAAAAACTGAACGTCCTGCTGCGACCGGAAGATCTACGCGTCGAAGAGATCAACGATGATAACCACATCGAAGGGCTTATCGGCTACGTGCGCGAGCGCAATTATAAAGGTATGACGCTGGAGTCGGTGGTTGAACTGGAAAATGGCAAAATGGTGATGGTCAGCGAATTCTTCAACGAAGACGATCCTGACTTCGACCATTCACTTGACCAAAAAATGGCCATTAGTTGGGTAGAAAGCTGGGAGGTCGTACTGGCTGATGAAGAACACAAGTAAATTCCAGAATGTAGTGATTGTCACTATCGTCGGTTGGCTTGTGTTGTTTGTTTTTCTGCCCAACCTGATGATCATTGGCACCAGCTTTCTGACCCATGACGACGCCAGTTTCGTCAAGATGGTCTTTACGCTGGATAACTACGCGCGCCTGCTCGATCCGCTCTATTTTGAAGTGCTCCTGCACTCTCTGAATATGGCGCTGATCGCCACCCTCTCCTGCCTGGTGCTGGGCTATCCTTTTGCCTGGTTTCTGGCGAAGTTACCGGAAAAGATACGTCCGTTATTGCTGTTTTTGCTGATTGTTCCTTTCTGGACCAACTCACTGATCCGCATCTATGGGCTGAAAATATTCCTGAGCACTAAAGGTTATCTCAATGAATTCCTGCTGTGGCTGGGCGTGATTGATACACCGATTCGCATCATGTTCACCCCGAGCGCCGTTATTATCGGCCTGGTTTACATTTTGCTGCCATTTATGGTCATGCCGCTCTACTCCAGCATTGAGAAGCTCGACAAACCACTACTGGAGGCCGCACGCGATCTCGGCGCCAGTAAAATGCAAACGTTCATCCGCATCATTATTCCATTAACCATGCCGGGCATTGTCGCCGGTTGCCTGCTCGTGATGCTACCGGCAATGGGCCTGTTCTACGTCTCCGATTTAATGGGTGGCGCGAAAAACCTGCTGATTGGTAACGTCATTAAGGTACAGTTCCTGAATATTCGCGACTGGCCGTTTGGCGCGGCTACCAGCATTACGCTGACCATTGTGATGGGACTCATGCTATTGATTTACTGGCGGGCTTCCCGCTTATTGAATAAGAAGGTGAGTGATATAAGCGATTAATTGCGCAACGCTAACAAATCCACACGCATCCAGGCATGAAGTTTATTCAAGGGTAAACTTCATGCCTCCGGCATAAAAAACGCATGAAAGCAGTTGCCGCCAGTATTGCAAATCTACAACATCATCCGCGCCAGGCCTTCTTTTATTTTTACCTGTAGCGACGCTATCACAGACAGTAATGCGTTTATACGCGAAGCTCTCAGGTTTTATACTGATTGTCAGTCTCTTTTAAAAATTATATTACATCCGATGCGCCCGCAGTTGAGATAAAAAGGGTCGATTTAATCAATTATGTAGTCATTTTTACTCCAGTTTAAGTGAGATTAATATGCCGATTACTATAGGGAATGGTTTTTTAAAAAGTGAAATCCTTACCAACTCCCCAAGGAATACGAAAGAAGCATGGTGGAAAGTTTTATGGGAAAAAATTAAAGACTTCTTTTTTTCTACTGGCAAAGCAAAAGCGGACCGTTGTCTACATGAGATGTTGTTTGCCGAACGCGCCCCCACACGAGAGCGGCTTACAGAGATTTTTTTTGAGTTGAAAGAGTTAGCCTGCGCATCGCAAAGAGATAGATTTCAGGTTCATAATCCTCATGAAAATGATGCCACCATTATTCTTCGCATCATGGATCAAAACGAAGAGAACGAATTGTTACGTATCACTCAAAATACCGATACCTTTAGCTGTGAAGTCATGGGGAATCTTTATTTTTTAATGAAAGATCGCCCGGATATTTTAAAATCGCATCCACAAATGACGGCCATGATTAAGAGAAGATATAGCGAAATCGTAGACTACCCCCTCCCTTCGACATTATGTCTCAATCCTGCTGGCGCGCCGATATTATCGGTTCCATTAGACAACATAGAGGGGTATTTATATACTGAATTGAGAAAAGGACATTTAGATGGGTGGAAAGCGCAAGAAAAGGCAACCTACCTGGCAGCGAAAATTCAGTCCGGGATTGAAAAGACAACGCGCATTTTACACCATGCGAATATATCCGAAAGTACTCAGCAAAACGCATTTTTAGAAACAATGGCGATGTGTGGATTAAAACAGCTTGAAATACCACCACCGCATACCCACATACCTATTGAAAAAATGGTAAAAGAGGTTTTACTGGTGGATAAGACGTTTCAGGCGTTCCTCGTAACGGATCCCAGCACCAGCCAAAGTATGTTAGCTGAGATAGTCGAAGCCATCTCTGATCAGGTTTTTCACGCCATTTTTAGAATAGACCCCCAGGCTATACAAAAAATGGCGGAAGAACAGTTAACCACGCTACACGTTCGCTCAGAACAACAAAGCGGCTGTTTATGTTGTTTTTTATAAAATCAGACGACGCTTTCTCAGACGTCACGTTCAGGGTTTACTCACGTACTTCCTGTTTGCCTACTGAGTAACCTCTTGCCAGGCGCAATAATGCCGCATATGACCGGATCGGATGAGAATAGTCATTTAAATGGCCTTTTTTTCCCGCTCGTCTGGCAATTTGTTGTAAAATTCGCGGCTTCAAGCGGCAGCTTGCTTCTTCCTGGCTGCTGATAACCGCGAGACGTTTTGGAGAGATTTTGGAGAAGAGAAAAAATTGATCATTTTCAATACTCTAAAAGCACCCCATCCTCTGAATAAGAAGGTGGAACTTGAATGATCGGTCGGCTGCTCCGTGGCGGTTTCATGACTGCCATCTATGCGTATCTGTATATTCCCATCATTATTCTGATCGTGAACTCCTTCAACAGTTCGCGGTTCGGCATTAACTGGCAGGGCTTTACCACTAAATGGTACGAACTACTGGTCAATAACGACAGTCTGTTGCAGGCCGCTCAACATTCACTGACGATGGCGATTTTTTCAGCGACCTTCGCCACGTTGATTGGCTCGTTAACCGCGGTGGCGCTTTATCGCTACCGCTTTCGCGGGAAACCATTCGTCAGCGGGATGCTGTTTGTAGTAATGATGTCGCCGGATATCGTGATGGCGATCTCCCTGCTGGTGCTGTTTATGTTACTCGGCATTCAACTGGGCTTTTGGTCGTTGCTGTTCTCACACATCACCTTTAGCCTGCCGTTTGTGGTCGTCACGGTCTATTCGCGCCTGAAAGGCTTTGATGTCAGAATGCTGGAAGCCGCAAAAGACCTGGGGGCCAGTGAGGTAACGATTTTACGCAAAATCATTCTGCCGCTGGCGATGCCGGCAGTGGCGGCGGGCTGGTTGCTGAGCTTTACGTTGTCGATGGACGATGTAGTGGTCTCGTCGTTTGTCACCGGGCCGGGCTATGAAATTTTACCCTTAAAGATTTATTCCATGGTAAAAGTCGGCGTTTCACCAGAAGTGAACGCGCTGGCGACCGTTTTATTGGTGCTGTCTCTGGTAATGGTCATTGCCAGCCAGCTTATTGCTCGTGATAAAACCAAGGGCCGATAAGGCCCGTAATTCAGGGGACGTTAAATGAAAAAATGGTCACGCCACCTGCTCGCGGCGGGCGCCCTGGCGCTGGGTATGAGTGCCGCTCATGCCTCCGACAACGACACGCTCTATTTCTATAACTGGACTGAGTATGTACCGCCGGGCCTGCTGGAACAGTTCACTAAAGAGACAGGCATTAAGGTGATTTATTCGACCTACGAGTCGAACGAAACCATGTATGCCAAACTCAAAACCTATAAAGATGGCGCGTATGACCTGGTTGTTCCTTCTACATACTATGTCGACAAAATGCGCAAAGAAGGCATGATTCAGAAGATCGATAAGTCGAAATTAACCAATTTCCACAACCTCGATCCGGAAATGCTCAACAAACCGTTTGACCCCAACAACGATTATTCTGTTCCGTATATCTGGGGCGCAACGGCGATTGGCGTGAACAGCGATGCTATCGATCCAAAAACCATTACCAGCTGGGCTGATTTGTGGAAACCGGAATATAAAAACAGCCTGCTTTTAACCGACGATGCGCGAGAAGTCTTCCAGATGGCGCTGCGCAAGCTAGGTTATTCCGGTAACACTACCGATCCGAAAGAGATCGAAGCGGCATATGAAGAGTTGAAAAAACTGATGCCGAACGTAGCGGCCTTCAACTCCGATAATCCGGCGAATCCGTATATGGAAGGGGAAGTCAATCTGGGGATGGTGTGGAACGGTTCGGCCTTCGTTGCTCGTCAGGCTGGCACGCCGCTGGAGGTCGTCTGGCCGAAAGAAGGCGGTATTTTCTGGATGGATAGCCTGGCTATTCCGGCAAACGCGAAAAATAAAGAGGGCGCGCTGAAGCTAATCAACTTCCTGCTGCGTCCTGACGTCGCGAAAGAGGTGGCAGAAACCATCGGCTACCCTACCCCCAACCTGGCGGCGCGTAAGCTGTTAAGCCCGGAGGTCGCCAATGATAAGTCGCTCTATCCGGATGCGCAAACCATCAGCAAAGGCGAGTGGCAAAACGATGTCGGCGACGCCAGCGCCATTTATGAAGAGTATTATCAGAAGCTAAAAGCAGGACGCTAATTCAGCCAAAGCGCCTGTCGGGCCTACAGATGAACGTAACGTGAAATGTAGGCCGGATAAGGCGTTACCGGGCAAACAGCACTACAGCCCTTTCAGGAATTTATCAACAAATTCCGGCACAACCTGGCTTGCCGGGCCGTAGTGCTTCTCTTCAAACTCGCTGCCGACCTGGCTTGGCTCAAGATTCAGTTCCACCGTATGTGCGCCGTGCAGTTTTGCTTCATGCACAAAACCCGCAGCCGGATAGACATGACCGGATGTGCCAATGGCGATAAAAATATCCGCCATCGACAGCGCCATATAAATTTCATCCATGCCAAGCGGCATCTCGCCAAACCACACCACGTGCGGACGTAGCGGCGCCGGGAACTGGCAGCAGTGACATTTATCTTCCGGCATCACATCGCCGTTCCATTCCAGAATCTGGCCGCTTTGCGAACAGCGCACCTTCAACAGCTCGCCATGCATATGAATGATGTTGCGATTGCCCGCGCGTTCATGCAAATTGTCGATGTTTTGCGTCACCAGCAAAAAGCGATCGCCAAGCGCTTCTTCAAGCTTCGCTAACGCCAGATGCGCCGCATTGGGTTGTATTTCCGGCTGTTGAAGCTGCTGACGGCGGGCATTATAAAATGTCTGCACCAGCCCCGGATTACGGGCGAATCCTTCCGGCGTTGCCACGTCTTCAACCCGATGCTCTTCCCAAAGGCCATCCGCCGCGCGAAACGTACGAATACCAGACTCTGCAGAAATTCCTGCACCTGTAAGGACTAATACTCTTGGGTTTTCCATCATTTCCGGCACCACTCTGTCTCTGAAAAAGATCCGCTGGCGCAGACGTTCACGCAACAGACGTTTATTTTTACGAAAGCGGCTTAATCGATGAAACCGACGCGACTGCATAACAACCTCTTTTTTTGATTAGTCGGTAAGATGTAAAAAAGCAGCACCGCGCATCCCACCTGCATCCCCATGCCGCGCACGCTCAATGCGCGGCGCGCGGGCAACAGGGAGGAGATGGCGCGGCAGTCTTTCCGCCAGTTGCGTTGTTATTGCCGTAAAGTTCGATAGTCCGCCGCCGATCACCAATAAATCGGGATCGACAATCGTCAGTATATTCCCCAGACAAACCGCCAGTAAATCCAGATAGCGCTCAACATGCGCGTGCGCCTGCTCATCGCCCTGCTCCCACAACGCGATAATCTCCGGCGCCTGCAGCGATTGATCATAATAATGCTGATATAGCCACGCAAACCCGCGCCCGGACAGATAATTCTCAATGCAGCCCATCTGACCGCATCCACAACGGCGGAGAGGAAAATCAAACCCCATCAACGTTAGCGCGTCAACCGGCAAACGCATATGGCCAAACTCGCCGGTGATATAGCTCTGACCGGTAATCGGCTTCCCGTTTAGCACCAGGCCACCGCCGACGCCGGTGCCGAGGATAAGCCCCATAACCAAAGGATATTGCGTGAATTCATCATCCCAGGCTTCGGACAAGGCAAAACAGTTAGCGTCATTGTCCAGACGCACATCGCGATCCAGTCGGGCGCTGAGATCGGCGCGCAACGGCTTACCGCTGGCTGCCGGGACATTCGCGGCGTACAGCGTGCCGTCTTCGGTTTCCGGCATACCGGGTATGCCAATCCCTACCGACCCTTTTACGCCAAATCGCTGGTCGGCTTCCTCGACCAGTTCGCATACGGCGTCTAAAAAGGCGCTATAGCTGGTATGGGGCGTGGGAACCCGTTTTTCCCACTGCAGCCGCCGCGTTGAGTCAAATACGCCTAACGCAATCTTTGTTCCGCCAATGTCAAACCCGTAATACATCACCGCTCCTTGTTTTTATATTCCGCGATTACTGGCCGCTCAATACTCGCGCAGGGTCAATGTTGCTCGCCCGCCGCGCCGGATACCAGCTCGCCAGTAAGCTTAACAACAACGCTGTGACCAGTACGTAAACAACGTCCAGCCAATGTAATTCGGATGGCAGGAAGTCGATAAAATAGATATCGCCGGACAAAAACTGATGCCCGATCGCCTTTTCAATCCCATTAATAATGGCGGTAAGCTGAAGCGAAACGACAACGCCGATCGCCACGCCAATCAAGCTGCCCAGCAAGCCCGCCAGTAGCCCGTACCAGACGAAAATGGCACGAATCAAACCATCTTTCGCCCCCAGCGTTCTTAATACCGCAATGTCGCCGCTTTTGTCTTTTACCGCCATCACTAAGGTGGAAACGATATTAAAACAGGCCACGCCGATCACCAGAATCATCGCCAGATACATAATGGCGCGAATCATCTGGATATCGCGATACATATAGCCGTAGGTGCCGATCCAGCTCTTAATGTAGACATAGCTGTTAGTCACTTCACCCGCGTCACGCACCAGTTTGTTCGCATTAAACACGTCGTGGACTTTAAGCGCGATACCGGAAACGCTGGACCCCATATCCAGATACTGCTGCGCATCCTCAAGCGGGATCATGGCGAAGCTGTGATCGAGCTGGCCGCTCAGTTGCAGAATCCCGATGACATGCAAACGCACGCGTTTGGGCTGGAGCAGCTTATGGTCGGCATTCGCATTGGGGATCATGATGGACACCCAGTCGCCCTGTTTCACGTTCAGCGCATCGGCGACGCCTTTACCGATAATGATCTGCTGCTCGCCCGCTTTGAAATGATCCCAGGCGTGATTTTGCACAAATGACGGTAACGCGCTAAGCTGCTGCTCTTGCTTAGGGTCGACGCCTTTAACCTGAATGGCGCGCAAATTCGCCCCGCTCTCTACCAGGCCGGTAAAATTGATATACGGCGCGGCGGCGGCAATGCCCGGCACCTTCTGCACTTTTGCCAGCGCTTCACGCCAGTTGGTCCACGGCTGATTGACTGCTTCAATCTCCCCGTGTGGAACCACCGCCAGAATACGGTTATTCAACTCGCGTTCGAAACCGTTCATCGCGCTTAAACCGACAATCAACACCGCCACGCCCAGCGCGATACCGATGGTAGAAATGACGGAAATGAGCGAAACCATACCGCCGCGCCGCCGTCCACGGCTGAAACGCAAGCCAATTAACAATGATAAAGGCGACGCCATTACTCCGCCCCCATCAGGCTCAGTTCCGCCGTCAGGCGACCATCGCGCATCTCAAGCTGGCGGCTCATACGTTTCGCCAGTTGCAAATCGTGAGTCACCACCAGAAACGCGGTTCCCTGCAGACGATTTAACTCGCCCAGAAGCTCAAAAATACTGTCGGCATTACGCGCATCCAGATTACCGGTCGGCTCATCCGCCAGTACCAGACGCGGGTTATTCACCAACGCGCGCGCTATCGCGACACGCTGGCGCTCACCGCCGGAAAGTTCCGAAGGTCGATGGGTTGCGCGATGCTCCAGCCCTACGGCGTGCAGCATTTCTCGCGCCCGAGCGTCAATCTCCGCCGGTTTCTTTTTGCCAATCAATAATGGCATCGCCACGTTTTCCAGCGCCGTAAAATCCGGCAGGAGATGATGAAACTGATAGATAAACCCCAGTTTCTGGTTACGTAATTCCGCTTTTGCCGCAGAAGAGAGTTTGCTCATCGGCTGGCCGCTAAAAATCACATCGCCAGAGGTAGGCGTATCCAGCCCGCCTAACAGATGCAGCAACGTACTTTTACCCGAACCGGAACTGCCGACGATCGCCATCATTTCGCCTTCGCCGATACTGAAGCTGACATCGTGCAACACGTCGGTTTGTACGGTGCCTTCCTGATAGCGTTTGCACAGGTTGTCGCATTGCAACAGGATCTTATTCATAACGTAAAGCCTCAGCGGGTTGAGTGGCGGCAGCGCGCCAGGAAGGATAAAGCGTAGAAAGCAGCGCGATGGCCATTGCCACCAGCGCGATAACGATCACCTGTAACGGCTCTATCGCCACGGGCAACGCAGCGCCATCCAGAAACGCGCCGATGATCGGCATCAGGTTATTCAGTTGACTGGCAAGCAATGCGCCCAGCGCAGCGCCCAACAGCGCGCCAATAATCCCGGCGCTGGCGCCCTGCACCATAAAGACCATCATAATTTGTCGCGGCGTCAGCCCTTGAGTTTGTAAAATCGCCACTTCACCCTGCTTCTCCATGACCATCAGGCCCAACGAAGTAATTATGTTAAAAGCCGCGACCGCCACGATGAGGCTCAGCAACAATCCCATCATGTTCTTTTCCATGCGCACAGCCTGGAACAACTCGCCTTTGCGTTCGCGCCAGTCCTGCCACTTCGTGCCTTGCGGCAGCGTCTGTTGGCTGAGGGTATCGACTTGCAGCGGTTCATCCAGCCACAGACGCCAGCCGGTAATATTGCCTGCCGGATAGCGCATTAAACGGGACGCGTCCTGAATATTGACCAGCATTTCATAGCCATCGACCTCGCTATTGGCGGCAAATGTGCCAATCACCGTAAACAGACGCTGACTGGGCAGGCGTCCCATTGGCGTAAACTGGCTGGCAGATGGCACCATTAGCCGAATCTGATCGCCGCGGTTGACCCCTAACTGTCCGGCGAGCTGCTCGCCGAGGATGACATTATACTTACCCGGCTGTAATTCGCTTTGCTTCACATTGACCAGATACGGCGTTAATGGATCTTTTTGCGCCGGATCGATACCTAACATCACGCCAACCGCAACGCTACGCGCGCTTTGCAGTACGACATCGCCCGTCGTCAGCGGCGCAATACGGTTAACGCCTTGCAGATTCACCGCTTTTTCCGGCATCTGATTCGGGTTAAGAGAACCATGTTCAGCAGAGAGGATGGCCTGAGGCATCAAACCAAGAATGTTATTTTGCAGTTCGCGCTCAAAACCGTTCATCACCGACAATACCGTGACCAGCGCCATCACCCCCAGGGTAATGCCGATAGTGGAAAGCCAGGAAACGAAGCGACCGAAGCGATCTGCTGCACGCCCGCGCATGTAACGCAGGCCAATGAATAGAGCGACAGGTTGATACATGTAATCCGTCTGGTTGCTGTTAGCAAAGTCCCGAGTATATAAGCGAAAGCGGAATGCGTAAATGTCTGAACCGTAAGAGTTCGTCAGCGTTATTCTGAAAAAGGCCGACAAATCAAGTCACTTACATGTTCATACTTTACCTGTTCGGCGTGTTATCCGGCGGATTCAATTTGCTAATAAACAACGATCGCGGATAATAAAGAACATTGCTTATCAGTCATATGCCCCTGAATACCTGAGTCCTTCATGCTGTCCTGGCGCGCAGCCAACCATGAAACAGCCTGAAGGGTGACGCGTAGAGTGCGGCGTAAAACAAAAAGAGATACTGACAACCGTTATGCCTGAAAAACAACGTTACACGCTGCCGACAAAAGCGGGCGATCAGCGCCAGTTGGGCGAACTTACCGGTGCCGCCTGCGCTACGCTGGTGGCGGAGATAGCCGAACGCCATGCCGGTCCGGTGGTACTCATAGCGCCTGACATGCAAAATGCTCTGCGATTGCATGATGAAATCCGCCAGTTTACCGATCAGATGGTGATGAACCTGGCGGACTGGGAAACGCTACCGTATGACAGCTTCTCCCCGCATCAGGAAATTATCTCTTCGCGCCTGTCCACGCTCTACCAGTTGCCGTCGATGCAGCGCGGAGTCTTGATTGTACCGGTAAACACCCTGATGCAGCGCGTTTGTCCGCATAGCTATCTGCATGGTCATGCGCTGGTGATGAAAAAAGGCCAGCGGCTGTCCCGCGACGCTCTGCGCGCGCAGCTTGACAGCGCCGGTTATCGGCATGTCGATCAGGTGATGGAGCATGGCGAATACGCGACGCGCGGCGCGCTGTTGGATCTCTTTCCGATGGGCAGCGAACAGCCTTATCGCCTCGACTTTTTTGATGATGAAATCGACAGCCTGCGTCTGTTTGACGCGGATACCCAGCGTACGCTGGAGGAGGTCGAGGCCATCAATTTGTTGCCCGCGCACGAATTTCCTACCGACAAAGCCGCTATTGAGCTTTTCCGTAGCCAGTGGCGCGATACCTTTGAGGTAAAACGCGACGCCGAGCACATCTATCAGCAGGTCAGCAAAGGCACTCTGCCCGCCGGGATCGAATACTGGCAGCCGCTCTTTTTCAGCGAACCGTTACCGCCATTATTTAGCTATTTCCCCGCCAATACTCTGGTGGTGAATACTGGCTCGCTGGAAACCAGCGCCGAACGCTTTCAGGCCGATACGCTGGCGCGTTTTGAAAATCGCGGCGTCGATCCTATGCGCCCGCTTTTGCCGCCGGAAGCCCTCTGGCTACGGGTAGATGAGCTCTTTTCCGAGCTTAAACGCTGGCCTCGCCTCCAGCTTAAAACCGACCATCTGCCGGAAAAAGCCGCCAATACCAATCTTGGTTTCCAGAAATTACCGGATTTGGCTATCCAGGCACAGCAGAAAGCGCCGCTGGACGCGCTGCGTAAGTTCCTCGAATCTTTCAGCGGTCCGGTGATTTTTTCGGTGGAAAGCGAAGGACGCCGCGAAGCGCTGGGAGAGCTCCTGGCCCGCATAAAAATCGCGCCGAAGCGGATATTACGCCTGGACGAGGCGCAGGATGCGGGACGCTATCTGATGATTGGCGCCGCAGAACATGGCTTTATCGACACCCAACGCAATCTGGCGCTGATTTGTGAAAGCGATCTCTTGGGTGAGCGGGTGGCGCGTCGCCGCCTGGATTCCCGCCGCACGATCAACCCGGATACGTTGATTCGTAACCTGGCGGAGCTCCACGTCGGTCAACCGGTAGTGCATCTGGAGCACGGCGTCGGACGCTATGCCGGCATGACCACTCTGGAGGCTGGCGGCATCAAGGGTGAATATCTGATGCTCACCTACGCCAATGACGCCAAACTGTATGTGCCGGTTTCCTCATTGCATCTGATTAGCCGCTATGCCGGCGGCGCGGAAGAAAGTGCGCCGCTGCATAAACTGGGCGGCGACGCCTGGTCGCGCGCCCGGCAGAAAGCGGCGGAAAAAGTGCGCGATGTCGCAGCGGAACTGTTGGATATTTATGCGCAACGGGCGGCAAAAGAGGGTTTTGCCTTTAAGCATGATCGTGAGCAGTATCAGTTATTCTGCGACAGCTTCCCGTTTGAAACGACGCCCGATCAGGCACAGGCGATTAACGCCGTATTGAGCGATATGTGCCAACCGCTGGCGATGGACAGGCTGGTGTGCGGCGACGTCGGCTTCGGCAAAACCGAAGTGGCGATGCGCGCCGCGTTCCTGGCGGTGGAAAACCATAAACAGGTGGCGGTACTGGTGCCGACTACGCTGCTGGCGCAGCAACACTATGACAACTTCCGCGACCGTTTCGCCAACTGGCCGGTACGCATTGAGATGCTGTCTCGCTTTCGCAGTGCCAAAGAGCAGACGCAAATCCTGGCGGAAGCCGCCGAGGGTAAGATCGATATTCTGATCGGTACGCATAAACTGCTACAAAGCGATGTGAAGCTGCGCGACCTCGGCCTGCTGATTGTCGATGAAGAGCACCGTTTCGGCGTGCGCCACAAAGAGCGAATTAAGGCGATGCGCGCCGATGTCGATATTCTGACGCTCACGGCGACGCCGATCCCGCGGACGCTGAATATGGCGATGAGCGGTATGCGCGATCTCTCCATTATCGCCACCCCCCCTGCCCGTCGTCTGGCGGTAAAAACCTTTGTCCGCGAGTATGATAGCCTGGTAGTAAGGGAAGCGATTCTGCGTGAAATCCTGCGCGGCGGTCAGGTTTACTATTTGTACAATGACGTCGAAAATATTCAGAAAGCCGCAGAGCGGCTGGCGGAACTGGTGCCGGAAGCGCGAATCGCTATAGGCCACGGGCAGATGCGCGAACGTGAGCTGGAACGGGTCATGAATGATTTCCACCATCAACGTTTTAACGTGCTGGTGTGTACTACCATTATCGAAACGGGGATCGACATTCCCACCGCTAACACGATCATCATTGAACGCGCGGATCATTTCGGCCTCGCGCAGTTGCACCAGCTGCGTGGCCGCGTTGGGCGCTCGCACCACCAGGCCTACGCCTGGCTGTTGACGCCACATCCTAAGGCCATGACCACCGATGCGCAAAAACGGCTGGAGGCGATTGCGTCGCTGGAGGATTTAGGCGCCGGGTTTGCGCTGGCGACTCACGATCTGGAGATCCGCGGCGCGGGCGAACTGCTTGGCGAAGAGCAAAGCGGCTCAATGGAAACCATCGGCTTCTCACTCTACATGGAATTGCTGGAAAACGCCGTCGATGCGCTGAAAGCAGGCCGCGAACCCTCGCTGGAAGATCTCACCAGTCAGCAAACGGAAGTCGAGCTGCGAATGCCGTCGTTACTGCCGGATGATTTTATTCCGGATGTTAATACCCGGCTGTCATTCTATAAACGCATTGCCAGCGCGAAGAACGAAAACGAGCTGGAGGAGATCAAAGTGGAATTGATCGATCGCTTCGGCCTGTTGCCCGATCCGGCGCGTAATCTGCTGGATATCGCCCGCCTGCGCCAACAGGCGCAAAAGCTCGGCATCCGAAAACTGGAGGGTAACGAGAAAGGTGGAACGATTGAGTTCGCCGAGAAAAACCACGTTGACCCCGCCTGGCTTATCGGGTTACTGCAAAAACAGCCGCAGCATTTCCGTCTGGATGGCCCGACGCGCCTCAAGTTTATTCAGGATTTAAGCGAACGTAAAACGCGTATAGACTGGGTACGCCAGTTCATGCAGCAACTGGAAGAAAACGCTATTGCATAAGCGTCAGGCCGGGCGTTATTACTCTGCGTCCGGCCTAATCTTTACAAATTCTTTGCACTTCCCTGCAGTTCCAGACACAGCCAACCGCCATAATTCTTATTTCCTCTTTTATAAAAATAACCACATAATAATCATGGGTTTATTATAATGTTCAACAATACGCGACTCTCTCGCTGGTGGGCGTTGTTTGCGCTTACCGCGACCATCATGCTTGCCCTTCCCGCGCAGGCGAATACGTGGCCTCTTCCGCCCCCCGGCAGTCGACTGGTGGGAGAAAATAAATTCCATGTCGTTGAAGACGACGGCGGCTCGCTGGAGGCGATCGCCAAAAAATATAACGTGGGCTTTTTAGCCCTGTTACAGGCCAACCCCGGCATTGATCCTTACGTGCCACGCGCAGGCAGCGTGCTGACGATTCCGCTGCAAACGCTGCTACCGGACGCGCCACGTGAAGGGATTGTCATTAACCTCGCGGAATTACGGCTTTACTATTATCAACCGGGGAAAAATACGGTCACGGTCTACCCTATCGGGATTGGCCAACTGGGCGGCGATACCCTGACGCCAACGATGGTGACGACCATTTCGGATAAACGCGCCAATCCAACCTGGACGCCGACCACCAATATTCGCGCCCGTTATAAAGCGCAAGGCATCGATCTCCCCGCCGTGGTGCCTGCCGGTCCCGATAACCCAATGGGGCATCACGCGATTCGTTTAGCGGCCTACGGCGGCGTCTATCTGTTACATGGCACGAATGCCGATTTTGGCATTGGTATGCGCGTCAGTTCCGGCTGTATCCGTCTGCGCGACGGTGATATAGAGACATTGTTCCGTCAAGTCACGCCGGGAACCAAAGTGAATATTATCAATACGCCGATTAAAGCCTCGGTGGAGCCAGGCGGCGTGCGACTGGTGGAAGTTCATCAGCCGCTGTCTAAAAATATAGGCGACGATCCGCAGGTGTTGCCGATTGTGCTGAATGGCCCGATGCAGACTTTTAAGGACGCGCCGCAGACCGACGCCGCGGTGATGGAACATGTTATGGAAGTGCGCTCCGGAATGCCGGTGGATGTAACCCGTCAAGCAGAGGCGAAACCGCAGTCGCTGTAAGCGTGAATAGCTGACCGACAAAAAAGCCTCGCGATGCATCGCGAGGCTTTCTTTTTTTATTGTGGCAATCGCAGCGGCATTAATGAGGGTTAATGCTTACTTATAGATTACCGCCGTACCGTGAAGGGTATTCGGGCCGGTAACAGAGGTAATACGGAAAGACTTCGCCCCCATCTCCTGCGCTTTTTGCGCCAGCTGATCTTCCAGCGAGCCCAGATTCGTGCCGCCATTCGCGGAAATGGTGCCGAACTTCTGTTGACCTTCTGGCGTTGCCTGAACTTCAACGGCGGCGAAGCTGGCGAATGAGAGCGAACTCAGTACCGCAGCAGCGATGAGGGTTTTTACGTTTTTCATAGTGATGACCTTTAGCAGATGAATGGGTGTCGTAAGCATTAACTTAACGATCGATAAGTTAATCATAGATGTGATCTACATCACACGTCAACTTCTTTTTATAATGATCGTTATATAATTTATAAAGATGTTATTTTTCATGTGAATAGAATTGATTTATTTTTCTAATGAATACTCTGGAGCCAGAAGTGGTTTGTTTTTATAATAGAGAGACCGCTCTTTAAACAGGTACAACGGCATCATGACAACGGATACCACGAGTTGCGCGAAGAAAAGCCGTGGCCGACCAAAAGTGTTCGACAGGGAAGCCGCGCTTGATAAGGCCATGACTCTCTTCTGGCAGCACGGCTATGAAGCAACTTCGCTTGCCGATCTCGTAGAGGCTACCGGGGCGAAAGCGCCTACTCTCTATGCGGAATTCACTAATAAAGAAGGATTATTTCGCGCTGTCCTGGATCGCTACATCACTCGCTTTGCCTCAAAGCACGAAGCCCAGCTCTTTTGTGAAGAGAAAAGCGTGGAATCGGCGCTGGAAGATTACTTCACAGAAATTGCCGCCTGCTTTACCAGTACAGACACGCCGGCTGGCTGCTTTATGATTAATACGTCCGCCACCCTCGCCGCCTCCTCGCGCGATATCGCCCGCACGGTAAAATCACGCCACGCCATGCAGGAACAGACGCTCATCCAGTTTCTGCGCCAACGTCAGGAGCGCGGTGAAATTCCGGCGCACTGTAACCCGCAGGCGCTCGCGGAATATATAAACTGTATTTTACAGGGAATGTCGATCAGCGCCCGTGAAGGAGCCACCTTCGAACAACTGATGCAAATTACGCGTACGACTCTGCGCATCTGGCCTGAACTACTTAAGTCCTGAACGACGCGGCTTCGGATAAAAAAAGCCCCTCAGCCTGAGCGAATGAGGGGCTAACTTGCAGAGTACAGCTTTTTTATGCTTTGTTATTCAGAACCAGTTGGCCATTGCCGTCGAGGGGAATTTGCGTTCCGGGGTCTTTATCCATGCGGATTTTGCCCTGCTGATCGCCAATTTTGTAGGTCACGTCGTAGCCAAGCATCTTTTCAGATTTGTCATACACCGTCTTACAGCGTTGCTGCGTGGTAGTGTAAGTATCACTTTCCTGCATTGACCCCTGGATTTGATTGCCAGCATAACCGCCGCCCAGCGCCCCGACGACCGTCGCCACATCTTTACCACGACCGCCGCCAAATTGATGTCCAATCACGCCGCCTGCTACTGCGCCAAGCACCGAGCCGGCAATACGGTTTTCGTCCTGAACCGGTCTGCGATGCGTGACCGTGACATTACGGCACTCCTGACGCGGCGTTTTTACCGTCTCTTTAATCGGTTTAGCCGATATCACCTGCGCATATTGCGGACCACGATCAAATACGTTGAGACTGGCCACTGCCGCCACACCCAGCGCAGCCGCTACGCCAATCCCTATACCCGCCAACATTGATTTATTCACGGGAGTTCCTCCTTCGTTGCTATTGGTAACAATTTTGCAACCAGTATGCGAACAAAGCCAATCGGAATGAGGATGAAAAATGCGGGATGAGGCGGTAAAGCTGAAGGATTCGGACAACTCCGAAGCGAGTGATGGAGAAGCGCTCACCGGCGCGAGCAGCCGGTGAGACGCAGAGAAATTAATGCAGTTTCAGGCGCGGACGAATGACGCGGTTAATACTGCCCACCAGCATCATCAGGCCGGTTTTAAAGTATCCATGCAGCGCTATCTGGTGCATACGGTATAGCGAGATATACACGAAGCGGGCGATACGTCCTTCAATCATCATTGAACCGCGGGTCAGGTTCCCCATCAGACTACCCACGGTAGAGAAGTTGGACAGAGAGACCAGCGATCCATGATCTTTATACTGGTAAGCTTTCAGCGGTTTGCCATTCATCTGCGCCAGAATGTTATTCATCGCGCAGGTAGCCATCTGATGCGCCGCCTGAGCGCGAGGCGGCACAAAACCTCCCTCCGGACGTGCGCAGGAAGCGCAGTCGCCAATCGCATAAATATCAGGATCGCGCGTGGTTTGCAGCGTCGGTTCCACCACCAGTTGGTTAATGCGGTTCGTTTCCAGACCACCAATCTCTTTCATAAAATCTGGCGCTTTGATACCCGCCGCCCACACCATCAGATCGGCCTGAATATATTCACCTTCTTTCGTATGCAGACCGCCTTCGTCGGCGCTGGTGACCATAGTTTGCGTCAGCACGCGAACGCCCAGTTTGGTCAGTTCATTATGCGCGGCGCTGGAGATACGTGGCGGCAACGCAGGCAGAATACGCTCGCCAGCCTCAACCAACGTCACGTTCAGCGCGTCGTTGGTCAGCCCCTTATAACCATAGCTATGCAGCTGTTTTACCGCATTATGCAGTTCAGCCGACAGCTCAACCCCCGTCGCACCGCCGCCAACGATGGCGATATTGACCTTACCGTTCGCGCCCAGATTAGCCGAATACTTGAGGAACAGGTTCAGCATCTCCTGGTGAAAACGGCGCGCCTGATGCGGGTTATCGAGGAAGATACAGTGCTCTTTCACGCCCGGCGTGTTGAAATCATTAGAGGTGCTGCCCAGCGCCATCACCAGCGTGTCATACGCGATTTTGCGCTCCGGCACCAGCAGTTCGCCCTTTTCATCACGCAACTCGGCAATGGTGATGGTCTTCGCTTCGCGATCGATATCCATCACCGACCCCAGCTGGAACTGGAAACCATGATTACGCGCATGAGCCAGATAGCTCAGCGCATCCACGCCTTCGTCCAGAGAGCCAGTCGCCACTTCGTGCAGCAATGGTTTCCACAGATGGCTGTGATTTCTGTCTACCAGCGTGATTTTCGCTTTTTTCTTGCGCCCCAGTTTATGGCCTAACTGCGTCGCCATTTCCAGCCCGCCAGCGCCGCCGCCGACAATCACAATCTTTTTTAATGGTGTAGTCAACGTGACCCCCTTAAATTTATTAACCAATTGTTAATTAAAAGTTATTAGTATAGCCTTTAATTAACAACAAGTTACGTTAATGAGAATAAGCTTCTGATATGAGAATAGCATGAACGGTGCATTGGTCATACCAAAATTGATGTGCATCAAGTTTTCATGCTGAAAAGATAGACAGTTTGCGAGAATTGAGCATAAAAAAACCAGCCGCAAGGCTGGTTATCCGGTCACTGATAACGCCATATTGCCGGATGGCGTTACCCCAGCGTTTTAAACGCTTTGATACGTTGCAAGTGCGGCGAAATATTTTTGAATTTGTGAGTCTGTTCCTCATCCCACACAATTTCATAATACGGGTGAAGCGCTTGCGCTGAGCGTTGGCTGTCCAGCGCTTCGTCATGACGCGAGAGGATCACCAGACAACGATCGCGATTTTTTTCGCGAAAGTTGGTCACGCACTTTGTAGCGATGTCCGCATATTCTTCCGGGCGATCGATTTTCCCCTCCATGTTTTCATAGGGGAACAGGTTCGGGTTAAAAACCACCTGACGGATATCGCACAAAAAGCCAATCCGCTCCGCCCAGTAACCGCCCAGCCCCACGCCACAGATTAAAGGGCGCTCGTCCACATTCAACTGCAACATTTTGTCCACTTCTTTCAGCAGATGCTGCATATCGTGCTTAGGATGCCGCGTACTGTAGCTTACCAGCCGAACATCCGGGTCGATAAACTGTAATTGCAACACTTTTTCATGGTTGCCCGGACTATTTGAATCAAAACCGTGTAAATAAATAATCATCTGGCACCCTCACGAAAACTCGAGTTAATGACCTGCTTTTTCTTCCTGCCAGCGTTCATGTAACTGGTTGAGCTGGGCGCTGGCTGTTTTCCAGCGTGCTGAGTCCATGAGCTCCCGGCGTGAAAATGAACCTTTATGATACAAACGTGTAACACGTTCTGCTTTGATCGGCGACAGATTATCCAACACGCTGACTGCGCCTTTACGATTATTGCAGACCAGAATCATATCGCAACCCGCATCCAGCGACGCCTGAGCGCGCTCAGCATAGCTGCCCATAATCGCCGCGCCCTCCATCGACAGATCGTCGGAGAAAATGACGCCATCAAAGCCTAACTCCTGACGCAGCACCGTTTTCAGCCAGTACGGCGAACCGCTTGCCGGACGCGGATCGATAGCGCGGTAGATCACGTGGGCAGGCATAATCGCATCCAGTTTATTCTCGCTAATCAGCGTGCGGAACACCGACATATCTTTGCCACGGATGTCCGTTTCAGGACGTGGATCGCACGGCGTCTCTTTGTGGGAGTCCGCCGTGACCGCGCCGTGGCCGGGGAAATGCTTACCGGTCGTTTTCATCCCGGCGTCATGCATGCCGTCAATAAAGCGTGTTGCCATTGCCAACGCTTTTGCGGGATCGGCATGATAAGAACGCTCGCCAATTGCCGCGCTGATATGCCCGACGTCCAGCACTGGCGCAAAACTGATATCAATATCCATCGCGATCATTTCGCTGGCCATCAGCCACCCTGCCTCCTGCGCCAGTCGTCCCCCCTCTTCCAGCCCATGCAGCGCAAAAAAAGATTGCGCCGCGGGCAGGCGGGTAAACCCTTCACGGAAACGCTGTACGCGCCCGCCTTCCTGATCGACGGCCACCACCAGATGGTTACGCGATGCCGCCCGAATCTGGCGCACTAATTCGCGCAGCTGTTCCGGGTCATGGTAATTACGCGTGAACAGAATAAGCCCGCCAACCAGCGGATGCGCCAGTATCTCGCGCTCCTCCGCATCCAGCTCACATCCTTCGACATTCAACATTACTGGGCCCACACTGCTCTCCTTATCCTTTCATACGTAGCTGACGCCAGGTTTCATCGGCCAGCCTGATAAATTGTTGCTCGCCGGTTTGTCGCCAGCGGTATTCGAACCACCCTGCTTTTAGCATAATGACCCAGGGGTGCCATAATCGTATCTGTCGCCATAGCTGCCGGGCGTCGATTCGCGCGCACGCGGCATAAGCGTTTGCCAGTTGTCGGTGCTGGCGTTCATCCTCAACCCATACTGCCGCCAGCTCCAACGCAATATCGCCGTCACCGGCATACTCCCAGTCAATCAGTCTCAACCCGGCGGACGTTAATACTATATTGTCGCCATGGACATCCATATGCAAAGGCGCGAGCCGCAGCGGGCGAGGTTCACCGTTTTTTTGCAACTGTTTGAGCCGCCGCAACCAAAACGGCGTACGCCTTGCCGGATCGCAACACGACCAGTACTGCGCCAATAGTGGCGATAGCGCGATACGCCAGCCAAAACGCGGCTGTTGATGCAAATGATACAGTAAGGCCGCCAGTTCGTCGGCATCTGGCAGAGCGGAATTTACCACACCATGCAGATATTCTACCGCCATCCAGCCTGGCGTATAAAAAAGCGCTCGCGGCGCAAGACTGGCCGGCAATTGGGATAAGGCGCGGTAATGACGTAAAAAATGGGCTGGTGGAGCGTCGGGGTCGTGATGACGGCGCAGCACGACACGGTGAGTATCGTGGGCAATAATACAGCTCCCGCCGCTTAGCCCCTGCGATGCGGCGACGGCGGGACGATACTGGGGAAAATAGCGCGACAGGATCTCGTCGCGCATTAAGGGATTATTGTTGTTGGACCGCACCTTTACCTGACCAGATTATCTCGCCAGTTTGCACCAGCATTAACTGCATCTGTAATGCAGGCGCGTTAACGTTACCGGATGCGCTGGAGTAAAGTACATATTGCGCCCCGACATTGCGCGCAATGCCAATAGCTTTACTGCGCGTTCCCAGACTATCCTGCGGAGACAACCCTAACTGCTGTTTTGCCATCGCGAGTTGCTGTACGGAGACCAGCGTAAATTTACCGTTGTTCGCCAGCGCATTACGTAACGTTTCCGTTGCCTCGTTCGCATTTAACGACCCATTCGTCCGGTTATTCACGCTGTCAACAAGCAATACGCTTCCGGCCGTCACGCCATCAGCCTGCAACATTTTGCTGACCAGCGGTTGCATCGCGCCGTTCCAGTCATAGTGGCGCACCTTAGGCGCTGGCTGGCCCGTTTGATCTTCATGTTCGATCGGCCCCGGTTGCTGTGGAATGGTTGGCACAGACGGCACAACAGGAGGTTGCGGTGGCTGCGCGGGTTGTTCTGGCGCTGGTTTTACCTCTTCAACTGGCGCAGGTTGACGTTGCGCCATACACCCGGAGAGAAATATCGCCAGCGCAGCAATGGCGGCGTAGCGATGCATTTTTGTCATCAAAATTCACTCCTCACAAATAAAGATAAAGCCTGACCTTATGCGCCCCCAGATAATTGGCGCTGCCAAATAGCGTTACCGACGAACGCGCGGGTATGGTTACGCTACGCGGCGCCTCCAGCGGATGCATCTCCAGCCCCCGCGCGTCATACCAGTAAAACCGATAATGAACGGTTATGGGCTCTTGCCTTTCGTTATAGACGCGGGAAGAGGCTGATGGCTGGATATCAGACGCCGTCAGTTCAGGCGGCTCTGCGGTGACGCCCGCCGCCAGAACCGTGGACTCCATCACCAGCGACTGCGCGTCGCTTACCGGAATTTCAGGGTGTGACCGGCAGCCGGTAAGCAGCAGCAAGCCCAGAGAAACCGCGATGCATCCTTTGATCATACTTACAAGCCTTTATGCGCCAGCATCGGGCCTAGCGGGCGGCCGCCCAGTAGGTGCATATGGATATGATAAACCTCCTGGCCCCCATGACGGTTGGTATTCATGATTAAACGATACCCATCTTCGGCAATGCCTTCCTGTTCGGCGATTTTCGCCGCCACGGTGATCATCCGACCTAACGCCTGTTCATGTTCCGCCGTCACGTCATTGACGGTTGGGATCAGGATATTGGGAATAATCAAGATATGCGTCGGCGCCTGCGGTGAAATATCACGAAAGGCGGTGACCAGCTCATCCTGATAAACGATATCCGAAGGGATTTCACGACGAATAATTTTGCTGAATATAGTTTCTTCTGCCACGACGTTTTCCTTTTTCATAATAGCCCTTGCAGCGCACATGCTACGCCGAGCCATACTGCGAGTATAGAGTATGAGCGAGTTACCGACGCTCTTTCAACTTTAACCCACGATTTATTAAGCGAAAAATGACTACATGCTGGACTTACCGCCATATCCCCCTGCCATGACGCCTTTGTACGCTTAAAAAATATTTCTAGTTTCCCTGGTTATACCGTTTTACACATTTAATACAAATGCGTATATTTCTCATTTGCATTTTTATGCGCATTAACTAGCAAAGAATGAAAAGGTTCAACGTCATACGTCCTGGACTTACCCCAATAACAAGCAAGGATTTTCAGATGTCTTTCATTCAATACCGCCGGGACAAACACCTTCCGTCCACCGCCGCACCGTCGCTGTTAGCTATGGGTATGGCGATGGCATTTATGCCTGCCGCCTTCGCGGCTGAGGATACCGTTATTGTCGAAGGCGAGACGACCGCTGACGCCGTAAACCGTGAAGAACAGGATTACAGCGTGAAAACGACCGCAGCGGGCACCAAAATGCCGATGACTCAGCGCGATATCCCGCAGTCGGTCAGTATTGTCAGCCAGCAGCGTATGGAAGACCAGCAGTTGCAAACCCTGGGCGAGGTGATGACCAATACGCTGGGGATCAGCGGAAGCCAGGCTGACTCCGATCGCATCAGCTATTACTCGCGCGGGTTTGAAATTGACAACTATATGGTTGACGGTATTCCAACGTATTTTGAGTCCCGCTGGAATCTGGGCGATGCGCTAACGGATACCGCGCTGTATGAGCGCGTGGAGGTGGTTCGCGGCGCGAATGGGCTGATGACCGGAACCGGCAATCCTTCTGCCTCAATTAATATGATCCGTAAACACGCCACCAGTCGGGAGTTCAAAGGTAACGTCTCCACAGAATACGGTAGCTGGAATAAGCAGCGTTACGTCATGGATCTGCAAAGTCCGCTCACCGCAGACGGTAATGTCCGTGGGCGCATCGTGGCGGGTTATCAGAATAATGATTCCTGGCTGGACCGCTATAACAGTGAGAAAGCGTTCTTTTCCGGAATTGTCGATGCCGATCTGGGTACAACCACCAGCCTTTCAGCCGGTTATGAATATCAAAAAATTGATGTTAACAGCCCGACCTGGGGCGGTCTGCCGCGCTGGAACACCGATGGCAGCAAAAATAGCTATGACCGCGCGCGTAGTACCGCCCCGGACTGGGCTTATAACAATAAAGAGATAAATAAATTCTTCGTCACGCTTAAGCAGCGTTTTGCCGAAAGCTGGCAGGCGACCCTGAATGCGACCCATACTGAGGTCAAATTCGACAGTAAAATGATGTATATCGATGCGTTAGTCGATAAAGAGACAGGTACGCTGGTGAGTCCTTATGGCGCAAGCTACCCCGTGGTCGGCGGTACGGGCTGGAACAGCGGCAAGCGCAAAGTAGATGCCATAGATCTCTTTGCCGATGGCGCTTATGAGCTGTTTGGCCGTCAGCACAATATGATGTTTGGCGGCAGTTATAGTAAACAGAATAACCGCTATTTTAGCGCCTGGGCGAACGTCTTTCCGGACGACATTGGCAACTTCAGCGCCTTTAACGGTAATTTCCCCCAAACCCACTGGGCGCCACAAAATCTGGCGCAGGACGATACCACGCATATGAAATCGCTGTATGCCGCTACGCGCATTTCGCTGGCCGACCCGCTGCATCTGATTCTCGGCGCTCGTTATACCAACTGGCGTGTTGATACACTGACCTACAGCATGGAGAAAAACCATACCACGCCGTATGCCGGGCTGATTTATGATATCAACGACAACTGGTCCGCTTATGCCAGTTATACCTCTATCTTTCAGCCGCAGAATAAACGCGACAAAGCGGGTCAATATCTGGCTCCGATTACCGGTAATAACTATGAAGCGGGCCTGAAGTCCGACTGGATGAACAGTCGCCTCACCACCACGTTGTCCGTGTTCCGCATTGAGCAGGATAACGTCGCTCAGGCAACCACTATTCCCATCCCTGGCAGTAATGGGGAGTTTGCCTGGAAGTCTACTGACGGAACGGTGAGCAAAGGCGTCGAATTTGAAGTGAACGGCGCAATTACCGATAACTGGCAGATGACTTTCGGGGCTACCCGGTATGTTGCCGAGGACAATGAAGGTAACGCCGTGAACCCTAATCTCCCGCGCACCAGCGTGAAGTTATTCACCCGCTATCGTCTGCCAGCGATACCGGAGCTGACGGTCGGCGGCGGCGTGAACTGGCAGAATCGGGTTTACAAAGATACCACGACGCCGTACGGCACTTTCCGCGCCGAACAGGGCAGCTATGCGCTGGTCGATCTGTTTACCCGTTATCAGGTGACGAAAAATTTCTCCGTACAGGGAAACATCAACAACCTGTTCGATAAAACCTACGACACCAATATTGATGGTTCCATTGTTTACGGCGCGCCGCGTAACGTCAGCCTCACCGCCAATTATCAGTTCTGACAGACTGTCGGAGAGCGGCATGTAAAGCGCCATTAAAAAAAGGCAGCCGAATGGCTGCCTTAATTCTCCCCAACATCATTACTGCTTAGCTGTTACGGATGTACTCATCCATTTCCGTTTTCAGGTTATCGGATTTCGTACCGAAAATAGCCTGAACGCCGGAGCCCGCGACGACAACGCCTGCCGCGCCCAGTTTCTTCAGGCCAGCCTGATCCACTTTCGCTACATCGGCTACGCTCACGCGCAGACGCGTGATACAGGCATCCAGGTTAGTGATGTTCTCTTTACCGCCAAACGCCGCAACCAAAGCCGGCGCCATTTCGCTGGTCGCGCCCGCTTTTGCGTCATCAGTAGTGTCTTCACGACCCGGCGTTTTCAGATCCAGCGCTTTGATCAACACACGGAACACGGTGTAGTACACAATCGCATAACCGGCACCAACAATCGGGAACAGCCACAATTTGCTGCTGTTACCGGACAGCACGATAAAGTCGATCAGACCGTGGGAGAACGACGTACCGTCACGCATCCCCAGCAGGATACAGATCGGGAATGCCAGACCTGCCAGAATCGCGTGAATGATGTACAGGATCGGCGCCACGAACATGAAGGAGAACTCGATAGGCTCGGTAATACCCGTCAAAAACGAGGTCAGCGCGGCGGAAATCATGATACCGCCCACTTTTGCGCGGTTTTCCGGTTTAGCAGAGTGCCAGATAGCAATGGCCGCAGCCGGCAGACCGTACATTTTGAACAGGAAGCCGCCAGACAACATACCCGCCGTCGGGTCGCCCGCCATATAGCGCGGAATGTCGCCGTGGAATACCTGACCCGCTGCGTTGGTGTATTCGCCGATCTGCATCTGGAAAGGAACGTTCCAGATATGATGCAGACCAAACGGCACCAGGCAACGCTCGATAAAACCGTAAATACCAAACGCGACAACCGGATTCTGATAAGCCGCCCACTGCGAGAACGCCTGGATAGCCGTACCGATTGGCGGCCATACGAAAGACAGCACCACACCGGTAAAAATAGCGGCCAGACCCGAAATGATCGGCACGAAGCGTTTGCCCGCAAAGAAGCCCAGATACTCAGGCAGTTTGATACGGTAGAAGCGGTTAAACATATACGCTGCGATCGCACCGGAGATAATCCCCCCGAGAACACCCGTATCAGCAAGGTGTTTAGCGGCGATCTCTTCAGCAGGTAAATGCAGAACCAGCGGCGCAACCACAGCCATGGTTTTCACCATGATGCCATACGCTACTACCGCCGCCAGAGCCGAAACGCCGTCGTTGTTGGTAAAGCCCAACGCCACGCCGATAGCGAAAATCAGCGGCATATTGGCAAAAACAGATCCGCCCGCTTCTGCCATAACGTGCGATACAACGGCTGGCAGCCAGCTGAAGTTAGCGGAACCGACACCCAGCAGGATACCTGCGATAGGGAGTACGGATACCGGCAGCATCAGCGATTTACCGACCTTTTGCAGGTTAGCAAATGCATTCTTAAACATAATTGAGAGTGCTCCTGAGTATTTGTGCTTTTCTACGTTCTCACGCATTGGCGAGGGGGGAGAACCCCGCCGTGGACAGGACATCTAAGTGCCCTTTTATTTATTACACAGAGTAAAATAAATACGTCTGATTTTGTTTGACGGCTATCACGTTTCAGCGCCAGATAGCCTAAAAAGTATCACATTCTGCCAAAATGAGTTTCCGAATGTTTCCATAAGCTCGCTCACCGCCCCTTTTGTGGCGGTGAACTTTACGCGCTTTGCTTATTAATTACGAGCTTTAAAAAAACTCGTTTAACGGATTGATGACAGGCGAGACGCGTCAATATGGAACAGGCGAGCAAAGTTATCGGTGGTGATCTGCGCCAGTTCTTCAACGGCAACTCCTTTCAATACCGCCATATATTCTGCGACGTCGCGTACCATCGCAGGCTGGTTCTCTTTACCGCGATGCGGCACCGGCGCCAGATAAGGAGAATCGGTCTCGACTAACAACCGATCCAGCGGCACATAGCGCGCCGCATCACGCAACTGTTCAGCGTTACGGAACGTTACGATGCCGGAAAAAGAGATATAAAACCCCAGATCCAACAATTTGCCGGCCGTTTCTCTGTCTTCTGTAAAACAGTGTAGTACGCCGCCGCAATCCGTCACTTTTTCTTCGCGCAGGATAGCCAGCGTATCGGCACGCGCGTCGCGAGTATGGACAATCACCGGTTTATGCAATTCGCGGCCAATCTGGATATGATGAATAAAAGACGCCTGCTGGCGGATTTTGGTCTCAGGCGTGTAAAAGTAATCAAGCCCGGTCTCGCCCATCGCCACCACATCGTCTTCTGCAGCAAGGAGGCGCAGTTCTTCTACGTCATATGCTTCATCCTGATTTAACGGATGCACGCCGCAGGAAAAGACCACATTATCGCGCTTGCCCACCAGCTTGCGCATATGGCGATACCCCGGCAGCGTCGTCGCCACCGCTAAACAGAACTTCACATCGCGCGCGGCGGCTTTCGCCAGCACATCGTCCACGTCCTTATGCAAAGATTGATAATCCAGACCATCAAGATGGCAGTGTGAGTCGACTAAAAACATAATGTCTCTCTCAAAGATGAGGAACAGGCAACAAGGTGCCTGGTTGCAGGTAATGCTCGATGCGGAGAATGAGATCGGTTAATACCAGTTCGCGGTTTAATCCGGTCACATGAAGTAATTGATCACGACAATGGCAAACATCGTTCAGGATTGCCTGAATACGCGCCGGGGATAGCGGCCCCGCCAGCGCGGCAACAACCGCGTCCGCATCAACGTTTGTCAGGTACGACGCGCCGTGCTGACGTTTCAGCGCGTCTACCAGCAGCGTCGCCAGCCAGTGCAGGCGCGCCGGGGCTTGCTCATGATTGAGCGCCGTTAATAACGCATACCAGTCGCCCGTATGCAAACTGTCCATTAACGCCTGACACAGCGCCTCACGCTGCGCCCAGCGTTCAGACTGCAACAGCGCCAGCGCGGCGCCGGGCGACCCCGCATTCAGACGTAGCGCCGTGAGCAATGCTTCTTGTGACGCCGTCACTTCTCGCGACAGCCATGACATCGCATACGATTCGGACGGCGGCGCCAGATGATGCAGCCGGCAGCGGCTGCGTAATGTCGCCAACAGACGAGCAGGCTCCGGGCTGGCAAGGAAAAACCAGGTTTGCTCCGGCGGCTCTTCCAGCGTTTTGAGCAACGCATTGGCGGCGGCGTCGGTTAATAGCGCCGCATCCGCAATCCACACCACCTTCGCGCCGCCCAGACGGGAGTGCTCGTACAATTTCTCGCTGACCTCGCGTACCGCATCTACGCCGAGGCTGTTTTTGCCTTTATCCGGCGTCAGCGTGTAATAGTCCGGATGCGTGCCAGCCTGCATAAGCTGACAGCCACGGCAATGCCCACAGCTTTTGTGGCCCTCAGGCTGCTGGCATAACAGATAACGGCTCAGCGCATAGCACAGCGCCTCGTCGCCCATGCCAGGTAAGGCCTGAATCAGTAGCGCATGGTGCCCACGTCCCGCCTGGTAACTTTCTACCAGTTTTTCATAGGCGGGCCGTAACCATGGATACCATTTCATGCCGCTTGCTCCTGCACCCACTTCGTCACCGTGGCGCGAATGTCGCGCATGACGGCATCCAGCGGCTGGGTCGCGTCAATGGTGCGGATACGCGAGTCTTGCGCCGCCAGTTCCAGATAGCGCGCGCGAGTCCGGTTAAAGAAATCAAAAGATTCCTGCTCAATGCGATCCAAATCGCCGCGCGCTCTGGCGCGTTTTAGCCCGACTTCCGGCGTGACATCCAGATACAGCGTCAGGTCAGGGCGAAAATCGCCCAGCACGGCATCGCGTAGTGTCGCCAGCATGGTTTGATCAATGCCGCGTCCTCCCCCCTGATACGCCTGGGTCGAGAGATCGTGGCGATCGCCGATCACCCATATGCCTTGCGCCAGCGCGGGTTTGATTACCGTTTCGACGAGCTGTACGCGAGCGGCATAAAACATCAGCACTTCCGCTTTATCGGTAATCACTTCGTCGCCTACCGATCGGATATCCAGCACCAGACTTCTTAGTTTTTCGGCAAGTTGCGTCCCGCCCGGCTCTCGGGTAAAAATCATATTACGAATACCCAGTTGCTCAAGGGTCTCCACCACCACGTCGCGCGCAGTGGTTTTTCCGGCGCCTTCCAGGCCCTCGATGACGATATAATTACTGCCCATTTTTTTCCTTAAGCACTTTCAGGTACTCCTGCACTGACCGATTATGGCTGGCAAGATTGGTGTTAAATGTGTGACCGCCTTTACCGTCGGCCACAAAATAGAGATACGGCGTTTTCGCCGGATGCGCCGCCGCCTGCAATGACGCTTCGCTGGGCGATGCAATCGGTCCTGGCGGCAGCCCGGTTATGGTATACGTGTTATAAGCCGTCGGCTTTTCCAGATCCGCACGCGACAAGTTACCATTATAACTCGTCCCCATTCCGTAAATCACGGTGGGATCGGTCTGAAGGCGCATACCGATTCTCAGGCGATTAATAAAGACTGAGGCCACCTGATCGCGTTCGCTGGCGACAGCCGTTTCTTTTTCAATAATCGAGGCCATTGTCACCAGTTGGTTCTGATCTTTATAAGGCAGCCCCTCGGCCCGACCTTTCCAGACAGTATCGACAGCTTTCACCATCTTTTGATGCGCTCGCTTGAGAATAGCGACATCGCTGGTGTTGGCGGTATACATCCAGGTATCAGGCCAGAACCACCCTTCTACCCACTCCGGGTGCGCAAGCTTTAATGCCTGAGCGACAGTGGCATAGTCATCATCCGGCAATGTATGGCGAATATACGGCGCCTCTCGTAGCTGTTTCAGGTAATCGCTAAGGCGCATCCCTTCCACAAACCGCAACGGGAATTGCGCTTCTTTGCCGCTCTCCAGCAACTCAAGCATCTCCCGTACGGTCATCCCCGGCGTAAAACGGTAAGTTCCTGCTTTAAAGTGCGATAACTCAGGCTCCACGCGCAGCAGCCACTGAAATACCCGGGGGCGATTAATGATTTTTTCATCATAAAGCTGGTCGCCAAGCGCCAGCCGCCCCGTTCCCGCCTTGAGCGTAAAGATAGTCTCGTTTTTAATAAGTAACGTGCTGTTCGCCAGATGGCGAACTTTCCACATCCCCACGCCCGCGGCAATACCCAGCACAACCAACAGCAGAAGGAAAACGCCTGACAATTTTTTCATAACTAATTCGGATGCTCACAAAATGGGGCTAAAAATTGAAACAGTGTTCGCGAAGAATACGACGTCCCGTGATAGGCGCGTATGGGAATAATCGGCATTAGCGCGTTGCAAATGATAATCTCATCCGCCTGCCTGACTGCCTCCTCTCTCGCCTGTACTTCAAGAACCTGGAAAGGAGATTGCGCCAGTTGGCGTAAACAAAATTGTCGCATAATGCCGTTCACCCCGGCCTGATCCAGACGCGGCGTAAAAACAATGTCGCCTGTACGCCAGAACAAATTAGCCGCACAGCATTCCGTAACCCATCCCTCGCTGTCAAGAACCAGCGCCTCATCGGCGTCCGTCTGCTCAAGATGAGAGCGAATCAACACCTGTTCGAGGCGGTTCAGATGTTTTAATCCGGCAAGATAAGGATTGCGCCCAAGCGGTATGGGACTAAGGGTAAGAGTGATGCCTTGCTTACGCCACTGCGAATAATAAGCGGGATAAGCAGAAACGGAGAGGATTCGGGTAGCTGCCTGACAATTCATGGCGCTGTATCCCCGGCCGCCGCTACCACGGCTAATGATCACTTTCAACACGCCTGAATCATGCCCTGTGGCCAACATTGTCATCTCTTGCCGAAGGGTCGACCAATGGCTAAAAGCGATCCGTAATTTTTCACAGGCAACCTGCAAGCGCTGAAGATGCGCTTCCAGATGGCAAATGTTGCCATCAACAATACGTGCGGTCGTAAAACTGCCATCGCCGAACTGCGTCGCCCGGTCGCTTACAGCAAGTTGATCCTGCGCATGGCCATTAATTAAAAACATAGTGGCTCCTTATCCGTCGCCTGCTAGTGTGGCAGGATGAATAACGCAGAACAAGAGGTGATATGCCTGATAAAAAAGGCCCGACAAGCGGACCTTTTTATTAATGTCTGTCTCTGGCTTAACTTAGATCTTTTTAAAGATCAAGGAACCGTTAGTTCCGCCAAAACCAAAGGAGTTACACAGAGCGTACTCCAGATCGCTGACCTGGCGCGCTTCATGCGGCACGAAGTCCAGATCGCAACCTTCATCCGGGTTATCCAGATTAATGGTTGGCGGAATGGCCTGATCGCGTAGCGCCAGAATAGAGAAAATAGACTCTACTGCGCCTGCGGCGCCCAACAGATGGCCGGTCATCGATTTGGTCGAGCTCACCATCACTCGGCTTGCGGCATCGCCAAAGACTGACTTAACCGCCTGCGTCTCAGCTTTGTCGCCGGCAGGCGTCGACGTACCGTGCGCGTTGACGTAGCCAATCTGAGCAGGCTCAATCGCGGCATCACGCAACGCGTTAACCATCGCCAGCGCAGCGCCTGCGCCATTTTCCGGCGGCGACGTCATATGGTAAGCATCGCTGCTCATACCAAAGCCGACGATTTCAGCATAGATTTTCGCACCACGCGCTTTTGCATGTTCGTACTCTTCAAGCACCAACATACCGGCACCGTCGCCCAGTACAAAACCATCGCGTTCTTTATCCCACGGACGGCTCGCCGCCTGTGGGTTATCGTTGCGGGTCGACAGCGCGCGCGCTGCGCCAAAACCGCCTACGCCCAGCGGCGTACTGGCTTTTTCTGCGCCACCTGCCACCATCGCGTCCGCATCACCATAGGCGATGATACGCGCGGCATGGCCGATGTTATGCACGCCTGAAGTACAGGCAGTCGCAATAGAGATGCTTGGCCCACGCAGGCCATACATGATAGTCAGATGGCCTGCTACCATGTTAACAATCGTCGACGGGACAAAGAACGGGCTAATCTTACGCGGTCCGCCTTTTACCAGCGAACTGTGGTTTTCTTCGATCAGACCGAGACCACCGATACCGGAGCCGATAGCGGCGCCAATACGGCTTGCGTTCTCTTCCGTCACTTCAAGGCCAGAATCCTGCATGGCCTGTACGCCAGCGACAATTCCATATTGAATGAAGGCATCCATCTTGCGCTGTTCTTTGCGCGAGATAATGTCATCACAGTTAAAATCCTTTACTAAGCCAGCAAATTTCGTTGCATAGGCGCTAGTATCGAAATGGTCGATCAGGCTGATGCCACTCTGACCGGCAAGGAGAGCTTTCCAGGTAGACTCTACGGTATTGCCGACAGGAGACAACATGCCCAGTCCGGTCACAACTACACGACGCTTAGACACGGTTGTCCTCCAGGGAGGGAAAATGATTCTAGTGGGACAAAAAGATAAAACTCAGGCGGTCGAACGACCGCCTGGAGATGTTCACTTACGCCTGGTGGCCGTTGATGTAATCAATGGCAGCCTGAACGGTGGTGATTTTCTCAGCTTCTTCGTCCGGAATCTCAGTATCAAACTCTTCTTCCAGAGCCATTACCAGCTCAACGGTGTCAAGAGAATCTGCGCCCAGGTCTTCAACGAAAGAAGCATTGTTGGTTACTTCTTCCTGCTTAACGCCCAGCTGTTCGCCGATAATTTTCTTAACGCGTTCTTCGATAGTGCTCATACTCTTAAATTTCCTATCAAAACTCGCTTTCGCGATGGTTTTCGTAGTGTATAAAATGTTGAAAAATTTGCAACTAAATCCCGGCAGGTCTTACCACGATTTTACGTTATTTTGCGGCCTTTCGCCCTAATAACGCAAATATTTTTCAATCGTGATTAAACCATGTACATTCCGCCGTTGACGTGCAGAGTCTCACCAGTGATGTAACTCGCTTCGTCAGAGGCTAAAAATGCAACCGCACTGGCGATTTCCTGAGCGCCGCCGAGGCGACCCGCAGGCACCTGCGCCAGGATACCCGCACGCTGATCGTCAGACAGCGCACGCGTCATGTCCGTTTCAATAAAACCCGGAGCCACAACATTGACAGTAATACCACGGGACGCAACTTCACGCGCCAGTGATTTACTGAAACCGATCAGGCCCGCTTTCGCCGCAGCGTAGTTTGCCTGACCTGCATTTCCCATGGTACCAACCACAGAACCAATAGTGATAATGCGACCACAACGCTTTTTCATCATAGCGCGCATTACCGCTTTTGACAGGCGGAAAACGGATGATAAGTTGGTTTCGATAATATCGTTCCACTCATCATCTTTCATTCGCATCAACAGATTATCACGAGTGATACCGGCATTATTAACCAGGATATCCACTTCACCAAATTCTGCGCGAATATTTTCCAGAACAGATTCAATAGATGCAGGATCGGTCACATTCAACATCAAACCTTTCCCGTTAGCACCTAAATAGTCGCTAATGTTCTTCGCACCATTTTCACTGGTCGCAGTCCCGATAACTTTCGCGCCGCGGGCAACGAGAGTCTCTGCAATTGCGCGGCCTATGCCACGGCTTGCACCAGTCACCAGCGCAATCTTTCCTTCAAAGCTCATGGTTTTCCTCTTTTATTGCGTAAGTGCCGCAGACAGCGCCGCCGGCTCGTTCAGCGCCGACGCTGTCAGGGTGTCGACAATACGTTTCGTCAGACCAGTGAGGACTTTACCTGGACCCACTTCATAAAGATGTTCAACGCCCTGCGCCGCGATAAATTCCACGCTCTTCGTCCACTGTACCGGATTGTACAACTGGCGAACCAGCGCATCGCGGATAGCGGCGGCATCGGTTTCACATTTCACGTCAACGTTGTTCACTACCGGCACCGTTGGCGCGCTAAAGGTAATTTTGGCTAATTCAACCGCCAGCTTATCTGCCGCTGGTTTCATCAGCGCGCAGTGCGACGGTACGCTCACCGGCAGCGGCAGCGCGCGTTTCGCGCCAGCGGCTTTACAGGCTGCGCCCGCGCGTTCTACCGCCTCTTTATGCCCGGCGATAACCACCTGTCCCGGCGAGTTAAAGTTAACCGGCGAAACAACCTGCCCTTCGGCAGATTCTTCACAGGCTTTAGCAATAGAGGCATCATCCAGACCGATGATCGCAGACATGCCGCCAGTACCTTCCGGAACCGCTTCCTGCATGAATTTACCACGCATTTCCACCAGACGAACGGCATCAGCAAAGTTGATGACGCCAGCGCAAACCAGCGCGGAATATTCGCCCAGGCTGTGACCTGCCATTAACGCAGGCATTTTACCGCCCTGCTGCTGCCAAACGCGCCAAAGCGCGACGGAAGCGGTTAATAGCGCCGGCTGCGTCTGCCAGGTTTTATTCAGTTCTTCCGCTGGACCTTGCTGGGTGAGCGCCCACAGATCATATCCCAGAGCCGCAGAAGCTTCAGCAAACGTTTCTTCTACGATAGGGTAATTTGCCGCCATCTCGGCCAACATCCCAACGCTCTGAGAACCCTGACCGGGGAACACAAATGCAAATTGCGTCATGTTTAAATCCTTATACTAGAAACGAATCAGCGCGGAGCCCCAGGTGAATCCACCCCCGAAGGCTTCAAGCAATACCAGCTGACCGGCTTTAATTCGCCCGTCACGCACGGCTTCATCCAGCGCGCACGGCACAGAAGCCGCGGAGGTATTGCCGTGCCTGTCCAGCGTGACGACGACATTGTCCATCGACATGCCGAGTTTTTTCGCTGTCGCGCTAATGATACGCAGGTTAGCCTGATGCGGCACCAGCCAATCGAGTTCTGAGCGATCCAGGTTATTAGCCGCCAGCGTCTCATCGACAATATGCGCCAGTTCAGTGACCGCCACTTTAAAGACTTCATTGCCCGCCATTGTCAGGTAAATCGGGTTATCCGGATTTACGCGATCGGCATTCGGCAGGGTCAGTAATTCACCGTAACGGCCATCGGCATGAAGATGAGTGGAGATAATACCCGGTTCTTCAGAAGCGCTCAGTACGGCCGCGCCTGCGCCATCGCCGAAAATAATGATCGTACCGCGATCGCCAGGATCGCAAGTGCGGGCTAATACATCGGAACCGACCACCAGCGCGTGTTTAACCGCGCCGGATTTAACGTACTGGTCGGCGATGCTTAACGCGTAGGTGAAACCTGCGCACGCTGCCGCGACATCAAACGCCGGGCAACCTTTAATACCGAGCATACTTTGAATCTGACATGCCGCGCTTGGAAATGCATGCGTTGCTGATGTGGTAGCCACCACAATCAAGCCAATTTGGTCTTTATCGATCCCCGCCATCTCAATCGCGCGATTCGCAGCGGTAAAGCCCATCGTCGCGACAGTTTCATTCGGCGCGGCGATATGGCGTTCACGAATACCTGTACGAGTGACAATCCACTCGTCAGAGGTCTCAACCATTTTTTCCAGATCGGCGTTAGTCCGCACTTGTTCGGGCAGATAGCTGCCAGTACCAATAATCTTCGTATACATGTACGCTCAGTCACTTTTCGGTTATATACCGTTACCTGTAAACGTCTGGCACGCTGGCGGCGCCGGGGAGACAGCGATATTATCTGTGCGCCCGCAGGTTTACGCCTTTGCCATCGTCCAGCGGTTCAAATCCGGCTGGGTATACAGATTCCAGGCGAGCGGCAATTCGCTGAGGAACTTGTCGCTGCACCGCCTGCACTGCCTGTTCAATCGCGACTGCAAATGCTCGCTGATTGGCCGCACCATGACTTTTTATCACCGTGCCGCGCAATCCTAACAGACAGGCGCCATTATACTGGTCGGGGTTGAGGTGACTGAATCGCCTCGTCAGGCTTTTTTGTAACCAACGTTTTAATAACAGCAGCCACCACGACCGTTTTTTCCCCTCGCCCTGTGATTTCAGCAGTGAAAGGAACATTCTGACAACCCCCTCCATCGTTTTAAGTGTGACATTGCCTGTAAAGCCGTCACACACCAGTACATCGGTTTTTCCCGTCAGTAACTCATTCGCCTCAAGGTAGCCGATGTAATTGATGGTTGGGACTGTTTTTAACATTAAAGAGGCTTCGCGAATACTGTCGAGGCCTTTGGTTTCTTCTTCCCCGATATTGAGTAGCGCCACGCGGGGATTTTTGATCCCGACGACCTCTTCCGCCAAAACGGCGCCCATCACGGCAAACTGCACCAGCATGGTACTGTCGCAATCGACGTTGGCACCCAAATCAAGCACTACCGTTTTGCCCTTTTGCTGGTGCGGTAATACCGTCACCAACGCCGGACGCTCAATCCCCTCAAGAGGCTTGAGCAATAATTTCGCCAGCCCCATCAGCGCCCCGGTATTACCGGCGCTAACGCAAGCTTCGGCTCGGCCTTCTTTCACAAGCTCCAGGGCCACACGCATGGATGTCCCGCGACTGGCGCGGATCGCCTGCGAAGGCCGGGCATCACTGGCAATAACTGACTGTGCAGGGATAATCTGCAGACGCGAACGTTGTTCAAAGTCAGCTTTGGCAAGTAATGGCGTGATAATATCGGGATTCCCGACTAAAAGAAGAGTGAGCTGCGAATTAGCGTTCAGTGCCTGCAATGCTGCAGGCACCGTCACGGAAGGACCAAAATCGCCCCCCATGACATCTAACGCCAGGGTTAGACGTGTCAAGGTATCGTCGCTGCCTGGTTCGGTGTTCTCCGCTTACGCGGAGAAATCCTCACTAAGCTTTATCACGCTTGTACTCTTCGGCTTTTACACCACAGGCACGCCTGTGATGCAAAAGGCATCGAGTATCGCGCGATTACTTAGCGATGACCTTACGACCGCGGTAGTAACCGTCGGCAGTGATGTGGTGACGCAGGTGTTTTTCACCAGAAGTTTTGTCTACAGACAGGCTGGTGACTGCGGTCAGAGCGTCATGGGAACGACGCATGCCACGTTTGGAACGGGTTGGTTTATTCTGTTGTACGGCCATGGACCTTACTCCTCAATTACGGTTTATCCCTGCGTCCGCGGGGAAGACCTATTACTTACGCTTTAAGCTGGCTAATACGGCAAATGGGTTTGGCTTTTGCGCTTCATCAGGCAGTTCGCCAAAGACCATGTCCGCCTCGGACACTTCACAGTGTTCAGAATCATGCACCGGAACTACCGGCAAGGCGAGGATGATTTCATCTTCAACCGTCGCCAGCAGATCGATTTCGCCGAATTCGTTTACCTCAATCGGCTCATACGCTTCCGGCAGTGCTTCAGCCTGCTCGTCGGAACGGACAGGGCTAAAACAATACGTTGTGTGAACCTGATGGGTAAACGGTTTCCCGCAACGCTGGCATTCGAGCGACACCGTAACGACCGCATCGCCGGTTAAAACGGCGAGACGCTGGTTATCGATAGCGAACGACATGGAGCATTCCACATCACTGTCCACACTGACTACAGATTCGGCAACGCGCTCAACCTGATCGGGGGTATAGATACCCTGGTAATCAAGGCGTTTTTGAGCGGTACGAACCGGATCAAGAGTCAGGGGTAATTTTACCTTTTGCATAGGGCGCGCATATTAACTTCGTAACGTCATATAGTCAAAGAAAAAGGCAGCCTGCGGTTGCCTTTTGCCAATAATTCGCACACATTGCGGGTTACAGACTTATTTTCGCTCAAGACGAGTCAGTATGACAGGCTTGAAGACCGAAGAGCATAGTTTAAGATGGCTCTCATCATTACGCTATATCTGAGGGAAAAAATATGCCCCGTCTCATCCTTGCGTCTACCTCTCCCTGGCGTCGCGCGCTGCTGGAAAAGCTGACGATTCCTTTCGAATGCGCCGCGCCGGATGTTGATGAAACCCCCATGCCGGGCGAAGCGCCGCGTCAGTTGGTGCTGCGGCTGGCGCAGGCGAAGGCGCAATCGCTCGCCGCGCGTTTCCCGAATCATTTGATTATTGGCTCCGACCAAATTTGTGTTCTGGACGGCGAAATCACCGGCAAACCGCTGACGGAAGAAAAAGCGCGTCAGCAATTAGCCAAAGCCAGCGGAAATATTGTGACGTTTTATACCGGACTGGCACTGTATAACTCCGCCTCCGGGCACTTACAAACCGAAGTGGAGCCTTTTGACGTTCATTTTCGCCATTTAAGCGAAGCGGAAATAGACGACTATGTCCGTAAAGAGCATCCGCTGCACTGCGCGGGAAGTTTTAAAAGCGAAGGTTTAGGCATTGCATTATTTGAGCGCTTAGAGGGCCGCGATCCGAACACGCTGATCGGCTTGCCGCTTATTGCCCTGTGCCAGATGCTGCGACGGGAGGGCTTCAACCCGCTACAGCAGTAAACGGCCTACTCTGTAGGCTTTTCAAATACCCCTAAAAGCCGTTTCTGCACGTGTTGGTAGCTATCTCCCGTTTATTGGGGAGCAGTTTCGACCGCTTCCAGTTCTAACCAACTGGAAAGCGCTTGTTGTGAACAATTTAGCGCCTGCCGATCTTCACTCTCTTCGTGCGGGCCCGTTTCCTGGTCAATCCATTCACCGACCAGAAAAAAAGCATTGGCATTACGAACCGATGTACGGTGCGTTTTATCCCATAGGGTATCAACAGCGGTATACGTGTGCGTTAATGAATTCCCCATCTCAGTTCAGTTTTGTAAAAACACATGTTCTCAATACTCGCCTGACGCGCTCTACGGCGTCAAAAACGGCTTACGAACTTATTCTCGCGAGCAACTCTCAGGACGTTTACTGTCCTGAAACCTTCCCCTTGCGACTCGTTAAATTCCATCTCGCGATGAGTTTACGCCCTCCCCCGAACATTGCTTCACCTCACGACACATTCCTTTAATTAACGCCGCCAGCATCAGCCGCATCTTGTTGACTATGTATAAATTCAACCATCTGCTGAGTAAGATGGTTTATATCATTCTGCGTAATGAAAAAATTAAATTTTTGATCCTGAAAGTGTTCTTTTGCTGCCAGGTCGGCAAAAACCGCTTTTCCATTCGTTTCAAAGCGGACTTTATTTCCCTGTTTTTGCAGAAACTCGCCCATTGCGACCAGTTGGTCGAGCCGCTTTCCGCGCAGAAAATAATAGCGAGTCATCGTCTCATCCAGCGGTGTTACGGTTTTATTCCACGCAGCGTCAAAGACAGGCTTCACATCAGAGGGGAGCTTTAAAGCAGAATATTTTTTTCTGTTTTCACTACTCACATTTTTCAACCGAAGGATAAATCGATTGTTTACGTCACGAGCCACACGTAGCTCGTTCAGGAAAACCAGATTATCACGCTCAGACTGAATAACACCGGTGATCTTATCCTCCTGGCCGGTCTCATACACCACAGCAAAGATTTGCCCGTAGGCAGCTAATAGTACATCGTAATCATCGGCGTAATGACCAAAAGCCTGACGTTGGGCTGGCGTCAACTCACAGACGCCCACCACGGGAGACGTAATGATTTGCGTATTCAAATACTCAACGAAAGCCCGTCGTGAACTATCGCCCTTCCCTTCGCAACCGGTCAGCATCGCGATCACGAGCGGCACGATAACGTATTTTCCCCAACGCTGAGTAAATGAGCGCATCCAGCTAGTATTGGCCATCTGTTCGTCCTTAAACACGCCGAAATCCGGATCGCAAGAATAAACAGTACACAACGGTAAAAATGCGTCGGATACAGCAAAACAAAAATATTATGAGAAAAGTGAGATTCGGGCAGATAACCTGCCCGAGAGAGGAACTATTTTGCGTTACGCAGCACCTGCAGACAGCGCTTCAGGGCGCTATCCATTGGCGCTTCAATGCGCATGACGTCGCCCGTTCCCGGATGCGTGAACTTCAGCGCCGCGGCGTGCAGAAAGAGACGTTTAAGACCGGTTCCCGCTTCGGTAAGCTGTTGATCAAACTCACGGTCGCCGTAGCGATCGTCGAACGCAATAGGGTGACCGGCATATTGGGTATGGACGCGAATCTGATGCGTACGGCCTGTGACCGGGCTACAGCGCACCAGCGTGGCGAAGGCATAGCGCTCTTCCACCTTGAAGCGCGTTTCTGACGGTTTACCTTCCTGGCTCACGCGGACAATGCGTTCGCCGCTTTGCAGAATGTTCTTTAATAATGGCGCCTGTACGGTTTTAACGTGCGATTGCCACTGGCCGCGCACCAGCGCCAGATAATCTTTCTGCATTCCCTTTTCGCGCAGTTGCTCATGCAGCGAACGCAGCGCGGAGCGTTTTTTCGCCACCAACAGCACGCCGGAGGTATCGCGGTCAAGACGATGCACCAGTTCCAGGAATCGCGCTTCCGGACGCAACGCCCGCAGCCCTTCGATGACGCCAAAACTTAACCCGCTCCCGCCGTGTACGGCGGTGCCGGAAGGCTTATTCAGCACCAGAATATGGTCGTCTTCATACAAAATGACGTCCGCCAACGCCGCCACTTTTTGCAAATGCGGCGACACGGCCTCTTCTTCGCGTTCAGCAACGCGAACCGGCGGAATGCGGACTTCATCGCCCGCTTCCAGTTTGTATTCCGGTTTAATGCGTTTTTTGTTCACCCGCACCTCGCCTTTACGCAAGATGCGATAAATCATACTTTTTGGTACCCCTTTCAGTTGGGTGCGCAAAAAGTTATCAATGCGTTGCCCCGCTTCGTCAGCGGCGATAGCAACAATTTTTACGGATGGCGTTTCTGTTTTCATGGGGGGCGATTCTAAATAGCCTGTGAGATTCGCGCCACACATTTTTCTATGCTTATAGAGACGTCTACGCCAGTGGATGAACATTTTTCACTGCGGTTTTGCTGGTTATTAAAGCGATTGGCTCACGCTGGTGAAAAAACTGTGAGTAAGCGGGTGATAAATGGTAAAAGTCATCTTGCTATAACAAGGTTAGCAGTGGAATAATGATGCGGTTTCCGCACCGAAACTTGTTAAAACAAAAAGTTTAGCGGAATAACCCATTTTGTCTGACCGATCATCAACGCAGCAATGGCGTAAGACGTATTGATTTTTCAGACAGTTAGCGGGCTGCGGGTTGCAGTCCTTACCGGTAGATAGGATCTTCTCTGGAGAGTAATGCCCAGGCTGCTTCCCTGATAATTGCGCTGTGTTTCCGTATGAAATACAGGCAACCGACACTCTGCGCCTCTTTGAGCTGACGATAACCGTGAGGTTGGCGACGCGAAATAGTCACGAGGCCATCGGTTCATGCCCGGTAAGGCGTCACCATGCCCGCAGCTTAGTCGTCAACGTAAGAATAATGAGTAAGTTACGATGAAAAGAATGTTAATCAACGCGACTCAGCAGGAAGAGTTGCGCGTCGCCCTTGTAGATGGGCAGCGTCTGTACGATCTGGATATAGAAAGCCCCGGACACGAGCAGAAAAAAGCGAACATCTATAAAGGCAAAATTACCCGTATTGAACCGAGCCTGGAAGCGGCTTTTGTTGATTACGGCGCAGAACGCCACGGTTTCCTCCCGTTAAAAGAAATTGCCCGCGAATATTTCCCCGCTAACTACAGCGCTCATGGTCGCCCGAACATTAAAGACGTGTTACGCGAAGGCCAGGAAGTCATTGTTCAAATCGATAAAGAAGAGCGCGGCAACAAAGGCGCGGCGTTAACCACCTTTATCAGTCTGGCGGGCAGCTACCTGGTACTGATGCCGAATAACCCGCGCGCGGGTGGTATTTCCCGTCGCATTGAAGGCGACGATCGTACCGAGTTAAAAGAAGCGTTGGCCAGCCTGGAACTTCCTGAAGGGATGGGGCTTATCGTGCGTACCGCGGGCGTGGGTAAATCCGCCGAAGCGTTGCAGTGGGATTTAAGCTTCCGCCTGAAACACTGGGAGGCCATTCAGAAAGCCGCTGAAAGCCGTCCCGCGCCGTTCCTGATCCATCAGGAAAGCAACGTCATCGTACGCGCGTTTCGCGACTATCTGCGTCAGGATATCGGTGAAATCCTGATCGACAATCCAAAAGTGATGGAAATGGCGCGTCAGCATATCGCCGCGTTGGGCCGCCCGGATTTTAGCAGCAAAATTAAGCTGTACACCGGTGAAATCCCGTTGTTCAGCCATTACCAGATCGAATCGCAGATCGAGTCAGCGTTCCAGCGTGAAGTGCGCCTGCCCTCCGGCGGCTCCATCGTCATTGACAGTACCGAAGCGTTAACCGCCATCGATATCAACTCCGCCCGCGCGACTCGCGGCGGCGATATCGAAGAAACCGCGTTCAACACCAATCTCGAAGCGGCCGACGAGATTGCCCGCCAGTTGCGTCTGCGCGACCTGGGCGGCCTGATCGTTATCGACTTTATCGATATGACGCCGGTACGTCACCAGCGCGCGGTAGAAAACCGCCTGCGTGAAGCGGTGCGTCAGGACCGGGCGCGTATTCAGATTAGCCATATTTCCCGCTTCGGCCTGCTCGAAATGTCGCGTCAGCGCCTGAGCCCGTCGCTGGGCGAATCCAGCCATCACGTGTGTCCGCGCTGTAGCGGTACCGGCACCGTGCGCGATAACGAATCTCTGTCGCTGTCCATTCTGCGCCTGATTGAAGAAGAAGCGCTGAAAGAGAATACGCAGGAAGTCCATGCCATTGTTCCGGTGCCGATCGCCTCTTATCTGCTTAACGAAAAACGGACGGCAGTTAACGCTATTGAGACGCGTCAGGATGGCGTCCGCTGTGTCATCGTCCCGAACGATCAGATGGAAACGCCGCACTATTCCGTGCTGCGCGTACGCAAAGGGGAAGAAACGCCGACCCTGAGCTACATGCTGCCGAAGCTGCACGAAGAAGCGATGGCGCTGCCTTCTGAAGAAGAGTACGCCGAGCGTAAACGCCCGGAACAGCCTGCGCTGGCGACATTCGCTATGCCAGATGTGCCTCCGGCGCCGACGCCTGTCGAACCGGCGGTTAGCGTCGCCACGGCGAAAAAGGATAATGTTGCCGCCGCGCAGCCTGCCCAGCCGGGTCTGTTTAGCCGCTTCCTTAACGCGCTGAAACAACTGTTCAGCGGTGAAGAAACGAAAGCCGTCGAAACAGCCGCGCCGAAAGCGGAAGAAAAAGCGGAGCGTCAGCAGGATCGTCGCAAGCCACGGCAGAACAACCGTCGCGATCGTAACGAACGCCGCGACACCCGTGATAACCGTGCCGGACGTGACGGCGGCGAGAGCCGCGACGATAATCGTCGTAACCGTCGCCAGGCGCAGCAGCAAAATGCGGAAACGCGCGATACCCGCCAGCAGGAAACGGCGGAAAAAGTGAAAACCGGCGATGAACAGCAACAGACGCCGCGTCGCGAACGCAGCCGCCGCCGCAATGATGACAAGCGCCAGGCGCAGCAGGAAGTAAAAGCGCTTAACCGCGAAGAACAACCTGTCCAGGAGACCGAGCAGGAAGAACGCGTTCAGCAGGTTCAGCCGCGCCGCAAGCAGCGCCAGCTTAATCAGAAAGTCCGCTTTACCAACAGCGCAGTGGTTGAAACGGTTGACACGCCGGTCGTCGTCGACGAACCACGCCCGGTTGAAAACGTTGAACAGCCCGTTCCAGCGCCGCGTACCGAGCTGGCGAAAGTTGATTTACCTGTCGTCGCCGATATCGCGCCGGAGCAGGATGATAGCGTAGAACCTCGCGATAATACCGGTATGCCGCGTCGCTCCCGCCGTTCTCCGCGCCACCTGCGCGTAAGCGGTCAGCGTCGCCGTCGCTATCGTGACGAGCGCTACCCGACACAATCGCCGATGCCGCTAACCGTCGCCTGCGCGTCGCCGGAAATGGCGTCCGGTAAAGTCTGGATCCGCTACCCGATTGTCCGTCCTCAGGAAACGCAGGTTGTTGAAGAGCAGCGTGAAGCAGATCTGGCGCTGCCACAACCGGTTGTCGCTGAACAGCAGGTTATCGCTGCGACCGTAGCGCTCGAACCACAAGCGTCGATACAGGCGGTAGAAAACGTTGCCGTTGAGCCGCAGACCGTCGCCGAACCACAGGCGCCGGAAGTCGTCGAGGTCGAGACAACGCATCCGGAAGTGATTGCCGCGCCGGTTGATGAACAGCCGCAACTGATTGCCGAAAGCGATACGCCGGTGGCGCAAGAGGTTATTGCTGACGCCGAACCGGTAGCAGAAACCGCCGACGCGTCCATTACGGTGGCTGAAAACGTGGCTGATGTTGTCGTTGTCGAGCCAGAAGAAGAGACAAAAGCGGAAGCGGCTGTTGTGGAGCATACGGCAGAAGAAACCGTTATCGCACCGGCCCAGGTGGTGGAAAAACCGCAGGACGTTGTCTGCGTTGACGATCATAACCACGCCAGCGCGCCGATGACGCGTGCGCCAGCGCCGGAATATGTGCCGGAAACCCCGCACCATAGCGACTGGCAGCGCCCTTCCTTCCACTTTGAAGGTAAAGGCGCAGCAGGCGGACACAGCGCCACACGTCACGCCAGCGCCCCGGCGACACGCCCACAGCCGGTAGAATGATGTAAATGCTGATACAAAGCCGACCGCCAGGTCGGCTTTTTTATGCCCCTTACAGGGCGATGCCTCACCCCATGGCGTCTTTTAGTCACTCCAGGCGTTTATGAGATCGGGCGGGATAATACGTACGGATGGCGTCGCTACGGGCGCGACAATATGACCACTAACTCAATGACGACTAAAAAAATGCCCGCGCCGGGGTGGATGGCGCGGGCAGACAAAACATATCCAGTTTCGTGATATGTTTCAAAAAGAGGCGTTACCGGTTCAACTGGAAAAGCGACATTGCCTGCATGTCGGTAAACGTTTTATAGGACGCCTGTAATGCCGCCTGTTGCATGACGTAGGAGGAAATGACCGAGTTCCAGTCCACATCTACCAGGTTGCTCATCTGCAACTTCTGTCCCAGCGCACGGTCGCTTCCCAGTGAATCCAGCGTACTGAGTTCGCTCAGTTGCGTTCCCAGTTCCGCACGAACGGTCAGGACGTTATTAAGCGAATTTTTTAAGCCGCGATTGGTTTTATCAATGGCGGCAGCGGCTTTTTCTTTTTCCACGTCATTGCCTTCCACCGGGGTCTTGAGCGCGGCAATTGCCGTATCGAGCATGACAAACAGATTCTTTTCGGAGTCCGAGCCATCCGGTTCCGGCACCGCATTGCTGGTGATGCTATTAAAAATTTGCGCTCCCGTATGGCCAATTACCATCGTGCGTGCGGAATCCACCTGCTGGGTAACACTTTTCTCGCCGCCATGATAACCACCTGTCGCCTGGTCGAATGGCGCCGCTTCCGTTTTATACCCGGCAAAGATATAGCGACCATTGCCGTCAGTGCTGTTTGCCAGGTTCATCAGCTGATCGCGGATCCCCTGTAAATCCGTCGCCAGCGACGCGCGGTCATCGTCACTTAACGTGCCGTTTCCGGCATAGACGATTTTTTCCTGCGCGGTTTGAATCGCCGTCGTCACCTGACTGAGTACGCTTTCTTCCAGCGACACTTTTTGGGTGGCAAACGTACGCGCCAGGGCGTACTGGCTATTCTGCGCCTGCGCCTGAGAGAGTACTACCGCCTGCGACGCGGCGATCGGATCGTCAGATGGGTTGGTAACGCGCTTACCGGTAGACATCTGCTCGCCCAGCTTCATCCATTCGGCCTGAGAATTAGTGATGCCGCTCATATTTTGTTCGTACATCATCTGGGTACTGATACGCATGTCATCCTTCTCCTTTAGCGAATATTCAATAACGCATCAAACAGCGCATTCGCGGTCTGCAATACTTGCGCATTCGCCAGATAATACTGCTGATAACGCTGCAAATTGCCGTACTCTTCGTCGAGGTTAACGCCGGAAACCGACTGTTGCTGTTTATAAAGCTGTTTAACCACATTCGCCTGCGTGGTGCTGCTGGTTTTCAGCGTTGACGTTTTGTTACCCACATCGCTGACCAACGTGGCGTAAGCATCGTTAAAAGTTTTGTTGCCGCCCACTACATTGCTGTTTTGTAAGTCCAGCAATGCCTGACCATTGCGGTTATCGCTGTCGCCGGTATCCACGTCAGGATCGAGTTTTGACTCAGACGCCATCGCAATCTCGGCTTCATTCGTCACTTTAACGTTCATGTCGACGATAGCATTGCTGACCGGCTTGAGAAGAAAACTGTCGTTTTTCTGTGCGCCGGTCCCTACCGTCACTTTCAGACCGTCAATCTCCAGTTTTCCGTCAGCATCTTTTGTCGCCGTGAAGGTGGTGTTATCCGCAGTGCGAGTAACCTGCCAGTCTGTACCGTCAAAAACAATCTTATAATCCGTCGCCTGAACCTTCGTGCTGTCGACCACCTTAGCGGTTAGCGATACCGTTTTATCGGCATTATTACTGTTGCTATATACCACCGGCGAGCCAATGCTAAAGAAGTCTTTCCCTTTATTGCCGTCGGCGTCATAACCTTTGGTATGCTGCGCGTTAAACGCATCGGCAAACGCCAACGCCAACTGGCCCAGCGTATTACGAGTCTGATCCAGATCCTGAGAACGGAACGTCAGTAGCCCGCCGAGCGAACCGGTGTTCAGCAACTTTTCCGGAATTTCGATGTTACCGGCGGCCTCATCGACATAAGCGACAGTCGTTCGCGTCGGGTCGGCGCTGGAGGGAACCGCCGCCAACTGACGCGCCGTCGACCCCTGCACCAGCGTATAGCCATTGGCCATCGTCAGGTTATAGGTGCCGCCGTCCTGTACACTCACCTCGACGCCAACGATCTTGTTAAGCTCGCTGACCAACTGATCACGCTGATCGAGCAGGTCGTTCGGCGATGCGCCCGCGCCTACGCCCGTCATACGGGAGATTTGATCGTTCAGGTTAGCTATCTGCTTCGCGTAATTGTTGATTTGCGCCACGCTGGAGCCAATCGCGATATTGACCTGTTTATCCTGATCGCGCAGATACTGATCGGTGGTTTTGAACTGGTTTACCAGCCCTTCCGCTTTACCAATCAGCGCCTGACGCGCCGCAGGATCTTCCGCATTACTGACTAACGTTTGCAGGCTGGTAAAAAAACTCTGCAACGAACCAGACAGTGAGCTGGATTTATCGGCCAGCAGGTTGTCGATTTTCGACATCTGTTCATAGCGCGTGGTCAAGCCGCTGCTCTGGTTTTGCGCGCCGCGTAGCTGATTAGTGATAAACGCATCATATTCGCGCTGTACGCCTGAAACGTAAACGCCATTACCTATCCAGCCGCCAGCCCCTAACGTACTGTTTGCCTGCGCCAGAATAGTTGTCTGCCGGGTATAACCCGCAACGTTATAATTGTTGATGTTATTACTGACCGTATTTAACGCGGCCTGCGCGGCGTTAAGTCCGCTCATGGCGTGATTAATCAAGCTGGACATGATGGTTCCTTTTAATCCTTCAATACTCGTTGTTATCGGCAGCGACTACGTGGACTTGAGCAATTTAAAAGAGATTGTCGAGATTCGCGCTGTAGGTTTTGCTGACCTTTTCACTCATCGCTTTCAACTGCTGAATCATGCTGGTCAATTTACGCGCGTAATTCGGGTCAGTGGCGTATCCGGCGTTTTGCAGAGCCACTGCGCCCTGCTCTGCCGTGGCGGCAGTGGTCACGGCAGCGTAGCGTGGGTTACGCGTTAACAGCGCGACATAATCCGATAATGCCTCCAGATACGAGCTATAGACGCGGAATTTCGCTTTCACTTTTTTCGCTTCGCCATTTTCGTATTCAGTGGTGGTGATCTCCGTCACCGGCCCTTTCCAACTGGCGGTCGCTTTCACGCCAAATACGTTATAGCTGGGTTCGCCATTCTCCCGCAGGATTTGCCGCTGCCCCCAGCCGGACTCCAGTGCCGCCTGCGCCAGAATCAGATGATGCGGCACCCCGCTTTGTTCGCTGGCCAGCCTCGCCGGGAGCGAAAGCCGGGCCAGAAAGTCTTTACTGTCGCCGGAGAGCGGCGCATCGCTGCTGTCCGGCGTTTTCGGTATGGCTTTGCGCACCAGTTGGGTCAGCGCCTGATTTTGATAGCTGTTTACCGTCTCCAGGGAGAATTTAAGCGGTACTTGCGGCGCGTCATCCGCAGGCATCGTCTGCCCGCTGGTCATCTGTTTAACCATCATATCCGCCAGCCCCAGTCCCTTGCCGGCAGTCATCTGCTGGGCGATCTGCTGGTCATACATGCTGGTATACAGACGCGTCTGATCGCTGCTGAATAAACCATCTTTGGGTAAAGCCTCGCGCATACTTTTCAGCATCATCTGCACAAACATCCCTTCCACCTGACGGGCCACAGGACGGATATTCGCCGCCGGGTCCTGGCCCGCTTTCGCTTTCAGTTCGTTCAGAGATTGCGCATCCCAGGCCGCGCTGGCCAGCAATTTACCGTCTCCGATCATCAGATGATTTCCAGTTTGGCGCGTAGACAGCCCGCGCTCTGCATGGACTGCAAAATCGACATCAGGTCCATCGGCGTCGCGCCAAGCGCATTCAACGCGCGCACTACGCTGTTCAGATTGGCGCTGGAACGCACGCTCTGTAGCGATCCGCCGCTCTGACGCAAATCTATCTGAGTCTGTGGCGTCACCACGGTCTGCCCGCCGCCAAATGGCGTATTCGGCTGGTTGACGTTGAGCTGGCGATTGACTGTCACTGACAAATTGCCCTGCGCCACAGCGCAGCTATCCAGCGTGACTTCCCGATTCATGACCACCGAACCGGTACGCGAGTTGATCACGACTTTTGCATCCTGCGGCGTCACGTTGACTTCCATATTTTGAATGTCCGCCAGAAAACGCACCTGCGAGCTGTTGCCGCTGGGCACGCGTACCTGTACCGTTCGCGCATCAAGCGCAGTGGCGCTGCCGTAACCGCGCGCGCGGTTGATGGCGTCGGTAATTTGCTGCGCCATCGTAAAATCTTCGTCGTTCAATTGCAGATTAATGGTGTTGCCAGCGCCGAACTGAGTCGGCAACTCGCGTTCGATAATCGCGCCGTTAGTGATGCGCCCGCCATTAAGCTGGTTAACCTGCACGCTACTGCCGCCTGCGGAAGCGCCCGCGCCACCGACCAGAATATTGCCCTGCGCCAAAGCATACACCTGGCTGTCCACCCCTTTTAACGGCGTCATTAATAACGTCCCGCCACGCAGACTTTTAGCGTTCCCCATTGAGGAAACAACGACATCGATCGTTTGTCCCTGTCGCGCAAAAGGCGGATACGACGCCGTCACCATCACCGCCGCCACGTTTTTCAACTGCATATTGGTGCCGGTGGGGACCGTAATCCCCAGTTGTGACAGCATGTTATTCAGCGTCTGAGTGGTAAATGGCGTCTGGGTCGTCTGGTCGCCCGTACCGTCCAACCCGACCACCAGCCCGTAGCCGATCAGCGAGTTTTCCCGTACTCCCTGGACACTGGTCAGATCCCGGATACGCTCGGCGTGCGCCAGAGTGGCAACCAGTGCCAGAACGATTCCTGCAAGAGCTTTAAACACATACACCTCGCTTACATCGGCGACAAATTAAGGAAGAAACGTTGCAGCCAGCCCATATTTTGCGCTTCGTTAATATAGCCGTTCCCGACATATTCAATCCGCGCATCCGCCACCTGTGTCGAGGGAACAGAGTTGCTGCCGCTGATGGTGCGTGGATTTACCACGCCGGAGAAGCGGATGAATTCCGTTCCCTGATTAATCGCGATCTGTTTTTCCCCCACGACGTGTAAATTGCCATTGGCCAGAACCTGATCGACGGTCACGGTCAGCGTGCCGCTAAAGGTATTGCTGGCATTCGCGCCGCCTTTGCCGTTAAAAGAGTTGCCGCCGGAGGCCTCCATATCCGCGCGGGAATTACCGAATAATCCCTGCAGATAACGCGGTACCGTATCAAAACCAAAACTGGTTTTGCCGTCGCGACTGGCATTTGCCGACGAGCTTTTACTGGCGCTGACGTTTTCCTGTAACACAATCGTGAGCGTATCGCCGATATTACGCGGTCGACGATCTTCAAAAAGCGGCTGATAGCCATAATTAATCGGCTGCGCAGACTGAAATATGGAGCCATTCGCCACCGGTACCGGGCCAGGTATCGGCTGCGCCGTGGTCGCCCCCTGCACAAGCGGTTTAGCGGGTATCCAGGCGCATCCTGTCAGCGTCGCGACCATCAGGGCCATAACTGGGTAAGCGTGAAGCGCGTATTTTTGCATTACCTTCATCTTCAAAATCAGGGAGCCGGTGGCGTATCCCCCACCGGCGGCCCCTTAGAGTTGCGTCAGTTTCTGCAGCATCTGATCGGTCGTCGATACTGCTTTACTGTTAATTTCATAGGCGCGTTGAACCTGAATCATGTTCACCAGCTCTTCCGCCACGTTAACGTTCGACGTTTCGACATACCCTTGATACAACAACCCCGCGCCGTTGAGCCCCGGCGTGCTTTCGTTCGGCGCGCCGGACGATTGCGTTTCGATATAGAGGTTCTCGCCAATGCTTTCCAGCCCGGTGTCGTTCATAAAGGTGGTCAGGTTAAGCTGCCCGACCTGAACCGGCGCGGCCTGCCCCTGCTGGGTAACGCTGACCACGCCGTCGCGGCCAATCGTGATGCTTAACGCGTTGGCCGGAATGGTGATTGCCGGCTGCACCTGAAAACCGCCCGCCGTCACCAGTTGACCATTCTGATCCACCTGGAAAGAGCCGTCGCGGGTATAAGCAGACGTACCGTCCGGCAGCATGACCTGGAAAAAGCCCTGCCCTTTAATCGCCACATCTTTACTGTTGTTGGTCTGCGACAGGTTCCCCTGACTGTGCAGACGCTCCGTGGCGACCGGACGCACGCCGGTACCGATTTGCAGCCCTGAAGGCAGCGTCGTCTGCTCGGACGACTGCGCGCCCGGCTGGCGGATGGTCTGATACAACAGATCTTCAAATACCGCGCGCTGACGCTTAAAACCATTGGTGCTGACGTTTGCCAGGTTATTGGCAATCACATCCATATTGGTTTGCTGCGCGTCCAGACCGGTTTTGGCGATCCATAATGAACTGATCATAAAATGTCCTGTATTAACTCATCGACAGCAGTTGGTTAGCTCGCCCTTCGTTCTCATCTACGCTGGTGATAACCTTCATCTGCATTTCAAAACGACGTGCGTTGGCGATCATGTCGGTCATGGCTTCAACCGGCTTGACGTTACTGCCCTCCAGCACGCCCGACATAATGCGAATTGACGGGTCGGCGGCCAGTACCGCCCCGCGTTCAGCCTGTGCCTCGGCGGTAAGGCGGAATAAACCGTCATCGCTCCGCTGCACCTCATTGCCTTCCGCTTTGACCAGCTTCAGTCGCCCAACGGGCGCCACCGTGTTTGGCGGGTCGCCGGGATTGAGCGCGGAGATCGTGCCGTCTGCCGCAATGGTGATTTCCGACCCTTCAGGAACGGTAATCGGGCCGCCTTCGCCGATAACCGGATGTCCCTGAATGGTTAACTGCCCGGTCGGACCCACCTGGATATTCCCGTTACGGGTATATCCTTCAGCGCCATCCGCCGCTTGCACTACCAGCCAGCCGTCCTGCTGTAACGCGACATCCAGCGGACGGGAGGTGTAGTCCAACTGACCCGGGGTCATATCCGCCCCGGGCGTCGACGCCGTAACCAGCGTGCGCGTTGCTAAAGAGAGGCCATCAACGGGCACCGCGCGTAGCGCGTTAAGCTGCGCGCGGAAGCCCGGCGTTGAGGCATTAGCCAGGTTGCTGGCCGTTACCGCCTGCTGGTTAAGCGTCTGGCTGGCCGCCCCCATGGCGGTATAAATTGCGTGATCCATTAAGCTATCCCGTCAGGCGCTTAGCGCAGGTTAACCAGCGTATTGAGGATCTGGTCCTGGGTTTTGATGGTCTGCGCATTCGACTGGTAGTTACGCTGCGCGACGATCATATTCACCAGCTCTTTACTCAAATCCACGTTAGAGGCTTCCAGCGCGCCGTTCGTCAGCTTACCGAAGTTGCCGGAACCGGCAGTCCCCAGCAGCGCAACCCCGGAAGCCTGCGTCGCCGCCCAGACGTTATCGCCCTGGGATGCCAGACCTTCGTTGTTGGCGAAGTTAGCCAGCACAATCTGCCCCAGCACCTGCTCCTGCTCGTTGGAGTAGTTGCCAACTACGGTGCCGTCGTTGTTAATCTGGTAGCTCACCAGGTCGCCCGGCTTATAGCCGTTTTGATTGGTGGCAACGATGTTGTTAGCCCCGGTGTTCTGCTGCATGGAGTTAAGGAAGCTGAGGGAGAAGGTGGCCGCTGTCGCGCCATTAATCGTACCGGTGGTGATGTTCACCGTACCGCCGGATTGCAGTGTCCCGTTTGCGTTAAATACCAGAGTGGTTGATGGTGCCGCCGGCGCTGTGGCTGCAGGATCGCTGCTGTCATGGGTGTACACGGCCCATTCATTATCTTTGGTTTTCACAAAATAGACGTTCATGTCATGGGCATTACCCTGGCTGTCATAAACGGTGACGGTGCCTTTTTTGTTATACGAATCCGCATCACTCACGCTAAAGGGCGTTTTAGACGGTACAGGGTCCGTTGAGTTCAGGTTGATCTGCATTGACGCGGTGGTGGTCGATTTCGCCGCCATCAGCGTGTTCGGAATGGTGATCGGCGCAGGATTCGCCCCCTGCTGAATGGTCGGCGGCGTACCGGTGGCCGGATAGCCGGTCAACTGCATCCCCTGCATATTGACCAGGTTACGGTTCTCGTCCAGTTTGAACTGGCCGTTGCGGCTATAGAACACGGAACCGTTGCTGTCTACCAGGCGGAAAAAACCGTTCTGGCTAATCGCGACATCCAGCCCGCGCCCGGTGTTCGTTGTCGTACCGTCGGTAAAATCCTGGGTAATCCCCGCCACTTTTACGCCCAGCCCCACTTTGGAACCGGCGAACATATCGGCAAATGATGCCGTACCGGACTTAAAGCCATAGGTGGCGGAGTTGGCGATGTTATTACCGATAACATCAAGGTTGGTGGCCGCAGCGTTCAGGCCGCTAACCGCTTGAGAAAAAGACATGACTGACTCCTGATAAGTGTAAGGGCTTAGATTATTTGCCGAACTTCGTCGAGTGTGGTGGTGCCGTAGGTACCCAGATCCAACAGGTTGCCGTTACTGCCCTTCGTCACGCCCTGTACCAGAGCGAATTGCAGCGGCTGCGCCACCAGTTGCGTCCCGCCATTGCTGGCGGTAATCGCAATGTTGTAAGAACCATTCGGTACCGTTGTTCCGTCCGTTTGCTTACCATCCCAGGTAAAGGTGTGTACCCCGGCTCGCAACTCACCGATCTCCAGCGTCCGTACCACCCGGCCATCTTTATCGGTAATGGTTGCCGTCACTTTGTCCGCAGGCTGTTGCAATTCCACGCCAAACGGCGTCGTGGACGTCACGGCCCCTTCTTCCGCGCCTTTACCCGCCAGAATTGTGGTGCCAGGCACCATAACGCCATGTCCAATCAGCGTGGTCGCCTGTAGGGACTGACTATTATCGATTTGCCCGGAAATAGCCCCCAGCGTCGTATTCAGTTTTTCAATGCCGCTCACGGTACTGATTTGCGCCAACTGTGTCGTTAACTCATTATTTTGTAATGGGTTAGTCGGGTCCTGGTTCTTCAATTGCGCGACCAGTAAGGTCAGGAAACTGCTTTGCAAATCGGCAGCGTTGCTTCCGGTCATCGATCCGCTGCCGGTCGTCGTTTTGACGCCCGTGTTGGTCGGGTCATTCATATTTACGGCAATAGACATACGCGCCTCCTTTACTGGCCTAATGTCAGCGTTTTAAGCATCATGCTTTTTACGGTATTCAGGACTTCGATATTTGCCTGATAGCTGCGCGAGGCTGACATCGTGTTGACCATTTCGCCGACCACATCGACGTTGGGCATTTTGACGTAACCATTAGCGTCCGCCAGCGGATTGCCTGGCTCATAAACCAGCTTTTCCGGTGCCTGACTTTCAATCACGCTGGCGACCTTTACCCCGCCAGTGGCTTGACCCGGCGCGGCGTCCACCTGAAAAACCACCTGTTTGGCGCGATAAGGCTGTCCGTCCGGGCCGGTGACGCTATCCGCATTCGCCAGGTTACTGGCCGCAACGTTCAACCGTTTGGACTGTGCGGCAAGCGCCGATCCGGCAATATCAAAAATGTTTAACAGCGCCACGAATTAGTTTCCTCCCTGTAGCACATTCATCATGCCTTTGAGTTGGCTACCCAGAACGGTAAGCCCCATCTGATATTTGAGACTGTTATCCGCAAACTGCGTACGTTCCCTGTCCATATCTACGGTATTACCATCCAAAGAAGGCTGATCGGGTACGCGATAAAGCAGATCCACTGCGGGAGAAGAGACCGCCTGGGCGGGAATATGGTGAGAGGAAGTCAACGTTAACGCGACGCCGCCGGTTTCTTCCCGTCCACGCACCATCACCTTTTTTAACTCACTGGCAAAATCAATATCGCGCGCCTGATACCCCGGCGTATCGGCATTGGCGATATTCGCCGCTAATATTTCCTGACGTTGCGCGCGCAGATTTAGCGCTTCCTGCTGAAATCGTAAGGCGGCATCGAGCCTGTCGAGCATATCTCCTCCGCAAATGGCAAAATTCAGCCGACAGCTTAAATGCCTTCACGCGCGCGTTATCGCCGGAATAAACGCAAAATGCGTCGCTATTTATTGCGTTGATGCTTGCTTCACACGGGTAGAATCCTGTCATGACATCAACCAGGGGGAAGTACCATGCAAACGTTAAAACGAGGATTCGCCGTGGCGGCTTTGCTGTTCAGCCCCCTGACAATGGCGCAGGACATCAACGCCCAGCTGACCACGTGGTTTTCCCAGCGTCTGGCTGGCTTCAGCGACGAGGTGGTTGTCACGCTCCGTTCATCGCCCAATCTGCTACCGAGCTGTGAGCAGCCAGCCTTCAGCATGACGGGCAGCGCGAAGCTGTGGGGCAACGTCAATGTGGTGGCGCGCTGCGCCAATGAAAAACGTTATTTGCAGGTGAATGTGCAAGCGACCGGCAATTATGTCGCCGTTGCCGCGCCCATCGCGCGCGGCGGAAAATTGACGCCGGCCAACGTCACGCTAAAACGTGGCAGGCTGGATCAGTTACCGCCGCGAACGGTACTGGATATCCGTCAGATTCAGGATGCCGTCAGTTTGCGCGATCTCGCTCCCGGGCAGCCGGTACAGCTTACGATGATACGTCAGGCCTGGCGCGTCAAAGCGGGGCAACGAGTACAGGTCATCGCCAATGGCGAGGGGTTCAGCGTCAATGCGGAAGGTCAGGCGATGAATAATGCCGCCGTCGCGCAAAATGCGCGCGTGCGCATGACATCGGGTCAAATCGTGAGTGGAACCGTCGATTCTGATGGGAATATTCTTATTAACCTATAATTGTGTAAAGATTTTGTCGCGGCTGCCGATGAGATATTCAACCATGATGGTAGCTGGCCGCTACAACGTAACCCTCGATGAGGATAAATAAATGAGCATTGACCGTACCTCACCTTTGAAACCCGTTAGCACTGTCCAGACGCGCGAAACCAGCGACACGCCGGTACAAAAAACGCGTCAGGAAAAAACGTCCGCCGCGACGAGCGCCAGCGTAACGTTAAGCGACGCGCAAGCGAAGCTCATGCAGCCAGGCGTCAGCGACATTAATATGGAACGCGTCGAAGCATTAAAAACGGCTATCCGTAACGGTGAGTTAAAAATGGATACGGGAAAAATAGCAGACTCGCTCATTCGCGAGGCGCAGAGCTACTTACAGAGTAAATAAGCGTATGACTCGTTTGTCAGAAATACTTGACCAGATGACCACCGTCCTGAATGACCTGAAGATGGTGATGGACGCCGAGCAACAACAGCTTTCCGTAGGCCAGATTAACGGCAGCCAGCTACAGCGTATTACAGAAGAAAAAAGCTCGTTGCTGGCGACGCTGGATTATCTGGAACAACAGCGCCGTCTGGAGCAGAATGCGCAGCGTAGCGCAAACGATGACATTGCAGAGCGCTGGCAGGCGATTACCGAAAAAACGCAGCATCTTCGCGACCTCAACCAGCACAACGGCTGGCTGCTGGAAGGGCAAATCGAGCGTAATCAACAGGCGCTGGAGGTGCTGAAACCTCACCAGGAGCCGACCTTGTACGGGGCTGACGGTCAGACTTCCGTCTCTCACCGCGGCGGTAAAAAAATTTCTATCTAATCATTGCCGGATGGCGACGTTGCGCCTTTCCGGCCTGAATGCCTTGTAGGCCTGATAGCACAGCGCTATCAGGCACTGAATTTACGCCGTCCGGCGAACAAACTCTTTCACTTTAAAGCCCAGCACGGCAAGCGCGGCGAAATAGGCCGCGATACCCGCGATCACTACCGCCATCAAACGCAGCAAACGCCATAACATCGACCCTTGCGACCACTCCGGCATAATATGCAACACGCCGAACAATACGGCGGCCATCACCAGTACGGAAATGATCAGACGCATCAGGAACCACATCCAGCCCGGTTGTGGCGTAAAGATATTCTGTTTGCGCAGTTGCCAGTACAGCAGCGACGCATTGAGACATGCCGCCAAACCAATAGAGAGCGACAGCCCGGCGTGTTTCAGCGGTCCAATAAACGCCAGGTTCATTAACTGCGTCATGATTAACGTCACTATGGCGATTTTCACCGGCGTTTTAATATCCTGGCGAGAATAGAAGCCCGGAGCCAGCACTTTTACGACGATCAAGCCAATCAGCCCCACCGAATAGGCGATTAACGCCCGCTGCGTCATCGCCGCATCAAAGGCGGTGAATTTACCGTACTGAAACAGCGAGACCGTCAGCGGCTTCGCCAGAATGCCTAACGCTACCGCGCTCGGCAACGCCAGTAAAAAGCACAAACGCAGCCCCCAGTCCATCAGGCGGCAGTACTCATCATGATTGCCGCTGGCAAAGCTTTTCGACAATGACGGCAACAGGATGGTCCCCAACGCCACGCCCAGCACGCCGGACGGGAACTCCATCAACCGATCGGCATAGTACATCCATGAGACCGAGCCGGAGGCCAGAAACGAGGCGAAAATGGTATTGATGATAAGGGAGATCTGACTGACGGAAACGCCCAAAATCGCCGGCCCCATCTGTTTGACCACCCGCATCGCCCCGGTGTCGCGAAAGTTAATGCGCGGCAGCACCAGCATACCGATCTTTTTCAAATACGGAAGTTGATACACCAGTTGCAGCACGCCGCCAACGGTGACTGCCCAGGCTAACGCCAGCACCGGCGGATTAAAGTATGGCGCGGCGAATAATGCAAAACCAATCATGCTGATATTAAGAAATGTCGGCGCAAAAGCGGGAATAGAGAAGCGATTCCAGGTGTTGAGAATGGCGCCAACCAGTGAAGCCAGCGAGATCAGCAGAATATAGGGAAATGTAATCCGCAGCAGTTGCGTCGTCAGCGCGAATTTATCCGCAGTATCGGCAAAACCCGGCGCGGTTACCATAATCACCCACGGGGCGGCCAGCATACCGGCCACCGTCACGACGGCCAATGCCAGCGTCAACAGGCCGGAAACGTAAGCGACAAAGATCCGCGTCGCTTCTTCACCCTGCTTGCTCTTATATTCCGCCAGGATAGGCACAAAGGCCTGAGAAAAAGCGCCTTCGGCAAAGATCCGGCGTAGTAAATTAGGGAGTTTAAACGCCACAAAAAAGGCGTCGGTCGCCATCCCTGCGCCAAAAATTCTGGCGACAATCGCATCACGGGCAAAGCCCAACACGCGTGAAAACATAGTCATCGAGCTGACGGCAGCCAGCGATTTCAATAAATTCATTTCTTTTGTATTCCAGACCCTGGCGTAAAACTCCTGCATGGCTGATCCATCGACCGGATAACGCAACTTCTGCCGTATCCGGCTGTATCACCGCGCCTGACGGCGACGTTAAAACGTCTTATCAGGCCTTACAGACTCCCCACGGTTTGCCATTATTCACTGTGAAAAGAGGTATTGTGTAGAGTGGGCATATATACCCGCCATACTTCGAGCTGCATGTGCGTTAGCTTTTCTGCAACTCGAATTATTGAGGGTATAGTACCTGGATTACGATGAATTACTACCGCCAGATGTTACAGAGGGTTATTCGCTGATGGCGTCCCGCCACAGCGCCTCCACGACGCGCTGGGCCAAAATCGCCTGCTCCCCCGCCGTTTCCGGAACCGTCTGATTTTGTACGCAGTCAATGAAATGCCGCGCGCATCCGACAAAACCACGCTGTTCAAGCGTCGTTTGCCAACTAGGAATGGGTTTGATGAGAATACCCTGCCCGCGCTCTTCGCGCCATTCACGCATATCCGTCACGTCATATAGCCCGCCGTCGGTGACGGCCTGGACCGATTCACGCTGACTTCCGGCGCGCCGGTGCATACTGGTGGTAATTTGTAGTTTGTCGGCGGAAAAATGATGTTCCGCATAGCACATTTCGCCGGACTCGCTGGTGAGCAACGTGCCGCTGGCAAGGCGCGCCTCGCCGCCCGCCAGCCACAGAGCGGTATCCACGACATGCAGATAGTCATCGAGCAAAGTAAAACGTAAGTCGTGCGGCCCGACGCTATCGGTACGATGTTTATCCATACGTAGTGACGCCGCAGTGCCGAGGCGCGTCTTCAGTTCGCGGTACAGCGGCGCGAAACGGCGATTAAAGCCAACCATCAGCGTCAATTTTTTTTGCGCCGCCAGCGCCACCAGCCGTTCGGCATCACGTAGATTTTCCGCCAGCGGTTTATCCACGCAGACATGGACGCCGGCATTGAGAAGTTCGCTGACCACGGCATAATGGCTTGCGGTACTGGAGTGGACAAAGACCGCATCGCAGCCGGACGCTAAATTCGCCAGCGAATCCACATACGGTATGCGCCAGCTTTCGCAAATACGTAAGGCTTTATCCCGCGAAGGAGACCAGGCGCCCTGTAACGTCCATCCGGCGGTGTTGGTTAATACCGGCAGCCAGGCCTTCTGCGCAATACCGCCTAACCCGACAATGCCAATCCGTAATGTTCTCACATTACTCTCCCAGGTGAGCTAACAAAGAATCCAGCCGCTGCTTTAACTCCGCCACTTCGCTTTCCAGCGCTTCGACGCGCGACTGAAGATCGCCCGACGCACTTTCCGGCGCAGACGTCTGGAGAGACAGTTCATCGACGTCGCCGCAAAAAAGGTGCATATAACGGCTTTCGCGCTTACCCGGTTCACGCGCCAGACGGACGACATACGGACCGTCCTCACGACTGGCAAGCCGTTCCAGCGTGGATTCAACTTCCGCCATATCGCTGAATTCATGCATCCGCGACGCCCGACTACGCAACTCGCCGGGCGTTTGCGCGCCGCGCAGCAGCAGCGTAGTGACAAGCGCCACTTCCGCCGCGCTAAGTTTCAGATCGCCAAATTCGGAATTACAGAAACGCTGTTCATATTTGGTGACGCGATTGCCAAACCCGCTGACCGTACGCAAAAAGTGGCGTTTCACCAGGTTATCGAGCTGTTCCTGCACCTCTTGTTCCGTCAGGTTCATCACCGGTTCACGGTTGGTTTTCTGATTACAGGCTGTCACCACCCCGTTGACGGAAAGCGGATACTGTTCCGGCGTTGTCACCTGCTTTTCCAGCAGACAGCCAATCACTCGCGCTTCAGTGGCGGTTAATTCATATTTCATCGTTTTCTCCCTTTGCCTCTCATTCCGTAAGCCGCTCAACGCCCCGGCGTCCATAACGGCGTGGTTAACGCCGTCAGGACATGGTCGCGCCATTGTCCATCAATCAACAGGTAATCTTTCGCATAGCCTTCTTTTTCAAAGCCAAGCCGCGCCAGCAACGCGCCGCTACGTTTGTTGTGCGGCATATAGTTCGCCATGATACGGTGGATATGCTGAGTGCGCTGCATATAGCGAATCGCAGCGGTTAAGGCTTCAAACATCAGCCCTTGCCCCTGCCACTTCTGCGCAATGGAATAGCCCAGATAACAGGCATGAAAAGAACCGCGCACCACATTGGAAAAATTCGCCACGCCGATAATTTCTTTTTCTTCCGGATCAAGTAGCGCGAAATAGAAGGCGGAGCCCTGTTTGTGAAATTCACCGATCATTCCCAGACGCGCCTGCCATCCTGAAGGATAACAATGACTTTCATCACGGACCGGTTCCCAGGGTTTTAAAAAATGACGATTTTCCGCGTAATAATCGGCCAGACGCCAGGCATCACGCTCATGCACTAAACGTACCACCAGACGATCGGTGGTTAAGCGCACTTTTGGCACGTTACTACGATAGCCAAACATTCTATACCTACTCCTTCCTGTAACGTCTTCAGCACGCCAGTAACATTACTATACCTGCGCAACCAGGCTCTGTGAAAAGCGCAAATCGTCATTTTTTGAATTGCTGCCACATTTTGATGAAAACTCTCGATTAAAAAGGACTTTTGATAAAAAAATATTGTCCCGCTAACGGTAGGAAAAAACGAAACGCCGCCGCAGAATAGAAGACGCTCATCTTTTATTTCCCGGGAGGGGAAATGTCGCGCGTCTCGCAGGCGAGGAACCTGGGTAAATATTTTCTTCTCATCGATAACATGTTAGTGGTGCTGGGTTTTTTCGTCGTCTTCCCGCTCATCTCTATTCGTTTTGTCGATCAAATGGGGTGGGCTGCCGTAATGGTAGGGATCGCGCTCGGCCTGCGTCAGTTTATTCAACAAGGTCTGGGCATTTTTGGCGGCGCCATCGCCGATCGCTTTGGCGCGAAACCGATGATTGTCACCGGTATGCTGATGCGCGCCGCAGGCTTTGCCACCATGGGTATCGCGCATGAGCCCTGGCTCTTGTGGTTTTCCTGCTTTCTTTCCGGTCTCGGCGGTACGCTTTTCGACCCGCCGCGTTCAGCGCTGGTGGTCAAATTAATTCGTCCGGAGCAACGGGGCCGCTTCTTCTCTCTGTTGATGATGCAGGACAGCGCGGGCGCGGTGATTGGCGCGCTGCTGGGAAGCTGGTTGCTACAATACGATTTTCGCCTGGTCTGCGCGACGGGCGCTATTTTGTTCATATTATGCGCCCTTTTCAATGCATGGCTGCTTCCGGCCTGGAAGCTATCAACGGTCAGAACGCCGGTGCGTGAAGGAATGCGCCGCGTCATGAGCGATAAAAGGTTTGTCACCTACGTGCTGACGCTGGCGGGCTACTATATGCTGGCGGTACAGGTCATGTTAATGCTGCCGATTATGGTAAACGATATCGCCGGCTCGCCTGCTGCCGTGAAATGGATGTACGCTATTGAGGCGTGTCTCTCGCTGACGTTGCTCTACCCGATTGCCCGCTGGAGCGAAAAGCGTTTTCGGCTGGAGCATCGGCTGATGGCCGGTTTGCTCGTCATGTCGCTGAGCATGATCCCCATCGGGATGGTGGGCAATTTACAGCAGCTTTTTACGCTTATTTGCGCTTTCTACATCGGCTCGGTTATCGCCGAACCGGCGCGCGAAACGCTCAGCGCGTCGCTCGCGGACGCGAGGGCGCGGGGAAGCTATATGGGCTTTAGCCGTCTGGGATTAGCCATTGGCGGCGCGATTGGTTATATCGGCGGCGGCTGGTTGTTTGATATGGGTAAAGCGCTTGCGCAGCCTGAACTACCGTGGATGATGCTCGGTATTATCGGTTTCATCACCTTTTTGGCTTTAGGCTGGCAATTTAGTCATAAACGCACGCCGCGCCGGATGCTGGAACCCGGCGCCTGATTTGATACCTGTCGCTATCTCCTCCATACTGGTCAGATACCGACAGTCAAATGGAGGAGAAACGTGAAGCTTTATATTTACGATCATTGCCCTTTCTGCGTTAAAGCCCGCATGATTTTCGGCCTGAAGAACATCCCCGTTGAACTTAACGTGTTACAAAATGACGACGAGGCGACGCCCACCCGGATGATTGGTCAAAAGATGGTACCCATCCTGCAAAAAGATGATAGTCGCTACCTTCCTGAAAGTATGGATATTGTACATTATGTCGACAACCTCGACGGCAAACCGCTGTTAACCGGGAAACGCAATCCAGCCATTGAAGAGTGGTTGCGCAAAGTTAACGGTTACGTTAATCAGCTACTGCTGCCGCGATTTGCAAAATCCGCTTTCGATGAATTTTCTACCCCTGCGGCGCGCCAGTATTTTATCCGCAAAAAAGAAGCCTCATCTGGCAGTTTTGACAACCATCTTGCGCACTCTGCCGGACTGATTAAAAAGATCGGCGATGATTTACGTTTGCTGGATAAACTCATCGTACAGCCTAACGCCGTTAACGGCGAATTATCGGAAGATGATATTCATCTGTTTCCGCTTCTGCGTAATCTGACGCTGGTCGCCGGTATCCACTGGCCGACAAAAGTCGCGGACTATCGCGATAATATGGCGAAGCAGACGCAAATTAATTTACTCTCCTCAATGGCTATCTAACGCCCGCCAGGCGGCAACCCTTTCTTGCCGCCTTTTTCAGCTTTTTCTAGTGACGCCATGTCCGCTGGCGCGACATGCTGCTTTGTGTCAAGATTAGGGCACAGGCAACATGCTAAGGAACGCCATGAAAAAGTTTTTTTTTGCCGCTGCGCTGGTAGTTAGCGGCCTGTTAGTGGGTTGTAATCAACTTACGCAATACACCATTAGCGAACAAGAAATCAATCAAGCGCTTGAAAAACGGAATAATTTCTCAAAAGATATTGGTCTGCCCGGCATTGCCGACGCGCATATCGTATTGACTAACCTTGCCAGCCAGATTGGTCGGGAAGAGCCTAATAAAGTCACCCTTACTGGCGATGCCAGGCTGGATATGAATTCCCTGTTTGGCAGTCAAAAAGCGACGATGAAACTCAAGCTAAAAGCCCTGCCGGTCTTTGATAAAGAAAAAGGCGCCATCTATCTTCAGGAGATGGAAGTAGTAGACGCCACCGTGACGCCGGAGAAAATGCAATCGGTGCTACAAACGCTTCTGCCCTATTTAAATCAGTCTTTACGTAGCTACTTTAACCAGCGGCCAGCTTACGTGTTGCGTGAGGACAGTAGTAAAGGCGAAGCGTTAGCGAAGAAACTCGCGAAAGGCATTGAAGTTAAACCTGGTGAAATCGTTATTCCTTTCACCAATTGATTTCGGAGGGCGCGCTCGCGCCCTTTTTTTACGTGCAAACGAAAACGTTTCCGCTTATCCTTTGTTTCCGGCAAAAAGACTATTCCTCAGCCGGAGCTTATTAATGACTGCACCATCCCAGGTTTTAAAGATCCGCCGCCCGGACGACTGGCACGTTCACCTTCGCGATGGCGACATGTTAAAAACGGTCGTACCCTATACCAGCGAAATTTATGGTCGCGCTATCGTGATGCCGAACCTGGCGTCCCCCATCACGACCGTTGATGCAGCGATCGCCTACCGCCAGCGTATTCTCGATGCGGTGCCCGCCGGGCATGATTTCACGCCGTTAATGACCTGCTATTTAACGGATTCGCTCGATGCCGATGAACTGGAGCGTGGTTTCCATGAAGGCGTATTTACTGCGGCTAAGCTTTACCCGGCCAATGCCACCACTAACTCCAGTCATGGCGTAACGTCAGTCGACGCTATCATGCCGGTACTGGAGCGGATGGAAAAACTCGGAATACCATTGCTGGTCCACGGGGAGGTGACCCATGCGGATGTTGATATATTCGATCGTGAAGCGCGTTTTATCGACACCGTAATGGAACCGCTACGCCAGCGTCTGACCGCGCTTAAAGTGGTCTTTGAGCACATCACGACCAAAGATGCCGCGCAGTATGTACGTGACGGCAACGACTACCTGGCGGCTACCATTACGCCTCAACATTTAATGTTTAACCGTAATGATATGCTGGTCGGCGGCATTCGTCCTCACCTGTACTGTCTGCCGATTCTGAAACGCAATATTCACCAGCAGGCGTTACGCGAACTGGTTGCCAGTGGTTTTACGCGCGCCTTCCTGGGGACGGATTCAGCGCCGCATTCACGTCATCGTAAAGAGACCAGTTGCGGCTGCGCCGGTTGTTTCAACGCCCCCTCCGCCCTTGGCAGTTATGCCACCGTGTTTGAGGAAATGAACGCGCTGGCGCACTTTGAAGCGTTCTGTTCACTGAATGGCCCGCAATTCTATGGCCTGCCGGTGAATACGGGGTGGGTGGAACTGGTTCGCGATGAACAACAGGTACCGGAAAATATCGCGCTGGCTGATGATTCGCTGGTGCCTTTTTTAGCGGGTGAAACAGTACGCTGGTCAGTAAAAAAATAAAAAATGCGCTTATCTGTTGCTATATATTGGATTTAACTGTATATATATCCAGTATATTCAACAGGGGGCCATTATGCGTATTGAAGTCACTATAGCCAAAACGTCACCTCTGCCTGCCGGTGCGATTGATGCGCTGGCGGGCGAACTCTCCCGTCGTATTAGCCATCATTTTCCTGAGAACTTGGGTAACGTCACCGTGCGTTACGCTACCGCCAACAACTTGTCCGTCATTGGCGCATCAAAAGAGGAAAAAGAACGCATTAGCGAGATTCTCCAGGAGACCTGGGAGAGCGCTGATGACTGGTTCATCAATGAATAAAAAATGATATGCAGTGATGTATGTTTGCCGGGTCGCCCCGGCTTTTTTATTTGCGCAACTGATGAATATTTCGCCTGACCGTCAAAATAATTGCACAACATCCTAAAAAAATATGAATGAACTGCCGCTTTATTGTTCATATAATTCTTAAAAAGAGAAATTTATCCTCCGGTCTCTTTAAAAACGCAGTGAATAGCCTTATTAATTGGTATACTGAAGTTGCTTCAGAAGAAAAACACGCATTGAACCTCGAGAACCGTTGTCTTATAACACGTACCAGGGGGGCATGATGGAAAAGAATAATGAAGTCATTCAGACCCATCCGCTTGTAGGATGGGACATCAGCACCGTCGATAGCTATGATGCGCTGATGCTGCGTTTGCACTACCAGACCCCAAATCGTCCGGAACCGGAAGGGACTGAAGTTGGTCAAACGCTCTGGTTAACGACAGATGTAGCCAGGCAATTTATTTCAATATTAGAAGCCGGCATCGCCAAAATAGAATCAGGTGATTACCAGGAAAACGAGTATCGTCGCCATTAGCGTGACGCGCTCCCCCTCTCTCAGGCACCGTAAGGTGCCTCACTTATTTCTGGCTTGTATATCTCAGCGCAGTTATTTACCCTGAAATCATCGCGATAGCAGAGAGAAGCTGATGAAATACGACCTTATTATTATCGGCAGCGGTTCGGTTGGCGCCGCCGCTGGTTATTACGCCACCCGCGCCGGGCTAAAGGTCCTGATGACCGATGCGCATATGCCGCCTCATCAACAGGGCAGCCATCACGGCGATACCCGACTTATCCGCCACGCTTATGGTGAAGGCGAAAAATATGTCCCGCTGGTGCTTCGCGCCCAGGCGCTTTGGGATGAACTCTCCACACACAATGAAGAGCCTATTTTTGTCCGCTCCGGCGTCGTCAACCTCGGCCCGGCCGATTCCGCTTTCTTAGCCAACGTCGCACGAAGCGCGCAACAGTGGCAATTGAACGTCGAGCGCCTGGACGCGACGGCCCTCATGACGCGCTGGCCGGAAATTCGCGTGCCCGATAATTATATCGGGCTGTTTGAAGCTGACTCCGGTTTCCTGCGCAGCGAATTAGCCATTACCACATGGCTTCGTCTGGCCCGAGAGGCTGGCTGCGCACAGCTATTCAACAGCCCGGTAAGCCATATTCACCATGATGATAACGGTGTGACGATAGAGACGAGTGAAGGCAGCTACCACGCCAGCAAGGCGCTGATTAGCGCGGGCACCTGGGTCAAAGCGCTAGTACCGGAGCTGCCCATTCAGCCTGTACGTAAAGTCTTTGCCTGGTTTAAGGCGGATGGACGCTACAGCACTAAAAACCGCTTTCCGGCCTTTACCGGCGAAATGCCCAACGGCGATCAATATTACGGCTTCCCGGCGGAGAACGACGAGTTAAAAATCGGCAAACACAATGGCGGACAGCTAATACAGGCTCAGGAAGAGCGCAAGCCCTTTGCCGCCGTTGCCAGCGATGGCGCGGAAGCATTTCCTTTCCTGCGTAACGTATTGCCGGGTATCGGCGGTTGTTTACATGGGGCGGCATGTACCTATGATAATTCGCCGGACGAGGATTTTATTATCGATACGCTGCCTGGCCATGAGAACACGCTTGTCATCACTGGACTCAGCGGACATGGTTTTAAATTCGCCCCGGTGTTAGGAGAAATCGCTGCGGATTTTGCGTTGGGAAAAACGCCCTCCTTTGATCTGACGCCGTTCCGGCTTTCCCGTTTTAGCCAATAATTTGTCGGCCCCGTAAAGGGGCTGTTTATTAAGGTAAGCTATGCGTCGTCTCTTTCATTTTCTGATGAATAATATTCGCGAACATTTCATGCTTTACGTTATTCTTTGGTCGCTGCTGGCGGTGATGGATATTGTTTATCTCCTTTTCTTCTGATTGCTTTTCATTGACGTTAACTGACACTTCCTGAAAATTCCTCACTTTTTATTTCATAACGTTGAAGCACGGCAATAATGCCAGTTCCTGCCGTTGCGCGGTTATCAGGGGGAAATATCTCGAAACTTCTGAAGCTGAACCGCAAACAACATCAAAATTATTGAAATAAAAATAAATATCATTCAAATTCTTATTTATAAGTTGCATTCGGCGCTTTTCCACGCCATTTTCATTCTCTCGTGAAATATTCGTTGGTGTGTTTATGCAATTTAAAAATACTCCACAGCGTTATGGCGTGATTTCCGCCGCGCTCCACTGGCTGACCGCCCTGGTGGTCTATGGCATGTTTGCGTTGGGCTTATGGATGGTCACGCTCAGTTATTACGACGGCTGGTATCACCAGGCACCGGAAATGCATAAAAGTATTGGCATATTACTGATGATGGCGCTGATCGTGCGTATTATCTGGCGGCTTTATTCGCCACCGCCCGTTGCTTTGACCAGCTATTCCCGTTTAACGCGCGCTGGCGCCGCCGCGGGGCATCTCCTCCTGTATCTCCTGCTCTTTGCGATAATCATTAGCGGCTACCTGATTTCCACCGCCGATGGTAAACCGATTAGCGTCTTTGGCTGGTTTGAGATTCCGGCCACGCTTACGGATGCGGGCGCGCAGGCTGACATCGCCGGAACGCTGCATCTGTGGTTTGCCTGGTCGCTGGTCATTATCTCGCTCTCGCATGGGGTTATGGCGCTAAAACACCATTTCATCGATAAAGACGACACACTGAAACGTATGACAGGAATGTCGTCATCTGACTATGGAGCTCAAAAATGAAAAAAAACCTGCTGGGATTCACCCTCGCATCCTTGTTATTCACGACCGGTTCCGCCGTGGCGGCGGAGTATAAAATTGATAAAGAAGGCCAACATGCGTTCGTCAATTTCCGCATTCAGCATCTGGGCTACAGCTGGCTATACGGCACCTTTAAAGATTTCGACGGCACGTTCACTTTTGACGAAAAAAATCCGTCGGCAGACAAAGTGAACGTGACCATTAACACCAATAGCGTCGACACTAACCATGCCGAACGTGACAAACACCTGCGTAGCGCGGAATTTCTTAATGTTGCGAAATTCCCGCAGGCAACCTTCACCTCTACCAGCGTGAAAAAAGAGGGCGATGAACTGGATATTACCGGCAATCTGACGCTCAATGGCGTGACTAAACCGGTAACGCTGGAAGCGAAGCTGATGGGCCAGGGCGACGATCCGTGGGGCGGTAAGCGCGCGGGCTTTGAGGCCGAAGGAAAAATTAAGCTGAAGGATTTCAATATAACTACCGATCTCGGCCCGGCCTCACAAGAGGTTGAGCTTATCATCTCAGTAGAAGGCGTTCAGCAGAAGTAACGCCTGGCGAAATGCCGGATAGCGGCCTTTACGCTGCTATCCGGCAAAATATTACTCAGCCGGATCGGGAATGCTCAGTTTGCTATTAAGCCGACCACGCGATTTATTAAAAATTTTGTTGCCGTTCTCACGACCCGCGCGACGTCGCCGCTGTTCTTCCTCCGGCAAGGCCAACTCTTCACAGCATTGTTCACTACAGCAGCCGTTAAATTTACTGGCGCACTGCGGACACTGGATAAACAGCAGATGGCAACCGTCATTTTTGCAGTTGGTATGGCTATCGCAGGGCGCGCCGCACTGATGGCAATGCGCGATAACCTCATCCGAGATTCGTTCGCCCATTCGCTCATCAAATACAAAGTTTTTGCCGATAAAGCGAACGGGAAGCCCCTGCTCGCGCGCGCGACGGGCGTACTCAATGATGCCACCCTCAATATGCCAGACTTTATTGAAACCGTTGTGTTTCATCCAGGCGCTGGCTTTCTCACAACGAATACCGCCGGTACAGTACATCACTATCTTTTTATCTGCATGTTCCCGCAGCATTTTAACCGCTTTTGGCAACTGTTCACGAAACGTATCCGCCGGGATTTCCAGAGCATTTTCGAAATGGCCGACTTCATACTCATAGTGGTTGCGCATATCAATAAAGACCGCATCAGGATCGTCCAGCATCGCATTCACATCTGCCGCCTTCAGATAATCGCCGACATTACTGGCGTCAAAACTCGGATCGTCAATACCGTCAGCGACGATACGGTCGCGAACTTTCATACGCAGCACCCAAAATGACTTTCCGTCATCCTCCAGCGCGATATTTAAACGCAGCCCGTCCAGCGCGGGATCGAACGTATAAAGCTGTTGACGAAACGTCTCGAGCTTGCTTTGCGGCACGCTGATTTGCGCATTGATGCCTTCATGTGCCAGGTAAACGCGACCAAAAACGTCCAACGCCGTAAACACCTGATACAACGCGTCCCGCGTCTGTTGCGGCGAGGCGATTGTGAAATATTTATAAAAAGAAATTGTCGTACGCGGCTCGCTTTCCGCCAGCATTTTGGCTTTCAGCTCGTCATTAGAGATGCGGTTGTGTAACACTGGCATGGTGTACGTATCCTGCAATCAGCAAAAAATAAAGTGGGCAGGCATGATAAGGCAAGTCTCGCCAATTTACATCCACACATTTTGCGCTACATTTCCTGCTTTACACTAAATAATTAACAACAATTGTCGATTTAATCGCCACTCTCCTGCTACATATTTTTGCTCAACGCAAAAAGATGCGAGAATACGGGGAATTGTTCGTTGAAAGACAGGATAGAAATGACGAAGTTGCCTAAGTTCTCCGTGGCCTTACTGCACCCGCGCTATTGGTTAACCTGGTTGGGTATAGGCGCGCTTTGGTTGGTCGTGCAACTCCCCTACCCGGTCATCTATAAGTTGGGTTGCGCATTGGGCCACCTGGCGCGACGCGTAATGAAACGCCGCGCGAAAATCGCCTATCGCAACCTTGAATTATGCTTTCCGGAAATGAGCGCGCAGGAACGCCACACCATGGTGGTCAAAAACTTTGAATCCGTCGGTATGGGCGTGATGGAAACCGGCATGGCCTGGTTCTGGCCCGATCGGCGAGTGAACCGCTGGATGGAAGCGAGCGGTCTGGAGCATATCCGTGAAGTTAAAGCGCAGGGGCTGGGGTTCATTCTGGTAGGAATACATTTCCTTACCCTTGAGTTTGGCGCCCGCATGTTTGGTATGCATAACCCAGGGATCGGAGTTTATCGCCCGAATGATAATCCGTTGCTCGACTGGTTACAGACCTGGGGACGCTTACGCTCCAATAAATCGATGTTGGATCGCAAAGATCTGAAAGGCATGGTTAAGGCATTGAAAAGCGGCGAATTGATCTGGTATGCGCCGGATCACGATTATGGCCCGCGCGCCAGCGTTTTTGTACCATTATTTGCCGTCGACCAGGCTGCCACGACCTCCGGTACCTGGATGCTGGCGCGCATGTCTAAAGCCTGTATTATCCCCTTCGTTCCTCGCCGTAAACCCGATGGGAAAGGCTACGAACTGATCATTCTTCCTGCGGAATATTCGCCTCCGCTGGAGAGCGCAGAAGCGACTGCCGCATGGATGAATAAGATTGTTGAGCAGTGCATTATGATGGCGCCAGAGCAGTATATGTGGCTGCATCGCCGCTTTAAAACTCGCCCTGAAGGCGTACCGTCGCGCTATTGACAGGATTGCAGCCGTCAGGCTGCAATTTTTCCCCTCTTTTAGCTTTAAAAGCTCCCCACATTGCGAGGCTGGTAAGGTCGGCGCATAATTATAATTAGTACGCTCATAATTAAATTGATGATAGCGCAAAACGCGCATCATACTGTGGAACGCTATGTCACCCTCTGATGTCCCCATAAACTGGAAACGCAATCTAACCGTTACCTGGCTGGGCTGTTTTTTAACCGGCGCGGCATTCAGTCTGGTCATGCCTTTTCTCCCTCTCTACGTTGAGCAACTCGGTGTAACAGGCCATAGCGCGCTTAACATGTGGTCCGGGCTGGTCTTTAGTATTACGTTCCTCTTTTCAGCTATCGCTTCCCCTTTTTGGGGCGGTCTGGCGGATCGTAAAGGGCGTAAGATCATGCTGTTGCGTTCCGCTCTCGGCATGGCCATTGTGATGCTGTTAATGGGCATGGCGCAAAATATCTGGCAATTTCTGATCCTCCGCGCGTTATTAGGCCTGCTGGGCGGATTTATTCCCAACGCCAATGCGCTCATCGCCACTCAGGTGCCGCGCCACAAAAGCGGCTGGGCGTTAGGGACGCTCTCTACTGGCGGCGTCAGCGGCGCTCTGCTTGGCCCACTTGCGGGCGGTCTGCTCGCCGACCATTACGGCCTTCGTCCGGTCTTTTTTATTACCGCCAGCGTTTTGTTTATCTGTTTTCTGCTCACCTTCTTTTTCATTCGCGAGAATTTCCTGCCGGTGAGCAAAAAAGAGATGCTTCACGTTCGGGAAGTGGTCGCCTCGTTAAAAAATCCCCGCCTGGTGTTAAGCCTGTTTGTCACCACGCTGATTATTCAGGTGGCGACGGGGTCTATTGCGCCCATCCTGACGCTCTATGTGCGCGAACTCGCAGGCAATGTCAGTAATATTGCGTTCATTAGCGGAATGATAGCGTCCGTTCCCGGCGTGGCGGCATTACTTAGCGCCCCCCGGCTCGGCAAGCTTGGCGACAGAATTGGCCCGGAAAAGATCCTTATCGTCGCGCTGATTATTTCCGTACTGCTGCTGATTCCAATGTCTTTTGTGCAAACGCCGTGGCAGCTCGCGCTATTGCGGTTTCTGCTTGGCGCGGCGGATGGCGCGCTGCTGCCAGCCGTTCAAACTCTGCTGGTTTACAACTCTACCAACCAGATAGCCGGGCGCATATTCAGTTACAACCAATCTTTCCGCGATATCGGCAACGTCACCGGCCCTCTCATGGGCGCCGCAATTTCCGCGAGCTATGGCTTCCGCGCCGTATTCTGCGTCACGGCAGGCGTGGTGTTGTTCAATGCTATCTATTCATGGAACAGCTTACGACGGCGCAGACTGGCAATAGAATAATTTTTGCGCTTTCATACTTGCAATATTACAGAATCAGCTATTCTTTCCCTAAATACCTCATCAAATCAAAGGGAGACACTGATGACCATGTATGCCACGCTGGAAGAAGCTATCGATGCAGCCCGGGAAGAATTTCTGGCTGACCATCCAGGCCTCGAACAAGACGAAGCGAATGTGCAGCAGTTCAACGTTCAGAAATATGTACTGCAGGATGGGGACATCATGTGGCAGGTCGAATTTTTCGCCGATGAAGGTGAAGATGGCGAATGTCTGCCGATGCTGAGTGGTGAAGCCGCGCAGAGCGTGTTTGACGGCGATTATGATGAGATAGAGATCCGCCAGGAGTGGCAGGAAGAGAATACTTTGCATGAATGGGATGAAGGGGAATTCCAGCTTGAACCCCCGCTTGATACCGAGGAAGGCCGTACTGCGGCAGACGAATGGGATGAGCGTTAATTACTCATAAGGCCCGTGGTGAATATCGAGCGGCAGTAGCAGTGTATCGAAGATCAGTGAGAAGGGCAGATCGAGGATAGTGATATAGCGCCATGCGGAATCACGCATATCCCACTGCACGCCAGGGTAATACTGGTTACCGTGTCCTTGTCCGGGGATCGTTCTGCTGATAATACTGCCGCAGCCGCTCAGGGTAATTACCATTATACTCACCGCGAATATACGCACCTGATACCTCATTTCACTATAAAAATACCGGCATCACGCCGGTATTTTTCACCTCACTCCAGACCTGAAGACCTTATCTCGCTGACGATGTTCGTCCCTGCAACGCCTGCGGATTCAGGACGAGAGACTGATAATGGTTTACCCAGGAAGAGTATCTCTCTGGCGCATTCCAGACCCGATAGTGTAAACGCGCCATCGTCACCGGATCGCTGAGCAAAACCAGACGCCGATCGCGGTTCAGTTTCTCCGGCGTTTCGTTTAGCGCCTGCTCCACATGACGATCGCGGGCTATTTCCAGTACCTTACTGGCGCGGTGACGCGCAGTGGCCATCGCGGTCGCCAGCGCATTAAGCGACGGGTTAAATACCGCATGCATAAAGCCATCGTCCAGAATACGGCGGCGATTCATCTCCAGATATTTATCGGTATCGACTAACACCTGAGGCGGCGAATACTCTTCTGGGATCAGGAACAGCTTCCAGCGTTTGGTGCGTAATCCTACCGTTGAACGACTGGAGATCACCGAAACAAATGGCGACAGAATCAGCGAAAAGACAATCGGCGCCAGCCAGAACAGAAAGCGTAAATCCAGCCACGCCATACCCACCGCCCAGACCAGCCCCAGCAGCAGTTGAGAGCCGTGACGCATAAAGGCTTCTCCCCACGGCGTAGAATCATCGTCGCGTTGCGGTGAGTTCCAGACCACTTCCCAGCCGAGAAACGCGCTGACCACAAACACGGTATGAAACAGCATACGCACCGGCGCCAGCAATACGGAGAACAGCACTTCCAGCAACAGCGACAGCGTAACGCGCCAGAAACCGCCATACTCTTTGGTGCCTTTACACCAGATCAGCATAATACTGAGCAGCTTCGGCAGGAACAGCAGCACCATCGTTGATGCAAACAGCGCGATTGCCAGTTCCGGACGCCACTGCGGCCAGACCGGAAAAAGCTGGCGCGGCTGAAGGAAATATTGCGGCTCTGTTAACGCATGAACGACCTGCAGCGCGGTAGAAAGCGCGAGGAACATAAACCATAACGGCGCGGACAGATATGACATTACCCCCGTCAGGAACACGGCGCGATGCACCGGGTGCATTCCTTTCACCAGGAACAGACGAAAGTTCATCAGGTTGCCGTGACACCAGCGGCGGTCGCGTTTAAGCTCATCCAGCAGGTTTGGCGGCAGCTCTTCATAGGAGCCGGGGAGATCGTAGGCAATCCAGACGCCCCACCCTGCCCGACGCATTAGCGCCGCCTCCACAAAGTCGTGGGAAAGAATCGATCCGGCGAACGAACCTTCTCCCGGCAGCGGCGCCAGAGCGCAGTGCTCGATAAACGGCTTCACGCGGATAATGGCATTGTGCCCCCAGTAGTGCGACTCCCCCAACTGCCAGAAGTGCAGCCCGGCGGTAAACAGCGGCCCATAGACGCGGGTCGCGAACTGTTGGCAGCGGGCATACAGAGTATCCATCCCCGACGCTTTCGGCGAAGACTGGATAATCCCGGCGTTTGGATTCGCTTCCATCAGGCGCACCAAGCCGCTCAGACACTCGCCGCTCATCACTGAGTCCGCGTCCAGCACCACCATATAGCTGTACTGATTGCCCCAGCGGCGGCAAAAATCGTCAATATTGCCGCTTTTGCGTTTCATACGGCGGCGGCGGCGACGGTAAAAAATTTGGCCTTCGCCCTGCACTTCCGCGATAAGCTCCATCCACGCCTTTTGCTCCGCCACGCAGATATCCGGGTTATAACTGTCGCTAAGGATATAGACGTCGAAATGCGCGGCGTTGCCTGTGGCTTTAACGGACTCCCAGGTCGCGCGCAGACCGGCGAAAACGCGACTAACGTCTTCATTACAGATAGGCATGATCAGCGCCGTCCGGTGTTCCGGATTGAGGGGCTCATCGCCAACCGTAGACGCGGAGATGCTGTACTTATCGCGCCCGATAAGCAGTTGCAGGAAGCCCATCAGCGCCGTCCAGAATCCGGCTGACACCCAGCAGAACAGCACGGCAAACAGAATCAGGATACCGGTTTGCAGCATGTAGGGCAGGAGCTGCATAAAAGAGACCCAAATATCCTGCCCCACCATATCCATAGGATTGATGAGCGCCCATCCCTGATAAGGCAGAATGGTCTTCATATACCAGGTCGCGACGACGGTTTGCGCCAGAGTCAAAATTAACAAAATATAGCGGCGTATAGTGCCGACGGTACGCCATTTTTGCTCGCTCGCCTGCTCTTCTTTTGTCAGACGAGAAACATAGCGCGGCGTTACATCCCGCCCACGCAGACGATCCCAGAAACGGCCAACCGGGTTGGTTCGCCAGGGATCAGGAAACATCGAAGAGCGCGTCGCTTTTGGCATAGCCTGCAACTGATCGCGCCCTTCATCATCTTTAATTAACTGCCCCTTCGCCAATGAATCCGGCCAGGCGTGTTCAAGGCGGGCTTTTACGGAACCCTGCGGTGAATCGTCTTCTCGCGAGTAAGTCCGATGCTCGGCATCCAGCGCCTGATGCACGGCGCGGATGTCAGTTTTCGGCAATGCCGCTTTCTCACGTTCAGAAAGCAGCAGTGCGTCAATATACTCAGTTGTTTTATTCATTGGCAGGTAACTGGTAGCTCCAGGTTTCACTTAGCGTCTGATCGGCATTCACCAATGCGGCACGCATTTCCGTGGTTTTCTTCGCGTCTTTGACTTTCACGCGCAGCATTAAACGCCAGCCTTTAGTGACTGGGTTATAGCGTACATTACTGTCAACGATTTCACCGTTATCGCCAATGCTGGTTTGCGCAGCGACAGGCGTATCCGGCGGCAGTTTTTTCATGTCGGCGCCAACGAAATCCACCACAAAGGCAATAGTGCCGTCGGGCTGGCGAATCAGATTCGACTGTTTAACGTCGCCCGTTGAGCGGCGTGTTTGCAGCACCCAAGCATTATCCGGCGCATGAAGTTTATCTTCATCGCGGCTGAAGGTCAGAGTGTACTTGAAGTTCATCTCTTTACCCGGTTCCGGCAGTTGATCCGGAGTCCAGTAAGCGACGATGTTATCGTTGGTTTCATCATTGGTCGGAATTTCAACCAGTTCAACCTTACCTTTGCCCCAGTCGCCTTTCGGGGTAATCCAGGCGCTTGGACGCAGGTCGTAGCGATCGTCTAAATCTTCAAAGCGCGAGAACTCGCGACCACGCTGCAACAGGCCGAATCCCTGAGGGTTTTCCATTGCATAGCTGCTCACAGCGAGGTGTTTTGGATTGTTCAGCGGACGCCAAATCCACTCGCCATTACCCGCATGAATGGATAAGCCGTTCGAGTCATGCAGTTCCGGACGATAGTTGGTCGTCGGCGACGGCTGGTTTGGCCCAAACAGGAACATACTGGTTAATGGCGCAACGCCCAGCTTGCCCACTTTATCGCGCAGATAGACTTTTGACTGCACGTCCACCACGGTATCGCGGCCAGGAATGATCACAAAACGGTAAGCGCCGGTCGCGCGCGGAGAATCCAGTAATGCATAGACGGTCAAACGCTTATCGGTGGGTTTTGGACGCTCAATCCAGAACTCGCGAAAGCGGGGAAACTCTTCACCAGATGGTAAGGCGGTATCAATCGCCAGGCCGCGCGCAGATAAGCCATATACCTGGCCTGCGCCGATAACGCGGAAATAGCTGGCGCCAAGCATACTGACGATTTCGTCGTTCTTATCTTTACTGTTGATGGGGTACAGAACTTTGAACCCGGCGAAGCCTAAATCTTTTACCGTGTCTTTATCGTGCTGAACATTGCCAAAATTGAAGTAATCCGGGCTGTATTTGATTCTTTTGACCGTCGTCGCCGTCACTTCGTTAATCTTGACCGGCGTATCGAAGTACATCCCCTGATGGTAAAATTCGAGCTTAAAAGGGGTCTTTAAGTTGTTCCAGTAGGCTTTATCGCTGTTAAACTGGATCTGCTGATAATCCGCATATTTCATGTCGCGGAAAACGGAGGGCAAGTTGCTTTTAGGCGCCTCATAGCCTTTCCCGGCTAAAGATTGAGCTTGTTTTGCCACGTCATCAATACTGAACGCCCAGCTCGATGATGCGTAAAGCGTTAACATAATAGCTGCGCCCAACCAACGCATTTTCATCATTTGTCGTTTATGTTTCATAATAAGTAAGCACTTCCCCCTTTGTGTGCTTATATCGATCCGATCCATTTTAATGGATAATCAGGCATTACGACAACTGAATCCAGGCTTTGTTCAGCGCGCTGGCTCATGGATTAAGCACCTCCCGCGCCTGTTTTCACTTTGCGTGCTTATCCTGGAGACAGGTTGTCGGAGTTGGTGTAGGGTTGCTACCGAATGTAACTATAATTCGCCTTATGGATAAGGTGAAAAATCTGAGAATACGTGACCTTATATGAGCTCTGTACCCGCGCCGCGTGAATATTTTCTTGACTCTATCCGCGCATGGCTGATGTTGTTAGGGATTCCCTTTCATATCTCGTTGATCTATTCCACTCACAGTTGGCATGTCAATAGCGCCACGCCATCATGGTGGCTAACCCTGTTTAACGATTTTATCCACGCTTTTCGTATGCAGGTGTTTTTTGTTATTTCTGGTTATTTTTCGTACATGTTGTTTTTACGTTATCCGTTAAAACGCTGGTGGAAAGTACGGGTAGAACGTGTGGGTATTCCTATGCTTACCGCAATCCCTTTGCTTACCTTGCCGCAATTTATCCTGTTGCAATATGTCAAAGAGAAAACAGAGAACTGGCCTACACTCTCTGCCTATGAAAAATATAATACGTTAGCATGGGAACTCATTTCACATCTGTGGTTTTTACTGGTGCTGGTGATATTAACCACAGTCAGCATCGGGATTTTTACCTGGTTCCAAAAAAGGCAGGAAACAAGCAAGCCTCGTCCCGCCGCTATTTCACTGGCTAGGCTTTCGCTTATTTTTTTCCTGCTGGGGATGGCTTACGCCGCTATCAGGCGCATTATTTTCATCGTATATCCGGCAATCCTCAGTGACGGCATGTTCAATTTTATTGTGATGCAAACGCTATTTTATGTGCCGTTTTTTATTCTCGGCGCGTTGGCCTTCATTCACCCCGATCTGAAAGCGCGCTTCACCACGCCCTCACGCGGATGCACTTTAGGCGCTGCCGTTGCTTTTATCGCGTATCTGCTGAATCAACGTTATGGGAGCGGCGACGCCTGGATGTACGAAACCGAATCCGTGATTACGATGGTAATGGGGCTGTGGATGGTGAACGTGGTATTCTCACTGGGGCATCGCTTGTTAAACTTCCAGTCCGCGCGTGTCACCTATTTCGTAAATGCTTCGCTGTTTATCTATCTGGTGCATCATCCCTTAACGCTTTTCTTTGGCGCGTATATTACGCCGCATATCTCCTCCAACCTGATCGGGTTCTTGTGCGGGCTGATATTTGTTATGGGTATTGCGTTAATTCTGTATGAAATTCATTTACGCATCCCGCTCCTGAAATTTCTCTTTTCAGGTAAACCGCCGGTAAAACAAGAAAGCCGCGCCGCGATCGGGTAGTTTTCCGCGCGCGGGTTCACAGCAACCATTCCACAGGTAAAATTGCCGCCAACCGTACCAGAACTCGCTGCCAGAAACGCGTAGCGGGTTCTTTCTTTAACACCTTTTCCTCTTCTTGCTGACGATCGATCCAGTTAATTCGTCCCCAGCGATCCAGCCGCAGTTGCCAGGCCGCATCGCGTTGGCTCTGCGTAAAACGCTTATGAATAAGCGTCGCCAGCGTTTCACTTTCAATGACAAAGCCCATTTCGGTATTTAAAAGCGTTGAACGGGGATCAAAATTAAGCGACCCGATAAACACCTTACTACCATCAATACTGAACGTTTTAGCATGTAAGCTGGAACCTGAGTTCCCGGTGAGTCCGCGATCATGTACGGCGGTTTCATGTTCGCGGGTCGGTTTCAGTTCGTAGAGCTCCACGCCATAGCGCAGTAATTTCTTGCGCCAGCGCGCGTACCCTGCGTGAACGACCGCCACATCGTTGGCCGCCAGAGAGTTAGTTAAGATGGCGATCTTCACGCCTTTCCTGACCAGATTAAGCAACTGCGCCACGCCTGCGCGCGTAGGGACAAAGTAAGCGGAAATAATGTCGATACGCTCCGTCGGCGACCCCATCACGTCAAATAATCGCTGCGGAAGAAGCGAATGGCGCTGCGCCTTCCCCTCGCCTTTAGAAGGGTCATCGCTAAGCAAGCGTGTTTTTGCCCAAATCAGCGGCAACGTTCCGCGATCGAGATCCGCCATAAACTGGCTGGTTTCCAGCTTATGCAGATAACGGCGGGTGATCTCATCGTTATACCAGGATTCGGGAAGTTCGATACGCTGCGTCAGTTCCTGCTCAGAAAGGGATAATACTTGCTGCAATGTCGACACTGAACTACAGCGCCAGTAACGTTCAAAATCATTGGCGACATCATTGACCACCGGGCCAATGGCCATCACGTCCAGATCGGAAAATAGCGGCTCCTCGCCAGCGCCGAAATAGGCATCGCCGATGTTGCGCCCACCGACCAGCGTCACTACGCCGTCGGCAGTGTAACTTTTATTGTGCATCCGCCGATTCAGCCGCGCAAAATCCGTCAAATATCCCAGCGCGCGTAGCGTACGAAAAGAGAAAGGATTAAACAGACGAACTTCGATATTAGGATGGCTATCCAGCAAGCGCAACGTATCATCCAGACCAGGCGTATTGTTATCATCCAGCAGCAGACGAACATGAACGCCGCGCTTCGCCGCCGACAGCAGAACCGAAAAGAGCAGCCGCCCGGACATATCGTCTTCCCAAATATAATACTGCACATCCAGCGTCCGCGCCGCCATTTCGGTCAGGCGGTAGCGGGCGGCAAAAGCGTCCAGACTGTTATCCAGCGCAAGAATGCCGCACTCTCCGGGATGGCGCGCGCATAGCGGTTCAACGGCACGCTCCAGGCGTGTTTTATCAGGCAGGGTCGTCGCCTTGCTGAGTAAGTAATCTTGCGTAAAGCCGGGCAGTTTCTTCATCATAACAGACAAAGTATACCTGTTCAGGCAGAGCGTAACGGGTAATAAAATCTGAAACCGTCCTGACGGCGACTTCAGCGGCCTGGGCGCGTGGATAGCCATAAACGCCGGTACTGATTGCCGGAAAAGCGATGGAACGAAAGTGATTCGCCTCGGCAAGCAGCAAACAATTCCGGTATGCCTCTTCGAGTAGCTCAGCGTCCTGGTGTTCGCCGCCTCGCCAGACGGGCCCCACTGTGTGAATAACCGCCTTTGCCGAAAGCTTGCCAGCAGGCGTGATAACCGCATGTCCCGTCTGACATTCGCCCTGTTGCTGACGGATGAGTTTACAGGCGTCCAGCAATGCCGGCCCCGCCGCGCGATGAATCGCGCCGTCTACGCCACCGCCGCCCATTAATGATGCGTTAGCGGCATTCACAATCGCATCGACGCTAAGTTGAGTGATATCACCCTGTATGACCTGAAGACGTGATGTCATAACCCCCCCCCCTTTTTTGTCTCACCTTATCTGCAAAGTGTACAGCAGGGCTTTCAACAGAGTCGCTCTTTTTATATCTATGACACCGCCGTTAACGGTACTCAATATTCATCACCGCCAGGCTTTTTTGCGCATCGAGATAATGCAGCCGTACCGTCGCAATGGACTGAATATCCTGCGGTAATCCAGATGCCTGCCGAAGGTCTATCCGGTGCATTTGCTTTTTACCTTCGCGTAGGCAGGTTAAATCAATATTTTCGGCGTGAGTAGAAATATCGCACAGTGGCTCAACAATCGCGCCGCGAAAATGGATAACGCCGCCCTGTACCGTTTGTTGCCCTACCGCAGAATGGATAAAAAAAGCGCAGATACACAGGCCTATGGCAGGGATATTTTTCTTGATTACGGACATGTTAACTCCTCAATGATTAGTCATCCTCGAGGGTTCGGCGTTACCTTTTAGCGACATGCCGAGACGATGAGACGCTTTTATCGCCTCTTTATACCCAGGTCAGCCAATCCATTTCCGCCACCATCAAAAACTACTGTGCAGAAGGCGGCCATTGTTGTGATAAATGCAGTGATTGTCCGTCCGAAACAGTAACAATAATTTTAACCGAGTCCTCTGAAGATATATTTACACTAAGACGAGACAACTCAATCGGTTGATTAGCAGGTAAAGATAGCGTTTGTTTTTGCTGTGTATGGCTTTGTCCCCCGACGCCGTCGCGCACAGAGAGAATTTGCACCTGACAGACGCAGGGTTCGTTTAATGTGACCTGAGGGATCACCGTGTAAATATCGCCTTGCTGAGTCGTAGTAAACGTAATCTGATTTGAAAGTGCGGCAAGGAGCAATAAAGTATGCATAATTTCCTCCCGAAAAAAAACAGGGCTTATGCCCTGTTTTTTTATTAGCGCAGACGCTAAATTAATACTGGTTAGCCGTGGCGTTGTTGCCAAAACCAACCTGACGCACCATTACGCTGGAATCAGATGCGGTCTGATTAACCAGCGCGGCGTTATTACCGCCGTATTGACCGACAGTAATATCGGAGTTTTTAGCGTTCCACTGGTCGATGGTGGCATTGTTTCTGAAACCATTCTGAGTCAGTTCAATAGTACTGTTATCCGCACCCTGGCCTACATCGGCGCCGTTACCATAACCGCTCTGGGTAATGGTCGTTTCAGATTTACGGGCATCGCTTTGCAGAGCAAGCGCAGCGTTAGCGGAACCGTACTGATAAATGCTCAACGTGGAATCCGGGCCGGAACTATTGCCGCCGCCGTTATGATTACCGCCGCCGCCCCATTGTGGAACGACGCCAGCCAGAGCACTGCCAGAAACTACGATTGCTGCGAATGCTGCCACTTTTAAAAGTTTCATGGTAAAACCCCCATCGGATTGATTTAAAAGTCGTAACGGTATTAGCGTTGGGTGACGCGAATAGCCATATGCGACTGTTTCTGCACTACAACTGCTGTTTTCTGCGTACCGTACTGGGTAATATTGGCCTTATTTCCAGAACCTTTCTGGATAATAGCCGCACTATTACCGTAAGCGCTTTGCGATATACTGGCATCGTTGGCATTGCCCGTTTGCTCAATATACGCAAAGTTATAATTCCCTGCCTGGTCGACTTTCGCCCGATTATTTCCTCCTTCTTGTGAAATAACGGACAATAGTTTTGATCCTTCCTGGCGTACTCTGGCACTATTATCCGTGCCGACTTGACCAATAATGGCCGCCTGATTAAATGAAGACTTGCTTAATTCATTTACCGCAAAATTATACTCTGAACGAGCCAGATCATAATTTGTCGCGGTTGCAATCCCAGGCGCACCCAGTATTGTCAACATCATAAATAACAATTTGTTTTTCATGCTGTCACCCTGGACCTGGTCGTACATAGCGAAAATTATCTATTACTTTGTTAGCGACATGCGTTTTTTGTTAACGCGTCGTTACGATGAAGAGTATGTCCGTGGAAACATTTTTAATAACTCACCCACGCGTGGTATTTTGTTATTTAAGCTCATACCAAAGTACTAATAAAACGATAGCCATGTGATTTTTTATAATTGATTTTTGGCCACAGAAGAGAGTGTATCGCGAACCCAAAAAATGAAGTGTTGGTGTGTGTTATGCCGCCATGGGGATGTTCTTATGCTTCCCATGGGGGGCAATACGCACAAGACGTGACACACTTCGTTTTTTTTGTCTTTGTGCTGTCCAGGTTAATGCCACGTCTCAAATTTTAAGAAAAAATAAAATCAAAACATAACATATAATAATTAAAATGATTAAAAATCAATGAATTATTATAATTTGTATGATTTTTTAAATCTATGCAATAACAGCGAAATGTACAACTTTACTATCAAATCTAAACTTCAAAAAAACCCAAAAACAACATTTTAATATATATTTTTACATCTTGTTACAAGTTTAACACTTGCTTTAAGATTTGTAATGGCTAGATTGAAAACAGTTAAAAGTATTTTCGTAAATATTTTTCTCTTTCTGGATAATGGGCTATTTCAACCCACAGCAGTGCAACATCTGTCAGTACTTCTGGTGCCTTTATTTTATGGGGGCAGCTGTCAGATGTGCGATTAAAAAAAGTGGAGTTTCATCATGTTTAATGAAGTCCATAGTAGTCATGGTCACACACTATTGTTGATCACAAAGCCATCTCTGCAAGCTACGGCATTATTGCAACATTTAAAGCAATCGCTGGCCATAACCGGAAAACTGCATAATATTCAACGTTCTCTGGAAGATATCTCAGCCAGTTGCATTGTTTTAATGGATATGATGGAAGCGGATAAGAAGCTTATCCACTATTGGCAGGATAATTTAAGCCGCAAAAACAATAATATAAAAACATTATTGTTAAATACCCCTGACGATTATCCCTACCGTGAAATTGAAAACTGGCCTCATATTAACGGCGTGTTTTACGCCACTGAAGACCAGGAACACGTGGTCAGCGGATTACAGGGTATTCTGCGGGGCGAATGCTATTTTTCACAAAAATTAGCCAGTTACCTGATTACACACTCAGGAAATTACCGCTACAACAGCACCGAGTCCGCATTACTCACTCATCGCGAAAAAGAGATCCTCAATAAGTTACGTATTGGTGCCTCTAATAATGAAATCGCCAGGTCGCTATTTATCAGCGAGAATACGGTTAAGACACATCTTTATAATCTTTTCAAAAAGATAGCTGTCAAAAATCGCACCCAGGCAGTTTCATGGGCAAACGATAATCTCAGGCGGTAAGGCCATGAAACGCTATCTGACCTGGATTGTAGCAGCAGAGTTACTGTTCGCTACCGGAAACCTGCATGCCAATGAAGTTGAAGTCGAGGTTCCCGGATTGTTAACCGACCATACCGTCTCTTCGATAGGACATGAATTCTATCGTGCATTCAGCGACAAATGGGAAAGCGAATACACCGGCAATCTGACCATTAATGAAAGACCCAGTGCGCGTTGGGGAAGCTGGATAACCATAACGGTAAATCAGGACGTTATTTTCCAGACCTTTTTATTTCCAATGAAAAGAGACTTCGAGAAAACCGTCGTCTTCGCATTAGCGCAAACAGAGGAAGCATTAAATCGCCGACAAATAGATCAAACGCTATTAAGTACGAGTGATTTAGCGCGTGATGAATTCTAAAACATGATTTTTATCCGGAGGCTGTCATGCGTGTTAAACATGCAGTAGTGCTGCTCATGCTTTTTTCGCCATTAACCTGGGCTGGAAATATGACGTTCCAGTTCCGTAATCCTAACTTTGGTGGAAACCCCAATAACGGTTCCTTTTTATTGAATAGCGCCCAGGCGCAAAATTCATATAAAGACCCCGCTTATGATAACGATTTTGGTATCGAAACCCCCTCAGCGTTGGATAACTTTACGCAGGCTATTCAATCGCAAATTCTGGGCGGCTTGTTGACCAATATTAATACCGGGAAACCAGGACGTATGGTGACCAACGATTTTATTATCGATATCGCTAATCGCGACGGACAGCTCCAGCTCAACGTCACGGACAGAAAAACGGGAAGAACCTCGACCATCGAAGTGTCAGGTTTACAAACTCAGTCAACCGATTTTTAAGCTACAGTCACTAAAGGATATAAATCATGCCGCGCTTACTTATTTTGGTTGCCGTTTTATTGTTGAGTGGATGCTTAACTGCCCCGCCGAAACAAGCTGCGAAACCGACATTAATGCCCCGCGCACAAAGTTACAAAGATTTGACGCACTTACCTGCTCCCACCGGTAAGATCTTTGTTTCGGTATATAACATTCAGGATGAAACGGGCCAATTTAAACCTTACCCGGCAAGTAACTTTTCTACGGCTGTGCCGCAGAGCGCCACCGCTATGTTGGTCACCGCGCTGAAAGATTCGCGCTGGTTTATCCCACTGGAACGACAAGGCTTACAGAATCTTTTGAATGAACGGAAAATTATTCGCGCAGCCCAGGAAAACGGCACCGTGGCGATGAATAACCGTATCCCGCTTCAGTCGCTGACGGCGGCAAATATTATGGTGGAAGGTTCTATTATTGGTTATGAAAGTAACGTCAAATCCGGCGGGGTCGGCGCAAGATATTTCGGTATTGGCGCCGATACGCAGTATCAGCTGGATCAGATTGCTGTCAACCTGCGCGTGGTTAACGTCAGTACGGGCGAGATCCTTTCTTCGGTGAACACCAGTAAAACGATCCTTTCCTATGAAGTACAGGCAGGCGTGTTCCGTTTTATTGATTACCAGCGCTTACTGGAAGGCGAAATCGGCTATACCTCGAACGAACCGGTGATGCTGTGTCTGATGTCAGCCATTGAAACCGGCGTTATCTTCCTCATTAATGATGGTATCGATCGCGGACTGTGGGATTTGCAGAATAAAGCGGACAGGCAAAATGATATTCTGGTGAAATACCGTGAGCTGTCAGTACCGCCAGAATCCTGATCAATACGACAAAGCGTGGGGAAGAACCCCACGCTTTTTTATTTTGTGACCGCCGTATTCGCTGAATGTTGCTCGCGGCGTGATGCCAGCCATAGCCCACTATTTTTCATGGCATAGCCAAAGATTAGCCCCAGCGCCAGCGACGGTAATACCAACCGCCAGTCACCCTGCCCTGCAAATGTCGCGCAGGCGCCGATAAATGTTCCCGGAACAAAAGAAAGCAATAGCTGCTTTGCCTGGATACACATCAGGAATGCCACGATCCCCGTCAACACGTAACTGACAATTTCCAGATGCGGCGCCAGCGCGCTACCGTGAATAATGACCAGCGCCCACACCATACCGCTTAACAGCGTACAGGCGGAAATCAACAATCCCTTAAAGCCGCCCTGCGGACAGGCGAAATAAGCCGTACAGCCTAAAAAACCGGCCCAGCTTAGTAACCCCAGGGAGACGGCCACCCATCCCCATATTCCAGAAAGGATGCCCGTCGTGATAGCAATAGAAAGAAGTATGTTCATGGCGCGCATCATAACAGAAAAGCGGCACATTAATGAGATCGCGCACACATTTTATGCAATGATGTAAAACTCGTTGCAGTTAATGGTGATTTACATCACATTATTCTTCATCTTCTTCCTGAAGTTCATCCCACATGGCCCCTATCGCATCACGCGTTAGCGGCGCCAGAGTGCGCCAGAATGGCGTAACGGCATGGGCTTCAACTTTACCGAGGAAGGTATTGCACCAGGGAAGCAGATAATCGGCAAATAAGGTTTCCAGCGCTTCACTTTCATCTTCGGCAGACTGATCTTCCAGCCAGGAGGCCGCGAGCAATAAAGTGCCAATGTGATCGGCAGGCGTATCGGCCAGCGGCATCCCTCGCGACGTTAAAAAAGCGCGCACCTCAGACTCTTCCGCGCCTTCGACCCACGCACTGCGGTATGGCGCTACCGCGCACTCTTCCCCAACAAATAACGCATTGTAATCAGTGGAAATCTGCGTGATATCGCAGCTTTTCTGTAAACGCGCCAGCATGTCATCCTGCTCCAGCGGCCAGTTTGCCGCCAGTTTACCTTCACGGATTAACGTAAACAGCGGAACCAGTAAAGGATCTTGCGGTTGGCGGTAATACAACGATCCCAGCACACGGCACAGGATTGAAAACTCATTCATTGATATCTTCCCGTAAATAACGATTAAAGTTCGGCAAATTCCGGTACAGGCGCCATACCGCGTGATTCGAGAAAGGCCAGTAAGCGCTGCGGCGAGACGTTCAGGATTCGATCTTCCGGAAAATTCACCGCATCCAGAATTTTCCGGCATTCGGTGAAATCGCCAAGCGTAAAGGCCGTATGGGAATCAGATCCTAACGCTACCCAGCCTCCTGCATCGCGTACGGCGGCAGCGACCGCGCGGCAATTATCTTCGCTTCCTTTACGCGAATGCAGAAAAGAAGAGTTGTTGATTTCCAGCGCTACATGGTGTTTCGCCGCCGCCTGCGCGATGGCTTTAACCTCCACTGGATACTTTGGATTTCCGGGGTGACTAATTATATGCACCTTGCCGCTGGCGATGGTCGCGATCATCGCCTGGGTATTGGTTTCTTTATCATGCGGCGCAAAAACGGGCTCATGAAAGCCTGCGATAATCAGATCCAGCGAGTCGAACATCTTTCCGGAGCAATCAATTTCACCGTTAATGTTCTTGATATTCGCCTCAATGCCACGCAGTATCCCCACGCCGTCAACCAGACGCGGCCAGATGCGCATGTTAATAAAATGCCAGTGATGCGGCGCATCTTCCATGTCCGGACCATGATCGGTAATCGCAAAAAGTTTAATGCCTTTGCGTTTGGCTTCCGCGATATAATCGCTCAGAGTACTGTAGGCATGAGTGCTGGCGACGGTATGCATATGCAGGTCAACGGGATACATTGCTCTCTCCTGTAGTCATTTCCGACAAGGATAGCAGGTATCGCCAGCGTTTTTTAGCGAAACCCGGCCCGCGCCGGGTTGATGTCAATATCCTCTCGCCCGATCCACCTGCCCCGTCACCGGCTCTCCCTTCTCCAGTTGGGTAATGGTGCGGCTAATATAATCGATGGCTTCCGCCGGACGGGTGACTGCCGCAATGTGCGGCGTCATGGCGACTCGCGGATGGCGCCATAATGGACTTTCCTGCGGTAACGGTTCCTGGCTAAAGACATCCAACATCGCGCCTTTTAGCTTACCGCTATCAAGCGCAGCCAGCAGATCCGCCTCCTGAACATGCACGCCGCGCGCGAGATTCAACACGTAAGCGCCATCCGGCAATTGATCCAACAATTCGCTATTAATAATTCCTACCGTTTGGGCCGTATTCGGCAGCAGATTAATCAGCACCCGCGTCTGGTTCAGGAAAGCGTGCAGCTCTTCACGCCCAACATAACTTTCCACGCCAGGCCAGGATTTGCGGCTACGACTCCAGCAACGTAACGGGAACCCCCACGCCTGTAGACTTTCTGCCACTTTTGCGCCCAGTACCCCTGCGCCCATGATACCGACGCTAAACTCTTCGCGGGTATATTCCGGCAACGGTTTCCATAGCGCCTGATTTTTCAGCGCCTGATAATCATCGAAACGACGGAACCAGTGTAATACCTGACTTACGGCATATTCCTGCATTTGCAGGCCCATTCCGGTATCTTCCAGACGGAATAGAGGAATGGAGGCGTCCAGCATTTCCGGATGCGCATTTAATTTACTCAGAATTGCATCCACCCCCGCGCCCAGCGCAAAGACGGCTTTTAAGCGTCTTCCGGCCAGCATTTCAACCGGGGGCTGCCATACAAGCGCATAGTCTGCGGGGTTGTTATCACCGACCTTCCATTCACGAACGCGCGCATGTGGGAGAGCCTTCTCCAGCGCATTTACCCACCAGGCGGCGTTAAATGTCGGGTGATAAAAAATTATCTCCATGTTATCTCCTGAGCAGTATGGTGCGGAATGTGATTGCGCCTGTTATCAGCGTTTTCAACGGGATGTGCAGCATAGCAAATTTCCCGGCGCGGGCAAAAAAAGCAGTTTTCGCTTATTAAAACCACAGATTGGTGGAAGTTTGTATAAACGCGCTTTTTTTTAAAAAAGTTGATTGACGTAGAAAAGATATTTCCCTACATTAGCGCCCGTTCCAGTAATGCTGGAGCGACAATTTGGTGAGGTGTCCGAGTGGCTGAAGGAGCACGCCTGGAAAGTGTGTATACGGCAACGTATCGGGGGTTCGAATCCCCCCCTCACCGCCATATTTAAGTTGAGAGCCTGTACAGAAGTACGGGCTTTTTGCTTATATGTATCCCCCAAACTAAGGGGGGATGAGAACCACCGACCGGGGTTCGACAACTGGCGCAGCCAGTTGGACAGACGACGAGCTTGCGAGGAGACTGCCCGAAGGGCGAGCGCAGCGAGTCAATCCCCCCCTCACCGCCATATTTAAGAAAGAGCTCGTACGAAAGTACGGGCTTTTTTTTCACATATGACCCGTCCATTGCCGGATGGCGGCACAGTTCACGGGCGCCTTATCCAGTCTACATAAGCGCAGCGCCACCGGCCAATAACACCACCATCCGGCTTTAAATTTTAGCCAAGAATTTCAGTGAGTTTAACTTTGCGCCCCTCGTTTGAAGAAAGCGTCGCAGCATCAGCGGTAGCAATGGCATTTGTCGCCGCTTCTCCCGTTAGCAATTTAGCAAACTCCTCGCCTGGCTCCAGACCGTTTATCACATCATGCAAGTACTGCATCTCCAGTTTCATAATTGATGAGAGCCACATCGGCGTACGTTTACCGGGTTTACCATAAGCGATTGCGCCATCCATCTCGCTGGATATGTTACCGTTGCGACGATCATCATCCTCCGCCTGGCTTTCATGCACAAGAAAGTGTGTTTTTTTGCCCGCTTTTATTAGATAACCAGCCGTGTTTTGCATATCAATGAGAATTGCACCTGTCGTGCCCTCAATTAATACATAGTGCTCAGGGTAGTGGAACGATGATCCCCACTGAAGTGTCGCGAAACGACCGCTTTCAAACTCAAGGGTGATTAGGACAACATCATCTTCATCACCAAATTTTTCACCTTTGTGCGCAACATTCCCCGCCGCCATTGAAACCAGGGATGGGGTTTCATCCATGATGAACAGTGTACAATCTAGCTCGTGAATGTGATGGTACAGATGCCCACCTGACTTTGCGCGAATCTTCTTCCATGAGATCTCATCCTGCACGTCTTCAAAACCATTACGTTTAGTGTGAACTTGTGTAACTTCACCAATTTCACCAGCTTTGATGAGCGCTTTAGCGTGGCGAACCCCGTGAAAAAAGTTCATAACGTGACCCGCCATAAAGGTAACACCAGCTTCTTTGCAGGCATCAACCATATCCTTACAATCCTGGTAATTTAAGGCGATAGGTTTTTCACAAAACACGTGTTTACCCGCTTTAGCCGCCGCAATGACTGGCGCTTTATGTAAGTAATTTGGTGAAGCAATAATTACGCAATCCACATCAGGATGGGAACAAAGCGCCTCCATCGTTGCAGTGGCGACACAGTTCAACTCTTTCGCTATCGGAGCCGCATTTACCGGATCGTAAATCGCAGTGATTTTCGCCCCTTCAACCTTAGACATAAATCGCGCCAGTTCAGCGCCAAAATAACCTGTACCTACAACACCGTATTTCGTCATCATTTATCCTCTATTAAAATTCTTTTGTTGATTGAAAACTTTCACGACGTGCTTTTAGTCTATCCGGAATGGATAGGCCAATAATGAGTAGAATTGTTGCGGTCCAGAAAGCAACAATGAACGTTAGCGCAGCGCCTAGCCCCATTGTTATTCCAAGCCAGGTCGCCGCCATTGAATTGAATGTGCCTGATGTCGCAGCAAGATTATAAATCAGCCCGGTACCCAAACCACGAACCTCAAGAGGAAAGTAGTCGTAGAGAAATTTGGGAACCAACCCGCCAACACCTACGTTAGTCGCCATTAAACCGAATAAACATGCGCCCAGCAGTAAATAATTATCTTGCGGAATTCTGAATAACGGGAAAATGAATAAAAAGGACATGAGAAGACCAATGCTGAACGTTTTCTTCAAACCAATTCTATCTGCGCACAGCCCCCAAACGATATTTCCCAATACAGTGCCGAATGCCGCCGCCGTCATTAAATTAGAGACCACGCCCGTATCAAAGCCCTCTCCCGCCAAATATGTAGGCAGTAGACCAAAGATCGGCCAGTTTGCGCCGAAAATAGAGAACAGAACAATAAATACACATAATGTCAGTGGAAATTGAGCTCGATTAAATAGCCCTTTCATTGACAAAGAGAAAACTGACCAGGCACTTTGTGAATGCTTTCCGGGACCACTGAGTTTAGCTTCTTCCCACTCTTTAGATTCAGGAGCCCTGGCCCGGATGTAGATTACTAAAAGAACGGGTAGCAAACCGACAAAAAAAGCAGCACGCCAACCATACGCTTCGGCAAATGACGGCATAAAATAGGCTGCTATGATGTTACCAATACCGAAACCTGAAACCAGAAATGCGCTCGCTTTAGATTTTAAATGCTTTGGCCAACTTTCCACGGCATAAGTAGAAGCGCAAGCATACTCCCCCGCCATCCCCATACCGACAATGAAGCGACTAAGCGTCAGCATAATTACACCGGAAGCCAGGCCACTTAACCCTGTACCTACAGAATAGGCAACTATCGACCACATCATTAACGGCTTACGGCCAAATTTGTCTGCCAGCAGACCAAATAGCGCCCCGCCAAATGGTCGCCCAATAAAGGCCGCTGTGGCAAGGAATGCGCCCTCCATATCTGTCAATCCTAAGTCAGCCTTGATCAGATACATAATGTAGAAAATCAGCATAAAGTCGAAGCCATCAAAAACGTAACCCAGCCATGCTGAAAATAAAGCATTTTTTTGTGGACGTGTTATCTCGCTATACCACGGGAAGAATTTTGCTATCACAATAAAACCCTTATTTGCTGTTACCGTCTGAAATGCTTACGGAATTAATTTTTAAGTCATATCAATTGCCGAATAAGACACTATCAATCGGCACTTTCCGACAACCGCCTGAGATCGTAGCTATGTAAGGCGTATATTCATTGTTTATCATCCTTGTTCGTAGCTACGTTAAGGACGTGAATACTCAAGACAAAGTCTAACGTTCTGTAACGTAGCTACGGGCTATAAGATTATCGATATGAATACTAAGCAAAGATTAGTACAGTAACTCTTTAACCTTTCTCAAAAGTGGTATTGTAATCCAACGCGATAACGGGTCTGTCTCTCATCGGTATTATTTCTCACCGCTACATTTCCGACCTCAACGTATGGTGTAAATGACTTATTCAGTTTCCAGGCTAAAGCCACATTATGTTCATAGTTTGTTTTTTTGTTATCAAATTTAATTTGATCGCTATCCATCCAGGTAAAGTTATATTCTAATTTCAACTCATCAAAAACATAACCTATATAAGTATCAAATCTATTCGTTTTCTCATCATCACTATAGTTAGCTGTCTTCCTTGCATAGTCATAACGGTAACGACCAGCCATATAAACACCAGAATCAAAATTATATTGCCCCCTTAAATAAGGCTTATAAATTGAAGTGTCTGGACCGCTTTCAAATATAAATCCAGGCTGCAAAACAAATTTGTCCGTAACTTTATAATTATAACTTACGCCCAGTTCTATAGCGTTTGCGACGAGATCGCTTAAATGCTTATCCTGCTCACCATCTACTCCTCCCGATTTAACGCTGGCATCGACATAAAAACCAATGCCGTTAGGAAGCTTTTCAATTATAGCAATACGATCTTTATTAATTCTGGTTCTATCAGCATATTCATGCCGATAATCAAGGGTTGCCGCTTGTAGATATGATGAAAATGCTATAAACGAAACCATACCCAGAAGATATTTGTTGATTTTCATAAAATACTCCGCTCATCAATTAACTTTATTTTTGTATTTAAAAAATTATTTTATTAATAAATTACCATCACGCATGGTAAAGGAGGTTACAGACGAAACAGGTTTCCCTTTAGCATTTTCACCACCAATAAGGAAAACTTCATCACCATAACTTACTGATACACCATAGCCGAGAGGTTGTTTCATTTTACCCATATATTGCCAATGGCCATTAACAAAACCATAGACTTCATCTCGCCATTTTTTATTTATTCCTTCGTGGGAATAAAACTTTCCATTGGTATAATTTTGTTTTGCTCCCGGAAAATTCGCGCCACCACCGACAAGCAGGACACCGTGACTATAGCCCGAAAATGCTCCGGCCAACCCTTCTTGCTGTTGTTCTCCAGGCGATGGCGGTAACTGGCTGTTCTTCAACCATGTTAGCTTGTCGTTATCCCACATGGCGCGGTAAATCACATCGGTACGTAAACCCGGTTTGAGCTCACCATTAATCAGCATCAGGAAATTATTTTCCATTACCGATGACGATCCTGCCGTCCCCGCGTCTGGCAGCTCACCGGCATTCTTCCATGTGTTCTCTTTAGCATTGTAGATAAATACGATTTTATTAAAAAAATAATCTTTGGCAGGTTTATTAAAATAATTATAGATGACTTTATTTTTTTCACTTTCATCCGCAGCCGCAGCCGCAGCCGCTATATCAATAAAATACTTATCAAAGATATGCTCATTAACCCCTCCGGTAATAAGTACCATCGTTTCGTTTAATTTTACTCCCGTATGCCCTGTTAATCCAACTGGAGATATAGTGTCAACTTTTTGCCATGTATTTTTCACCGGTGAGTATTTGTACACATCGCTATAAACCTGCAACGGTGATTCACTGTTTTTTTTCCCTACGCCACCAAAAACATAAAGCTCATCATTTAAAAATACCGACACGGATTGCTCACGAGCTCCACCAGGAAACGACTTTATACGCTCCCAGTCTTTATGTTGCTTTTTAAGATCAATTTTATACCAGGATGTCCCTGCGGTACCTAAGCCGACATAAATCACGCCATTATTATCAATAGCGCCAGTACCATTTTTCAGTGGTTCTGGTATATCAGGAAGCGTCGTTGCATATCCTGATGTGGTGATAGCGACTGATAAACATAGCGCCATTAGCGTCATCATTTTCTTAAAATTTTTCATCTGCATCCCCATGCGAAGAAATACAATTGGAGTAAAGCTTCATCATTAGTGATCTTATGGTGCACAATTTCAACAATGATAATGACAAAATGTGACCAAGCGCTAAAAATAATTACATGGGGTTATCATGTGCGAGGTAAAAGCACACCATGGTGATGTCAGAAGTGATTATGGGTGACCTGTTATGGTCAAACTCATTAGTGATAGCATTCGAATAAATACAACAAGAATTATGTGATGCATTTCATACTGGCTATCCCGTGGCGTATAAGCTCTTTCTGAGCATTTTATCTTTATGCCGGAAGCAGTTAATAAAATACAGCATGCTGCCGTCAGAGTGAATTGTATTTGTCTTGTAGCTTCAGGTTATAGCCTCAAATCCGCTGGCGCAGTAATTGAATGACAAACATACCTTATGACTGTGTTCACATTTTTCTATCTTTTTGCTTGATGCGGCAACGCTCCACAACATAATATAAAACGGAGTAAAACTTCAAAATATATAAGGCGGAACTGGATGTCACTATTAGCCAGGCTGGAACAAAGTGTACACGAAAACGGTGGGCTGATTGTCTCATGCCAACCGGTACCAGGCAGCCCTATGGATAAACCTGAAATTGTGGCTGCAATGGCACAGGCAGCGGCTTCGGCGGGTGCGGTCGCTGTGCGCATTGAAGGCATTGAGAATCTGCGGACTGTTCGTCCCCATCTTTCTGTTCCAATTATTGGGATAATTAAACGTGACCTTACAGGGTCGCCAGTCCGTATCACTCCCTATTTACAGGATGTTGACGCCCTGGCGCAGGCAGGTGCCGATATTATCGCTTTTGATGCCTCATTCCGCTCTCGCCCGGTTGATATTGATAGTTTACTGACACGTATTCGCCTGCATGGATTACTGGCGATGGCAGACTGTTCAACCGTGAATGAAGGCATAAGTTGCCATCAGAAAGGAATCGAATTCATTGGTACAACACTGTCTGGCTATACCGGCCCCATCACACCGGTTGAGCCAGATTTGGCAATGGTGACACAACTGAGCCATGCAGGTTGTCGTGTTATTGCCGAGGGGCGCTATAACACGCCTGCACTGGCGGCCAATGCTATTGAGCATGGTGCCTGGGCAGTTACCGTTGGTTCCGCTATCACCCGTATCGAGCATATCTGTCAGTGGTTTAGTCACGCAGTAAAACGCTGAACAGGAAAAGAAAATGAACACGCTTACTATTGATATTTATGTCTCAGAGAATAACCCGACGTTAATAATGCTATCGGCAAATACGATCCCCAGGCCTGAAGCCTGTTTGAACACAATATCGGATAGCTGCTATTTCAGGTATCCGGCAGGACATACGTCTTGGCATCAGGAGCATAAATGCTCTGCCTTTTACATCTCATGATTAGCGTCATTGAGATTAACAAAAACTATTACTTGATCTGAATATCGTATCGTCTGAATGATGGGAAGATAAAAATACACAGACGATGACCGCAACTCTACTCAAAACCATAAGCAGGAAAGAACTATGATTACACATTCTTTCGGCATCGTTAATTATCTTGTATTATTTGGCTACCTCCTGGCCATGATGTTAGTCGGTGTCTATTTTTCCAGACGGCAAAAAACAGCAGACGATTATTTTCGCGGTGGTGGCCGGGTTCCTGGTTGGGCGGCTGGGGTCAGTGTATTTGCTACTACGTTAAGCTCAATTACATTTATGTCAATTCCTGCCAAAGCGTTTACTTCCGACTGGACGTTTATCATTGGTCAGTATCTGGCTATCGCAATTTTACCGCTGGTTTTTTATTTCTATATTCCGTTTTTTCGGAAATTGAAAGTCACATCAGCCTATGAATATCTCGAAGCACGGTTCGATGTGCGCTGCCGTCTATTCGCCAGCATGTCATTTATGTTGTTTCATATCGGACGTATCGCCATTATCACTTTCCTCACCGTGCTGGCCTTGCGCCCCTTCATCGCTATAGACCCGGTGATTTTGGTACTGTTGATTAGCGTGATGTGTATCATTTATACCTGGATGGGTGGAATTGAAGGAGTAATATGGACTGATGTTATTCAAGGCCTCTTACTTTCTGGCAGCGCGATACTGATTTTTATAGTGATATGTCTCAAAGTCCAGGGCGGCATTGGTGAAATTTTTACGGTGACGCAGCAGGCGGATAAATTCTTTCCGGCTACGCAGTTCCACTGGAGCTGGACGGAAAGCACAGTACCTGTATTGATGATTGGTTTTCTGTTTGCCAATATTCAGCAATTTACTGCCAGTCAGGATGTGGTCCAACGCTATATCGTGACTGACTCCATAGAGGAAACGAAGAAAACATTACTTACAAATGCCAAACTGGTTGCTGTGATCCCTGTTTTCTTTTTTGCTATCGGCTCGGCATTGTTTGTCTACTATCAGCAACATCCACAATTATTACCGGCGGGATTCAACACTGGCGGCATTTTACCCTTATTCGTGGTCACCGAAATGCCAGTCGGCATTGCAGGGTTGATAATCGCCGCTATTTTCGCTGCCGCGCAGTCCAGCATCTCCAGCAGCTTAAACAGCATTTCCAGTTGTTTTAATTCCGATATCTATCAGCGTTTGAGTCATAAAAAAAGAACGCCAGAAAACCGTATGAAAATAGCTAAGTTAGTTATTCTGGTAGCGGGCCTGATAAGTAGCGCGGCCTCGGTATGGCTGGTCATGGCCGATGAATCAGAAATCTGGGATGCATTTAATAGTCTGATAGGTCTGATGGGAGGGCCAATGACCGGTCTGTTCATGCTGGGCATTTTCTTTAAACGAGCAAATGCCGGGAGTGCGGTTTTAGGAATTATTATCAGCGTCATTACCGTGCTGGGCGCACGCTATGCCACTGACCTTAACTTCTTCTTTTATGGGGTCATTGGCTCGCTAAGCGTGGTGATCAGCGGCGTTATTTTCGCCCCGTTATTTGCCCCGGCACCGCCATTGACGCTGGATGAAAAACCTGAACCAAAGGTGACATTATGATTTCATGATACCACGCTATACCGACACAGCACACGGTGACGCCAACGCCCGGGGCGACAATACCGGGCCAGATATAAACCATCCGACAGATGGCGCGCTATAAACACCGTAAGAGCAAACAGATTACTCTCCAGTGATGTTCTGTCATAAGTTGGCAACGCGATGTAAATATTCCCCCTCCTTTACTTACATCGCGCTTTTTTTCATGCCGCAGACTTGATAGGCTCTGCTCTGTTCGATATTGCAGGCTTTGTGCCGCAATCAGCCCTCAAGAGCAGGAACTATATGGAGCCTCAACCCCCACGTCTTAAACCCGGAAAAATCCTTGACACTCTGGGTGCTATGCAAAAAAGCCTGACACGTGCCTCCCAGCGTATTGCGCAATATATTTTAGCCTTCCCCAGACAGGTGACACAGTCATCTATTGCCGATTTGTCGCGCGACACACAGGCCGGAGAAGCCACGGTTATTCGCTTTTGTCGCACCCTGGGCTATAAAGGTTTTCAGGATTTTAAAATGGACCTGGCCATTGAACTTGCCACTACCGAGTCTGATGACAGTAGTCCTCTACTGGATGCCGAAGTTAGCGAATCCGACGATGCCCACGCCATTGGTTTAAAATTGCAGAACACCATTAGTAATGTATTGTCTGAAACGCTAAATCTGCTTGATATGCAACAGGTTCTCGGTGTCGTGGACGCCCTACGTCACTGTCACTCAGTTTATATCTTTGGTGTGGGCTCATCGGGGATCACGGCGCTGGATATGAAACACAAGCTAATGCGTATTGGTTTACGGGGCGATGCGGTAAGCAATAACCATTTTATGTACATGCAGGCTACGCTATTAAAAGCAGGCGATGTCGCGATGGGTGTCAGTCACTCGGGCACATCGCCAGAAACAGTGCATTCACTCCGATTGGCCCGACAGGCTGGCGCCACCACTGTCGCCATTACCCATAATCTGGGTTCTCCATTATGTGAAGAGGCCGATTTTTGCCTGATCAATGGTAATCGGCAAGGAATGTTGCAGGGTGACTCGATCGGTACGAAAGCCGCGCAGCTTTTCGTCTTTGACCTGCTCTATACCCTTCTTGTACAGTCCTCGCCGGAACAGGCCCGAGAAAGCAAATTACGGACAATGAATGCCCTGGACATGACAAAATAATTCCCTTCACGTACAGGCGTCATTTTCCTTTTTTGTCCATGAGTCTGCTGGACGCTTTATAGACAACAAAGCCCGGTCTCCCGGGCTCTGAAAGTCAATGCTATATTAGCTGTATGCGTGGAGCGTTCGCTGACAAAGCGCCGAGCGCACGCAGTCGTCTTTGTTGAAATGCACAATCCCTACCATTTCATCTTCTTCAAAGCGTTCCAACGCATCGCTCAATCCGGAACGCACGCCGCGCGGCAGGTCGCATTGCGTAATATCGCCATTGACAATGACCGTGACATTTTCGCCTAATCGCGTCAAAAACATTTTCATTTGCGCCGCAGTCACATTTTGCGCCTCGTCGAGGATCACGACCGCATTTTCAAAAGTACGCCCACGCATATAGGCGAACGGGGCAATTTCTACCTTACCGATTTCCGGGCGCAAACAATATTGCATAAAGGACGCGCCCAACCGTTTAAGCAGGACATCGTAGACGGGACGAAAATAAGGCGCGAATTTTTCAGCGATATCACCGGGCAAAAAACCAAGATCTTCATCAGCCTGCAATACCGGACGCGTCACAATGATCCTCTCGACGTCCTTATGAATCAATGCTTCTGCCGCCTTTGCCGCACTGATCCATGTTTTTCCACAGCCGGCTTCGCCGGTCGCAAAAATAAGCTGTTTACTGTCGATAGCGTTCAGATAATGCGCCTGTGCTTCATTTCGCGCCTTAACAGGCGAGGTATCGCGACTATCGCGCGCCATGCCAATGGCTTCTACTCCGCCCATCTGTACCAGTGACGTGACCGATTCTTCTTCACGTTGCTTATGACTACGCGAATCTCGTCTCAACACACGCTTTGCTTCACGACGAGCTTTGATCACTGCTTTTTGTCTTCCCATGGATAGCACCTTGAGTTGTAGGTATACATCACCCGCGTTCTCTTGAACGCGATTATGCGCACACACATCTGAGGGTTGGCTTCCTTGTAAGCCTTAGCTTGCTTTTTGAAACGACGCCACACACGGCTACGCGCACCACATATGACGTCATGGGTATGGACAGTAAGAGAAATGATGAGAGCTTTTAAGGTGACAAGATCACCACCGGAGAGAGAATGTCCGTACAGAGTGTTGTAACTACTGTAAACAATGTGTCCTGGTGCGGACATTACCATTCGCGATCTCCATAGTGAGTGACCATCACTGCCGGGGAACTACCGCTATTACTACTAAGTACAACACAAAACATCAATAATGCAACAATATATTTACCAAACATTAACCAAACATTATTGCGTCATTGTCAGTCTCTTACAGAAAGATTACACGATTATTTCATCGGCAGGAGACTAAAAAAGATAATCATTAGCTACTGCGGGTATTAATGGTGAAACCACCCATAACCCATTGAATATTCAACATATAAAAGGTTAAAATGGAGTAATTAACGTGTCCTCTCTCCCATCGCTAAAACGGCATTATTTATGCAAAATTTTGTGCGGCATACTTACGCCGGTAACGCTGACTCGTTTTAATTTTTGTCATTACTCTATTGCGCCAAGGCTATTGGTACCATTAACAGGCGATTTCATATATGGCCAGTTAGTGATTACTCGAGACGTATTACGCCCGCGTTAACGGCGCTCAAGGGCTAAAAATAGTTTGAGAGTGCGTCCTCATTTACCTGAACATCTTCAGTCATTCGGTCCGGGACTTATCAGAGGACCAGGCAGGCGTATAACGCCGCCTGGTAAAATATGTCCGATGGCAATAATGCTATCGGACATGTCGGTTATTCCGCCTGTAGCTTCGACGGCGGCGCGGAATGATAATGCGCGTCCGCTTTTGCAAAGCGTTCCTGCATCGCTGCTGTCGGCGCTTTGCCAAGCAGGCTAAAGATTACGATCCCCAGGCTGCCGAAAATGAAGCCAGGGATGATCTCATACAGATCCAGCCAACCATATTGTTTCCAGACGATAACCGTCACCGCGCCAATAATCATTCCCGCCAGCGCGCCGTTACGTGTCATACGCGACCACATCACAGAAAACAGGACAACAGGTCCAAATGCCGCGCCGAATCCAGCCCAGGCGTAGCTCACCAGCCCCAGCACACGGTTATCGGGGTTCGCCGCCAGCGCAATGGCGATCAGCGCTACCACCAGCACCATCACTCGCCCTACCCATACCAGCTCTTGCTGGCTGGCGCTTTTACGCAGAAAAGCCTTATATAAATCTTCCGTAATCGCGCTGGAGCATACCAGCAACTGACAGCTCAACGTCGACATCACCGCCGCCAGGATAGCAGACAGCAGAACACCGGCAATCCACGGGTTAAACAGGATCTGCGCCAGTTCAATAAATACGCGTTCTGAGTTTTGGTTCACCGCCCCGGCCAGCGCGGGGTTATTGTTAAAGTACGCAATGCCAAAGAAGCCCACCGCCACCGCGCCCGCCAGACACAGAATCATCCAGGTCATACTGATACGACGCGCATGAACAATACTGTGATGGGAATCCGCCGCCATAAAGCGCGCCAGGATATGCGGCTGACCGAAGTAACCCAGTCCCCAGCCCATCAGAGAAATAATAGCGACAAAATTCAGCCCCTTGAGCATGTCGACATTCTCGATGCTCTTTTGCTTGATTACCTCCAGCGACTCGCTAAAACCGCCTACGCCGACAATAACCATCACCGGCGTCAGGATTAACGCAAAAATCATCAGGCTGGCCTGAACGGTATCCGTCCAGCTAACGGCAAGAAACCCGCCGATAAAGGTATAAATAATGGTTGCCGCGGCCCCCGCCCACAGTGCGGTTTCATAGCTCATACCGAAGGTGCTTTCGAACAGTCGTGCCCCAGCGACAATACCTGATGCGCAATAGATAGTGAAAAACAGCAGAATGACCAGCGCGGAAATAATACGCAGGACTCGGCTCTTATCTTCAAACCGACCGGTAAAATAGTCCGGTAGCGTGAGCGCGTTATTGTTAAATTCGGTATGCACGCGCAGGCGCCCGGCCACCAGCTTCCAGTTAATCCATGCGCCTAACGTCAGGCCAATGGCGATCCAGCTTTCAGAGATCCCCGACAGAAAGATAGCGCCAGGCAGCCCCATTAACAGCCAGCCGCTCATATCCGACGCGCCGGCTGATAAAGCCGTAACAAACGGCCCCAGACTGCGACCGCCAAGAATATAGTCATCAAAGTTTTTGGTAGAGCGCCAGGCGATAAACCCAATCAATATCATGCCAAAAATATAGACACAGAATGTCACCAACATCGGTGTGCTAATAGCCATCAAGGTTCTCCAAATTTATTTATTGGCACTACCGTAGCGTGCCGTTTTGTACCCTGCCGGAACGTGGCAAGGGTGTTATGTTTACCAGGGCGACCGTATCCTGCCGGAAGCGGTGGTTATTCACAATCGATTTAACACACCATTTACATCAAATTTGATTGCAGAGGGATACTATTTTTCTCCAGGTTGCACTCTCTCACATTTTTTGCGGTTGCACCTTTTAAAAGTGTTAACTACCGCAGAGAAAATAAATCCAGATGGTTTTCCCCGTCAGACTCCCACTTTCTTTTTTTAACAATTTATTCATTTTTAAGCTTGCAACGCAGGTCACATTTAACGCGGTTGCACAAAGTTGCAACATAGTGGATATTTTCCGCTAACTATTGGTTAGCAGATAGAGCGAATAACAGGAGTAGAGGGTATGGGAACCACCACGATGGGGGTTAAGCTGGACGACGCCACGCGCGAACGGATCAAAATGGCCGCGTCGCGTATCGATCGCACGCCGCACTGGTTAATAAAACAGGCAATCTTTAGCTATCTGGACAAGCTGGAAAATAGCGATACGCTACCGGAGCTACCTGCGCTGTTTGCCGGCGCGGCAAATGAAAGCGAGGAGCCGGTCGCGCCGCAGGATGAGCCGCATCAGCCCTTTCTGGAGTTTGCCGAACAGATTCTTCCCCAATCCGTCTCTCGCGCCGCCATCACCGCCGCCTGGCGCCGCCCGGAAACCGATGCAGTGTCAATGCTAATGGAACAGGCGCGCCTGTCGCCGCCTGTCGCTGAGCAGGCGCATAAACTGGCGTATCAACTGGCGGAGAAATTGCGCAATCAAAAATCCGCCAGCGGTCGCGCGGGTATGGTGCAAGGCCTGTTGCAGGAGTTTTCCCTCTCTTCGCAAGAAGGCGTTGCGCTGATGTGTCTGGCGGAAGCGCTGCTGCGTATTCCCGACAAAGCTACGCGCGATGCGTTAATTCGCGACAAAATCAGTAATGGCAACTGGCAGTCGCATATTGGCCGTAGCCCGTCGCTGTTTGTAAACGCCGCTACCTGGGGGCTGCTCTTTACCGGCCGACTGGTCTCAACGCATAACGAAGCCAATCTTTCGCGCTCGCTGAACCGCATTATCGGCAAGAGCGGCGAACCGTTAATCCGCAAAGGCGTCGACATGGCGATGCGTTTAATGGGCGAGCAGTTCGTGACTGGCGAAACCATTGCTCAAGCACTGGCGAATGCCCGAAAACTGGAAGAGAAAGGGTTCCGCTATTCTTACGATATGCTGGGCGAAGCCGCGTTAACCGCCGCCGATGCGCAGGCCTATATGGTCTCTTACCAGCAAGCGATTCATGCCATCGGCAAAGCGTCTAACGGTCGCGGTATTTACGAAGGGCCAGGCATCTCGATTAAGCTGTCCGCCCTGCATCCACGCTATAGTCGCGCGCAATACGATCGGGTAATGGAGGAGCTTTATCCGCGCCTGAAATCACTGACGCTGCTGGCGCGCCAGTATGATATCGGTCTCAATATCGACGCCGAAGAGGCGGATCGTCTGGAGATCTCGCTCGATCTGCTGGAAAAACTCTGCTTCGAACCCGAACTGGCGGGCTGGAACGGCATTGGCTTTGTGATCCAGGCTTACCAGAAACGCTGTCCGCTGGTCATTGATTATTTAGTCGAACTGGCCTCCCGTAGCCGCCGGCGGCTGATGATTCGTCTGGTGAAAGGCGCCTACTGGGATAGCGAAATCAAACGCGCGCAAATGGAAGGGCTGGAGGGCTATCCGGTTTATACTCGCAAAGTGTATACCGATGTCTCTTATCTGGCCTGCGCGAAAAAACTGCTCGCCGTCCCTAATCTGATCTACCCGCAGTTCGCGACCCATAACGCTCACACACTGGCGGCGATTTATCATCTGGCCGGGCAAAATTACTATCCGGGTCAGTACGAATTCCAGTGCCTGCACGGCATGGGCGAACCGCTGTATGAACAGGTCACCGGTAAAGTGGCGGACGGAAAACTTAACCGTCCCTGCCGTATTTACGCGCCGGTGGGAACACACGAAACCCTGCTGGCCTATCTGGTACGACGCCTGCTGGAAAACGGCGCCAACACCTCTTTTGTCAACCGTATCGCCGATGCCACCCTACCGCTCGATGAACTGGTGGCGGACCCGGTCGAGGCCGTGGAAAAACTGGCGCAGCAGGAAGGTCAGGCTGGCATACCGCATCCGAAAATTCCGCTGCCGCGCGATCTGTACGGCGAAGGTCGGATAAACTCCGCCGGACTTGATTTAGCGAATGAACATCGCCTCGCCTCGCTTTCTTCTGCCCTGTTAAGCAACGCCATGCAGAAATGGCAGGCCAAACCTGTGCTGGAACAACCGGTGGCCGACGGTGAGATGACGCCGGTTATCAACCCGGCGGAACCGAAAGATATTGTTGGCTGGGGACGCGAAGCGACAGAAAGCGAGGTTGAACAGGCATTGCAAAACGCGGTCAATCAGGCGCCGGTTTGGTTTGCGACGCCGCCGCAAGAACGCGCCGCTATTTTGCAGCGGGCGGCGGTATTAATGGAAGACCAAATGCAGCAGTTGATTGGCCTGTTGGTGCGTGAAGCGGGGAAAACGTTCAGCAACGCCATTGCCGAAGTGCGCGAAGCGGTAGACTTCCTCCATTATTATGCCGGTCAAGTGCGTGACGATTTCGATAACGAAACGCATCGCCCGTTAGGGCCGGTAGTCTGCATCAGTCCGTGGAACTTCCCGCTGGCCATTTTCACCGGCCAAATCGCCGCCGCGCTGGCGGCAGGTAACAGCGTTCTGGCGAAACCGGCAGAGCAGACATCGCTGATTGCCGCCCAGGGCATTGCCATTTTGCTGGAAGCGGGCGTACCGCCGGGCGTCGTGCAACTGTTGCCGGGACGGGGAGAAACCGTCGGCGCCCAGCTTACCGCCGATACGCGTGTACGCGGCGTGATGTTTACCGGCTCCACGGAGGTCGCGACGTTGTTGCAGCGCAACATCGCCACGCGTCTTGACGCCCAGGGCCGCCCTATTCCGTTGATTGCGGAAACCGGCGGTATGAACGCTATGATTGTCGACTCTTCCGCGCTCACCGAGCAGGTGGTCGTGGATGTGCTGGCTTCCGCTTTCGACAGCGCCGGACAACGCTGTTCCGCGCTCCGCGTGCTGTGTTTGCAGGACGATATCGCCGAACATACGCTGAAAATGTTACGCGGCGCGATGGCGGAGTGTCGGATGGGGAATCCAGGCCGTCTGACGACCGATATCGGGCCGGTGATCGATAGCGAGGCCAAAGCCAACATTGAACGTCACATCCAGACGATGCGCGCCAAAGGCCGCCCGGTTTTCCAGGCCGCACGTGAAAACAGCGATGATGCGCAGGAATGGCAGACCGGTACGTTTGTTATGCCCACGCTTATTGAGCTGGAAAACTTCGCAGAACTGGAAAAAGAGGTCTTCGGGCCCGTGCTGCACGTCGTGCGTTATAACCGTAACCAACTGGCGGAGCTTATCGAACAGATTAACGCTTCCGGCTACGGGCTAACGCTGGGCGTACATACCCGTATTGATGAAACCATTGCGCAAGTCACCGGTTCCGCCCATGTCGGCAACCTGTACGTTAACCGTAATATGGTGGGCGCGGTCGTCGGCGTCCAGCCGTTTGGCGGCGAAGGCCTGTCCGGCACCGGGCCAAAAGCGGGAGGACCGCTCTATCTCTACCGCCTGCTGGCACACCGCCCGCCCAATGCGCTCAATACGACGCTGACTCGTCAGGATGCGCGTTACCCGGTAGATGCGCAGCTTAAAACCACGCTACTCGCGCCGTTGACCGCCCTGACGCAATGGGCGGCGGATCGCCCGGCGCTACAGACGCTCTGCCGACAATTCGCCGATCTGGCGCAGGCCGGCACGCAGCGCCTGCTACCGGGGCCGACCGGCGAGCGCAATACCTGGACGCTGTTGCCGCGTGAACGGGTATTATGCCTGGCTGATGACGAACAGGACGCGTTGACGCAGCTTGCCGCTGTTCTCGCCGTCGGCAGTCAGGCGCTATGGTCAGACGACGCCTTCCACCGCGATCTGGCGAAACGTCTCCCCGCCGCCGTCGCGGCGCGTGTCCAGTTTGCGAAAGCGGAAACGCTGATGGCGCAGCCGTTTGACGCGGTGATTTTCCACGGCGACTCCGACAAGCTGCGAACCGTGTGCGAAGCCGTCGCCGCCCGCGAAGGCGCGATAGTGTCGGTACAGGGTTTCGCCCGCGGCGAAAGCAATATGCTGCTGGAACGGCTCTATATTGAACGTTCGCTGAGCGTAAACACTGCCGCCGCTGGCGGTAATGCCAGCCTGATGACAATTGGCTAATACTGTGGTTAATTAAGGCTCCGTCAATGGAGCCTTTTTACTCGCGTCAGAGGAGCTTATGAAACGAATTTTCCTTACCTGCGCGGCGTTGTTGTTCAGCAGTCAGGCGTTGGCCGATGAGTGTGCCAGCGCCAGTACGCAGCTGGAAATGAACCGCTGCGCCGCCGCGCAATACCAGGCGGCAGATAAAAAGCTGAACGAAACCTATCAAAGCGCGCTTAAGCGTGCGCAACCGCCGCAGCGCGAGCTGTTGCAAAAAGCGCAGGTGGCATGGATTGCCCTGCGGGACGCCGATTGCGCTCTGATTCGCTCAGGTACGGAGGGCGGCAGCGTGCAACCCATGATCGCCAGCCAGTGCCTGACCGATAAAACGAACGAACGCGAAGCGTTTTTAGCCTCGCTGCTGCAATGTGAAGAGGGTGATTTGAGCTGCCCACTGCCGCCAGCCGGTTAACGCACGCGAATCCCTTCAATAATAATGCGCTGAACGCTTTCGACCGTTTGGTTAAAAAAGGCTTCATCGCGAAGCGTCGCGCCGGTTACCGCCTCAACCTGAGGGGCAAAATCGGCGTAATGTTGCGTGGCGGCCCAAATCATGAAGATCAAATGGTGCGGGGAAATGGGCGCCAGTTTCCCGCTGTGCACCCATCCGGCAATCAGCGCGGATTTTTCATCTATCAACGCTTTTAGATCGCCGGTCAGTTCCTCCATTAAGAGCGGCGCGCCCGCCAGCATCTCCATGCAGAAGAGCCGCGACGCCTGCGGATAATCACGCGAAACCTCCAGCTTGAGACAGATATACTCTTTGATGGCCTCCAGAGGGGAAGATTCTGCGCGAAACGCCTTGAGCGGCGCCAACCAGACATCCAGAATCTGTCGCATTACCGCGACATACAGCGCCTCTTTCGAGGGATAATAATAAAGCAGATTGGTTTTGGAGACGCCTGCCCGCTCGGCAACCTGTTCAAGACGCGCGCCATGAATGCCATACTGGGAAAAAACGGCAAGCGCGGCGGTTAAGATAAGCTGCCGTTTTGCACCGGTGGCCTGCGAACGTTTCCCGATTTTTTTCTCTGTGCGTTGCGACATGCGCCCTCTCCTTTTCGTCAGGACGCAAGCATACCAAATCCGGCTTATAAACAAAAAAACCGCCGGAAATCCGGCGGCGGTGGCGCATGACGCTTTTTAGCGCGAAACGCTCAGCGTCTTGCTGTTGTGACGCAGGCTAGCTATTACGGTTACTGCTTTTGCCCCCTTTTTTGCCTGCTTCGGATGCACGCTGCGGGTCATTCTTAAAATTGCCCCCGCTGTGCTGACCACCTTTACGACCTGCTTCTGATGCTCTTTCGCGGTCTTCCGCAAAATTACCGGAACCGCCACGATGGTTTGCCATTACTGACCTCCGTCATAGATTAGACATCATATTGCATAGGTAATGAGGAGTATCTCCTCGCGCCGCGTATGGACGATATCATCAGTAACGCCGCGTAACATTAAGCATAGTGAAAAACGCCGTGGTAGGCCGCTTACCGAAATATTCTGCAACATCAGAAGCCGAATATGCAGAATAATAACAATGAGAAATAAATAAGTTATTCTTATACTTGGAAAAATCAAAGCGCTTAAAAATGTATCATTTTGCAACAAAGGTCGCCAAATTAATTATTGTTATAAATCAAAGAAATGGCGCTGAAATTTGCACTCTTCACAGGAGGGCATATCTTTAAATAGACGTAGCGAATCGCTACACACCTGATTAATCTGAGGAGTAGTACAAATGGCAAAGATTCTGGTGCTCTATTATTCCATGTACGGACACATTGAAACCATGGCGCACGCGGTGGCGGAAGGGGCAAAGAAAGTCGACGGCGCAGAGGTCATTATAAAGCGTGTGCCAGAAACAATGCCGCCTGAAATCTTCGCAAAAGCTGGCGGTAAAACGCAAAACGCACCGGTTGCCACCCCACAGGAGCTGGCGGATTACGATGCCATTATTTTTGGTACGCCAACCCGGTTTGGCAATATGTCAGGCCAGATGCGTACCTTCCTGGATCAAACCGGTGGACTGTGGGCATCCGGCGCGCTATACGGCAAGCTCGGCAGCGTGTTCAGTTCTACCGGAACGGGCGGCGGCCAGGAGCAGACCATCACCTCGACCTGGACTACGCTTGCCCATCATGGGATGGTGATTGTCCCGATAGGCTATGCCGCACAGGAACTGTTTGACGTCTCCCAGGTTCGCGGCGGCACGCCTTACGGCGCAACGACTATCGCCGGAGGCGACGGTTCACGTCAACCAAGCCAGGAGGAACTCTCTATCGCTCGCTATCAGGGGGAATACGTCGCCGGTCTGGCAGTCAAACTCAACGGCTAATCTTCAACAGGAGGATTCGAATGCCAACTCAAGAAGCAAAAGCGCACCGCGTCGGCGAATGGGCAAGCCTGCGTAATACGTCGCCGGAAATTGCCGAAGCCATTTTTGAAGTCGCTCACTATGACGAGAAACTGGCAGAAAAAATATGGGAAGAAGGTAGCGATGAGGTGCTGATCAAAGCCTTTGAGAAAACGGACAAAGACTCGCTCTTCTGGGGCGAACAAATCATCGAACGTAAAAACGTATAACACAAACGCCCCCGCCTGCGCGGGGGCATATGGCTATTTTGCGGCAGTGTTCATGACGTTATCGAACTTATCCAGCGGACAGAAGCCGTTCGCATCCACCGGACATCCTTTCAGTTCCAGGGTTACCCTTTGCGCGGGCGATTTGAGCGTTAACGCTTCCGCGTTACGTAACTGCCGGGAGCTCTGGTAGACATACTCGATTTTCATCAAATCCCGGTTAGCGTTGCCGTCATGCCAGCGTTGGAAGACAAGCTGACCGCCAATCGGCGTTCTCTCATACTGGTCATGGAGCTGATAGGGTTTAAAATCCAACGCCGTCAGCAGCGACGCGATATTGGAATCATGCCCCACCAGCACGGTAACCTTCGGCGCGCTAACGCGATCGGCAACCAGCACCTTATCGATATATTTCACCAGCGGCGCAGCGACATTGCGCGCCACCTTGGGTGAGGTAAACAGGCTGTCCTGATAGCCGTTTTTCAGTTTTGACAGCACCTTCCACTGCCGATCGGTGTGGATCCCGCCCCAGGCGACCTGATCCATCGGAAACCCTTCGTAATATTGCAGGGTAAACGCATCCACCAGCGAGTTCCCTACTTTAAGCGGCCCCTGCACGCCAGGCTCTTGCTGATAGTTCGCGCTGAAGGTATCTTTCGCGTCGATTAGCGAACACTGATGCTTCTCTTTGCAGGACGGCGAGTCCTGATAATGCGTTATCTGCTCAAGCAGTTTATAACTCTCATCAAGATGTAGCTGACTACGCGCCTTTTCCATCGCCTGTACGGCCTGTTGCCGGAACGCGGCGGAATCATCGGTAATTACCGGATTGAAGGTAGGGTCCATAGTGCCCATTTTTTCCTGATGATGAACAGGAATATCACAGCCGGGGAAAGCGCCGGTAATGAAAAATTGCGCGGTGGCGACGGTGCGCTGCAAACTATTCGCATAGGCATATACCTTGTCGGGCGCCGGACATTCTCCCGACGGTATCAGCCCCTGCGCGACCAGCCATTCACGTGTGTAGTGTCCCATATAGACTTCCAGCACGCCACCTTTCGTCGTCAGTTGCCCGCCGGGAACGTCCCACGCCGGCCAGGCGTTCGGCGTCGACTGCGCCAGTACGCTGCCATTATTCGCCAGCGGCGCCCGCAGATTATGGCGGCTCATCATCAGCACCTGTTGTAATTGATAACCCTCCGGCGTTGTCTGCGCCTGTACGGCGGATGACAACAAAACAGCCCCTGCCACAGCAACAGCGAGTAATGATTTTTTCATCCCTATGACCTCTTGTTGTTATCAAATCGTTCTGAGTGTGACAGAAATGGATCATTTTTCCGGGAACGATTTCGCAAAACGGGGGTTTTTCTTACAGTAAACGCGTTAGCGCCGGGAAACCCCGGCGCATATTCAAAACGTTTTTGCCCACCACAGTCGAAGCTTCATGCCCCAGTAGCTGGTCCAGCCGCTGGTGGTGAACACAACCCGACCTTGTGAAACCACCACCAGCGTTGGCGTCACGCTGATTTCCCATCCAGCGGATAAGGCGCCGTTAGCATCATTGATGACCGGGAAGTCAACGCCCTTGCGCGCCAGCCAGCGGGCAACCTCAGCGTCATCGCCGGAGCGGAGCGCAACGGTCATGACGTTTTCCCCTTCCGCCGCCAGGCGAGCGACCGCAGGCGTAGTAAAGCGGCATACCCCGCACCAGCTGGCCCAAAAATAGAGCAGTACGGGGCGTTCTTCGCTCAATGTCGCCAGAGTTGTCGACTCTCCCGTCAGCGTACGTAATGGTGTCGCGGCAAACGCCGGAGGCGCCTGCGGCGCGCGCCAGACGTCCATGACCACCATTATCGCGATGAGGAGCGCCAGAAAAACCGCGGCTTCACGCAGCCAACGCCGCAGTTTAGCCGCCATTGGCAGCCGCCAGTTTTTCTTTCACCACCGCTTCCAGCGTATCCCAGGGCACCGCGCCCGGAATCAGCTCGTCGCCAATGATCGTCGCTGGCGTTCCTTGCACGCCGACCAGCCTTGCCAACTGCAAATTAGTGCGTATCGTTTCCATGCTTTTTTCATCCAGCGTCACTGGCGTAGCCCCTGCTTTCTGCTGGGCCTGTTTAATACTGTCATCCGTATGGTAACCGCGCTTTTGCATGAGTTTTTCATGTAGCGCGAGGAACTGTTGCGGATGCTCGCGCCAGGTGGTCAGCGCAATACGCGCCGCCAGTACGGAACTCTCTCCTTTGAATGGCAGCGGTTTAATAATGACCGCAACGTCAGGATATTTCTGCACAATCTTTTCCAGCATCGGATCGAGCTGTTTGCAGTACGGGCAGTTGTAATCCGTAAAGTTCACCAGCGTCAGCTTAGGGTGTTTAGCGCCTATCCGCGGGCTGGCAGGATCGTTAAACAACGCCGCATGGATCAGATTTTCAATCTGCTTTTCCTGATCGGGCGTAAAAGGAGCGGTTTCTTGCGCGATGCTCAGCGTTGAAAACAGCGCCAGCAGTAAAACAATCATGTATTTCATTGGGTTATTCCTTTCGCTTTTTTCAACGTTTGTAATACCGCATCGCGGGTCAGCAAAGTGGGCAGTGCCTCCCCTTCCGGCAAGCCGGGGCCATATACCTGATTAAACGGCACGGCGACCTGGCCACGCGTTTTCAGAAAATCTGTAATGGCATCGGACGGCAGCGTCCAGTCTCCCCGCAGCGCCACAACATCCGGCTGTTGCAAGGCGGCCTGCACATCCTCTTTTTGCAGGACGTTGTATTTATTCACTTTACAGGTAATACACCAGTCCGCAGTGACATCGACAAATACCCGCTTATGCTGCGCCAGCGCCGACTGGATTGCCTGTTCACTCAACGGTTGCCACTGAACCGTGTCTTGCGCGCTCTTTGACGCAGTGAAGCCGAAATGCGGCAGGAGTAACGTCGCCAGCCAGATAGCCGACCCCAGCATCATCAGACCGAGGATCCTACGCAGGACATTCATCCAACGCCCGGGGCGCGGTAAACGTAGCGCAAGCCCTGGTCGTATCGCGACCAGTAGCCACGGCGCGCTCATTCCCAGGCCAAGCGCAAGGAACAACCCCCACAGCGTCGGCAACGACGCCGTGAGCGCCACCGCGACCGCCGTGCCCAGAAACGGCGCGCTACAAGGCGTCGCCAGCAGCGTGGCGAATGCCCCCTGCCAGAAATGTCCCGACATACCGTTACCGCCGTAAGTGGCCAGTTTCGTGGTCATAGATGAGGGAAGCCTGAACTCAAAAAGCCCGAACAGGCTGGCGCTAAACAACAACATCACCAGCGCCATAAAACCAATAAACCATGCATTCTGGAACTGGACTCCCCAGGCCAGCGCATGGTTTGACAGGCGAAGGAGGGTCATAAACGCCGCCAGCGCCATAAATGACGCAATGATACCGGCGACCGAAGCCAAAAATTGTCGCCTGATGTGAGAGCGGCTTTTTTCCTCTACCAATAAAATAGAGCCAAGTTTCATGCCCAGAACCGGCAGTACGCAAGGCATTAAATTAAGAATCAGCCCGCCGATCAGCGCCATCATTACAACTTGCCAGAAAGGTAGCGCCGCATTGTCCGGCGTTTGCGCTGGCGCAGCGCCAATGGTTTGCGTGCTCTCCTGGGCGATAGCGCCATCGGCTAACACGAGGGTCAGCGATTTGTTGCGCAAATCGGGCGCCTTTTCGCCCCAACTGTCCGTCACCGGCACCGTCGCCTGTAACCTGTCGCCCTCTACGCGCAGGCGAGGCTTCGCAAAATCGACGTCATCTATGGTGTCAAGATAGAGCCCGGGCGATGACCAGCCCGCCGCTCGCGTAGCAGTGACCACCAGTTCTCCCGGGCGATAGCCGACGTCAAGCGAGTCCGTTAGTCCACTGCGGAGCGGAACTTTACCCATCGCCCGCGCATAGTCATGGGCAAAATCGGCATTCTGCACAGTGGGCGTCACGGAAAAGGGGTAATCGGTCAACAGACAAACATTGCTGCAGGTTGATAACGTCAACACACCGCGCAAGGTCGCCGGCGGCGTACCGCGCACGATCATCGGAAAGGTCACCTCGTCGTGATATCCCTGGGTGGTGATATTCGCCACATCAAAGCGCGAGGGGGTTGGCCAGAACCAGCTTACCTCAGGCATGTCGCCTTTCCAGGCGATAGAGGGCGCCACGCCCCCTTCCCCCGGCGCGCGCCAGTAGGTTTTCCAGCCGTTTTCCAGTTTGACATCCAGCAACAGCCGGGTCTCACCGTTAGCGGACGTATCGGCACGTAGCCGTATGCTGGCATGGTCGTTATCGGGCGAACGCAGCCAGCCGCTTTCCGCCGCCCAGGAGACGGGCAGCCAAAGCCATAACAGGCAGAACAGTATCCGCCTGAACAAAATCATCATATTTTTTCTCCGTGAATGAGTAATTAACCGTTAGCAATAACCGGTCTGTCATTCACGGAAGACACAAAATCGTAGATGTACCCGTAATGTGGGCGGCGAAATAGCCCGTGGAGGCGAAAACGGCAGGCGCATGACCCGGACAGGCGCCAGTAAGGAAAGCAGTAGACAAAGCGCAAGGATAGCGCCTTCAAAGAGTACCGGAGGCGCCGCCAGCAGCGACTTGGCGCTTAATTCGCAGGGAGTGACCGGCGAGCCGTCATCTGTCGAGGAGGGAGCGCTGACCACCGCAGCAGAGGCCGCCTGCATCTGCAAGGCGTGCAGGCCCGCCATGCGTTGCGCGGTACAAACCATTACCACGACACATGCAAGGCAAAGAAACCACCAGCCCATCCGTTGTTGTTTCGCCATTGCGCCCTCACTGTTTAACGCGAGTTATCTTAGCCACTGGCGCGGTTTTGGCAACCTTTCCCCTGTAAAGTTATGTCGGCGCGCTGCGCAACCTTCTGATAGTCGAACAACGTAATTTATTCTTACTAATGATATAACTGGTGTTTTCATACGCACTTTTCAGGTTTACCCTACACTTAGTGGAGAAACCTTTTTGGGGTCCCTTCTGTATGTATTGATTTAGCGAGATGATGCTATGGAACTTAAGGATTATTACGCCATTATGGGCGTGAAACCGACGGACGATCTCAAGACGATTAAGACCGCCTATCGCCGACTGGCCCGCAAGTACCATCCAGATGTCAGCAAAGAACCCGATGCCGAAGCCCGTTTCAAAGAGGTTGCTGAAGCATGGGAAGTGCTGAGTGATGAGCAACGGCGCGCCGAGTATGACCAGTTATGGCAACACCGTAACGATCCACAATTTAATCGCCAGTTCCAGCAACACGAAGGCCAGCCGTATAACGCCGAAGATTTTGATGATATTTTCTCGTCTATTTTTGGTCAGCACGGTCGCCATTCGCACCACCGCCACGCCGCACGCGGTCATGATATCGAAATTGAAGTGGCGGTATTCCTGGAAGAAACGCTGGAAGAGCACCAGCGTACGATTAGCTATTCCGTCCCCGTTTATAACGCGTTCGGCCTGGTGGAGCGGGAAATTCCCAAAACATTGAATGTGAAAATCCCGGCTGGCGTCAGCAACGGGCAACGAATCAGACTGAAAGGCCAGGGCACGCCGGGGGAAAACGGCGGACCTAATGGCGATTTATGGCTCGTTATCCATATTGCCCCGCATCCGCTCTTTGATATTGTCAATCAGGATCTGGAAGTCGTCCTTCCGCTTGCCCCATGGGAGGCGGCGCTCGGCGCTAAGGTGTCTGTGCCAACGCTTAAAGAGCGTATTTTGCTGACCATTCCCCCCGGTAGCCAGGCAGGTCAGCGGCTGCGTATCAAAGGAAAAGGATTAGCCAGTAAAAAGCACACTGGCGATCTCTATGCCATCATCAAAATCGTTATGCCGCCGAAACCTGACGAGAAAACAGCTGCCCTGTGGCAACAACTGGCGGACGCGCAGTCGTCCTTTGACCCACGCCAGCAATGGGGGAAAGCATAATGGCTAACATCACTGTCACCTTTACCATCACCGAATTTTGTTTGCACACCGGCGTGACGGAAGAGGAGCTAAACGAAATCGTCGGACTTGGCGTAATTGAGCCTTACGAAGACGATAACGCCGACTGGCAATTCGACGATCGCGCAGCGAGCGTGGTACAACGCGCGCTACGCTTACGTGAGGAGCTGGCGCTCGACTGGCCTGGGATCGCGGTCGCGTTAACGCTGCTGGAAGAGAATTCACGGCTGCGCGAAGAAAACCGGTTACTACTGCAACGCCTTTCTCGCTTTATCTCGCATCCCTAATCCACGATAAAGGCAATAAACCGAGGGTGGGCTTTCTGCCCACCCCGGATTTACATGCACCCGGTATAATACCAGAATGCCTCTGACATACTTCCCCCAACGGAAGAAATATAGCCTTTCACCGCGCACAACCCGATCAACGAACCGCCAATGTCAGCCATTAATGCGCCATTGCGAAGATCATCGTTTAAATAAAGACCAGCCACACGTTCACATTTTTTAGATACGTCGGTTATTTTTACACGTTAGCGATCATTTATTGCCTGAAGAATATATTCTTTCACTGTTTTGTACTCTCTGGTTGATACGTACCTTCTCCCTGTCAATGCCGGGTAAAATGTACCGCTGCGCTTACAGGTTGCGGTATTTATAAATAAGAAATACAACAGTCACTTACAGTTTAATAATTGAGCGTTATAACATCCACTACCGCCCAATATTTACACCACGCCTAAAATACAAAAATGTAATAGAATGTAAACAAAATAAGAGCATAAAATAAATAACTTATTAAAAAATCAATATAAATAGAGTGGTCAATAAAAAACGATCGTTTTCAACGAGTTATGTTTCTCAGATTTTCATCTATCCTGAATAGGCTTGCGGAAAATGTAATTTACACCATTGACTATTTCACTTAAAAGGTTTCTGTAATGGAATGGAAGGTCGTTGATACAGTTATAAGTCCCTCTACCGGAGTGTCGTTCTCATGCATACATAGCCTAAAAAATCTTAGATTGACCTTATGGTATCAGGCAGATGTTTACATGCCTCCAGGTAGCATTATCATCCCCTTTAATAAGGGGGTCTTAATAAACGATAAACTTTATCCCGTTACTGTTTACAACGTTACCAGGTTTAATCCTGTTCTATGGAAATCGCTTAAAGAAAATAGCCACTGTCCTGGTAACTGCAATCCTAAACCAGAAGCCTGCAGTTATCCTTTCGAGTGTCTGGTATCCGTTTGTCCATTTGGTTTAACCAGAAATATTCAAATAGATAATAAGAAAGTTTAGGAAATAAAGTATGCATTAGCCATGCTACTGATTAAGTGTATTCGCGCACGTTTGCAGTATTTTGCAGTTAAATATGTTTGATATAAAAATTGTACAGTTCGGATATTTTTTGACTCGTTTAATCTAACCTTCACTTTGGCAACGAGGAGCCGGTACAGAGGATATTACTGATGGCCGGCAGACAAAGAAACGCATTGCTTTTAACACTGTATAAATTCCATCCGTGACATTCTTATTTAGTGATATTTCACCAGAGCAATCATCTTACCTTTATTGTGCATAAAAATCAGCAAGTAGTGTTTAGAAAAAATAATGTTTTAGACAAAAGCTCTGCGCGTCATGCTGATCGCCAAAAGCATAACGGGCTGACATCATGTCAGCCCGTGGGTTTATCCCTGCTCTGATACCTACGGTACGCTTATCGTCATATTGTCATGACCGACAATGACAGGGCCCGGGTAATTTTTCATGGCTTCCTGTTGCCAGACGTCATCCGCAACCGTCGCAGGCACCAGATGACTTAACACCAGTTTTTTCACGTGGGACTCGCGAGCAATCTTACCGACATCTTCAATCGTGGTGTGATGCGACGCAATCGCTTCAGCCAGCGTTTTTCCGTTGCCAATACTATTAGCCAGTTTTGCTACCGAGGGGACATGTACCGCCTCATGTACCAGGATATCCGCCCCCTGGGCAAACGTTGCAAGCGGCGGAAACCAGGACGTATCGCCAGAGAAGACGATTCGCTTACCCTGGGTATCAAAACGGTAAGCAAACGCTTCACCGTCCGGGAAAGGGGAATGAGGCACTTTCAGCGCGCTTATTGTGACCAGTTCATCTTTATAGATGACGCCCTGGCCAATATCGGTCGCCTTAACCAGGTTGCGCGGATCGGGTTTCCCCTCTTCTTCCATGCGTAGCGTGATATCCCTGTCAAAGACCTTCCAGCTAGCCTTCGTCATCGCCTGGGTTCCCGGCGGGCCATAAACCTGTATGGTATGGTCTTTCAGACCACTCGCCCAGGCATTCATCAGCAAGGAAGGATAATCCAGTATGTGGTCGCTGTGCAGATGGGTGAGCAAAATAGTATTGATGTTGCGCAGTGGAATGCCATTTTTCACCAGTTGCAGACTGGCGCCGTAGCCGGCATCTATCAGCCATATTTTATCGCCGATAGTAAGCGCCGTCGCTTGCGGTAGTCTGGCTGTATTGAGCAAAGAAGGCCCGCCTTTGGTGCCCAGTAAAACAATGTTGATCTCTTGAGGCGCAGGAGTACCGGCAGCAATGGCAAGGTGGCTTTGCGCCAGCATACACACCGCCAGCATAGCGACGCTTTTTTTCATCATGTTTTTACTCTTCTTAGTTGAGAAAAGAGGGAACTTCACGTTGGCGAAACTGCGAAGGAGAACAGCCAGCAAGGCGATTAAAGAAACGGGCAAAATAAGCCGGATCTTTAAAACCTAATTGCCAGGCGATCTCGTTGACAGCATTGTCGGAAAAAAGCAGCAGTCGTTTCGCCTCGCGTAATTGCCGATCAAAAATCAGGCGTTTAGGCGGGCGATTAGCAAAACGTCGGCAAATATCGGTCAAACGAGATTCGGTAATATGCAGCTCGCAGGCATAATCGGGCACCGTCCAGTGCTGATGGAAGTGGTTGTCAATTAACAGGGTAAAGCGCTGAAAAAGTTTCAGTTCACCGCGCATCCCGGTTGCGGCGTGATCGTCCAGCTTCGCATTACGCAACAGCAAGGTAAATACCGCCTGCGCCAGTAGCACCAGGGTATGTTCGCAGCCAGCCAGTTGTTCCGTGGACTCCCGCTCAATTAGCTGCCAGTAATGTTTGAGCGCCGCCAGCTCGTTGGGTTTATCCGCCAGCGACAGGCAGATTCCCGGCAGGCCAAAGGCCTCTCTGGTGCCGGGATAAAGCACTTCCAGCAGCGGCCAAACCAGCTCTTCGCGTACCGTCAGAACATGGCCATCGCTATCCGATTCGGTAATAAAAGCATGCGGCACCGAGGGCGGCGTAAGCACAAATAGCGGCGCCTGCACCGAATAGCGATGATCGTCGAGCTGTAGCTCAATCTGCCCGGTATCAAGAAAGTGCATTTGAAAAAACTGGTCGTGGCGATGCGCCTGCATATCACGACCAAAGAAATCCGCCATACGAGCAAACGACTGATAATGCACATCGTTACTGCCCATGCTTTCGTCATACTCTTTGCTGATATCAATATTGGCGATCGCACGTTGGCACATAGTTTCTCCTCAAGGGGTGGCGCGCGGACGCGATGCTTTCATGGGAATAAGCCAGATAATGGCGGCGCCGACGACTAACAGAGAAGCGACAAACCAGAGTCCGCTATTGAAGCTACCGGTGATATCTTTTAGCCAGCCAATCATAAACGGGCTGAGCGCGGAGCCAATATTGCCGGTGGCATTGATGACCGCAATGCCTATCGCCCTGGCGCGTAAACTGATCGACTGATCCGGCGTGGTCCAGAAGATCGCCATCGCGCTAAAGGAACCCGTGGATGCCATCACGATCCCCAGGAGCTGGATCAGGTTATGGTCGGTCGCCGACGCCAGCAGCCAGCCCGCGGCGGCAAACAGGAACGGCAACGCCGTGTGATGTTTACGCTCCTGATGTTTGTCCGAATGGCGGCTCCAGTAAATCATGCCCAGAATAGTACAAATCTGCGGGATCGCCGCCAGCAGGCCGATGGTGATATTGCTGCTGCCTTCATTAAAACTTTTCAGGATTTGCGGCGTCCAGATACTAATGGCGCTAAGCGTATTGGTAAGGCAAAAATAGGCCAGCGTATACATCAGTACAATTGGCGTGAATACTTCGCGCCACAGACTACGCTGCTGCATGGCGTTATGGCTGATGGCCCCCTCCGGCTGAACCAGCGTCAGGCGGTCACTATCCATCATCTCCTGCAAACATTTTTTATCCTCTGCCGTCAGCCATTTGGCTTTTGCCGGGGTATCATCTAGGTAAAACCAGACCATAATGCCTAACAAAACTGACGGAAATCCCTCCAACAGGAATAACCACTGCCATCCATGCAGATTGAATATGCCGTCCAGCGATAAAATATAGCCGGAGACAATCGACCCCAACGCGGTAGTGGCCGGCATGGCAATCATAAATAATGCGTTGGCGCGGGCGCGGAAAAATGCCGGGAACCAGTAGGTTAAATAGAGCAATATTCCTGGCAAAAAGCCCGCTTCGGTAATGCCCACCAGCATTCGCAGCACATACAGGCTTTTCGGTCCCACCGCGAACATCGTGGCGGTAGATGCAATGCCCCATAGCACCATAATGGTCGCAATCCAGCGGCGGGCGCCGACGATGCTCAACATCACGTTGCTGGGAATGCCGAAAATGACGTAGGTAGCGTAAAACAGCGTCGTGGCAAGACCAAACATGGTGGCGCTTAACCCCAGATCCTGCCCCATCGTCAACCCGGCAAAACCGATGTTGATACGGTCTAAAAACGAGAAGATAAACAACACGAATAAAAATACGATCAGTCGGCGGAACAGTTTATTTATGACGGTTTGTTGACCCGTGCTGAGCGCGTTGTGCGAACTGACAGACTCGGGGCTTTCCGGAAGTGCAGATGATGTGTCGCTCATTTTTTTTCCTCTGATGGGAATTTTGTAGGGTACTACGGTTGCCCGGTAGCGCTGCGCTTACGGGGCCAGGCTTAATAGACGCCGGACGCACCGGACAGGTTTTTTTCTACGCCAAAGCGCGCCGCCAGCGCCTCCGCTCCGCGCGCCAGCAGCGTAGTGTCAACGCCGACGGCGACAAATAGCGCCCCCAGTTCCAGATAACGTTTCGCCAGTGCTTCATTGGCCATCAGAATCCCCGGCGCTTTCCCCGCCGCGCGTATCTGCACGATGGCGTTCTCAATCGCCGCCTGCACTTCCGGGTGCTGCGGATTGCCGGCAAAGCCCATATCGGCGCTGAGATCCGCCGGACCAATAAACACGCCGTCAATGCCATCCACGTCGAGAATTGACGCCAGATTGCTCATCGCCTCACGCGTTTCAATCTGCACCAGTACGCACATGCCGTCGTTGGCCTGGTGGAGATAGTCCGGAATGCGGTTCCAGCGCGATGCCCGCGCCAACGCGCTGCCCACGCCGCGAATACCAGCAGGCGGATAACGCGTAGCCGCCACGGCGTTTCGCGCTTCATCGGCATTCTGCACCATCGGTATCAGCAGCGTTTGCGCGCCGACGTCGAGCAGTTGCTTAATCTGTACCGGATCGTTCCATGACGGACGCACCACCGGCTGGCTGGGATAAGGCGCAATCGCCTGCAACTGGGTCAACACCGTCTGCACGTTGTTTGGCGCGTGTTCACCGTCGATCAGTAGCCAGTCGAAGCCGGCGCCCGCTAACAGTTCAGCGCTGTAACTGTTGGCAAGCCCCAGCCACAAACCGATTTGCGGACGCCCCGCTTTTAACGCGTCTTTGAAAGCATTTTTCATCGTTTTTTCCTTACACAAACCGGCAACTGATCGCGCCCATGTTGCCGTAATCGACATGGAAGGTGTCGCCCTTGCGCGCCGGCACCGGGCGGGTGAACGAGCCGCCGAGGATGATCTGCCCGGCTTCAAGCTGGACATCGTAGGGGGCAAGCTTGTTCGCCAGCCACGCCACGCCGTTGGCCGGATGATTCAGCACGCCTGCGGCGACGCCGGTTTCTTCGATCACGCCGTTGCGATAGAGCAGCGCGGAAATCCAGCGCAGATCCAGCTCGTCTGGTTTGATGGGACGACCACCGAGGATCACCCCGGCGTTGGCGGCGTTGTCGGAAATGGTGTCGAACACTTTGCGCGGGCGCTGGGTTTCCGGGTCGATGTTGTGGCTGCGGGCGTCAATCAGTTCCAGCGCCGGAATCACATAATCCGTGGCGTTGTAGACGTCGAACAGCGTGCAGTGAGGGCCGCGCAGCGGTTTCGCCAGCACAAACGCCAGCTCCACTTCAATACGCGGGACGATAAAACGGTCGGTGGGGATATCGCCGCCGTCATGGAAGAACATATCGTCAAGCAGCGCGCCGTAATCCGGTTCGCTGATTTGCGAGCTGGCCTGCATCGCTTTTGAGGTCAGGCCGATTTTGTGGCCTTTGAGCGTGCGCCCTTCGGCGATCTTGATATTGACCCATTCACGCTGTACGGCATATGCATCTTCAATAGTGATGTTGGGATAATCCAGCGACACTGCGCGAATCTGTTCACGCTGTTTTTCAGCCTGATTAAGTCGCTGAGCGATCAGGGTATGGGTCTGTTTATCGAGCATAGTTGCTTCCTGTTACGTCATTCGGTGCTGCTGCGCCGGGTGGCGACGCGGGTGCGTCTTACCCGGCCTACGGTTCGGTATTGCTTCGTGCATCGTTTTTTTGTAGGCCCGGTAAGCGCAGCGCCACCGGGCGAAAGAGTGTGCTATTTAAATAACGCGTGTACGTTGTTTTGTTTGTAATTGAGCGTCGGATGTAACTCGGCAATCTCAAACGACAGCGCCAGATAGCGGTTCTCCATCAGGTCGGCGAAGTGGGCTTTAATCAGCCCAAACAGCATTTCGCCGACTTCCTGACGGCTCTCCAGGCTGCGCCCGGCACCGATTTTCAGCGTCATATGCACAAACGCGTAATCATGCTTACCGTCAGCCATCTGCCAGGTATCCAGCCAGTGGGCGCGACTGCGGATACCGCCGATGGGGAAAATCCCGCTGGCGGCCAGCGCCTCGTTTACCTTGCTGAACAGGCCGGGTAAATCAGCCTGCTCGCGAATATTTTCAGTACATTCAGCAATAAAGTGCGGCATAAACACCCCTTACGCAGGCAGCGGGAAAACAGCGTTCACCTGGCCAGTACCGGAGCTGGCGAACAGGTCGGTGATGAACTCCACCTTGCCGTCGTATTTGTCCCAACCCAGCATTCCCAGCAGCATGACCGTGTCGTGCATGTTGCCTTCGCCGTAGCAGTAGTCGGCGTACTCCGGCAACATGGTGCAAAACTCCTTGAATTTGCCTTCGCGCCACAACTTGACCACGCGCTCATCCATTTGATGATCGAACTCGCGGGTGTAGCTGTTCATCCCCTCTTCCGCCCGTTGGTCGTCAATAAAACGGTGCGACAGAGAACCACTGGCGAATACCGCTACGGTACCGTCATATTTCTCAATCGCCTTGAGAATGGCTTCGCCCAGTCTGCGACTGTCGGCAAAGTCATGAACAGTACAGAACGCCGAGATGGAGACCACTTTGAAGTGCTTGTCGCTGTTCATGTAGCGCATCGGCACCAGCGTGCCATACTCCAGCTTCAGGCTCGGGATGTTGTGCGCTTTGGCGCGCACGCCCAGTTTGACCGCCTCGTCGGCGATCAGATGGCCGAGCTCCGGATTACCGTCATAGTCATAGGTCATGTCGCGAATAAAGTGCGGCAATTCGTTGCTGGTATAGACGCCCTGGAAATGGTCGGCACAATTAATGTGATAAGCGCTATTCACCAGCCAGTGGGTGTCGAATACGATAATGGTGTCAACGCCCATTTCGCGGCAACGCTTGCCAATTTCAATATGCCCATCAATGGCTGCCTGACGGCAACCGTGGTTTTTTCCCGGCAGTTCAGAAAGATACATCGACGGCACGTGGGTAATTTTTGCTGCTAACGCTAACTTGCCCATATCAAACTCCCCATTTTGGGATAGGATGGTCGCCCATTGAGATGCAGACGTTTTTCATTTCCGCAAACACTTCGAAGCTATATTCGCCGCCTTCGCGCCCGGTACCGGAGGCTTTCACGCCGCCGAACGGCTGGCGCAGGTCGCGGACGTTCTGGGTGTTGACGAAGACCATGCCGGCTTCAATCCCACGCGCCAGGCGCAACACTTTGCTCACGTCCTGGGTCCAGATATAAGAGGCCAGACCGTATTCCACGTCGTTCGCCAGGCGTAACCCTTCCGCTTCGTCTTTGAATGGCAGCAGGCAGGCAACTGGCCCAAAGATCTCTTCCTGCGCGACGCGCATACGGTTATCGACATCGGCCAGCACGGTTGGGCGCAGGAAGTTACCGCCTTTCAGATGCGCAGGCAGGTCAGTGGGTTTTTCCGCACCGCCCGCCAGCAGCGTTGCGCCCTCTTCAATGCCGAGGCGGATATAACCGGAGACTTTTTCCCAGTGCTGTTGGCTAATCAGCGCGCCGACCTGAGTGTTCGGGTTGGTCGGATCGCCGACACGCAGGCGATTCGCGCGTTCGGCAAAGCGCTTCACGAACTCAGGGTAAATGCTCTGCTGGATAAAGATGCGCGACCCGGCGGTGCAGCGTTCGCCGTTGATTGAGAAGATGGTGAACAGCGCGGCGTCCAGCGCGCGCTCAATGTCGGCATCTTCAAAAATCAGCACCGGCGATTTGCCGCCCAGCTCCATCGAGTATTTTTTCAGGCCGGCATTTTTCATGATATTGCGACCGGTGGCGGTACCGCCGGTAAACGACACCGCACGCACGTCATGGTGGCGTACCAGCGCATCGCCCGCCGTCGCGCCGTAGCCCTGCACCACGTTCAGCACGCCTGCCGGAATTCCTGCCTCCAGCGCCAGCTCGCCCAGCCTGTCGGCAGTCAACGGCGACAGCTCGGACATTTTGAGCACCGCGGTGTTGCCCAGCGCCAGGCACGGCGCGACTTTCCAGGTCGCGGTCATAAACGGCACGTTCCACGGCGACACCAGCGCGCAGACGCCGACGGGCTGCACCAGCGTATAATTGAGCATTTTATCGTCAACCGGGTAGGTCTTGCCGTTCATCTGCTGGCACACTTCGGCGAAGAATTCGAAGTTATGCGAGGCGCGCGGGATCAGCACGTTTTTAGTCTGGTGAATAGGCAGGCCGGTGTCGGCGGTTTCCATCGCCGCGATTTCCGGCACATGCTGGTCAATCAGGTCCCCAAGGCGGCGCATCAGGCGCGCGCGCTCTTTCATCGGTAGGTTGGCCCATTTCGGGAACGCCTCTTTTGCCGCCGCGACAGCCTGGTTCACTTCTGCTTCACCGCCGGAGGCTACTTCCGCCAGCACGTCACCGGTCGCCGGGTTAGTGGTCTGGAAGTAGTCATTACCTGCAACGTTTTTGCCGTTAATCCAATGATTTATTTTCTTCATTTTGCGCTCTCCTCACTGACGATTCGGTTAACCAGGCGACCCACGCCTTCTACTTCCACGACAACTTCATCCCCCGGCACCACATCGGACAGCCCTTTCGGCGTACCGGTGGCAATCATGTCGCCCGGTTGCAACGTCATAAATTCACTCAGATAAGAAATCAGGAACGGGATGCTGAAGATCAGATCGGCGGTCGTCCCTTCCTGGCGCAGCTCACCGTTGACAAAGGTGCGTAACGTCAGGTTATGCGGATCAGAAACCGCCTCTTTATCCACAATCCACGGGCCTATCGGCGTCAGGCCGTCGCGGCTTTTTACCCGCAGATTCGGACGGTAGTAGTTTTCCAGATAGTCGCGGATCGCGTAGTCGTTGCAGACGGTGTAACCGGCCACATACTCCATAGCTTCGGCTTCGCTCACCTTACGCGCCGTTTTGCCAATCACCACGACCAGCTCGGCTTCGTAGTGCATATATTCGACGTTGTTCGGGCGCACCGACGTTTGGTGATGTTCGGTAAAGGTGTTTGGCGCTTTGATAAATACCAGCGGCTCTTTCGGCGGCGTAAATGCCAGCTCGCTGGCGTGATCGGCGTAGTTCAACCCCAGCGCAAATAACGTTCCCGTCGCTGACAGCGGCCACGTAAACGTCTGGTGGCGGGAGAATTCATCTTCTGCGACAACCGGATTTTCCAGAGCGGGTAAACCTTTCGCCAGAATACGCACCCGATCGCCGGGACGCAGCGCAACGCGATTCTGCGGTGTACCGAGTAAGATCGCATCGCCAGGGTTAAGCGTAGCGAACTCACTTAACGCGCTAAGCAGCTGTGCGGCGCTACGCTGTAAATCGGCAGTATTCCAGTGGTCCGCTTCTCGTCCGTTGATTTCCGTGATAATGGTGAGGTTATCCACATCACTCAGCGGTGCCATTTCACCCAGCGGGCAAAAGCCATCGCGACATTTCGCTTTAATCGCCGGGCGATAAAAGCTCTCTTCCGGCAGGCTGACCTCGTTAGCCAGCGCATACCCGGCGATATAGTCCGCCGCCGCTTCAGGGCGTATCCGGCTGGCGGCTTTCCCCACAATGAGCGCCACTGTCGCGCCGCTCAGTACCTTTTCTCCCTGCGGATAAGGAATGGGTTCGCCGTGACGAATCACCGTATTACGCGGTTTGATGAACCACACTGCGGTTTTAGGCGGCGCATTATAGGGAGGCTGAGAGAAAGCCTCTTGCCAGGCATCAAGCTGGCTGCGATGGTTTAACGCAACGGCGAAAACAGTACCCTTCATACATAAACTCCTCAGGCCGATTTAACGGGCTGTGACTTCATTAATATATTAATGATTAGATTTATGCTTTCGCTGTACATTTAGCAAGCTGAAGTAAAGTATTTGTGATGTGATTAACAATATTTTCACAAAATAATAATTAAATGCATATATATCAAATAGTTAAATAAAAGCCTTTGTTTCTGTTAAACTTTGGACATAAAACAGATGTCATAGCTCACATCGGTAAACACGATTATTCAGGTATTAATAATTCTGCAAAAGAGAAACGCTTATGCATGATTCATTAACCATCGCCTTGCTTCAGGCGCGCGAAGCGGCAATGACCTATTTCCGCCCCATCGTTAAAAGCCACAATCTGACCGACCAGCAATGGCGCATTGTGCGAATCCTGGCCGATAGCCCCTCTATGGATTTTCACGAGCTGGCCTTTCGTACCTGCATTTTGCGTCCAAGTCTGACCGGAATATTGACGCGCATGGAGCGAGACGGACTGGTGTTGCGACTCAAGCCGGTTAACGATCAGCGTAAGTTATATGTCATGTTGACGGAGCAGGGACAAACGTTGTACGCCCGTGCCCGGAGCCAGGTAGAAGAGGCTTATCGAAAAATTGAGGCCGATTTCACGCCCGAAAAAACACAGCAATTGATGCTACTGCTGGACGATCTTATTGCTCTGGGGCGCCAGCATCCTGATAGCGAAGCGGAAGCATAGTATTCTTTCCTTCCCACGCCGCCGACACGGGAATCCCCTCCCGCTTACAACGTTGACGGCGATCGCATTTTACTCTTCTTCTTCGACGTTCATCTGAAAAGTACCCGCCGTTGTCCTGAAAGTCTCTTCACAGTTTACGCTTCTGCCTATTCAATTAAACAACAAATAAGAAACATATTATTAACAAAACATTCCGATTAACGAGGAAGAGGCCGCAATGAAACCTGAAGATTTTCGTACTGATAACAAGCGTCCGTTAACGGGCGAAGAGTATTTAAAAAGCCTGCAGGACGGGCGGGAAATTTATATTTACGGCGAACGCGTTAAAGATGTTACGACACATCCGGCATTCCGCAATGCCGCAGCCTCTGTCGCACAACTGTATGACGCATTACATAAACCGTCGATGCAAGATACCCTATGCTGGAATACCGATACCGGCAGCGGCGGTTATACGCATAAATTTTTCCGCGTGGCGAAAAGCGCAGACGATCTGCGCCAACAGCGTGATGCTATCGCCGAGTGGTCACGCCTGAGTTACGGCTGGATGGGACGCACACCGGATTACAAAGCCGCCTTTGGCTGCGCTCTGGGCGCTAACCCAGCCTTCTACGGCCAGTTTGAGCAGAACGCCCGCAACTGGTACACCCGCATTCAGGAGACTGGCCTGTACTTTAACCATGCTATCGTCAACCCGCCCATTGACCGCCACAAACCTGCCGACGAAGTGAAAGACGTCTATATCAAGCTGGAGAAAGAGACGGACGCCGGGATTATTGTCAGCGGGGCGAAAGTTGTCGCCACTAACTCCGCCCTGACTCACTACAACATGATTGGTTTCGGCTCAGCCCAGGTGATGGGCGAAAACCCGGATTTTGCTCTGATGTTTGTCGCGCCAATGGATGCCGAAGGCGTAAAACTTATTTCGCGCGCCTCGTATGAAATGGTCGCGGGCGCGACGGGCTCGCCGTTTGATTATCCACTCTCCAGCCGCTTTGATGAAAACGATGCCATTCTGGTGATGGACAAGGTGTTGATCCCGTGGGAAAACGTGTTGATTTACCGTGATTTCGATCGTTGCCGTCGCTGGACGATGGAAGGCGGCTTTGCCCGTATGTATCCACTGCAAGCCTGTGTTCGTCTGGCGGTTAAACTTGATTTCATTACCGCGCTGCTGAAAAAATCGCTCGAATGTACGGGTACCGTAGAGTTCCGGGGCGTGCAGGCCGATCTCGGAGAAGTCGTGGCGTGGCGCAATATGTTCTGGGCATTGAGCGATTCTATGTGTTCTGAAGCAACCCCGTGGGTAAATGGCGCCTGGCTACCGGACCACGCCGCGCTGCAAACCTACCGTGTGATGGCCCCAATGGCCTACGCGAAAATTAAAAATATTATTGAACGTAACGTTACCAGCGGCCTGATTTACCTGCCTTCCAGCGCCCGCGATTTGAATAATCCGCAAATCGACCAGTACCTGGCGAAATACGTACGCGGCTCTAACGGAATGGACCATGTTGAACGTATCAAAATTCTTAAATTGATGTGGGATGCCATCGGCAGCGAGTTTGGCGGTCGCCATGAGCTGTACGAGATTAACTACTCGGGCAGCCAGGATGAAATTCGTCTGCAGTGCCTACGTCAGGCCCAGAGCTCCGGCAATATGGATAAGATGATGGCAATGGTCGATCGCTGCCTCTCCGAATACGATCAGAATGGCTGGACGGTTTCGCATTTGCACAATAACGACGACATCAATCAACTGGATAAGCTGCTGAAATAACGCGGCAGGAGGTTCTCATGCAAGTAGATGAACAACGTCTGCGTTTTCGCGATGCGATGGCAAGTCTGGCGGCAGCGGTCAACATCGTAACCACGGCGGGTCACGCCGGACGCTGCGGTATCACCGCAACAGCGGTCTGTTCCGTCACCGATACGCCGCCCTCCGTGATGGTATGTATTAATGCCAATAGCGCCATGAACCCCGTCTTTCAGGGCAACGGCAGGCTGTGCATTAATGTACTTAACCATGAGCAGGAGCTGATGGCGCGCCACTTTGCCGGTATGACGGGGATGGCGATGGAAGAGCGTTTTCACCAGCCATGTTGGCAAAACGGGCCGCTGGGCCAGCCGGTACTTAACGGCGCGCTGGCCGGTCTTGAAGGCGAGATCAGCGAGGTACAAACCATTGGCACGCATCTGGTGTATCTGGTGGCGATCAAAAATATTATTCTTAGCCAGGATGGGCATGGCCTGATTTATTTCAAACGCCGTTTTCATCCGGTCAGACTTGAGATGGAAGCGCCTGTTTAACCGTCACTCATGCCCACAAGCGGGATAACCACCGCTTGTGGGAGAAGAGTCGATACGCTGAAGATTTTTATTCCCGCCGCGATGTTTGCTCGCCATAAATCGCGGCGATTAATACAATCTAAGAGCCTATCCCACCAGGCGTTATTGGCGCAGCCAGTTTGGACACGGACAGCGCGCAAAAACCGGAGCGTACACGTAGTACGTGAGATTTGACTCGCTAAGCTCGCCCTTCGGGCCGCCGCAAGCGGCGTTCAAAACGCTAACGCGTTTTGGCGAGCACTGCCCAGGACCAAAATGGCAAGTAAAATAACCCTAATGGGATAGGCTCTAAATTAACTCCCGCGATAGGTTGAATAACCATACTGACTTAATAACAGCGGCACATGATAGTGTTCATTCGTTTTGCTGATATGAAACTCGACGGGAATCTCCGGGAAAAACGTATCCAGTTTTTTACTTTCAAAATACTGGCCGGTTTTAAAAATAACGCGATAATCCCCCGGCGCGGCAGCTTTTTCGGGCCACAGTGCTTTAATACGTCCATCCTGGTCGGTATGCCCGGTGTTTAATTGCGTCCATCCGTTATCCTTTTTCTGCTCCAGTACCACCTCCACGCCGGGCGCCGGTTTGCCTGTTTGCTGATCGAGAATATGTACGCTGAGAATATTGTTGCCAGCGGCCAGCGCCATTGCCGGGGCTGCAACAAGAGATGCTATCACGGTAGCCAGTATATATCGTTTCATGCTTCACTCCTTTACGGTATTGATGCAGGAAAATATATCTGGCGCGTCCAGGATTAACCTTACACGGACATGACAATTATGTCATCTTGTTGGAGATTTACGGATTCGCTAACAAGCCTATGGCATACTGCGTTGATGAAGATTTTATTGATTGAAGATAACCAGAAAACCATTGAGTGGGTACGTCAGGGACTCACGGAAGCAGGCTATGTGGTTGATTATGCCTGTGATGGACGAGACGGATTACACCTGGCCCTTCAGGAACATTATTCATTGATTATTCTTGATATTATGCTGCCGGGGCTTGATGGATGGCAGGTTTTACGCGCGTTACGCACTGCGCATCAGTCCCCTGTTATTTGCCTGACGGCGCGCGACTCGGTTGAGGATCGCGTCAAAGGTCTTGAGGCGGGCGCTAATGATTACCTTGTTAAGCCTTTTTCCTTCGCCGAACTGCTGGCCCGGGTGAGAGCTCAACTCAGACAGCATGTCCCTGCCTTTACTCGACTGACGATCAATGGTCTGGACATGGATGCCACAAAGCAATCGGTGTCACGAAATGGCAAACCGATTTCCCTGACCCGCAAAGAATTCCTGCTCCTCTGGTTACTGGCGTCCCGGGCAGGAGAAATCGTGCCCCGAACCGCGATCGCCAGCGAAGTTTGGGGAATTAACTTTGATAGTGAAACCAACACCGTTGATGTCGCGATTCGTCGGCTGCGCGCCAAAGTAGACGATCCATTTGAAAAGAAGCTCATTATGACCGTCCGGGGGATGGGTTATCGATTACAGGCGGAAACGTCGCAGAATGGTTAAGTTATCAATGACGCTGCGCCTGACAATTTCTTTTATCGCCATCCTTATCCTCGCCTGTACCGGCATTAGCTGGACGCTCTATAACGCGCTGAGCAAAGAATTAACGTATCGTGATGATATGACGCTAATAAATCGGGCGGCGCAAATGCAGCAACTGTTACTGGATGGCGCCAGGCCGGAAAATCTGCCGCTCTATTTCAATCGGATGGTGGATACGAAGCAGGATATCTTATTGATCCATTCAGCAACAGGCCACAATGTTGCGATTAATCATAGCGGCATCCCCGACCAACGCTTTAACGAGATTCCGCTGGCTAAAAACATCACCCGCGAAACCTTATTTCGCCAGGCGGTACAAGGCACGGAACTTACCGCGGTACGAGTAAACGCCAGAAGCGGCGATGACCCGCTGACCCTTACTATTGCCAGGCTGGCGACGGAAAGGCGGCAAATGCTGACGCAATATCGCCGCAACAGTTTGCTGATGAGCCTTATCGCGATCCTCGTCTGTTCGGCGCTCAGTCCATTAGTCATCAGAAACGGGCTGCGGGCCATTACGTCGCTCAGCCGACTCACCGCGGCGACAGATAGCGGCACACTTCGCCAGCCGTTGGCGGAACAGGCGTTACCCGTTGAGCTCAGGCCGCTTGGACAAGCGCTAAATACCATGCGCCAGAAGCTTTCCGACGATTTTGAACGCCTGAACCAATTTGCCGACGATCTGGCGCATGAGCTGCGCACGCCGGTTAATATTTTACTGGGGAAGAATCAGGTGATGCTGAGTCAGGAACGCAGCGCCGAAGAGTATCAACAAGCCCTTGTCGATAATATTGAAGAGCTGGAGGGACTGTCGCGACTGACAGAAAATATTCTCTTTCTGGCACGCGCGGAGCACCAGAATATAGCGGTAAAAAAACAGCCTGTTTCGCTCAATGCGCTGGTCGAAAATATGCTGGATTATCTTAGCCCCCTTGCCGAGGAGAAGCGCATCTGTTTTATAAATCAATGTCAGGGAACGGTATGGGCTGACGAAATATTATTACAAAGAGTGCTCTCAAACCTGCTGACGAATGCCATCCGTTATTCTGATGAAAACGCCGTGATACGTATTGAAAGCGCTTATGATGATAACGTTGCAGAAATTCGGGTCGCTAATCCGGGCAGCCACCCAGCCGATGCGGATAAGCTTTTCCGGCGTTTTTGGCGAGGAGATAATGCCCGCCACACTGCCGGTTTCGGCCTGGGGTTATCGTTAGTTAACGCGATTGCTCTATTACACGGTGGTTCGGCATCTTACCGCTATGCCGATGAACATAATATCTTTTCGGTTCGTCTGCCCGATAGCGGTGATAGCTAAGGTCAGTACAGGTTCTGTTCCCCTTCCCTGCCACAGGGCTGTGGTTATCAATACAACCTCAATAAAGAGAAAATAAAGGATGCCGGCAAAGAATATTGCTGGCTCGATCACTTTCTCGGTTTCCAATCCAGGGTCAATTCATCCCATAACGCGTTATTCAGTGGGAACCTTTATGAAAAAGTATCTTGCATTCGCCGTTACGCTGCTGGGTATGGGTAAAGTCATCGCCTGTACTACCCTTTTGGTAGGCAATCAGGCTTCGGCTGACGGCTCCTTCATTATCGCGCGCAACGAAGATGGCTCGGCAAATAACGCCAAGCATAAGGTTATTCATCCCGTCGCGTTTCATCAACAAGGCGAGTATAAAGCACATCGCAACAATTTTAGCTGGCCGCTTCCGGAGACAGCGATGCGCTATACGGCGATTCATGACTTTGATACTAACGATAACGCCATGGGTGAAGCCGGTTTCAATTCGGCGGGCGTCGGAATGAGCGCAACGGAAACCATTTATAACGGCAGAGCGGCGCTGGCTGCCGATCCTTACGTGACAAAAACAGGAATCACGGAAGACGCCATTGAGTCCGTGATCCTGCCAGTGGCGCAATCGGCGCGTCAGGGCGCCAAATTACTGGGAGACATTATTGAACAAAAAGGCGCGGGCGAAGGTTTCGGCGTCGCGTTTATTGATAGCAAAGAGATATGGTATCTGGAGACGGGAAGCGGTCATCAATGGCTGGCAGTACGACTTCCGGCAGATAGCTATTTCGTTTCCGCCAATCAGGGACGTTTACGCCATTACGATCCGAATGATAACGCGAATTATATGGCGTCACCAACGTTAGTAAGCTTTGCGAAAAAGCAGGGATTATATGATCCGGCCCGCGGCGAATTCGACTTTCATCAAGCCTATTCGCAGGATAACAAAAACGATACCACCTATAATTATCCGCGCGTCTGGACGCTACAACACCAGTTTAATCCGCATCTGGATACGGTCGTTAGCGAAGGGGAAACATTTCCTGTTTTTTTAACGCCAATAACGAAGATCAGCGTGGCGGCAGTAAAAAACGCGCTACGCAATCACTATCAGGGAACGTCGCACGACCCTTATGCCAGTCATAATCCACAAGAACCATGGCGACCTATATCCGTTTTTCGTACCCAGGAGTCACATATTTTACAGGTCAGACCGAAATTACCGCAGGCTATCGGCAACGTAGAATACATCGCCTATGGAATGCCATCTCTTAGCGTCTATCTCCCCTATTATCAGGGGATGCGTCATTATCAACCCGGAGATGATAAAGGAACCGATCGGGCGAGCAACGACTCTACCTACTGGACATTCCGCACGCTGCAAACGCTGGTTATGCAGGACTACAATGCGTTTGCGCCAGATGTGCAACACGCCTGGAAAACATTTGAACAGCAAACAGCTAAGCAGCAGTATAAGATGGAGCAGAGCTATCTGAGATTATATGCGTCGCATCCGAAAGAAGCGCAACGCTTACTGCAAAATTTTGAAGATAAAACGATGCAAAATGCGCAGACGCTCGCCCGTCGCCTGACCAATAATATTATTACGACAATGACTTACCGTACAGATATGAAATATCACTTTTCAAGTACGCAACCATAAATTTAATGACAATCTATTAGCCACTCATACACAATAAGATAAAGCGGTACCAGAATTAGCCAGATATAAAAGACAATAATTATTATGGATTCATAGAGAGGATAGTTTATGACACTCCAGGCAAATATCAGCAGAGAGACAAAAGCGGCAAAAACCCAGGAGGTATATAAGCACGTTGTTCTTTTCAAAATGGCCGCCCCCTCTTACATAAGACGATAACTACAGCTTATGTCCCGTGTTACATAACTTTTCCCGACAGGCCTCTTTTACCCATGCTGAAAAATTCCGCGTCTTTTCAGATTTCAACGCGAATTCTATCTGTTCAAGCATGGAATAGGAAAAACGAATATTCTTCGTCACGGTCTTACTTGTCCGGGGCTTTGCTGGCATACACACACCTGTATAACATTTGATGTAACGCCGTTACTTTACGCAGGAGTAAATCGGTGAATTTGATCTGAGTCAAGAAGGTGGGTTTTCAATAAAAGTTGTGCCATAAATTGTGAAGTTTGTAGATTTTATGAACATTTGATGTACCGATCTCCCCCATGATCGCCACTACGTATGGACGTCAGGATGCCTCCCCGCCTGATCAGAAGCGTTTCCTCATTAAAAAGGACATTTTTTTAAAGTTCCTGGTGCATAAAAGTCACATCCTTTTAAAGGGTTGTTAACCCTGTTGAATGTTCCCACTCCCCTATTCAGGAATATTAAAAACGCTATGCAAATACAGAGCTTCTATCACTCAGCTTCACTAAAAACCCAGGAGGCTTTTAAAAGCCTACAAAAAACCTTATACAACGGAATGCAGATTCTCTCAGGCCAGGGCAAAGCACCGGCTAAAGCGTCCGACGTTCGCCCGGAAATTATTGTCCTGCGAGAACCCGGCGCGACATGGGGGAATTATCTACAGCATCAGAAGGCGTCTAACCACTCGCTGCATAACCTCTATAACTTACAGCGCGATCTTCTTACCGTCGCGGCAACCGTTCTGGGTAAACAAGACCCGGTTCTAACGTCAATGGCAAACCAAATGGAGTTAGCCAAAGTTAAAGCGGACCGGCCAGCAACAAAACAAGAAGAAGCCGCGGCAAAAGCATTGAAGAAAAATCTTATCGAACTTATTGCAGCACGCACTCAGCAGCAGGATGGCTTACCTGCAAAAGAAGCTCATCGCTTTGCGGCAGTAGCGTTTAGAGATGCTCAGGTCAAGCAGCTTAATAACCAGCCCTGGCAAACCATAAAAAATACACTCACGCATAACGGGCATCACTATACCAACACGCAGCTCCCTGCAGCAGAGATGAAAATCGGCGCAAAAGATATCTTTCCCAGTGCTTATGAGGGAAAGGGCGTATGCAGTTGGGATACCAAGAATATTCATCACGCCAATAATTTGTGGATGTCCACGGTGAGTGTGCATGAGGACGGTAAAGATAAAACGCTTTTTTGCGGGATACGTCATGGCGTGCTTTCCCCCTATCATGAAAAAGATCCGCTTCTGCGTCACGTCGGCGCTGAAAACAAAGCCAAAGAAGTATTAACTGCGGCACTTTTTAGTAAACCTGAGTTGCTTAACAAAGCCTTAGCGGGCGAGGCGGTAAGCCTGAAACTGGTATCCGTCGGGTTACTCACCGCGTCGAATATTTTCGGCAAAGAGGGAACGATGGTCGAGGACCAAATGCGCGCATGGCAATCGTTGACCCAGCCGGGAAAAATGATTCATTTAAAAATCCGCAATAAAGATGGCGATCTACAGACGGTAAAAATAAAACCGGACGTCGCCGCATTTAATGTGGGTGTTAATGAGCTGGCGCTCAAGCTCGGCTTTGGCCTTAAGGCATCGGATAGCTATAATGCCGAGGCGCTACATCAGTTATTAGGCAATGATTTACGCCCTGAAGCCAGACCAGGTGGCTGGGTTGGCGAATGGCTGGCGCAATACCCGGATAATTATGAGGTCGTCAATACATTAGCGCGCCAGATTAAGGATATATGGAAAAATAACCAACATCATAAAGATGGCGGCGAACCCTATAAACTCGCACAACGCCTTGCCATGTTAGCCCATGAAATTGACGCGGTACCCGCCTGGAATTGTAAAAGCGGCAAAGATCGTACAGGGATGATGGATTCAGAAATCAAGCGAGAGATCATTTCCTTACATCAGACCCATATGTTAAGTGCGCCTGGTAGTCTTCCGGATAGCGGTGGACAGAAAATTTTCCAAAAAGTATTACTGAATAGCGGTAACCTGGAGATTCAGAAACAAAATACGGGCGGGGCGGGAAACAAAGTAATGAAAAATTTATCGCCAGAGGTGCTCAATCTTTCCTATCAAAAACGAGTTGGGGATGAAAATATTTGGCAGTCAGTAAAAGGCATTTCTTCATTAATCACATCTTGAGTCTTGAGGTAACTATATGGAAAGTCTATTAAATCGTTTATATGACGCGTTAGGCCTGGATGCGCCAGAAGATGAGCCACTGCTTATCATTGATGATGGGATACAGGTTTATTTTAATGAATCCGATCATACACTGGAAATGTGCTGTCCCTTTATGTCATTGCCTGACGACATCCTGACTTTGCAGCATTTTTTACGTCTGAACTACACCAGCGCCGTCACTATCGGCGCTGACGCAGACAATACTGCTTTAGTGGCGCTTTATCGCTTGCCGCAAACCAGTACCGAAGAAGAGGCGCTCACTGGTTTTGAATTATTCATTTCAAACGTGAAGCAATTGAAAGAGCATTATGCATAATTTAATACGTCAACATACTTTCTTAATGAGATAAAACGCGATACGTATGCCCTTTACAAGAGACAAGACCAGAATCTTTGGTGGAAATGTAAGGGGCAAACGTTCATCTCTCTCATTTTGCTCTGTTTGCGGGAGCATTTTTAGTGTGTAAGTATTCCTGCTCATCAGGTTTTTACGCCATCTACGCGCATTTATTCTGGTATAAGTTGAAATACTGCAAAAAATATTAGTGCTTATTATTTTTTCTTTAAGTAAATTTTCGCTCAACAAACTTAATTGTTTATTCAATGATGATGAAGCGTAAGCTATGCTGGAAATGAAGGAAGTCAATAGCAAGGATAATCTTATTATTCACGGGTGATATTACTTCTGCTTCACCGTTATGGCAGATATCATCGCCTCTTGTCAGATGCCAGACACCTACTCATACTCAACCAAAGCTCTAAATACAAAAATCACCTTATATCTTTTTTTATTATTCCTTGTATAAATGTGACTTGACTCACACCTATAAGGAGTCGGCTCACTTCCATAAGAAGGAATCAAAATGCCAATAACTAACGCGTCCCCAGAAAATATATTAAGATATTTGCATGCGGCCGGTACCGGTACGAAAGAAGCAATGAAAAGTGCAACTTCACCACGCGGTATACTGGAATGGTTTGTCAATTTTTTTACCTGTGGTGGAGTAAGAAGAAGCAATGAAAGATGCTTTCGGGAGGTAATTGGAAAACTGACTACATCATTATTATATGTAAATAAAGATGCTTTCTTCGATGGTAATAAAATATTTCTGGAGGATGTCAACGGGTGTACTATATGTCTGTCATGTGGAGCAGCATCCGAAAATACGGATCCCATGGTCATTATTGAAGTGAACAAAAATGGAAAAACTGTAACGGATAAAGTTGATAGTGAGAGATTTTGGAATGTATGTCGAATGTTAAAACTGATGAGTAAACATAATATACAACAGCCTGATTCACTTATAACCGAGGATGGTTTTCTGAACCTGCGCGGAGTAAACCTGGCTCATAAAGATTTCCAGGGGGAAGATTTGTCAGACATAGATGCTTCTGATGCAGATTTCCGTGAAACAAATCTATCTAATGTAAATTTAGTCGGTGCAAATTTGTGTTGTGCAAATCTACACGCTGTAAATCTAATGGGTTCAAACATGACTAAAGCAAACCTGACTCACGCAGACCTGACTTGCGCTAATATGTCCGGTGTAAACTTAACCGCTGCAATTCTATTCGGCTCAGACTTAACTGACACCAAACTAAATGGTGCGAAATTAGATAAGATAGCTCTAACTTTAGCGAAATCATTAACAGGAGCCGATCTGACAGGTAGTCAACATACCCCTACTCCACTCCCGGATTACAATGATAGAACTCTTTTCCCCCATCCGATATTTTAGTCGAGATAAAGGGATTTTATAAACAAGAAGTATTCAAACAGAGGCCCCCTTGTTTTATTAAATAAACCCCGCCCCTAAGTTTCATTATAAATAACATTTTCAGCGTATTACTTGTTGGCTTTGTCTGAATCATAGCGTTATCTGTATGTGGCACATTAACTAAAAACACTATTATTGTTTAATTTAAATAATTCATAATTGTAGTCAGGAAATAAGAAGTTATGCTTCCGGTCACCTACAGATTAATACCTCAAAGCGGAGTATCCACATATGGATTAAATACCGCAGATACACCTGTTTTCCCCGATATTCCCGAACATGCACCAAACCCCTCATGGCTACGCCTTGCTCATGACAGCCTTGCCATAAACAGTGAATTCCGTCTGGAGCCAGAGTGTGTGGTGGAGTACCTTATCTCAGGCGCGGGTGGAATAGACCCTGATACAGAAATTGATGACGACACTTATGACGAATGCTACGATGAACTATCCTCCGTACTTCAAAATGCGTATACCCAAAGCGAAACATTCCGCAGACTGATGAATTACGCATATGAAAAAGAACTACATGATGTGGAGCAGCGCTGGCTACTGGGGGCAGGCGAAGCCTTTGAAACTACCGTGGCTCAGGAACACTTCAAACTTTCAGAAGGCAGGAAAGTTATTTGTCTCAATCTGGACGATTCTGATGATTCATATACCGAACATTATGAAAGTAACGAAGGAAGACAACTTTTTGACACAAAACGTTCATTTATTCATGAAGTTGTACATGCACTGACCCATCTTCAGGATAAAGAAGAAAATTATCCAAGAGGCCCTGTTGTCGAATATACCAACATTATTCTGAAAGAGATGGGGCATTCTTCACCTCCCAGAATGGCCTACATCTTCAATAAATAGACACATCGGGAAATGAAAAGAAACTAAAGACTCGCGTAGTCCGTTTTTTCGGGAAATATTCTAACATTATTTTCTAACTATATTCTAAGCGCCTAAAAAACAAAGGGGCTACCTTTCGGTAACCCCTTGTTTAATCTGGCGGAAGCGCAGAGATTCGAACTCTGGAACCCTTTCGGGTCGCCGGTTTTCAAGACCGGTGCCTTCAACCGCTCGGCCACACTTCCGGAATGAGGCGCACTATAAACATCCCGGTGCGTCATGTAAAGACCGAATGTGTTCGTTTGCGTGAAAAACAGGCAAAATTTCGTTAATTGCCTGAAATAGCGGCACATTGACCATTTCTTCAACACAAAACTGGCTGAATACGTATTGATCGCCTCCACTGTTTCACCGCTGTGATTAGCGATTTTTTTATCGGTAACGCGTGGTTGGCGCTGCCGCCTGTTTTATGGCGTAGCGCCAGGCATGAGCAGACCGTTTTAACGACGGTAATCACCTGAAATCTCTAAAGGAAACTAAACGTAAACGAATGCGTAAAGATGGGTAAAACCACTGGGTGACAGTGACTGTTTTTATTATTCTCCTTTATTAATTACATCTGTCATAAGAGAGTGACTAATGGATCGTATCATTACATCATCGCGTGATCGTAGCTCGCTACTGAGTACGCACAAAGTACTGCGCAATACCTATTTTCTGTTGAGCCTGACGCTGGCTTTCTCCGCAATTACCGCGACAGCCAGTACGGTACTGATGCTGCCCTCCCCCGGCCTGATTCTGACGCTGGTCGGTATGTATGGGCTGATGTTCCTGACCTATAAAACCGCCAATAAGCCGGTCGGTATCCTGTCTGCTTTTGCGTTTACCGGCTTCCTCGGCTATATCCTGGGCCCGATTCTTAACGCCTATCTGTCAGCAGGCATGGGCGATGTCATTGGCCTGGCGCTGGGTGGTACCGCGTTAGTATTTTTCTGCTGCTCCGCTTACGTTCTGACCACCCGTAAGGATATGTCTTTCCTGGGCGGTATGTTAATGGCCGGGATCGTCGTCGTGCTGATTGGTATGGTGGCGAATATTTTCCTGCAACTGCCTGCATTGCACCTGGCGATTAGCGCGGTGTTTATCCTGATTTCCTCGGGCGCTATCCTGTATGAAACCAGTAACATCATTCACGGCGGTGAAACCAACTATATTCGTGCGACCGTCAGTCTGTACGTTTCGCTGTACAACATCTTTGTCAGCCTGCTCAGCATTCTGGGCTTCGCCAGCCGCGACTAATCGACATTCCCCTCTTCCAGCCCTGCTTATGCAGGGCTTTATTTTTTGCTACACTGCCGTCCGTGTTGATTACGCAGTGAAACGTTATGTTGATCTTTGAAGGTAAAGAAATCAGTACTGATAGCGAAGGCTATCTGAAAGAGACGACGCAGTGGAGTGAAGCGCTGGCAGTCGCTATCGCCGCCAATGAAGGCATTGAGCTCTCTGCGGAACACTGGGAAGTCGTGCGCTTCGTGCGCGAATTTTACCTGGAGTTTAATACCTCTCCCGCCATCCGAATGCTGGTAAAAGCGATGGCGAATAAGTTCGGCGAAGAAAAAGGCAACAGCCGCTATCTGTATCGTCTGTTCCCGAAAGGCCCGGCAAAGCAAGCGACCAAAATCGCCGGTCTGCCCAAGCCGGTAAAATGTATTTAATACCGAATACTGAAGCCTGTTAACGTCTCGCGAGGGCTGTGCGGTTCAGTGAGGATTTTGTCCACACGAGCAGAGCGCGGCCCGCCCTCTTTCAGCCACTTGATGAGCTTTTCTACCTGCGCCGCGTCGCCACAGGCCACCACTTCTACGCTTCCGTCATCCATATTCTTCGCATAGCCGGTTAACCCCAGCCGCTGCGCCTCATGCTGCGTGGTATAGCGAAACCCGACGCCCTGAACGCGACCATAAACCCAGGCGATAATGCAGACGTTCGACATGATGGTTCTCCTTTCATAATCAACGGTGAAGACGCATACAGGACATACTTAACGTACCTGACTAGGCAGACACCCATAATGTTGGCGGAATCTGGCCGTAAATCGCGACCCCGACAGGTAGCCGCACCGTAGCGCTATTTCGCCGATCGGCAGCGTCGTCGATTGCAGTTGAGAAAGCGCGCAGGACATGCGTACCTCTTCAATAATTTGCCGATAACTCTGCGATTCGCGCTGCAAACGCCGACGCAGCGTCGATGTTCCCATAGCAAGACGGCGGGCTATCTCCTGGGCTGTCCATAGCTTAGCAGGTGAGAGCATAATCAGTTGCCGCACCTGCTCCGTGAGGGTGTAACGCCGTTCAATAAGCAGCGGTCCCGCCGCGCCATCATGCAAAAGCGCTAACAGTAACCCCATCGCCTGATGTTCCTGTAGCCCGACAGGTAAGCCCTGGCGCACAGCATCCAACACGTTCTCCCACATAAATGTCAGGCTACGGCTCATCGGGGTACACAGCGATGTCAGGTTTGCCGGTGGATAATCCTGAACGTACATCGTTTTAAAGCGAGCAATAATCTCCGGTGAAAGTAACAACAGGTCGGAGCGAAAACCGTTCTGCGCAGGCTGATTAATAATCTCCAGCGGCGTGTTCACCGGAATAATAATCAACTCGCCCGGCCCGGCGACAAGGCGGCTATCATCCTGAATGATGACTTTACTGCCCTGCGTAATATGGCAGATAGCGGCGGAAAAAAGCGTAACACGATGCAAACGGTGCAGATGACTGGAACGCACCTCTGCCGTCGTAAGATCCTGATGTCGAATATGCATCTCCTGCACCGTGCCGTCCTCTGTTTTATCTTCCGTATGTGGCCGTGAATTGTGCTTTCGCAATCGCATGCGCGTTCAGCATAAACCCTACCAACGCGCCACTCGATTCACTGTCGAGCGGCAGTGTTGCCGTATTCAGCGCCCACACAGTAAACTGATAGCGATGAGGCTTATCGCCCGGCGGCGGACAGGCGCCGCCAAAGCCAGCATAACCGAAATCATTACGTCCCTGCACCACTCCGGCGGGTAACGTTTTTTTATCAGCCCCCGTCGGCAGGTCGTGAATCTGCGCAGGAATATTCACCATCGTCCAGTGCCACCAGCCGCTTCCGGTGGGCGCATCAGGATCGAAGACGGTAATAGCGTAGCTTTTGGTTCCGGCAGGCGGATTGCGCCAGCTCAGCTGCGGCGAAATATTTTCTCCGCTACAACCAAATCCTTTAAAGACGTGCTGTTGCGTTAAACGAAAATCCGCCGGAATATCCGCGCTACTGAGGCTAAACGCCGACGCGGCAGATACGCCGCCACTCAATGCCATCATTGCGGCTGCGGTCAAAGAGAAGACTGTTTTCATTGTATTTCCTTCTTCATGTAAAGAAATAACACTATAAAAAGCGTCCGCTGAAGAAACTGTGCCTTTACGATTCTATTTTGTGCAGAAACGCTCACCGCCATACGCTGGTGATTGCCCCTCTCATCTGTGCTACCCTACGCGCCATTTCGTTTTCACGGTCCCAGGCTGGAACTATCATCCGGCCCGCGTCACTGTTTGTGAGAGGTTACTCCGCATGACTGAATCTACATTTCCGCAATATCCCCGTTTAGTCCTCAGCAAAGGGCGAGAAAAATCTTTACTCCGCCGCCACCCATGGGTCTTTTCCGGCGCCGTATCCCGTCTGGAAGGCAAAGCCAACCTCGGTGAAACTATCGATATCGTCGACCATCAGGGAAAGTGGTTAGCACGCGGCGCCTGGTCACCAGCCTCCCAGATCCGCGCGCGCGTCTGGACATTTGATAAAGCAGAATCCATTGATATTGCGTTTTTCACCCGCCGCCTGCGCCAGGCGCAGCAGTGGCGCGACTGGCTGGCGAAAAAAGACGGCCTGGATAGCTATCGTCTGATCGCCGGTGAGTCCGATGGCCTGCCTGGCGTCACTATCGATCGTTTTGGTCATTTTTTGGTGCTGCAACTGCTCAGCGCCGGGGCCGAATATCAACGCGCCGCATTAATTAGCGCGCTGCAAACATGCTATCCGGATTGCGCTATTTACGATCGCAGCGACGTCGCCGTGCGGAAAAAAGAAGGGATGGCGCTGACGCAAGGTCCGGTCACTGGCGAACTGCCGCCTGCGCTTTTGCCAATTGAAGAACACGGTATGAAATTGCTGGTCGATATCCAGGGCGGCCACAAAACCGGTTATTATCTTGATCAGCGCGACAGTCGTCTGGCGACGCGCCGCTACGTGGAAAATCAGCGGGTACTGAACTGCTTCTCTTATACCGGCGGTTTTGCCGTGTCGGCGTTAATGGGCGGTTGTCGCCAGGTTGTCAGCGTGGATACCTCACAGGATGCGCTGGATATCGCCAGGCAAAACGTTGAACTGAACCAACTGGACTTGAGCAAAGCCGAATTCGTGCGCGACGACGTGTTTAAGTTGCTGCGCGCTTACCGTGAACACGGCGAAAAATTCGACGTCATCATCATGGACCCGCCCAAATTCGTTGAAAATAAAAGCCAGTTAATGGGCGCCTGCCGGGGCTATAAAGACATTAACATGTTAGCGATTCAACTGCTCAATCCAGGCGGCATACTGCTGACATTCTCTTGCTCCGGACTGATGACCAGCGATTTATTTCAGAAAATCATTGCCGATGCCGCAATAGATGCCGGTCGTGATGTACAATTTATAGAGCAGTTCCGTCAGGCCGCCGATCACCCGGTGATCGCCACCTACCCGGAAGGGCTGTATCTGAAAGGGTTTGCCTGTCGCGTCATGTAACTTGAAAAGTGGAATAGTATCCTCATATAAAGGGTATCTATTTCCCGGGAGGTGACTATGATAGCCAGCAAATTCGGTATCGGCCAACAGGTCCGCCATTCCCTGTTAGGTTACCTCGGAGTGGTCGTCGATATCGACCCGGAATATTCGCTTGATGAGCCGTCGCCTGATGAACTGGCGGTTAACGACGAACTTCGCGCCGCTCCGTGGTACCACGTGGTAATGGAAGATGATGATGGTCAGCCAGTGCATACTTATCTGGCCGAGGCCCAGTTGCGAAGCGAAATGCGGGACGAGCATCCAGAACAGCCATCGATGGATGAACTGGCGCGTACCATTCGCAAGCAGCTTCAGGCGCCGCGACTACGTAACTGATTGTATTTAAAAGGCCGGAAAGCGATATCCGGCCATTTAAACTTTTATTTCGCCAGCCCCAGGCGAGGGATCTCAATCGCCGGGCAGCGATCCATCACCACGGTCATGCCTGCATCCCGCGCCAGCACCGCCGCCTGTTCGTTGATCACGCCAAGCTGTAGCCATAGCGTTTTTGCGCCGATGGCGATAGCTTCCTGCGCGACGCCCCATGCAGCTTCAGAGTTGCGAAAAACATCCACCATATCGACTTTTTCGGGAATGTCCGCCAGCGTGGCATACCCCTGTTGCCCCAGCAATGTCTTACCCGCGACTTTTGGCGCAACCGGAATCACATGGTAGCCCTGTTCAAGCAGGTATTTCATTACCCGATAACTTGGACGATCGGGTTTATCGCTCGCACCTACCAGCGCGATAGTGCGAGTGGACGTCAAAACATCAGCAATATCGGTCTCTTTCATCATCTTTCTCCTGGCTGTTTTGCAAAGTGTACGACAAACCTGACATAGCAACCATTCATCCCATACCGATGTATGAGAGCAAAACGCCAAAATATGTCTATATGTTAGTAAACATGATCTAAGAAAAATTTCGATACATTATTAGCCAGACGGCCTTTGGACAGGAGAACCTTATGAAAACCGGCGCGCTAGCCACCTTCCTTGCTCTCTGTTTGCCGGTGACTGTTTTTGCCACAACGCTCCGTTTGTCTAATGAGGTTGATCTGCTGGTGCTGGACGGCAAAAAGGTGTCCAGCTCTTTATTACGCGGCGCAGAGAGCATTGAACTGGAAAACGGGCCGCATCAACTCGTTTTCCGGGTGGAAAAAACCATCCGCCTGCCCGGTAATGAAGAGCGGCTTTATATTTCTCCGCCGCTGGTGATAAGTTTCGATACCCAACTGATAAGTCAGGTCAATTTCCAGCTCCCGCGGCTGGAAAACGAGCGCGAAGCCTCGCATTTTAACGCGGCGCCGCGTCTGGCGCTTTTGGACGGCGACGCCATGCCCATTCCGGTAAAACTCGATATTCTGGCCATTACTTCTACGGCTAAAGTGGTCGATTATGAAATAGAGACCGAGCGTTATAATAAATCGGCGAAACGCGCCTCGCTTCCTCAGTTCGCCACGATGATGGCAGACGACAGCACATTACTTTCCGACGTCTCAGAGCTTGATACCGTACCGCCGCAATCACAAACTCTGACAGAACAGCGGCTGAAATATTGGTTCCGACTGGCCGACCCGCAGACACGCCATCATTTTCTGCAATGGGCGGAAAAACAGCCGCCCTCTTGATATGAGTTGTCCCAGCGCGCAATTTTTTTCTCTTTCTCTTGCAGCATCAAGCGCTTCCAGTAATCTGTAGACAGGTTAACTACGGAATCGAATTATGGAACTGACGACTCGCACCTTGCCGACGCGCAAACATATCGCGTTGGTTGCTCACGACCACTGCAAACAGATGTTAATGAACTGGGTGGAACGCCATCAGCCGTTGCTGGAAAAACACGTTCTTTATGCAACCGGCACCACGGGGAATCTGATCCAGCGCGCAACCGGTATGGACGTTAATGCGATGCTGAGCGGCCCGATGGGCGGCGACCAGCAGGTTGGCGCACTCATTTCAGAAGGGAAAATCGACGTGTTGATTTTCTTCTGGGACCCGCTTAACGCGGTACCGCACGACCCCGATGTCAAAGCGCTACTGCGTCTGGCCACCGTATGGAATATCCCTGTCGCCACTAACGTCTCAACGGCGGACTTTATCATCCAGTCCCCGCATTTTAATGACGCTGTAGATATTCTTATTCCGGATTATGCGCGTTATCTGGCCGAGCGCCTGAAATAACCGCTACGCGGGCGGGATGCTGTACCGCCCGCGCTTTAGGGCTTCCTCGCCACTGGCACTTCCAGCTGTTTAAGCGCCTCCACAAAGCGCGAGGGATTATCTTTATTGAAAAGCAGCCAGACCCGCGCACGCGCGCGCGTCAACGCCACATATAACAAACGCCGCTCTTCAGCGTCCGGAAAATCCTCAACCTGAGGAAGAAGCGCACTTTCCATAATGGATTCTCGCGCCGGGGCGGGGAAACCGTCGTTACCCTCCTGCAATCCGACAAGAATCACGTAATCGGCCTGTTGGCCTTTGCTGGCATGGATAGTCATGAAGTCTATCTGTAACTTCGGCCAGCGAGTCGCCGCTTTTTGTAGACTCGCGGGTTTCAGATGGTGATAGCGCGCCAGCACCAGGATACGTTCATCTTCCTTCGCATAGCCGGATAATTTATCCAGTAACGCGTCCAACTGGCTTTCATCCAATAACGTCACCGCTTTTTTATCGCCTGGGGTCAGACTATTTAACGGTTTTTTAAGCTGGTGCGGATTCTGCTGTACAAAGCGATTGGCAATATCGCCAATCCGACTGTTAAAACGGTACGTGGTGTCCAGGTGGCAATGCTCGCCCTCGCCGAACGTCTGATGAAACGCCGTCGTTAAGGAGAGCTGCGCCCCGCTAAAACGGTAAATCGCCTGCCAGTCATCGCCAACGGCAAACAGCGTAGTCTGGCTATTCTGCTTGCGCAACGCCTCTAACAGCGCCGCCCGTTGCGGGGAAATATCCTGAAATTCATCGACCAGAATATGCTTCCACGGGCTGATAAAACGCCCTTTTTCGAGGATCACCATTGCCTGATGGATCAGCCCGGAGAAATCAACGGCATTTTCCGCTTTCAACGCGCTTTTCCAGGCCTTTAGCAGCGGCGCCATCAGCTTAATGCGTTTGCCAAACAGCTCGCGGCACTCCTCTGGCGCGCCAGCGATCATTTCTGCCTGCGCGCCGCCGTGCATACGCATCAAACTGACCCAACGATCCAGGCGAGGGGCCAGACGCCGCTGCAATGTCTCATCGTCCCAGAAATTACCTTCCGGCACTACCCACTGCATCTCCTCTTCCAGCCACTGACGCCAGCCTTTGGCCTGCGCTTTTTTCTCGCTACACTGCTGACGCCAGGTGCGCAGAAATAGCTGATGCCGCGCGGTGGCGTCACTTTCCAGCTTACTGATAACCGGCGCTTTTTTACTGCCTTGCTGAATAATATACAGCGCCAGCGAATGGAACGTACGGGCAGTAATCTCTTCCGTATGTAAGCGCTCGCGGATACGCTCATCCATCTCCTCTGCCGCCTTGCGACCAAACGCCAGTAAAAGAATTTGCCCCGCATCTGCTTGTCCGCGCGCCAACAGCCAACCCGCGCGCGCCACCAGCACCGAGGTCTTACCGCTTCCCGCGCCCGCCAGTACCAGTAACGATGATTCGCCGTTAACCACCGCCCTGGCCTGGGAAGGATTAAGCGGAGAAGATTCTATCTGCGTAAAAAAGTCGGCATGCGCTTCCAGCATGGCATCAGCATACGCCTGATTATGCTGCTGCCGACTTCCCTCGCTATCCTGTAACCAGGCCAGACACTTACGCCATATCTCGCGACAGTGAGCAAACTCCTCCAGACGTGAGACCGGCAGCGGCAAAGCGGCAAACGTCTGGCGAATTTCGTGTTCCAGCCCCCGAACGCGTTCACGGGTAAGCCATTGGTTTTCGCCCGTTCGCTCACTAATACGCGCCCATTGCTCTTGTAATGCCTGCGCGGCGACATCACTCATCTCCTGGCTCCAGCGACGCCAGTGCGCGTCCAGATAGCGATGGAATTGCTGGGTTTCCGACCACTCGGTACCGTGCAAACGCACGACTTTATCCTCCGGCAGGACAAACTCCAGTTCGCCCCATACCAGCCCACGCTTACAGTGAATCGCCAATAACTGATTGAATGGAATAAGATATTCATGCCTGTCGCCAGACACTTTCACCCCAGCGTTGAGGATCTCGGCACGATCATACGGGTGTTGCGCCAGACGTTTTCCAAGAGAAGTTGCTTTCAGTTCCATGACTCAGCGAATCCAGACGTAAAGATGTGCTTATCAGTGTAACCGCCAGAGAAAACGTGCTCCAGTCTAAAAAAACGTTACAATTGCCCGCAGTGATAGAAAACCGGAATGAACTGAGGGTTTATGCGTACCGTTCTGAATATTTTAAACTTTGTACTGGGCGGCTTTGCCACTACGCTGGCCTGGCTGCTGGCGACGCTGGTCAGTATTGTGCTTATTTTTACCCTGCCGTTGACCCGCTCCTGCTGGGAGATAACCAAACTGTCCCTGTTCCCTTACGGTAATGAAGCCATTCACGTTGACGAACTTAATCCGGCGGCGAAAAGCGTATTAATGAATACTGGCGGTACCGTGCTGAATATTTTCTGGTTACTTTTTTTCGGCTGGTGGCTATGCCTGATGCACATTGCCTCCGGTATCGCGCAGTGTGTCACTATCATCGGGATACCTGTCGGTATTGCGAACTTTAAAATTGCCGCGATTGCGCTTTGGCCTGTCGGTCGCCGCGTCGTCTCTGTAGAAACCGCTCGCGCCGCGCGAGAAGCTAACGCGCGCCGCCATTTTGAATGATCGGGACAAATAGCCTTTATGTTAAGTCCGTTGATTCGCCGTTATACCTGGAACAGTACCTGGCTGTATTACATCCGCATTTTTATCGCTCTGTGCGGCACCACCGCCCTGCCCTGGTGGCTGGGCGACGTCAAACTGACCATCCCGCTCACGCTCGGTATGGTTGCCGCGGCGCTAACCGATCTCGACGATCGCCTTGCCGGACGCTTGCGTAATTTAATCATTACCTTAATTTGCTTTTTTATCGCGTCGGCTTCTGTGGAGCTGCTCTTTCCCTGGCCGTGGCTATTTGCGTTGGGCTTAACGTTATCCACCAGCGGGTTTATTTTGTTGGGAGGACTGGGGCAACGCTATGCCACCATCGCGTTCGGCGCGTTACTCATTGCCATCTATACGATGCTGGGTACCTCTTTATACGATCACTGGTATCAGCAACCACTGCTCCTGCTGGCAGGCGCAGTATGGTATAACCTACTGACGCTAACCGGGCATCTGCTATTCCCGATCCGTCCGTTGCAGGATAATCTGGCACGCAGTTACGAACAGTTAGCGCACTATCTGGAACTGAAATCACGTCTGTTTGATCCTGATATTGAAGATGAAAGCCAGGCGCCGCTCTATGATTTAGCGTTAGCGAACGGGCAGTTAATGGCGACGCTGAACCAAACGAAAGTGTCGTTATTGAGTCGCCTGCGCGGCGATCGCGGTCAACGCGGTACGCGCCGCACCCTCCATTACTATTTTGTGGCGCAGGATATTCATGAACGCGCCAGTTCTTCGCATATTCAATACCAGACACTGCGCGATTATTTTCGCCATAGCGACGTCATGTTCCGCTTTCAGCGTCTGATGTCGATGCAGGCGCAGGCCTGTACGCAGCTGGCGCGCTGTATCTTACTGCGTACGCCGTACCAGCATGATCCGCGTTTTGAACGCGTCTTTACCCACATTGACGCCGCGCTTGAACGTATGCGCGCCAGCGGCGCTTCTTTAGAGCTGCTGAATACGCTTGGATTCTTATTAACCAACCTACGCGCCATTGATGCGCAACTGGCGACGATCGAGTCGGAGCAGGCCCAGGCAATGCCGCGCAATGAGTCAGAAAACCAGTTGGCTGATGATAGCCTGCACGGGTTTAGCGACATCTGGCTGCGTCTGAGCCGTAATTTTACCCCGGAGTCCGCTCTCTTTCGCCATGCGGTACGCATGTCGCTGGTATTGTGCATCGGTTATGCTCTCATCCAAATTACCGGGATGCGCCACGGGTACTGGATATTGCTCACCAGCCTGTTTGTTTGCCAGCCTAACTATAACGCGACCCGCCATCGCCTTGCGCTCAGGATTATCGGCACGTTGGTAGGCGTTGCTATCGGCCTGCCGATTTTATGGTTTGTTCCTTCGCTTGAAGGACAGTTAGTTCTGCTGGTGATTACCGGCGTGCTTTTCTTCGCATTCCGTAATGTGCAGTATGCCCATGCAACGATGTTCATCACCCTGCTGGTATTACTCTGCTTTAACCTCCTGGGCGAAGGCTTTGAGGTAGCGTTACCGCGCGTCGTCGACACGTTAATTGGCTGCGCTATCGCCTGGGCTGCGGTCAGCTTTATTTGGCCGGACTGGCGCTTTCGCAACCTTCCCCGGGTACTCCAGCGCGCCACCGATGCTAATTGCCGCTACCTTGATGCGATCCTTGAGCAATATCACCAGGGACGGGATAACCGCCTGGCCTATCGCATTGCCAGACGCGACGCGCACAACCGCGATGCAGAACTGGCATCCGTGGTTTCTAATATGTCGAGCGAACCCGACGTCACGGCTGAAACCCGGGAGGCGGCGTTCAGGCTGCTTTGCCTCAATCACACTTTTACCAGCTATATCTCCGCCCTCGGCGCGCACCGCGAAAAGCTCAGTAATCCGGACGTGTTGGGGCTTCTGGATGACGCGGTCTGCTACGTTGATGATGCGCTTCATCATCAACCTGAAGACGAACAGCGCGTACACCAGGCGCTGGAGGGTTTAAAGCAGCGAGTTCAGTCACTGGAAACACGTCCGGACAGCAAAGAACCTCTGGTTGTTCAACAAATTGGTTTGCTCATTGCCTTACTGCCCGAGATTGGACGCTTGCAACGGCAAATTTCACCGCCGACTTCTACATTAATTACCCAGCCGTAAGCGAATGAGCCCAGTCGGCAAGCTCCTGGCGACGACTCGCCGGGAGCGCCGCTTCATGTACGCCGACAATTGCGCCTTCCAGGGCATACAAAACTTTCACCGTCAGCAAGGGATTGCTTTGTCGCAACCTTAGCCAGCACATTTTCGCGCCCAGTATGCGTAACATATTTTCGTCCTTTATCCCTGACTCATTGAGCAATGTTTCCAGATGGAAGGTCATATTGGGGAGATCTTTGAGTCTGTGCTGTAAAATACGGCTGTGTTTTTCCTTCATTGCCGCGTCAAGAGAATACTTCGATAAACGCACCAGCTGCTGCTGATCGCGCCACAGGCTTTCATCCACCCGGTAATAGTTGAGCATAACGGGACGTCCACACTTCATAAACATGAGCCAGGCGGGAGGATGCTTCACACAGTAGGGTACGCTTTCTTCACAGGCGCGGAGATAAAGCTCGCCATTAGCCACCATCGCAAAGACGGTATCCTCCACGGTCAGACTATAGCTACCGAATAAAGATCGATACTGGATCGTCCCCAAAGAGGCCAAATATTCTTGCGATTTATAGATCCTGTCATAAGAGAGTGCTCTCATAAAATTCCTTTTAAATCATAAAGTAAAAGAATGATTTGCAGTAACGGATCCGTTAATGACGAAAATAGGCAACTTATACTCCGCGAGCAAGATGATTTTTATTTTTGACGCCACTAAGAATAAAAATTGCGAGACAGTTTCCGAAAATAGAGTTGATCTTTCATCGCCACAGGGGTACTGTATGAATATACAGTAACTCACAGGGCTGGATTGATTATGTACACTTCAGGTTATGCAAATCGTTCTTCGTCATTTCCTACCACTACCCACAACGCTGCGCGCACCGCTACGGAAAATGCCGCGGCAGGACTGGTCAGTGAAGTTGTCTACCACGAAGACCAGCCCATGATGGCGCAACTCCTGCTTTTGCCTTTACTCCGTCAGTTAGGCCAACAATCACGCTGGCAGCTCTGGCTCACGCCGCAGCAAAAGCTCAGCCGTGAATGGGTACAGTCTTCAGGTTTGCCATTAACGAAAGTGATGCAAATTAGCCAGCTTGCGCCTCGTCATACGCTGGAGTCGATGATCCGCGCTTTGCGTACAGGAAATTACAGCGTGGTAATTGGTTGGATGACTGAAGAACTGACAGAAGAAGAACATGCCAGCCTGGTTGAAGCAGCGAAGGTAGGTAATGCGGTAGGGTTTATCATGCGCCCTGTACGTGCGCACGCTTTACCCAGGAGACAGCATTCCGGGCTAAAAATTCACTCTAATTTGTATCATTAAGTAAAATTAGGATTTATCCTGGACTTTTTTTTACGCGAACGTATCTCCTTTGAGTGCTAACGTTTTTTTTGCGAGAACGCTTGTCAGAAGCGGTTTCCGCAATTTTTGCTGTACGATTTATCATCTGAAACTGTTAAATGATGTGTATATCCGTCATGTTTTTTTCACATGTCTGACGGAGTTCACACTTGTAAGTTTCCAACTACGTTGTAGACTTTACATCGCCAGGGGTGCTCAGCATAAGCCGTAGATATCGGTAGAGTAACTATTGAGCAGATCCCCCGGTGAAGGATTTAACCGTGTTATCTCGTTGGAGATATTCATGGCGTATTTTGGATGATAACGAGGCGCAAAAAATGAAAAAGACAGCTATCGCGATTGCAGTGGCACTGGCTGGTTTCGCTACCGTAGCGCAGGCCGCTCCGAAAGATAACACCTGGTACGCTGGTGCTAAACTGGGCTGGTCTCAGTACCATGACACCGGCTTCATTAACAATGATGGCCCGACTCATGAAAACCAACTGGGCGCAGGTGCTTTTGGTGGTTACCAGGTTAACCCGTACGTTGGCTTTGAAATGGGCTACGACTGGTTAGGCCGTATGCCGTACAAAGGCGACAACATCAATGGCGCTTATAAAGCTCAGGGCGTTCAGTTGACCGCTAAACTGGGTTATCCAATCACTGACGATCTGGACGTTTATACCCGTCTGGGTGGTATGGTATGGCGTGCAGACACCAAGTCTAACGTCCCTGGCGGCCCGTCTACTAAAGACCACGACACCGGCGTTTCCCCGGTATTCGCGGGCGGTATCGAGTATGCCATCACCCCTGAAATCGCAACCCGTCTGGAATACCAGTGGACTAACAACATCGGTGATGCCAACACCATCGGCACCCGTCCGGACAACGGCCTGCTGAGCGTAGGTGTTTCCTACCGTTTCGGCCAGCAAGAAGCTGCTCCGGTAGTAGCTCCGGCACCGGCACCGGCTCCGGAAGTACAGACCAAGCACTTCACTCTGAAGTCTGACGTACTGTTCAACTTCAACAAATCTACCCTGAAGCCGGAAGGCCAGCAGGCTCTGGATCAGCTGTACAGCCAGCTGAGCAACCTGGATCCGAAAGACGGTTCCGTTGTCGTTCTGGGCTTCACTGACCGTATCGGTTCTGACGCTTACAACCAGGGTCTGTCCGAGAAACGTGCTCAGTCTGTTGTTGATTACCTGATCTCCAAAGGTATTCCGTCTGACAAAATCTCCGCACGTGGTATGGGCGAATCTAACCCGGTTACCGGCAACACCTGTGACAACGTGAAACCTCGCGCTGCCCTGATCGATTGCCTGGCTCCGGATCGTCGCGTAGAGATCGAAGTTAAAGGCGTTAAAGACGTGGTAACTCAGCCGCAGGCTTAAGTTTCCGTCTGATAAAAAACCCCGCGTCGCGGGGTTTTTTGCTCTGGTCTGGGTGACAACGCCTTTCAGCGTTACTTCTTGCCTAATAACGCCTGTAAATCCTGCTTTAACGTGGTCATTTGCGTGGCATATTTCTCTTTATGCTCCGCGTCTTCTATCAGTTGCACTATCGTTTCGGATAATGTTTTACCGCGTCGCTGCGCAAGGCCCGCCAGACGCTGCCAGACCATAAACTCTAAATCGATAGATTTTTTGCGCGTATGCTGATGTTCCGCATTGAAGTGTCGTTTGCGTCTTGCCCGAATGGTTTGTTTCATCCGATTAAGCAAGGCAGGATTCATATGCCTGTCTATCCAGACATTTACCCGCACCGGTTCATTTTCGAGGGCCAACAACAAATTGACGGCTTCCTGGGCAGCACTGGCTTCCACGTAGCGGGTGATCAGCTCCCCTTCGCGGTGCTTTTTCACCAGATATTTCCATTTCCAACCGCTTTCAAGATTTTCAAGTTGTTGATATTTCATTGTGATCCCAATGTTACCGTGTAACTGTTATCAGAATATCAGTTTTTTAGCCATCTGAAGAAAAGAATCTCGAACCTGTGAATGGTTACACGTCTTCATATTACTTTGCATTCGCTTTCCGCGTGTGCAGCGTGACGGGTTAGGCTATAATCCCCCCTTTTACAACAGACTAAAAAACCTCAACTTTGACCATTACGAAACTTGCATGGCGTGATCTGGTTCCGGATAGCGAAAGCTATCAGGAGATATTTGCACAGCCACACGCGACTGACGAAAACGACACCTTACTCAGTGATACTCAGCCACGACTGCAATTTGCGCTTGAGCAGCTTATACAGCCGTGGGCATCATCCTCTTTTATGCTGACTAAAGCGCCTGAAGAGCAAGAGTATCTCACTTTACTTTCAGATGCCGTCCGCGCTCTGCAAACCGATGCCGGACAATTAACCGGCGGACATTATGACGTTTCCGGGCATACTGTTCATTACCGCGCCGCGCAGAATGCGCAAGACAACTTTGCCACCGTCACACAAGTCGTCAGCGCGGACTGGGTCGAAGCCGAACAGCTCTTTGGTTGCCTGCGGCAGTATAACGGCGACATTATCCTGCAGCCGGGACTGGTTCATCAGGCGAACGGCGGCGTGCTGATTATTTCCTTACGAACCCTTCTGGCGCAGCCGTTACTATGGATGCGTCTGAAAGCCATCGTTAGCCGCGAGCGTTTTGACTGGGTGGCCTTTGACGAGTCGCGTCCATTACCGGTCTCCGTGCCATCAATGCCGCTCAAACTGAAGGTGATTCTGGTTGGCGAACGTGAATCACTGGCTGATTTTCAGGAGATGGAACCGGAGCTCGCGGAACAGGCTATCTACAGTGAATTTGAAGACAATTTACAGATAGCGGACGCAGAAGCTATGACCCTGTGGTGTCAATGGGTGACGCGTATCGCTTTACGCGATAATTTGCCGCCCCCGGCACCGGATGCCTGGCCCGTTCTGATACGCGAGGCTGTGCGCTATACCGGCGAACAGGATACGCTGCCTCTTTGCCCACTGTGGATAGCCCGCCAGTTTAAGGAGGCATCGCCTTTATGCGAAGGCGATACCTGCGGCGCAGAAGCGCTCAGCCTGATGCTTGCCCGACGCGAATGGCGAGAAGGCTTTCTGGCGGAACGGATGCAGGATGAGATTCTGCAAGAGCAGATCCTGATTGAAACCGAAGGCGAACGCGTTGGACAAATCAATGCGCTTTCCGTCATTGAATTTCCCGGGCATCCGCGCGCCTTTGGCGAACCGTCGCGAATTAGCTGTGTTGTGCATATCGGCGATGGCGAATTTAACGATATTGAGCGCAAGGCTGAACTTGGCGGGAATATCCACGCTAAGGGAATGATGATTATGCAGGCCTTCCTGATGTCGGAGTTGCAGCTGGAGCAACAAATTCCCTTCTCTGCCTCGTTAACCTTTGAGCAGTCCTACAGCGAAGTGGATGGCGATAGCGCCTCAATGGCGGAATTATGTGCGCTCATCAGCGCGCTGGCCAATGTGCCAGTGAATCAAAATATTGCGATTACCGGCTCGGTCGATCAGTTTGGTCGCGCGCAACCGGTGGGCGGGCTAAACGAAAAAATTGAAGGTTTCTTCGCCATCTGCGAGCAGCGGGAATTAAACGGTAAACAGGGCGTGATTATCCCTGCCGCCAACGTCCGCCATCTCAGTCTTAAATCTGAACTGCTGCAAGCGGTTAAAGAAGAGAAGTTCACTATCTGGGCGGTAGACGACGTGACCGACGCCTTACCGCTACTGTTAAATCTGGTGTGGGATGGCGAAGGTCAAACGACGTTGATGCAGACTATCCAGGAGCGTATCGCGCAGGCGACGCAACAGGAAGGCCGTCATCGTTTCCCGTGGCCATTACGTTGGCTGAACGCTTTTATTCCGAACTGATCGGACTTGTTCAGCGTACACGTGTTAGCTATCCTGCGTGCTTCAATAAAATAAGGTTTACATAAAACATGGTAGATAAACGCGAATCCTATACAAAAGAAGACCTTCTTGCCTCTGGTCGTGGTGAACTGTTTGGCGCTAAAGGGCCGCAACTCCCTGCACCGAACATGCTGATGATGGACCGCGTCGTTAAGATGACCGAAACGGGCGGCAATTTCGACAAAGGCTATGTCGAAGCCGAGCTGGATATCAATCCGGATCTATGGTTCTTCGGATGCCACTTTATCGGCGATCCGGTGATGCCCGGTTGTCTGGGTCTGGATGCTATGTGGCAATTGGTGGGATTCTACCTGGGCTGGTTGGGCGGCGAAGGCAAAGGCCGCGCTCTGGGCGTGGGCGAAGTGAAATTTACCGGCCAGGTTCTGCCGACAGCCAGGAAAGTCACCTATCGTATTCATTTCAAACGTATCGTAAACCGTCGCCTGATCATGGGCCTGGCGGACGGTGAGGTTCTGGTGGATGGTCGTCTGATCTATACCGCACACGATTTGAAAGTCGGTTTGTTCCAGGATACTTCCGCGTTCTAAGTGTTGAATTGATATTCCGCGCTATCGGTATCATGCTTGCAAAACCAATAAAGGCGAAACCTCCGCACTGCGGAGGTTTCTTTTTCTAAAGAGACAGAATCAGGCCATTACCGCCCTGTCCTCCATGGCTTGTCGCCAACCTCCCAACCAGTATGACCGTTGATTCAGCGTCTGATAGGGACACATTTCTTTTGATCGTCCGGCGATGCCGGCCTGATATCCACGTTGATGTGCCCGTTCCAGGCGATCTCGTTTTTGTCTCTTCATGCCTCGTTTCCCTCATATTTGTATCTGGTGGAAAAGAAAACAGTGATTACAAAATGTGCAATCACACTACACGAATACCTCTAAATGGATCGCCCGTCAATGCGCAAAATTCACACCAATGTCATATTTGTGAGCTATACGGTAAATCATTTGTACAAAAAATGTGAGCCATAACAACTATTTTTCCGGCGTCAAAAATAAAAAAACCGCCTCAGGCGCACGGCCTGAAGCGGGTAAATTTACATTACTTTTATCTCAGGGAAGCCGCTTTATCTCATCTGCGATAGCGGCCGCTTCCTGACTCCATGCGCTTGCCAGTACTTTGACCATCTCATCATAGCCATCTTTCTGCTGGCTGGCTTCGATATGGAAAGGCCGCTTAATCAGTTGTCCGTTGTGGTTTAATAGCCACTCCCCGCTGACGATAACCTTACCATCGTAACGTCCATGGAATCCGGTTACGGTAACGTTTAACGTATCCTGGGTGGTTCCCAACGGCTGGGAAGCGACGATCCAGCCAGGAAGCCGGGCGCTAAGATTCGCCACCAGCGTGTTACGTAATTGCTGGTCCAGCGGGCTGGCCCACAGATTGTTATTGGCAATCACATACTGAACATCACTGGTTTGATACACCACGCCGTTACCTGCCAGATAGTCAGGTACGGAAACCTGCTCTACCCATAAGAGACGGTTGCCCTGGCTTGCGGTGCTTTGCACACCGCTTTGCGCTATCGGGAGCTGATAATAGCTTTTATTCTCTCCGCCGGAGCTACATGACGCCAGCCAGAACGCCATTATCACGACTAGCCATTTTTTCATTGTTTCGCCCTCTTAGGCTCAGGATCTTTTTTATCCTTCGCTTCAAATACCAGCGCGTTGCTCTTCTCGTTCAGAGTTTTCAACACCGGTTGTAACTCACGAAGCACCTGATCGAGACGCTGCATATCCGCCACCATTTTGTTATACGCCGCCGATCCAGGCTGGAAGCCTTGCATACTGCGGTTAAGTTCGCGTAACGTCGTTTGCATATCCGCCGGAAGCTGCTGCATCGACTGACTGGAGGTAATCTTGTTCATATTATCCAGCGTGGTTTGCAGCCGACGCATAGTACGCTGGCTTTCAGACAGCGTATTGGTCGCTTGTTCGATCATCGGATTCAACGGCAGGTTGTTGATCTTATCCAACGTTTCCACCAGTCGCTGTTGAATTTGCGCCAGGCCGCTGCTGACGGTGGGAATAATTTCATAACCATCAAATTCGCGTAGCCCGGTAATCGGCGGCTCCTTAGGATAAAAGTCCAGATCGACATACAGCGCCCCGGTCACCAGGTTACCGGTTTTAAGCGAAGCGCGTAAACCGCGCTTAAGCAGTTCCGTCAAATGCGCGCCAACATCCGCATTTTCTCCCAGTTGCGCTTTCAGACGCTCCGGTTCAATGCGCACCAGCACAGGAATACGGTAATCGTCGTTAAACACCTGACGCATATTAGACGCAAAGAAAGGCACTTTGCTTACCGTCCCCAGACGAATACCGCGGAACTCCAGCGGCGCGCCGGGTTGTAATCCGCGCACCGAATCTTTAAAGAACATCAGGTAATCGATATGATCGGTGTACAGCGAATCCTGAATACTTTTTTGATCGTCGTAGAGATTAAACGCCGTTTTTTCGGCGACGGGTTGCCCCTGCTCAAGTCCTTCCGGCACATCAAAACTCACGCCGCCGCCAAACAACGTCGTCAACGATCCCATTTCCACGCGCATTCCCGCCGATGTCAGATCCACAGCGATACCGCTATCTTTCCAGAATCGGACATTACTGGTGACCAATCGATCGTTTGGCGCCTTAATGAACAACTGATAACTCATTGTCCGTTTTTGCGGATCGAAAGAGCTGGTTTCAACGGATCCTACCCGATAACCCCGGAACAGAACGGGATCGCCAGGACTGAGCTGACCGGCCTTTTTGCTGTCCAGAATCACACGAATACCTTTGGCATCGGGCGGCGCCAACGGCGGTGAGTCAAGAAGCTGATAGCTTTCCGGCTGGCTGCCCTTACTTCCTGGTTGTAGTTCAATATACGCGCCTGATAGCAGCGTCCCAAGCCCGCTGATGCCTTCACGCCCCACCTGCGGTTTTACCACCCAAAATACCGAGTCTTTATGCAGCAACTTTTCCATACCGGAATGGAGCCGCGCTTTGATTTGTACGTGGGTCAGATCGTCAGTCAGCGTCGCGCTTTCAACCACGCCGACATCCACGCTGCGACTTTTGATCGTCGTTTTTCCGCCTTCAATGCCTTCCGCATTGGTGGTGATTAAGGTAACTTCCGGTCCCTGGTGGCTGTAGTGATAAAACAGAATCCAGGCTCCGATAAGCGCAGTAACAATCGGGAATATCCAGACAGGCGACCAATTTTTCACCTTTTGTACTTTGGCTTCCCCTTTTTTAGGTTCCATGCTATCAGGACTCCTCATGGCCTGGTTCGTATTCACGATCCCACGACAGACGCGGATCAAAGGTCATCGCAGAAAACATTGTCATTATGACGACTAAAGCAAACATCAACGCACCCATCGCAGGATAAATATTCATTAACCCTCCCATGCGCACCAGCGCAGAGAGTACGGCAATGACAAAGACATCAATCATTGACCAGCGCCCCACAAACTCCACTACTTCATAAATAAAATGCATCCGTTCACTGTCGCGCTTACCGTGGCCTTTCGCATCCCAACAAAGCCAGGCAATGGCGATCATTTTTAGCGTCGGCACCATAATACTGGCGAGAAAGATAACCGCCGCCACCGGATAAGACCCCTCGCTCCACAGCAAAATCACGCCAGCCAGAATGGTCGACGGCATTTTCGAGCCCAGTAAGTCGGTAATCATAATCGGCAAAATATTGGCGGGCAGATAAAGCATGATCGAGGTAAATAATAACGCCAGCGTCCACTGCAAACTGTTTTTACGCCGGACATAGCCTTTCGTATGGCAACGCGGACAGACGAGACTCTCCGCAGGCAGGATCGCCGTACAGCAGGCGCAAGAACGCAAAGACTGCCGGATACCGGTAATCCCCGGCGTTAACGGCTGCGCCAGTACAGGCTGCGGGGCGATATCATCCCACAACCAGCGGCGATCGACACACTGGAACGCCCGCAGTTGAACGAGACAAAATAAGCACCAGGGAATAAAGCTGCTGCCGATGCCGATATCGCCGTAGGCCATCAGCTTAACAAAACTGACCAACACCCCGGCGAGAAATATTTCCGCCATTCCCCACGATTTGAGGAGGAAAAAGATCCTTGCCAGCGTTTTTTTTACCGACAACGGCAGACTGGCGCGGTTGACAAGTAATAGAATGGTCACCAGGCAAAATGCCGGCACCAGTTGGACAAATAATAAAAAGAACGTGCCGAGGCTGGCGTAATCTTCAGAAAACATGACGCCGGGGATTTCCAGAAGCGTGACTTCGCTGGTGACGCCCGCGACATTCATATTCACGAAGGGAAAAAGGTTAGAAAGCAGCAACATAAATAGTGCCGCTAACGCATAGGCGGTAGGACGCTGCCGGGGCGCGTCCCACTCGGTCGTTAACGTTGCGCCGCATCGTGGACATGCTGCTTTTTGCCCATGCGAGAGGCGGGGTAAAGCCACCAGCATGTCGCATTGCGGGCACAATATGTGCTTCGCAGCATGGTGATGTTCACACATAGGCGCTCCTTTCGTTATGCCCCGTTTTTCAGGCCTTCAAGATACTCCCAACGTTCGAAGGCTTGCTCAAGTTCTTGCTCCGCCTGACTTAAATCGGCCAGAACTTTTTGCGTTTGCTCATGGGGTTGGCTAAAAAAGGCCGCATCCGCAACCTGCGCCTGTAGCGCTTCCAGCTTCGCTTCCAGGTCTTCAAGCTGACCGGGTAACTGCTCCAGCTCGCGCTGCAGTTTATAGCTTAGTTTGCTACTGCCACGTTTTACAATTTCTGCTTTAGGGGCAATAACTTCCTCATTTTTTTTCGCCATCGGCTGTTTCGTCGCCAGATGCTGCTCTTGCTGCGCGCGCGCATCATGGTAGCCGCCGATATAACGTCCGATTTTGCCGCCGCCCTCAAAAATCCAGCATTCCGTCACGGTATTATCGACAAATTGCCGATCGTGGCTGACCAGTAGTACCGTGCCCTGATAGCCATCAATTAATTCTTCTAATAGTTCCAGCGTTTCGACGTCAAGATCGTTCGTTGGTTCATCGAGAATTAAAAGATTGCTCGGCTTGAGGAACAGTCGCGCCAGCAACAGACGGTTACGTTCGCCGCCGGAAAGCGCGCGGACGGGTGTCATCGCCCGTTTGGGGTGAAACAGGAAGTCCTGCAAATAGCCCAGTACATGGCGCGGCTTACCGTTTACCATCACCTCTTGCTTGCCTTCCGCAAGGTTATCCATCACGGTTTTTTCCGGATCCAGTTCGGCGCGATGCTGATCGAAGTAGGCGACTTCCAGCTTCGTTCCTACGTGGATGCGCCCGCTGTCAGCCTGAAGCTGTCCCAGCATCAGTTTCAGTAGCGTGGTTTTACCGCAGCCGTTCGGGCCAATTAACGCAATCTTGTCACCGCGCTGTACCTGAGCGGAGAAATCTTTTACCAGTTGTTTTCCTTCTACCTGGTAATCGACGTTTTCCATCTCAAAAACGATTTTACCGGAGCGCGTCGCCTCTTCGACCTGCATCTTCGCCGTGCCCATCACTTCCCGGCGCTCGCTGCGTTCACGACGCATCGCTTTTAACGCCCGCACGCGCCCTTCATTACGGGTGCGGCGCGCCTTGATACCCTGGCGAATCCAGACTTCTTCCTGCGCCAGTTTGCGATCAAATTCCGCGTTTTGTAATTCTTCTACGCGCAGCGCTTCTTCTTTCTCCAGCAGGTATTGATCGTAATTTCCCGGATAAGTAACCAGTTTGCCACGATCGAGATCGACAATGCGGGTCGCCATATTGCGAATAAACGAACGATCGTGAGAGATAAAAATAATCGTTCCGTTAAAGGTTTTCAGAAACCCTTCCAACCAGTCGATAGTTTCGATATCCAGATGGTTAGTCGGTTCATCCAGTAACAATACGCGCGGATTGCTGACCAGCGCCCGACCCAGTGCGGCTTTACGCAGCCAGCCGCCTGAGAGCGACGACAGCGCGGCGTTAGGATCGAGTCCAAGCTGCTCCAGCACTTCATTAATACGGTTTTCCAGCTGCCACAGATTATGATGATCGAGCTGTTCCTGTACGCGCGCCATTTCATTGAGGTTTTTCTCGCTGGGATCGGTCATCACCAGACGGGAAATCTCATGATAGCGCTTGAGGTATTCCGCTTGTTCTTCGATACCTTCGGCGACAAAGTCATAGACGCTGCCCGCAATATTACGGGGCGGATCCTGTTGCAGACGCGCGACGATCAGATCCTGCTCATAAATAATACGCCCATCGTCCAGACCCTGTTCGCGGTTGAGGATCTTCATCAAGGTGGATTTCCCGGCGCCGTTACGCCCCACCAGACAGACGCGTTCGTTATCTTCGATATGCAACTCTGCGTTATCGAGAAGCGGCGCGTCGCTGAACGACAGCCATGCGCCATGCATACTGATTAATGACATTTACTTTTCCTTTCAAGCGGCGCGGATCAGCCAGCAGTTATGAATCTGACGGTTACGGGCAAAATCCGGGGAGAGCGTTTTTTGCGTAATTTCTTGTGCGGTAAGCCCCAGTTCCGCCAGCCCTTCCAGATCCATACGGAATCCGCGCTTATTATTTGAGAACATGATGGTGCCGCCTTTACGCAGCAGGCGTTTTAAATCTTTCATTAACGCGACATGATCGCGCTGAACATCAAACGACTCTTCCATACGTTTTGAGTTAGAGAACGTCGGCGGATCGATAAAGATCAAATCGAACTGTTCATTCGCCTCGCGCAGCCAGCCCAGGCAGTCGGCCTGAATCAGGCGATGCGCGCGGCCGCTCAGTCCGTTCAGACGCAAATTACGTTCGGCCCACTCCAGATAGGTGCGGGACATATCCACCGTTGTGGTGCTGCGCGCGCCGCCCAGACCCGCATGTACGCTGGCGCTGCCGGTATAAGAAAAGAGATTCAGGAAATCTTTGCCTTTGCTCATTTCTCCCAGCATTCTGCGGGCAATACGGTGATCGAGGAACAGACCGGTGTCGAGATAATCCGTCAGATTTACCCATAAGCGCGCATTATATTCGCTGACCTCAAGGAACTCGCCCTTCTCGCTCATTTTCTGATACTGGTTTTTTCCTTTTTGCCGTTCACGGGTTTTTAACACCAGTTTATTCGGCGGAATACCGAGCACTGACAAGGTTGCCGCAATAATATCGAACAGACGCTGCCGCGCTTTTTGCGCATCCACCGTTTTCGGCGGCGCATATTCCTGAATCACCGCCCGGTCGCCGTAACGGTCTACCGCCACGTTATATTCCGGCAGGTCGGCATCATACAAGCGATAGCATTCAATCCCTTCCTGGCGCGCCCATTTCTCCAGCTTTTTAAGATTTTTACGCAGGCGATTAGCGTAATCTTCCGCCACCGTCGCCGGCTTACTGTCCGCCGTGGTTTCCGCAATATGATAGTTTTTCTGCACGCAGTCCAGCGGGCCATTCTTGGCTTTAAACTGTTTGTCGGCACGTAATTGCAGGCTGCCCAGCAGATCGGGCGAAGCGCTGAACAGCGACAGGTTCCAGCCGCCAAACTGATTTTTCATGGTACGGCCCAGCAGGCTGTGCAACGCAATCAGCGCCGGTTCGCTGTCCAGACGTTCGCCGTAAGGCGGGTTACTGATCACCGTACCATACGGGCCTTTCGGCAATGGATTACTCAGTTGCGCCACATCTTTCACTTCAAAGGTGATAAGCTCCCCGATACCGGCGCGACGGGCGTTGCTGCGCGCCCGCTCAATGACACGCGCATCGCTGTCGGAACCATAGAAATGAGAGGAATACTCCGCCAGTCCCTTACGCGCCCGGGTCTGCGCTTCGGCTTTCACTTCCTGCCAGATAGCCTCGTCATGCTGCGCCCAGCCGCTAAATCCCCAGTGACCACGGTGCAGGCCCGGCGCGCGATCGGTCGCCCACATCGCGGCCTCAATCAACAGTGTCCCCGAACCACACATAGGGTCGAGCAGCGGCGTACCTGGCTGCCAGCCGGAACGCATAACAATCGCTGCCGCCAGCGTCTCTTTAATTGGCGCCAGCCCGGTGCGATCGCGATAACCGCGCAGGTGCAGGCCATCACCACTGAGATCCAGCGCAATGCTGGCAGTTTCTTTATTCAGCCAGACGTTAATACGGAGGTCCGGCGATTCGCGGTCCACATTTGGACGCGGAAGATTTTTCCGCGTAAACGCATCGACAATCGCGTCTTTAACTTTCATCGCGCCATACTGACTATTACGGATGGTGTCGTTCAGGCCGCTGAAATGCACCGCAAACGTCGCGCCAGGATTAAAAATCTCTGTCCAGTTTATCGCCTGAACGCCGAGGTAAAGATCGAGATCGCTGTAGACCTTGCACTCACCCATCGGCAGGATAATACGCGAGGCCAGGCGGCTCCACATCAGGCTCTGGTAAATAAGCCGCGTGTCGCCCTGAAAATGGACCCCACCCTGAACAACCTGACACCCTACGGCGCCCAGTTTTTCCAGTTCAGTTTTTAACAGCTCTTCCAGCCCGCGGGCCGTACTGGCAAACAGAGAATTCATATTGTCACTTTTACGCTAAGAAAATTGTTGCGCATTATAGCTAATCTCACGCCCATGTCATAAAGTTGAAGGCTTATTTTCATTTGAGGGACTGTACGGTGGCGACGTTATCACGGCTCTTTATTCATCCGGTCAAATCCATGCGCGGCATTGGCCTGACTCATGCGCTGGCAGATATCAGCGGCCTGGCTTTTGATCGCATCTTCATGGTGACCGAGCCTGACGGCACATTTATTACCGCCCGCCAGTTTCCACAAATGGTACGTTTTACCCCCTCTCCCTTACACGACGGCCTCCATTTGACCGCGCCAGACGGCAGTAGCGCGCTGGTTCGCTTTACGGATTTCACCCCGCAGGATGCGCCGACCGAGGTCTGGGGAAACCATTTTACCGCTCGCGTCGCCCCGACGGCGATTAATCAATGGTTGAGCGGCTTTTTCTCCCGCGATGTCCAGTTGCGCTGGGTTGGGCCGCAGTTGACACGCCGGGTCAAACGACATAACGCGGTGCCGCTGGGATTTGCCGATGGCTACCCGTATTTATTGACCAACGAAGCCTCGCTGCGCGATCTGCAACAGCGTTGTCCGGCAGGCGTACAAATGGAACAATTTCGCCCAAACTTAGTGGTTTCCGGCGTAGCGGCCTGGGAGGAAGATAGCTGGAAAGTGCTTCGCATTGGCGATGTGATTTTTGACGTCGTGAAGCCCTGTAGCCGCTGTATTTTTACGACCGTCAGCCCTGAAAAGGGTCAAAAACATCCTTCCGGAGAACCGCTGGCGACACTGCAAGCTTTTCGTACCGCCCAGGACAATGGCGATGTGGATTTCGGTCAGAATCTGATTGCCCGCAATAGCGGCGTCATTCGCGTCGGCGATGAAGTGGAGATTCTGGCGACAGCTCCGGCAAAAGCTTATGGCGCCACAACGGTCGACGACAGCGTTACGCCAGATAAACACCCGGACGCGAGTGTAACCATCGACTGGCAGGGGCAAACCTTCTGCGGGAATAATCAACAGGTACTACTTGAACAGTTGGAGAATCAGGGGATTCGTATTCCGTATTCTTGCCGGGCTGGTATCTGTGGTTGCTGCCGGATACGTTTGCTGGAAGGCGAAGTAAGTCCGCTGAAAAAATCGGCTATGGGTGACGATGGTACGATTCTGAGCTGTAGCTGCGTGCCTAAGACCGCGTTACGACTGGAAAATTAAACCGCTTGTTCAAGGCTGAAACTGTGACAGTGAACCTGCGGTTTCAGCCTGTCGTTCATAATTTTAATCGCATCGCCAAGCTGCATGGTTCGGCCTGCTATCACCACGCCCGGCTGTGCCAGCAGACACAACGCGGCATTTTCTCCCGGCTCAACGACCAGCAAATTAACCTGTTCCGCCGTATCGCTTAACCAGACGCTTGCGGCATCGCCCGTTCCCGGGGTCCACATTTCGCCATGCGCTACAAAATGCCAGCTTTTTGGCATCTGCGGTTTGAGATAGCGAATCGCCACCAGCGCATTCAACACCAACTCCGCGCGTTGCTCTTTGGTTAATTCGAAATCCCGGCATTTTTCTTCAAAGGAAAAATAGAGCGCGGCATCATCCACACAAAAACCGGTCGGGCAAAACGCGTCCGGCGTAAGCATTTTACGAGAGAAGCGCGAGCGAAAAAGCATACCATTGGCGAGATCGAGCATCATACGATCGTGCTCTTCATCATAATACCAGCGCCAGTTATCGTCAGGTTTAATTCGCATTACCTCTCTCCCGCTTTTAAGCAACTCGTAACAGCATTGTCCTTTTGCCGCTTCGTTTATTACCCCAATAATAAAAGCCTAAAATGTCTAAATAAGCAACAGTGGAGAAATATAAAACAACCAGCGCCGGAAATAAAGCCCTGGTTGTCTGATAAAGGCTAAAGTTTAGATGTGCGTTACGATTTCTTTAATCAATGGCGGGCCTTTAAAAATAAAGCCGGAATAAATTTGTACCAGCGTAGCTCCTGCCGCTATCTTCTCGCGCGCGGCGATAACTGAGTCAATGCCGCCGACGCCGATAATAGGCAATTGTCCTTTTAACTCCTGGGATAAACGGCGAATAATTTCTGTGCTTTTTAATTGTAATGGCCGGCCACTTAATCCCCCCGTTTGCTGGCAATTTTTCATTCCTTGTACCAGAGAACGATCGAGGGTGGTATTTGTCGCAATCACCCCATCAATATTATGACGAAGCAGGCTATCGGCAACCTGGATCAATTCCTCTTCACAAAGATCCGGCGCGATCTTTACTGCCACCGGCACATATTTATGGTGGATCGCCTGAAGATCGTTTTGCTTATTTTTAATGGCAGTTAACAGATCGTCCAGCGCATCGCCATACTGGAGCGTACGTAGCCCTGGCGTATTCGGCGAAGAAATATTAATGGCGATATAACCCGCATAAGCATAGACTTTTTCCATACAAATCAGGTAGTCATCTTTGCCATTTTCGACAGGCGTATCTTTATTTTTACCGATGTTAATTCCCAGAATACCATCAAAATGGGCTTTTTTAACATTCTCGACCAGGTTATCGACGCCCAGATTATTAAAGCCCATCCGATTGATCAGACCTTCAGCATCCACCAGACGAAAAAGACGCGGCTTATCGTTACCCGGCTGTGGGCGCGGCGTCACGGTGCCGATTTCCAGGGAGCCAAACCCCATCGCGCCTAACGCGTCGATGCACTCCCCGTCTTTATCCAGACCGGCAGCCAGCCCCAGTGGATTTTTAAAGGTAAGTCCCATGCAGGTAACCGGCTTTGTCGGTACTTTCTGGCGCACCAGCGCTTCCAGCGGCGTACCTGTAATGCGGCGTAATTGTTGAAATGTAAATTCATGAGCGCGCTCTGGATCGAGCTGGAAAAGGGCTTTACGAACGAAGGGATAGTACATGAACTCTCCTGGATTCCCGGTGTGCAAACCGGGGGCGTATTATGGGCGATAACAAGGCAAAAGGGAATTGACCTACGGCAATAAATAGCAATCGTTTTCCTTCATTCTCACTTCACGTTTCGCCAGGAAGCGTCATCGTCCGGCAAAAAAATGCCCGGCAGCGCTAACGCTTACCGGGCATGTCTTACCTCTTTATAACGGATACTGTCAGGCTAACGCTTTAGTTATCTTCTCGTACAGATCGCCGGAAAGATTCTCCAGTCCTTTTAACTGCTCCAGCGCCGCACGCATTTTCTCCTGACGCTTATCATCATAACGTTTCAGACGAATCAGCGGTTCAATGAGGCGAGATGCTACCTGCGGGTTACGGCTATTCAGATCGGTCAGCATCTCGACCAGGAACTGGTATCCGCTACCGTCTTGCGCATGGAACGCCGCCGGGTTGCTGCCAGCAAACGCGCCAATTAATGAACGGATGCGGTTCGGGTTGCTCATACTGAAAGAACGGTGTTTGAGCAGGCCGCGTACGGTTTCCAGTACATTTTCCGCCGGGCTCGTGGATTGCAGGATAAACCATTTATCCATCACCAGGCCGTCCTGATGCCACTTATCGTCATACTCCTGCATCAGCGTATCTCGGCACGGCAACTGCGCCGCCACCGCAGCAGACAGGGCCGCCAGCGCATCGGTCATATTATTGGCGTCGCGATACTGTTTGCTGACCAGCGTATTAGCCAGCTCCGTCTCGCCGAACGCCAGGAAGCGCAGGCAAGCATTGCGCAGCGTGCGCTTACCGATATCGCCGTGATCAACACGATACTCATCCAGATGATTGGCGTTATAGATAGCAAGGAACTCATCCGCCAGTTCTGCCGCCAGCGTACGCGTTAGCGCTTCACGAACTTGCGCAATGGCGATCGGGTCAATGACCTCAAACAGCTCCGCAATTTCATTGGCCGAAGGCAGCGTTAAAATTTCTGCGGCCAACGCCGGATCGATTTTCTCATCCAACAGTACTGCGCGGAACGCATCAGCGACATGCACCGGAAGCGATAGCGGTTGCCCCTGCTGATGACGCGCCACATTCAGTTTAATGTATGTGGCCAGCAGACTTTGCGCCGCATCCCAACGGGAGAAATCATTGCGCGCATGGCGCATCAGGAACGTCAACTGCTGATCGCTCCATTTATATTCCAGTTTCACCGGCGCTGAAAACTCGCACAGCAAGGCCGGAACAGGCTGGAAGTAAACATTATCGAAGGTAAACGTCTGCTCCGCCTGCGTGACGTTCAGCACGGCGTTGACCGGGTGACCGCCTTTTTGCAACGGAATGACGTTGCCTTCGTTATCGTACAGTTCGATGGCGAATGGAATATGCAGCGGCTGCTTCTCCGCCTGATCCGCCGTCGCCGGAGTGCGCTGGCTGATGGTCAACGTGTACTGCTCGGTTTCCGGATTATAATCATCTTTTACCGTTACAATCGGCGTGCCGGACTGACTGTACCAGCGGCGGAAATGGGACAAATCGACATTAGAAGCATCTTCCATCGCCTGTACGAAGTCATCACACGTCGCGGCGCTGCCGTCATGGCGCTCAAAATAAAGCTGCATCCCCTTCTGGAAATTTTCCTCACCCAGCAACGTGTGGATCATGCGAATGACTTCCGCACCCTTTTCATAAACGGTGAGGGTGTAGAAGTTATTCATTTCGATTACTTTATCCGGGCGGATAGGATGCGCCATCGGGCTGGCGTCTTCCGCGAATTGTAAACCGCGCATGGTACGCACGTTACTGATGCGGTTCACCGCGCGTGACCCCAAATCAGAGCTAAACTCCTGATCGCGGAACACGGTTAGCCCCTCTTTCAGGCTCAACTGGAACCAGTCGCGGCAGGTGACGCGGTTGCCGGTCCAGTTGTGGAAATACTCATGACCTATCACGCGCTCAATATCGAGATAATCTTTATCCGTCGCGGTATCGGTTCGCGCCAGCACGTATTTGGAGTTAAAGATATTGAGACCTTTATTCTCCATCGCGCCCATATTAAAGAAATCCACCGCGACAATCATATAGATGTCGAGGTCATATTCGAGCCCAAAACGCGTTTCATCCCATTTCATGGAATTTTTCAGCGAAGTCATTGCCCACGGCGCGCGATCCAGATTGCCACGGTCAACGTACAGTTCTAATGCGACTTCACGCCCGGAGCGGGTGGTAAAGGTATCGCGCAGCACGTCAAAATCACCGGCCACCAGCGCAAACAGATAACACGGTTTCGGGAACGGATCTTGCCACTGAACCCAGTGACGGCCATTCTCCAGTTCACCCTGCGCAACACGGTTGCCATTGGAAAGCAGGAACGGATATTTGCTTTTATCGGCAATAATTTTGGTGGTAAATCGCGCCAGTACGTCCGGGCGGTCAAGATACCAGGTAATATGGCGGAAGCCCTCCGCTTCACACTGGGTACAGAGCGCATCGCCGGACTGGTACAATCCTTCCAGCGCCGTATTCGCCGCCGGACTTATCTCGTTGACAATGCGTAACGTAAAACGCTCTGGCAGGTCGCTGATGATAAGCGCGCCCTCTTCTTCCTTATATGCTGTCCACGGCGCATCGTTGACGTGGATAGATACCAGCGTTAAATCTTCCCCATCAAGGCGAAGAGGCGCATCAGGCGCGCTATGACGAACAGCCTGGCTTATTGCGGTGACCACGGTTTTTTCGGCATCGAGGTCAAAGGTCAAGTCAATATCAGTAATCTGGTAATCCGGCGCGCGATAGTCATGGCGGTATTTGGCTTGTGGCTGTTGTGTCATAAAAAACCTTTCGCATCTTTGTGTAGAGTGTCGACTCCAGTCTATTCCTGTTGCGCAAATCGCGCTACGCAGAATGTTCATCTTTTCAGGCACAAACGGCCTATTTGCTACATTTTTATAACATGTACTCATAGTTTTTAAAATCGATAAAGATCGTCCAGGAGCGCTTTAAACAAGGGATGAGCGAGATCGAGATGAAGCTTGATTAACGAACTTTAACGAACTTCACAGACCACTTTTGCCCCATCCATGCCCCACACATAATTTTAGTCAACGCCAGACCCCATCAGCCCTGCAGGGAAAATCGATAACAAACACGCCCGCAGTATGTTCCCCAAAATTTAAAAACAAGTGGTTCATGCCTTGACAGACAAAACCGCCAAAGCAAAAATACTGTATACAAGGGTCTTCCCCTGTTGTGGTGAAGTTCGTGTATAATTGAGATTTTAGGGATTATAAGTATCCCTTGCCAAAGGCGTACCTTTAGTTCTGTCTGGGAGGACAACATGTTTACAATTCATAACAACCCT